>UCBZ01000017.1 GCA_900470775.1 Hyphomicrobiales bacterium | reverse complement strand
CTTACAGGAGAGGGGTTCCCCGCGCTTTTCCTTCAGCCTTCCAGTTTCCTCTCGATCTCCATATCCCGCAAATCCTTGCGCCTGATCTTCCCCGTCGCCGTCATCGGCAGTTCCGTCACGAATTCGACCTCGCGTGGATACTGGTAGGCCGCCAGCCGCTCGCGGACGAAGGCCTGGATTTCGGCCGCCAGCGCATCGGAGGTCTCGATCCCCGGTCTGGGCAGGACGAAGGCCTTGACCAGCTCGGTCCGCACCGGATCGGGCACGCCGATGACCGCGACCATCAGCACGGCGGGGTGGCGGATGATGCAATCCTCGATGTCGCCGGGGCCGATGCGGTATGAGCCCGAGGAGATGATGTCGTCGTCGCGGCCCTTGAACCAGAGATAGCCGTCCTCGTCGCAGGTGCCGGTGTCGCCGGTGAGGAGCCAGTCACCGGCGAATTTCGCAGCGGTGGCCTCGGGCTGACGCCAGTATTCCAGCATCATCACCGGATCGGGCTGCGCGACCGCGATCAGCCCGGCCTCGCCGGGCGGCAGGATATCGCCTTCGGGCGAAACGACCGCGACGCGATGGCCCGGCACGGCGCGGCCCATCGAGCCCGGCTTGATCGGGAAGAGATCGGCGCAGTTGGCAACCAGCAGATTGGCTTCGGTCTGGCCGTAGAACTCGTTGACGGCGAAGCCGAAGGTGTCGCGGCTCCAGTCCAGCATATCGGCGCCGAGCGTTTCGCCGCCGCTGCCGATCGAGCGCATGGCATAGCCGAAGCGGCGGGGATCGCGGACCTGGCGCATCAACTTCAGCGCGGTCGGCGGCAGGAAGGCGTTGCGGACCTTGTGCCGCGCGATCAGGTCGAAGGCGGCTTCGGGATCGAATTTGCGGGCGCGCGCGGCCAACACGGGCACGCCGAAATACAGGCTCGGCAGCAGCACATCGAGCAGGCCGCCGATCCAGGCCCAGTCGGCCGGCGTCCAGAACAGGTCGCCGGACTGCGGGAAGAAGGCCTGCGGCATCTGCACGCCGGGCAGATGGCCGAGCAGCACGCGATGAGCATGGAGCGCGCCCTTCGGCTTTCCCGTGGTGCCGGAGGTGTAGATGATCAGCGCCGGATCGTCAGCGCGGGTATCGACCGGCGTAAAGTCGTCGGAGGCCTTCGCCATCTCGGTTGCGAGGTCGAGATGGCCGTTCGCGCCGTCGACGACGAAGATGCGCCGGAGATCGGGCAAGGCGTGCCGTATCGCCTCGATCTTTGGGAGGTTTTCGGCATCGGTGATCAGGGCTGCGGCGCCACTGTGCTGGAGCCGGTGTTCCAGCGCCTCGGGGCCGAACTGGATGAACAGCGGCAGCGCGATGGCGCCGAGCTTGTAGACGGCGAGATGAGCCATCGCCGTCTCGGGCCGCTGCGGCAGCAGGATGCCGACCCTCTCCCCTCCCGCAACGCCATGGCCGCGCAGCATGTTGGCGATGCGGTTGCTGGCACGCTTGAGCTCGTCGAAGCTGATGGTGACGACGCCGTTCTCGCCGTCCTCATAGATCAGCGCGGGCCTGGCCGTGCCGTCGGCATGGCGGTCGCAAGCGGCGACGCCGATGTTGAAGCGCTCGGGAATCTGCCAGCGGAAGCTGTTGAAAGTCTCGGCATAGGTCGCGCGGCGTTCGAGCATCGTTGTCACCTGCCCTGTCGTGGCTCGGGATTTGGCTTGTGGCGGGGAAGCCTGACAAGAGGCGGTGCGAAGCCGCAACGATGCAGACAACAGCCCGGCTGTATGTTATACATACCGTACAACGTGCAGGGGATGAATGCCATGAACGAAACGGTCGCGCCGCTGGAGGGCGAAGCTGTCACCGACATCGTGCAGCTTCGCAAGATCGGAAACTCGGTCGGAATCATTCTGCCGAAGGAGATTTTGGCTCGCTTCGGATTGGCCGAGGGCGACAAATTCACCGTCGTCCGTCAGCCGGATCGTGAGGTGAAGCTTGTGCCTTATGATGATGTGCATGCTCGCGCGATGGCGTTCGCGCGGCGCGCCTTCAAGGACTATGCCGAGACGTTCCGCGAGCTTGCCAAATGAACGAGCCTCAGTGGCTCGATCTGGAGATCGTGATCGACATCCATGCCGAGCAACTGGCGTTGTTCGGCGGTCCGGCCGGCATCCGTGATCGGGGTATGCTGGAATCGGCTCTCGGGCGCCCGCAGAACAAGTTTGCCTATGGCGAACACGATATCGCAGCGTTGGCAGCCGCTTATGCGTTCGGCATCGCGCGCAATCATCCTTTCATCGACGGCAACAAGCGCGCAGCGCTTGCTGCCATGATCGTCTTCTTCAACCTGAACGGCGTCGACCTGCTCATCCCCCAAGCCGACATGACGGCCGCCATCCTGGCTGTCGCGGCGGGCGAGGCGGAGGAGGACGTCCTAGCGCAATGGCTTCGCGACCATCTCGCCCAACCAAAGCGCAGCCGATGACCACGCCGATCTGGGTCGAAGCCGCGATCAACGGGCTCTGGGGCAAGGCGCGCCAGCCGGGCATTCCGATCGCGATTCCCGACATCGTCGCGGACGGGATCGCGGTCGTAGAGGCGGGCGCCGCGATCGTGCATCTGCATGTCTACGACGTCGAGACCGGGCGGCAGCGCGACGACTGGGAGCTTTATGCGCAGGCGATCGAGGGCATCCGGGCCAAGGTCGATGCCATCGTCTATCCGACGATCCCGATCCTCGGTTCCGGTTATGCCGGCGACATGATCGGCTCGGGCCGCTACACCCATCTGGAGGAACTGGCGAAGCGCGGGCTGGTCGAATGGGGCGTGCTCGATCCCGGCTCCTGCAACTGGACGACCTTCGCCGGCATCCCCGAAGGCGAGCCAGGCTTCATCTACCAGAACCCCGGCGAGCATATCCGTGAGGGCATGGCGGTGGCGCATGCCCACAAAATCCATCCGAGCTACGCGATCTACGAGCCCGGCTTCACCCGGCTCGGCGCCGCGCTCGCCAAGGCCTATCCCGGACTGCCGACGCCGATCTACCGGCTGATGTTCTCGGATGCCTTCGCCTGGGGCTTTCCGCCGCGCGACTGGGCGCTCGACGCGCATCTGAAGCTGCTGGCGGAGGATGCGCCCGACGCGCCGGTGATGATCGCGGGGCTGGGCGTCGATCTCACCGGGCTGATCCCCGCCGCGGTCGCGCGCGGCGTGCATGTCCGGGCCGGGCTGGAGGATGCGCCGTTCGGCTGCGCGCGGACGAATGGGGAGCTGGTTGCGGCGACGGCGAGGCTGGTCGAGGCGGCGGGCGGGCACGTGGCGAGCGTGGCGGAGGTGAGGGCGGAGTTGGCGGGGCGTTGAGGTGATCGTGTTAGCTTGATCTGGGCAGGCCTCGGTGGGGGCGATTTTGATCGCTGTTGTCATGGTTCAAATCTCATTCTGCCGCAAATAATGTAAACCCGACTTGCTAATGCCCTAATGATCGTAGCTATAATATCTAGTTCGACTCGCGCTATTGGTCGGAATTTGTCATATATTGTGGGTGCGGTAATGAAGGAAGTTATAGATCTCGTAAAAGCGGCAATGTGGCCAAGTATTGCTTTTTTTGCATTGGTAATGTTCTACGTTCCCGTGAATTCGGTAATGATGTCGCTCGCCCGTAGAGCGGATCAAATTCAAGTATTTAAGCTTGGTTATCTGGAATTAAACATTAAAGAGAGTGATTTGCCGAAGGCGACAAAAAAGACTGCCGAGATTCTTACTCAATTTGATGAAGAAATGGTTAGACGATTAATGTTTGTCTCTTCAGACGTTAGGTTTTTCGGCCATTGCTACAGGCCGGATATTTCATCGTCGGATGCAGAAAGGCGGGCTCTTGAAAAACTACATAATCTCAAGCAGATAAATTTCAAGAAAGATGATAAGAACATACCTAATGGATGCATAGAGTATTATTCTGGAGAAATTACTGATGACGGATTCGAAACAAGGAATTTCTTGTTAAAATTTATGAGTACACAATTTAAGGGAAGTTCTCAGTCTGGCTAATGGCAATTTGATAATAATATATGCGTATAGAGTTACTTTTTTTACACTCTAGAATTTTTTTACACTCTAGAATAATGACGACCGTTAAATTTATACTATTTCTCTCAAATAGTTCATTTAGTGAGGTCTTGCGCTTGGCGAAGCGGCGATCAGCGCCTAAATAGTGAATAAGTGAGCAGCGATGCTGCGAGAGAATCCGCGCCCCATGTCCGAGCACGACTCCGAAGCCAACCGCTTTTCCGCCCGTGCGGCGCGCTATGCCCGTGTCGGGGCCAATGTCGGCGGGGTGGCGGCGCGGATTGCGGGCGCGCGGCTGTTCGGAATGGAGGGGCGTAACGCCTCCAATGCGGAGGCGCTGGCCAAGGCGCTGGGCGGGCTGAAGGGCCCGATCATGAAGGTGGCGCAGCTCGTCGCCACGATCCCCGATGTCGTGCCGCCGGAATATGCCGCCGAATTGCAGAAGCTGCAGTCGCAGGCGCCGCCGATGGGCGCGGCCTTCGTCAAGCGCCGGATGATGGCGGAACTCGGCGCCAACTGGCGCGAGTGCTTCGGCAGCTTCGAATTGCAGCCGGCGGCGGCGGCGTCGCTGGGACAGGTGCATCGCGCGACGACGCTCGATGGCGTGGCGCTCGCCTGCAAGCTGCAATATCCGGACATGGAATCGGCGGTCGAGGCCGATATCTCGCAGCTCGACATCCTGTTCGCGCTGCATCGCCGGATGGACCCGGTGATCGACACCAGCGAGATCGCCAAGGAGATCGGCGCGCGCATCCGCGAAGAGCTCGACTACCAGCGCGAGGGCAGGCATATCGCGCTGTATCAGGAGATGCTCGGCGATACCCCGCAGGTGCGCGTGCCGGCGCTTGAAGCCTCGCTTTCGACGCGGCGGCTCCTGACCATGCGCTGGCTCGAAGGCGACGGTATCCTGACCCACAAGCAGGACGACCAGCAGGCGCGCGACCGGATCTCGACGGCGATGTTCAAGGCCTGGTGGCGGCCCTTCAGCCATCACGGCGTCATCCATGGCGACCCGCATCTGGGCAACTACACGGTGTTCTCGGAAGATGGCGCGGCTGAGGGCATCAACCTGCTCGACTATGGCTGCATCCGCATCTTCCCACCGTCCTTCGTCGGGGGCGTGGTCGATCTCTATCGCGGCCTGCTGGAGGGCGACGATGCGCGCGTCGTCCATGCCTATGAGACCTGGGGCTTCCAGGGGCTGACCAAGGAGCTGGTCGAGACGCTCAACATTTGGGCGCGCTTCATCTACGGGCCGCTGCTGGAGGATCGCGTCAGGCGCATTGCCGAGGGCGTGAGCCCGGCCGAATATGGCCGCCGGCAGGCCTTCGAGGTGCATCAGGCCCTGAAGAAGCGTGGCCCCGTGAAGGTGCCGCGCGAATTCGTCTTCATGGACCGGGCCGCGATCGGGCTCGGCGGCGTCTTCCTGCATCTCGATGCGGAGCTGAACTTCCATCGTCTGTTCGAGGGGGAGATCGAGGGCTTCAAGGTCGAGACCGTGGCGGCGGACCAGGCCTCTGCGATGGCGCGGGCCGGGCTGGTGGCGACGGGTTAGTTATCGCTGCTTGTCGTAGCCGCGCCGTCATCACGGACAAGCTGCGTCGCAGCGCCGATCCGGGATCCATTCCCGAGCCTTTCAGGAGTAGCGTTCCGGAATGGATCCCGGGTCTCCGCTTCGCTGCGCCCGGGATGACGGCGCGGGGTTCTTTCTGGTTCATTCAGGGCGCCAGACCTGATTCGGCGCTTGCCTGTGCGGCATCGAGCAGTCTAGATCGCGCGCTTCCTCTCCAGCGTTCCGGAAGCGCTTACCGTCATGGCCACCACATCTGCGCCCGTCGCCATCATCATGGGCAGCCAGTCCGACTGGGCAACGATGCGCCATGCAGCCGAGACGCTCGACGCGCTCGGCATCGCTCATGACGACCGCATCGTCTCGGCCCACCGCACGCCGCAGCGGATGGTCGAATTCGCCACGAGCGCGAAGGCTGATGGGTTCAAGGTGGTGATCGCGGGCGCCGGCGGCGCCGCCCATCTGCCGGGCATGACCGCGTCGCTGACGCCGCTGCCGGTGTTCGGCGTGCCGGTCGAGTCGAAGGCGCTGTCGGGGCAGGACTCACTGCTCTCGATCGTGCAGATGCCGGCCGGCATCCCCGTCGGCACGCTCGCCATCGGCCGGGCCGGGGCGGTCAATGCGGCCCTGCTCGCGGCCGCCGTGCTGGCGCTGTCGGACGAGGCGCTGGCGGAACGGCTCGACGCCTATCGCGCCCGCCAGAGCGCTGCCATCGCCGAGCGCCCGGCCAAGGACGAGGCGTGAGCATGCCGGCCTTCGAGGGCGTGCCTTTCGAGGGCATGGCGCCCGGCGCCGTCCTCGGCATCATCGGCGGAGGGCAACTCGCCCGGATGATCGCGCTGGCATCGGCCGATCTCGGCATACCCTGCCATATCTTCGCGCCCGAGACCGAGAATCCTGCCTTCGACGTCGCGGCGGCACGAACCGTCGCGGCCTATGAAGACGAGGCGGCGCTGGCCCGCTTCGCCGATGCAGTCGATGTCGTGACCTACGAGTTCGAGAACGTGCCGGCCGCGACCGCAGCCTTCCTCAGCCAGCGCAAGCCGCTGCATCCCGGAGCGCGGGCGCTGGCGGTGACGCAGGATCGGCTCAGCGAGAAGAGCTTCGTCGCGGAACTCGGGCTGGAAGTCGCGCCCTTCCGCGCCGTCGATTCGCTGGATGATCTGGAGGCGGCGGTCGCCGCGCTTGGCCGCCCCAGCGTGCTGAAGACGCGCCGCTTCGGCTATGACGGCAAGGGGCAGGTCAAGATCCTTGATGGCACCGATCTCGCGGAAGCCTATGAGGTGATCGGCCGCTCGCCGGCGGTGCTGGAAGGCTTCGTCACCTTTGCCCGCGAGGTCTCGGTCGTCGCCGTGCGCGGGGGCGACGGGGCTTTTGCCGCCTTCGACCTCTGCGAGAACGAGCACCGCGACCACATCCTCGCCTTCACCCGCGTCCCCGCGCAGGTCTCGGCCGCCACGGAAATCGCCGCGATCGAGGCGGCCCGGCGGATCGGAGAAGCGCTGGGCTATGTCGGCGTCTTCGCGGTCGAGCTGTTCGTGGTCGGCGAGGGCGCGACCGAGCGCGTCGTCGTCAACGAGATCGCGCCGCGCGTGCATAATTCCGGGCACTGGACCAGCGAGGGTGCGCAGACTTCGCAGTTCCACCAGCATGTCCGCGCCGTCTGCGGCTTTCCGCTGGGGTCGGCGGCGCGGCGCGGCCGCGTCGAGATGGAGAACCTGATCGGCGAGGCGGCCCTGCGCTGGCGCGAGCTGCTGGCCGAGCCCGGCGCGCATCTGCATCTCTACGGCAAGCACACGGCGCGACCGGGCCGCAAGATGGGCCATGTCACGCGGGTCTGGCCCGAAGCTGGCTGAGCCTTGCTGGTAAAACGTGGCGGGCACGTCGTTTTCAGCGATTTTCCGGCTTTTCCAGCGTGGACAGCCAGACTGAATTCTGGTATCCGCACGATCCTTCGGAAGGCCTGCGTCGCAGTGTCGCCCGCCCAAACCATTTAGACCAACCCGCTAAAGACGGACACTCACGGTGCAGGTTCTCGTTCGCGACAACAACGTCGATCAGGCTCTCCGCGCGCTCAAGAAGAAGCTGCAGCGCGAGGGTGTTTTCCGCGAGATGAAGCTTCGCGGCCATTACGAGAAGCCCTCCGAGAAGAAGGCCCGCGAGAAGGCGGAAGCCGTCCGACGCGCCCGCAAGCTGCACCGCAAGAAGCTCCAGCGCGAAGGCCTGCTGCCGGCGCCGGTGAAGCCGAAGCGTCCCTGATTTCGATCGTTTAGCGGCGGCGTTTCAGCCACGCGGCGAGAGCATAAGATCTGACCGCGCCTGGAGTCCGCTCCGGGCGCTGTTGCTTTTCCGGCGGCGTTAACCAACTCTTGGCACAAAGCGGGCGTTCTCTTTCGAGGGGCGCTGTCGGCTGGGGAGCGCGAATGATGCGGCGGCGGTCCAGCTTCGGGCGGCGGCGCAGATGAGGCACGGAACCGGACCGATGGAACAGAGCATGATGCGTGGCAGGAACTGGCTGGCGGCGGCGGGCATGGCGCTCGCGCTCGCGGGTTGCGATACCCTTTCCAGCGTGACAGGCCAGCAGGCGGTCGCGGAACTCGATACCGCCTCGGCCGCGGATGCCAGCGTCAATATCGGCTCGCTCTCGGAAGTGATCAGCCGCAACCCCAACGATCCCGGCGCCTACAACACGCGTGGCAGCGCTTATGCCCGCGTCGGCCGCTTCTCGGATGCGATCGCCGATTTCACCAAGGCGGTGCAACTCAATCCCAACCTGGCCTCGGCCTATACGAATCGCGGCCTCGCCTTGCGCCAGAGCGGCCGCAACGACGCGGCGCTGGCGGATTTCAACAAGGCGACCACCGCCTCCCCGAACTACGCCCCGGCCTATATCGCGCGCGCCAACCTGCTGCGCGCCCAGGGCAACAGCCAGCAGGCGCTGGCCGACCTCAACACCGCGATCCGCCTGAACCCGGAGTCTGCCGAGGCCTTCCATGCGCGCGGGCTGGTCTACCAGAAGGAAGGCCAGCACCAGTACGCCATCTCGGATTTCGACTCGGTGATCGACCGCAATCCCTACAACGCGCCGCCTTACATCGCGCGCGGCCAGAGCCTGAACGTGGTCGGCAAGTTCGACGCCGCGCTCGAGGATTTCACCGCCGCGCTCAATGTCGACAACCGCAATGCCGATGCCTGGGCCGGTCGCGGCTTCGCGCAGGAGAAGCTCGGCAAGAAGACCGAAGCGAGCGAGAGCTACCAGCGCGCGCTCAGCCTCGACGGCAACAACGCTGCCGCGCGCTCCGGCCAGGCGCGCATGGGCGGCGGCGGCGGGCTGTTCCGGAGCTGAGGCCCAGGGCCGTCATGCTCGGGCTCAACCCGAGCATCTCTTGCCGGAGATTCTCGGGTTGAGCCCGAGAATGATGGATGGTTCACTCCCCCACAACCCGGCTCTCGGACGCTGACATTCCGCCCCTTGCGACCTCGGCGAGGAAGCGTCTGATCTCCGGTACGGAGCCATGGGCGGGGAGATCCTCGTGCCCGCCGCGCGGAAACCGGATGAAGCGCTTGGGGTCGTTTGCAAAGCCGTAGAGCGCGAGGCCATGGGCGAAGGGGACGACCCCGTCGCGTTCGCCGTGGATGACGAGTAGCGGCACGCGGACGCTGCCGATCACCGCGTCCGACCGGAACTTGTCGTGCATCAGCAGGCCGATTGGCACGAAGGGATAAATCTCCTGCGCCACGGCGGCGGTGGAGAGATAGGGTGCCTCCAGCACGACCGCTGCGAGGGGAACCTCGGCGGCGAGCTTCAGCACGACGCCGGTGCCCAGCGATTCGCCATAGCCGATCAGGCGGCCCGCCCCGAAGCGTTCGACGGCGGTGCCATAGGCGGCGCGGGCATCGAGATGCAGCCCGTCCTCGGTCGGGCTGCCGGTCGAGCCGCCATAGCCGCGATAATTGACCGCGAACAGGCCGGTGCCATCCTCGGTCAGCGCCTTGAAACGTGCCTGCCGGATCGGCCTGCCGAAATTGCCGGCATTGCCATGGAAGAACAGCAGCACGGGCTTGCCCTCGCGCGGCGGCACCACCCAGGCGACCAGCCGCTCGCCATCGGCAGCTGTCAGCGTGACCTCCTCCAGAGCCGGAAGATCGACGCCGGCAATCTCGGCGCGAGCGGGATTGCGCGGATACATCATCTCGCGCTGCTTGACGTAGAGCATGGCCAGCACGCCGAGATAGGTGCAGAGGCTGGCGATCAGGCCATATCTCGCGATGAGCGCGATCATGGCAGGTCCCTAGTGGGAAACGGGGAGGAATGCTTTTTCGTCGGAGCCATGTCCGAATCCACCGCCACAAACGAAAAGGACCGGCATCAAGCCGGCCCTTTGCAGCGTTCTGATGACGGAGCGGAAAGGCGTCAGTGCGCCATCGCCTTGACGATGTCGTCGGTGACCTTCTTGGCGTCGCCGAAGAGCATCATCGTGTTGGGCCGGAAGAACAGCTCGTTCTCGACGCCGGCATAGCCCGCCGCCATGCCGCGCTTGATGAAGAGCACGGTCTTGGCCTTCTCGACGTCGAGGATCGGCATGCCGTAGATCGGCGAGGCCTTGTCGGTCTTGGCGGCCGGGTTGGTGACGTCGTTGGCGCCGATGACGAAGGCGACGTCGGCCTGGCCGAATTCGGAGTTGATGTCCTCGAGCTCGAAGACCTCGTCATAGGGCACATTGGCTTCCGCCAGCAGCACGTTCATGTGGCCCGGCATGCGGCCTGCCACGGGGTGGATGGCGTACTTCACTTCGACGCCTTCCTTCTTGAGCAGGTCGGCCATCTCGCGCAGCGTGTGCTGGGCCTGCGCCACCGCCATGCCGTAGCCCGGCACGATGATGACCTTGGCGGCGTTCTTCATGATGTAGGCGGCGTCGTCCGCCGAGCCCTGCTTGACCGGACGGGCCTCGACCGCGCCACCTGCGCTCGCCGCGGCATCGTCGCCGCCGAAGCCGCCGAGGATGACGGAGATGAAGCTCCGGTTCATCGCCTTGCACATGATGTAGGACAGGATCGCGCCGGACGAGCCGACCAGCGCGCCGGTGATGATCAGCGCCATGTTGCCGAGCGTGAAGCCGATGCCGGCGGCGGCCCAGCCCGAATAGGAGTTGAGCATCGAGACGACGACGGGCATGTCGGCGCCACCGATCGGGACGATCAGCAGCACGCCGAGCGCGAAGGACACCAGAACGATCAGCCAGAAGACGACATGGCTCTCGGTCTTCAGGAAGATCAGCAGCAGCACGACCAGCGCGATGCCGAGCCCGATATTGATGCCGTGGCGCTGCGGCAGCATGATCGGCTTGCCGCTCATGCGCCCATCGAGCTTGAGGAAGGCGATGATCGAGCCGGTGAAGGTGATCGCGCCGATGGCGACGCCGAGCCCCATCTCGAACAGGCTCGCGCCGCTGATGCGGCCGACATTGCCGATGCCGAAGGCGCTCGGCGCATAAAGCGCGGCCGCTGCCACCAGCACGGCGGCAAGGCCGACCAGCGAGTGGAAGAAGGCGACGAGCTGCGGCATCTGCGTCATTTGCACGCGCTTGGCCATATAGGCGCCGATGCCGCCGCCGATGGCGATGCCGCCGATGACCAGCAGCCAGCCCGAGAAGCCGGAAGGCGGGAAGAAGACGATGGTCGTGGCGATGGCGATGCCCATGCCGACCATGCCGTAGAGATTGCCCTGGCGGGACGTCGTCGGATGCGACAGGCCCCGCAGGGCCATGATGAACAGGACGCCGGAGACGACGTAGAGAAGGGCAGACAGGTTCGCGGCCATCGGCGCTCAGCCCTTCTTCTTGTACATGGACAGCATCCGCTCGGTGACGAGGAAGCCGCCGAAGATGTTGACCGAGGCGAGCACCAGCCCGATGAAGCCGAAGATCTTGGCCCAGACCGGCCCGTCGCCGAGCGCGGGTGCCGCCTCGACCCCGACCGCCAGCAGCGCGCCGACGACGATGACGGAGGAGATCGCGTTGGTGACCGACATCAGCGGGGTGTGCAGGGCCGGTGTCACCGACCAGACGACGTAATAGCCGACGAAGACGGCGAGCACGAAGATCGCGAGGCGAAACACCGTCGGATCGACGTAGCCACCGGTCGCGGCGCTGGCGCCGGCGGCGAGGCTGTCGGCGTGCTGGGCGGCCAGATCGGCGGCCTGTCGCGTCGCGGTGGCGAGGGAACGCGCCTGGTCGAGCGCCTGATCAGGTGTCGCATTAGCCATTGGTGACGCTCCCCTCGACGACAGGCGCAGGCTCGACCGGCGCAGGCGCGGACTCGACCGGTGCAGCCTTGGCCGCAAAATTCGGATGGATCACGGCGCCGTCCCTGGTCAGCGCGGTCGCCTTGACCAGCTCGTCGTCCCAGTTCACGGCGAGAGCCTTGGCTGATTTGTCGATCAGCGTCTCGACGAAGGCGAAGAGGTTCTTGGCGTAGAGCTGCGACGAGGTCGCAGCCAGACGGCCGGGCACGTTGAGATGGCCGACGATCTTGACGCCATTGGCGGTTACCGCGATCTCGCCGGGCTTGGCGAGTTCGCAGTTGCCGCCGCGCTCGACCGCGAGATCGACGATGACGGAGCCGGCCTTCATGCTCTCGACCATCGCCGCCGAGATCAGCTTCGGCGCGGGGCGGCCGGGGATCAGCGCGGTGGTGATGACGATGTCCTGCTTGGCGATGTGGCTCGCCGTCAGCTCGGCCTGCTTGGCCTGGTATTCCTTGGACATTTCCTTGGCGTAGCCGCCGGCCGTCTGGGCCTGCTTGAACTCGTCGTCCTCGACGGCGAGGAACTTGGCGCCGAGCGATTCGACCTGTTCCTTGGTCGCGGGGCGGACATCGGTGGCGGTGACGATCGCGCCCATGCGGCGGGCGGTGGCGATCGCCTGCAGGCCTGCGACGCCGACGCCCATGATGAAGATGCGCGCGGCCGGCACGGTGCCCGCCGCCGTCATCATCATCGGCAAAGCGCGGCCATACTCGGCGGCGCCGTCGATCACGGCGCGGTAGCCGGCGAGGTTGGCCTGCGAGGAGAGCACGTCCATGACCTGCGCGCGGGTGATCCGCGGCATGAACTCCATGGCGAAGGCGGCGACACCGGCCTTCGACAGCGCCTCGACGGCGGCCTCGTTGCCATAGGGGTCCATGATGCCGACGACGAGCGCGCCCTTGGGCAGGCCGGCGATCTCGGCCTCGGACGGGCGGCGCACCTTGAGCACGATGGCGGCGCCCGCGAGCGCTTCAGCCGCATTGGCGGCGATCGTCGCACCGGCGGCCTGGTAGTCGGCGTCGCTGATGCCGGATGTGAGGCCGCAGCCTGTCTCTACGACGATTTCGGCTCCAAGCCCCAGGAATTTCCGGACGGTTTCCGGCGTCACGGCGACGCGGGTTTCCGCCCCTTGCGTTTCGGCTGGCACGGCGATGCGCATGGCGGCGTAACCTCTCGAACGCTTGGAGCAGATTTAGTGGGCTGCGGGCAGGAGCAGCAGCGCGGCCATCAGCAGCCCGAAGGGAACCGCCGGCGCACGCCAGCCGATCGACTTCGAGGCGATGCCGACACCGGTGCCAACCAGTGCCAACAGCGTGCCGATGATCGCGAAACCCCAGGCATGCTTCAGGCCGCCGACGGCAAGCGCCGCCACGAAGGCGAGGCAGGCGACGGTGCCGACCTCGGCGAAATGCACGAAGCCGACATAGGTGCGTTCATGCTCCGCATAATCCATCTGCGGAATATCGTCGGCGTGGTGTCCGTGGCTGGCCATGGTCTGATCCCAAGAAAGCATCTCTTACGTTGCCTGTAGCGCACCTGCGGAAGGTCGGCAACGGAGTGCCGCAAGAGCCCTTCCGCAAGGGGACGTCGCGCATAGGGGCGATGGGGCTCTACCGCGTGTTTAGAGCCATGTAAATCGATTTAGATGGATAAAATCGTTCTCCGATGCCGAGGATTGAATAGCTATCACGCTATAATGTCGGGCGTCAGCGCGTCCTCGATCTGGGCGATGCGGTCCTTGAGATAGAGCTTGCGCTTCTTCAGCCGCTGCACCTGGATCTGGTTGATCGTGCCGACGCGTTCGAGCGCGTCGATGGCGCTGTCGAGGTCGCGGTGTTCCTCGCGCAGGCGTGCCAGTTCCGTGGTGAAGGCCTCGACCTCGTCCGGGCTCAACTCGAATCCCATTGCCGTCCCATCATTGCCGCGATTGGCCGCGACTATGCGGAGACGCCGGGCGCCCCGCAAGTGCGGGAACGACCGGCGCCTGCGCGGTGTGTCGTATTCGCGCTGTCGCGGAAAGGGGCCGGTTACGATCACAGAATGTCATGCGGCACTGCGAGACAGCCCCGCAGACGTGAAGCCGGCTCTATGTCACACTCGCTTCTGTCAACCGCTCATCAGGAGGATCCAGATGTCGCTGCAGACCCATCTCGTCGAACTCGAACGCAAGCATCGTCAACTCGAGGAAGCCATCGCCCAGGCGGCGGCCCGCCCCTCCTCGGACGATCTCACCGTGGTCGAGATGAAGCGGAAGAAGCTGCTGCTGAAGGAAGAGATCGAGCGGGTGCGGCAGACGATGCCGGACCGAACGCTGCATTGAGGGCGTCAGCGGGCAAGATGCGGCCCGTTTCTGTTGCGTGAGTTCCGCCGGTCCCGAAAGGGGCCGGCTTTTTTGTCGCGTGTGTGGGATGGCTCAGCGGCGGGCCTCGGCGTTTCGCGGGAACTTCTGACGCCGGGCCTTGTTGGGCCTGCGCAGGCACAGGAGCGACCATGCGATCCCACATCATCGAGCGCCCGATCGGGGCAGGGGAGGTCGTCGAGGCCTCCGACGCCCCCGCCCGCGCGGGCCGTTCGCGCCGGAACGCGCTGGCTCTGCTGCTGTCCTCCTGCGCCATCGGGCTGTACCCGGCCGCCGCGCAGACCCCGCCGGCCGGTGGCACGCAGCCCAAGAGCTTCGGCTATGACGATGTCGTGCGTCAGGCGCGTATCCTCGGTGAGCGGCCCTTCGACGCGGAAAGCGCCACCATTCCCGCCGAGCTGTCGAAGCTGACCTATGACAGCTATCGCGAGATCCGCTTTCGCCGGGACAAAGCGATCTGGCAGGAGGGAGGCTCCGATTTCCGGCTGCTGCCGTTCCATCTTGGCTTCCTGCATGACAAGCCGGTGCAGTTGCACGTCATCCGCTATGGCGCGGCGATGCCGATCCCGTTCACCACGGGGCTGTACGAATACGGCAAGGTGCCGGTGCCCAAGCAGATCTCGCCGTCGCTTGGCTTCGCTGGCTTTGCGATCACCACGAATCTCAACGATCCGAAGGTCCAGGACGAGGTCATCTCCTTCCTTGGCGCGAGCTATTTCCGGGTGATCGGGCGCGGCCAGCGCTATGGGCTCTCGGCCCGCTCACTGGCGCTCGATGTCGGTGGCGAGCAGCCGGAGGAGTTTCCGTTCATGCGGGCGCTCTGGGTCGAGGAGCCCTCGCGGGATTCCACCGAGCTGGTGATCTATGCGCTGCTCGATTCGCCCTCCGTCGCCGGCGCCTACCGCTATGTCGTGACGCCCGGCCAAACGACGAATGTGGAGGTCACGGCGACGATCATCCCGCGCAAGAGCATCGCGCGGCTCGGCATCGCGCCGCTGACCTCGATGTTCCAGGCCGGCGAGGGCGATTTGGCGCTGCGCACCGATTTCCGGCCCGAAATCCATGATTCCGACGGGCTGATGATGCAGACCGGCAGCGGCGAGTGGATCTGGCGCCCGATCAAGAATCCCAAGGCGCTGCGCGTCTCGAGCTTCGGTGACAAGAACCCAAGGGGTTTCGGCCTGATGCAGCGCGACCGCGAATTCGGCCATTACCAGGATCTCGAGGCGCATTATCACGCCCGGCCGGGCTACTGGGTCGAGCCGCATGGCGAGTGGGGCGAGGGGCGCGTCGAGCTGATCGAGATCCCGACCGACAACGAGGCCTTCGACAACATCGTCGCCTGCTGGACGCCGAAGGACCCGCTGCCCGCCGGCAAGCCGGCCGAGTTCAGCTACCGCATCACCGCGCTGTCGACGACGGACCGCCTCCATGCCTATGCCCAGACGCAGAACAGCTTCAGCGGCTCGGACATTGAGGACGGGCATGCCGACGGGCTCGGCAAGAAGCGCTTCATCGTCGATTTCGCCGGGGGCGACCTGCCCTATTTCCTCTCCGATCCGGGCCGCGTCGAGATCGCCGCGAACACGACGGGCGGAACGATCACCGCGACGATCCTCTCGCCCAACCCCGACGCGAAGGGCTTCCGGGCCATCGTCGATGCGACGCTGCCCGATGGCCAGACGGCAGAGCTGCGCATGTTCCTGAAGGCGCGCGGCCGGACGCTGTCGGAGACCTGGACGAGCACCTGGTCGGTGCCGGGCGCGCCGGGGGCAGGGTCGCCCGCCAAGGCGATCAAGAACTGAGGCGACGGTTTCGCGCGACCCTCTGTCGTCGAGGCTTCATGCCTTTGCGGTACGTCTTCTCGCCTCGGGCGGAACCTTGGGGCTGCGCTGGCGGTTCAGCAGGCGGGAAACTCGGCTGCGGAGGGACATCATGGGCATTCTCGGGACAATCATCATCGGATTCCTGGCGGGCATCATCGCCAAATTCATCACACCGGGCTCCAACGAGCCGTCCGGTTTCATCCTGACGACGATCCTCGGCATCATCGGCGCGTTCGTCGCGACCTATCTTGGCCAGTCGATGGGCTGGTACGGACCGGGCGAGGGCGCGGGCCTGATCGGCGCCGTCGTCGGCGCGATCATCGTTCTCGTGGTCTGGGCGGCGCTGTCGAACCGCAAGAGCACGGTCTGATCCGTTTTCACCTCGACCATCAGGAGTCATGTCCATGGACAACAACTCGAATAGCGGCTTTCCGTCGCTGACGGCGCTGCTCGGCCTGCTGGCCGTCGCCGGCTACCAGAACCGCGACAAGATCGGCGAATGGCTCGGCGGCGTGACGCAGGCCAATAGCGGCGCCAATGCCGCGCCCGGCCAGACCGGCGCACCGGCAAGCCAGGGCGGCATCCTCGGCAATCTCGGCGGCATGCTCGGTGCCGGCGGCATCGGCGGCATGGTCGGCGAGCTGGTCGACCGTTTCCAGCAGGCGGGCCAGGGCGAGAAGGCCGATTCCTGGGTCCGGCAGGGTCCAAACCAGACGGTCGAGGCCCCCGAAGTCGAGCAGGCGCTCGGCCCCGATCTCATCGAGGCATTGACCCGGCAGACCGGCCTCTCGCGCGAGGACCTGCTCGCGCGGCTGTCGCGGGTGCTGCCGCAGGCGGTCGACAGCTCGACGCCCGACGGCACGCTCAGGCGCGCCGGAGCCTGACGCTACTGCGTCACGAAGATGGCGCGGTGCGTTAGAGCGCCCGCGCCATCTCGCGCAGCCGGAATTTCTGGATCTTGCCCGTCGAGGTCTTGGGGACTTCGGTGAAGACCACCGTCTTCGGGCATTTGAAGGCGGCGAGATGCTGCCGGCACCAGGCGATGATCTCGGCCTCGGTCGCGGTCTTGCCCGGCTTCAGCTCGATGAAGGCGCAAGGCGTCTCGCCCCATTTCTCGTCGGGCCTCGCCACCACGGCGGCGGCCTGGATGGCAGGGTGCTTGTAGAGCGCGTCCTCGACCTCGATCGAGGAGATGTTCTCGCCGCCCGAGATGATGATGTCCTTGGAGCGGTCCTTAAGCTGGATGTAGCCGTCGGGATAGCGCACGCCGAGATCGCCGGTGTGGAACCAGCCGCCGGTGAAGGCGGCTTCAGTCGATTTCGCGTTCTTGAGATAGCCCTTCATCACGACATTGCCGCGCATCATGACCTCCCCCATCGAGGTGCCGTCGCGCGCAACGGGCACCATCGTGTCGGGGTCGAGCACGTCGAGGCCTTCGAGCGCGGGATAGCGCACGCCCTGGCGAGCCTTCAGCGCCGCCTGCTCGGGGGCGGGCAGGGCATCCCAGTCATCATTCCAGTCATTGACCACGGCAGGGCCGTAGCATTCGGTCAGGCCGTAGAGATGCGTCACCTCGAAGCCGGCCTGCTTCATGCCGGCGAGCACCGCTTCCGGCGGCGGGGCTGCGGCGGTGAAGAAAGAGACCGTCTGCGGGAAATCGCGGCGCTCTTCCGCGGGGGCGTTGAGCAGCGCCGACATCACGATCGGTGCGCCGCAGAGATGGGTCACGCCATGATCGGCGAGCGCGTCGTACATCGCCTTGGCCCGGACCTGGCGCAGGCAGACATGGGTGCCCGCCACGATCGAGAGCGACCAGGGGAAGCACCAGCCATTGCAGTGGAACATCGGCAGCGTCCAGAGATAGACCGGGTGCTTGCCCATATTGCCGGTGATGATGTTCGAGGTCGCGAGCAGATTGGCGCCGCGATGGTGGTAGACCACGCCCTTGGGGTCGCCGGTCGTGCCCGAGGTGTAGTTCAGCGCGATCGCGTCCCACTCGTCGGCGGGCATCTGCCAGTCGAAATCCGGGTCGCCGGCGGCGATGAAGTCCTCGTATTCGACGCTGCCGAGCCGTTCGCCGGGGCCGTCATAGACCGGGTCGTCATAGTCGATGACCAGCGGCTTCGCCTTGCACAGGCTGAGCGCCTCCTTCATCGTCTTCGAGAATTCACGGTCGGTGATCACCACCTTGGCCTCGCCATGATCGAGCGAGAACGCGATGATCGCGGCGTCGAGGCGGGTGTTCAGGGTGTTGAGCACGGCGCCGCACATCGGCACGCCGTAATGGCATTCGAGCATGGCCGGGGTGTTGGGCAGCATGGCGGCGACGGTGTCGTTCTTGCCGATGCCATGGCGGGCAAGCGCCGAGGCCAGCCGGCGCGACCTTGCATAGAACTCCGCATAGCTGCGCCGCAGGGGGCCGTGGATGATCGCGACGCGGCCGGGGAAGATGGCGGCGGCGCGCTCGAGGAAGGGCAGCGGCGTCAGCGGCTGGTGGTTCGCCGGGTTGCGGTCGAGATCGGTGTCGTAAGCTGAAATCGTCATGCGGCTCGTCCCCCTCGCGCGGCAGGCTTAGCCTCTGCGGGCTTTCACCGTAATCCATCCCTTTGTCCGATGGTGCGCAAGGGCGAGCGCTTTGGGCGCATCTGAGGACTAGAGGAGGCTGCGCACTCCATCGACGATGAGCTTGAGGCCGACGGCGAGCAGCAGCCAGTAGATGATCGTGTAGAAGCGTTCGGCCGGCACGCGACGGACCAGCCAGACGCCGGCCATGGTGGAGGCGATGGCGACGGGAAACAGCGCCAGCGACGCCGTGAGGTTCTGGGCCGAGAACTGGCCGAGGGCGATATAGGGGCCAAGTTTGATCAGGTTGATCAGCGCGAAGAAGATCGCGCCGGTGCCGACGAAGACGCCCGGCGGAAGGCGCTGCGGCATGATGTAGATCTGGAAGGGCGGCCCGCCGGCATGGGCGATCATGCTGGTGAAGCCCGACACTGCTCCCCAGAACGTGCCGGCGCCGTAGCGGGCGCTCGCGACGGGGCCCGATGTCTTGCCACTGGCCAGCATGCGCCGCAGGGCGAAGCCGATCGAGATGATTCCGACCGCGAAGCCGACGGCAGCGTCGGAGACCCTGGCCGCGAGCAGGTAGCCGGCGAGAATGCCGAGGATCGCGCCGGGCAGCAGGGTCGCGAGGTTGCGGCGGCTGAACTCGCGGCGATAGGACCAGACCGTGACGACATCCTGCGAGATCAGCAGCGGCAGCATGATCGCCGCAGCCTGGATCGGCGGGACGAGGAGCGCCATCAACGGCAGCGAGAGCAGGCCGAGGCCGGAGAAGCCGCCCTTGGCGAGGCCCATCAGGATGACGGCCGGCACCATGACGGCAAAAAAGGTCAGGTCGAATGTCATGGCCGGAGACAGCCCGATGGCGCGTCATGACGACGCGGGGACCGGCCGCACGTGCTCCCGCTGGGCGAAAGTCTGACAGCCTGGCGCTTGCGCCTGCAGGGTCGAACGACCACGATCCCGCGCAAAATGAGCCTCCGTCGCTGCCGGTTCCGGAGCGCGGTGTAGGCCAGAACAGGCCGAAGAGGAACGCCGCGAATGAATGCCCCGCATGCACATGGCTATGCTTCCACCTATGCGCGCTGGCAGGCCGATCCCGAGGGCTTCTGGCGCGAGGCCGCCCAGGCGATCGACTGGATCAAGCCGCCCGACGCCATCTTCGACGCGAGCCGGGGTGCTTATGGCCGCTGGTTTCCGGATGCGACCTGCAACACCTGCTTCAATGCGCTCGACCGGCATGTGGCGGCCGGGCGCGGCGCGCAGGCCGCGCTGATCCATGACAGCCCGGTCACGGGCACCAAGACGGTCTATTCCTACGCGCAGATGCTCGACGAGGTCGCGGCGCTCGCCGCCGTGCTGCAGGATCTCGGCGTGGCTAAGGGCGATCGCGTCATCATCTACATGCCGATGATCCCCGAGGCGGCCTTTGCCATGCTCGCCTGCGCCCGCATCGGCGCAGTGCATTCGGTGGTGTTCGGCGGCTTTGCAGCCAATGAGCTGGCGACGCGGATCGAGGATGCGGAGCCGAAGGTGATCCTGGCGGCGACCTGCGGTATCGAGCCGAGCCGCGTGGTCGAATACAAGCCGCTGCTGGACACGGCGATCTCGCTCTCCTCGCACAAGCCGGAAGCCTGCCTGATCCTGCAGCGCCCGCAGGTCGAGGCCTCGATGCATGCGACGCGCGACAGGAACTGGCGCATGCTGGTCGCCGCCGCCAAGGCCAACGGCCGCAAGGCGGATTGCGTCGAGGTCGCGGCGACCGATCCGCTCTACATCCTCTACACCTCCGGCACGACGGGGCGACCCAAGGGTGTGGTGCGCGACAATGGCGGCCATCTCGTCGTGCTCAAATGGACAATGGACAACCTCTATGGTGTGAAGCCCGGTGAGGTGATGATCACGGCGTCGGATGTCGGCTGGGTCGTCGGCCACAGCTACATCGTCTATGCGCCGCTGCTGCAGGGCGCGACCTCGGTGCTCTATGAGGGCAAGCCGATCGGCACGCCCGATGCCGGCGCGTTCTGGCGGCTGATCGCCGAGCACAAGGCGGTGGTACTGTTCACGGCGCCCACGGCCTTCCGCGCCATCCGCAAGGAGGATCCCGACGCAAAGCTGCTGGCGGGCCATGACCTCCAGCATTTCCGCGCGCTGTTCCTGGCCGGCGAGCGGGCCGACCCCGACACGCTGGTCTGGGCGCAGGACATCCTCAAGGTTCCGGTCATCGACCATTGGTGGCAGACCGAGACCGGCTCCTGCATCGTCGGCAACCCGATCGGGCTGGAATTGCTGCCGGTGAAGCCGGGCTCCCCGACGGTGCCGATGCCGGGCTATGAGATCGCCTGTCTCGACGAGGGCGGGCAGTCGGTTCCGGCGGGCACGATGGGCGCGATCGTGCTCAAGCTGCCCTTGCCGCCCTGCGCGTTGCCGACGCTGTGGCAGGCCGACGAGCGCTTCGCCGAATCCTATCTCGCGGCGTTTCCGGGCTACTACAACACCTCGGATGCCGGCTTCATCGATGCCGAGGGCTATGTCTTCATCATGGGGCGCACCGACGACATCATCAATGTCGCCGGCCACAGGCTCTCCACCGGCGGCATGGAGGAGGTGCTGGCCTCGCATCCGGCGGTGGCCGAATGCGCTGTCGTCGGCATCAGGGACGCGGTCAAGGGCGAGCAGCCCTGCGGCTTCGTCGTGCTGAAATCAGGGGTGACGCAGAGCCCCGACGCAATCGAGCGCGAGCTCGTAGCGCTGGTGCGCGACAGGATCGGCCCGGTCGCGGCGTTCAGGCTGGCCCTGACGGTCGGGCGGCTGCCGAAGACGCGCTCGGGCAAGATCCTGCGGGCGACGATGAAGAAGATCGCCGATGGAGAGGACTACGCCATGCCGGCGACGATCGAGGATGCGGCGGTGCTCGACGAGATCGGCGTGGCCGTGAAGGCGAGGGGGCTGGGATAGCTTCGGTGCCGCCGTTGACCTTGTGCGTTCTTGTGAGGATTTATGAGGTTTGCTAGATTGCGGCCATGAAACATGATGCCATGCGCCCCCTCACCATCTCTCTGTCGCCGAAGCAGTTGTCGCGGCTGAGCCAGGCCGTCGAGAGCGGCGCCTATGCCTCCAACAGCGAGGTCGTGCGCGACGCGCTGCGTCTCTGGGAACAGCGCGAGGAGATTCGCGCGCTGGAGCTGGCGCGGTTGAAGCAGGCCTATGAGGAGGGAATCGCGAGCGGGGATCCGGTCGATGGCGACGAGGCCTTCGCACGCATTCGCGCCAATGTGTTCGGCATGCGGGACGCGTGACCAACGATGGGCTTTCGCGTTCTGCCGCAGGCGATCAGCGATATCTCGGCGATCGCAGCCGGCATCAATGTCGATAGTCCTTCAACGGCACGGCGCTGGATCGACGCGGTCTACCGACGCTTCGCAAATCTTGGCGATATGCCGGGCATGGGCACGTCGCGGCCGGAGCTTGGCCAGCGGGTGAGACTGTTTCCGCTCGGCCATTATGTGATTTTGTATCAGGACGCGGCGGACGGGGTCGATATCGTCCGCGTCGTCCACGGAAAGCGCGATCCGGAGACCTGGCTCTAAGCGCCAGGCCTCAAATACAAAGCCTCCGGGAGCAATCTCAGCCCTCGTCGTCCTCGGCCGGGCGCTTCATCTGCTTCAGCTTGGAGAAGACGGAATCGACGTCGATCGCCGCTTCTTCCTCGCGCTTGGGCTTGCCCATGTCGGCGAAGGTCTGGTTGAGCGGCGCGGGCTCCGGCGCCGTGGTCTCCTCGGCCGGAAGCAGGGTCGAGCCGGTGTCGACGATCGCCGCCGGGCGATCCTTGGCGGCGCGGCCGACCTCGAAGTCGAGATCGATCTGCGAGCACAGGCCGAGGCTGACCGGGTCGATAGGGGTCAGCGTCTGGGCGTTCCAATGGGTGCGGTCGCGGATCTGGGCGATGGTCGACTTGGTGGTGCCAATCAGGCGAATGACCTGCGCGTCCTTCAGCTCGGGATGGTTGCGCAGCAGCCAGAGGATCGCGTTGGGACGGTCCTGGCGCTTCGAGACCGGGGTGTAGCGCGGTCCCTTGGTGCGCTTGATCTCGGGCACCTTGACCTTGCGCTCGGCGAGCTTGAGGTGATGGGCGGGGTTGGCCGCGGCACGCTCGAGCTCCTCGCGGGTGAGCTGCCCCGAATTGATCGGGTCCAGGCCCTTGATGCCGGCGGCGACTTCGCCATCGGCGATGCCGCGCACTTCCAGCGGGTGGAGTTTGCAGAACTCGGCGATCTGCTCGAAGGTCAGGGACGTGTTCTCGACCAGCCAGACCGCGGTGGCCTTCGGCATCAGCGGGGGATTCGACACGGACTGTCTCCTGAATGTCGCGGACAATAGCTCTCGGGCGCCGACCGGCCTTTTCGGCCGGCCATCCAAATCATCGACGATGAACAGGATGGCGCGGCTTATAAGCGAGGGTACAGCGGCTGTCCAAGAAAAAGCACGTCGCTTCGTCTGGGGCCGGCAGTGGCGCCACGGCGCCATCGGCATTAATCTGCGCGCTCTTGCGCAGATGGAGGCGAGGATGTCGCTCTTTTCCGACGATGACCGTCCGAAGCCCAAGACGGTCCACGAGATCGGGCAGGATCTGTCGATGCTGTCGCTGGCGGAGATCGACCTGCGGGTCGCAGCGCTGCAGGCTGAGATCGAGCGTCTGGCCGAGGCGCGGCTCAAGAAGACGGCGTCGCGCTCGGCCGCGGATTCGTTTTTCCGCAAGCCCGACTGAAAACGGATGCTGACTAAAAATGCGGCCGGCCTGGCCGGCGTTAAGGGGTCATTAACGATTCCAATGTATGAATCGAGGCGTCCAGATTGTCTGGATGTGAGTGGCTCCTGCCCGCTCTGTTTGACGCCTCCCTGTTGACCTTCGAGCCGCCTCCGGGCGGCTCTTTTTTATGGTCTGTATCCCCGTTAAGGTTAACCACACCTTACCGGCGCGGGAGCCGCCCATCGGCGCTATCCTTGCGACATCGGCGGCATGAACCGTGACGCGTGCCATGCGGATACGGGGTTGTGCCGATGGGAGACACCGCAATGAACGACGTGCTGATGCTGGAGCGGAATGCCGAAGAGGGCGCGATCTCGTTTGCGCGTGGCTTCGTCAAGTCGGATGCCTTCATGGCGCTGTTTCGCGAGGGGATGGGGCTTGTCGAGCAGACGGCGGCCTATCTCGACGGCGACGGCCGCAAGGAATCGGCGGCGCTGCCGCGCGAGGTCGCGTTGTCCTATGCGACCGAGAGCATGCGCCTGACGACGCGGCTGATGCAGATCGCATCCTGGCTTTTGGTGCAGCGGGCGGTCGCCGAGGGCGAGATGACCGCCGAGCAGGCGCGGGCCGAGAACGACAAGGTCAGGATCCCCGAGCCGATGCTGCCGCCGGCCCAGCCCGAGGCGGTGCTGCTGCCGCAGGGCCTGCGCGACCTGATGGACCATTCTTTCCGGCTGCAGGGCCGGATTCGCCATCTCGAGGGCCAGATGTCGGGCAAGGCGCCCGCCGCCGAGCAGACCAACCCGGTCCAGGATCAGCTCGCGAGCCTGAAGGCGCGGCTCGGCCTGGCGCTCTGAGCGGTCTGCGACGAAGCGCCGCCCCTCCAGCGACAGCTCAAAACACGAAAGGCCCGGTCGCTTCGACCGGGCCTTCTTAATTCAGATCAGTGCGGGCGAAACCGCCCGCTGCCAGATCACTTCTTGCCGAGCGAGCCGATCGCGGCGAAACGCGTGTTGAAGCGCGAGACGCGGCCGCCACGGTCCAGCATGTGCTGCGTGCCGCCGGTCCAGGCCGGGTGCGTCGTCGGGTCGATGTCGAGGTTGAGGGTGTCGCCCTCCTTGCCCAGCGTCGAACGGGTGAAGTATTCGGTGCCATTGGTCATGACGACCTTGATGGTGTGGTAGTCGGGGTGGATGCCGGTCTTGGCCATGGCTAAATCCTCAAACGTCGATAAACGGGCGTGGGCGACAAGCAGGCAAGCCTGCCCGGCCCGTCGAATAATTCGTATGAGCCTGTCGTGAAGTCGCGAGCACATATCTCACAGCGGCCGACAGCGCAAGCATGACAGGACAAAGACGCGTGGCCGTTGCCGAAAAAGACGAGAAGACCCCGAGGGCCGATCTGCGCCTGCTGGCATCGTTCTGGCCCTATGCGCTGAAGCACAAGGGGCGCATCGGGCTGGCGCTGCTGGCACTCGTCGTCGCTTCGGTCGCGACGCTGGTTCTGCCGGTGGCGGTGCGTCGGGTCATCGATGTCGGTTTTTCGGCCGGCGAGCAGAGGCTCGCCAACAGCTATTTCATCCTGCTGATCGGCGTCGTCGCCGTGCTGGCGCTGGCGAGCTCGGCCCGGTTCTACCTGGTCATGACGGTCGGTGAGCGCATCGTTGCCGATCTGCGCTCGGATGTGTTTTCGCATCTGACGCGGCTGGAGCCGGCCTTCTTCGATTCGAGCCGGGCCGGCGACCTGGTCTCGCGGCTGACCGCTGATACGACGCAGATCAAGTCGACCTTCGGCTCGACGGCCTCGATCGCGCTGCGCAACGCGATCATGACCATCGGCGCGCTGGGGCTGATGATCGTCACCAGCCCGCAATTGTCGGCGATCGTGATCGGCGCGATCCCGCTGATCGTGCTGCCGCTGGTGTTTTCGGGCCGGTCGGTGCGCAGGCGCGCGCGCGCGGCGCAGGACCGGCTGGCGGATGCCTCGGCCTTCGCCGCCGAGGCGGTCGGCGCGATCCGCACGATGCAGTCCTTCGGCGCCGCCAGGCAGACGGCGGCGCGCTTCGCCTCGGCGTCAGACGAGGCCTATGACGCCTCGCGTGCGGCGACGGCCTCGCGCGCGCTTCTGTCGGGCGTCGCGATCTTCCTGGTCAGCGCCAGCGTCGTCTGGGTGCTCTGGACCGGCGCGACCGAGGTCTTCGAGGGACGCATGACCGGCGGGCGGCTGTCGCAGTTCGTGCTCTATGCCGTGCTGGCGGCGAGCTCGCTCGGTCAGCTCTCCGAGGTCTATGGCGAGATTTCCGCCGCTGCCGGCGCCGCCGGCCGGCTCGGCGAGATCCTGGCGATGACGCCGGCCATCGCCGCTCCACCCCATCCCAGACTGATGCCGGAGCCGTTGCGCGGCGAACTGTCGTTCGAGAACGTCTCGTTCAGCTATCCCGGCCGCAGTGTCGGGGCCTTGTCGGAACTGAGCTTCACGGTACGGCCGGGCGAGCGCGTCGCGCTGGTCGGCCCATCCGGCGCCGGCAAGAGCACGGTGCTGCAACTGGCCCTGCGCTTCTTCGATCCAGCCTCCGGCCGCGTCGTCGTCGATGGCGTGGCCGGGCCGGAGGCCGATCCGGAGGCCTGGCGGCAGCGCTTCGCGCTGGTGCCGCAGGAGCCGACGGTGTTCGGCGTCTCGGTCCGCGACAACATCGCCTATGGCCGTCCCGACGCCTCGCAGGCCGAGATCGAGGAGGCTTCACGGCTGGCGGCTGCCGACGATTTCATCCGTGCCCTCCCCAAGGGCTACGACACGATCGTCGGCGAGCGCGGCGTGACGCTGTCGGGCGGACAGCGCCAGCGGCTGGCGATCGCGCGGGCGGTGCTGAAGGACGCCCCGATCCTGCTGCTCGACGAGGCGACGAGCGCGCTCGATTCCGAAAGCGAGCGCGCCGTGCAGGACGCGCTCGACGCGCTGATGAAAGGCCGCACCACGCTGGTCGTGGCGCATCGGCTGGCGACGATCCTCTCGGCCGACCGCATCCTGGTGATGGAGGATGGCCGCGTCGTCGAGGAGGGCACCCATGCCGAGCTCAAGGCGCGCGGCGGGCTTTATGCCCGGCTGGCGGCGCTGCAATTCGGGCTGGAGGCGGCGTAGAGCGCGCGAGTCCGTCATGCTCGCCCTTGTGGCGAGCATCCACGTCTTGGTCACATCGCTCTACGACGGGTGACGTGGATGGTCGGCACAAGGCCGCCCATGACGGAGAGGGCTTCGTTCACCCCGTCATCCCATGCGTGCGTGGATAGGCGCTCGGCTCCGGCGACACCCAGCCCGCCAGCAGCTCCGGCTCGGCTCGATAAATCTCGACCTTGAGCGGGTGGCAGGCGGCCGCGTCGCTGGAATGCGTGGTGCTGCAATCGCCGCCGGGGCAGGCGGAGAGTGCGCCGAGCAGGTCGATCTCGGCGAAGAGTTCGAGATAGTCGCCCGGGCGGACCGGGCTCGCCTTCATGAAGTACTGATGCGTGTCGCGGGTGAAGCCGGTGCACATGAAGACGTTGAGCACGTCATGGACATGCATTTCGGCCTCCTTCACCGGCATTCCCTTCGCCTTGGCAAGCGCCCGCGTCAGGTTGGAATGGCAGCAATGGTGATAGTCGCCGCCTGAAAGCAGGCGATTGGTGTAGGGGTCGCAGCGCGTGCCGATGACATCGTGGATGCCGCCGCCATCGTCGTCCCAGCCATACCAGCCGAGCGTGTCATGCGTGATCGTCGCCATCGGCCGTAAGCAGGGCAGGCTGCTCCAGAGCCGGTTCCCGGTCGTGACATGGGTCGCGTGCAGGGCACGGGTCTTGCCGCTGAAGAAGCGCTCGGAAAGGTCGTTAGCATTCCAAAGATTGAGATCGCCGACCTGCGGACCCTCGACGCTGACGATGCGGACGAAATGCCCCTTCGGCACATGGAAGGCCGAGGCATCGCGCGGCGCGACGACGACCTCGTCGATCTTCGTCAGGTGCTGCCGGGCGCGCCCGAGCAGCGCCATGTCCGGCGCCGGCAGGGTCTCGACGGGGTAGCAGACCGTCAGGGGCATGGCCCGGCGTTGCGCGGCGTCGGCGGGTTCGGTTGTCGGCATGGCATCTGTCCCCGTTTCTCGTGGTGGCCGCGGCTCAGCGCGGCGGCAATGCCGCATAATAGGCGGCGAGTGCCGCGATCTCTTCGGCGCTCATATTTCGCGCCATGTAGCGCATCTCCTTGTGGACGCGCTTGCCGGAGCGGAAGGCCATCATCTGGTTGAAGAGGTAGCGCTCGTTCTGGCCGGCGAGGTGGGGCACCTCGGTGTCGCGGGCGATGCCGTCCAGGCCGTGGCAGGCGGCGCAATCCTCGACGGTGGCGTGGCGGGGCTCGGCCAGCGCTGGGTATCCCCAGAGGCTCCCCACGATGATCGCGCAGCCGATGCGACGTCGGAGATGTGTCCTAGCCGCCCTCTTCGCGATGGGCATTGCCGCCAGCTCCCTATGTCCGTCGCCTTGCAAAGCGTCTCTCACCCGATGCGAGCCCCGATGTGGGAGAGGATATCGTCCAGGGTGATGCGATACCACTTGCTGTCGTGCACGATGTGGAAAGTGTCGCCCTTGCCGTCGATCCAATCCGGATATTTCGGCTGCCAGCCATCGACGTCGAAACTGATGCGGCCGAGGAATTCGGAGCGAGGCTGCTCTCCAAGACTGAAGACGCTTACTTCATGCTGCCTGTCGTCGTAACGCCCCATGCGGGCAATGATCGGGCCGCCAACGGCAAGCGCAGCCGCCCCGTTGAATTCCGTCATCCAATGCTGGGCGCGACCATCGGGTTCGAATCGCGAGATCAGCATCGAGTCGTAGTGTTGCGTCCAGGCCGAGCGCTCGACGACATTTAGTGCGTAGCAGCAGGCGAACGGTATGGGCGTATCGATCTCGTCCGGCTTTACGGGGCCGGGTTTGCAATCGCGGTAAAAGGCCTCGTCCCCGTTGGCCAAAAAATGCGACACGCCGCCGAACTTGGCATCGGGTGGCTCTTCATCATCATGACCAATCCAGAATGATCCGTCCGCGCTCGTCTGGAGGAGGGCTACGCCGCTGCCGGCGTCGATCGAGCGGATCGGCTTCCCCGTACTGTCGTGAAGCACCGTGTCGTGAGGGGCATGCGTGGCAATGTTGCGGGCGGTCCTGCCAACAACCCAGCCACCCTCTGGCATCATCGCGAAAACCACCCAACGGGACTGGATGCAAAACCGTGGCAACGGCGTGGTCCGGCCATTGCGATTGACCAGGACGATCAGCGCATCGCCGCTCGGATCGGCGACGAGCTCAGCCTCGCCTTCGACCCACGTCCACTGCGGCGAAGCGTCGCTGTAGAGGGCTGCCAGCACATCGGTATCGACCACAGCCGTCGCGATGCGCGGCAGGCCCTCGAACATCTCGGGCAGCACGACGCCGTCCGTCAGGCTGATCGTCTTCACCGGCGCCGCCCCGTCACCGCTCGGTGATCTTGAACTCGATGCGGCGGTTGCGGCGCCAGGCGTCGTCGGTGTTGGCGACGTCGAGCGGCTGGTTGTCGCCGAAGCCGGTGGCGGCGATGCGGTCGGCCGGGATGCCCTTGGTAATCAGGTACTCGACCACCGCGATGGCGCGCCCGGACGAAAGGTGCCAGTTCGACGGGTAAAGCGGGTTGTTGCGGATCGGCCGGTTGTCGGTGTGCCCATCGACGCGCAGGATCCACGGGATGTCGGGCGGCATCTCGCGGCCGAGATCGGCGATGACGGTGCCGAGCTTGTCGAGCTCGCCGCGGCCTTCCGGCTTCAGCACGGCCTGGCCGGCGTCGAAGAACACCTCCGACTGGAAGACGAAGCGGTCGCCGACGACGCGGATGTCGGGCCGTGTGCCGAGCACCTGGCGCAGCCGGCCGAAGAAGTCGGAGCGGTAGCGCGCCAACTCCTGCACGCGCTGGGCCAGCGCCACGTTCAGCCGCGAGCCGAGCTCGGAGATGCGCGCCTGCTGCTCCTTGTCCTTGGCCTCGGAGGCGCCCAGCGCCTCCTCCAGCGCCGCGAGCTGGCGGCGCATCGCGACGATCTGCTGGTTGACCATGTCGACGGTCGATTGCGCGCGGGCCGAGAGCTGCTTTTCGGCTTCGAGCGCCTTCTGGGCCTCGCCGAGCTGGGCGGCCGTGTTGCCCGGCTGGGCGTTCAGCATGTCCTGGATGCGGCCGCGCTCGCTCTGCTCGCGGGTCAGCGAGGATTGCAGCAGGGTCAGGTTCTCCTGCGCCTGCCGGTTCGAGGAGCGCTCCAGCGCCAGTAGGTCGGTCAGCTCGGAGATCTGGCGGTTCAGCCGGTCGAGCGCGGTGTCCTTGCCGGTCAGCTCCTGCGAGAGGAAGAACTGACCGAGCACGAAGACCGAGAGCAGGAAGACGATGCCGATCAGCATCGTCGACAGCGCATCGACGAAGCCCGGCCAGAAATTGACCTCGTCGCGGCGGTGGGAGCGGGAGAGGGCCATCGCGGTCAGGCTCCAGCGGTCGTCGAGCCAGCAGTCTGGGGAGCAACGGTGTGGAGCACGATCATGGCTCCATCACATTGTCGGCGGTAAGGCGTTCCAGCAGCCGCTTCAGATCCTTCTCGCGGCCGGCCTGCGCCTCGACCCAGTCGCGGATGAGCTGCTGCTCGGAGCGCATGTGCTGGACGAGGCCCTGGATGCCTTCGGCCAGGCTGGCGAGCGCCTGGGTCGCGGCGCGGTTGTTGGCGCCGCTCTCGGCCATCGCGGCGCCGAGCCGGTCGAGCCTGTCGGCGAGCGGGTCGCCGGTGAGCGGCTGCAGCCCCGGGCTGGCGAGGGTGGCGGTGGCGATGCGGGTGCCGAGCCAGCTCTCGACCTCGTTGCGGAAGCGGCGCTGGGCCTGCGCCACCTGCAGGTCGAGGAAGCCGAGGATCAGCGAGCCGGCGATGCCGAAGAGCGAGGACGAGAAGGACAGGCCCATGCCGGCGAGCGGGGCGGCGAGGCCGGCCTTGAGTTCGTCGAACAGCACGCCGGCCTCGGCGCCGGTGCGCAGCGACTTGATGACGTTGCCGATCGAGGAGACCGTGTCGAGCAGGCCCCAGAAGGTGCCGAGCAGGCCGAGGAAGACCAGAAGCCCGCCGAGATAACGCAGCACCTCGCGCCCGTCGTCGAGCCTGATCGCAATCGATTCGAGCACGGTCGCGGCCTGGGACGGTGCCAGGCTGCGGGTCTCAAGCGACGCCAGGACGGGGCTGAGCGGCGCGATGACCTGCCCGCGCCTGATCTCAGCCTGGCCGGGCGCTGCTGCCAGCCGCGTCGCGGCGCGCGCTTCCGCATGGATGCGCCAGAGTTCGCGCAGCGCGATCAGCACGCCGACCAGCAGCGAGCCGAGGATCAGGCCGTTCAGGCCCGGATTGGTCATGAAGGCCGTGACCAGCCCGGCCTGCAGGATGAAGCCGAGGAAGCCGATCAGCGCGAGAAACAGAACCGAGCGGATGACGTAGCGCAGGGGCCGCGAGAAGCGGGTCTCCTCCCGGGCTGGCGCGACCGTTTCTCTCTCGGCCGCAAAGTCCTCATTCGCCATGCTTCGTCTTCCGTTCGCCACCTTGCCGGGTCGGGACTGTCGCTTCCCGTGCCGCGATGATCAAGCGCGAAAGATCAAAGACATATGACGAGATGTCGACGGCGCGGCGTTCGGCGTCGTCGCAGCCGCGCCGTTCAGGCCGTCTTGAGCGCCGCCCGCAGGGCCGGCTCGCCGATCTCGTTGCCGCAGATGATGTCGCGCGCCATCGTCGGCTGCTTGCCGTCGAGCGTGCCGAAGGTGCCGCCGGCCTCGCGGATCATCACCGCGCCCGCCGCGAAATCCCAGGTGTTGAGGTCGCGCTCCCACCAGGCGTCAAAGCGGCCGGCGGCGACATAGGCGATGTCGAGCGCGGCACAGCCCATGCGCCGGACATTGGAGAAGCGCGTCATCACCGCGCCGAGCTCGCGCAGGAAGAGCGGGTGTCCGCCCTTGCCGATATGGGGCACGCCCATGCCGATCAGCATCTCGGTTGGCTCGCGGCGGCCGGAGACGCGCATGCGGCGGTTGTTGACATAGGCGCCCTTGCCCTTCTCGGCGATGAAGAGCTCGTCCTTGGCGGCGTCGTAGATCACGCCGGCGATGAACTGGTTGTCGCGCTCCAGCGCCACCGAGATGTTCCAGTGCGGGATGCCGCGCAGGAAGTTGTGGGTGCCGTCGAGCGGGTCGATATGCCAGCGGTTGCTCTCGTCGGTGCCGGCGACGCTGCCGGCCTCCTCCATCACGAAGCCGTAGCCCGGACGTGCCTTTTCGAGCGCGCCGCGGATGATCTCCTCCGCCTTGGTGTCGGCCTTGGAGACGAAGTCGCCCGGACCCTTCGCGAGGACCTGCAGGTTCTCGACCTCGCCAAAATCGCGCTTTAGCGAACGGGACGCCTTCATCACGGCGTCGGTCATCACGGTCATCAGAGGGGAGCGGATCATCAAAAACCTCGTTCGCGCCCATCGGACGCCTCGGCCGGTCTCTCTGCACGAGATGCCGGCCATAAAATCGAGCCCTCATCCTGAGGAGCCGCGAAAGCGGCGTCTCGAAGGATGCTCCAGATGATTCCGGAGCCTCGGCGAGCATCCTTCGAGACGCGATCCCTGCGGGCTCGCTCCTCAGGATGAGGGCTTTTCATGTTCAACCGGTCACTTGCTCGCCTGTCAGGGCGACGTCAAGGCCGCACCCTCGATGCGGTCGGCGGCGAGACGGGCGGCGCGGCTCTGCTGCTCGGGTGTGAGGCGGTCGAAAAGCTGGCCCAGCGCCGGGTCGTCGAGGCCGCGCGCCCTTGCCGCCAGGTGCCAGGCCGCGGCCTCGATCGAGTCCGGCGGAATGCCGCGCCCGATCTGGTAGAGCCGCGCGATGCGGTTCTGCGCGATCGGATTGCCCTTGCCGGCGGCGCGCAGGAAGAGCCTGGCGGCGGCAGTCTCGTCGCGGGCGACGCCGGTGCCGTTGAACAGCATGATCGCGTATTCGACCTCGGCGGGGATGTTGCCGGTCTGCACGGCCTTGGCCATCCACTGCGCGGCGACGACGTCGCTCTTGGCCATGCCGCGCCCCTGCTTGGCGAGCGTGCCGAGCGCATACATGGCGTCGCCGATGCCGGCGCTGGCCGCGAGTTCGAGGCTCTTGACGGCGCGGGCGTCGTCCTCCGCCTGGCCGGTGGCGAGCAGGGCGAGCGCAAGATTGTAATTGGCGGCGGCATTTCCGGCCGCCGCCGCCTGCCGCAGCAATGTGCCGGCGCGGGCTGGGTCGCGGCGGCCGCTGGCGTCGTCGAGCAGCGCGATCGCCAGCGCATAGGTGGCGTTGATGTCGCCGCGTGCGGCGGCGCGTTCATACCATTCGGTCGCGACCTTCTGGTCAGACGGCACGCCGAGCCCCTGTCGGTAGATCTCGCCGACCAGCGTCATCGCGGCGGCGTCGGTGCTGTCGGACTCGATCCGCTTGAGGGCTTCGGACAGCGCGCGGCGATAATGGCCGGTCTGGTAGGCGGCATAGGCAAGATCGCGCTCGGCGGCGGTCGCAGGAAGTGTCAGCGAAGAGAAGCCGGCGAGCAGCAGCAGGCCAGCAAGGCCGCAGTGCAACCTCATCTGGCGGCTTTCCGAGCGACGCGGGCCGCGATGGCCTCGTTCGCCTCCGCGACGAGGGCGCGGATGTCGCGGCCCTCCTCGAACGCCCAGGCCCCGAGCGCCACGAATTCGGCGCCGGTCTCGACCAGGGCGGCGACGGATTCGGGGTCGGGCGCATAGGCGACGCAAGGGGTCTCGAAGATCTCGGCCCACCAGCCGGCGCGCTCGACCACAGCCGCCAGCGGCGGCAGGCTGCCGTCCGGCCGCGGCTCGCCGAACATGACATAATCGACGCCTGCTTCGCCGATATCCATGGCGTCGTGGCGGGCGCGAATGCCGCCGGCGCCGATGATGCGCTCGCCCTTCAGGCTGGAACGCGCCTCGGCGATGGCCTCTGGTCCTTCAGTCAGATGCACGCCGTCGGCGCCGCCGCGCGCCGCGACCAGCGCCGTGGCCTCGACGACGAGCGCGACATTGGCGGCCTGGACCGGGCCGGCGAGGCGCTTGACGCGCTCGATGCGGCTGCGCTCGTCGCCATCGCTGAGACGCAGCAGAACGGCCGCGAGATCGCCGCCGGCCTGGGCCTGCATCAGCTTGAAGGCCATCGCATCGGCATCCGCCACAGGCGGGGTTACGAGCATCAGGCGGGTGGGTGGGTTCTGTGTGGTCATGATGATGCGCGCAAACGGCCCGCGACCGCGTCCAATGTCAAGACGCCGAGGCCGGCAACGAGGCTCCAGAAGGCCGATCCCACCCCAAACAGCGTCAAGCTGGAGGCGGCGACGGCGAAGGCGATGACGGCGGCGAAGCGTTCCCTGTCGGAGGACATCGCCTGGCCGAGCGCGCCGGTGAGCGAGCCAACGAGGCCCAGCCCTGCGACCGCGACGATCAGCGCCTTGGGCATCGCGACGATCAGGGCGAGCAGAAAGCCGGCGCAGGCGGCGATGGCGAGATAGGCCAGCCCGTAGAGAACGCCGGCCTTCCAGCGCTGGGCCTGATCGGGATGCGTGTCGGGTCCGGTGCAGATCGAGGCTGATATCGCGGCCATATTGACCATATGCGAGCCGAAGGGGGCCGTCAGAAAGGAAGCCAATCCCGTGACGAACAGGCTGGCAGCGGTCGGCGGCTGATAGCCAGCCGCACGCAGCACGGCAAAGCCAGGCAGGTTCTGCGCCGCCATGGTGACGAGATAAAGCGGAATACCGACGCCGAGCATGGCTGCCATATCGAGGCGCGGTGTGACGAATTCGAGGCCGCTGAGTGTGAACGCGCCCGCAGGCCAGCTCGCCAGACCGAGGCCGAAGCTCAGGGCAATGCCGGTCAGGAGCGCCGCGATGACGCCGAGGAACGGGCTGATCAGCCGCGCCACCAAAAAAACCGCGAGCAGGGGCAGGACGAGGCCGGGCGAAAGCCGCATCTCGTCGAAGACCGCGACAACGAAGCGGAAGATTACGCCGGCGAGCATCGCGGCGGCGACCGGCATCGGAATCCGCTCGATCAGCGCGCCGAGCGGACGGAAAGCGGCGGTCAGCATCATCAGCACGGCCGCCAGCAGGAAGGCGCCGACGGCGGCAGCCATGTCGAGCCCGCTCGTCGCGGCGATCAGCGCGGCGCCCGGCGTCGACCAGGCGCAGATGATCGGCATCCGATAGCGCCAGGACAGCCAGATGCCGGCGCCGGCCTGGGCAAGAGCGAGGCCGGCGATCCAGGAGATCGCCTGGGCGGGCGTCGCGCCGACGGCTTGCGTCGCGGCCAGCACGACCGCGACGGAAGCCGAGAAACCGACGAAGGTCGCGACCAGCGCTGAGAAGACGATCGACATGCAAGACCTATCGACAGGCAAGACCTGCGGCGGGAGCAGCGGTAAGCGGCGAGGCGGGTGCCCCTTCAATCAGAAAGCGCCCCCGGCCGGAAGGGCCCTGGCGGAAGGCCGGCATGTCGGGCGCGCCTTGCGGCGGGAATTGTCACCGCAGCGTCACCGCTGCCTCCTATCGCTGGATTTCCTCCAATGCCAATCTGAAGCTTCGTCAGGAACGACCCCATGAGCGACGAGACGCAATACGAATCGACCTTCGGCGCCAGCATGCTGGAGCATGAGGATGCCGAGCCACGGAACCTGAGCGACAACGCGACGATGGGCGAGCTGATCTCGCAGCGCTTCTCGCGCCGCGGGCTGCTCAAGGGCGCGCTCGCGGTTTCGGCGATCTCGGCGACGGTGGGTACGCTGGCGCTTGAGACAGCCGATCAGGCGCAGGCGCAAGGTGCGAAATCCGCCTTCGCCTTCAAGGAGGTCGAGGTCGGCGTCGATGCCGACCACCATGTTGCCGAGGGCTATGACGCCGATGTGCTGCTGCGCTGGGGTGATCCGATCACGGCGGATGCGCCGGCCTTCGACCCGGCAAAGCAGACGCCGGAGGCCCAGGCCAAGCAGTTCGGCTACAACAACGATTTCGTCGGCTATCTGCCGATGCCGGGCGCGGCCGATCCGTCCGCGCATGGCGTGCTCTTCGTCAATCACGAATACACCAACCCGCATCTGATGTTCCCCGGCGTCGTCGAGATGAAGGACGGCAAGCCGGTCCTGAAGAACGCCACGCCGGAGCGCTTCAGGATCGAGGCGATGGCGCATGGCGCGACGGTCGCGGAGATCCGCCGGACCAACGGCAAATGGGCGCTGGTGAAGGATTCCAAGTACAATCGCCGGATCACCGTGGCGACCGAGATGCAGCTCTCGGGGCCGGTCGCCGGCCACGACCGCGTCAAGACGAACGCCGACGCCAGCGGCCGCAAGGTCTTCGGCACGCTCAACAACTGCTCGGGCGCGATGACGCCCTGGGGCACCTTCGTCACCGGCGAGGAGAACGTGCATGGCTATTTCTCCGGCAAGCTGCCGGACGGTCATCGCGAAGAGGCCAATTACAAGCGCATGGCGATTCCGTCGGCTCCCTATGCCTGGGGCCGATTCGAGGAACGCTTCGAGCTCTCGAAGGAGCCCAACGAGGCCAACCGCTTCGGCTGGGTCGTCGAGGTCGATCCCTTCGATCCGAATTCGGTGCCGAAGAAGCGCACGGCGCTCGGCCGCTGCAAGCATGAAGGTGCCGACAATGTCGTGGCCAGCGACGGGCGGGTGGTCGTCTATCTCGGCGACGACGAGCGCTTCGACTATGTCTACAAATTCGTCACGACGGGGCGCTTCGACCCGAACAACCGCGCGGCCAATCTCGACCTGCTCGATTCCGGCACGCTCTACGTCGCGAAATTCTCGGCCGACGGCGCCGTGGAGTGGCTGCCGCTGGTGTTCGGCCAGGGGCCGCTGACGGCCGCCAACGGCTTCCAGAGCCAGGCCGACGTGCTGATCGAGACCCGCCGCGCCGGCGATCTGCTCGGCGCCACCAAGATGGACCGGCCCGAGGACATCACGCCGAACCCGGTGACGGGCAAGGTCTATGTGATGCTGACCAACAACACGAGCCGCACCGACGCACAGGTGGATACCGCCAATCCGCGCGCCAAGAACGCCTTCGGCCACATCATCGAGATCAGCGAGGATGGCGGCGACCACACCGCGACCAAGGGGCGCTGGGAGATCCTGCTGAAATGCGGCGATCCGGCTGTCGCGGCAGTCGGAGCCAGTTTCTCTACCGACACGACGAAGAATGGCTGGTTCGGCATGCCCGACAATGCCGTGGTCGATTCCGCCGGGCGGCTCTGGGTCTCGACCGACGGCAACGGCCCCGACGTGACCGGCCGCACCGACGGGCTCTGGGCGGTGGATACGGACGGCGCTGCGCGGCGCACCTCGAAGCTGTTCTACCGCGTGCCCCACGGCGCAGAACTTTGCGGACCCTGCTTCACGCCCGACGACACGACGGCCTTCGTGGCCGTGCAGCACCCCGGCGACGACGGCCCGGACTGGCCGGCCTTCGGCCGCCGCTCCTATTACGAGGATCTCTCGACGCGCTGGCCCGACTTCAAGCCGGACATGCCCGTGCGGCCCTCCGTGGTGGCGATCACCCGCAAGGGCGGCGGCAAGATCGGCATTTGAGCGGACGAGCCCGGCTGCGCCGGCTCAGCCCATCAGGAAGGCGAGCCGGTCGTCGGCGCGGCCCGGTGCGATTTCGAGGATGTCGGCGCTCACGACATCCTCGACCACGAACGGGTCTTCCCCGACGCGCGCTTCGAGTTCGGCGCGCGTAACGCCATGCGCGAGCACGACGCCGCCGAGTCCTGGCTTCAGACTGCCGGTCATGAGGAAGGCGCCGTCGTCGAAGCCGTTCCTGATCCAGTCATTATGGGCCGGCATCAGGGCAGGGGCCTGTGCCTTGTTGGCGGAAAAGCGCAGCGTGACGACGAACATGGGAGCCTCGTGGTTCAGGTTTCCAACGGGAGCGATGCGGCCGGGCTTAGTGCCTCCAGCCAGAGGTTCATCTGCTCGACTTCGCGCCGGATGAAGGCTTCGTCGCGGAAGGCGGCAGCGAGCGTGGCGACGCCCTGGCTGCGCATGAGCAGATGCATGGCGAGCCGGTCGGCATCGGCCGCCCGGCCGAGAAGGCTGAACTGACCCGCCAGCCACTCCCGGAACAGCGTGAACAACTCGCTGGCGCGACTGCTGGCGATATGGTCGAGCTTGGCGAGTTCGGCGCACAGAGTGCCGACGGGGCAGCCGTAGAGCATGATCTTGGCGCGGTTGCCGATCAGCATGCCGATGAAGCTGTGGATGCGTTCGACAGGGGTCTCGGCTGCGGCCTGCCAGCCGGCGAGAAGCAGGCGGGTGCGCTCCAGCCGGAGCGTGATGACGGCGTCGAGAATCTCGTTCTTCACCTTGAAATGGTAGTAGAAATTGCCGCGCGATAGGCCTGTGGCCGCGGCGATATCGGCGAAGGCGGTCGCCTCGAATCCGCGCTCGTAGAACAGCCTGTCGGCGGCTTCTACAATGTGCTGGCGCGTTGCGGCTGCGGCCATTGCTGCGTCCCCTTCCGACAGCTGGCCTGCCGGCTCGATCCGGATCTAGGTCAATCGTCCTAATGATACTGATAGGACGATTGACCTACAGACGTCAAGGCTCCGCTGCCCGCCAATGTAAAACGCCGCCGGGCGAGCCGGCGGCGTTCAGGTCGATCGGCAGATGTCGGCCGAGAGCTGCTATCGCAGCCAGGCCGCTCAGGCCGCCTTCTGGGCGCCAAAAGTCGGGTCGAGCTCGCCCTTGGCGTAGCGCTTGGCCATTTCGGCGGTGGTGGCGATGCGCTTGATCTTGCTGGCCTGGCCGGCGGTGTTGAATTCCTTGAGGCGCAAGCTGCAGAGCTTGGTCATCGCCTCCATGGCGGGCTTCAGGTATTTGCGCGGATCGAACTCGCCGGGGTTCTCGGAGAGGATCTTCCGGATCTGGCCGGTCATCGCCATGCGGTTGTCGGTGTCGATGTTGATCTTGCGGACGCCGTGCTTGATGCCGCGCTGGATCTCCTCGACCGGCACGCCCCAGGTCTGGGGCATCTTGCCGCCATACTGGTTGATGATGTCCTGCAGGTCCTGCGGCACGCTGGACGAGCCGTGCATCACCAGATGCATGCTCGGCAGCTTCTTGTGGATCTCCTCGATGACGTTCATCGCCAGGATCGCGCCATCGGGCTTGCGGGTGAACTTGTAGGCGCCGTGCGAGGTGCCCATGGCGATTGCGAGCGCATCGACCTTGGTCTCGGCGACGAATTTCACCGCCTCCTCCGGATTGGTCAGGAGCTGGTCGTGGGAGAGCTTGCCTTCGAAGCCGTGCCCGTCCTCCTTCTCGCCCTCGCCGCTCTCGAGCGAACCCAGGACACCGAGTTCTCCTTCAACGGAGATACCGCCGAGATGGGCCATCTCGACGACCTGCCTGGTCACGCCGACATTGTAGTCCCAGTCGCCGGGCGTCTTGCCATCCGCCTTGAGTGAGCCGTCCATCATCACCGAGGTGAAGCCGGCCTGGATCGCGGTCATGCAGGTCGCGGCCTCGTTGCCGTGGTCGAGATGCACGCAGACGGGGATGTGCGGGTAGATCTCGGTCACCGCGTCCATCATGTGCTTGAGCATGATGTCGTTGGCGTAGGAGCGCGCGCCGCGCGAGGCCTGGATGATGACGGGAGCGTCGGTGGCGTCGGCCGCGGCCATGATCGCCAGCGCCTGCTCCATGTTGTTGATGTTGAAGGCGGGCACGCCATAGTCGTTTTCGGCGGCGTGATCGAGCAACTGACGGAGCGTGATGCGGGCCACGATGGTACTCCCCTTGAGGCAATGGATATGGGGAGCGTTTAAAAGCCAACTGCGACAAAGGTAAAGCGAAAGCGGAAAAGGCCCTTAAAATCAGCGGCCGCGCGCTTCCAGAACCCGCACACGCTCCTCGATGGCAGCCAGTTCCTCGGCGAAATTACCGGTGACGGATTTCGCCATGACGAGGAGGCCGGCGGTGTCGCGGCGCTGCTTGCGGACGAGGTCTTCAAGCAGTGCGAAACGATCATTCGTTTCAACCCTGAACGACGTCAGGTCTGCCTGAACTTTCTTCAGGATTTCAAACATCGCTGTTTGCACATTCTCGCTCATGTGCTCGCTCATGTGCGAGAACATAGCATAAACACGCCCTACCGCAAGGGCAGAGCGACAGCCCGTCAGCGCTTCCGCAGCGCTTCGACGCCCGGCAGGGCCTTGCCCTCCATCCATTCGAGGAACGCGCCCCCGGCCGTCGAGACGTAGGTGAGGTCGTCGGCGACGCCGGCATGGTTCATGGCGGAGACGGTGTCGCCACCACCGGCGACCGCGACCAGCGTGCCGGCCTTGACGCGCTTGGCCGCCGCCTTGGCGACGGTGACGGTGGCGGTGTCGAAGGGCGGCAGTTCGAAGGCGCCGAACGGCCCGTTCCAGACCAGCGTTTTCACCGAATTCAGCTTGAGCACGACCTCGGCGACGCTGAGCGGGCCGGCATCGAGGATCATCTCGTCGGCCGCGACCTCGCTGACCTGAACGACGCGGTGGCCGGGATGGGCCTTGAACTCGCGGGCGACCAGCGCATCCACCGGCAGCATGATCTCGCAGCCGGCGGCTTTCGCCTTCTCCTCGATCTCGCGGGCGGTGGCAGCCAGGTCATGCTCGCAGAGCGACTTGCCGACACCGACGCCGCGCGCGGCGAGGAAGGTGTTGGCCATGCCGCCGCCGATGACGAGGACGTCGACCTTCCGGACGAGGTTGCCGAGCAGCTCGAGCTTGGTCGAGACTTTTGCGCCGCCGACGATCGCCATGACCGGGCGAGCTGGGTTGTCGAGGCCGGCCGAGAGCGCTTCGAGCTCGGCCTGCATCGTGCGTCCGGCGAAGGCTGGCAGCACATGGGCGAGGCCTTCGGTCGAGGCATGGGCGCGATGGGCAGCCGAGAAGGCGTCGTTGACGAAGAGGTCGCCATTGGCGGCGAGCGCCTTGACGAAATCGGGGTCGTTCTTTTCGTCGCCGGCGTGGAAGCGGGTGTTTTCGAGCAGCAGGACTTCGCCGTTCTTGGCGCCGGAAACGGCTTTGGCCACATCCTCGCCGATGCAATCGGACACGAAGGTGACGGGCTGGCCGAGCGCATGGGCGAGCGCCGGGACGACCTGCTTCAGGCTGTTCTTGTCGTCACGGCCCTTGGGCCGGCCGAAATGGGCTAGCAGGACGACCTTGGCGCCCTTGGCCGACATCTCGCGGATCGTCGGCAGGATGCGGTCGATGCGGGTCGTGTCGGTGACCTTGCCGTCTTCCATGGGGACGTTGAGGTCGACACGGACAAGCGCGCGCTTGCCCGAGAGATCGGCGTCGTCGAGCGTCTTGAACGCGGTCACGGCAGCAGCTTCGGCATCAGGCCGGGCACGCCGAAGCGCAGCACCAGGATCGTCAGGATGACGGTGAGGACGGCCGTGACGATCGCGGTGGTGAACAGGGTGGCGACGCGTGGGGTCGCATCGACGCGGTCGCGCAGGCTGGCGATCTCGCCGCGGATCGCCGCGAAGTCCATGGTGCCGGCGGCGGCGTCGACCTTGTGAGCGCTGCGCTCCAGCGATGCTTCGGCGCGGGTCAGGACAGCCTCGTAGCGGGCGAACTTCTCCTCGATGCGCGCAGCCTTCTCCTCGATGCGAGAGAGCTGGTCGAGCTGGCGCGGATCAGAGGCCGGCGTGGCCTCGCTCGCAGGCGCGACGCTGCCGACGACATAGGGCGTGCCGTAGGTCGGGGCGGTCGGGGTAGGCGTGACGGTCGTCGGTACGGATGCGTCGGCTGTCGATGCGACGGTCGGCTCGATCTTGGCCATGGTCGTTCCGTTCGATTCGAGGAGTTGAGACATACCGCGCCGAAGCGGCGCGGTATCGCAAGGCGTCAGGTCAGAGCAGCTTGCCCATGGCGACGGCGGTGTCGCTCATGCGGTTCGAGAAGCCCCACTCGTTGTCGTACCAGGCGACGACGCTGACGAACTTGTCGTCCATGACCTTGGTCTGGTCGAGCGCGAAGGTCGACGAGGCCGGGTCGTGGTTGAAGTCGATCGAGACGTTGGGCTGGTCGGTGACGGCCAGGATGCCCTTCAGGACACCGCGCTTGCTCGCCTTGAGGATCGCGTCGTTGATCTTCTCGACAGTGGTCTTGCGCTTGGCGATGAACTTGAAGTCGACCATCGAGACGTTGGGGGTCGGCACGCGCACCGAGGAGCCGTCGAGCCGGCCCTTGAGCTCGGGGATGACGAGGCCGATCGCCTTGGCGGCGCCGGTCGAGGTCGGGATCATCGAGAGGCCGGCGGCGCGGCCGCGGTAGAGATCCTTGTGCATCGTGTCGAGCGTCGGCTGGTCGCCGGTATAGGCATGGATCGTGGTCATGAAGCCTTTGTCGATGCCGACGGCGTCATGGAGCACGCGCACGACCGGCGCGAGGCAGTTGGTGGTGCAGGAGGCGTTCGAGACGATGACGTGGTCGCTGGTGAGCTGGCCGTCATTGACGCCGAAGACGACGGTCAAATCGGCGCCGTCGCAGGGGGCCGAGACCAGGACGCGCTTGGCGCCGGCGGCGAGATGGGCCGAGGCCTTCTCCTTGGTGGTGAAGATGCCGGTGCATTCCAGCGCGATATCGACGCCGAGCGCCTTGTGCGGCAGATCCTTGGGGTCGCGCACGGCGGTGACCTTGATCGGGCCGCGGCCGACATCGATCGTGTCGCCGGAAACGGTCACCGTGCCGGGGAAGCGGCCATGCACGGAGTCGAAGCGGAAGAGATGGGCATTGGTCTCGACCGGGCCGAGATCGTTGATCGCCACGACCTCGATGTCTTTGCGCTTCGACTCGATGATCGCGCGCAGGACGTTGCGCCCGATGCGGCCGAAACCGTTGATCGCCACCTTGACCGTCATCTCAAACCTCTCCTTCGCCGGATCACGGCGCTTGCACGCCATTCATGCGGGCAATTCGGCCAAAGCGTGGCCGAACGCAAGTCTCCCGGTGAGAAAATTCCGGAGCGGGCCGGGCGATCTCACATTTTCCGCGGTTCTCAGGCGTTGTGACGCTTCATCGCGGCCTCGACCACGGCTTCCGGCGTGATGCCGAAATGCTTGTAGACCTCCTTGTAGGGGCCGCTCGCCCCGAAGGAATGCATGCCGACGAAGATGCCGTCATGGCCGATCACGGCATCCCAGCCGAAGCGCACCCCGGCCTCGATCGCGATCTTGACCGGGGCGTCGCCGATGACGGCTCCTTGAGTCGCCTCGTCCTGCGCTAGCAGCAGTTCGAGCGAGGGCACGGAGACGACGCGCGCCTTGACGCCCTTCTCGGCGAGCAGCTTGCGGGCGGCGACAGCGATCTCGACCTCGGAGCCCGAGGCGAAGAGCGAGACCTCCGCCTTGCCGCCTTCGGCCGGCAGCAGCTCGTAGCCGCCCTTGGCCGAGCGGTTCGTCGCGGTCGCGTCGGTGCGCAGCTGCGGCAGGTTCTGGCGCGAGAGGGCGAGCACGGTCGGGCCCTTGGTATGCTCGAGCGCGAACTGCCAGGCCTCGGCGGTCTCGATCGTGTCGGCCGGGCGGAAGACATGCATGTTCGGCATGGCGCGCAGCGAGGCGATCTGCTCGACCGGCTGGTGCGTCGGGCCGTCCTCACCGAGCCCGATCGAGTCATGGGTCATGACGTAGACGATCGGCAGGCCCATCAGGGCTGCGAGCCGCATCGAGGGGCGGGCATAGTCGGCGAAGACCAGGAAGGTGCCGCCGCCGGTGCGGAAGCCGCCATGTAGGGTGATGCCGTTCATCGCGGCGGCCATGCCGTGCTCGCGGATGCCGTAGCGGACATAGCGGCCCTTGGGGGTCTTCGGCGTGAAGTCCAGCGCGGCCTTGGTGCGGGTGTTGTTGGAAGGCGTCAGGTCGGCCGAGCCCATGACGAGTTCGGGCATGATCGGCGTGATCACCTCCAGCGCGAGTTCCGAAGCCTTGCGGGTGGCGATGGTCTGCGGGGCCGCGATCAGCGCCTTCTTGTGGGCGAGGATCGCCTTGTCGAGCTTGGCCGGGATGCCATGAGCCTGGCGGCGGTCGAATTCGGCGCGCTTGCGCTCGGACAGCGCCTCGTAGCGGCCCTTCCAGTCGGCATGGGCGCCGGCGCCGGCCCGGCCGTAGCCGCGCCAAGCCTTGAGGATGTCGGCCGCGACCTCGAAGGGGCCGCCGGTGATGCCGAGGTTCTTCTTGGCGGCGGCGAGTTCCTCGGCGCCCAGCGCCTCGCCATGGGCCTTGGAGGTGCCCTGCTTCTTGGGCGCGCCGAAGCCGATCACCGTCTTGCAGGCGATCATGCTCGGCTTGTTCGACTTCTGGGCGCGGCGGATCGCGGCCTCGATCGCGTCGGGATCATGGCCGTCGACGCGCTCGGCGCGCCAGCCGCAGGCCTTGAAGCGCGCGACCTGGTCGACATTGTCGGAGATCGTCAGCGGCCCGTCGATCGAGATGCCGTTGTCGTCCCACATCACGATCAGCTTGTTGAGCTTCTGGTGGCCGGCGAGCGCGATCGCCTCGTGGCTGATGCCTTCCATCAGGTCGCCGTCGGAGGCCAGCACATAGGTGTGGTGATCGACGACCTTCTTGCCGTATTCGGCGGCGAGCATGCGCTCGGCCATCGCCATGCCCACAGCCGTGGCCAGCCCCTGGCCAAGCGGGCCGGTCGTGGTCTCGACGCCCGCGGTCATGAAGTTCTCGGGATGGCCCGGCGTCTTCGAATCGGTCTGGCGGAATTTCTTGAGGTCGTCGAGCTCCATGCCGGGCACGCCGGTGAGATAGAGCAGGGCGTAGAGCAGCATCGAGCCATGGCCGGCCGAGAGCACGAAACGGTCGCGATCGGGCCAGCGCGGATCGGCGGCATCATAGCTCATGACGCGGGTGAACAGCACGGTCGCGACGTCGGCTGCGCCCATCGGCAGGCCGGGATGGCCGGAGTTCGCCTTCTCGACGCCGTCCATCGCAAGGGAGCGGATGGCGTTGGCGAGCTTGTCGTGCTGGGCGCGGTCGATCGTGGTCATGATGGTCTCAGGCTCCGTCTGGCGGGAGGACGAGGCCGCGGCCACATCCTGCGTGGGCGGCAGGCCGGGGGCGGTCCGAATTCCGATGTCGCTGTATCGCTTCGAATGGTGGCTCGATTAGGCCGCTGGTCGGCTTCGAGTCAATTCGTCCAGCCGGTTCTCCATGCGGGGCGAGCGTGCCCCGCTTTGGCCTTGCTGCAAGTGCGAAGACAGCAAGCGGGTCCAAGCCCTTGGGATCGACGGGCATCTTTGCTGCGGCGATTCCCAGCCGATTCCCGTTTTTGGACGACATGGGCTAGGGTCCCGAATCGTGTGAGCCGGCTTCGATCTGAAGGAGAGCGACGGTGGCGAGCCTGATGCTGGAGAATGCCCTGGCGCGTCTCGACGGTGCGCTGGCGCAGCTTGAGGCCGCGGCGCGGCGGCGCGTCGAGGCCGAGCGCGGACGGGCCAATCTGGAAACGGAACTGGCGCTGATGCAGGACGACCGGGCAAGGCTGGCAGCCGAGCTCGACGGGGCGACCGCGCGGCTCGGCGATGTCGAGACGGCGGCCGCCGATGTCGACCAGCGCCTGCAGCGCGCCATGAACGTGATCGGCGCCGTGATCGCCCGTCACCAGCCCGATCCCGACGTCGATGCCGAGCTTCAGGACGCGACCGGCGAGGAACTGGGCGAACCTGAAGAAGCCTATCCGGAGCGGGCCGCAGCCGGCCCGGATATCCGGGAGCCGGGTCTTCGGTAGAATCAAGTGGGGAGCGCCATGCCGCAAGTCAATGTCACCATCGCCGGCAAGGCCTATCGCATGGCCTGCGGGGAGGGCGAGGAGCCGCATCTGGAGGGTCTCGCCCGCGTCTATGACGGCAAGATCCAGGAGATGCGCGAGGCCTTCGGCGAGATCGGCGACATGCGCCTGCACGTCATGGCGGCGCTGATGGTCGCGGACGAAGCCTCCGAGCTGCAGCGCCGCATCGCCAGGCTGGAGGCCGACCTCGCCTCGATCCAGGGCGATGCCGGAGCGGCCGACCGGCGCCTCGGCGAGGTGGAGGACAGGGCGGCCGAGGCACTGGCCGCGGCGGCCGAGCGGATCGAGGGCATCGCGAAGAGCCTGATTCCGAGCGCGGTAGGCTAAACCGCCACTGGCGCTTTGCCGGCGCATTCCCTACATTGGCGGGGCTGGGCTGCCTGGTGCGTGCGAGGAGTGTATTCCCGGGCCCATACGACTCCCTAGGGAGCTGTCCCTGACTGGGTCCCTGGACCCAGACACACGGCGCCCACCTACTTTAGTAGGTGTCCCGGGATCGAAATCTCCACGGCCAAGGTGGCTCAGCACTTTCCCATGACCGATACGTCTTCCCACAGCGCCGCGCCGAAAAAGACCGCTCTGCGCGAGGCCGCGCTGGCGCTTCGCGACCGGCTCGAGATCGACGACCGGCTGGAATGGGATCCGCTGATCGCCGAGCGCGTGCTGGCGCTGCCGGTCTTCAACGAAGGCGCCGGCCCCGTTTCCGCCTATTGGCCGATGCGCTCCGAGGCCGATCCGCGCCCGATCCTCGAAGCCTTGCACGTGCTGGGCCTGCCGCTCTGCCTGCCGGCCATCGTCGGCCAGCGGATGCTGTTCCGGCGCTGGGCGCCCTATGAGCCGATCGTGCCTGGCGGCTTCGGCACGCTGGTGCCGCAGCCGGAGCAGCCCGAGGTCGTGCCGACCATCCTGATCGTGCCGCTCGCAGCCTTCGACCGGCGCGGCTATCGCATCGGCTACGGCAAGGGCCATTATGACGCCAAGCTCACCGAACTCGGACCCGTCATCAGCATCGGCATCGCCTATGCCGCGCAGGAGATCGACGCGGTGCCCGACGAGCCGCATGACCGGCGCCTCGACTGGATCGTGACCGAACGCGAGACAATCGCCTGCGGTTGAGGCGGACAAGACGACTTCAAACACTCCGCCGTCATTCCGGGCAAGCGAAGCGCAGACCCGGAATCCATTATAGGGCAATGACGGCGCTCTATGATGGATTCCGGATCGGCGCCGCTTCGCGGCTTGTCCGGAATGACGGCGCGGATGGCGCATAAGGTGGATCATCCGCGCGCTGCGGTTGATTCCCGGCGGCATTCGCGCGACGGAGAGGCTTTGCCGTCTCCGGAATCCCGTTCATGCGTTTGCTTTTCCTCGGTGATGTCGTCGGCCGCCCCGGCAGGATTGCGGTGCAGGATCGTCTGCCGGGCCTGCGCCGTGCCTGGGCGCTCGACTGCGTCGTCATCAATGGTGAGAACGCCGCCGGCGGCTTCGGCCTCACCGAGGCGATCTGCGACGAGCTCCTCGCAGCCGGTGCTGACGCTGTCACGCTCGGCAATCATTCCTGGGACCAGCGCGAGGCACTGGTCTTCATCGAACGCCAGGACAGGCTGGTGCGCCCGGCGAATTATCCGAAGGGGACGCCCGGGCGCGGTGCGGCCGTGATCGAGGCCCGCAACGGCGCGCGCGTGCTGGTCGTCAATGTGATGGGCCGGATCTTCATGGACGCGCTGGACGATCCGTTCGCGGCGATGGAGCGGGAATTGTCGGCCTGCCCGCTGGGCGAGGTGGCGGATGCCGTTATCGTCGATTTCCACGCCGAAGCGACGAGCGAGAAGCAGGCGGCGGGTCATTTCCTCGATGGCCGCGCCAGCCTCGTGGTCGGCACGCATACCCATGTGCCGACCTCCGATACCCGCATCCTGCCCGGCGGCACCGCCTACCAGTCCGATGCCGGCATGTGCGGCGACTATGATTCGATCCTGGGCATGCAGAAGGAGGAGCCGATCAGGCGCTTCCTGCAGAAGACGCCCGGCGCGCGGCTCGAACCCGCCACCGGCCAGGGCACACTCTCGGGCGTCGCGGTCGAGATCGACGATGCCACCGGGCTGGCGAAGGCAGTCTGGCCGGTGCGGCTCGGCCCGCATCTATCCGAGGCGGTGCCGCCCTGGGCCCAGGGCTGAGGCCCGTCGCAGCCGCGCCTCGTTTGCGTCGGCCTCTGTCACAGGCCCGTCTTGCACCGGGGCGGAGGCGACGCCTATAAGGCCCGCTTCCGGAGATTACGCCGCAGCATCAGAGGCAAAGAATACCCATGGCCGGTCATTCCCAGTTCAAGAACATCATGCACCGCAAGGGCAAGCAGGACGCCGTGCGCGCCAAGCTGTTCTCGAAGCTCGGCCGCGAAATCACGGTGGCCGCCAAGATGGGCATGCCCGACCCCGCGATGAATCCGCGCCTGCGCATGGCCGTGCTGGCGGCGCGTGCCGAGAACATGCCCAAGGACAACATCCAGCGCGCGATCAACAAGGCGGCCGGCGGCGAAGGCGATAATTACGACGAGGTCCGCTACGAGGGCTACGGGCCGGGCGGAGCCGCTGTCATTGTCGAGGCGCTGACCGACAACCGCAACCGCACCGCATCGGCCGTGCGCTCCTACTTCACCAAATCGGGCGGGGCGCTGGGCGAGAGCAACTCGGTCTCCTTCATGTTCAACCGCGTCGGCGAGATCAGCTATCCGCCCGAAGCCGGCGATGCCGACACGATCATGGAAGCGGGAATCGAGGCTGGCGCCGACGACGTCATCTCCGACGAGAACGGCCACACCATCCTGTGCGCCTTCGACTCGCTGAACGAGGTCTCGAAGGCGTTGGAAGCCGCGCTCGGCGCGCCGGCCTCCGCCAAGCCTGTCTGGCGGCCGACGACGACAGCCCCGCTCGACGAGGAGAAGGCGGCCTCGATGATGCGGCTGATGGAAGCGCTCGACAATGACGACGACGTCCAGAACGTCTTCGCCAATTTCGAGATCGCCGACGAGGTGATGGCGAAGCTCGGCGCCTGAGGCGTTGCCCTCGTCGTCATGGTCGGGCTTGTCCCGACCATCCACGTCTTCGTTCGGCGAAGGCGGCGTTCAAGACGTGGATGCTCGCCACAAGGGCGAGCATGACGAGTTTGGCTTCTAACGCCCGACCACCGCGTCCCAGAGCGGCAGGCTGACCACCGCGCTGACGAAGATCACCGCATAGGCGATGCGGCGGAAGGTGATCTCGTTCGCCAGCCGGAAGCCGTGCGTGCCGGCCCACATGCCGGCGCCGTAGACCGCCATCAGCGGCAGGGCCATCTTCAGCGCGGTCATCGTCAGGATGTCGTTGCGCCAGAGGATCGCGCCCGAGACCAGCGTCGAGATGCCGAAGAAGGTCTGGAGGTTGGCGCGGGTCTTGTGGCGGTCGTTGCGCTGGGCGCCGAGCCAGAACACCGCGAGCGGCATGCCGCCGATTGAGGCCATGCCGTTGAACAGCCCCGACAGCACGCCGACGCCGAGCGAAAGCGGAATGCCCGGCCGGCCGTGATAACGCCAGCCCGAGGCCATCAGCGCGACGGCTACCAGGATCAGCACGGCCAGAATCCAGCGCATCGTCTCGCGGTCGAGCCAGATCAAGAGCCAGATGCCGGCGGGCAAGGCGAGCGTCGCGGTCAGCAGCAGGGGCGCCACCTCGCGCCACTCGGCCTGTTTCGCATTGCGGGCGGCGATCGGCAGCGCGAAGGGCAGGTCGATGCACCAGATCAGCCCGAGCGCCGCCACGGGGCCGAGCACCATCGAGGCCAGCGGCATGAACACCATGGCGAAGCCGAAGCCGGTGAAGCCGCGCACGAGCCCGCCGAGCAGCGTCGCCGCCAGCAGCACGGCAAGGCCGGTCATGGAGACGCCGGGAAAGAGGAGGACGAGGAAATCTGACATCGGCCGGAGGGATAGGGGAGCAAGGTCCCAAGGAAGGCAGGAGCCGTTTGCACCAACAACCTGACGCGTGCCGGGGCAACCCCTTTCCTTGTGATGCCATCGATGCGCAGCGCTCATCGATGGCTGTGGGCTGGAGAGGGATCGTTAGGACACGCCATGGAACAAAGCGTGTCCAAGGTTTAGGCTGCGCCCGACATGAACCCACCGATTCGCATTCTCGGCATCGACCCCGGTCTCCGGAAGACGGGCTGGGGCGTCGTCGTCAGCGAGGGCAGCAAGCTGGGCTTCATCGCTTGCGGCTGCGTCGAGAGCGATGCGGCACTCCCCTTGTCGGAGCGGCTTCGGCAATTGCATGACGGGCTGACGCGGATCGTGGCGTCGTATTCGCCTGACGAGGTCGCGGTCGAGGAGACCTTCGTCAACCGCGATCCGCAATCGGCGCTGAAGCTCGGCCAGGCGCGCGGCGTCGCCCTCGTCGTGCCAGCGCTGGCTGGCCTGAGCGTCGCCGAATATGCCGCCAATCTCGTCAAGAAGACGGTGGTCGGCGTCGGCCATGCCGACAAGAAACAGGTCCAGATGATGATCCGCGTGCTTTTGCCCAAGGCCGAGACCAGATCGGCCGACGCGGCGGATGCGCTGGCGGTGGCGATCTGTCATGCCCAGCATCGCGGCATGCGCGCGCTGGTCGCTCAGATGCGGGCTTCATAGGGTTGGGGGGCTGAAGCATGAAAAAGCGGCGGAGCCGTCAATGATCGGCAAGCTCAAGGGCATCGTCGATTCCTATGGCGAGGATCATGTCATCCTCGATGTGCAGGGCGTCGGCTATGTCGTGCAGTGCTCGGCGCGCACGCTGCAGCGGCTGCCGAAGCCCGGCGAGGCGATCGCGCTTTCGATCGAGACGCATGTGCGCGAGGATGCGATCCGGCTTTACGGCTTCATGTCCGATAATGAGCGCGACTGGTTCCGGTTGATGCAGATGGTCCAGGGAGTCGGCGCCAAGGTCGCACTCGCCATCCTCTCGACGCTTGACCCTGGCGCGCTGGCGACAGCGCTCGCGACCAACGACAAGGCGGCCGTGGCGCGCGCGCCCGGTGTCGGCCCCAAGCTCGCCCAGCGCATCTGTGCCGAACTGAAGGACAAGGCACCGGCCTTCGGCCATGTCGATCCGGGCGTGGCACAACTTGCCGGCGCGCTCGGCGACAAGACGCTGCCGCAGCCGGTCGCGGACGCCGTCTCGGCTCTGAGCAATCTCGGCTATCCGCAGGCGCAAGCCGTGGCGGCGGTGGCGGCCGCGTCGCGTGAGGCGGGCGAGGGGGCGGGGACGGCGCAGTTGATCAAGCTCGGGCTGAAGGAACTGGCGAAGTGAGCGCCGGCCGCCTGAGTGTCAGGCCGGTCGAGGACAAGAGCGCCTTCCTCGCGCTGATGCTGGCGAGCTGGGGCTCGCACAGCATGATGATCGATCTCACCGTCTATGATTGCGCGACGCTCGATCTGCTGGGAATCGCCGGCAAGGACGGGGCTTTCCTGGCCTATGCGAGCTGGACGATGCATGATGATGTCGCGCTCCTGTGCGCGCTGCATTCGGTCGCGCCGGGGCAGGGCGCGGCGATCCAGCTGCTCGAAGCGGTCAAGGCTGCGGCGCGGGCGCGCGGAGCCGTGAGGCTGAAGGCGATGCTGACCAACGACAACATGCCCGGCATGATCTTCTACCAGAAATGCGGCTTCCGCTTCTCGCGCCTCCACATGGAGGCGATCGACAACTTCCGCTCGGTGGTTCCGGGCATCGTGCGGACGGGCTACATGGACATCCCGATCCATGACGCGCTCGAACTGGAGATCGCATTGTGAGCGATCCCCGCCGCCCCGGGCTGCTCTCCGCCGAGAAGCGCGACGACGACAGCGAGACCTCGCTGCGGCCGCTCTCGCTCGTCGATTTCACCGGCCAGGCAGCGGCGCGGGCCAATCTCCAGGTTTTCATCGAAGCGGCGAAGTCGCGCGGCGATGCGCTCGACCATGTCCTGTTCGTCGGCCCGCCGGGCCTGGGCAAGACGACGCTGGCGCAGATCGTCGCGCGCGAGCTCGGCGTCAACTTCCGCTCGACCTCGGGGCCGGTGATCGCCAAGGCCGGCGACCTCGCGGCGCAACTGACCAATCTCGAAGAGCGCGACGTGCTCTTCATCGACGAGATCCATCGGCTCAATCCGGCGGTCGAGGAAATCCTCTATCCGGCGATGGAGGACTACCAGCTCGACCTGATCATCGGCGAGGGGCCGGCGGCGCGCTCGGTCAAGATCGACCTGCCGAAGTTCACGCTCGTCGGCGCCACGACGCGCGCGGGCCTGCTGACGACTCCGTTGCGCGACCGCTTCGGCATCCCGATCCGGCTGCAGTTCTACACCGTCGTGGAACTGCAGAGCATCGTCGCGCGCGGCGCGCGGGTGCTGGGTGTGCCGATGTCGGATGACGGCGCCAACGAGGTTGCCAAGCGCTCGCGTGGCACGCCGCGCATCGCGGGGCGGCTGCTGCGGCGGGTGCGCGATTTCGCCATCGTCGATGGCGACGCGATCGTGACCCGGGCCGTGGCCGACAAGGCGCTGAAGTTGCTCGATGTCGATCCGATCGGCCTCGACCAGATGGATCGGCGCTACCTCACCACGGTGGCGATCAATTTCGGCGGTGGTCCCGTCGGGATCGAGACCATCGCCGCCTCGCTCTCGGAGCCGCGCGACGCCATCGAGGAGATCATCGAGCCCTTCCTGCTGCAGCAGGGCTTCATCCAGCGCACCCCGCGCGGCCGCATCCTGACGCCGCACGCCTTCCGGCATCTGGGGATGCCCGAGCCGACGCGAGAAGGCGCGCAGTTCGGGCTGTTCGGGGATGGGGAGGAGTAAAAATGACCGATATCGTGCTCGGAAAGCTGGAGAAATTCTCGTTAAGGTCAGTTTGGCCCGGAGAAGCAACCAATTTTACCCCTTGGCTGGCGGCCAATCTCGACAAGCTAGGCGAGCAAATTGGCATGGAGCTTGAGCTGGAATCCACAGAGGTTGCAGTAGGTGATTTCTCCGCCGATATTGTTGCTACTGAGATATCAACGAACCGAAGAGTTATAATCGAAAACCAGTTCGGTCCGACTGATCATCGTCATTTGGGACAAATTATCACATATGCGGCTTCTTTGAACGCATCCGTGATAGTTTGGATATCTGAAAAAAGTCGTCCTGAACATAGACTAGCGATCGATTTCCTTAATTCAAATTTTAAAGGAAATGTTATATTTTTTGCAGTTGAGGCTTCTATTGTTCGAATCGAAAACTCAAAGCCAGCGTTTTTACTTGATGTCGTATCGGAGCCAGTTGAGTCATCTGTCTCATCTGGTCAAATTAACGCCGCCGTTTCAGAAACTCGAGAGAAATACCGTCAATATTTTCAACAATTAATCGACGAATTAAGGCAAAACTATAAATTTACCAATGCTCGTGCTGGTCAGCCACAAAATTGGTATAGTTTTACGTCAGAAAACTCAAAAATATTCAAATATGGAACAAGTTTTAGCCAAGGTGGGCAAGTTCGCGCAGAAATTTATCTTGATTGTGACGACAAGGAACGAAACGAAGCTTTGCTCGATTGTTTGATGCAGAAGCGATCTGAGATTGAGGCTAAATTTGGATCCGCTTTGAGTTGGGAGCGGCTCGATAATCGCCGGGCCTGCCGCGTTGCGATCTATAGAGATGGTCACATCGATGCTGACTCCGAGCTTCTCGGTGAAATTAGAGCGTGGAGCATCGCCAATCTGATGAAATTCAAAGCGGTATTTCCCCCTTATATCTCTGGTTGCTTAGCAATTTCGTCGGCTTCAGGATTCGAGCCTGGAACAGCGCAATGATTACCTTTTTCAGGTTACTACCGGCAATCTTTGCGATCTCTCCGTTGCCCACATTCGCCGCCGAACCCTCTCCCGAGGCCCCCGCCCGCGAGGCCTATGCCATCACCATTCGGCAACTCGCCGGCATCGACTCCGGCAAGGCGGTGCAGCCGCCCTTTCGGCCGCCGCATCGGCAGCGGCTGATGACGAAGGAGCTGTCCGCGCTGTTTGCGCGCGACGAACTGTTCATGAAGGAGAGCGGCGATCAGGGCAATATCGCTGCCGACCCCTTCATCAGCGGGCAGGACGGCGAGGTGAAGCAGCTGCGCGTCACGCTTGGCGAGCGCTCGGGCGAGCGCGCCACGGTCTTCGCCGATTTCATGAGCTTCGGCCCGGTTCGCGTCACCTTCCGGATGAAGCTGGAGGGCGGCGCCTGGCGGATCGACGACATCGTCAACGGCGTCGACGGCAAGGACTACACGGTTCGCTCCGAACTCTCGCGGCCCTATGAGTGCGGCTCGTTCATGAAGAAGCCCTGCAGGAAACCTTGACCAAGTCGCCATGACCGCCTCTCACAGCCTTCCCGTCCGGGTCTATTACGAGGACACGGATTTCTCCGGCGTGGTCTATCACGCCTCCTATCTGCGCTTCATGGAGCGGGGTCGCACCGAGCTGATCCGGGCGCTTGGCGTCGATCAGCGCGAGCTCTTCGATGGCGCGACGGCGCTGGGTTTCGCGGTGCGGACGATGACGATCGAGTTCCTGAGGCCTGCCGTGATGGACGACCTCCTGACGGTCGAAACCCGGTCCGTGGCGGCGCGCGGTGCGACCATGGATGTCGAGCAGCGCGTGCTGCGCGGCGAGGAGGTTCTGGTCACGGCAAAGGTCAAGGTCGCCTGCGTCGGTGGCGGGCGGGCGCGGCGGATTCCCGATGGCCTGCGGCAGCGGCTGGGGATCGCGGACTGAGCTATTTCTGATTGGTCTTCAGGAAGAAGATCATGATGGTGAGGATGTACATCAGCGAGTTGCCGATGCTGAGGATCATCGTCTTCAAGGCGGTGGCGGCATCGATCTGTGCGGCGACGCCGTTGATGCGTTCCTGAAGCGTGGTGAGTTGCCGGCTGGCATCGGCGATCATGCCGCTCTCGAAGGATTGCAACTGCTGCACCGTATCGGGCTGGTCGTAGTCCTGCTGGACGATTTCCTCATAGGGCGCCATGCGCGTCTTCCATGCATCCGGATAGAGCGTCGCCGCGACGCGGCACATCGAACCCTGGGCATTCAGGCGAAACAGCTTGTCGAGGGCGTAGCGCAGCTTCGCATCGCTGTCCTGGCCGGCCATCACCAGCAGAAGCGAGCCGCGGTCGAGCTGGAAGCGCTCGACGTCGCGGGTAAAGCCATCGAGCTGCCGCGAGGTCTCGGTCATCTTGTCGCGCTGCTGGGTCAGGGCCGCGATCTCGGCATCGACCGAACGCGACATTGCGAATGAGCCGATGGCGGTCAGGATCGCCGGCGAGGACAAAAGGACCGCGCTGAAGGTCGCGCGATTCCAAACCAGACGCCGGAAGGTGAGCCGCGCCGGATTCCAGAGGCGGCGGCGGAATGCGCGCACCACCCGGTTCCAGAGCCGGCGCGGGGCGGAGACCGTGCGGTCTGTGGTAGCCATGGCGAAGTCCCAATTCGGCCGACGGCCGGCCCCCTCTCAGGATGCCCTTGAGGAAGCATGGCGTCGAGATGCCCGGCGCTGTCGACGCCCGCATGGCGCCATGTTAGCGCTCGTCACATGAGCTGGAAACGCGACAAGCCCGAGCCGCCGCCACGCGGCTACCACCATGGCAACCTCAAGGAGGAGCTGGTGCGCGCGGCGCTGGGGCTGATCGGCGAGAAGGGCCCAAACGGCTTCACCTTCGCCGAGGCCGCACGGCTTGCGGGGGTAAGCCCGGCTGCGCCCTACCGGCATTTTCGCGACCGCGACGACCTGCTCGCCGATGTCGCGGCGCGGGGGTTTGCCGTGTTCGAGGCGGCTCTGGCGCGGGCCTGGGACCAGGGGCGCCCGGACCCCGAGACCGCGTTCCACCGGCTGGGGCGGGCCTATCTCACCTTCGCCCATGACGAGCCGGCCTATTATTCGGCGATGTTCGAGGCCGGCGTGGCGCTCGATGCCAGCCCCGAACTGCGCGCCGCGGCCGATCGCGCCTTCCTGGGCCTGCGGGCGGCGTCCGAGGCGCTGATCGCGCTGCTGCCGGCAGGCAACCGCCCGCCGGCGCTGATGATGGCACTGCATGTCTGGTCAATGTCGCATGGCGTCGCGGCGCTGTTCGGCCGGGCCGATGGCGGGCGCCGGCCGCTGCCGATGTCGGCGGCCGAACTGCTCGAGGCCGGCATGCTGATCTATCTGCAGGGGCTTGGGCTCAATTCAACGAAGGATGCGAGCCCGTAAGGTCCAGTCGGGCGCTACCGCGCGATCCTAATGGCAGACGATCCTGATCTTGCCGTTGCGCGCCGTCTCGCTTTCGCAGAGCCCTTGATCGGCGGGCGCGCTCCGCTCCGTGACGCAGCCGGACATAATCAGCAGGCCGAGTAAGGCAGCAAGCATGTGGGTCATGTCGCCATTTTATCGGAGCGGCCGCCGTCCCGCCATGGGGTGATCGACGCCTGCGCCAGGCACCCTTCACGACCGAACGTCAAGCAATTTTGAGGTGGTTCTTGACAAACCGCCAGCCGTCATCCATCTATGTAAATGTGATTTACATTCACGCTCTGTCATGGTGAGGGAACGATGCCGATCGTCGAGAAGCTTGACGAATATGGGAAGGGAGCCTGGATCGCCTTCGCGGTTCTCGGCTTCATCGTGTTCTGGCCGCTGGGTCTGGCGACCCTGGCCTTTCTGTATTGGAGTGGACGCATGGGTTGCGGATTTGGCGGCGCTGACCGCTACGAACACAGGATGAGCCGCCTGCAGGGCAAGATGGAACGCCTGCGCGAGCGGATGGGTGGCAGCGATCGCGGTTTCGGCGGCGGCGGCTGGCACCGGGGCCCGTCGAGCGGCAACAGCGCCTTCGACGAGTATCGCGCCGAGACGCTGCGCCGGCTGGAGGATGAGCAGAAGGAATTCCAGGGCTTCCTGGGCCGGCTGCGCATGGCCCGCGACAAGGCCGAGTTCGACCAGTTCATGGCTGATCGGCGTAGCGACCGCCCGGCTGGCGATCAATCGTCGCCGCCTAGCGCCGCCTGACGCAGCACTCGACACCGCGCACGATCCAGCGCCCGCCCCGGTCATCCGGGGCGGGCGTTTTCGCATGTCCGGCGGGGCCAACGGTCGCAGGTGCTGCCGCGTATACCCGGCATTAACCTTGCCGGAGGCTTAACTCGATCGCGAGCATGCGTTTCGCAGGAAACCCCGTTTGCGCCCATCTTTCGCCGGATTCAAAGGCGATTGAAGGCCACGGCATTTCCCCGGATCGCGGATCGGGCGGCGTCGCGGGGTCACCCGCGGCGCGTATGGCGGGGCGTTGGCCGGAGAACCGGCCCCGAGTCGCCAGGGCAAAAGGATGACATAGATGAACCCCGCCGACCTCGCGCAGGCCGCGCCGCCGATCGACATGTCGTTCTGGACCCTGTTCTGGCACGCCCATATCGTCGTCAAGCTGGTGATGATGGGGCTGCTCGGTGCCTCGATCTGGTGCTGGTCGATCATCATCGACAAGACGCTGCTCTATCGCCGCACGCGCAAGGACATGGACGCCTTCGAGGAGGTGTTCTGGTCGGGCCGCTCGCTGGAGGAGCTTTATCGCGACCTCGCCGCCAAGCCCGCCAACGACATGGCCGCCGTCTTCGTCGCCGCGATGCGCGAATGGAAGCGCTCCTTTGAGAATGGCGGGCGCTCGGTCGCCAGCCTGTCGCAGCGCATCGACAAGGTGCTCGACGTCACGATCCAGCGCGAGACCGAACGGCTCGAGAACAAGCTGCTGGTGCTCTCGACGATCGCGTCGTCGGCGCCATTCATCGGGCTGTTCGGGACGGTCTGGGGCATCATGCACTCCTTCACTGCGATTGCGGTGTCGAAGAATTCCTCGCTCGCCGTGGTGGCGCCCGGCATCGCCGAGGCACTGTTTGCCACCGCGATCGGCCTGTTTGCCGCGATTCCGGCGCTGATGGCCTATAACAAGCTCCAGGCCGAGGTCGCCAAGGCCTCGAGCCGTCTGGAAGCCTTCGCCGACGAGTTCTCCGCGATCCTGTCGCGGCAGATCGACGAGCGGCTGGCGGCTTGAGGGAACACTGACATGGGCATGTCCGCAGCATCCGGCGCCAAGGCCGGTGGACGTCGCGGCCGTCGCGGCCGCAAGCACGGCGCCATCGCCGAGATCAACATGACGCCGTTCATCGACGTCATGCTGGTGCTGCTGATCATCTTCATGGTCGCGGCGCCGCTGATTGCGACCGGCGTCCCGCTCGACCTGCCGCAGACCGGCGCCAAGCCGATCAATGTCGACCAGAAGCCGGTCACCATCGCGATCGACGCCAAGGGCCAGATCTTCCTGCAGGACCAGCCGACGCTGGAGCCGGATCTGGTGACGCGCCTGCAAGGGCTCGCCAAGCAGGGCTTCGACGAGCGCATCTATGTGCGCGGCGACCGCATGGTCGATTACGGCCGCGTTGCCTCGGTGATGTCGACGATCACGTCGGCAGGCTTCAAGCGGGTCGCGCTCGTCACCGAGCCCGCGGCGCGCTGAACCAAGTGGAAGCGAGGGCTCAAGGGCTGTGAAGCTGACGACCTCCGAACCGGGCATGGTGATGTCGGCGCTCGGCCACGCGACGTTTCTCGTCGCGGGGCTGCTTGCGTTCTCTTCGCCTGCGCCGCTGCCGGAGAACGAGGAGGCGATCGCGGTCGAGATGGTCGATGCGAGCGCGCTGAACCAGGTGACGCGCGGCGAGCGCAAGGCCGAAAAGGTCCAGGCGCAGCCGATCCAGCGCGCCGAGCGCAAATCCGAGATCGTCGAGCGCAAGGAGGAGGGCGAGGCCAAGCAGGACGCGCCCGCGCCGCCGACCCGCCCGGCCGAACTCAAGACCGCCGACGACAATGCCTCGGCGCCGATGCCGCCCTCGCGCGCGGCCAATCTGCCCAAGACCGAGCCGAAGGTGACGCCGCCGGAGCCGGTGAAGCAGCCGCCGCAGAAGACCGAGGCTCAGGCTCAGGCGGAAGCCCAGCAGCGCCGCGAGGAGCTGGCCAAGCTTGCCGAGGATGCCGAGATCGCCTCCAAGGCCAAGCAGGCCGAGGAGCAGGCGAAGGCCGCCGCCAAGGCGAAGACCGAAGCCGAGGCGCAGGCTCGGCAGGAGGCTGCCGCCAAAGCCAAGGCGGAAGCCCAGGCCAAGGCCGAAGCCGCCGAGGCTGCGAAGGAAAAGGCCGAACTCGCCGCCAAGGCGAAGGCCGAAGCAGATGCCAAGGCCAAGATCGCGGCGGCCGCCAAGGCCAAACAGGAGGCCGAAGCCAAGGCCAAGCGCGAGGCGGAGATCGCCAAGAACTTCAACCCGAGCGACATCTCCAAGCTGCTGCAGTCGAAGGAGCAGGCCCAATCGACGGGTTCCGCCGCGCCGCAGGTGAACCGGACGGCATCGCTCGGGACCGAACGCGGAGCCTCGCAGAAGCTCAGCCCCTCGCTGCGCGGCCAGTTGATCGGCATCATCCAGGACCAGTTGATGAAATGCTGGAACGTGCCGATCGCGCTCGCCAATGCGCGCGGCTCGGTCGTGCCGCAGGTCCGGATGAAGCTGAACACGGATGGCTCGCTCGTCGGCCAGCCGGGCGTGGTGAACTCCTCCTCCGATCCGCTTTTCGCCGTGGCCGCGAGTTCGGCGCTGACCGCGACCCGCCGCTGCGCGCCTTTGCGCATTCCGGCTCAATTCGCTGCCTATTATGACGACTGGCGCGATGTCGTCGTCAATTTCGACGCAAGGGACGTCCTGTGACCCTGATCGACCGCAATCCTCTTCCGCTCCTGCCGGCCGCGCCGACGCGCCGCCGGCTGCTCGCGCTTGCCGGCGCCTCGCTGCTCGCGCCTGCGGCAGCCCGGGCCGAACTCGTCATCGACCTGCGTGGCGGCTCGTTCCAGCCGCTGCCGATCGCCATCGCCGATTTCGCTGGCGAGGGCGGGGTGCTGGTCTCGGGCGTCATCACCAACAACCTGAAGCGGTCCGGCTATTTCGCGCCGATCGACAAGGGCCGCCACCCGGACAAGAATCCGCCCTTCGATGCCGCGCCGGAATTCGGCGCCTGGAAGGCTGCCGGCGTGCAGGCTCTCGTGACCGGCCGCGTCTCGCGCGACGGCTCGGGCCGGATCAAGGCCGAGTTCCGGCTCTGGGACGTCACCACGGGCACGCAGACTGACGGGCAGCAATATTTCACCGACCCGAACAACGCCCGCCGTGTCGGCCACATCATCTCCGATGCGATCTTCACCAAGATCACCGGCGTCGGCGGCTTCTTCGACACCCGCGTCGTCTTCGTCGACGAATCCGGAACGAAGGAGAACCGGCGCAAACGGCTGGCCATCATGGACCAGGACGGCGCCAATGTGCGCTACCTGACCGACGGCTCCGTCTCTGTGGTGACGCCGCGCTATTCGCCGGTGTCGCAGGAGGTCACCTACATGTCGCAGCGCATGGGCGAGCAGCCGCGCGTGCATGTGCTCAACATCGAGACCGGCCAGCGCCAGATCGTCGGCAACTTCCCCGACATGACCTCGAGCCCGCGCTTCTCGCCCAATGGCGCGCGCGTCGTGCTATCCCTGCAGCAGGGCGGCAACGCCAATCTCTATGCGATCGACATCGGCTCGCGCACGACGCAGCGGCTGACATCGACGGGCGCGATCGACACCTCGCCCTCCTATTCGCCCGACGGCACGCAGATCGTCTTCGAGAGCGACCGGGGCGGCTCGCAGCAGCTCTATCTGATGGGCGCGGGCGGCGGCGAGGGCAAGCGCCTCTCCTTCGGCCAGGGCTCCTATTCGCAGCCGTCCTGGTCGCCGCGCGGCGACCTGATCGCTTTCACCAAGCGCACCAGCGGCGGCTTCGCCATCGGCGTGATGCGCTCGGACGGCTCGGGCGAGCGTCTGTTGACCGAAGGTTTCCATAACGAGGCGCCGAACTGGGCGCCCAATGGCCAGTACATCATGTTCTTCCGCGATCCCGGCGGACAATCCGGCGGCAAGCTCTACATGGTCGACATCACCGGCCGCGTCGAAGTGCCGGTGCCGACGCCGGCCTTCGCCTCGGACCCGACCTGGTCGCCGCTGCTGACGGCGGCGCGCTGAGGCGAGATGACAGCCAAATCCGGTGCAAAAGCGCCACATCGCGCCGAAACCGGCCTTTCGCAGGATTTGGTTAACCATATGCCGCAATGCCGCCACTTCGCCTTGTTCTGGCAAGGTCTCGTTTAGGTTGACGCTTCATTGATGAGCGTAAGTTCATCGCAGCCTTCTTCTTTCAACGTCGTCCGTGAAACGCGCCTCGCACAGATCGAACGCCCGGAGTCCATCATGCTCGCCACTCTTTTCGCCGGCGGTCGCGCCATCCGCTTCGCCGCCGCCATCGCCGCCACGCTCGCGCTCGGCGCCTGCGCCAAGGACCAGAACGCCGACGCCAACGGCTTCGGCGCCGGTGGCGCCGCGACGCCCGGCAGCGCCCAGGACTTCGTCGTCAATGTCGGCGACCGCGTCTTCTTCGAAACCGATTCGACCGACCTGACCCCGACGGCGGTCGCGACGCTCGACAAGCAGTCGGCCTGGCTGCAGCGCTATCCGCGCTACGGCTTCACCGTCGAGGGCCATGCCGACGAGCGCGGCACTCGCGAATACAACTTCTCGCTCTCGGCGCGCCGCGCCCAGACCGTGCGCGACTATCTCGCCTCGCGCGGCATCCAGGGCAACCGCATGCGCATCGTCTCTTACGGCAAGGAGCGGCCGGTCGCGGTCTGCAACGACATCTCCTGCTGGTCGCAGAACCGCCGCTCGGTGACGGTGCTGGACGGTGCCGGCGGCGGCGCCGGCGCCGGCGTCTGACGCGCGGCATCAGTTAAGACTTGATACAGGGCCGGCGCTTTCCTCTCGGGAAGGCGCCGGCCCTTTCATATTTTGGCCGTGGTCATGACGTGTTATACGGCCAGCCTTCACGCTCAACCCCGGTTCTTAGATGATGCTCCGACAGTCCCGCCTCGATCATTGGGTTCTCCCTCGCAGGGCCCTTGCCGGACTGGCCGCGTTCGCGTTCGGCGCGGTCGTGTTTTGCCTGAGCCTGCCCGCGCAGGCGCAGGACGCGGCCGATCTGGTGGTGCGGACCTCGCGGATGGAGAACCAGATCCGCCAGCTCTCAGGCCAGATCGAGCAGTTGCAGTTCGAGAACAAGCGTTTGAGCGACCAGCTCCGCAAGTTCCAGGAAGATGTCGATTTCCGCCTGAACGAGCGTGGCGGCGCCCGGCCGAGCGGCGCGGCTGCGCCGGGCAATGTCGCGCCGCCCGCTGGAGCCGCGCCGCGGCCTCAGCGCCGGGGCGATGCCTTCGATCCGAGCGTGCAGCAGGGGGCGGCCGGTGCGCCGCGCCCGCTCAATGGCAGCATCAGCGGCATCATCGAGGACGAATTCGCCGAGGGCGGGGCAGCGCAGGGGCCCCTCGACCTCCAGGGCGTCGGCCGGACGATGCCGCAGGGCGCGTTGCCGCCGTCCGTTCCGCGCGGCCCGAGCGTCGCCGCGGCCAGTGGCCCGGCGAGCGCCAAGGAGGCCTATGACCTCGCCTATGCCTCGATCCTGCGCAAGGAATACGAGCAGGCCGAGATGGGCTTCCGCCAGTTCCTGCAGAGCTATCCGCGCGATCGCCTTGCCGTTGATGCGACCTACTGGCTGGGCGAGAGCTATCTCCAGCGCAAGCGCTATCGCGAGGCGGCCGAGCAGTTCCTGAAGGTCAGCAACGACGCCCCGAAATCGACCAAGGCGCCCGAAAGCCTGCTGCGGCTCGGCATCGCCCTGAACGGTCTCGGCGCCAAGGACCAGGCCTGCGCGACTTACGCCAAGGTCGGGGTCGATTACCCCTCCGCGCCGAATTCGGTGCGGCAGGGTATCGAGCGCGAGCGGCGGCGTTCCGGCTGCGCTTGAGCGCGGTCCCGCAGACGAATCCGGCTGATCTCCCGGTCGGACGCCGCGAGGCAGCCGAACTGTTTGCAGGTCTGGCCGGGGAGGTGAGGCTGCTCGTCGCGGTCTCAGGTGGGCCCGACTCGGTCGCCCTGCTTGCTTTGCTGGCCGAATGGGCGCGAGAACCGGGCCGCCCGGCGCTTCATGCCGCGACTGTCGATCACGGTTTGCGCGCGGCCTCCGCCGCCGAAGCTGAAGACGTCGCCGCGCTCTGTGCGCAACTCGGCGTGCCCCATCGGATTCTGCTCTGGAATGGCGCCAAACCTGCGACCGGCGTGCAGGAGCGGGCGCGCAAAGCCCGCTACGCGCTTCTGGCCGATGAGGCGCAGCGGCTCGGCGGTGCGGTGTTGATCACGGCGCATACGCAGGACGATCAGGCCGAGACGCTGCTGATGCGAATGGCGCGCGGCTCCGGCCCTTCCGGCCTCGCCGCGATGCGCGAGCGTGTCCGCAAGGGCAGCGTCATGCTGGCGCGGCCGCTGTTGGGCGTGCCGAAGGCGCGGCTGGTCGCGACGGTGCAGGCGCGGGGCCTGTCCTTCATGACCGATCCCAGCAATGCGGATACTCGCTTCGAGCGCGTGCGCTGGCGCGCTGTGATGCCGGCCCTTGCGGAAGAGGGCCTGAGCGCGGAGCGGCTGGCGTTGCTTGCCCAACGCATCGCGCGGCTCGACGAGGCCGCGGCGCAGCGGGCGAAGACCCTGCTGCCGGAACTGCTGCTGGCCGACAACGCTCCGGTGCTGCGGCTGCGGTTCAGTGCGCTGCTGGCGGAACCGGAGGAGATTATGCTTCGCGTCGTCGCGCTGGCGCTGGAAGAGGTCGGCGGGGAGGGCAATGCTGCGAACCGGCTTGAACGCCTCGAGGCCTGCGTCGAAGCGCTCCGCGATGCCGCGCGCCAGGCGCTTGCGACGCGGCGGACCTTGGCCGGCTGCGTGCTCTCGCTCGGGGCTGACGGCATCCTGACCTTGCGGCGCGAAGGCCCACGCAGACGCGGTGTTCACCCTGCGATGTCATAGCTTGGGCGTCTTGCCTTGTTTCCCTTGGCAAGGGCCCCTGTCGCACCTAGATTAGTCTTTGCAAACTCTTGGCCTCTTCCGGTTGGTCCGGCAGGCCCGATCGGACTGGTGATGAATCCGAACTTTCGCAATTTCGCCCTCTGGGTGGTGATCTTCCTGCTGGTTCTGGCGCTCGTCACGCTGTTCCAAAGCCCGAGCCAGCGCGCCAGCACCAATGAGATTCCCTACAGCCAGCTCATCAACGAGTCGGATGCCGGGCGCATCTCGAACGTCGTCGTGGCCGGCCAGGAAATTTCCGGCACCTTCTCGGATGGCCGCAGCTTCGTCACCTACGCGCCTTATGGCGACCCGGCCCTGCTGAAGACCCTGGCCCAGAAGGGCGTGCAGGTCTCGGCCCGCGCTCCCGCCGAGGGTACGCCCTGGTTCGTGGCACTGCTGGTCAATTCGCTGCCCTTCGTCATCTTCATCGGCCTGTGGATCTTCATGTCCCGCCAGATGCAGAACGGCGCGGGCCGCGCCATGGGCTTCGGCAAGTCCAAGGCCAAACTCCTGACCGAGGCGCATGGCCGCGTCACCTTCGAGGATGTCGCCGGCATCGACGAGGCCAAGGAAGACCTGACCGAGATTGTCGAGTTCCTGCGTGATCCGCAGAAGTTCCAGCGGCTGGGCGGGCGCATACCGCGCGGCGTGCTGCTCGTCGGCCCTCCGGGCACCGGCAAAACCCTGACGGCGCGTGCCGTCGCGGGCGAGGCCAATGTTCCGTTCTTCACCATTTCGGGTTCTGACTTCGTCGAGATGTTCGTCGGCGTCGGCGCCAGCCGCGTGCGCGACATGTTCGAGCAGGCCAAGAAGAACTCGCCCTGCATCATCTTCATCGACGAAATCGACGCGGTCGGTCGTCATCGCGGCGCCGGTCTCGGCGGCGGCAATGACGAGCGCGAGCAGACGCTGAACCAGCTCCTCGTCGAGATGGACGGCTTCGAGCCGAACGAGGGCGTGATCATCATCGCGGCTACCAACCGGCCCGACGTGCTCGACCCCGCTCTGCTGCGTCCGGGCCGCTTCGACCGCCAGATCGTGGTGCCGAACCCCGACGTCGCCGGCCGCGAGAAGATCCTCAAGGTCCATGTCCGCAAGGTGCCGCTGGCGCCGGATGTCGACCTGCGCATCCTCGCCCGTGGCACGCCCGGCTTCTCCGGTGCGGATCTGATGAACCTCGTCAACGAGGCGGCGCTGCTTGCTGCCCGCCGCGGCAAGCGCATGGTCACCCATGCCGAGTTCGAGGACGCCAAGGACAAGGTCATGATGGGCGCCGAGCGCAAATCCATGGCGATGTCCGAGGAAGAGAAGAAGCTGACCGCCTATCACGAGGCCGGCCACGCCATCGTCGGCCTGTATGTCCCGGCCGGCATACCCGTGCACAAGGCGACGATCATTCCGCGCGGCCGCGCGCTCGGCATGGTCAAGTTCCTGCCAGAGGGCGACCGCTACTCGATGAAGTACAAGGAGTTTACCTCCCAGCTCGCGGTCGCCATGGGCGGACGCGTGGCGGAAGAGATGACCTTCGGCCGCGAGAACGTCACCTCGGGCGCGACCGGCGACATCCAGCAGGCGACCAAGATGGCCAAGGCCATGGTCACCCAGATGGGTTACTCCGACGAGCTCGGCATGGTCGCCTATGGCGACAACCAGGAAGAAGTCTTCCTGGGCATGTCGATGGGCCGCAGCCAGAACATCTCCGAGTCCACGGCGCAGAAGATCGATGCCGAGGTCAAGAAGCTGGTCGACACCGGCTACCAGGACGCCAAGAAGATCCTCACCGACAATCACGAGCAGTTCGTGGCGGTGGCGGAGGCGCTGCTCGAGTTCGAGACGCTGACCGGCGAGGAAATCCGCGACCTGATCGCCGGCAAGCGCCCGACGCGCGATCTCGACGATACGCCCTCCGCACCCCGCGGCTCGGCCGTGCCGAGCGCCGGCAAGGGCCGCAAGCGCGGCGAGCCCGATGCTGGGCTGGAGCCGCAGCCGCAGGTCTGAGGCGGTCGCGATCGGCCGGACTGGTTCGGAAAGGGCGCCTCGCAAGGGCGCCCTTTTTCGTTGGGGGTTGGCATTCAATGAGCGCGACGTGTTTGCACGCCGAACGCCGTCATCCCGGCCGAAGCGCAGCGGAGCGCCGGGATCCATCATAGGGCAATGCGGAGCCCTATGATGGATCCCGGATCTGCGCCGCTTCGCGGCTTGTCCGGGATGACGCGGTGTTTCCGCGGAACATCAGCAAGCTCGAACGTCAGCGGGTGGCGCTTGGCTCGCCCTGGCGCGCCGCATTGTCGATCACGAAGGTGTCGCGGCCGCCCTGCTTGGCGGCGTAGAGCGCCATGTCGGCATGGCTGGCGGCGTCGGCGAGCGTCGCGCCCTCCGCCACCAGGCAGGCGCCGATGCTGACCGTGACCGGCAGCGACAGGCCATTGGCGAGGCTGACCGGTGCGGCCCGCACGGCCTCGATGATCTTGGCTGCGACCGATGACAGCGAGGCCGGGCCGGCATCGCCGAGCAGCACGATGAACTCGTCGCCGCCCCAGCGTGCGCAGATGTCGTAATTGCGCAGGAGCCCGGTCAGGCGCGCCACGATCTCGACGATGACGGCGTCGCCGGCATGATGGCCATGGGCGTCGTTCACCGGCTTGAAGTCGTCGATGTCGACCAGCAGCAGGCCGGCCTGCCTGGCACTGCGCCGCGCCCGGTTCTGCTCGGTCTCGAAGGCGCGCTCGAAGCCGCGCCGGTTGGAGATGCAGGTCAGCGGGTCGAGATGGGCGAGGCGGTCCAGGGTCTGCGTGCGTTCGCGGACCATCTGTTCGAGCCTGTCGGTGTTGTCGCCGACCGTCCTGGCCATCTCGCTGAAGGCTTGCGAGAGCCGGCCGATCTCGTCGTCGCCGCGATCGGTCGCGACATCGTCGAAGCGGCCGGCCTGGACCTGCTGCACCGCGCCCTCGACGCGCGCCAGCCGGTCGAGCACGCTGCGCTTGAACAGCAGCGTCATCAGCGCCGCCGCGGCCAGCAGCATCACCGCCAGCAGCAGGGCGATCGGAACGAACAGGCGCCGGTCGATGATCTCGTCGACATCCATGATGGTGATATTGAACCAGCCGAGCCGATCGAGATAACCGACGCCCACAAGCGCCTGACGGCCATCGATCTGGATGAAGCGCGAGCGGACCAGCGCACCGCCGGCCGCGACCTGTTCCATCATCGCAGCCAGCGCGCTGCGGTCGCGCTCGCGGTCGAGCAGCGTGAAGATTGTGGTCTTCGCCTTCATGTCCTTGGTCAGGCTGTGGAAATCGACCAGCTTCGGGTCGCGATGCGCCTGCACGGCGCCGTTGCGGTCGACGAACATGCTCTGCACCCCGGTCTGCGGGATATCGACGACCTCGCGGATGAACTGGGTGAGATCGACGCCCGTGCCGATGACGCCCAGAACCCGTTCGCCCCGGCGGATGATGCAGTTGATCCAGACCTTGGTGACCTTGAGGTTGTCGTCATTGTCGACATTGAGATGGCAACCCGAACCGAGGCTGGCCGTCTTGTAGTACCAGCCGTCGCGGGGGTTATCGCGGCTGAGGACATAGCGCCGGCGATCGTGCTCGTAGGTGTTGTCCTTGTCGTTGAAATAGTAATTTCCCGTGCCGTCGAGCACGGCGAAATAGCTGCGGTCCTTGAAGGAGAGCCGGTAGTGCTCGAGCTCGGCCAGGCCGCGTTGCGCCTTGGCGGGGTCGGTCTCGTCCTGCGCCCATTCGAGGATGGCCGGCGAACGCGCCACGGTCTCGGCGAGCGAAACCTCGCGCATCAGCGAATCCAGCCCGCGATAGCGGTCGAATAGGATCTGCTTCTCGGCGAAGAGCGTGCCGAGCTTCACGACCGTGGTGTCGACGAGCCAGATGAAGGCTCCTGCCGCCGGCAAGGCGATCGCGATCAGGATCGCCAGCGTCCAGCCCAGCACCCTGGCCCTGAGGCCCCGGGGCAGCAGCGCGGCTGCGGTGGCCGATCCCATCGTCGCGACATCTCCTTGAGGCCGCTGCAAACCGGTCGAGCCTCCCGGTGGAGAACCCTGTCGGGGAGGACTTAAAAATCCGCCAATATGCAGCGGAGCCGGCGCGGGTTTCCGCTCAGAACAGGCCCTCGATCCGCCCCTGCGCATCGATATGGATGCGCTCCGCGGCCGGTGCGCGCGGCAGGCCGGGCATCGTCATGATGTCCCCGCAAATCGCCACCACGAAACCGGCTCCGGCCGAGAGCCGGACCTCGCGGACGGACACGATGTGTCCGCTCGGCGCGCCGCGCAAGGTCGGGTCGGCGGAGAAGGAGTACTGCGTCTTGGCCACGCAGACCGGCAGATGGCCATAGCCGGCCGCCTCGAGCTCGGCGAAGCGGGCGCGTACCTTGGCATCGCCGGCGATGCCATCGGCGCCATAGATCTGGCGGGCGATCGTCTCGAGCTTGGACCAGAGCGGCATGGCGTCTGGATAAAGCGGCGCAAAATCCGCTTCGCCGCCTTCGGCTAGCGCGACGACCTTCTGAGCCAGTTCCTCCGTGCCGACACTGCCATCGGCCCAGTGCCGGCAGATCACCGCCTCGACGCCGAGATGGTTGCGGCAGTAATTCGCGATCAGCGCATGCTCGGCCGGGGTGTCGCTGGTGAAGTGGTTGATCGCGACGATCGGCGGCACGCCGAACTTTCTGATATTGCCGACATGGCGGGCGAGATTGGCCAGGCCGGCTTCGAGCGCGGCGAGATCCTCCTGGCCCAGCACCTCCTTCGAGGCGCCGCCATGCATCTTCAGCGCGCGGACGGTGGCGACGATCACAGCGGCGGCCGGTTTGAGGCCCGCCTTGCGGCACTTGATGTCGAAGAACTTCTCGGCCCCGAGATCGGCGCCGAAACCTGCCTCGGTCACCACATAGTCGGCGAGCTTCAGCGCGGTGCGCGTCGCGACCACAGAGTTGCAGCCATGAGCGATGTTGGCGAAGGGGCCGCCATGGACGAAGGCAGGCGTGCCCTCCAGCGTCTGCACCAGATTGGGCATCACCGCGTCCTTGAGCAGCACGCTCATCGCGCCCGTCGCCTTGAGATCGGCGGCCGTCACGGGGCGCTTGTCGCGGGTGCGGCCGACGACGATCTTGCCGAGCCGGGCCTCGAGATCGTCGAGGTCGGTCGCCAGGCAGAAGATCGCCATCACCTCGGAGGCGACGGTGATGTCGAAGCCGTCCTCGCGCGGGAAGCCGTTGCTGGCGCCGCCGAGCGAGGAGACGGTCGAGCGCAAGGCGCGGTCGTTCATGTCCATCACGCGCCGCCAGGCGATGTGGCGGGTGTCGAGGCCGAGGCCGTTGCCCCAGTAGACATGGTTGTCGATGAGCGCGGCGAGCAGGTTGTGCGCGCTGGTGATGGCGTGAAAATCGCCGGTGAAATGCAGGTTGATCTGCTCCATCGGCACGATCTGGGCATAGCCGCCGCCGGCGGCGCCGCCCTTCACGCCGAAGCACGGACCGAGGGACGGTTCACGCAGCGCGATCATGCAGTTCTTGCCGATGCGCGAGAGGCCGTCGCCGAGACCCACCGTCGTCGTCGTCTTGCCTTCGCCGGCGGGCGTCGGATTGATCGCGGTGACGAGGATCAGCTTGCCGTCGGGCCGCCCAGCGAAATCCGGGATCTCATGCGTATCGACCTTGGCGATGAACTTGCCATAGGGATTGAGGGCTGCTGCGGGAATGCCGGCCTTGGCCGCAATGTCCGCGATCGGCTGAAGTGTCGCCGCGCGCGCAATCTCGATATCGGTCGGCATCCATGCCCCTCTGCTGAGCCTCGTCCGGCGGCTGTCATCCGCACGGAATCGTTTTCGCGACACTGCCGCGAAACCGCGCGTGCTGCCACTGCTTTCGCGGCACGCAGGCGTTGTGACGGGCGCGCGAAGCTTTGCAAAGATCGCCATGTCTTTTGATGTGCCTGGAGCCGGCGCGGCCTGCTAGTGCTGCGGGCACGTCGGCACGGGCTTGCCGGGCGCTGCAGAGGCTGGCATCAGCATGCTGGCGTCGCAATGGACTGGACTCGGAAACACCAAGCGCATGTCGGTCGGCTCGGGGGAAAAACGGCATGGCTGAGCGATCGTGGCCGGTCGGCGGCGGCGAAGTCGGGGCCAAGTTGCGCGCATGGGCCGGGGGAGAGACCGGGCTCGGCCCGCCCCCGCAATGGCCGGAACGCCTGAAATCGGCGTTGCAGGTCGCGCTCGCTTCACCGACTCCGATGGTGCTGTTCTGGGGACCGTCGGGCATTCTGCTCTACAACGATGCGTATGGCGTCATCGCCGGCGCCAAGCATCCCGCCATTCTCGGCCGCAGCGTGTTCGATGCCTGGCCGGAGGTGGTCGACCTGCATCGCGAGGTGATGCAGGTCGTCTTCGGCGGCAAGTCACGGTCCTATCGAGACCTGCCGCTGGTTCTGCATCGCAATGGCGTGGCGGAGGATGTCTGGCTGAATGTCGATTACAGCCCGATCTTCGACGACAGCGGGGCGGTGCTCGGCGTCCTTGCCGTCGTCATCGAGACGACGACGCTGGTCGGCGCCCAGCGCGAGCGCGACGCGGCCGAGCAGGCGCTGCGCCGCCGCGAGCGGGAACTGGCGCAGGTCCAGAAGATCGGCAAGGTCGGTGGGCTGGAGGTCGATCTCCGCGACGGCTTCCGCAACAGGCGCTCGCCGGAATATCTGCTGATCCACGGGCTGCCGCCCGAAGCCGAGCATGAGAGCCATGAGGATTGGGTCCGCCGCATCCATCCGCAGGAGCGGTCCATGGTCGAAAGCCATTTCCTCGAGACGGTTTCGGGGACGGCGCGGGATTACCAGATCGAGTACAGGATCGTGCGTCCGTCGGACGGGGCGGTGCGCTGGATCTCCGCGCTGGCGCAGATCGAACGTGACGAGAGTGGGCGGGCGACCCGGCTGATCGGAGCGCATCTCGACATCACCGAGCGCAAGGAGGCCGAGGCGCAGCAGCGGCTGCTGATGCAGGAACTGGCGCATCGCGTGAAGAACACGCTGGCGATGATCCAGGCCATCGCCTCGCAGACCCTGCGCGGCGCCACCTCCCTGGAGGCCGCCAACGAGACGTTCAGCGCGCGGCTAGCGGCGCTGTCGCGGGCCCATGACCTGCTCGTCGCCGGCCAGAAGGCCAATGCCCCGATGGCGGGCATCGCCGAGAGCGTCGTCGGTATCCAGGGCGATTCGCAGCGCTTCACGATCGGTGGTCCCGATATCGTGGTCGGCCCGAGGCCCGCGCTGGCGCTGACCCTCGTGCTGCATGAACTCGCGACCAATGCCGTCAAATATGGCGCGCTGTCGAACCAGACGGGCAGGGTCACCCTGTCATGGCGCATCGACGAGATTGAGGGCGTGTCGCATTTCCGCCTGCGCTGGCAGGAGAGCGGCGGGCCGCCTGTCGCCCCGCCGTCCCGGCGCGGCTTCGGCTCGCGCCTGATCGAACGGACCTTCCCGTCGCAAGGGGGTAGGGCAGAGAGCGCCTATCTGCCGACCGGCCTCGTCTTCACCCTCGATGCACCGCTCGACGCCCTCAAGGACGGCGATGGCGAGAACGGGGAGCAGGGCTGACACCAGCGCCTCTGCTCCCGCCGGGGGGCGCTATACAGCGAGATGAGCGTTCTGCGGGAACAGGAACTTGCGCGCCTCGTCGTCGAAATCGGTCTTGAAGGCGAAGGCGTCCTTCAGCGCGACGGCGCGCTGGGCTGCCGGGCGGGCCGAGATATCGTCGAGATGGCGCTTCACATTCGGGAATTTCGCGGCCCAGTCCTCGCCGACGGCGAAGGACAGCCGCGTCGCCCAGCCCCAGACCGACATGTCGATCAGAGTGTAGGCGTCACCGAGCATGTAGCGGTGCTTGCCAAGCTGCACATCGATGATCCCCCAGTGACGCTCGGCCTCGCGGGCATAGCGGTTGATCGCATAGGGGAGCTTTTCCGGGGCGAAGCGGGAGAAATGGACGGCCTGGCCACAATAGGGACCGATGCCGGTGGCGACGAACATCAGCCAGGAGAGCATCTCGCCGCGCGCCTTCGGCGTGTTCTCGGGAAGGAACTGGCCGGTCTTCTCGGCGAGGTAGAGCAGGATCGCGTTGCTGTCGAAGATCGTGGCGTCGCCGTCGGTCAGGGCCGGCGTCTTGGCGTTGGGGTTGATCGCCAGGAAGTCCGGCTTGAACTGCTCGCCCTTGCGGGTGTCGACCGGCACCATCTCGTAGGGCAGCCCGGTCTCTTCGAGGAAGAGGGCGACCTTCGCCGGGTTGGGCGAGGGGTGGTAGTAGAACTTGATCATCTGCGGGCTCCTTGGACGGCTGGCTCACCGCAAGACGGCTCATCCTGAAGCTCAGTCGCCGTGAGCGGCGGCATAGGAGACGAGATCGGTCAGGGCGGCAATGGTCAAATCTGCATCGAAGCCCAGCTGTTCGGGCCGCATCCGCAGGGCCTTGAACATCAGGCCGGGCCCGATCGTGCCGGCGCCGTCGAGCTCGCTTTGCAGGGTCTCCTGGGGAATGCGTGCGATCCGCGCGACGCGAAAGCCGTGGGCCTTGGCTCCTGCGATGTCGAAGCCGTTGGAGGAGACGAAGAGGATCTCCTCCCGCTCCAGTCCAAGACGTGTCTCGACATGGCGGTAGCCACGCGGGTCGGGCTTGTAGACGCCGATCTCGTCAACGCTGATCACGGTCTCCAGAAGCTCCGCGATGCCGGCCTGGGCGACGAGCCGCTTCAGCATCGCCGCGCTGCCGTTGGAGAAGATCGCGAGGCGCAAGGGCGCCAGTTGCTCGAGCGCTTGCCGCGCCTCCGGATAGAGCGCCAGCGCGTCATAGGCCTCGGCGATCGTCGCGACGAGTTCCGGCGTCGCGGTCAGGCCCAGCGTCTCCAGCGTATAGGCAAGCGAGTCCTGCGTGATGGTCCAGAAATCCTCGTAGCGACCCATCAGGGCGCGAAGCCAGGTGTATTCGAGCTGCTTCAAACGCCAGATCTGGGTGATGACCTCGCCATGGCCGGGGAAGGCGGCAGCGGTGACGCCGGCGACCGACTGCACGTCGAAGAGTGTGCCATAGGCATCGAAAACCAGAGCCTTGATCGCCATGCCTGCTCTCCCGACGGATCTAGCCCGTCGTCTTAGCACTCGCATTTCCGCCGGGCGGCATGATACTCGCACAACAGTTTTCACGAATGCTCACAGGTCGCCCATGTCTTTGCGCTCCGTCTCCCTGCGCCCCGTCATGCTGATGATCCTCGATGGCTGGGGCTGGCGCGAGGAAAGCGAGAACAACGCCGTCCTGCTCGCGAAGACACCGAATTTCGACCGGCTCTGGGCCAGTTCGCCGCGCGCCTTCCTGAAGACCTCTGGGCTCGATGTCGGCCTGCCGCCGGGCCAGATGGGCAATTCCGAGGTCGGCCACCTGAATCTCGGCGCCGGACGCGTGGTGATGCAGGACCTGCCGCGCATCAACCAGGCGATCGAGGACGGCTCGATCGCCGGAGCGCTCGACGCCTCCGGGCTCATCGCCGCGCTCAAGGCGAGCGGCGGCGTCTGCCATCTGCTCGGGCTGGTCTCGCCCGGCGGCGTGCATGCGCATCAGGACCACGCGGTTGCGCTGGCCCGTATCCTGATCGAGCAGGGCATCCCGGTGCGCGTCCATATCTTCACCGACGGGCGCGATACGCCGCCGCAATCGGCGGCCGGCTTCATCGCCGACTTCATCGCCGCGCTGCCGCCGCAGGCGGTGATCGCGACGGTGTGCGGCCGCTATTTCGCGATGGACCGTGACAACCGCTGGGAGCGCGTCGAGCAGGCCTGGCGTGCGATGGTGCTGGGCGAGGGCCACGCCTTCGCCGACGCGCCTGCCGCGATCGCGAGCGCCTATGCCGGAGCCGTCAACGACGAGTTCATCAAGCCTGCCGTAATCGGTGGATATGGCGGCATGCGCGACGGCGACGGTTTGCTGAGCTTCAACTTCCGCTCCGACCGAATCCGCGAAATCCTCGATGCGGTGCTGTTTGCCGATTTCGCCGGTTTCGCGCGATCGCGCCGGCCGCTGCTGGCGAAGGCCGTCAGCATGACCTCCTACAGCGCCGAACTCGATACCATGATGCCGGCGCTGTTTGCGCCGCAGACGCTGGCGAACGGGCTTGGCGAGACGGTGGCGAAGGCCGGCCTGGCGCAGGTCCATATGGCGGAGACGGAGAAATATCCGCACGTCACCTATTTCTTCAATGGCGGCGAGGAGACGCCTTATTCGCGCGAGGATCGCATCATGGTGCCCTCGCCGAAGGTCGCGACCTATGACCTGCAGCCGGAGATGTCGGCGCCGGAACTGACCGACCGCGCCGTCGAGGCGATCGATTCAGGGCGCTATGATCTCGTCGTGCTGAACTTCGCCAATCCCGACATGGTCGGGCATACCGGCATCCTGGCGGCCGCGATCACGGCGGTCGAGACGGTCGATGCCGGGCTCGGACGGATCGCTGACGCGATCGCGCGGGCAGGCGGGGCGATGCTGGTCACCGCCGATCATGGCAATTGCGAGTTGATGGTCGATCCGGTGACGGGCGCGCCGCACACGGCCCATACCACCAATCCGGTGCCGGTCATGGTCGTCGGCAGCGCCGCGGCCGGGCTTGCGGATGGCCGTCTCGCCGATGTCGCGCCGACGTTGCTGGCGCTGCTGGGCATCGCCCAGCCGGTCGAGATGACGGGCCGGTCGCTGCTGCGCTGAGTAGTGCGTTGCCGATCAGCGGAAACGAAAAACGACGCGGACCGGGGTCCGCGCCGTCGGGATTGTCTGCCGTCGTTTCAGTATTTGCGGACGGTCGGCTGAGGCGCGTAGATCGGGCGCTCGACCGGGCCGCAGCAATCCGGATCGCCGAAGTTCCAGCGCATGCCGATCTTGATGTCGTGGCTCTCGATGTCTTTGGCCTTCAGCGGGGCCTGGACCTGCCCGGTGAAGGCATTGATCAGGCGACCGGACTGAGCATCGCCGAGGTTGAGGTAGCGATAGCCGAGTTCGAGCGTGAGGTTCTTGTTCACCTCGTAGCCGACGCCGGCCATGAGCGCCCAGGCGAGATCGGTCTTCGTACCGCTGTTGGCGTAGCCCAGCGTCGCACCGGAGAAGTTACCCAGCAGCGCGCCCTGATCGGTCAGTCCGCTGATGCGGTTCTGCGTAAAGCCGATACCGGCGCCGATATAAGGCGTCAGGCAATTCCAGGTGCCGAGGTCGAAATATCCGTTGAACAGCGTGACCAGCGAGGTCAGGTTGCCCTTGTAGGTGTTGGTCTGGTTGCCGTTGTTGAACGGGTTGAAGACGATGTCGTTTACCCCGATCGAGCTCGATCCGCGAAACTCGCCGGTCACGTCGAAGCGCAGCCAGTTGTTGAAGCGGTAGCCGACGCCGAGCCCGCCGAAGAAGGCGGCGTTGTCGCTTTTGCCGAAGAAATGTCCGCCGAACTGCGCGACATCGTCCTGATGATATTTTCCGATGCTCTGCGAGCCGACGCCGATGTCGCCGCGCAGATAGATGCCGCTGCTGATCGTGCCCCGCAGGGCCGGCGCCTCGGGTGGCGGCGGCGGATAAGCGAGATCGGCGGCGGTGGCGGCGGACGCCCCGAGCGCCAAGGCGCCTGCCAGCGCAAAAGTTTTCAGGCTGCCCATGGCAGTGTCCCTCGAGTTTGCGCGGCGCAGAGAACGCAGCCCGCGCGTGTTACCGACAGGACAACCATGCTCGCAATTTCTTAAACGAGGCTTAACCTTAGGAATTAACCTCAAGAAAGTCTGAAAGGGCCCCGAATACCTGCTGAGACGCTAGGGCGGACGGGGATGCCGCAGCGGCTTGCGTGCTCGGACGCTATCGCGTCTCGTAAAAGATGCCATCGTCCTGGGCGCGGCCCTCGGGTCCGATCTTCGATCGGCCCAAGGATAAACTCCCCGGATCGGCGCCGCTGACGCGGCTTGTCCGGGATGACCCGCGCTTTTTAAGATCTGCGTGGGGCAGGGCGTATCAGGCTGCGGCCTTCGTCACCGCATCGACGATGTCGTCGACGGCGCGCATGACGAGGTCGCGGTCGTCGCCCTCGGCCATGACGCGGATCACCGGCTCGGTGCCTGAAGGTCGGATGACGAGGCGGCCGCTCTCGCCCAGCATCTGCCGGGCCGCCTCGATGGCGGTCACGACCGGCTTTTCCTTGAGGGGCTGGCCCTGCTTGTAGCGGACGTTCTTGAGGATCTGCGGCAGCGGCTCGAAGGCGTGGCAGACCTCGGAGACCGGGCGATCCTGGCGCTTGACCGCCGCCATCAGCTGCAGCGCCGCGACAAGGCCGTCGCCGGTCGTGCCGAAATCGGAGAGGATGATGTGGCCGGACTGCTCGCCGCCGAGATTGAAGCCGTGGCTGCGCATGTGCTCGAGCACATAGCGGTCGCCGACGGCGGTGCGGGCGAGGCTGAGGCCCAGCCCCGAAAGATAGCGTTCCAGACCCAGATTGGACATCACTGTCGCAACGATTCCGGGTTGCGACAGGCGGCCGTCCTCCTGCCAGCTGCGGGCGATCACCGCCATGAGCTGGTCGCCATCGACGACCTGGCCCAATTCGTCGACGATCAGGACGCGGTCGGCGTCGCCGTCGAGCGCGATGCCGATATCGGCGCGCAGCTCCCTCACCTTGGCGATCAGCGCGTCGGGTGCGGTCGAGCCGACATCCTTGTTGATGTTGAATCCATCAGGCTCGACGCCGATGGAGATGACCTCTGCGCCGAGTTCCCAGAGCGCCTCGGGGGCGACCTTGTAGCCGGCGCCATTGGCGCAATCGATGACGATGCGCAGGCCTTCCAGGCTCATATTGCGGGGCAGGGTCCGCTTGGCGAACTCGATATAGCGTGCATGGGCGCTCTCGATACGCTTGGCGCGGCCGAGCGTCGGCGAGGTCGAGAGGCGCGGCGAAAGATCGGAATCGATCAGCTTGGAGATCTCGCTCTCGACCTCGTCGCTGAGCTTGTAGCCGTCGGGACCGAACAGCTTGATCCCGTTGTCCTCGTAAGGATTGTGCGAGGCGGAGATCATCACGCCGAGATCGGCACGCATCGAGCGCGTCAGCATGGCCACGGCCGGCGTCGGCATCGGGCCGAGCAGCATCACATCCATGCCGACGGAGGTGAAGCCTGCCACCATCGCATATTCGATCATGTAGCCCGAGAGCCGGGTGTCCTTGCCGATCACGACGCGGTGGCGGTGGTCGCCGCGATGGAAGGCGAGGCCCGTCGCCTGGCCGACCTTGAGGGCAAGATCCGGCGTGATCACGCCATTGGCGCGGCCACGGATGCCGTCGGTCCCGAAATATTTGCGTGTCATTCTGCTTGTCCAAATCGGGCGGTGAGCCCGTTCCGGCGCGATTTATAGCGGGGAATTGGTTTCTGCCTTCTCACGATTTGTGACGGATCGTAGACGGCGGGCTGACGCGCGCGAATGTACTCGACGGGAGGGAACCGGTTTCGTCGCTGGTCCCAATACCCCAGCCCTCATCCTGAGGAGCTGCGGAGCAGCGTCTCGAAGGATGCTCCAGACGTCTCCGGAGCCTCGTGGAGCATCCTTCGAGACGCGCCTTCGGCGCTCCTCAGGATGAGGGCTGAGAAGATAGCTTTACCCGAAGGCGAGCTGCACCTTCATCGCCCGCGACTTGTCGGCAGCGAGGTCGAAGGCCTCGATTGCGCGCTCAACGGGGATCGTGGCGGTCAACAGTGGCGAGAGGTCGATCGTCTTCGAGCCGATCATCGCCACCGCCCAGTCGAACTCCTCATGGAAACGGAACGAGCCGCGCAGGTCGAACTCCTTGGCGACGACGACGTTCATCGGGAGGGTGAAATTGCCGCCGACGCCGATCTGCACGATCGTCCCGCCCGAGCGCAGCACGTCGAAGGCGCCGGTCAATGCGTGCTGGTTGCCCGAGGCCTCGAACATCACGTCGAAGGCGCCTTTCTCGGCGCCGTACTCCGCCTTCAACCGGTCGGGCTCGGCCATGACGTTGATCGCGCGCGTGGCGCCCATCTTCAGCGCGGTCGGCAAGGGTCCATCGACGACGTCGGTCGCGACGATCTCGGCGGCTCCGGCCGCCTTGGCGGCGACAATGGCGAGGATGCCGATCGGGCCCGAGCCGGTGACGAGCACGCGCTTGCCGAGCAGCGGGCCGGCGCGCTTGGCTGCGTGCAGGCAGACCGCCAGCGGCTCGGCGAAGGCGGCTTCTGCCGCCGTGACATGGTCGGCGACCTTCACCGCCTGCCGCTCCTCGACGACCAGCATCTCGCGGAAGCCGCCCTGGACATGGGGGAAGCGCATCGCGCTGCCATAGAACAGCATGTCGGTGCAGTGCTGCTGCAGGCCCATCTGGCAGTAGCGGCAATGGCCGCAGGCGCGGCTCGGATTGACCGCGACGCGGTCTCCGACCTTCACGCGCGTCACCTCGGCGCCGATCGATTCGACGCGGCCGGCGATCTCGTGGCCGAGGATCAGCGGCTCGCGAACCCGGATCGTCCCGAAGCCGCCATGCAGGTAATAGTGCAGGTCGGAGCCGCAGATGCCGCCGGCCTCGATCTTGACGCGGACCTGCTGGGGGCCGGGTTCGCCGATGGCGACCTCGTCGACGCGAAGGTCCTTCTCGGCATGGATGACGACGGCGCGCATGGCGGCTTCTCCCTGAGAGGGGTGGCTGCCGCCCCTCCTCATTGTCCTGGTTCGATTGTCTAATCGTTTGAAAGATGCTTACCGAAAGCAGCGGCTCCGGCGCAAACCCAAACTGCCGCGCACGCATCGTCTCAAGCGAGGATCGGCCATGTCTTTGTCGCTGTTCAGTCTTGAGGGCAAGATCGCCCTCGTCACCGGCTCAGGCCAGGGCATCGGGCTGGCGCTCGCAGACGGGCTGTCGGAAGCCGGCTCGCATGTCGTGCTGAACGGCCGCGACAGGGCCAAGCTGGAACGTGCGGCGCAGGCGATAGCGGCTGCGGGCCGCAAGGTCTCGGTCGCGCCCTTCGACGTCACCGATCACGCCGCTGTCGAGGCGGGCGTGGCTGCGATCGAGGCCGATATCGGGCCGATCGACATCCTGATCAACAATGCCGGGATGCAGAAACGCGCGCCCTTCACGGAATTTCCGGTCGAGGGCTGGCACGAGGTGATGGCGACGAACCTGCACTCGGTGTTCTACGTTACGCAGGCCGTGACCAAGCGCATGGTGCCGCGCAAGCGCGGCAAGGTCATCAGCATCGGCTCGGTGATGAGCGAACTCGGCCGCGCCACCATCATCCCCTATACCGCATCCAAGGGCGCGGTGAAGATGATGACGCGGGGTCTCGCAGCCGAACTGGGCAAGCACAACATCCAGGCCAATGCGATCGGGCCGGGCTATTTCGCCACCGAGATCAACGCCGCGCTGATCGCCGACGAGGCCTTCACCACCTGGGTCACCACGCGCACGCCGGCCGGGCGCTGGGGCGAGACGAAGGAGTTGGTCGGCGCGGCGATCTTCCTGTCCTCGGCAGCCTCGGACTACGTCAACGGCCATCTGCTGATGGTCGATGGCGGGCTGACGGCGGTGGTGTGAGCGTCGCGCGCGATAAAGCGCTCAATTCCGCTTCCCCTGCGGATCGGGGTGGCCGTCGATGCGCATCTGGAACAGGAAATAGGTCGGCGAGCAGAAGCCGTAATCCTTGACCACGGCGGTCGCTCCCGGCACGTCGTCGGGAATCGCCTGGCACATATAGTCCTCGCGACAGAAGCTGGTCGCGCTGCAGGTGCCGCGATTGCCGCGCGTCACGGCCTTGCCAAGGCAGGAATCGAAATCATTGGTCGCGACGCAATCGTCGAAGGCCTTGCCGCCGGCCAACCCGCAGATTTCGGGCGGGACCTTGCCGCCGGCGAAGCCCGAGAAGGTTCGGTCCGCGGCGCTGCACTGGCGATAGGCCATGCCGCCGGGCACGCCGATCTTGGCGGGGCGGCAGTTGAAGGCTGTCTGCGAGAAGCCGGGAGCGAAAGCGCCGAACTGGCCGGTCTGGGTATAGCGGTCGAGATAGGGCTTGCCCGTTGCCGTGTTGATCAGGCCGGTCAGGCAGGGCTGGCCGGAGAAATTGCGCGCCTCCTCCAGCCGCAGGCATTGCCCCAGCTCCAACCCAACGGAGGGGTTGGCGGCGATCGCCTTGCAGGTGGTGCCGGCGCCGCAGGTCCAGCCTTCGCCGAAGGTCGCGCGTGACGGTTCGGTCAGGCACGGCATGGTGGCTGCGGCCGGGCGATAGGAGAAGGCGTGTCCCGGCTGCCAGCGCGCCGGCGGGGCGAAGGAGAGCGGGCGGTAGCGATCGGGCTCCCGACCGGCGGCGACCGCCTCGATATAGGCGGCCCGACGGAAGCTCTCGGCGTGGAAATGCGGCGATACGCCGGTCTTGATCCGGTTCAGCGCCGAGGTCGAGGCATCGTCGAGCCCGAACATGTGGAAGCCGGCCGTGGCGTTGGCCTGATGGCAACCCATGCAAGTCCCGTTGTCGAGCCGCTCGATCACCGCGCGGGCTGTCCTGACCAGCCGCGTGCTGCCGAGGTCGAGCCCGGCCAGCGCATCGACGGGCAGCGCCTCGGTGAAGGGGTGGTTGGCGAGCCTGGCGCTGCCGAAGGTCGAATAGGAGATCGCCTTGGTGGCGAGGAAACGGTCGGGCAGGAGATAGACGCCCTGGTCGATCGCCGGGATGTGATTGCGGACGTAATCGACGAGGTCGCGGCGCAGCGCCTCGTCGCTTTTGAGGCGTACCACGTCGGGCGTGTTCTCGAGCGACTTCGGTATCAACGTCACAGTGCCGCCCGCCTGCGCGGCCGAAAAGACGCGCATCAGATAGGCCGCCTGCCCGCCGAATTGCGTCTCCATGCCGGAGGGGAAGCGGACGATCTGGGCGTTGATCTCGATCTGCTTCAGCCTGAGCCGGCCAGGGGCGAGCGGGCCCTGGGTGAGCGCCTTGGCCTGAGCGGCCGGACCGGCGCTGTCCTGCGCGCGCAGCCAGAGCCCGGCGGCCTCCGCGCAATCCTGTGCGGGTCCGGCTGCTACGGAGAAGACTGCGTTCAGCGTGAAGGGCAGGCGCGAGGCGAGGCGGCGTTTCAGCTTCGGGCTCTCGAAACTGTAGGCCAGCCGGTAGATCAGGCGCATCTCGCCGCAGCCCGCCTCGCCGCCCAGTGCTGCGATGTCACGCCGGTCGAGCCGGTTGACCACCGCCGTCAGGCGGAAATGTGCGATTGGCGAGTTCAGCCAGCCGAGATCGATGATGCGGCCGACATTGCCGTCGGTGACCTCATAGAGCTTGCGGCCATTGGCTGCCATCTCGGCCCGCAACGCGGTGACGTCGTCGCGTATGTGCTGGGCGAGCGTGCGATAGCCGGGACTGGCGCCGGCGAGATCGGCCGTGGTGATGGCGGTTGGGCTGCCGAGGATTGCGCCGAGAGAATAACCGCCGGCCTCGATCCGCCTGAGCGTATCGGTATCTTGCAGATCGGTGAGCACGGTGGGCGCCGCCTTCGCGGTTGTGCTGAGCGCACAGAGCGCCGCCAGCACGAACCCCAGCCGTCCCAAGCCGCGCATCCCAGGCTCTCCGCGCCATGGCCGAACCCGCCAGGCGCGCGACGATAGCCGCGCTCAGGAGCTGCCGTCCATAGTCGGTGGCGGGCCGGGATCGACGCCGCTGCGGGCCTTGCCGGCACGCGCCTCGAACTCCTTGCGGATCGCCTCGATCTTGTCCTCGTCGAGTTCCTCCAGATCCATCAGCTCCTCGCGGGCGCCTTCGAGCCGCACGATCAACTCGTCGAGCTTGATCTGCATCGCGGCGGTGTCGCGATTCTGGCTGTTCTGGATGATGAAGACCATCAGGAAGGTGATGATCGTGGTCGAGGTGTTGATCACCAGCTGCCAGGTGTCGTTGAAGCCGAAGATCGGGCCCGAGGCGGCCCAGAGCACGATGACGGACAGCGCCACGAAGAATGTCTGCGGTTTGCCCGCCCAATGCGACGTCGCCTGAGACAGGCGCGTGAAGAGCGAGCGGCGCGGCGATTGCTGATTGGCCATGGCATGTCCTCTGGAGCGCCAGGTCGGCGTGCCGGATCAACCCGTGCGGGGCCGCTTGCGTTCCTCGGGCGGCTCAGGGCGCCATCAGCCGCGCCGAGAGCCTGTGTTCGATCATGACAGGTTGCCACCATAGAGCATCAGGACGCCGATGAAGAAAACGCCGCCGATCGCGGACAGAGCAAATCCGTGGCGCTGCCTAGCCTCGTCCTTATGGAAGCAGGCGATGACCAGGGTCAGGAGCGTCCATGTCCCAATGAAAACAAGCGTCAGGATCGTGACGACCAAGTTTTCGAGATCATATCCGCCACCGCCGATGGAGGGTGGACGAGGGGCTTCGGGCCAATGAACGATCAATGACAGGACAGCCAGCGGGACGACGAGCGTCGATAGCCAGACAAGAAATCCTCTCATTCTCACAACCGAAACTCCCAGACGGCAATTCTTCCAGGCGCACCGGGCCCCTAGCGAAGCCGCTCGGCATGCCAGGCGATGTGCTGGGCCATGAAGGTCGAGATGAAGTTGTAGGAGTGGTCGTAACCCTCGCGCATCTGCAGTTCGAGCGGAATGCCGGCAGTGGCGCAGGCGACATCCAGAAGCTGCGGCCGCAGGCCCTCATCGAGAAAGCCGTCGGCGGTGCCCTGGTCGACGAGCAAATCCCTGACGCGATGGCCGTCGGCGATCAGCAACGTCGCGTCGTAAGGACGCCAGCTGCGTTCGTCCGGCCCAAGATATTTCTCGAAGGCCGGCCGCGACCAGCCCGCCGTCGAGGGCTGGGTGATCGGCGCGAAGGCGGAGACGGATGTGTAGCGCTGCGGGTTCTTGAGCGCGAGCGTGATCGCGCCATGGCCGCCCATGGAATGGCCGAAGATACCCTGGCGGCCCATATCGACCGGGAAGTGCCGCGCGATAAGGTCCGGCAATTCGTCGCGGATATAGCTCTCCATCCGGTAGTTCCTGGCATAGGGCTCCTGCGTGGCGTCGAGATAGAAGCCTGCGCCCGAGCCGAACTGCCAGTTATCCGGCTCGTCGGGAACGCCTTCGCCGCGAGGACTCGTATCCGGGCAGATGATGGCGATGCCGTTGGCGGCGGCGGCCGCGCGGTACTCGCCCTTGTCCATGACGTTCTGGTGCGAGCAGGTCAGCCCCGAGAGATACCAGAGCAGCGGAACCGGGCCGTCCTCGATCTGGTGCGGCAGGAAGATCGCGAAGGTCATCGGGCAGGCGCACGCCACGCTGTCATGGCGATAGACGCGCTGCGAGCCGCCGAAGGCTTTTGAGCTGGAGAGGAGTTCCATGGGGTGTCCCTTGTGCTTGCGCGACCTCTGTCATTCCGGGGCTTCGCGAAGCGAAGAACCCGGAATGACAGGCTGTCTTGCCCTGCCGATAAGGCCGGAAAGCGGCGCCTCAGTAGACCACCACGCTCCTGATCGACTTGCCTTCGTGCATCAGGTCGAAGCCGTGGTTGATCTCGTCGAGCGAGAGCTTGTGGGTGATCAGGTCGTCGATGTTGATCTTGCCCTCCATGTACCAGTCGACGATCTTGGGCACATCGGTGCGGCCGCGCGCGCCGCCGAACGCCGTGCCCTTCCAGACGCGGCCGGTGACGAGCTGGAACGGTCGGGTGGCGATCTCCTTGCCGGCCTCGGCGACGCCGATGACGATGGATTCGCCCCAGCCGCGATGGCAGCATTCGAGCGCCTGACGCATCACGTCGGTGTTGCCGGTGGCGTCGAAGGAGAAGTCGGCTCCGCCGCCGGTGAGATCGACGATCGCCTGCACGACCTTGTCGTTGCCGATTTCCCTCGGATTGATGAAGTCGGTCATGCCGAACTTGCGGGCCATATCTTGGCGCGCCGGATTGATGTCGACGCCGATGATCTTGTCGGCGCCGACCATGCGCGCCGCCTGCAGCACATTGAGGCCGATGCCGCCGAGCCCGAAGACGACGACATTGGCGCCGGGCCAGACCTTGGCCGTGTAGATCACCGCGCCGATGCCGGTCGTCACGCCGCAGCCGATATAGCAGATCTTGTCGAAGGGGGCATCCTCGCGAACCTTCGCCAGCGCGATTTCGGGCAGAATGGTGAAGTTCGCGAAGGTCGAGCAGCCCATATAGTGGAAAACCTCCCCGCCATCGCAGGAGAAGCGCGAGGTGCCGTCGGGCATTACGCCCTGGCCCTGGGTGGCGCGGATCGAGGTGCAGAGGTTGGTGCGGCGCGACAGGCAGCTTTTGCACTGGCGGCATTCCGGTGTGTAGAGCGGAATGACGTGGTCGCCGGCTTTCAGCGTGGTGACGCCGGCGCCGACCTCGCGCACGATACCGGCACCCTCATGGCCGAGGATCGCCGGGAACTTGCCTTCCGAATCGAGCCCTGACAGCGTGTAGGCGTCGGTGTGGCAGATACCGGTGGCCATGACCTCGACCAGGACCTCGCCGGCCTTCGGCCCGACGATCTCGACGGTCTCGATGGTGAGGGGCTTGCCGGCTTCCCAGGCGACGGCGGCGCGTGTCTTCATCGGGTTTTCCTTCTTCTCGCGGCGTTATTTCAAATAGGGGCGGATGATACGCATGATCTGGGCGATTTCGGCGTCGCCATCCGCGATCGCGGCGGATCGATCGGTCGGAGCGTGCAGCGTCTCTCGCAGATGGCTTTCCAGCACCTCCGCCATCAGGCCGGTTGCCGCGCCACGCAGGGCCGCGATCTGCTGGAGCAGCGCGCCGCATTCGGCGCCGGCCTCCACCGCAAGCTCCAGAGCCTGGGCCTGGCCCTTGATCCGGCGCAGCCGAGCGATGGCGCGCCGCTTCTCCGATGGGGTATGGGGCATGGCGTCCCTATACTGGGAGGGAGTATCCTGCCGCAGGTTTAGGGCGTCGGGTCCGCGCCGTCAACGGAGCCTCGCGCAAGTGGTCGCTGCCCGACGCATTGCGATCTCGGCAAAAGGCTCAGCTCTGCCGCCTCGCGTCCAGAAAGGCTTTCCGGCGGCGGTATGATACGAAGGAGCGGGCGGCATAGCCCACCAGAATGCCGGCCGGGAGCAGTAAGAAGGCGCCCAACGGCCGGGCGAGCGCGGCGCCGACGACGATGCCGACCACCAATGTGGCGAACGCGTAGACCATCACCGTCTTGCGGGGATCACCGCCGGCAATGTGCGAGACCAGCGCGATGCGCGTTTGGTCGAGCCAGGTCTTGAAATGCTGCATGCTGCCCTCGGTCGAAGGACAGGCTTCTAACAGGCAGGTCTCGTTACTTCAATTTGGACCTATCAAGATCGTAAAGAGGGCTTTCGTTCAATCGTTGGCAAAAAACCCTCTCACCATCTTCAGAAGCTGTAGGCCGCTTTCACCTTGACGAGATGCTGGCTGAAATTGGTCAGGTCGAGATCGCCGGGTTGGCCCTTCGCCTTGCCCGCGACCTGGATGTTGTAGGCGGCCGAGATCGCGAACTGCTTGCTCGCCTGCCAGAACACGCCGGGGCCGGCGAAGGTCGCGTAGCCGGCTTCCTTGCTGAAGCCGAGCGTGTTGTGGGCGCGCTGGTGGCGAACCTCGCCGCTGAGATAGACGCCCTCCAGCACCTGCCAGGCGAGCGAACCGCCGATGGTGAAGGTCGAGGAGCGGCCATAGGGGTCCGGACCCGTCCAGGTCAGGTCATGCGAGAGGTTGAGCGCGGAGTAGAGCTTGCCGGGGATCAGCGTCTTGTCGATGAAGAGGCGCAGGCCCGTGTTGTAGGTGGTGAAGCGCCCGGCGCCGTCGGGATCGGCGCGGTTGAAGCTCGGATCGATCACGGCGGTCAGGCCGATGCCGTGCATGTCGCGGCCGAGAATCTTGTATTTGGTCTCGATGCCGGCGCCGAAGCTGCGCTCATCGGCGCTGACGCCGCCGAAGGAGGCGTTGCTCATGCCACCGAGCAGATAGGGCCCGACCTCGAGGCAGGGCGCGAGGCCATAGGAACCCTGCAGCATCAGGCCATGGCTGTTGGAAGAGCCCAGGCGCGTGCCATAGGCGCCGCCATAGGTCAGGCTCGGGCCGAAAGAGCCGGGATCGGCGACGTCCGAGCCGGTGGTGAAGCCGAAGGCGTCGGTCGGGATACCCTCGCTCTCGGTGCAGGCGGAGACGGCCGGCGGCGCGGCTGGCGCCCCCTTGCGCGAGGGCAGGTCGGCGGCGAACGACAGGGTGGCCAGTGATGCCGAGGCGGCGAGAGCAAGGGCGAACGGCTTCAGCGGCATGGTCGGGCTCCAGTTGAGGCAGGCATTCTTATGCTTATGCAAATCATTTGCAATAGCGTCGTCGCGCTTTGATGGAGTGAAGATGCCTCAGAGCGAGGCCGTTCGCGAGAGCCGCGCGGTCGATTGAATGTAATAAAGTTACATGTTGCGGCAGTGCAACATCTCCGGCGCCGCAAGCGGGATCGTCAGGGTGGGCTGATGCCGCGCAGCCTCGCGAAGGCCGTCGGAGCGATTGCGGCGAGTTCGTCGACCGGCTTCCAGGCGGCAGCGTGGACCTCCTCGATCTGGGCGACGAGGGCTGAGGCTGGATCGGCGATGAACAGATATTGCAGGTCGTGATGGATATGGTCGGGCTCGCCCCGCGCCGGCTTGCCCGGCACGTCATGGCTGTCGATGGCGAAGGGCAGATCGCCGCCCCTGTGCCAGGGATGCAGGCGCAGACCTTGTACGCCGGTCTCCTCGACCGCCTCGCGCGCGGCGGATTCATGTAAGGTCGCCGCGTCCTCCCAATGGCCGCCCGGCTGGAGCCAGCGGCCGATCACGACATGGTCGATCAGCAGGATGCGGGCGTGGTCGGGCGAGAGCACGAAGGCGCTGGTCGTGACATGGCCGGGGAAGGTGTCGCGCCGGTCGAGCGCATGACCTTCCGCGATCTGCCAGCGCAGCAGCGAAAGATGCTCGCGCGGGGAGGCGATCTGCGCGCGGTAGCGGGTGATGGCCTCGATCAGGCGGGCGGGGAAGGTTGCGATCATGGCTTTCGGGATAGCCGATTCGGCGCAGCCTTGCAGGCTTCCCTAGCTGAAGCCGGTGGATTTGCTTGATTCCGGCCGGGAGTTGTGGCTTTGAGCGCCGCTTGCTTTCAAGGCTGCCCATATCCCGTGCCCGAAACCGGCCTCCCTGCCGCAGTCTCCTTCCGCCCGAGAGTCTCGGGCGCTGCGCTTCGCTCCGCCCGCGAACGACGCCCACGCCAAGTAAGTCCGGACGCGAAGTTACGTCTTCTCGGCAATTCCGAGTTCAACAAAGATGGCCAAAGCAGACTCGGTCTGACATTCTATCGGGAGCTCCCATCAGAGGGGCGTCTAGGGAGAGGAATGTGCCATGGAACGCAGAGATTTGCTTAAAGGCATCGGTGCGGTTGCAGCCACCATCGCCGCCCCGGCCATCGGTCGAGCCCAGTCCGTGCCGACGCTGGTCGGCGCCGTGCAGTTCGGCGATGCGCACCCCTTCACCCAAGGGCTGCTCAAATTCGAGGAGCGCGTGAAAGCGCTCTACAACAAGCCGATCAACTTCACGCTGCACAAGGATTCCTCGCTCGGGCTCGAGAAGCAGTATTTCGAGTACATGGCGCAGGGGAAGAACGTCGACTACGGCATCGTTTCGCCCGCCCATATGTCGACCTTCGCCAAGGCCGCGCCGTTCATCGACGCGCCCTTCGTCTTCCGCGATTTCGCCCATATGGAAGCGGTGGTGAACAAGGGCCTGCTGACCCCGATTGCCGACGAGATCGAGAAGAAGGCCGGCGTGCGGCTGATCGGCTATGGCGGCGGCGGCGTCCGCAACCTGTTTGCCAGCAAGCCTCTGAAGAGCGTCGCGGAGATCAAGGGTCTCAAGGTGCGCGTCCAGGGCGCTCCGATCTGGTCGCGCAGCTTCTCGGCCATCGGCATGTCGCCGACCGTGATCGCGTATAACGAGATCTACAACGCCATCCAGAACAACGTCATCTCGGCTGCCGAGAACGAGGCGGCCGGCATCGAGCAGATGAAGTTCTTCGAGGTCGCACCGAATATCCTGATGACCCAGCACGCCGTCTCGGTCAGGCCGATCTGCTTCTCGATGAAGACCATGGCGACCCTGCCCAAGGACCTGCAGGACGCCGTGATCCAGGCCGGCAAGGAAGCGGCTGACTACGAGCGCAAGGTCGAATCCAGCGGCGATTCCGAGATTCTCGTCAGGCTCGAGGCGGCCGGCCGGTTGAAGCGGATTCCGTTCGAGGACCGCGCCACCATGCAGAAGCTCGCAGAGCCGGTCATGCAGGCCTATGCGAAGGAAGTCGACGCCAGCGGCATCCAGACCGCCATCGCCGGCGTCTGAGCCCGTCAGCCCTGGGCGCGGCCGCGTCCGGGGCCTTCCCTTCCTGTGCGGGACCTCTCCATGAATGCCACTCTGTCTGGCAGGCTGAGCCTGTGGCGGCGCATGACGGCTGCCTATTCGCAGTTGCTGTCTGGTGTCGTCGTCTTGTCCGTCGGCATCCTGGTCGTGCCGGTGATGCTGCAGATCGTGTCGCGCTACACCGATCTGATCCCCTCCTATATCTGGACGGAGGAACTGGCCCGCTTCCTGTTCATCTGGACGGTGATGATCGGCGCGATCCTCGGCGTGCGCGACTCCGCGCATTTCGACGTCGACCTGCTGCCGGATCTCGGCGAGCGCGGCAATGCCCTGATGCGCATCGTCGCGAAGCTCGGCATCCTGACGATCGCCGTCATCTTCGTGATCGGCGGCATCGAGTTCACCAAATTCGCCTGGAACCGTACCTCGGAGCTCGCCGAGCTGCCGCTTTGGCTCATCCATATCGCCTGGCCGGTCGCAGGGCTGAGCTGGATCGCCTTCCTCGGCGAGCAGTTCCTCGATGATCTGCGCGTCCTCCTCGGAAAGGCCCCCAATCCATGACCGGCAGCGTCCTCTCGTCGGGGCAGGCTGCCTCCATCCTGTTCGGCTGTTTCTTTCTCGGCCTTTTCCTGCGGATTCCCGTCGCCTTCGCGCTCGGCCTCGCCTGCCTGCCGATCCTGATCATCGAGCCGCGGCTCGATACGATGACGCTGATGAGCGAGACGTTCAACGCGTTCAACTCCTTCATCCTGCTGGCCGTGCCGTTCTTCCTGCTGACGGCCAATCTGATGAATGTCGGTGGCGTCACCGACCGGCTGATGAGCCTGTCGCGGGCGCTGGTCGGGCATTTTCCCGGCGGCCTCGCGCAGATCAATGTGGTGCTGTCGATCTTCTTCGCCGGCATTTCCGGCTCCTCGACGGCGGATGCCGCGAGCCAGTCGAAGATCTTCATCGAAGCCCAGCGCAAGGAAGGCTACGACGACAGCTTCTCGGTGGCGATCACTGCCGTCTCGGCCGTGCTGGCGGTGATCATTCCGCCCTCGATCCTGATGATCGTCTGGGGCGGCATCCTGACGACGTCGATCGGCGCGCTGTTCCTCGCCGGCGTCATACCCGGCCTGCTGATCGGCATCGCGCAGATGGCGACGGTGCATGCCTATGCCGTCAGACGCGGCTACCCGACCTATCCGCGCTCCACCATCCGGCAGGTTCTGAAGGCGTTCGAGCATTCCGTCCTGGCGCTTCTGACGCCCGGCATCATCATCGGGGGCAAGGTCTTCGGCTGGTTCACCGCGACGGAATCGGCGGCGATCGCGGTGGTCTATGCGGCGTTCCTGTCGCTGATCGTCTATCGCGAAATGAACCTGAAAGGGCTCTATGCCGCCTTGCTGGATACCGGCAAGCTCGCCGGCGTGACGCTGTTCTGCGTCGGCACGGCGTCCGCCTTCGGCTGGCTGATGGCCTATTACAAGATGCCGCAGGCGATCCTCTCCGGCGTCTCCGCCTGGGGCATGGGCTTTTACGAAACCGGCTTCTTTATCGCAGGCATCTTCCTGCTCGTCGGCTGCTTCCTCGATGCGATTCCGGCGATCATCATCGTGGGGCCGATCCTGGCTCCGCTGGCCAAGACGGTGATGATGGACCCGGTCCATTTCGCCATGATCGGCATCGTCAGCCTCGCCTTCGGGCTGGTGACGCCGCCCTATGGGCTGTGCCTTATGATCGCCTGCTCGGTCGCCGGCATCAGCATGCGCTCGGCGATCAAGGACACGATGATCATGCTGATGCCGATGCTGGTCGTGCTCGCCTTGATCATCATGTGGCCGAAGGTCTCGCTGTTCCTGCCCAGCCTGATCTCGCCGGAGTTTTTGAACTGATCGCTTAGTCGGGGAGCGAAGGGCGCCGTCATGCTCGGGTCTGCGCTTCGCTTCGCCCGAGAATGACGCGGGCACACCAAATCCCCGCCCGCGCCGTCAGGCGCGGGCGTTGGCAATGAGGGGCAGCGGAGCGCCGCGAGGCGCGAGGTATTAAGGCCGCAACCATTGAGCCAGGTCGCGGCGCGGGCAGATTGAGCCACTGCCCGCACGCCCCGTGGCGCTCCGCTCATCGGCGATTTTAAGTCTCCGGGCCGCGCTTATAGGGAGAGGCTTAGCCTGCCCTGCCGTCCTGCAGCCTCAACGCCCCATTGGGTGCGCCACACCGCGGTGTCGGACCTGACCGCTTCCGCCGTCCCGTCCAGCGAGCTCCTCGCACAGGGACCGTAGTGTCCCCAGGGCGGTGCCCCGAAGCCTCCCGAGCCTGGCGTGTAAGACCAGCCGCAGGCGCCGACCCCATCCCCACCAACGGCATACCTCCGGATGGCTGCCCCTCGGGGATGAGGTGGTGGCAGGATAGGGCGAGTTAGAAGGGGCGGGGATATAAAAAGCGGATGGCGGCTCGCGCCAACATCGGGCCATGGGTACGCCATGCGAGTGGCATGCAATTTTCCGTTCGCCGGTGCACCGCCTTTTTGCAGGTGCGTGCATTCGCTTATGACGCGATAAATAAACTGGGAATTTTCGGCTGATCGATATTGTTAGAAATTTTGGCAACCATTCCGCGCGGCGGCAGTTCATCTTGCTCGGCCAACCGAAAGCTCGCAATGACAAAGACCATCCTGGTCGTCGAGGACGAGCCCATCATCCGTATGAACGCAGTCGCTATGATCGAGGACGCCGGCTACGACGTCCTGGAAGCCTCCAACGCGGACGATGCCATTACCTTGCTGGAGACCCGCCCGCAGATTCGCGTGGTATTCTCCGACATCGAGATGCCGGGATCGATGGATGGCTTGAAGCTGATTCACGCTATCCGGAAGCGCTGGCCGCCTGCGGTCCTGATCCTGGCGTCTGGCCGCGTCTCGCCATTGGTCGACGACATGCCGGAGCGAACCGTCTTCCTCAGGAAGCCCTATGTCGACAACGACCTGTTGAAGGTCTTGGCGGAGGTCGACTAGGCAGAGAGCTTGCCGGCCTTGAGCAGCAGGGTCGCGACCAAGCCTTCCTCTGCCCAGTCGTATTCGATCGAGCCGCCAAGCTGGCCAGAAACGCTGCGCTCGACCAGGCGGCTGCCGTAGCCTGTGCCGCCAGTGCCCTTTTGCACTTGGGGTCCGCCGCGCTCGGCCCACACGATCCTGACATCGTCGCCCTCGGAGCTACCCGAGATATCGAGCGTTCCGGTCTCGGCCGACAGCGCCCCGTATTTGAGCGAATTGGTCGCGAGCTCATGCATGACGAGGGCGAGCGTGGTCGCCGCTCCCTCGCCGACGCCCATGCGAGGCACCGCAACGCGGATGCGACCGCTGAATGCGCCCAGGTCTTCGTAAGGCGAGAGCAGGATCGACAGGAGGTCACCCAACAGCGCGGCCTTGCCCTGGTGGCCGGGGAGCGGACGAACCAGGTCGTGGGCACGCCCCAGCGATGTCAGCCGAGCGGTCAGCTCGACGGCCATCTCCTTGGCCGTGGTCGTGGATCGGGAGGAGATCTGCGTAAGCCCCGAGGCGATGGCCAGCAGGTTCTTGACCCGATGGCTCATTTCACCGGCGAGGAGTTCATGGCCTTCCTCGGCTTGCTTGCGGCCGGTCACGTCCAGGAAAATGCCGTAGGCGAGATTGTCCTGCGCCACGGTGTCATCGCCGATGCCGCGGGCCGAGACCCAGCGGATGTCATCACCAATGATCAACCGGAAATCGATCTCGTAAGCGCCGACGATGGCACGGGTTGCCGTGAAGGCCGCCCTGACCCGATCCCGGTCGGCCGGATGGATGCGGGCCGACAGGTCCTCGAACTTGACGCTCTCGCGCCGCTCCAGGTCCCATAGCTCGAACCCCCGATCGTCCATGGCGAACGCGTCGGTTTCGACGTTCCACGACCACAGGGCGACGCCCGCCGCGCTGATGGCTCGGCGCAGCGCTGTCGCGCTCCACGCGTTCGGGTTCGATGCGGGCACGAGAAAATTCCTGATGGATGGGACAGAACAAGCGTCCTCACTACAGAATATGCTGCGCCTTCACTATGTCTTAAGAGGTTGCTCACCGGAGCGCCTGGATCGAACCAGCCCCGGCACAAGGCGTGAAACAAAAAAGGCGCCACCTCACGGCGGCACCCTCGAGACCTCAACCCCTCACAGCGTCCCGTAAGCCGGCACGGTCAAAAACTCCTCGAACTCCCGCGCCAGTGACAGCTTTGAGGACAGCTCGATCGCATGAGTGATCATGGTGTCAATCGGCACCGCGCCGCGGCCGCGCAGCCAAGCTTCGAGATAGTGCACGCTGACGCGGATCTTCTCGCGAACGCCCCTTTTCGAGCGGGTGCCCTCGGGAATTTCGAGCAGGTCCCTGGTGGAGACGCTGACATCCTCGCGCCGCGTGTCGAGCTGATTGGCTGTGGCCCGATGAATCTAAACTCGCCGTTAACCCCGATCGGTGATTTGTCGGACCAGTAGTGGCTTCGCGCGGGCTATACCTGCTGCGGCGCAAGAGTGGCAAACCATGCGGCTAATCGTCGGCTCAATCATCGTCTTCGCCTGCGTCTTCGGCAGCTACGTAGCTATGGGTGGCCACCTCGAGGTCCTCTGGCAGCCGTTCGAGTTCGTTATCATCCTCGGTGCAGCGATCGGCGCCTTCATCATCGGCAACCCCGCGCCGGTGCTCAAGGCCGTGCCGGGCATGCTCGGCACGATCCTGAAGGGCTCCAAGTACAAGCAGGAGTGCTATGTCGAACTGCTGGGGATGCAGTATTCATTATACAAACTTGTGAAGCAGAAGGGCCTGCTCGCGGCCGAGCAGCACATTGAGAATCCGAGCGAGTCGACGCTGTTCAATGCCTTCCCGACTTTTGCGGCGAACCATCATGCGGTCGAGTTCGTCTGCGACTACATGCGCATGCTGACGCTGGGCGCCAACAACGTCCACGAGATCGACGCTCTCATGGACGAGGAACTGGAGACGCACCACCAGGAGCAGGAGCGTCTCATTTCGGCCATGCAGTCGCTCGCCGACGGAACGCCGGCGCTCGGCATCGTCGCCGCCGTGCTCGGCGTGATCAAGACGATGGGCGCGATCAAGGAGCCGCCGGAGGTGCTGGGACATCTGATCGGCGGCGCGCTCGTCGGCACCTTCTTCGGCGTCTTCGTCGCCTACGGCTTCTTCGCGCCCATGGCGGCGTCGCTCAAGAGCACCTTCGACGCGGAAGCCAAGTACTATCTTTCACTCAAGGCGGGTCTCCTCGCCCATATCAGCGGCCAGCCGCCGGTGATGGCGGTCGAATTTGCCCGCAAGGCCCTGATGAGCGAGGTCCGCCCGACCTTCAGCGAAGTCGAAGCCGCAACCGCCGCTCTGCCCGCCAACATCTGACCCGATATCCAGCAGGACCTCGATGGACAAGCCCATCCAGCCGATCATCATCAAGAAGGTCAAGAAGGCCGCGCATGCGCACCATGGCGGGGCCTGGAAGATCGCCTATGCGGACTTCGTGACCGCCATGATGGCGTTCTTTCTGCTGATGTGGCTGATCAGCATGACGACGCAGGAGCAGAAGAACGGCCTGGCGGAATACTTCGCGCCGGGGGCTACGAGTCCGACGACCAGTGGCGCAGGCGGCGTCCTGATGGGCACCGCCCTGGACAAGTCAGGCAACAAGTCGGCGGTGCCCCGCGACGCGGCGACGGAGGCCACCGGGCAGGACGACGGGCGCTCGAACTGGTGGGGTAACGCCCGCGACCGCGCGGCCGCCAGCGAGCAGGCCAACCACAGCGCCATAGCCAGCATCCGGCAGGCGCTCCAGAACATGCCCGACATCGCCGAGCTGTCGCGCAACATCGTGATCGAGCCGACGAAAGAGGGGGTGGACGTTTCCCTCGTGGACCAGGACGGCCGCTCCATGTTCCCCGAGGGCTCGGTCGACCCCTACGAGCGCACCCGTCGCGTGCTGGAGGCGATCGCGCCCACCCTGCGCCGGCTGCCCAACCGTCTGCGTGTCACCGGCCACACGTCAGCCTCGCGCCCGGGCTCGATGCGGGCCGGCGAACCCTGGAGCCTCACCACCGGGCGCGCGCTGGCCGTGCGCGATATCCTGTCGGGTGCCGGGCTCCCCAGCGACAACTTCTTCTCCGTGGTGGGACGCGCCGACACCGAGCCGGTCTTCCCCGACAATCCCTACCTCTCGCCGAACCGACGGGTGACGATCACGCTGCTCAATGCGGAGCCGGCGCTGCCCCCGAACCTCTTGCGCTGACAACGGACTGCCTTGAAACAAAAAGGCGCCGCCTCGCGGCGGCGCCCTTGCAGCCTCAGAAGCCTCAGCCTGTCACAGCTTCCCGTAGGCCGGCACGGTCAGGAACTCCTCGAACTCCGGCGCCAGCGACAGCTTCGAGAACAGCTCGATCGCTTCCGGGAAGCGACCCCTGGCGTAGTTCTCGGCGCCGACTTCGCCCTTGACGCGCTCCATCTCCTCGGCGAGGCAGCGCTTGAACAGGTCGGGGGTGACCCTGGTCTTGCCGTCGACCTCGACGCCGTAGCTGACGAACTGCCAGATCTGGGCGCGGCTGATCTCGGCGGTCGCGGCGTCTTCCATCATGTTGTAGATCGGCACCGCGCCGCGGCCGCGCAGCCAGGCCTCGAGGTACTGCACGCCGACGCGGATGTTCTCGCGGAAGCCCTCCTCCGAGCGGGTGCCCTCGGGGATTTCGAGCAGGTCCTTCGTGGAGACGCTGACGTCCTCGCGCAGTGTGTCGAGCTGGTTGGCCTGCGGCATCAGACGGTCGAACACCTCCGTGGCGACAGGGACGAGGTCGGGATGGGCGACCCAGGTGCCGTCATGGCCGTTGCCGGCCTCGCGCTCCTTGTCGGCCTTGACCTTGGCGAAGGCGGCGGCATTGGCCTCGGGGTTGTTCTTGACCGGGATCTGCGCCGCCATGCCGCCCATCGCGAAGGCGCCGCGCTTGTGGCAGGTCTGGATCAGCAGCAGTGAATAGGCGCGCAGGAAGGCCTTCGACATCACCACCTGCGCCCGGTCCGGCAGGACATAGGCCGGGTTGCGGGCAAGCTTCTTGATGAAGGAGAAGATGTAGTCCCAACGGCCGCAGTTCAGGCCGGCCATATGGTCGCGCAACTCGTAGAGAATCTCGTCCATCTCGAAGGCGGCCGGTAGGGTCTCGATCAGGACGGTGGCCTTGATCGTGCCGAGCTTGAGGCCGAGCGCGTTCTGGGCGGCGACGAAGACGTCGTTCCAGAGCCTGGCCTCGATATGGCTCTCGAGCTTGGGCAGGTAGAAATACGGGCCAGAGCCCGCCGCGATCGAGGCCTTGGCGTTGTGGAACATGTAGAGCCCGAAATCGACCAGCGCGCCTGAAGCCGTCTCGCCGTCGATCTCGATATGGGCCTCCGGCAGATGCCAGCCGCGCGGGCGGACGATCAGCACGGCGGGGTTGGGACCTATCTTGTAGGCCTTGCCGGTGTTGGCGTCGGTGAAGTCGATCGCGCCGGCCCAGCGGTCTTTCAGGTTGATCTGACCCTCGATCATATTGGTCCAGAGCGGCGAGGAGGCGTCCTCGAAATCGGCCATGAAGACCTTGGCGCCGGAGTTCAGCGCATTGACGATCATCTTGCGGTCGACCGGGCCGGTGATCTCGACGCGACGGTCCTGGAGGTCGGCCGGTATGGCTGCGACCTTCCAGTCGCCTTCGCGGATGTGGCGGGTCTCGGCCAGGAAGTCGGGCGTCTCGCCGGCGTCGAAGCGCTTCTGATGCGCGGCGCGGATCGAGAGCAGGCGCTTGCGGGTCTCATTGAAGCGGCGCTGCAGATCGGCGACGAAGGCGAGCGCGTCATGGCTCAGGATCTCGTCATAGCGCGCGGCCAGCGCGCCCTTGACGACGACGCCTTTCGGCAAGGCCAGGGACTGGGGGAGGTTCAGCGAAGGCTGCGACATGACCGTTTCCTTTTCGAGGCGGTGCCGGTTGCGGCGTTGGCGTGCTTATGCCGCGAAACCGGGCTTCTCGAAATCCGCAAAAGAGTGAGATCACCTTTTCCGATCTGGAACAGGTGAGGGGAGCGAGGTGCGCCGCGTGGTCTGTCGAGGGGCTCATCGCCAGGTTTGCCTGATCGGCGAGGTTTGCCCGACTGTCCAAAGGCTTCGTTCAGCATAAGACAGGGTATTGCGCCCGCGACGGCAGCGATTCACCCGATCGTAACCGTCTGCGGCGCGATGCTGGCCATTGGGCTCCGACAGGCGGAGGTCCGGGACGATGGCGATGATCGATATCAAGACAATCGCAGGGCGGCTGGGCGCGTTCGCGGGCGACCGGGCCGGCGGCGTTCTGCCATTCTTCGCCTTCGCGCTGGTGCCGCTGATCGGCCTCGGCGGCGGGTTCGCCGATTATGCCCGGGCGACTGCGGTGCGGACCCAGCTCAATGCCGCGGCGGATGCCGCAGCGCTTGCCGCCGTGGGGCAGATCGTGATGACGAAGCCGCTCGCGGACGCCAAGGCCGAGGGCGAGCGCTTCTTCGACGGTGATTCCGCCAAGTACAAGAGCATGCTGTCGAGCCGCACGGTCACGGTCACCGCCAACGGGCTGCGCCGCTCCGTCGAGGTGACCTATACGGCGGCGGTGCCGGTCTATTTCATGAACCTGTTCGGGATCACGAAGATCGACGTTGCGGGCAGGGCGTCTTCGACGGGCATGCGGGCGCCCTATATCGACTTCTACCTGATGCTGGACAACTCGCCCTCGATGGGCGTGGCCGCGACGCAGGCCGACATCGACACGATGGTCGCCAATACATCCGACAAATGCGCCTTCGCCTGCCATGACCTGTCGAACGCGAATAATTATTACAAGAAGGCCAAGAAACTCAACGTCCAGATGCGGATCGACGTGGTGCGGCAGGCCTCGCAGCAACTCATGGATACCGCCAAGACGACGGCGACGCTGCCGGGCCAGTATCGGATGGCGGCCTATACGCTCGGACCGTCCTGCGACGGCAAGAAGCTGACCGAGATCCAGCCGATCACCTCCGACCTGACCGCCGCCAAGAGCGCGACGGGCAAGATCGACCTGATGACGATCCCCCATGACCAGTTCGACAAGGACCAGTGCACCGATCTCAACCAGGCGATGACCGCCATGAACGGCGTCATCTCGTCCACCGGCGACGGTTCGAGCCCGGCCTCGCCGCAGAAGGTGATGTATTTCGTCTCCGACGGCGTGGCCGACTATGCCAATCCCCAATGCTCGCGGAAGAAGGTCTCGGGGACACGCTGCCAGGAGCCGATCGACATCAGCTTCTGCAAGGCGATCAAGGATCGCGGCATCCAGATCGCCGTGCTCTACACGACCTATCTGCCGCTGCCGACGAACTCCTGGTACAACGACTGGATCAAGCCGTTCTCGGCCGACATCCCGAAGAAGATGGAGGCCTGCGCCTCGCCCGGCCTGTTCTTCGAGGTCAGCATCAACCAGGGCATCGCAGAAGCGATGAATGCGCTGTTCCAGCGCGTGGTCAGCAAAGCCTATCTCTCAAGCTGAGGCCGCTTCCCTCCGGTGCGGCTCGCCGCTTCTCGCGGCGGCCACGCCGCGCCGGCGGAGCGGTGCCTCCCATCGCGAGGCGTCCGGCGCGAAAAATGCGCAGATTCGGCGGATTGCAACAAATTGAAGGAATTTGTTTCAACCTCGCGAAAGCCCTGCCGATGCTCTCTTGATGGCTGCAAGGTCACAAGAGTATCCAAGCCATGGGTCTGCGACGTTTCCTGATCCGACAGTGGCGTGCGTTCGCATCGAACGAGCGCGGCAACGTCATGGTGATGTTCGGTTTTGCGATGGTTCCGGTGATCGGGCTGACCGGCGCGACGATCGACTACTCCCGCGCCACGAACGCCCGCCAGGTGCTCAACGCAGCCGTCGATTCCGCCGCGCTGATGGCCGCACGCGATGCCGCCAAGCTCTCGGACACCGAGGTGCGCGATCGCATCAACAAGTGGATCAAATCGAACCTGCGTGGCGACTCCGCCCGGAGCTTCACCTCGGCGACGATCGGCATCAACCGTGTCGCGCGCACGATCACGGTCGAGGCGTCGCTTGCCATCGACACCAGCCTGACGCGGCTGATCGGCCAGGACACGCTGACCATCAAGAGCAGTTCCCAATCGACCTGGGGCACCAACACGATCGAGCTCGCGCTGGCGCTCGACAACACCGGCTCGATGGCGTCCTCCGACAAGATGACCGCGCTGAAGACGGCCTCGCTCAATCTCATCCAAATCATGAAGGACGCGTCCACCGAGACCGACCAGATCAAGATCTCGGTCGTGCCCTTCGCCACGCAGGTCAAGATCGGGACCGCCCTCAAGGACGAGGCCTGGCTGCGCTTCGACCAGACCAAAACCACCTGGACGCAGGATCGGTGGGGCAACTGGATTCCCAATACCGTCACGATCACCAAGTCGACCTGGACAGGCTGCGTCAGCGACCGCGACATGTCCAACGATGTGAAGGACAACGAGACGGTGTCGGCCTATGATACGCTGTATCCAGCCGATTTCTGTGCCCAGTCGACGCTGGCGCCGATCCTGCCGCTGACGGCGGACTGGACGGCGCTGACGAACGCGATCAACGGGATGACGCCGGTCGGCAACACCAACGTCACGATCGGAGCGACCTGGGGCATGGCGACGCTGACGCCCGGCGTGCCCTTCACCGGCGCGCGCGCTTTCGCGACGCCGCGCCTGTCGAAATACATGATCCTGCTGACCGATGGCGAGAACACGCAGAACCGCTTCACCAGCAATGGCAGCCAGATCGACGAGCGCACGAAGCTCGCCTGCCAGACCGCCAAGACGGCCGGGATCAAGGTCTACACCGTGCGCGTCATCGACGGCGACCGCACCCTGCTGCAGAACTGCGCCAGTGATCCGAGCATGTATTACGAGGTCAGCAATGCCTCGCAGCTGACGCCCGTGTTCCAGCAGATCGCGCGCGAGATCAGCCAGGTTCGGCTGACGCAGTAAATCCAGCCGACGCGGGACAGCGCTTCAGCCGGGGCTGAGCGCGGCGAAGCGTTCGAGGAAGCGATCCTGCGCGGCTTGCGTATCGAGCGGCGCCAGCAGCGCGGTCACGGCCCGCGGCAGGGCCTGCGGACGGCCGAAATAGCGCAACGCTTCCTCGCGTGCGAAGCCGGCAAGCTGCGTCGCCTCGAGGAAGGCGGCGATGGTGTCGGCCTCCTTGGTCTTGCGCTTGAGGGCAGCCGGTGGGATCGCCGGCAAGCCGAAGCGCAGATGGATCGCGCCGAGCAGGCGCATTTCCACCGCCTTGTAGGCGTCGCCCATCACCACTTTGAACGGCGAGATCATGTCGCCGATGACGTATTCCGGCGCATCGTGCAGCAGCGCGGTGAGGCGCCAGGCATCGGACCAGTCCGGATTGAGATGGCCGGCGATGGCCTCGACCAGCAGGCTATGCTGGGCGACCGAGAAGGAATGGCGCCCTTGCGTCTGGCCGTTCCAGCGCGCGACGCGGGCGAGGCCATGGGCGATGTCCTCGATCTCGACATCGAGCGGGGAGGGGTCGAGCAGATCGAGCCGGCGCCCCGACAGCATGCGCTGCCAGGCCCGGGGCGGTTCGGGAGCGCGCGCCATGGCTCAGGCGGCCGGCCGCACATCGCGGGCGAGCGCGGCGCATTCCTGCCAGCGGAAACAGCCGGTGAGATGGTCGTTGACCAGGCCGCAGGCCTCCATGAAGGCGTAGACGATGGTCGGGCCGCAGAAGGTGAAGCCGGCCTTCTTCAGGTCTTTCGCCATCGCCTCCGACAGGGCGGTCTGCGTCGGGACCTCGCCTTGCGCGCGGAAGCTGTTCTGCAGCACGCGGCCGTCGAGACGCCTCCAGAGGAAATCGGCGAAGGGCTCGCGTTCGCTGATGGCGAGATAGGCGCGCGCGCTCTTGATCGTGCCCTCGATCTTGCCACGATGGCGGATGATGCCGGGGTCGGCAAGCAGGCGCAGCACGTCGTCCTCGGTGAAGCTGGCGACGGCCTCGGGCTCGAAGTTGGCGAAACCGGCGCGGAAGGCGTCGCGCTTCCTCAGGATGGTGATCCAGGACAGGCCGGCCTGGAAGCCGTCGAGGATCAGCTTCTCCCAGAGTGCGCGGGAATCGTACTCCGGCACCCCCCATTCGGTGTCGTGATAGGCGAGATAGAGCGGATCGGTGCCGGGCCAGCGGCAGCGGAACTTGCCGTCCGGCCCCTCGATGGCGATGCGTTCCTCGCTCACGGCATTGGCCTCGCTCATGCCGCGACCCCGAAGCCGGCCTCGCCGGGGAAGGGAAAGCGGATGAAATCGGGCTTGGCGAGCGTGAAGGCGAGACCTCCGCCGAGCAGGGGCTCGCCCGCGGCCAGCGCATCGGCGACGCGGTCGAGCCGCAGCATCGCAAGGGCGCGGCCAGCAGCAGCCGAGCCGATCCGGCCCAGCGTCTTGCCGCCGGCCGTCGCTTCGGCTCCCGTTTCCGCCGCGATGCCGTCCGTGAAGACGACAGGGACGATGCGGGTGCGGGCTGTGCCGCGATGCTGCATGCGCGAGACGACCTCCTGGCCGATATAGCAGCCCTTCTTGAAGGAGACGCCGCCGAGCTGGTCGAGCAAGGCCTCATGCGGGAAGGCGTCGCCATAGGCGAAGTCGCGGCCGCCATCGGGCACGCCGAGCGCAATGCGGCGGGCGTGCCAGGCGTCGGCTTCCGTAGTGGCAATCTCGGCTGCACCGGCGCGATCGGTCATGGCGCGCTGGCCGAGTTCCGGCAGGCGCGGATCGGCGTAGACCACCCCGGCATCCTCGGGCAGGGGCGAGCCGTCCGTCGAGGCGATCACCGCCGTGGCCTCGGTCAGGTCGTCGAGCGCCACCTTGGCGCGCAGTTTGTAGAGCTTCAGGCGTTTCATCAGATCGGCCGTCTGGAGCAGGGGCGTGTCGAGCAGGAAGCCGCCGCCCTCGCTCTCCGGGACGGCGACGATCAGGAAATCGCAGATGATCTTGCCTTGCGGTGTCAGCAGCGCGCCGTAGCCGGCCTGCTCCGGCGTCACGCTGTCGAGCTCGTTGGTGACGAGGTTCTGCAGAAAGTCGCTGGAATCCTCGCCGCTGACGCGGATGACGCCGCGATCGATGAGGTGGGTTGCTGTCATGATGGCGTCCTCGGTCGCCGCCTCTTATCCTCCAGCCCTCATCCCGAGGAGCCGCGTCGGCGACGTCTCGAAGGATCAGGGCTGCGGTTTTCAAGCGGCCTTCGACCCGATAGGTAGGCTGCTTCAGCCGCTTGCTCAACCACCGGAGACCGCCATGCCGCAGACCTTCGACGTCATCCTCAAGGGCGGCACCGTGGTGAACCATGACGGGCGCGTGCAGCGCGACCTCGGCATCACGGCTGGCAAGATCATGGCGCTGGGCGATCTGTCGCAGGCCTCGGCGGGCGAGACCGTGGATTGCACCGGCCTGCATATCCTGCCCGGCGTGATCGATTCCCAAGTGCATTTCCGCGAGCCGGGCCTGGACCACAAGGAGGATCTCGAATCCGGCTCGCGCGCCGCGGTGATGGGCGGCGTCACCTGCGTCTTCGAGATGCCCAACACCAACCCGCTGACGACGAGCGAAGCGGCGCTGGCCGACAAGATCAGGCGCGGCCGGCACCGCATGCATTGCGACTTCGCCTTCTGGGTCGGCGGCACGCATGAGAACGCGAAGGACGTGCCCGAACTGGAGCGGCTGCCGGGCGCTGCCGGCATCAAGGTGTTCATGGGTTCGTCCACCGGCGACCTGCTGGTCGAGGACGATGCCGGTGTCGCCGAGATTTTGAAGCGGACGCGCCGCCGCGCCGCCTTCCATTCCGAGGACGAGGGCATGCTGCGCGAGCGCATGGGCTTGCGCGTCGAGGGCGACCCGTCGAGCCATCCGGTCTGGCGCTCGCCCGAGGTGGCGCTGACCTGCACCAAGCGGCTTGTCCGCATCGCGCGCGAAACCGGCGCGCGGGTCCATATCCTGCACATCTCGACCGGCGACGAGATGCTGTTCCTGAGAGACCACAAGGACGTCGCCACCGTCGAGGTTCTGCCGAACCACCTGACGCTGGTCGCGCCCGATTGCTATGAGCGGCTCGGCAATTACGCCCAGATGAACCCGCCGATCCGCGACGACAGCCATCGCCAGCGCATCTGGTGGGGGGTGGAGCAGGGCATCGTCGATGTCCTCGGCTCCGACCATGCGCCCCATACCCATGAAGAGAAGCACCACGCCTATCCCGCCAGCCATTCCGGCATGCCCGGCGTGCAGACGCTGGTGCCGATCATGCTCGACCACGTCAATGCTGGGCGGCTGACGCTGGAGCGCTTCGTCGACCTCTCCAGCCATGGGCCGCAGCGCATCTTCGGCATGGAGGGCAAGGGCCGGATCGCGGCGGGCTACGATGCCGACCTGACCATCGTCGACCTGAAGCGGCGCGAGACCATCACCAATGCCTGGGGCGCCTCGAAATGCGGCTGGACGCCCTATGACGGCGTCACAGTCACCGGCTGGCCGGTCGGCACCTATGTGCGCGGCAACAGGGTGATGTGGGAGGCCGAGCTGGTCACGCCGTCGCAGGGCGAGCCGGCGCGGTTCCTGGAGGCGCTGCCGCGTTCTTGAAAGGGGTGCGGACGAGATGAGCCAGCCACTTAGCGCTGGCGTGAATCGTCCTGCTGGGCGGCCGCTTTCGAAGCTGCCTCGTCAGCGCTGTCACGTTGGTGCATCGCTGCGGCGAAGGTGAAGACAAAGGCGAGCCATCCGACGATGAGTACGAGGCCGGTTGCCCAAAGTGGGGCCAAGACCCAAGGCCAGGGCCAATCGATGACCCCGCCAAGTCTCATCGTCAGTAGCACGAGGGTCAGCGCTGCTATCGCAGCCGCCACCGCTCTCACCATTTCCTGCCCCGGCTTGCCGCATCTCGCCACGAACGGCTGACGCGTGTTCTTATGGGAGCAAGCATAGCCGCTTTTGCACGGCCCGCGATACGTCTCCTTAGTCACATAATGAATGGTCCGCCGGTGTCAGAGGCCGTTACGCTCGATCGCGATCGCGATCTCGAACACGCTGCGCTGCCGCGCCGGCCCTGCTTCGCTCAGGTGAGCCAGGCCGTCTCGACCACGCGCCACTGCTCGATCGGGACGTCCTGGCCGGAGGTGACGACGCAGAGGCGGTCGAAGCGGATGGCGCGGCCGATGAGTGTGCTCGAAACTTGCGCTGCGGCCTGTGTCTTCGGCCCGGCTTCAACCGGACCGTATAGCAGCGAGACATGCGGCATGAAGGCCTCCGTGGCCTGGCCGTCGAGACGCCGTTTCAGCGCGGCAAGCGGCGGGGTGACGGCAAAACGCGCATAGAACGAGCGGAAGAAGGCCTCGCTCGTCTCGATCGCCGCCACGGTTTCCGAGAAGGCGCTGACCTCGCGCGCCGCCTCCGCTATCGCGGTGGCGAGCGTCGTCACCGGCCTGTCGGTGTCGCCGGCTACCGTCAGATGCGGCGTGAACAGCGGCGTGCCGAAGCGGCCCGAGAGGTCCGCGACGAAGCCGGCGAGCAGGGCGGCATCCTCAGGCGCAGGCATCAGCCAGATGGAGTGGATCGGCGCTGTCATCAGAGGTTCACAAACCTATTGCACACGGTCGCTGCGGAGCGTTATGTTTGATCCAAGCGTATCGGAAATGGAAGATGCATTCCATTCATTCCGCATAAGATCGCGACCGGGGAGATGGCGTCTTGCCAACGGATTTGCCGAACGGGCCGCGCAGCGGCGCGTCGATTGCGGTGCGCGATCTGCACGTCGCCTATGGCGGCACGCGGGTGCTGCACGGCGTCAGCATCGATTTCACGCCGGGCAGCTTCACGGCGCTGCTGGGCTCGTCTGGCTGCGGCAAGACCACGCTGCTGCGCTCGCTGTCGGGCTTCGTCCCGGTCCAATCCGGGTCCATCGTCGTCGGTGGTCAGGACGTCGCCTCGCTGCCGCCGGAGAAGCGCGGCATGGCGATGGTGTTCCAGTCCTATGCGCTCTGGCCGCACATGACCGTGCTGCAGAACATCGGCTACGGGCTGAAGCTGCGCGGCGTCTCGCGAGCCGAGATCGCGACCAAAGTCTCGGCGATGCTCGCGATGCTCGGCCTCTCGGGCTATGAGGACCGCAAGGTCACGGCCCTGTCGGGCGGCCAGCGCCAGCGCGTCGCGCTCGGCCGGGCACTCGCCATCGACCCCGGCATCCTGCTGCTCGACGAACCCCTGTCCAATCTCGACGCCAAGATCCGCATGGTGATGCGCCACGAGATCCGGGCGATCCAGCAGCGGCTCGGCCTCACCGCCGTCCATGTCACGCATGACCGTGAGGAGGCCATGACCATGGCCGACCGGCTCGTGATCATGCAGGCGGGCACGATCGCGCAGGTCGGCACGCCCGAGGAGGTCTATGACCGCCCGGCGACCGCCTTCGTCGCGAATTTCATGGGCGCCGAGAATGTCCTGCCGCTGCGCGTCGCGCGCTCGGAAGCCGGCGCCTCGTTCTCGACCGGCGATGCGACCGCGCTTGTTTCGAGCGAGGCGGCGCAGGCTTTGCCGGCGGGCGAGGCCGTCGCCTATTTCCGCGACGACGTCGCCAGGCTCGATGCCGCGGACGCCGTCGCGGGCGGGGATCTGCTCGTGCCCGGACGGATCGCGGCGCGGGCCTATCCCGGCGGGGTCTACCGCTACCGCGTCGAGGCCGCCGGCCGCCAGATCACCGTCGACGACGCCGACCGCCACGAACTCGGAACCACCATCGGCCTGCGCATTCCGCTGCAGCGCCTCCACATCTTCCCGGCATCCGAGGCCGGGATTGCCGCCTGACATCCCAACAAGGAGCCACCCCATGCGCATCCTCACGATAGCCTGCTCGATTGCCGCGCTGATGGCGGCCTCGCCGCTCTCCGCGCAGACCCTCAACGTGGCTTCCGCCGGCGACCAGAACATGGTCGATTACGTCAAGGACTATCTCGGGCCGATGTTCGAGAAGGCCAACCCCGGCGTGAAGGTCGTCTCGGTCGGGACCGGGGCCGGCGATTCCGGCTCGCAGAAGATCTATGAGAAGTTGGATGCCCAGAAGGGCTCCGCGACGACCGATTTCGACGTCGTCGTGATCCACCAGAAGGCCGCCGGCCTGATGGTCAAGGAAGGGCTGCTCGACAAATACACGGGCAATGTCGCTACCGCCAAGCTGGCGACGGGCGATTCCGCGAAGAACGCGCTCGGCACGGACGTCGCAGGCTACGTCATCCCGATGTTCCAGTCGCAGACGGCGCTCGCCTACAACGCCGACATGGTCAAGACGCCGCCTGCGACCTTCGCCGAGCTCGCCGACTGGGCCAAGAAGAACCCGAAGCAGTTCGGCTATAACGGCATCAAGGGCGGCATGTCCGGCGTCTCCTTCGTCGCGGGCTGGGTCTATGCCTTCGGCGGCGACGCCGACAAGCTGATCAAGGGCCCCTATGACGCGGCCACCAAGGCGAGCTGGGACAACGCCTTCGCCGGTCTCAAGGAGTTCAACAAGAACGCCGTGATCACCCCCGGCAATGCCGGCACGCTCGACATGCTGAACCGCGGCGAGATCGCGATCGGCCCGGTCTGGGTCGACATGTTCTATTCCTGGCAGGCCGACGGCAAGCTGCCGCCGAACATGAAGCTCAAGCTGGTCTCGCCCGGCATGCCCGGCCAGCCGATGTATTATGCGGTGCCCGGCAAGTCGTCCCAGAAGAAGCTCGCCGAGGCCTTCATCGCGCTCGCCACCAGCCCGCAGGTCCAGGCAGACGGCATCGTCAAGAAGTTCAACTGGTATCCGGGCATCGACGCGAAGAACCTCGAGGGCAAGCTCGACAAGGCCGCCTGGGACAAGCTCTTCACCGACGTCACCCCGGCCGATCTTGCCAAGAACGGCAAGGCCTTCCCGATCGCGCCCTACTTCAACGACATCCTCGAGGGCTACGAGAAGAAGGTCTCGAACTGAGACTTGAGTTCGATAGCTGGGGTGACGGAATACGCTGTCATCCCGGACAAGCGGCGAAGCTGCGCCGATCCGGGATCCACACCTGAACCGTTCCGGCATGGATCCCGGGTCTGCGCTTCGCTGCGCCCGGGATGACCCGGAACACCTTGAAGAAGCGCGTTCGAATGAGCCTGTCACAACGCCATCTGGCGCTGATCCTGATCGCTCCCGGCCTGATGCTGGTCGCGGCGCTGTTTCTGTATCCGCTGTGCTTCTCTCTGATCTCGGCCTTCAGCGGTCCCGACGGCTCCTTCACGCTGCAATGGTTCGCCAAGGCGTTCGAGCTCTACTCCACCGACATCGTCTTCACGGTGGTGATCGTGCTGGCCTCCTGCGCGCTGACGGCGCTCGCTGCCATCGTCATCGCGGGCACCCTGACGCTGGGCGAGAACCCTTACATCGTCGGCACGCTGAAGGCGCTCTATCGCTGGCCGCTGTTCATTCCGTTCATCGTCGCGGCGCAGTGCATGCGGACCTTCCTCGCCAAGAACGGACTGATGAACAACACCTTCGTTTCGCTGGGGCTGATGGAGCCGCTGCAGGCGGTGAGCTTCCTCGACTGGCGCGGCATCATTGCGACCTTCGTCTGGAAGCAGACGCCGTTCGTCGCGCTGCTGCTGGCGGGGGCGCTCGCCTCGATCGACCGGGCAACGCTGGAGGCCGGCCGCAATCTCGGCGCCTCGCGGATGCGGGTGCTGATCGAACTGGCGCTGCCGCAGGTGATGCCGACGCTGCTGGTGGCGCTCGTGCTCTCGTTCGTGACGATGCTCTCGGTGCTGTCGGTGCCGATGATGGTGTCGGGTTCGCAGCCGACCATGCTGACCGTCGACATGGCGTTCCGGATCAACGCCTATGGCGACTATGCCACCGCCAATGCGCTGGGCGTCATCACCTATCTGATCTCGGCAGGCGCCGCGATCCTCTACCTCAAGCGCGGCATGTCGCAGGAGGCACCGCGATGACCCGGATCGCGTCCTCCGCGCGGACGGTTCTGGCCGTCTCGCTGCTCGTCGCCTTCGCCTTCGTGTTGATCGGGCCGCTGCTCAATCTTGCGCTCTGGTCCGTCGCCGAGCGCTGGTACACGCCGTTCAAGCTGCCGGTGACCTATGGCACGCGCTATTGGGAGCAGGTCTTCCGGCCAACCGGTGATGCCATGGCGTCGCTCGGCACCAGCATCTGGATCGCGGTGCTGACGGTGGTGTTCGCGCTGGCGCTGTCGATTCCGGCCGGCTACGCGCTGGCGCGGCTGAAGCTGCCGATGCGGGCGCTGTTCATGCTGATGTTCCTGCTGCCGCAAGCGTTCCCGTCGGTTGCGATCTATATCAACGTCGCCAGGATCTTCTACCAGATCGGCATCAACGGCACGGTCTTCGCCGTCGTGCTGGTCCATGCCGCGCATGGCCTCGTCTTCTCGGTCTGGATCGCGGCGGCGGCGTTTGCGGCCGTCGACCGGGACCTCGAACTCGCTGCACGCAACATGGGCGCCTCGCCGCTGCGCGCCTTTTTCACGGTGACGCTGCCGCTGGCGGCACCCGGCATCATCGCGAGTGGCATCTTTGTCTTCCTGGAATCGCTCGACGAATTCACTGGCACCTTCTTCGTTGGCGTCCCGCAGGTCACGACGCTGCCGCTGCTGCTCTACAATGCGGCGATGGGCGGCAACTACCAGGTCGCCTCGATCACCGCGCTGATCCTGCTCGTGCCGTCGGTGCTGTTCATGCTGTTCATCGAGCGCTTCCTGCGCGCCGACGTGCTGGCGAAGGTCGGCGCGTAGGACCGCTTGAGGTATCTTCAGCCCTCATCCTGAGGAGCGGGCGAAAGCCCGCGTCTCGAAGGATGCTCCAGGAGGCTCCGGAGGCATCTGGAGCATCGTTCGAGACGCACTTCTGCGAAGTGCTCCTCAGGATGAGGGCTCAAATTCTCAAACGGGTTTTGGGGCGAAAAGAGTTCGGCTTACCGGATCAGGCCCAGCATCCGGCGGGCGAGGTCCGGATCGCCGCCGCCCGCGAAATCGTCGAAGGCGGTTTCGGTGACGCGGATGATGTGGTCGGCGATGAAGGGCGCGCCCTCGCGCGCGCCGTCCTCGGGGTGCTTCAGCGCGCATTCCCATTCGAGCACCGGCCAGCCGGCGAAGCCGTATTGCGCGAGTTTCGAGAAGATCGCCTTGAAATCGACCTGGCCGTCGCCGAGCGAGCGGAAGCGCCCAGCCCGCTCGACCCAGGACGCGAAGCCGGAATAGACGCCCTGCCGGCCATTGGGGCGGAACTCGGCATCCTTCACATGGAAGGCGCTGATCCGCTCATGGTAGATGTCGATGAAGGCGAGGTAGTCGAGCTGCTGCAGCAGGAAATGCGAGGGGTCGTAATTGATCCGGCAGCGCGGATGCCCGTCGAGGCGCTCGAGGAAGAGCTCGAAGGTGGCGCCGTCGAAGACATCCTCGCCCGGATGGATCTCGAAGCCGATATCGATGCCGTGCTCCTCATAGACATCGAGGATCGGCCGCCAGCGCCGCGCCAGCTCTCCGAACGCCTCCGTGACGAGGCCGGCGGGGCGCTGCGGCCAGGGATAGACAAAGGGCCAGGCCAGCGCGCCGGTGAAACTCACCGAACCGTCGAGGCCGAGCCGGCGCGAGGCCTTCGCTGCCAGCTTGAGCTGTTCCACCGCCCAGGCCTGCCGTTCCGTGGGGCGACCGTGAAGGGCGGCAGGCGCGAAGGCATCGAAGGCGGCGTCATAGGCCGGGTTCACCGCGACGAGTTGGCCCTGCAGATGCGTCGAGAGTTCGGTAATCGCGACGCCGTTCTCACGAGCAATGCCGGCGATTTCGTCGCAATAGACTTGAGATTCGGCGGCGCGGGCGAGATCGATGAAGCGGCTATCCCAGGACGGCAATTGCACGCCGCGATAGCCGAGGCCGGCCGCCCAGGCCGTGATGGACGGCCAACTATCGAAAGGCGCCTTGTCGCCCGCGAACTGCGCCAGGAAAATCGCGGGGCCCTTCATCGTTGCCGGCATGGTCTCGTCCTTTTCGTTTCGCCGCAGGATGGCGCGGGACGGTGCGGTCGGTCCAGAGCCGGACAGCGCCACGCGACGGTTCCCTTCATCCAGAGATTTGCCTGATTTGGGCTGAAGTTCGGTCTTGAGCGCGCCGGGTGTTCGCTCCTAGCTTTCGGGCAACGGCCGAAACAGGCCGATCGAGGAAGCGCAGGAGGCCGCCATCGCATTGCCCTGGCACGCTTTGAGTCCCGACGAGCTCGCGCTGCTGGAAGCGGCGTTTTGGGCTGGCGGGGTCGCGCGCCACGCTCTCTCCGACACGCTCCAGTTCTCGCGCAGCAAGACCAACGCGCTTGCCGCCGGTCTGCTCGACCAGGGCCTGCTCGACGAGGCCGGCGTCCAGCATTCGACCGGCGGCCGGCGCCCGGAGACGCTGCGGGTGCATGGCCGCATCGGCGTCCTCGTCGGCGTCGATATCGGCGCGACCAGTCTCGACGTGGCGCTGCTGCGACCCGATCTCAGCGTCATCGCCCGCCACTCGCAGGAGGCCGACGTCCAGGCCGGTCCCGGGCCGATCATGGCGCGGCTGCGCAGCCTGCTGCCCGCCATGCTGGCGCAGCACGGCATCGCGCGCGACCGCGTGCTGGCGGTCGGCATCGGCGTGCCCGGCCCGGTCAATTTCGCCGCCGGCCAGCTCGTCAATCCGCCGCTGATGCCGGGGTGGGACAGCTATGCGATCCGCGACGATCTGCGCGAGATCACCGAGGCGCCGGTCTTCGTCGACAACGACGTCAACCTGATGGCGCTCGGCGTGCTGTGGCGCCAGCGCCGCCAGATCGAGAATTTCCTCGTCATCAAGGTCGGCACCGGCATCGGCTGCGGTATCGTCTGCCATGGCGAACTCTATCGCGGCGCCAGCGGCTCGGCCGGCGATGTCGGGCATATCTGCGTCGATCCCGAGGGTCCGCTGTGCCGCTGCGGCAATCGCGGCTGCGTCGAGGCGATGGCGGCTGCACCCGCGATCGTCGCGATGGGCCGCGAGGCCGCCGAGAGCGGGCGCAGCGCTGCGCTGGCGCAACGCCTCGCCGAGACCGGGCAGCTCGAGGCCAGCGATATCGGTGCCGCCTGCCGCGCCGGCGATGCGGAGGCCGATGCGATCGTGCGCCGCTCGGGCCGGCTGATCGGGCAGGTGCTGGCGGCGCTGGTCAATTTCTACAACCCGTCGCACATCTTCATCGGCGGCGGCGTCTCGCAGATCGGGCCGATGTTCCTCGCCGCGATCCGCCAGAGCGTGAACCAGCGCTCGCTGGCGCTCTCGACCCGTCATCTCGAGATCACCTCGGCACCGCTGGGACCGGAGACAGGGCTGATCGGCGCGGGCGTGCTGGCGATGCGCGAGGCCATGCGCGGCCAGACCCTGCGCAGCCAGACCTTGAACGGTGGAGGCCGGCGATGACCACGCAAGGTCGCGGGCTCTCCGTCGCTTTCGAGGGCATCGTCAAGCGCTTCGGCCCGGTCGAGGTGCTGCACGGCGTCTCGTTTTCGCTGGAGCCCGGCCGCGTCTACGGCCTGCTCGGCGAGAACGGCGCCGGCAAATCGACGCTGATGAAGATCCTCGCCGGCTATGAGCAGCCGAGCGAAGGCCGCCTGCTGGTCGAGGCTAAGCCGGTCGCCTTCTCCGGCTCGCGCGACGCCGAGGCGCGGGGCATCGTCCTGATCCACCAGGAGTTCAACCTCGCCGAGGATCTGACGATCGCCGGCAACATCTTCCTCGGCCATGAGCGCCGCAAGGGCTGGTTCCTCGACGAGGCTGCCATGCAGCAGGAGGCGGAGGCCGCGCTGGCCCAGGTCGGTCTGGCGCGGGCGGCGGACACGCCGGTGCGGCGGCTGATCGTCGCCGAGAAGCAACTCGTCGAGATCGCCAAGGCGCTGTCGCGCAAGGCCCGCCTGCTGATCATGGACGAGCCGACGGCGACGCTGACGCCGTCGGAGGTCGCCAGGCTCTTTGCGCTGATCGAGCGGATGCGCGCCGACGGCGTCACCATCGTCTACATCTCGCACAAGCTCGACGAAGTCGAGCGCATCACCGACGAGGTGATCGTGATGCGCGACGGGAACCTCGTCGGCCGGGCGCCGACGCCATCGCTCACCCGCCACGACATGGCGACGATGATGGTCGGGCGCGAGATCGCCGACCTGTTCCCGGAGAAGGTGCCGTTCGATGAGGCCGCGACCCCGGTGCTGAAGGTCGACGGCTTCACCGTGCCGGGCTGGGCCGAGGGCGTCTCCTTCGCGGTGCGTCCGGGCGAGATCCTCGGCTTCGCCGGGCTCGTCGGCGCGGGGCGAACCGAGCTGTTCGAGGGCATCCTGGGCCTGAGGCCGGGCACTGGTGACGTCGCGGTCGCGGGGCGGCCGGTGACGCTGCGCAGGCTCCAGGACGCGACCCGGCACGGGCTCAGCTATCTGAGCGAGGATCGCAAGGGCAAGGGGCTGCATGTCGACTTCCCGCTGGCGCCCAACCTCACCTTGATGGCGCTGGAGCGTTATGCCCGGCCCTGGCTCGACCACGGCGCCGAGCGACAGGCCATGGAGCGCGCCGTCGAGGCCTTCGGCATCCGTGCAGGCTCGCTCTCGATGCGCGCGGCCTCGCTGTCGGGCGGCAACCAGCAGAAGCTCGCTCTCGCCAAGGTGCTGCATCCCGAGCCGAAGGTGGTCGTGCTCGACGAGCCGACGCGCGGCGTCGATGTCGGGGCCAAGCGCGAGATCTATTTCCTGATCCAGAAGCTCGCCCGACAGGGGCTCGCGGTCGTCGTGATCTCGTCGGAGCTGATCGAGCTGATCGGGCTGGCGCATCGCGTCGCGGTGATGCGGGGCGGCCGGCTGGTCGCGACCGTGGCCGGCGCCGACATGACGGAGGTTGAGATGATCGCTCATGCCACGGGGACGCGCGATGTCGCAGCCTGAACCCGCAGGCGGCATCGCCGCCGATCTGCGCCGCCCGACCGGCACGCCCTGGGCCGAACGGCTGGCCAGCGTCGGGCCGATCGTCGGGCTCGTGCTGCTCTGCCTCGTCGGTGCGGCGCTGAACGGCGATTTCGCCACGCTCGACAACGCGCTCAATGTGCTCACGCGCACCGCCTTCATCGGCATCATCGCGGTGGGGATGTGCTTCGTCATCATCCTGGGCGGGATCGACCTCTCGGTCGGCTCGATGGCGGCGCTGATCGCCGGCTGCGTGATCATGTTCATCAACTGGGCGGCGGGCTCAGGCGTCTCGCCGCTGATCGCGGTCGCGGCCGGGGCGGGGCTGGCGGTGCTGCTGGGGGCGGTGTTCGGGCTCGCCCATGGCGTACTGATCGCGAAGGGCAAGATCGAGCCCTTCATCGTGACGCTGGGCACGCTCGGCATCTACCGGGCCTATCTGACCTATTTCGCCGATGGCGGCGCGCTGACGCTGCAGAACAACCTCGCCGACCTCTATGCGCCGGCCTATTACGGCAGCGTTCTGGGCGTGCCGATCCCGGTCGTCGCCTTCCTCGTCGTCGCGCTGATCGGCGCGGCGATTCTGAACAAGACGGCCTATGGCCGGCATGTCCAGGCGATCGGCTCCAACGAGACCGTCGCGCGCTACGCGGCTGTCGATGTCGAGGGCGTCAAGATCCTGACCTATATGCTGCTGGGCGTCTGCGTCGGCATCGCCACGCTGTTTTATGTGCCGCGCCTGGCTTCGGCCTCGCCGACGACCGGCCTGCTCTGGGAGCTGGAGGCGATCGCGGCGGTCATCGTCGGCGGAGCTGCGCTCAAGGGCGGCCAGGGCAGCATCATCGGCACGGTGGTCGGCGCGATCCTGCTCTCGGTGATCAGCAACATCCTCAATCTGACGAGCCTGATCAGCGTCTATCTCAACGCTGCCGTGCAGGGCTTCGTCATCATCATCGTCGCGTTTTTGCAGAAAGGCCGCCGCTAGGGCGTGCCAATAAAGGGAGAGAACCGATGTCCACGCAGACCAGACGTTCCATCATGCTCACTGCCGCGGCAGCGAGCCTCGCCTTCGCGGCGACGGGTGCTGCCGCCGAGCCCGTCAATCTCGGCGTCTCCATCCCCGCTGCGACGCACAGCTTCATGGGCGGCATCAACTACTGGGCCAACCAGGCCAAGAAGGATCTTGAGGCCAAGCACAAGGACCTCAAGATCACCATCCGCACCGCCGCCAATGCGACCGAGCAGGCCAACCAGCTTCAGGACCTGAGCACGGTCAACAAGATCAACGCGCTCGTCGTCTTCCCCTTCGAGTCGGCGGCGCTGACGCGGCCGGTGGCGAATGTGAAGGCCAAGGGCGCCTATGTCACCGTGGTCGATCGCGGCCTGACCGACACATCGGCGCAGGATGCCTATGTCGCCGGCGACAACACCGCCTTCGGCAGGATTCCCGCTGAGTACATCGTCAAGACGCTGGGCGGCAAAGGCAATGTCGTGGCGCTGCGCGGCATTCCGACCACGCTCGACACCGAGCGCATGGATGCCTTCAACGCCGTGCTCAAGGTCCATCCGGACGTCAAACTGCTCGACGCGAAATTCGCCAACTGGAACCGCGACGACGCCTACAAGGTGACGCAGGACTTCCTGACGCGGTTCAAGGAGATCGACGCTTTCTGGGCAGCCGATGACGACATGGCCTTCGGCGCCATGCGCGCGATCGAACAGGCCGGCCGCAAGGACATCAAGGTGATCTTCGGCGGCGCCGGCGCCAAGGACATGGTCAAGCTGATCATCGACGCCAAGGATCCGCGCATCCAGGCCAATGTCAGCTACTCGCCGAAGTTCATCTACGACGCGGTCAAGCTGACGGCGGAGGCCCGCCTCAAGGGCGAGAAGCTGCCGGCGACGACGATCATCCCCTCGGTGCTGATCGACAAGGCCAACGCCAAGGACTTCTACTTCCCCGATTCGCCGTTCTGAGGCGACAGATCAATCGACCGCGGCCGCCCCTCGCGGGGGCGGCCGCCTGCATTGCCTCACGGAGACGCCGGATGACTGAGCAAACCCCGCGCCGGCTGCGCTACGCCATGGTGGGCGGCGGGCAGGGCGCCTTCATCGGCGCCGTGCATCGCCACGCCATAGCGCTCGACGGGCTGGCTGAACTCGCAGCCGGCGCGTTCTCCTCGACGCCCGAACGGGCGCTGGCATCGGGCCGCGCGCTCGGCGTGCCCGACGCGCACAACCATGCGAGTTGGCAGGGCCTGCTGGAGGCCGAGCTGAAGCGCCCGGCGGATGAGCGCGTCGATGCGGTGGTGATCGTCACGCCGACCGACAGTCATTTCCCGATCGCGCAGGCCTTCGCGGATGCCGGCTTCAACGTGGTCTGCGACAAGCCGCTGGTGCACACCGCCGAGCAAGCCGACGCGCTGGTCGCGACGGTCGCGGAGCGCGGCACCATCTTCGGCGTGACCTACAACTACACCGGCTATCCGATGGTGCGGCAGGCGCGCGAGATGGTGCGCTCCGGCGCGCTCGGCGCCATCCGCAAGGTCGTGGTCGAATACAATCAGGGCTGGCTCGCCACAGCGCTGGAGACGACCGGCAACAAGCAGGCGGGCTGGCGCACCGACCCCGCCCGCAGCGGCATCGCCGGCGCGCTCGGGGACATCGGCTCGCATGCCGAGAACCTGGTCTCGACAGTGACGGGGCTGGCGATCGAGGAGCTGGTCGCAGATCTTGGTGCGCTGGTTCCAGGCCGCGCGCTCGACGACGATGCGAGCATGCTGTTGCGCTTCATGGGCGGGGCGCGCGGCGTTCTGGTGGCGTCGCAGATCAATGCGGGGCTGGAGAACGACCTGCGCCTGCGCGTCTCGGGCGAGCACGGCACGCTCGAATGGCGCCAGGAGGAGCCCAACCGGCTCGTCCATCATCGCGGCGACGGCCCGACGCAGATCCTGACGCGCGGCGCACCCTGGCTGTGCGAAGCGGCGCGCCGCGCCGGCCGGATTCCGCCGGGCCACCCCGAGGGTTTCATCGAGGCCTTCGCCAATGTCTATCGCGGTGTCTTCGCGGATATCCGCGCCCGCAGCGCGGGCACCGGCGCCGATCCGCTCGACGCGGACTATCCCCGGGTGACCGATGGCGCGCGCGGCGTGCATTTCATCGCATGCGCGGTCGCGTCGTCGTCCGAGCGGCGCTGGCGGCGTTTCGAGGATCCGGGCCGCGTTTAGATTGTCGCTGGTCGCTATAGCTCCTCGGATATAGAGAAGCGACTGTTGCCGGGCCTGCCGGCAGAGGGCAAGTTTCAGCTGTAGCGTGTCGATCCTGCCCAGTTTCGCCGCCGGGCACTCGACCTTCCGGCCTGTTGGCTATATCCAATGGAACAGAGCGCAGGGTAAGCCGGGGAGGACGACAGCCGTGATGATCCGCCGCCATGTGATGGGGCTTGCCGCTGGGCTTCTCCTCGGGCTCGCGCCTGCGATCGGCGTGGCCCAGGCCGAGCCGAGGGATCTCTTGATCTTCGCAGCCGCCAGTCTGAAGACCGCGCTCGACGAGGCGGCGGCCTCCTGGGTCAAGGAGACCGGAAAGCCCGCGCCGAAGATCTCCTATGCCGCCAGCAACGCGCTCGCCAGGCAGCTCGAACAGGGCGCTCCCGCCGACCTGTTCCTCTCGGCCGATCTCGACTGGATGGACTATGCGGCGGATAAGAACCTGATCAAGCCGGAGACCCGCGTCACCCTGCTGGCGAACCGGATCGCCCTGATCGCCCCCTCGGATTCGACCGCGACAATCGTGCTAGCGCCGGGCCTCGATCTTTCCGCCGCGCTGGCGGGCGGCAAGCTCGCCATGGGCAATGTCGATTCCGTGCCGGCCGGCAAATACGGCAAGGCCGCGCTGGAGAAGCTCGGCGGCTGGGACAAGGTCAAGGACAAGGTCGCGCAGGCAGACAATGTCCGCGCCGCGCTGCTGCTGGTCTCGCGCGGCGAGGCGCCGCTCGGCATCGTCTACACCACCGATGCCGCCGCCGACCCGAAGGTCAAGGTGCTGGCGACTTTCCCAGAGGATTCACATCCGCCGATCCTTTATCCCGTCGCGGTGACCAGGGATTCGACCCATTCCGATGCGCTGGGCTTCCTGACCTATCTGCGCGGGGCTGGGCCCAGGGCAGCCTTCGAGAAGCAGGGTTTCACGGTGCTGAACAAGGCCGCAAATGCCAGTTGAAGTCTTGGCTAAGTGAGTGACTGGCTCTCTCCCGAGGAATGGACGGCGGTCAGGCTTAGCCTGATCGTCGCGACCACGGCGATGCTGGCGAGCCTGCCTTTCGGCCTCGCCGTGGCGTGGCTTTTGGCGCGCGGACGCTTCTGGGGCAAGTCGATCCTCGATGCCGTCGTGCACCTGCCGCTGATCATGCCGCCCGTCGTTACCGGCTATCTGTTGCTGATCTGGTTTGGCCGGCGCGGGCCGGTCGGGCAGTTCCTGGACGAGTATTTCGGCATCGTGCTGTCGTTCCGCTGGACCGGGGCGGTGCTGGCGAGCGCGGTGATGGGCTTTCCCTTGATGGTGCGGGCGATCCGGCTCTCGATCGAGGCGGTCGACCGCAAACTCGAGGACGCCGCCGGGACGCTTGGCGCCAACCCATCTTACGTTTTCCTCGTCGTCACCCTGCCGCTCTGCCTGCCCGGCATTCTCGTCGGCATGATCCTGTGCTTCGCCAAGGCGATGGGCGAGTTCGGCGCGACCATCACCTTCGTCTCCAACATCCCCGGCGAGACGCAGACGCTGCCTTCGGCGATCTACACCTTCACCCAGGTCCCCAATGGCGATGCCGGCGCGATGCGGCTCACCCTGATCTCGATTGCGATCTCGGTGGCCGCGCTGTTCGTCTCGGAATGGCTGGCAAGGCTGGTGGGACGCAGGATCGCCGTCGAATGAACCCGGTCATCGAGATCGCGATCCGGCATCGCCTTGGCACGTTCGAACTGGATGCAAGCTTCGCTTCGACCGGGCGGCTGACGGCGCTGTTCGGGCGTTCCGGCTCCGGCAAGACCTCGCTCGTCAACATCATCGGCGGGCTGATCGCGCCGACCGAGGGGCGCGTCGTCATCGACGGGCAGGTGCTGGTCGATACGCAGGCCGGCGTGTTCGTGCCCAAGCACAGGCGACGCATCGGCTATGTCTTCCAGGAGGCGCGGCTCTTCCCGCATCTCACCGTGCGCCAGAACCTGCTCTTTGGCCGCTGGTTCGCCCCGCGTGACGCCACGACCGGCAGCGAACTGCCCGGCGTGCTCGACCTGCTCGGCATCGGCCATCTTCTGGAACGCCGGCCCGGCGCGCTGTCGGGCGGCGAGAAGCAGCGCGTCGCGATCGGCCGCGCCTTGTTGTCGAAACCGCGCCTCCTGCTGATGGACGAGCCGCTGGCCTCGCTCGACGAGGCCCGCAAGGCCGAAATCCTGCCCTATATCGAGCGGCTGCGCGACGAGATCGGCGTGCCGATCGTCTATGTCTCGCATTCGGTGGCCGAGGTGGTGCGGCTGGCAACGACGCTGGTCACCGTCGACCAGGGCCGGGTCACCGCCTGCGGATCGACGGGCGAGGTGATGTCGCGCCTCGGTGTTGGCGGACTTTCGGGTGCCGTCGAGGCGGGCTCGATCATCGAGGCGCGCGTCGCCGGCCATGACGAGGATTATGACCTCACGCGGCTTGCGACGCGGGCCGGCACGCTTCAGGTCGCACGCAGCGCGATGCCGCCCGGCGGGCGGGTCCGGGTTCGCATCCTGGCGAGCGACGTGCTGATCAGCCTGGGACCGCCCGTCGGGGTCAGTGCGCTCAACGTCCTGCCCGGCAGGATCATGGGGATCGGCGAGCGGGCTACGGGCGGCGCCGTCGAACTGCTGATCGATTGCGGCGGCGAAAAGCTGCTCGCCCGCCTGACCGCCAAATCGGTCGATGCGCTGGGGCTCGCCCCCGGCAGCGCCGTCCATGCCGTGATCAAGAGCGTCTCGATCGAGGGGCCGTGACGATGCGAGCGCAAAAATGACCAGACCGGGAGCAAGCCCTAAGGGTGCCACCATGCCTGTGACCTCTCCGCAGAAGCCGGTGATCAGCGTCAGGGTCGATCTGGCGCCGGCCGGCCGGCTCGGGCCGGGCAAGATCGACCTGCTGGAGGCGATCGAGGAATCAGGTTCGATCTCGGGGGCGGGGCGGGCGATGAAGATGTCGTATCGGCGCGCCTGGCTGCTGGTCGATGATCTCAACCGGATGTTCCGGCAGCCTCTGGTCGAGGCGTCGCCGGGCGGCGCCAAGGGCGGCGGCGCCCGTCTGACGGCGATGGGTCGCGAGGTCGTGGCGCATTATCGCGCCATCGAGAGCAAGGCGCTGAAGGCGGCCTCGCTGCATATCGACGCGTTGCAGGACGCCGCTGCGGAACCCGCTCCCTTGTCATGAACCACTGAGCTCTATGAGCCCCCGGCCTTGGCGACCAGCGCCGGCTCGGGGCGGTAGAGCGTCGGATAGAGGCGCTTGAGGCTCTCGATCTTCGGCAGGTCGTTGATGACGATATAGGGGTGGCGCGGGTTCTTCGTCAGGAAATCCTGATGATAGGCCTCGGCCGGATAGAACGGCCGGTCCGGCTCGATCTTTGTCACGATCGCCGCATTGAAAGCCTTGGCCTGATCGAGCTGCGCGATATAGGCCCTGGCGATCCGCGCCTGCTCGGCATTGGCCGGGAAGATCGCCGAGCGGTACTGGGTGCCGATATCCGGCCCCTGGCGGTTGAGCTCGGTCGGGTCATGCGCCGCCGAGAAATGGATCTGCAGGATGCGCGCATAGCTGATCTTGCGCGGGTCGTAGGTGATCTTCACGGCCTCGGCATGGCCGGTCCGGCCCGTGCCGATCAGGTTATAGCTCGCTGTCGCCTTCTCGCCGCCGGCATAGCCGGAGACGGCATTGCTGACGCCCTCGACATGCTGGAAGACGCCCTGCACGCCCCAGAAGCAGCCGCCGGCCAGGACGGCGGTCTCGGATGCGGCCTGCGGCGCGGCTTCCTCGACGGCTGCGGCGGGAATGGCACGCGGCGCGTTCTCGGCCGTCGATGGCGAGACCCAGAAGCCGAGACCGATCAGCCCGATCACGGACAGCACGGCGAGGGCAGGGCGGCCGTAGCGCGACGTTGATGGACCCATCGTCTTGTCGAGAGCGTGCTTCATGTCCGGTCTCCGCGAGTCGGAACGTGGGTCAAGCCGCCGCGGGCTTGAAGGTCATCGAGACGCCGTTCATGCAGTAGCGCAGCCCGGTCGGCTTGGGCCCATCGTTGAAGACATGGCCCTGATGGCCGCCGCAGCGGCTGCAATGCACGCTCGTGCGCATCATCCCGAGCGTGCTGTCGGACTCGGTGCCGACGGCCTTGTCCAGCGGTGCCCAGAAGCTCGGCCAGCCCGTGCCGCTGTCGTATTTCGTGGTCGAGGAGAACAGCGGCAGGTCGCAGCCGGCGCAGGCGAAATCGCCGCGCCGCTTCTCGTTCAGGAGCGGGCTGGTATAGGGCCGCTCGGTGCCACTCTGCCGCAGGACGGCGTATTGATCGGGCTTGAGCAGGCTGCGCCATTCGGCGTCGCTGCGCTGGACCGCGAAGGTTTCCGTGGAGCGCGCGGCCGGCATCAGCCAGGAGACCGACGACGCGGCGACGCCCGCACCCGCGCCTGCCAGCAGGACATGCCGTCTTGTGATCATGGTGCCGCTTCTCCGCGCCCAACCGCCTTCGCGATCGTTGGTCAAGCTAATGCTTCGACCGCTCGCGTCCTATGGGCGACAGCGCCAACGTGCGACCCTGTGATCGACGCGTGATCGGCCGAGCTACGGCACGGTCCGCCGCTCGGGCCGACCGTGCCGTCACGAGGCGGTCGAGCGTCATTCGATGACGTCGATGATCCGCCGGCTCGTGGGATCGACGATCAGGACGTCGTCGCCCAACAGCGTATAGTGCTGACCGCGCAATTGCGGATCTGCTTCCGCGGCCTCAGCCGGGATCGGCCGCAGGACCATCTGGGAGGGCAAGACCGCTCCCTTCAGCCCTTCGGCGCCCATGATGTCGCCTGGCTGCGCGTCGTTCAGGATGATCCGGACGATCTGGTGCCGGCTTCCGGAGGCCTGCGGCTGAGACTGGGTGCCAGCCGTTCTTGTGGAACCGGCCTTGTCGACGACTTCGACGACGCGCCGACTCGCCGGCTCGACGATCGCGACCTCATCGCGCTCGGTCATCACATAGCGATAGCCGCGCCAGTTGGGATTGCGCTCCACGATCTCCGGCGGCAGGTCGTAATAGGGGGCATCGTCGGGCAGGACCACGCCTGCCTGGAAAACCACGGTATCGGGCCGCTTCCAGCGCCTGAGATCGCGCCTTTGCTCGAACACCGCATAAATCGTCTGGCTGGCGCCCCGATCGTCGCGCTCGATGACCTCGACGATCCGTCGCGTGGTGGGATCAACGATGACGATTTCCCGGTCGGAGACTGTATAGCGATAGGCGCTGTAGTCCGGCCGGATCGCGGCAATATCGCGCGGGATCGTCTGCAGTTGCACCCGGGCGGGCAATTCCGCTCCAACCGAAACAGTCACCCCGAGGTTCTGGACAGGCCGGATCTCGTTTCGCTGCACGCGTTCACGCACCGTGTCGGCAATGCGCCGCCGATCCGGTTCATCCTGCTGCTGGTCAGCCGGCTGGGCCGTGGTTGCACCGGCTGCCGGGGGCGCGCCTGCGGTATTCGGCGACGGGGCGGCCGGGGCAGAGCCCGGCGCCGCTGCAGCTGGACGCTGGGCCGTCGTGCCGGCCTGTCCGGCTGCGGGAGCCTGGCCAGGTGCCGGCGCCTGTCCAGCCGCTGGAGCCTGTCCCTGCTGCGCTGGCGCGTCAGCCCGCTGCCGCTGCCCCGCAGTGCTGGGCTCATCCTGCGAGCGCTGCGGCTGCGCCGATTGCGGCGAGGACGGACGCGTGGTGTTTCTCTGCTCGTCCGGCGGCCGCCGGGCGTCGGGAGCTTCCGGCCGCTCGCGCTGAGCCTGCTCGCGCTGAGGCCTCTCTACCGGTTGCGATCCCTGGGCTTGCGATCCTTGGCGCTCGCCCCGCGGATCCTGGCCTTGCACGCGTTGCTGCGGCTGTTGCGTCGGCTCCCGGAGTCCCTCGCGAGACCTCTCGCCGGACGGGGCGTTCTGAGCTCCGCGCGGCTGCACTCTCGGGCCGTCGGATCGAGGGTCCTGCGCGTCCCGCTGGCTCCCGCCGGACGAGCGCCCTGGGGCCACCTCACTGGGTGCCCCCCGTTCGGCGCGGCCTCGTGGCATGTCGTCCGAGGGAATCACGACCGTCTGCGCCGTCGCAAGCCCCGATTGGGCAGCGAGCGCGAGCGCTGCAACTCCGATGAAGCGTTTCATGGTTCTCTCCCATTGAACATAAGAACCGGCTCGTCGACGGCGCGCATGGTCGCCGGACTCGAGGGCCTGCCTCCAAGGGCAGGCCCTCGACGCAACGAGCGGATCATTCGATGATCTGGACGATCCTGCGGGTCCTCGGCTCGACCAGGACGGTCTTGTCGTTCACGACCGTGTAGCGGTACTCGGTCTTGCCGTAGCGCGCCGGCACCTCGCGATAGGTCACCGTTTCGGGAAGCGTCGTCCCGACCGCGACCTCCTCGCGATACCGGACCGAGGGAACGCGCTGCTGCGTCACATAGGTCCGGAATTCGGTGCGCTGGTCCGCCGCAATGCCGCCGGTGATCGCCCCGGCGGCGGCTCCGCCGACCGCGCCGGCTGCTGCGCCGACCGGCCCGCCGATCACGGCTCCGCCAACCGCGCCTGCCGCAGCGCCGCCCGCGGCTCCGCCGGCGGCCCCGGAACTGGATTGCGCCATGGCGGCGGCCGGCATAACGGCCAGGCTGGCTACCAACACAAGCTTCTTGATCATGGTTGATCTCCTTTCGAAGTAAGCCCCGCACCCAAAACGACGCCACAGCGTCATCGTTCCATGAACGTTTGTTCAGTTGTACGGCGTTGCCACGAAGCCTTTGAGAATGGGGTGCAATCAGGCGCTGGCAGTGAAGATTTGTTGACCGCGGAGGGATTTGATTGCGGTTTTGCTTACGGTTGTTGGTGCAGGGTCTTTCTTGCCGAGACCGTCGCCACAGCGACAGGGCATATGCGAGCGCGGCGGGTTGATCGTGTGACGGCGTCGGGCATGCCGACTCCGGTCGAAAAGCGCTTCAAGCTGGGATTGCTGCCGCAACCGCGCTACCGGAACGCATCGGACAAGGCGCCGAGCATGGACGATGCGGCTGCGCTGAACGATATAGCGGGGAACGCCCAGCAAGGGCCGTTCTGCAGCGAGCAACCCGGCAAATGGCGTTGCCGACGTGATCAGGGCAGACGAACCGCCGCAATCAGGCGCTTGGGAGAAACTGGCTGGGGCGGGAGGAGAACAAGCCGAGGGCCATTCAAGTCGTTGTTATTTCTATATTTCAATGGCCTAACGTGATTGCCGGTGCTACCTGCCGGTGCTACCGTGGTGATACTGGGTAGCATAGAAGGCGACGATTGAACCATGGCGGGCAGTAAGGACAAGAGCTTCCTCATCCTCCGGGGAACAACGTGGTTGGTGAACGTGAAGGTCCCGGCCGACCTCAGGAAGATCGTGGGGAAAGCCCATCTCCGCCAGACAACCGGGACTGACAGCCTGACCCGCGCCAACGCGATCAAGCACGGCATCATCCAGGCGCTAAAGGCCCGCCTTGCGGAGGCCCGGAGGCAGCACGAGGCGACGACGGGTGACACCCAGATGTCTCGCATCAGGGAGGCCATGGCGTGGCGCGACGACCTGCAGCGTGCTGGGGATGCCGACAGGGTGGATCCCGACCTCGACGCCATGGACATTACGACGAGCCTGCTAGCCGAGAGGGCTGACGAGATCATGGAGCGTGAGGGCCTCGCGCAGGCCAAGGAGTTCCACGCCATAGCCTTAGGCAAGGCCACCCCCATCTCGACCTTGGTGGACAGCTGGATTGCCGAGCGGCCCATGAAGCCGCGACAGGTCACCGACTATCGCCGGGCGATCACGAAGTTCACGGCGTGGCTCGCTGCTGGGAATCATCCTGTGGCAATTGAAAAGGTGACCAGGCGGCTCGCGGGACAGTACGTGTCCGAGGCGTTCGTTGCAGCCGGCGTGAACGTCAGGACGGCCAACAAGGACATCTCCTGCATTGCCAGTATGTGGAAGTGGGCAAAGCGAAAGGGAATCGCGTCTGAGAATATCTGGGCAGAACAGAGCCTCCCGATACCGAAGACGACCAAGTCCGAGGAGCCGCGAGAGTTCACCGACGAGGAGGTCGTGGCCCTCTTCAAGGGCAAGGTCGTCGCCACCAGCGAGAGGCGGAAGCCGAAGCTCGTCGAACCCTCGGTTCTCTTGAGGGACTTCATGGCGATCGCGGCATTGTCGGGGATGCGAATCGAGGAGATTGCCCGCCTCACGGTCAAGGACGTCAAGACGCTACTCGCCCTTGAGGGGACCGAGGAGAAGCTCCTGACCTACTTCGACATCACGAGGGCAAAGACTGACGCGGGCGTCCGGCAGGTCCCGGTTCATTCGGCCCTGGCCGAGGTCGTGACCCGTAGAACCACCGACAGAGGGCCTGGTGACAGCCTCTGGCCTGAGCTCCCGGAGCCCAAGCCCGGCAGTTCTATCGAGAAATCGCAGAAGGTCGTGAAGGAGTTCGTGACGTACCGGCGCCGGATCGGCGTTGACGACCGCGAGGAGGGGCAGCGACAGAGCCGGGTCACCTTTCACTCGTGGCGTAGGACGTTCGTGACTAAGGCCGAACAGGCTGGCCAGCCACCCCACCTCATCTCGTTCGCGGTGGGCCATGAGCGCCCTGGGGTCACCTTGAGTGTCTATAGCGGGGGGCCGTTGCTGAGGCAGTTGAAGCCGCTGGTCGAGAGTGTGGCGATGCCCAAGGACGTGAAACTCTAGAGCCCGAGGCGGCGCTTCGATCGAAGCGGGTCCGATCCCGATTACCTCGACAATTTGGTCTGCGCCCGTCAAAGCAGAGCCGCTTCACCCAGTTGACGTCAGGAGCCACTCATGAACGCTTGCCCGATTTGGGGAACTCCGGCCGTGTTTCAGCATCCGGGGGGCGACTACGTGGTAGTCACATCGGAACGCGCCGGGGGCGACTACCGTGTGTCCGGGAGCGCTAACCTCAGGGACTTGACCGGCGAGGAGAAGGCCAAAGCGACATCGTGGCTGGCGGAGCAGCGACGTCTGGGGGATCAAGCGCCGATGATCACGAGTTACACCCTCGACGCCATCAAATCCCTTCCAAACCCCACGGTTCTGGAACGCCGGGATCGTGCTTTGGAATTCCTAGCTCAGCGAAGCCCGACCCTTGGAACCAGAATTCTTGTCGGCGGACAAGTCGACGAAGAACTCAAGTCTAACTTGAACGGACTTATCATAGCGACGGGCAGTCAAAGCGAGGTCGAAGCTAGGACCGTGCTGACTTTTCTGGAACACGCTGGCTTCATAGAGAGACCTGTGTCGTACTACATTTACATCACCTTCGAAGGCTGGAGTTACCTGGAGAAACAGAGGGCTGACCAGCTGGCCTCTGTCCAGGCATTCGTCGCGATGTGGTTCGATCCATCAGTCGATGAAGCATACGAGAGGGGCATCGCCCCCGCGATCACCGACACGGGTTATACTCCGATGCGGATCGATCGGAAGGAGCACGTCAACAAGATCGATGATGAGATCGTGGCCGAGATTAGACGCTCACGCTTCGTTGTGGCTGACTTTACCTCAAAGAGAGACCAGCCGCGCGGCGGCGTGTATTTCGAGGCAGGCCTCGCAATGGGCCTCAACAAGCCGGTTATCTGGACGTGCCGCGAGGATTTGATCGACCAGGTTCATTTTGATACCCGGCAATTCAACCACATCACTTGGCTCGGTCCGGACGACCTTCACCAAAAGCTCAAAGCTCGCATCGGAGCGGTCCTCGGTGACGGCCCCGTGCTGAAATCATAAGGAAGGTTTACAGGGGGCGCACAAGGTCCCAGTTGTTTCTGCCGAAAAATCCGAGAGCCCATATATAGCGCTCGGGGGAATTGGTTCCCCCCTGCCGGGGGCGTAAGGTGGCTAGCGTGATCGCTCGGTCCCATCGAAGCAGGCACCGCTATCCCGAGGCATGAGGCAGTGCCACTGGCCGGCGGCAGCCGCGTCCATAATATGCGTCGTTGGGGGGCACACGGAAGCCAAGCCCATGCGCCTAGCGGAGAGATCGTAACGCTCACAATGTCCCCTGCAATTGGTGTCACCGAGCGAACGTCATGGAGGCCGGCGCCCCGCCGGAGGTTACAAGCGGTAAGCATCAAGCGCTGTTTTCGAGCTGCAGGCCGCAGGGCACCAAACCGCCGACGGACTCGGCTGTCCCACAGACCTCAGGCTCCAGCCGGTGGTTGTCGTTGCACAACACGCCATGCTGCTGTCCAAAGGAAGTCGGTGACAGCGCACCGCTGGGCATTACCATCCCCGGCGAGGTGCATCGTGAGACCGTTGGGATAAGCGAAGCCCACATCGTAGGGCGAGGAACTACCACGCTTGCATAGGGGGCAAACCGCCCTCGGCGATCCCGATGGCACCAAAAGTTCTTCTTCCGGTAGGACTAGGGCTTTCGACATCGTCGCTTCGATCAACTGGTTCTCCCAGGAGTTCAGCTGCTCCTCCGAGTTCACCAACCGGTATCGACCTGCGATCTCCTGCACGTCGGTGTCCAAGAGCGCGAGCACCGCCCGCGTTGCAAGCCGGAGGTCACCTTTGAGTTCCTCTAGTTGTCCTTCAAGGGGCGGCTTCGGTTGCATGTTCTTCATCAAAGGGCCTGTTGCCGGGAGGTATGGCTGATACGTAGGCGGCATCGGCTCTTGGTGGAAGGGGCGGCCCTCGGTCCACTAGACCCTGCTCGTATGGACCGTTCCGGATCCTCGCTAAGTCGTTCCGTAAGAATGTTCCATTGACATCCACCGAGAACTCTAAGAGTCTAATGGAACGAACGCCTCTGGAGACCACGCTCATGCTCATTGGATACGCCCGCACGTCGACGCTCGACCAGACAGCTGGGTTGGACGCTCAACAGCGCGATCTTGCAGCGGCGGGGTGCGAGCGAACCTATGTCGAGCAAATTTCGTCCGTAGACGTGGGGAACCGGCAGGAACTCGCCCGCGCCCTCGACAACCTCCGCACTGGAGATGCCCTTGTCGTGACGAAGCTCGACCGGCTCGCCCGCTCTATGGCTCACCTGATGGATCTCTTGAAGGTTATCGAAGGCAAGGGCGCAAGCCTGCGCATCCTGTCCATGAGCCTCGACACGGGGACACCTACGGGACGCCTGATGCTCAACGTGTTGGGAAGTGTGGCTCAGTTCGAGCGGGAGATCATGCTAGAGCGTCAGCGGGAGGGCATTGCCAAGGCGAAGGCGGCTGGGAAGTACAAGGGCCGGGCTCCTACGGCCAAGGCCAAGGAGGATCAGGTCCTTCAATTAGCCGCGAGTGGTGTAAGTCTATCGGAGATTGCGCGGGGCTTGGGCATCGGAAAGGCGAGCGTTCATCGCATGCTCAAGGCTCGCCAACTCGCTCTCCAGAGCGAAACTTACGAGTAATGGCGTTTGCCGAGGAGCTGACGCTTTCCAGGCCGAGGTTTATCGGGCTGGATCTTTCGCTAGGACCAATTTCTCCAAAACCTCAACTTTTGAGCGGCGCATTTCTGTGTGTGTATCCGCACACGAGGCCATCGCAGCTCTACCCACTATCGCAAATTCGAGCGTTCTGACCATCCTCACTGGATTACGATCGGGGTGGTTGATCGCTCAATGTAGAGAATACCGTCGCGCCAAGGAACTGGGAATGGCCACGATCGTCGGTCTTATCTCTGAGCGCTTCCATGACGACATCGTCGTTGCCAAGATCAGCAATGCGACCATCGCCGTCGGCGACCCGCTCTATGTCTTTGGCAAAGAGCTGACGATGATGGCCGTGGTGAGCAGCATTCGGCTAGACGATGTTGACGTTCCCAATGCGACGATCACAGTCGAGACGGAGGTTGGTCTTCGAATAGGTGTACGGGCCAAGGTGGGCTGCGAACTCATTCGGTTCAATTAGCAAACACCTGCGGGGGGCAGGCGTGTCGCTAGCGGGCACAACGGCTGCTTCCCGCGTGTCTTAATGTCCGGGAAATTTACCGACTCGGCTCATCCCTCGAAGGTCTAGAAATTCCCTTCTCGGACGTCGGCAAAACTCAACACCAGGGCCGCCTGTGCCCAGTCCACGGCTGACACGTGGGCTCCCTGACCGCGAGCCGACCCCCAAGGAAGTCCGGGCAGCCGTCGTGGGCGTGGCGGCCTCATAGCCCCCTGATGACCGTGTGCCGGCCGGTCTCAGGTTCCGGCAGGGTGGGCAGGCGCTTGGGGGATGAAGGCGCCCAGGCTTGCTCCCAGAGCGACCACAAAGGCGCAGCCGCAGGCCACAGCGCGCGCTGGTGCTCATACCGCGATCTCGCGTCTGGCACGCTCAAGCTGACGCATGACGCCTCCTCAATCGGAGGGTACTGGGCATCACTTAAAAGCTCGTTGGGAAGTCTCGTAGATTGCTCACCGGCGAGTCACCCACCATCGAGTGGCCGGACGGAAGTGAGTCGGCTCCACAAGGCTGAGGTCGCCCGGCGACGCCGGTGCTACGACCAGTGCTCCTGCTAGTGCTACTGGCTAGCAAAGCGGGTTCCGTAAGTGATTGATATATATAAGATATTTACCAACTTCTGGCGGTGGCTGGGGCGGGAGGATTCGAACCTCCGAATGGCGGTACCAAAAACCGCTGCCTTACCACTTGGCGACGCCCCAATGCGCCGCGCCTTCTAGAACGCGTCGGGGCCTTGCGCAACCTGTCAGGTGGGCGATGGAGAGCGCAAGTTCAGCCGCGCCGGAATGCGACGGCGGCAGGCGTTCGCGATAATTCGTCATCGAGAGGCGCGGCGCCTGTTGCGCGGCGGCGCAGCGCTGGCTATAAGCCCGCCACCAGTCAATCGGAGTGTGGCTCAGCCTGGTAGAGCACCTCGTTCGGGACGAGGGGGTCGCAGGTTCAAATCCTGCCACTCCGACCAAAATTTCCCGCTGATCTTCAAGACCTGCCAAATCAGCCCTTCGGGGCTTTTTTGTTGTCTGGAGCTTGCCGCTGCGCCCCGCCATCGTCGGTCGTGGCGTGAAAGGCCGAGCCCGCACGGCGGCTTGTCGCGACCAGCGAGCCCATGTGGCCATCTTCGCGCTTGCCCTCTAGGGTAAGCCAACACGACCAGCGGAATCGATCATGAAGCGCGCCCTGCAACTCCTCGGTATTCTCGGACTGGCGACGCTGCTCGCGGGCTGCGACAAATGCGGCAATCTCGGCCCGTTCTTCTCCGGCCCGCAGCCGACGACCTGCAGCGGTTCCAGCCCCAATGGCTGACGGGCACTTGGCCGGCCTGTCTTTCCGATCACACCGGACATGAAAAAGGCCGGGGCGATGCCCCGGCCTGGATGTTTCCGTTGTGCGGTCGAAATCAGCCGCGGCGCTGCAGCACCGACCAGCCGGCGCGGGCCAGGCAGGCGACTAGCGCAAGCTTGACGAGATCGCCGAGGATGAAGGGCTGGACGCCATAGGCGAAGGCCTTGGCGAAGCCGACGCCGGTGGTGCCGGCGGCCATCTGGGCGCCGAAGGCGAGCCAGCCGAAGCCCAGCAGCATCATCACGATCTCGGCTGCGACGAGACCGCCGATCAGGCGAGGCAGCGAGGCATTGCGCGCCGCAGCCCAGCCTGCGATGGCGGCAGCCGCCACGAAGCCGACGAGGAAGCCGCCGGTCGGGCCGACGAGATAGAGCGGGCCGGCTGCAACCGGCGGCGTGTTGGTGAAGACCGGCAGGCCGGCAAGGCCATAAGCGATGTAGAGCGCCACCGTCGCCGCACCGAGACGCGAGCCATAGGCTGCGCCCAGGCCGAGCACCGCGATCGTCTGCAGTGTCATCGGCACCGGCCAGAACGGCACCTTGATCTTGGCGGCGAGAACCAGCAGCAGGCTGCCGGCAACGGCGAGGGCGACATTGCGCAGCAGGGCCGCGCGCGGGCCCGAGATGGCAGGCAGGGCCGCCCCGGCCAGCGTCGGGGCTTGAAGGGGAAGCATATCGGCCATGGGCGTGTCGTCCTGTTCGCGAAGGCCGCGCTGCGCGACCGTCTTTTCCGTCTATAGAAAATGCCGCAAAGCCCGACAAGCCGCATGCGCCCGCATGCAGGGGCAGGCCGGGTTGCAGGATCAGCCATGAGCCAGGATTACGCATGAGCCAGGATTACGCATGAGCCAGGATTACGCATGAGCGATGATATCGCCTTCGACCGCAGCGCGACGACACCGCCGGGCGAGATCGTCAGGCTCTCGCCGCTGGTGCGGCGGCTGATCGCCGGCAATGGCGGGCCGATGACCTTCACCGGCACCTGCAGCTACATCGTCGGACAGGGCACGGTCGCGATCATCGATCCCGGCCCCGATGATGCGGCCCATGTCGCGCGGTTGCTCGCGGCGGTCGGGGGCGAAACGGTCAGCCACATCGTCGTGACGCACACCCACCGCGACCATTCACCGGCCGTGCCGGCGCTCAAGGCCGCCACGGGTGCGACCGTCGTCGGCTGCGGCCCGCACCGCGCCTTCCGCGAATTGGCGGAGGGTGAGGTCAACCGGCTCGATGCCGCCGCCGACCGCGACTATGCGCCGGATTTCGCCATGGCGGATGGCGATGCGATTTCAGGACCGGGCTGGTCGCTTGCCGCCGTCGAGACACCTGGCCACACCGCCAACCATCTCGCCTTCACGCTTGCCGAGGAGGCCAGCCTGTTCTCCGGCGACCATGTCATGGCCTGGTCGACCACGATCGTCGCCCCGCCCGACGGCTCGATGGCGGCTTATATGACCTCGATCGACAAGCTGCGCGGCATGGAGCACGGCGTCTACTGGCCCGGACATGGCGGCCCCGTGATCGAGCCGCAGCGTTTCCTGCGCGGGCTGGTGCAGCATCGCCGCCTGCGCGAGGCCGCGATCCTCGGCCGGCTGCAGGCAGGCGACGAGACCATCGCGGCGATGGTGCCGCCGATCTATCAGGGGCTTCCACCGGCGCTGCATGGCGCGGCGGCGCTGTCGGTGCTGGCGCAGCTCGAGGATCTGGTGCTGCGCGGCGTCGTCCTTTGCGACGGGCCGCTGCCGGGGCTGGAGAGCCGCTACCGGCTCGCGTAAGGGTCAGCGCGTCTCGACCAGCAGTTCGACCTCGTCGGCGAAGGCCGCGATCCCGTTGGCGTTGACGCCGAGATCATGCGGGCCGATTCGGGAGGCCGAACGGATGTCGATGCGGCTGCCATCGGCGCGCGGGCGGACCCGGATGGTGATGTCCTCGGCCGTGCGCAGGATGCGCGAGCGCGCCACGGCCTCGATCCGCCCGGCACCGCTGCGTCCGCCCGGCCGCGACGATTCGAGCACCTGCCAGCCCCGTGCGAGCGCGGCGCGGCGGGCGATGTCGAAGGCGGTCTCGGCGGGCACTTCGAGCACGATCGGCACCGCCTTGGGATAGGCCTGGCGCTGGAGGCGGCGGCGGTCGGGGGGAACGTCTGGCGGCACGCGGCCGGCGCGGGCATCGAGCGCCACGCGCGAGCGGCTGAAGCCCGGGGGATCGTCGATATCGGTCGAGACGTCGGCCAGTGCCGGCCGGGTCGCCAGCCGGAAGCCGACATAAGCAGCGGGTGCCAGCATCAGCATGCAGAGCAGGAAGGCGCCCGAGGCCATGCCGACGCCGCGATGGCCCGACTGCCAGATCCGCATGAAGGCCAGCAGTGCCAGCAGCAGCGCCACCAGCACGACGACATAAGCCGCGGCCACCGGTGCCAGCCCCTGGAGGCTTGGCTCGCCCATCCGGAAGACCAGAATCGCCAGCAGCAGCACCGCGAGCGAAAACCAGGCCAGCCGCCGGCTCCACACAGCGGCGCGCGAGACGGGCTCCTCGAAGACGAGACGGCGATGCATCGGCCATAGGTGACGCTGCGGCGGGCTTAAGGCAAGACCAAGCGCCGCAGCCCTCGCCTCTGCCGGCGAGATGGTTTAGGCGTGATCTTTCCGTTTCCCGGGGTTTGCGGACCGTGCCAGACTCGAAGACAGCGCAGCGCGCAGACGCGACCGAGCCGGACCGCGTCTGGTTCCGTTTCATGCGGCTGCATCAGCGCATGCTGATCCAGATGACGGCGCGGATTCGCGGACTTGGGCTCTCGATTCCGCAATTCGACCTGCTCTCGACCCTGACCGAGCGCGAGGGCATCAGCCAGAACGAACTGGCAGAACGGCTCTATGTCACCAAGGGCAATGTCTCGGGCCTCGTCGACCGGCTGGTGCAGGCAGGCCTTGTCGAGCGCCGCGCCATCACCGGCGACCGGCGCTCCTATGCGATGCATCTGACGCCCGAAGGCCGCCGGCTGGCGGAAGCCGGCATTGCCGCGCAGCGCGATTTCGTCGCGCAGACGCTGGGCAAGCTGCCGACAGCCGATCTCGTGGAGCTCGACCGGCTCGTCCTCGAGTGGCGCGAACTCGCGCGCGCGGCCGACGAGGCTTAGGGCAGGCCCGATTGTCAGCCGCCTCGCTCAGGCACCGACGCGCAGCTTCTCCACCACCTGGCGCCCGCCGGGCAGGTTGCGCAGGACGAGGCGCTCATCGGCTCCGATCTCGCCCAACGTCGTCTCGCCATTGGTCGTGATCGCGATGGCGAGCTTCCTCACGAAAACGACGACGGGCCGGTTGCCGGCCGCCGCCCAGCGCTTGAGCTGGCTGTAATAGGGCTCCTTGCGCCAGGCCTGCGCGGCACCCGGATCGACCTGCACGAAAATCCAGCGCGTCGTCCCGTCCATGGTCAGGACAAAGCGGGCCTTGTCGGGCTTCCAGTCGGGGCCGAGGAAATCCTGCGTTATCCAGAGGCAGTTGAAGGCGCGGCATTGCTGCGGCCGCACCTCGTAGATCTTGCAGCCGCTTCCGGGCTGGCAATTGGGGCACCAGTTCCCGGCGGTGGCCCCGACGGCGGGCACGTCATAGACCTTGCAGCAGAGGGTGCAGCTGCCGCAGTCGCGGCCCTGGGCGGGCCGGTTCACCATCGTCGCCGGGTCGATCATGGAACCTCTCTAGGGAGCCGCACCATGGCGAGCGTCGGGAGCACTGGCAAGCGGCTGCCGGCTTGCCGTTTTCGCCCCGTCCTGCGGCAGAGTCTGCGCCGATCCGCGTGAAAATCGCTCAGCGCTTGCGCGGTCGCCGGGCTATGGTCGTATAAGCATTCCATAAAGACCGGGAGCCTGAGCGATGCTGTCAAACCTCGCCGTCCGCGACATCGAGACCCTCGTCCACCCCTATACGAACCTTGCGACCCATCGCGAGGTGGGCCCGCTCGTGATCGAGAGCGGCAAGGGCATCTATGTCTACGATTCCAGCGGCAAGGAATACATCGAGGGCATGGCGGGCCTCTGGTGCACGGCGCTCGGCTACTCCAACCAGGAACTGGTCGAGACCGCCTATGAGCAGATGAAGAAGCTGCCCTTCACCCATATCTTCGGCGGCCGCAGCAACGACCCGGCGATCGAACTGGCCGAGAAGCTGAAGGAGATCGCCCCGGTGCCGATCTCGAAGGTGTTTTATGGCGCCTCGGGCTCGGATGCCAACGACACCCAGGTCAAGATCGTCTGGTACATGAACAATGCGCTCGGCCGGCCGCAGAAGAAGAAGATCATCTCGCGGCTGAAGGGCTATCATGGCGTCACCGTCGCGTCGGCCTCGCTGACCGGCCTACCCAACAACCATATCGACTTTGACCTGCCGCTGCCCGGCATCCTGCACACCTCCTGCCCGCATCATTATCGCTTCGCCGAGCCCGGCGAGAGCGAGCAGGACTTCTCGTCGCGGCTCGCAGCCGAGCTCGAGGAGATGATCCTGCGCGAGGGGCCCGATACGGTCGCCGCCTTCATCGCCGAGCCGGTGATGGGGGCGGGCGGCGCGATCACGCCGCCCGAGGGCTATTTCGAGAAGGTCAACGCGATCCTGGCGAAATACGACATCCTCTTCATTTCGGACGAGGTCATCACCGGCTTCGGCCGTACCGGCAACATGTTCGGCACCACGACCTATGGCATGGCCGCCGATACGATCTCCTGCGCCAAGCAGATCACCTCGGCCTATTTCCCGCTCAGCGCCGTGATGATGAACGACAAGGTCTATGACGTTCTCGTCGACCAGAGCCGCAAGATCGGCACCTTCGGCCATGGCAACACCTATGCCGGCCATCCGGTCGGCTGCGCCATCGCGGTCAAGACGCTGGAGATCTACCAGCGCGACAAGATCGTCGAGCATGTTCGCGCCGTCGCCCCGACCTTCCTCAGGCGGCTGGACAAGCTCGCCGAGCATCCGCTGGTCGGCGAGGCGCGTGGCGTCGGCCTCATCGGTGCGGTCGAACTCGTCAAGGACAAGCAGACCAAGGCCGCCTTCGAGACCAAGAAGGGCGTTGGCGCCAAGTCGGTCACCTTCGCGCTGGAGGAGGGCCTGATCACCCGCGCCATGGGCGACCGCGTCGCGTTCTGCCCGCCGATGATCATCACCGAGGCCGAGCTCGAGGAAATGTTCGACCGCTACGAGCGCGCGCTGAACAAGACGCTGAATTGGGCCAAGGCGGAGGGTCTGCTCGCCGCCTGAGGGCGAGCCCGGCAGCATGTGTTCCGGCATGGCGGCTTTCGCCTGCCGGAGCGTGCATCTGTGCCGACGCAGCACTTTCTTCATGATTGTGGCGACAGGCTGCAAAGCGACACATATCGCCTTGAACAGATCATGATGGCGCCGCGGCGCCGTCCCGATCGCCGGTCATGGTGCACACATGCCGATGGCCAGGAACTATCGGCATGTGTGCAGCCAACCCAAAACCGGAACCCATGAACCCGTCTCATCCGCGTCGCCAGACGCAAGCGAATGCGAGCTTCCACGACGCCACGGCGAAAGAGGCCTATGCCTCCTGGTTCCGCCCGATCGCCCTGCCGGCCGTTGCCGCCGGAACAAGACGCCCGGCTGCGGCGTTGGATACCCGTACGAAGGATGTACCATCCCGGCCCGCCGGTGTCCTTCGCCACGATTTTGACGACTGACCTCCCTAGACCTCGTTTTGAGACCCTCCATGTTTGACCGGCGCAGAGTTCTTCAAACTCTCGCCGGTCTTTTTTTGGCCATGGCGGGGACGGGCGCCTATGCAGCTGCCTGGGAGCCGGGGCGCCAGCGTCTGACGCGCTATCGGCTGAAGCCGAGAGGCTGGCCGGCAGGCCGCCGATTGCGGCTGGCCGTGATCTCGGATCTCCATATCGGCTCGCTGCATGTCCCGCTCTCGCGCGTCACCGAAATCGTGGCGGCGACCAACGCCCTGAAGCCGGATCTCACCCTGCTGCTCGGCGATTTCGTCGCTAGCCGGAGGCCGGTGGCCTCGGATCCACCGATGCAGGACTGGGCCGCCGAACTGGCGCGGCTCCAGGCCCGCGATGGCGTCTTCGCCGTGCTCGGCAATCACGACTGGTGGCATGATCCGCAGACCCAGGTTGCGCGGGCAGGACCCACCAAGGTCGGGGAGGCGCTGCTGGCGGCGGGCATTCCGATGCTGGAAAACCGCGCGCTCAGGCTGGAGACGGTCGACGGCCCGCTCTGGCTCGCGGGGCTGGGCGACCAGATCGCGTTCCTGCCGCGCTACCGTGGCCGGCCTGCCGGGGTCGATGATCTTGCCGGCACCATGGCCCAGATCGCCGATGATGGCGCCCCCGTGATCATGATGGCGCATGAGCCCGACATCTTCGCGCGGATGCCGGATCGCGTTTCGCTGACCCTGTCGGGCCATACCCACGGCGGCCAGGTCAGGCTATTCGGCTGGGCGCCGATCGTGCCGTCGCGCTATGGCAGCCGCTATGTCTACGGCCATATCCAGGAGGAAGGGCGCGACCTCATCGTCTCGGCCGGTATCGGCACGAGCCAGCTGCCGATCAGGTTCGGCATTCCTCCGGAAATCGTTCTGGTCGAGTTGGGAGAACCCGGCGATGTCTAATCGCCAGGCCTGATCGGAATTGACCGCCTGATCAGGTGACGATCACCTTGGTGCCGGCCGGAACCCGGTTGAACAGGTCGATCACGTCGATATTGCGCATCCGGATGCATCCCGACGAGGCCGAACGGCCGATCGTCTCGGGCTCGTTGGTGCCGTGGATCCGATAGAGCGTGTCGTGACCGTTCTGGTAGAGATAGAGCGCGCGGGCGCCGAGCGGATTGTCGGGGCCGCCTTCCATCCCGCCAGCGCGGGGCGCCAGATGCGGCCAGCGCGCGATCATCTCGGCTGGAGGCGTCCAGCGCGGCCACTCGGCCTTGCGCTGGATCACCGCTTCGCCGGTCCACCCGAAGGCCTCGTCGCCAGTGGCGACGCCGTAGCGGATCGCCTTCTTGTTCGGCAGGACGTAGTAGAGATACTTCTCTTTGGTATCGACCACGATGGTGCCGGGAGCCTGGCCCGTCGGATCGGTGATCTCATAAGGCAGATGCGTGATCTGATGCTCGAACTTCGGCACCAGTGCGATGTACTCGGCGTCGCGGGCAGACAGAGCCGGAGCGTTCACGCTCTTGTATTGGCAGGCGCCGAGAGCGGCAGACAACGCCAAGGCAAGGATCACGGTCTGTTTCATGCTGTCCACCAGAGCGGCCCGAAGGCGATCTTTATGCTGAATGCGGGGTTAACGCTTCGTATCAACCGGTCCGGCAGGAGCGTCGGCGACATGCCGATGCTCTAGGCTCGAAACAATCATGGCGCAATCAGGTTCCGTTTATGGCGGCGGAATCGGGTATTTCGCAATGCACCGTGGCATGACGGCCACGCTTCGCGCCCGCCGATCGCTGAACTATCCTTCGATTTTCCAAACCAGAGAGGCCTGCCGGTGACGACCTTGCTGATCACGCATCCCTCAGGCCTCCGGCATGAGACGCCGCCGGGGCATCCCGAGCGCCCCGACCGGCTGCGCGCCGTCGAGGCGGCGCTGGAGGATGAGCGCTTTGCTTCGCTGATACGCGAAAGCGCGCTGCTGGGCACGCTCGACCAGGTGGCGCTCTGCCATCCGCGCGAATTCGGAGAGGCGATCGTCGCCGCTTCGCCGCAGACAGGCCTCGTCCAGATCGATGGCGACACGCTGATGTCGCCGGGAACGGTCGAGGCGGTGCTGCATGGCGTTGGCGCGGCGGTGCAGGCGGTCGACGAGGTGATGTCGGGGCGCGTTTCGAACGCCTTCTGCGCGATGCGTCCACCGGGCCACCATGCCGAGAGCTTTAAGGCGATGGGGTTCTGCTTCTTCAACAACGCCGCCATAGCGGCCCGCCACGCGCAGCGGCACCATGGCGCGCAGCGCGTGGCGATCATCGACTGGGATGTTCACCACGGCAACGGCACGCAGGAGATCTTCTGGGACGATGCCAGCGTGCTCTACGCCTCGACCCATGAAATGCCGCTCTATCCCGGCACGGGCGCGGCCTCCGAGCGCGGACAGCACGGCACCATCGTCAACGCGCCCTTACGCGCAGGCGACGGCTCCGAGGTCTTCCGCGATGCGATGGAGACGGCGCTGCTGCCGCGCGTCGAGGCCTTCGCGCCCGACCTGATCGTCATCTCGGCCGGGTTCGACGCGCATTGGCGCGACCCGCTCGCCAATCTCAATCTGAAGGAGCCTGATTTCGCCTGGGCGACGCAGAAGCTGATGGCGATCTCGGACCGGCATTGCGCGGGGCGCGTCGTCTCGATCCTCGAAGGCGGCTACGACCTTGAAGGACTGTCCCGTTCCGCCGCCGCTCATGTGACGGCGCTGATGCGGGGCTGAGTCCAGCCTCGCGGCGCTCCGACATCGCGTGGCGTTCATCGCGGGTTCAGTCGTGTCCTCGCATCACAAACGTGCTAGTGGGACGCCGTGTTGCGGCGGGTTGCTCGGCCGGGGGGCTCGGCTCGCGAATCGCATGAGGCTGCGATTCCGGGTTTAAATTAAAGGTGCGTGACAGGTTTTCACCGCATGACGGAGGGCGCGAGGCGGCGCCGATCCTAATGCGCCTGGCCTGGTCGCAGCGGGGCGCGATGAACGACATGAGCAAGCTGTCGGCGACGACAGATATCGCGGCCGCGAATCCGCTCGCCATGCTGGCGGGCGAGAGACGGCCGGATCTGCTTCGCGATGAAGTGCTGGGCGAGATTTTCGCGGCGACTGTTGAGGCGCGGGCTGCGCATCCGGCGCTGGTCGATGCATCGCGGCGGTTGAGCTATGACGAGGTCTGGGCGGCTGCAGGCCGGCAGGCGCGCGGGCTTGCGCTGGCGGGCATCGGGGCGGGCGATCTGGTCGGTTTGTGGATGCCGCGCGGCATCGATCTTTTGATCGCGCAGATCGCGATCACGCGTGCCGGCGCTGCCTGGGTGCCGTTCGACGCGGAGGCGCCGGTCGATCGCATTGCCGTCTGCCTCACCGATGCCGAGGCCAAGGGCATCGTCACCTCATCAGACTGGCATGGACGCGCCGCGGCGACGGAACGCACCGTCTGGACGCCCGAGAGCCTGGCAGCCGGCGACGATGGCGTGGACATGCCGGCCCGCGCGGCCTGGCTGACCAAGGACCACCCAGCCTATCTGATCTATACCTCGGGCTCGACCGGCACGCCCAAGGCGATCGTCATCAGCCATCGCAACATCTGCCATTTCCTGCGCTCCGGGAACGCGCTTTACGGCATCGATGGCGACGACATCGTCTTCCAGGGCGCTTCCGTCGCCTTCGACCTGTCGATGGAAGAGATCTGGACGCCCTATCTCGCAGGCGCGACGCTGCATGTCGCCTCGCCGGAGATGATGGGCGACGCAGAGAAGCTGCCAGCGCTGCTGACTGAAGCCGGTGTCACCGTGATCGACACGGTGCCGACGCTGCTCGGCATCCTGCCCGCCGACGTGCCCTCGCTGAAGCTGATCCTGCTCGGCGGCGAGGCGTTGCCGCCGGCGATCGTGCAGAAATGGTCGAAGCCCGGCCGCCGTATCCTCAACACCTATGGTCCGACCGAGGCGACCGTGGTTGCGACCGCGACCGAAGTCGTGCCGGGCGAGATCGTCACGATCGGCCGGCCGATCCCGAACTACACCGCCTATATCGTCAACGAGGCGATGGAGGTCGTCGGCCCCGGCGAGCAGGGCGAGCTGCTGATCGGCGGCCCCGGCATCGCCAGGGGCTATCATGGCCGCCCCGAGCTCACGGCCGAGAAGTTCATAGCCAACCCGTTCGGCAACCCCTTTGGCGATGGCGGCGATCCCGTGCTTTACCGCTCGGGCGACGCGGTCAGCCTCGACGACAACGGCAATATCGTCTTCCACGGCCGCATCGACGACCAGATCAAGATTCGCGGCTTCCGCGTCGAACTGGGCGAGATCGAATCGAAGCTTGCTGACGAGCCCGGCGTCAACCAGGCCGCCGTGGTGCTGCGCATCGATGACGAGATCGAGCGGCTGGTCGCCTTCGTCGTCGCCGAGCCCGGCGTCGCGGTCGACGGGGCAGCGCTGCGCGCCTCGCTGCGCGACCAGCTGCCGCCCTATATGGTGCCGGCGCATTTCGAGGCGGTCGGCTCGCTGCCGCGCATGGTCTCCGGCAAGATCGACCGCCGGATGCTGAAGGCGGCGCCGCTGACCGCACCGAGCGCTGCAGGCGAGCAGGAGCCGCCGCGCAACGCCACGGAAGCCGCGCTGCTGGAGGCGGCCAAGCGCGTGCTTGGTGCATCGAGCCTGCCGCTGGATGCGGATTTCTTCGTCGATCTCGGCGGTCATTCGCTGCTGGCGGCGCGCTTCATCTCGATCGTGCGCGAGACGCCGGCCTTCGCCGGCATCACGCTGCAGGATGTCTATGGCGCGCGGACGCTGCGCGGCATGGCCGCGCTGCTCGACGGGCGCGGCATCGCCGAGACGGAAGACCTCTCCTTCACGCCGCCGCCCTTCATGCGGCGCTTCCTCTGCGGGCTGGCACAGGCCATCGCGCTGCCGGTCATCATCGGCCTGTCGACGGCGCAGTGGCTCGGCATCTTCGTCACCTACATGATCCTGTCCGGCGAGGATCTGCCCCTGCTCGGCCAGATCGCAGCGCTGCTCGGCGTCTATGTCGCCATCACCATCGTCACCGGCCTGATTGCGATCGCGCTGAAGTGGCTCGTGCTCGGCCGCACCAAGCCAGGGGTCTATCCGCTCTGGGGCGTCTATTATTTCCGCTGGTGGTTCGCCGCCCGCGTCGCGGGCCTGGTCCACATCAAATGGCTCCAGGGCACGCCGGTGATGCGGATGTACTGGCGGCTGCTCGGCGCGAAGGTCGGGCGTGATGTCATCATCTCCGACTATGAGGCCGGAGCGATCGACCTGATCGAAATCGGCGACAATTCGACCTTCGGCTCCAAGACCACCTTCGCCAATGGCGAGGCGATCGGCGACAAGCTGATCATCGGCCGCATCACCATAGGCAGCGACGTCTGCGCGGGCGCATCGGTTGTACTCGGGCATGGCAGCGTGATCGGCGACCACGCCGAAATCGGAGACCTGACCGCAATCGCGCCCGACACGCGCGTCGGCGAGGCCGAAATCTGGGACGGCTCGCCCGCCCGCAAAATCGGGATGGTCGATCTGGCCTCCCTGCCTGAGCAGGCCCAGGCCAGCCCGCACCGGCGCGCCGCGATGACGGCGTTCTATGCGCTGATGCTGATCGTGGTGCCGCCGATCAGCCTTCTGCCGATCTTCCCGGCCTTCTGGCTGTTCGACCAGATCGACGACTGGATCTCGAGCTGGTCCGAGATCAGCTATCTCTGGTATCTGCCGATCCTGACCTGGCCGACGGCGATCGGGCTCATCGCCTTCACCGTGCTGCTGATGGCGGGGCTGCGCTGGGCGATCCTGCCGCGGGTAACCTCGGGCTCCTACTCCATCCATTCCAGCTTCTATGCGCGCAAATGGACCGTGGCGCTGGCGACCGAGGTGACACTGGAGACGCTGTCGTCCCTGTTCGCGACGATCTACATGCGGGCCTGGTACCGGCTGATGGGCGCGCGCATCGGCCAGGGCGCGGAAATCTCGACAAATCTGTCGGGCCGCTATGACCTGACCGGCATCGGCGCGGGGAACTTCATCGCCGACGAGGTCGTCTTCGGCGATGAGGACATGCGGCGCGGCTATATGCGCCTCGACATGACCAGGACCGGCGAACAGGTCTTCGTCGGCAACGACGCTGTCGTGCCACCGGGCGCGATCATCCCCGACCGCGTGCTGATCGGCATCAAGTCGAAGCCGCCGACCAACGACCAGATGCAGCCCGGCGACACCTGGTTCGGCTCGCCGCCGATCCGGCTACCGACGCGGCAGAAGGTCGATCTCGGGGCCGACTGGACCTACAAGCCCTCGCTGCGCAAGCAGGTCGCGCGCGGCGTGTTCGAGGCGCTGCACACCTCGTTCCCGGCGATGCTGTTCATCACCTTCGGCACCATCGCCGTCGATCTGGTACTGCAGCGGAAGATCAACGAGCAGGACTGGATCGGGCTGGTTCTGTCCTTCATGGGTGTCGCGATGCTGATCGCGATCACTCAGGCGCTGATCTGCGCCGCGATCAAATGGCTGATGATGGGCGTCTACAAGCCGGTGATGAAGCCGATGTGGTCGTTCTGGGCGATGCGCACGGAGGCCGTGGCCGTGATGTACTGGGGACTGGGCGGCAAAGTGCTGTTCGACTACCTGCGTGGCACGCCCTTCCTGCCCTGGTTCCTCATGCTGTTCGGCGCGAAATACGGCCGCGGCGTCTGGCTCGACTCGACAGATATCACCGAGTTCGACTGCATCAATGTCGGCGATTTCTGCACCATCAACGCCCATTCCGCCCTGCAAACGCATCTCTACGAGGATCGCGTCATGAAGGTCGGCCGGGTGAAGCTCGGCAAGGGCGTCTGCGTCGGCGCGGGCGCGACCGTGCTCTACGACACCCATGTCGGCGACTACGCGCAGGTCGGGCTGCTGACGGTGATCATGAAGGGCGAGAACCTGCCGGCGCATACGCGCTGGGAAGGCGCGCCCGCCGTGCCGGCGAAGCAACACTGACGAAAGTTCAAGGCTTTCCGGCCGGGGGTGGCTTGCAGGGCATTGTCAGATGACGTCGATTATCTCTTGGGCGGCTTCCGCTCTGGGGGTGATAATGACGACAAGACTTGCTATCGGCTGCGCTTTGCTGGCTACCGTTCTGGCCGGCTGTAATGTCCAGACACGGACGACCAAGGTTAACACACCGGTCCTCCTGCATGCCTACGGGCATTATGACCATCATTGCTCGACATGGGAGCCGCCCGAGGCGAGCCTCTGGTCGCCACCGGCTCATGGCACTGTCACGCACGGCCTGGCCAAAGGGGACCTCGGCCCGGCTGGGTTCGGTTGCACAGGCAAAAAGATCGATTACCGCGTATCGGTCTACAAGCCCAATCCGGGCTTCCGGGGACAGGACAAGGTGACGCTCAAATATGATTCGATCACCAATGACGCCGGCGGTCGTGCGACCCGGACCTGGGACTTCATCATCGACGTGAAATGAGGCGTATCGGCCGTGTCGCGAGCGACTGGCTCTCCCGCGACGCGCATTTCGCGACATGGCGTCCATTGGGAGCTTTTATGAACAAGCAAGTTGCAATGCTGACGTGGTCGACGTGCAGTGAACGATTCTGGTCAGGGTTCCGCCGCTGACGAAATCTCGCTAAGAGCCTGACGCAACCGCGTCAGGCTCAGTCCATGTCCCATAACAGCTTCGGCCATCTCTTCCGCGTCACCACCTTCGGCGAGAGCCATGGGCCTGCGATCGGCTGCGTCGTCGATGGCTGCCCGCCGTTGCTGCCGCTGAGCGAAGCCGACATCCAGGGCGATCTCGACCGCAGGCGGCCGGGGCAGTCGCGCTTCACCACGCAGCGCCAGGAGCCCGACCAGGTCCGCATCGTTTCGGGCGTGTTCGCGCGCGAGCATGACGGCGTGCAGGTCACGACCGGCACTTCGATCGGTTTGATGATCGACAATGTCGACCAGCGCTCGAAGGACTATTCCGAGATCAAGGACAAGTACCGGCCCGGCCATGCCGATTTCACCTATGACGTGAAATACGGCATCCGCGACTATCGCGGCGGCGGGCGTTCCTCGGCGCGCGAGACGGCCATGCGGGTGGCCGCGGGCGCGATCGCGCGCAAGGTGGTGCCCGGCATGGTCGTGCGCGGCGCGCTGGTGCAGATGGGCCCGCACAAGATCGACCGGGCGAACTGGAACTGGGACGAGGTCGGCAACAACCCGTTCTTCTGCCCCGACGCCAAGGCCGCAGCGCTGTTCGAGGGCTATCTCGACGGCGTGCGCAAGTCGGGCTCCTCGATCGGTGCCGTGCTCGAGATCGTGGCCGAGGGCGTGCCGGCGGGGCTGGGCGCGCCGATCTATGCCAAGCTCGATGCCGAGATCGCGTTGGCGCTGATGAGCATCAATGCGGTCAAGGGCGTCGAGATCGGCGACGGATTTGGGGCGGCCGAACTCTCCGGCGAGGAGAATGCCGACGAGATGCGCGCCGGCAATGACGGGCGTCCACTGTTCCTGTCGAACCATGCCGGCGGCATCCTCGGCGGTATCTCGACCGGTCAGCCGATCGTGGCGCGCTTTGCCGTCAAGCCGACCTCCTCGATCCTGGCGACGCGCGCGACCGTGACGCGCACCGGCGGCGAGGCCGAAATGTTCACCAAGGGGCGCCATGACCCCTGCGTCGGTATCCGTGCCGTGCCAGTCGGCGAGGCGATGGTGGCGTGTGTGCTGGCCGACCAGTATCTGCGGCACCGGGCGCAGGTGGGCGTGGTCGAGCCGCGTTGGCCGTTTCAGGAATAGAGGTGCGTCATTCTCGGGCGGAGCGAAGCGCAGACCCGAGTATCTCCCGCCGGAAGAGTCGCCGGCAAGGGCGCCTCATCGTCGCGAGATGCTCGGCTCAAGCCCGAGCATGACGGGGTGGCTTGCATTTCAGCAATACTGAAAATGTGCGTGCGCTTCATTGCAACTGAAGCGTTGCCGCATTAGCTTCCCCTTATGAAACTCGACGCCTGGCTCAAGCAGACCAACACCGGCCGCAGCGCTTTTGCGCGCCAGGTCGGCCTGTCGCCGGCGAGCGTGACGGCGCTCTGCAATGACCAGAGCGCCTGGATCTCGCGCGAAAGCGCCGAGCGCATCGCCGCCGCCACCGGTGGTTCCGTCACTCCCAATGATTTCCTCGGCCTTGTCGGGCCGCGCGAGGCTGCCATGTCGAACAACGTCACCGCCACCATCGAAGCCTTCGCCCGCGGCGAGATCGTCATCGTCACCGATGACGACGACCGCGAGAACGAGGGCGATCTGATCGTCGCGGCCTCGCTCTGCACGCCGGAGAAGATGGCCTTCATCATCCGCAACACCTGCGGCATCGTCTGCGCGCCGCTGACATCCGCCGAGGCGCGGCGTTTGCGGCTCGACCCGATGGTGTCGTCCAACGATGCCCCGCTCGGAACCGCCTTTACCATCACGGTTGACGTCAAGCATGGGCTGACCACCGGCATCTCGGCCGAGCAGCGCTGCAACACGGTGCGGGCGCTCGCCAATGGCAATATGGGCGCGACCGATTTCGTGCGGCCCGGCCATGTCTTCCCGCTCATCGCCAAGGATGGCGGGGTGCTGATGCGCTCGGGCCATACCGAGGCGGCCGTCGATCTTTGCAAGCTCGCCGAGCTGCCGCAGGTCGGTGTGATCTGCGAACTCGCCAATGACGACGGCACCGTGATGAAGGGCGCGCAGATCGCCGCCTTTGCCCAGAAGCACGGGCTGAAGCAGATCACGGTCGCCGATTTGATCGCCTATCGCCAGTCGCGCGAGAAACTGGTCGAGCGGGTGCATTCCTTCCCGGTCAAGACGGCGTATGGCGAGATGACCGGCCATGTCTACATCACGCCCTTCGAGGACACGCAGCACTTCGCCTTCGTCATGGGCAAGATCGGGGATGGCGCCAAGGTGCCGGCACGGTTGCACCGGGCCAATGTCGTCGAGGATGTGCTGGGCGGCGCGCCGTCGATCCAGTGCGTGCTCAAGCGCTTCCAGCAGGACGGGCGCGGCGTCCTGATCTACCTGCGCGACGGCTCGGCCGGCGTGCCGATCAAGAGCGTCGAGGATGGTTCGGATGCGCTGCGCAACCAGCAATGGCGCGAGGTCGGGCTGGGCGCGCAGATCCTGCGCGATCTCGGCGTTGGCTCGATCGTCAACCTGGCCTCGTCGCCGCGCTCCTTCGTGGGCCTGAGCGGCTTCGGGATCGAGATCGCGGACACGCAGCCGCTGGAGTGAGCGGCCGTCGAGGCGGAGTGAGCTAGACCCAGTCGGCCCGGTTGCCAGAGACGACCAGGATCTTGCCCTGCCAGATCTCGACCAGCGAGGCCTTCTGCGGCGGCACCGCGCCGACCAGCGCCAGGATGGCGCGGGCGACGCCGCCATGGCTCACGATGACGGTCTCGCACTGGAGCTTCTCCAGCACGGGTCGGACGCGGTCGGCGAGCATGCCATAGCTTTCGCCGCCGGGCGGCACGAAGCTCCATTTGTCGCGCTCGCGGAGCTGAGCCTGCTCGCGCTCGGCCTTGCGGATGTCGCGCCAGGTGAAGCCTTCCCAGGATCCGAAGGTCAGCTCCTTGAGGCGGTCGTCGAGGCGATAGGCTCCGGGCGCCAGGTCCAGTTCGGCGCGCAGGATGTCCATCGTCTCGCGGGCGCGGTGCATCGGCGAGCAAATGAAGTCGAGCGTCGCGAAGCCTGGGACCAGAGTGCGGAGTCGGTCGGCTGCCTCAGTTGCCTGCTTCCGGCCGAGATCGTTGAGGGGGATGTCCTGCCCGCCCTGCAGGCGGCCCTCGCGATTCCAGTCGGTCTCGCCGTGGCGGACGAGGATGAGCCGGTGCGGGAGCGTGATCGGGACCATGGCCGGGCTTCTGCACGCTGCCGGCGGCGGCGTCAAAGCGTCGTGCCGGATCGGGGCCATGCGCCGCGGCCATGGCGCCGGTGTCGTTTCCATTGGCCTGCTGCGGGCGGTCAGTCTATAGGCGGCTCTCCGCCCTTTCGGATGGTCTTCATGCCGCCGGCTCTCACCTTGCCCGATGGTCGCAGGCTCGCCCTTGACGCCGCACCGCTGCTGATGGGCATCGTCAACATCACGCCGGATTCCTTTTCCGACGGTGGAATGCTGCGCGACGCCGATGATGCGATCGCGCATGGCGAGAGATTGGCCAGGGATGGCGCCGACATCATCGACATCGGCGGCGAATCGACCCGGCCGGGGCATGCCCCGCTCGATGCCGCGACCGAACTTGCCCGGGTGCTGCCGGTGATCACCGGCCTGCGCGAACGCATCGCGACGCCGCTCTCGATCGATACATGGAAAGCCGAGGTCGCCGACGCCGCGCTCAAGGCCGGTGCCTCGATCGTCAACGATGTCTGGGGCGCGCAGCGCGATCCGGCCATCGCCGGCGTCGCCGCCCGGCACGGCGCGCCGATCATCCTGATGCACAACCGCGAGACCATCGATCTTGAGCTCGACATCCTGTCCGACGTGATGCGTTTCCTCGAGCGTTCGATCGCGATTGCGCAGGCTGCCGGCGTGCCGCGCGAGCAGATCGTCGTCGATCCCGGCATCGGGCTGTTCGGCAAGACGCCGGAGCAGTCGCTGCGGCTGATCCGCGAACTGGCGCGCCTGAGCGAACTGGGCTGCCCGATCCTGCTTGGCGCCTCGCGGAAATCGGTGATCGGCGTCATCACCGGCCAGAGCGTCCCGGCCGAGCGCGTCATCGGCAGCGTCGCCGCCCATCTCTATGGCGCGACGCAGGGAGCGGCCATCATCCGCGCCCATGACGTCAGCGAACATGCGCAGGCATTCAAGGTCTGGGCTGCCATTTCACAGCCCCTGGAGTCCCGCTCGTGAGCGAAACCGGCATCATCCTGATCGAGAAGCTCGATATCTATGCCTATCATGGCTTCTTCTCGGAGGAGGAGCGGTTGGGCCAGCGCTTCGTGCTCGACCTCGCGCTGGAAACGGATCTGCGGGCCTCGGCGATCAGTGACGCACTCGCCGACACGGTGAATTACGGCAAGGTCGTCGGTGTGGTGACGGAGGTCTTCACCACGCGCCGCTTCAACCTGCTTGAGGCTGCGGCGCGGGCCGTTGCGCTTGCGATCCTCGACGGCTTCCCGCCCGTCACCCGCGTCGAGGTCACCCTGCGCAAACCGGCCCCGCCAATCCACGCGACGCTTGCCAGCGTCGGCATCACGTTGAGCTACCGGCGTGAAGGTTGAGGCCGCGCTCGGCTTCGGCGGCAATCTGGGCGATCCCGTCGCGGCCTTTGCCGCGGCGCTGACGCGGCTGACGCTGCATCCCGACACCGCCCTGGTGAGACTATCCAGCGTCTACCGCACGGCGCCCTGGGGCAATCTCGACCAGCCCGAATTCCTCAACATGGCGGCGCTGATCGAGACGAGCCTGCCGGCGCGCGATCTTCTCGCTCTGTGCCTGTCCCTCGAACGCGAAGGCGGCCGCGAGCGCCGCGAGCGCTGGGGGCCGCGCACGCTCGACATCGACATCCTGAGCTATGGCAGCGAGACGCTCGACGAGCCCGGCCTGCAAATTCCCCATCCCCGCATCGCCGAGCGCGCCTTCGTGCTGGCGCCGCTGGCGGAAATCGCGCCGGGGCTGGTGATTGGAGGGCGGACGACCGCCGTGCTGCTTGATGCCGTCTCAGACGAAACGATCCGCCGTGACGGTGTCGCGACGGATCGTTTGAAGGCTCTGCTCGGGATCGAAGCCAAGTAGCTTCCGCAAGAACCGGAACGTCATCCCGGACAAGCCGCGAAGCGGCGCCGATCCGGGATCCATCGGAGGGCTCAGCACTCTACGATGGATCCCGGGTCTGCGCTTTGCTTGCCCGGGATGACGGCGCGGTTTCCGATTGCTCGTCAGGCGCGTCCCAGACGAGATCATGATCGCCGTCGTTGGCGAATTCGGGCCACACCAAAGCATCATCTTGGGCGGCGGCGAGACGCATGGAGTCCTTGGCCCAGCCCTGGCGCGGGAATGGTGCGTCAGGATCGGCCATCGCGCTGCCTTCACTCGCCCTTGTCGAGGGTGATGTCGGGCGCGGTCGGGACCTTCATGCCGACGACGTGGTAGCCGGCGTCGACATGCAGGATCTCACCGGTGATGCCGCGCGACATGTCGGAGACGAGGAACACTGCTGTCTCGCCGACCTCCTCGATCGTAACCGTACGGCGCAGCGGCGAATTGTATTCGTTCCAGCGCAGGATGTAGCGGAAATCGCCGATGCCCGAGGCCGCCAGCGTCTTGATCGGGCCGGCCGAAATGGCGTTGACGCGGATCTTCGAGGGGCCGAGATCGGCGGCGAGATACTGCACGCTCGATTCGAGCGCGGCCTTGGCGACGCCCATGACGTTGTAATGCGGCATCCACTTCTCGGCGCCGTAATAGGTCAGCGTCAGCATCGAGCCACCATCGGTCATCAGCTTCTCGGCGCGCTGGGTGACGGCGGTGAAGGAGTAGCAGGAGATCAGCAGCGACTTGGTGAAGTTGGCCTCCGTGGTCTCGACATAGCGACCGGTCAACTCGTCCTTGTCGGAGAAGGCGATGCAGTGGACGACGAAATCGAGCTTGCCCCAGAGCTTCTCGATCTCGGCGAAGACCGCATCGATCGAGGCACCGTCGGTGACGTCGCAATGGCCGACGACATGGCCGCCAAGCTGCTTGGCCAGCGGCTCGACACGCTTCTTCAGGGCATCGCCCTGATAGGTGAAGGCGAGCTCGGCGCCGGCGTCGGCGGCTGCCTTCGCAATGCCCCAAGCGATCGAGCGGTTGTTGGCGACGCCCATGACGAGGCCCCGCTTGCCCTTGAGCAGATTGGCGGTCGGCAGGGCGGCGGCGTTGGAATCAGGCATCTGGGACCCGCGAATTGGATAAAGTTGAGGGTCTCTTAGATCATGACGGCGAAAAGGGGAAACCGGTTTTCGGGGCGCCGAGGCACGGCGTCGTCATTCCGGGCGCAGCTCGGCGCTTGTCCGGAATGACGGAGCGTATGTGTTACTCCGCCCGCGCCTTCATCAGCGCAGTGAGCTCCGCGTCGCTCGCGGGCATCTCGATATCGATGGCAACGAAGAGATCTCCGACCGCGCCACCCTCGCCCTTGAGCCCCTTGCCGCGCAGGCGGAAGGACCGGGTCGTGCCGGTCAGCGGCGGAATCTTCATCTCCACGGTGCCGGTCAGGGTCGGGACATGGATCGGCCCGCCCAGCACCGCCTGCGCCAGCGGGACGGTGACGCGCGTGCGCAGATCGTTGCCTTCGGTGACGAAGCGCGAATCCGGCTTGACCTTGATCGTCATCAGCACGTCGCCGGCCTGGCCGGAGAACGGATCGGTCTGGCCGAGCCCGCGCAGGCGCATCACCTTGCCGTCGGCGACGCCTTCGGGAATCGTGACCTCGACCTCGCGCCCGCCCGGAAGCCTGACGCGGCGCGATGCGCCGGAGACCGCCTGGGCCAGGGTCACCTCCAGCGTGAAGCTCTGCTCGGGCGGCTTCTGGGCCTCGGGCCGTGTGCGTCCCTGGCGCCGCGCGGCATCGCCGAAGAGCGAGCCGAAGATGTCGGCGGGGTCGAAGCCCGCACCGCCAGCGCCGCCGGCACCGAAGGGCTGGCCGCCGCCCTGGCCGAAATTGAACTCGAAGCCGCCGGCGCGGCCGCCGCGCCCGGCCCCCATGCCCTCGAAACCCTGGAATTTGGGCTTGCCTTCGGCGTCGATCTGGCCGGCGTCGAACTGCTTGCGCTTGGCTTCGTCGCCGACGATCTCATAAGCGCCGTTCAGCTCCGAGAAGCGATCCTGCGCCTTCGGATCGTCCTGGTTGCGGTCGGGATGCAGATCCTTGGCGCGGCGGCGATAGGCCTTCTTGATCTCCGCCTCGCTCGCCGTGCGGGCGACACCCAGAATCTGATACGGGTCGCGCATTCATGAACCCCATTGGCAATGCTGAAAGGCCGGCTGCGGCGCAGGCGAAGGCCGACCCTGATCTCCAAGCCTTATCTGGGAATGGTGTGGCTTGAACGCAACAGCTCGCGACGCAGGAATCGAGAAATGGCGGCGACCGCAATCAGGTCGTGCCCGCGATCAGCTCATGCCCTTCCAGGGCTCGACATCCTTGACCAGCCATTCTCCGCCCGAGGGCCGGCAGGCGGTGCCCTGCAGTTTCGCGGGCTTGGTCTGCGTCTGGACGCTGGCGATGAAGGCGCGGCAGATTTCGTCGGAGCGCAGGAACGGGCCGCCGACCGGGATGAAGGAGCCCTTCACGCCGCTTTGCGGGTTGTCCCAGGAGACGGCTGCGCCATTGCCCTGCGGATCGAGCGCGACCGCCATCGCGCCATCGGCCCGGCGCATATCCTCGGGGCCGAGTTCGGAGGAGAGCGAGGCCAGTGCGCCCGGCTTGGTGGAGCCCCGTGCCGGCAGGACAGAGGAGGTCGTTACGACCTCGTCCTCGGCCTTGCTGGAGAGCCCCAGAATCGGGAAGGAGACGGAACATCCGGCGCTGATCAGGCCAAGGCAGGCGGCGCCTGCGGCAGCGAGCCGGCGCATGGCGGCAGCGCGCTGCGGAAGGCTTTGGAACGCTCCCGTCGCTGCCCTATATAGACACCCTGACTTGACCAAGTTCACCGACAGCGCTCGCCCAAACGCAAAACCCCAGCTTCTCCAAGGATTAGACACGTGGAACGGTTAACGAGCGGTGACTTCACGGGGGAACAGGACCCTTTCGCGCTGTTTCAGGCCTGGTTCGAAGAAGCAAAGACCTCCGAACCCAACGACCCCCATGCCATGGCGCTGTCGACGGTCGATGCCGAGGGCATGCCCAACAGCCGGATGGTGCTGCTGAACGGGCGCGACGGCGAGGATTTCGTCTTCTACACCAATACGCAGAGCCAGAAGGGCGAGGAACTGCTTGGCCAGCCCAAGGCGGCTGCCCTGTTCCACTGGAAGAGCCTGCGCCGCCAGATCCGCATTCGCGGCCATGTGACGATCGTCAGCGACGAGATGGCGGATGCCTATTTCCAGTCGCGGCCGCGCGACAGCCGCATCGGCGCCTGGGCGTCGCAGCAATCGCGCCCGCTGGAGAGCCGCTTCGCGCTGGAGAAGGCGGTCGCCGTCCAGGCCGCAAAGTTCGGGCTGGGCACGATCCCGCGCCCGCCGCACTGGACCGGTTTTCGCATCACGCCGGTCTATCTCGAGTTCTGGAAGGACGGCGCCTTCCGGCTGCATGACCGCGTCGTCTTCCGCCGCGCCTCTGCCGGCGAACCCTGGGCGCGCGCGCGCCTTTATCCTTGAGGATCAACAGCCAGATGGCGATGCCAAAATTCGATTTTCCCAAGACCGAGGCGGGCAAGCGCCCGGTCATGCTGCTGACCGGGGCGAGCCGCGGCATCGGCCACGCCACCGTGATGCAGTTCGCGATGGCGGGCTGGCGCATCCTGTCCTGCTCGCGGCAGGCCTTCTCCGACAAATGCCCCTGGCCGTCGGGCGCCGACGACCATGTCCAGATTGATCTCGGCGACCCCGAGGACACGATGCGCGGCATCGCCGAGATCAAGAAGCGGCTCGCGGCCGAGGGCGGCAAGCTCAATGCGCTGGTCAACAATGCCGGCATCTCGCCGAAGGGGCCGAAGGGTGCGCGGCTCGGCGCAGCGACGACCTCGTTCAACGACTGGCACAAGGTCTTCCAGGTCAATTTCTTCGCGCCGATCATGCTGGCGCGCGGCCTGCTCGACGAACTCACCGCCGCCAAGGGCACGATCGTCAACGTCACCTCGATCGCAGGCTCGCGCGTCCATCCTTTCGCGGGCGCGGCTTACGCGACTTCGAAGGCGGCGCTCGCCAGCCTGACGCGGGAAATGGCCTCGGATTTCGGCCCGCTTGGCATCCGCGTCAATTCGATCTCGCCGGGCGAGATCGACACCGCCATCCTCTCGCCGGGTACGGAGAAGATCGTCGCGACCCTGCCGCTCGGGCGCCTCGGCAAGACCGAGGAGGTGGCGCGCGCGATCCACTTCCTCTGCACCGACGCGTCGAGCTATGTCACCGGCGCCGAGCTGCACATCAATGGCGGGCAGCACGTATGAGCCTGGGCCATTCCCGATGAGCGGCGAGGGCGGCCAGGTCATCCGCTTCCCGGCGACCGGCAAGGCTCCGGCCCGTCCGGTGCTGGCGGCCTCCGTCGCCGTGTTCCGCGACGGAAAGGTGCTGCTCGCGACGCGGACCAAGCCGCCTGCCGACCAGCTCTGGTCGCTGCCGGGCGGCAAGGTCGAGGCCGGCGAGACGCTGGAGCAGGCCGCCTTGCGCGAGCTTGAGGAAGAGGTCGGCGTCACCGCGCGGATCGTCGGCTTCAACCGCCATGTCGAGATCTTCGGCCGCGACGCGGCAGGCGAGGTCACGCATCATTTCGTCGTCGCGTCCTTCGTGGGCGAATGGCTCTCGGGCGAACCCCGGACCGGCCCCGAAGCCGGCGCGGTGATGTGGGCCGACCCGCTCAAGCTCGGCGGGCTGGCGACGACGCGCGAGCTTGCCGATGTGCTGCGTCGGGCCCGCACCATCCTGCTTGCGGCCGGGGACGGTGCATGAGGCGCGCTGCGCTGTGCCTGTTCGCGCTGCTGACGGGCGCGCTGCCGGACATCGCCCTGGCGCAGCAGCGCCCGCCGGCTGCGGCCAAGCCTGCCGAGCCCACGCCTGAACCACCGCCGCCACCTTACGAGCCGCAGCTGCTCAAACTGGCCGAGATCATGGGCTCGCTGGCCTATCTGCGCACGCTCTGCGCTGGCAAGGAGGCGCAGGACTGGCGCGACCGGATGACGGCGCTGGTCGAGGCCGAAGGGCGCACGCCGCCGCGGCGCGAGCGTTTGACGGCTGCCTACAACCGCGGCTTCCGGGCGTATTCGCTGACACACCGCGCCTGTACCGAGGGCAGCCAGGAGGCCTCGACGCGCCTGGCGGGGGAAGGCGAGCGTCTCGCTCGCGTCCTGGCCGGCCGCTATGGCGGATAGGTGACAGGGGGCGCCGAACTGCGGCTTTGCACGGGATTTGCGCGGCCGCGTTAACCTTTCTTAAACGCGACGGTAGCGTCCCGCTCTGGCACGGCCTATGATTCAGGCAACGTCGATCGTCGCGAAGCGGGCCGGAAACGGCACGATTCGTGCCAGGAAACCAGCTTCGCGCGACAACAAGCCGATCAAAAGCAAGCCGCAGAGTTCTCGCCTTCATGTCCATCATTTCAGACGACCTGCCGCTTGACCTGGCCATGGCCGAGGACAGCCATGACGCGCGCCGCGTCGCCTATGGCTATGTCGAGGACGCCTTCACCGAAGCGCAGCAGGATGGGCTCGACAGCGACGCGCTGGCCCATGCCGCGCTGTTTGCCGCCTTCCGGACGCTGGTCGAGACCTATGGCGAGGAGGCGACCGCCGTCTTCGCCGAGGCCCTGCCGGACAAGTTGCGCGCCGGCTCCTTCAGCAGCGGCACGCGGCACTGAGCCGGACCGCGCCGCGGGCGTAAGGACGCGGCGGGATGGCGCGCCGCATCGCAATCCCGTTCTTCGCATCGGTTCTCGTCCCATTGCCGGCTTTCGTGCAGGCGCAGGAGATCGGGCCGGTCCTGACCTGCGACGGGCCGATCTCGGGAAAGGCCAGCCACGCCTCGCTCGCCAAGGCTTTCGGCGCGCGCAATGTCTCGAGCCGGAAACTCTCCATCGGCGAAGGCGAGACCGAGCAGGGCACCGTGCTCTTTGCCACCGACCCGACCCGCCGAATCGAAATCCTCTGGACCGACCGCGCCAAGCGCAGCAATCCGCGCATGGCGATCTTCGGCCGGACGACCGATGCCAGTGCCGCGCCGCCGGCCTATCGCTGGCAGATCGCAGCCCGCTCCGACACCAAGCCGCTCAGCCTGCGCCAGCCGTTGGCGCAGGTCGAAGCGATCAATGGCAAACCCTTCGAACTCGCGGGCTTCGATTGGGATTATTCCGGCACGGTGAGCGACTGGCGCGGCGGGACGCTCGACGCGCCGCCCGGCGGCTGCCGCATGCTGGTGCGCTTCGCGGCGGCGAAGACCGCTCCCGGCGCGGCGCAGGATGCGGTTTCGGGCGATCAGGCCTTCTCCTCGGACGATCCGAAGATGCGTGCCGTGGCTCCGGTCATCTACGAGCTGGGCTTCACCTGGGAGTAGGTGACGCATCGCAACGCGTCCTTGACGGCTGCTGTGAGCGCTCTATCGTCAACGGTGATCAAGGTTCTTCGGTCGTTTTCGGCCGAAGCTAAGAGGGAATTCGGTGAGGTGCCTTTGGGTGCCGATGCCGAGGCTGCCCCCGCAACTGTAAGCGGCGAGCTTTCCGTCCATCGTCCACTGGCGCAGCCTGCGCTGGGAAGGCCGGGCGGAGTTGGCGTCGACCCGCGAGCCAGGAGACCTGCCCTGATCGACTGAGCGGTCTTTCGGGCGGGGTGTCCTGATCGGTCGTGCGCGAACGGGCCGGATTTCACATCCGCCAATCCGTCGTGCGCGTCCGTCGTGCGCCCCTTAATCATCACGGGGCAAACGATGATGCAGAGATTTTCCACCACCCAGCTTCACCAAGGCGCGACATCGCGCTTGACGCGGCCGTCCACGGAGGGCCATGAAGATTGTGATGTTATTACATTATGGTCTTTCGACGCCGCCATTGCGGTGCCTGCCGTTTCGTTTTCCCGCCGTCCTCACAAGCCGGACCATGCCATGACCATTTCGACCCGCGGCCTGCGCCGTCTTGCGCGCTCCGTCGCGCTCGCTCTTCCGCTGCTGGCTCTCGGCATGGGTTTCGCCAGCGCGCAGGCGACGCGCTATCCGGTCACCGTCGAGAATTGCGGGCACCAGGTCACCTTCGACAAGGCGCCGAAGCGCGTCGTGGCGATCGGCCAGACCCAGACGGAGATCCTCTATGCGCTTGGCCTGGGCGATCGGGTCGTCGGCACGGCCGTCTGGTTCAGCCCGGTAGCAAAGCGCTTCGAGGCCGCCAATGCCAAGGTGAAGCGCCTCGCCGACAATGATCCGAGCTTCGAGGCGGTGCTCGCGCAGGAGCCCGACCTCGTCACCGCGATGTTCGAATGGCATGTGGGCCCCAACGGCATCGTCGGCAAGCGCGACCAGTTCGCCAAGGTGAAGGTCCCGGCCTATGTCTCGCCGTCCGATTGCGTCGGCAAGGACAATTCCGGCGCCGGCGACGGCGTCCGCACGCAGATGTTCACGATGGAGCTGATCTATCGCAACATCCGCGAGTTCGGGCAGATCTTCGATGTCGCTGACCGGGCCGAGGCCCTGATCGGGGAGCTCAAGGCGCGCGAGGCGAAGGCCGTGGCGGCCGTCGCGGGCCATGCGGCCAAGGACATTCCGGTGACGGTCTGGTTCTCCAGCAAGGACGTCAAGGGCGACGCCTTCCTCGCCGGCAAGAACGGCGTTCCCGCCTATATCCTGGCCAAGCTCGGCGCGCGCAACATCATCACCACAAATGAGGAATGGCCGCTGGTCGGCTGGGAGAGCGTGGCTGCAGCCAATCCCGCCGTCATCGTCGTGGTGAAGATGGACCGGCGCCGTTTCCCGGCTGATGACATCGACCTGAAGCTGAACTTCCTCAAGACCGATGCGGTGGCGAGCAAGCTCGATGCCGTCAAAAACAACCGGGTCGTGGTGATGGATGTCGGCGCCACCCGCGCCGGGCTCGACACCATCGACGGCATCGAGGCGCTGGCGAACGCCATCCAGAGCTTCGGCCTGACCAAGTGAGCGGAGCTCAAGCAAGCCGCATGAGCGCGGGCCAACGCCTGTGAGCCACGCACCGATCGAGCCGAACTGGCCGGCGCGCATCGCAATCGTGCTGGCGGCGCTGCTGGCGCTGGTCACCGCGATCGCGCTGGCCGTGACCATCGGCGAGATGAAGATCCCGCTGTCGACCGCCTTCCAGGCACTCGGCAACGGGGTCTTCGATCTCGGCTATCCCGTCAGCGCGATCCAGCAGGGCGTCATCTTCGACTACCGCCTGAGTCGCGCGCTGCTGGCCGCGCTCTGCGGCGGGACGCTGGCGCTGTCGGGGGCGATCCTGCAGGCGCTGCTGCGTAACCCGCTGGCCGAGCCCTATATCCTCGGCATCTCGGCAGGCGCCTCGACCGGGGCGGTCGCGGTGATGATCCTGGGCTTCGGCGGGGCCGTGCTGACGATCTCGGGCGGAGCCTTCATCGGCGCGGTCGTGGCGCTGCTGGTTGTCGCGCTGCTGGCGACGGGGGCGGGCGGCTCCAGCGACCGTGTCATCCTCGCCGGCGTCGCCGGATCGCAGCTCTTCAATGCGGCCACGGCGACCATCGTCACGACACTCGCCAATGCCGAGCAGGCGCGCGGCGTGATGTTCTGGCTGCTCGGCAATTTCGGCGGCGTGCGCTGGCCCGATGTCTGGGTGGCGACGCCGGTGGCGCTGATCTGCTTTGGCGTCTGCATGCTGCACGCCAAGGTGCTCGACGCCTTCGCTTTCGGGGCGGATGCGGCGGCTTCTCTGGGCGTGGCGGTGACGCGGGTCCGGATCGTGCTGTTTGCGACGACGGCGGTGATGACCGCGACGATGGTCTCGATCGTCGGCACGGTCGGCTTCGTCGGGCTGGTCATTCCGCATGCGGCCCGGTTTCTGGTCGGTCCGGCGCATGCGCGGCTGCTGCCGGCCTGCCTGGTGATCGGCGCGATCTTCATGATCCTCGCCGACATCCTGTCGCGCATCCTGGTGCCGCAGCAGATCCTGCCGATCGGGGTGGTCACCGCGCTGTTCGGAGCGCCGGCCTTCGCGCTGATCCTCTACCGAGCGAGGCGCGCGACATGACGCTCGCTGCCCATGACATCCGCTGGAGCGCGGCGCGGCGGATGATCGTCGACGGCGTGACGCTGCGCGCCGAACCAGGCCGAATCCTCGGGCTGATCGGCCCCAACGGCTCGGGCAAGTCGAGCCTGCTGCGGCTGCTCTGCCGCCTGCGCAAGGTCGAGAGCGGCGTCGTCACGCTCGACGATCGCGACCTCGCCACAATGGCGCGGCGCGATCTCGCCAAGCGCCTCGCCTTCGTCGAGCAGCAGGCCTCGACCGAGGTGCAGCTCTCCGTCTGCGACGTGGTCAAGCTCGGGCGGACACCGCATCGCGGCGCGCTCGCCTCCTGGACTGACGCCGACGAGGAAGCCGTCGAGGCGGCGCTCGAGCGCGTCGACATGAGCGAGCGGCACGACCAGCTCTGGCACACGCTCTCGGGCGGCGAGCGCCAGCGCGTCCATATCGCCCGCGCGCTGGCGCAGGAGCCGCGCGAACTGATCCTCGACGAGCCGACCAACCATCTCGACATCCAGCACCAGCTCTCGATCCTGGCGCTGCTGCGAAGGCTCGGCGTCACCTGCGTCCTCGCTTTGCACGACCTCAATCTGGCATCGCTGTTCTGCGACGAGATCGCGGTGCTGCATGACGGCAAGGTTGTCGCGTCGGGGCCGCCGCCGGAGGTGCTGACCGAGGATCTGATCGCGCGTGTCTTCGGCGTTGCCGTCAGCATCCGCGAGGGCGCCTCAGGCCGGCGGCATATCGAATATCTGATCGACCTGCCGGAGGAGGGGACTGCGCGATGAGAGGGATGACGCAGGCGGCGTGCCGATGTTCGTGCTGACGGCGCGGGGATAGCGCGCGCCGGGTTGGCCGATGCCGACATCATCCCTATCTGGTGGTGCCTGGAATAAGCGCTGATGCGTGCCGGTTCCCGCCCGGAGAGGATGATGATGGACGTGGATCAGGTCGAGCCCGTAATCGAGAACGTCGCCGGAAACCGGTTCGAGATGGCGTTTCCCGGTGGGACCGCCTTCGCGACTTTCCGCTGCGATGGCGATTGGCTGATCGTGACGCATGTCGAGGTGCCCGCCGCATTTAACGGCTTGGGGCTGGGATCGCGGCTGGTGCTTGGCCTGTTCGAGACAGCGCGAGCCAGCGGCCGCCGCGTCGTGCCGGCCTGTTCCTTTGCCGCCGATTGGGCACGCCGCCATCCGGAATTCGCCGACGTGATCGCGCATTGAGCGATGGCACCGGCGATCTCAAGTCCCGTGGGCAGACGATGACCCGGCCGACCGGTCAACAGGAGCTTCGCGCCGCGTTCAAGCGGCTGGAGCGCGACCTGCCGACGCGCCTGGCTTCGGCTCTGCGCTGGCTGCGCCATCCGGCATCGCGCTGGGCGCGGCTTCCCGCCGGGCTTGCGCTGATCCTCGGCGGCGTCTTTTCGTTCCTGCCAATCCTCGGCGTCTGGATGCTGCCGCTCGGCCTGATGCTGATCGCCGCCGACGTTCCGTTCCTGCGGCGGCCGATGGCCCGTTTCACCATGTGGGTGATCGACCGGGTCGAAGGCCTTCGGAAGAAGCGCGCCTAGCCTCCTGTAAGGCCAACAGGTCGGTTCTCCCGAGGTTTCGGCGCCACAGATGCCCGCTCCTGCGGATGATCGCGCCATGCTGGTGGTTCCGCGCGGAACATCTTGGCCAACCCCATGGTTATGGCGGCACACGCGCTGCGGCGCATTTCTGAAGGGGGCTGTCATGGACAGTATCATCTATCTCGTGGGTCTCGTCGTGGTCGTTCTGGCCATCCTGTCGTTCCTCGGTCTCCGGTAAGGGGTACGCCCATGTCACTTGGCTCAACCGACGTCGTCGTCGTCACCCCCCCCGGCTCCGAAGCCTCGTCAGGATCCTATCTCGAATGGAGCCCGATCCTCGGGGGCGCGGTGGTTTCCGCCGCGATCTCGACGATCATGGCCGCCTTCGGATCGGCCATCGGCCTCTCGCTGGTCTCAGCCGAAACCTCGCGCTCGACCAGCATGGTGGCGCTTGCCATCGCGGCTGCCCTCTGGGCGCTCTGGGTGACCGTCTCCGCCTGCGGCGCCGGCGGCTATCTTGCCGGCCGCATGCGCAAGCCGCTCACGGATTCCAGCTCGCATGAACGCGGCGTCCGCGACGGTGCCCATGGCCTCGTCGTCTGGGCGCTGGGAGCGCTTCTGGTCGCCTTCATCACCTCCTCTTCGATCATGGGTGCGGCCAGGACGGCCGTGACGGGCGCTGCCGCGGCGGCCGGTGGTACGGGCGCGCTCATCAGCCAGCAGGCCGACCCGCTCGGCATGGCTCTGGACAATGTGACGCGTTCGACCGGCACGACGCCGGTGACGCAGGGCGAGCGCGAGGAAGCTTCGCGCATTCTCGTCCGCAGCCTGGCGAATGGCAGCCTCGATGCATCGGACCGGCAATACATCGCCTCGCGGATGGCGGCGCGGATGAACATCCCGCAGGCCGACGCCGAGAAGCGCATCGACGATACCTATGCGCAGCTCAACCAGGCGAAGGAGACCGCCAAACAGGCGGCCGAGAAGGCGCGCAAGACCGCCGTCATCGTCGCTTTCATGACCGCTGCCGTGCTGCTGGTCGGCGCTGCCGCCGCCTATCTCTCCGCCATGCTCGGCGGGCGTCATCGCGACGAAGAGATCGACCTGTTCGGGCGTGGCTGAGCCACGGCACATATGGTCACGACGTGAAGAAGGCGCCTTCCGGCGCCTTCTGAGTGCTGATCAGACCAGAACCGGCCGGGCCGCCGGAGTGCCGGTGATCGCGGGCAGCCACGCCATTCCGCTTCCGCCGAAGATCGCCGCGCGCTCGGCCTTGCGGGGTCGGAAGAAGGGATAGAGCGCCTCGACCCGGGGCGCGGCCTTGGCATAGTCGAGTTGCGACAGCATCACCGGCTTGGCGAGGCCCGGATAGAGGCGCGGCGGGCTGACGACCGTGTTGCCCCAGAGCCGGCGATAGAACGGATAATGCTCCGGTCGAACCGCCGCCAGCATGATGTCCGCGCCGAAATGCTCCATCGCCAGCCACGGCAGGCGCAGCGTCAGATAGGCCAGCTCGGGCAGTTCGCGCGACCAGCGGGCATCGGCGACGAAGCGGGTCGGATCGACGAGCACGCGGCCGGCCTCGATCTGCGGCAGGACGGTTTCCGGGAAGACCTTGGCTGTCGGGACATCTGGCATGCCCGCTCCGGAGATGCTGAGGCGGATGGCGCCTGCGAGTTCGCCATCGGCGTAGACGCCGAACATGAAGCAGTTCGGCTGGTCGTCCACCGGATCGGTGAAACGCTCGTCAGCGCTCGGAGCGATCGCGCCTTCGCGGAGATAGGCATGATAGCGCAGTGCGAAGATGCGTTCGCGATCCTGCTCGGTGACGGCGAGACGGTAATCGATCCGGTCGAGCGCGCGCATCACCCTGTCGGTCAGCGACAAAGTCTGATGAGCGATGGCCTGGACCATGATGCAACCGTAAGCAAAGGTTAATTTAAATTAACCTTTGCTGCCGCGCGGCTGCACCGTCAAGCCATGGTATGCACAAGAATTAATCGCTGGTCGTTTATTGCAGGCAATGTTGCAGGACGTGGCCTGTCCCTAGCCAGCGGAGGTTTTGGTCAGGGCGCGTGACGGCGCAACGGGATTCGCTCGACTGTCGCGGTGAGCGAGCGCACCGCGAAAGCCTTGATCAGGTCGCGCACAAGGGGCGTCGCCTGGGGGCGGGCGAGCAGATAGCCCTGAACCTCGTCGATTGCCCCCATTCTCGTCAGGCCGTCGAGCTGCTCGACCGTTTCGACGCCTTCGGCCACGACGGTCAGGCCGAGCTCCTTGCAGAGGCGCGCGATCCCGACCAGCAGGGTCTGGTCCTTTTGCGTCTCGCGCCCACCCGAGACGAAGGACCGGTCGATCTTGATCTTGTGCAGCGGGAAGGACTGCAGGTAGCTCAGGCTGGAATAGCCCGTCCCGAAATCGTCGAGCGCAATCTGCACGCCGAGATCGCGCAGCCGCGTCAGCGTCGAGAGCGCCTGCGCGTCGTCATGCATCAGCGCCGATTCCGTCAGCTCGATCACGAGCCGGGATGCGTCCAGTCCCGACCTGGCGAGCGCCTGGGCGACATCGTTGACGATGATGTCGCCGCGGAAATGGATCGCCGAGATGTTGACCGCGACGGAGACGCTGGTCGGCCAGAGCATTGCCTCGCGGCAGGCCTTGTCCAGGACCGTGCGGCCGATCTGAGTGATCAGCCCGACCTCCTCGGCGATGCCGATGAAGTCGCCGGGCGCGATGATGCCCTTCTCGGGATGACGCCAGCGCAGCAAGGCCTCGCAGCTCGTGATCCTGCCCGAACCGATCGCGACGATGGGCTGGTAGAACATCTCGAACTGGTCGCTCGCCAGCGCTTCGCGCAGGTCGAGCTCGACGATGCGCCGCGTGCGCGCGGCTTCGATCATGCTGCTGTCGTAGAAGCGCGCGCAGCCACGTCCGCTCGACTTGGCCGCGTAGAGCGCGAGGTCGGCATTGCGGATGACGATGTCGGGGTCGCGCCCGTCATCGGGGCTGATGGCGATGCCGATGCTGGCGCTGCTGACGATGGCGTTGCCTTCAACCTCGTAGGGTTGGATCAGGCTGGCGCTGACGCGCGCGGTGATCTGCTCGAGCGCCCGGCGGTCGACGAGATCGGGAATGACCACCACGAATTCGTCGCCGCCGAGCCGTGCGATCAGGGAGGCCGCATCCAGCAGCGTGGTCAGGCGGCGTGCGATCTCGATCAGCAGGGCGTCGCCATAGGGATGGCCCAGCGTATCGTTGACCTTCTTGAAGTGGTCGAGGTCAATAAACAGGATCGCGAAGCTCTGATCCGCCCCCGCCATCAGGGTCTGCAGATGCGTTTTCAGCAGGCTGCGGTTCGGCAGACCGGTGAGCGGGTCGTAATGCGCGAGCTGGCGGATCGTGTCCTCCTGCAGGCGCTGTTCGGTGACGTCCTCGATTACCACGACGGTGCCGGTAACACCCGATGTCCGGAAGGTCAGATCGAGGACGCGGCCATCGGCGAGGCGGGCATTGAGCCTTGCCTCGCTGTGATCTCGCATGGCGAGGCGAGCGGCCAGCACGAGGCTGCGCAATGGCGCGCGGCCGATCAGCCCTGCGCGTTGGCAGCGAACGAGGAAGCGCCCGATGCCGCGGCCCGGCTCCGCCAGTCCTGCCGGCAGTCCGACGATCGCCGGCAGCCGACGGTTAACGAGCGACAGCTGGCCATCTCGCTCGAACATGCACAGCCCATGCGCCATGTTGTCGAGTGCGGCTTCGAGCCGCGCGGCCAGCAGGCGCTCGCGCTTGGCCGAGACGACGGCCGTGGTCAGGGTCGCGCGGAGCTTGTCGGCGATGCTCTTGAAGCTCAGCAGGAACGGCCCGAGCACACAGGCGACGACAGCGTAATGCGTGTTGCCCGCAAGCACGAGACCGGCGAGCAGCGGCAGACCCGCGCAGGTCAACTGGGTGGTGACCAGCAGGCGGCTGCCATAGTTGCGGCCGGCGACTCCGATCAGGTTCGCAAGCGTCATCGAGAAGGCGAGGAGCTGGACCGGTGGGCTGGCGGGGATCGCGAAGGTCAGGAAGGACCAGATTCCAAGAACGAAGACATAGATTGAGGCGAAGATGGTGTAGCGCCTCTCCCAGCGCGCCGCGTCGCCACGGTCGCACATCTTGTGTCCGGCCGCCTTGAATTGAGCGACATCGGCGGCCCTGGCCAGCGTCAGGCACAGCAGAATGGCGGCGGACGCATAGAATGCAGGATGGCCGGTCAAGACGGCGCTGAGCACAGCCGCGAGCACGGTCCCGCTGGACCCAATGATCAGGGTCCGCGGGTCGGCGTAGAGCGAGCGCACCAGCGAAATATAGACCTCGTCGCGCAAGCCCTGATCGACAACGCGAGGGGAGGTTTTGGACGGCATCACGAATCCCTTGTAGGGCAGCTTGCGGCAACATCCGCCTTTACCGTTAAGATGTTCTTGTGATCTGGCAGGCTGCCCGTCGTGGCACTGGGTTACGTTGCCGATTATCGCGCAGATAGAATTAACAACCCGGTGAGGCTTGCCGTGCAACGGTTGCCTTTGACGCTGACCGCGGCAAACCGGAACCTGATCCATGCCTGCTTCGACGGAACCGTCCGGGATCCTGCTGGAACTGCGGGCAGGCCTGCCCCGCATCTCAGCTCTGCCCTGCGCGTCATGCCTGTTCGACCTCGGGGGCGCCTCGGGAATGGTGGGCGGCGAGCCCTGTCTACTCAAGTCAGCGTTCCTGCGCCGATACGCCGGCAAGGGATCGGGTTCCGCCGATCCAGCTTGCGCGGGTTTCGCCCCGGGCTATGCCGAAACTGGCGACGATTGGGCATCGGATTTTGGCGGCGACGTCACGCGCACCCTGTCCTGATCCGTTTAGCGCCTTCCCGATCGATCCCGCGCTTCGAGGGCACGAGCGTCGCAGTCAGGTCGCGGCCGCCCGAAGGCAGATCATGCGCGCGACTTCGAATGACTTTTCGAAAGCCGGGATGGGCAGGAATTCGAAGCGCGAGTGGAAATTGTAGGCGCCGGTGAAGAAGTTGGGGGTGGGGATGCCCCGGGCCGAGAGCGCCGCGCCGTCCGTGCCGCCGCGCATCGGGATCAGTTTCGGTTCGATGTTCAGCGCGGCCATGGCCGACAGCAACAGATCGACGGAGCGGCGGTCGTCGCCGAGGCTGTCGGAGATGTTGCCATAGGTGTCGGTGACGCGGCATTCGACCCGGCCCTTGGGATAGCGCGCCGCGATCAGATCGGCGACCTCGCCGATCCGCCGCTTGCGCTCTTCGAAGCGCTGCCGGTCGAACTCGCGGATCGCAAGCTTGAGGCGGGCCTGGCTTGCATTGGCGGCGATCTCGGTAAACCAGATATAGCCTTCGCGGCCTTCGGTGCGCTCGGGCGTCTCGGCGCGATCGAACTCAGCCATGAAGTCGTGCGCCATCAATAGCGGGTTGACCATCACGCCCTTGGCCGACATCGGATGGGCGCTGACGCCGGTGAAGACGAGTTCGCCGGCTGCGGCATTGAAGTTCTCGACGACGACCTCGCCGACCTCGCAGCTGTCGATCGTGTAGGCGAAGTCGCAGGGGAAGCGCGCGAGATCGAGCGCCTTGGCGCCGCGCAATCCGATCTCCTCGTCGGGAACGAAGGCAATGAGGATGTCGCCATGGGTGTCATCGGGCGAAAGCGTCGCCAGCAGCGTCATGACGACGGCAATGGCGGCCTTGTTGTCGGCGCCGAGCACGCTGGTGCCATCGCTGAAGATGATGTCCGCCCCGCTCCAGCGTTCGATCTCGGGATGCGCGGCGACGCACAGCCAGATGTCCTGCTGCGGGTTGAGGCAAAGATCCCTGCCCTCGAAGTGCAGGATCTGCGGGTCGATGATTGGCGACAGGCCTGAATCAACGGTGTCGAGGTGGGCTATGAAGCCGATCCTGGGCGCGCCGGGACGGTTGCCGCGCTTCAGCGCGGTGACGGTCGCATGCTCGTCGATGACGATGTTCTCAAGCCCGAGGCCGCGCAGCTCGTCAGCGAGCAAAGCGGCGAGGCGCTGCTGGCCGGGCGTGCTCGGCAGGGTCGGAGCCCCAGCATCGCTCTGGCTCTCGACCGCGACATAGCGGAAGAAGCGCTCGATCAACTGCTCGCGGATGCTCATGATCTCTCCGATGCTGTCCGTCGGATCGGCTGTCCTGCGTCAGACGGCCAGTGCCTGATCCCGCATACCGAACTCGCGGCCGGGAATCGAGGCGAGCAACGCCTTGGTATAGGCATGCTGGGGATTACCGAAGACCTCACCGATCGGACCGGCCTCGACGACCTCGCCATTCTTCATCACCGCGACGAGGTCGCAAACCTGCGCCGCGACGCGCAAATCATGCGTGATGAAGACGATGGAGAGGCCGAGACGCTGGCGCAGCTCGGCCAGCAGCTTCAGTACCTGCGCCTGGACGGAGACGTCGAGCGCCGAGACCGGCTCATCGGCGACGAGGACGCGCGGCTCCAGCGCGAGTGCCCGCGCCAGGCCGATGCGCTGGCGCTGGCCGCCGGAAAATTCATGCGGGTAGCGATCGGTCGCCGCCGGATCGAGACCGACCAGCGCGAACAGCTCGCGGGCGCGCGCGAGCGCCTCGGCGCGCGGCGTGCCATGGACGATCAGACCCTGGGCGACGGCGTCGCCCGCCTTGCGGCGCGGGTTGAGCGAAGCGAAGGGATCCTGGAACACCATCTGGATATGGCGCGTCGCGGCGCGAAGCTCGGCCTTGGTCAGGCTGGCGAGATCGGTGCCCTCGATCCGGATCGCGCCGCTTTCGGGATCGATCAGGCGCACGAGGCAGCGCGCCAGCGTCGATTTCCCGGAGCCGGATTCGCCGACGATGCCGAGCGTCGCCCCTTTTGGCAAAACCAGCGAGACGTCCCTGACCGCATGGGTGACGCGCTGGCCGCGTCCGAGGAAGCCGCCGGTGCGATAGGTCTTCGAGACGTGCTCGATGGTCAGGATCGGCTCGGATGCGAGCTCGCGCGGGGGAGGGGCCTTCAAGGGCGGAACCGCAGCGATGAGCTGTTTCGTATAGGGGTGCTGGGGATTGCCGAGGACGGCTTCCGCCGTGCCCTGCTCGACGACCCGACCCTGGCTCATCACCGCGACGCGATCGGCGATCTCGGCGACCACGCCAAAATCATGGGTGATGAACAGGACGGCGGTGCCCTTGCGCTTCTGCAAATCGCGGACGAGTTCAAGGATCTGGGCCTGGGTGGTGACGTCGAGCGCGGTCGTCGGCTCGTCGGCGATCAGCACCTTGGGATCGAGCGCCAGCGCCATCGCGATCATGGCACGCTGGCGCTGGCCGCCCGAGAGCTCGTGCGGATATGCCTTGGCGGCCGAGACGGGATCGGGGATCCGCACTTCTTCAAGCAAGGCCTGGACCTTGCCCTTGATGGCTGCCTTGCCGAGGTCGGTGTGCAGCTCGAACATCTCCCCGATCTGGTCGCCGATGGTGATCAGCGGGTTCAGCGCCGTCATCGGCTCCTGGAAGATCATGGCGATACCGGCGCCGCGGACCTTTCGCATCTCGGCTTCGCTCAGGGTCGCGAGATCGCGGCCCTCGAACAGGATGCTCCCGCCGTCGATGGCGACGCCCGGGGGGAGCAGGCGCATCACGGCGTTGGCGGTCATCGACTTGCCCGAGCCGGATTCGCCGACGACGCAGAGGATCTCGTTGGCCTGGAGCGCGAGCGAAACCTCGCTCATCGCGTGCGGCCGGTCGGCGTTCCTGGGCAGGCTGACGCTGACCGCGTCGAGGGTGAGGATCGCGCTCATCGGCCCTTCAGTCTCGGGTTCAGCGCATCGTTCAGGCCTTGGCCCACGAGCGAGACGGCGAGCACGGTGACGAGGATGGCGACGCCGGGAATGGCCGAGACATACCATTGCACCCGCAGCACATCGCGGCCGGCGCCGATCAGGTTGCCCCAGGAGGCGACGTTGGGGTCCGACAGCTTGAGGAAGGCCAGCGCGCTTTCGAGCAGGATCGCGATTGCCATCACCACGCTGGCATAGACGATGACCGGCGGCAGCGCGTTTGGCAGGATCTCGCCGAATATCAGCTTGGCATCCCTGAGACCCAGCGTGCGGCCGGCCTGGACGAATTCGCGGTTGCGCAGCGATAGGAACTCGGCCCGCGTCAAACGAGCCGAGGCCGGCCAGGAGACGATGCCGATCGCGACCGTCACCGTGGTGATGGTCGAGCCGAAGACCGCGACGAGCACCAGCAGCAGGATGAAGTTCGGCAGGGTCTGGAAGGCCTCGGTGACGCGCATCAGCGCGGTATCGACCCACTCGCCGTAATAGCCGGCCAGAGCGCCGATGGTGATGCCGATGAAGACCGAGATGACGGTGGCGACCAGCCCGATCAGCAGCGAGATGCGGGCGCCGTGGAAGATCTGGGCTGCGATGTCGCGGCCGGAATTGTCGGTGCCGAGCAGGAAGCGCGGATTGCTGAACGGCCAGATCAGCGGCCGCCCGGCCAGCGCCAGCGGATCGCGCGGATAAAACCAGTCGGCGGTGGCGGCCATCGCCAGGACGAGGATCAGCAGGACAAGGCCGATGATCGCCGGCGGGCTGCGAAAATAGAGCTTCAGGAAGGACATCGCTTCAGCCCCCCGTCGTGATGCGCGGGTCAAGCCGGGCATAGAGCAGGTCGACGATGAAGTTGACGAGGATGACCAGCAGCGCTGAGACGAAGACGATGCCGAGCAGCGTGTTGAGATCGCGCTGGATCACCGATTCATAGGCGAGGCGGCCGAGGCCCGGCAGGGAGAACACGCTCTCGACCACGACCGAGCCGCCGAGCATCGTGCCGGCCTGCAGGCCGATCAGCGTCACCATCGGCAGCAGCGCGTTGCGCAGGACATGGCGCACCACAACGCGCGTCTCGTCCATGCCCTTGGCGCGGGCGGTGCGGACGAAATCGAGCGTCAGCACCTCGAGCATCGAGCCGCGCATGATGCGGAGATAAATCGCCATGTAAAACAGGCCGAGCGTCAGCGTCGGCAGGACGAGGTGGCTGGCGATGTCGAGCGTACGGCGCCAGCCGGTCAGCCCGACCGTGATGTCCTCGAATCCTCCCGCCGGCAGCCATTGCAGGTAGATCGAGAAGACCACGATCGCCATCAGCCCGAACCAGAAGGTCGGCATCGCATAGAAGACGAGGCCGAGCGTCGAGATCAGCGTATCGGGCCAGCGGTTGACGCCGCGGGCGGCGACCACGCCGAAGATCAGGCCGAAGACAAAGGCCAGCGAGAGCGAGGCGGTCATCAGCAGGATCGTCGCCGGCAGGCGCTCGGCGATCACGGTCGCGACCGGCTTGCCGTAGATCGCCGAGAAGCCGAGATCGAGCCGGACCAGGCGCCAGAGGTAGTTGCCGAGCTGGGCCCAGGCCGAGACGTCGAGCCCGTAATACTGGCGCAGCTGCTTGGCGGTCGTGGCATCGCCGCCGCCCATCTGCGCCATCAGCGCATCGACCGTGTCGCCCGGCGCGAACTGCAAGAGGACGAAGACGCCGATCAGGATCAGGACGAGGGTCGGGATCGAGGCGGCGAGACGCCGCCCCGCAAGGGTCAGGATGCGCATGGGGTCCGACTGTAGCAGGCCGTTTCTGAAGGCGAAGCGTTCACTCCGCCAACCACAGATCGTGCCAGGACGATGAGCCCCAGCGCGGGGTGTTGGAGTGGTTGCGCGCCTTGGCGCTGATTGCGGTCAGGAAGATCTGCTCGATCGGCGTCCAGATCGGGATCTCGGTGTTGGCGAGGCGGACGAAATCGCCATAGAGCGCCTTGCGCTTGGCGACATCGACCTCGGTGGCGGCATCGTCGATGATCTTGTCCATTGCCGGGTTGGTCCAGTCCCACTGGTTGGTCCAGGGCGCGCCCTTGGGCTGGCCCGAGCGATACCAGACCGTGGTCGAGACGGCGGGGTCGTTGCGGTACTGGTGCCAGCCGGTGGCAAGGTCGAAGGCATGGTCGTCATAGACCTGCTTCAGGAAGCCGCCGCCATCGGTTCTGACGACCTCGACCTTGATCCCGACATCGGCCAGCGACTGCTGGATAAAGGTGGCGAAGAGCGTGATGTCCTCGCCCCAGGGCGCGGGCAGGAGCCGCAGCGAAAAGCGCGTGCCGCCTGCGCCCGCCTTGAAGCCGGCCTCGTCGAGCAGCTTGGCGGCGAGCTTCTTGTCGAACGGATATTGCGGGCCGTTGTCGGCGGGGTAGAAATCGGTCGAGACCGAAGGGACCGGACCGGTGCCGGGCTTGGCGAAGTCGCCGAGGAAGTTCTCAATGAAGAACGGGATGTCGAGCGCATGCGCGATGGCGCGGCGCACGCGGATGTCGGCGAGTTCCTTGCGGCGGAAGTTGAACTCGACAGTGTTGGTGCGGGCGTTGCCCTCATTGCCCTTGGTCGAGACGATGAAGCGCGGGTCCTTCGACAGGCGCGCGGAGTCCGAGATCGTCAGGCCCGAGAACGGGCTGTAGTGGATCTGGCCGGCTTCCATCTGGGCGGCGGCCGCCGCGCGGTCGGTGACGACGCGCCAGACGATCCGGTCGAGATAGGGCGCGTTGGGGCGCCAGTAATCGGCGTTGCGATCGGCGATGACGTGCTGGCCGCGCTCATAGGCGACGAATTTGAACGGGCCGGTGCCGATGGGGGCGAGATTGACCGGGTTCTGGCGGATGTCGCCCTTGCCCTCGTAGAGATGGCGCGGCGAGACGTAACCGAGATCGGGCAGCGCCCGCAGCAGCAGGCCGAGCGGCATCGGCCGCTCGTATCGGAACACCGCCGTCAGCGGGTCGGGCGTGTCGACGGCCGTGAGGAAGAGCTGCAGCGTGGTGCCGTAGTTCAGGATCTTCTTCCACATCTCCATCGCGGTGAACTGCACGTCGGCGGAGGTGAAGGGCTTGCCATCATGCCACTTCACGCCGTCGCGCAGCTTGAAGGTGATGGTCTTGCCGTCGGGCGTCGCTTCCCAGCTCGTGGCGAGCACGCCGACCGGATTGCCGGCGGCGTCGAGATCGACGAGCTGCTCCTGGATCTTGCCGCCGATGATGTAGACACCGGTCGAGGCCTGCAGGCTCGGGTTCAACTGGCGTTGCTCGGCGCCGTAATGGACCGTGAAGACCCCGCCCTTGCGCGGCGTCTGCTGCGCGAAAGTGCGCATCGGGAAGGCGACGCTGGAGGCGATGGCGGCGCTGGTCAGAAGCGCGGCGCGGCGGGTCATGTCCATGGCGGGATCCTCGGTCGTGCGGTCACGTTAGGGAAACGATGCGGGCGGCGATGGACCCCGTCAACGGTGCCGCCGCCTGAAAAACAGGCCTGCGTGTTATTGCGGCAGGAAGCTCACAACGAGACCGTTCGCCGCGACGCAGACGGCGCCGTCATGGCTTATCGCGCGGGGACCGAGCGCAGCTGTCGCGCGGCCGAGATCGTCCGTGGCCAGAACCAGCGCAACCGCCCCTTCCTTCGCCGCGCCATCGCGCACCGCTTCAGGATAGCGGCGCGCAAAACCGGCCGCGTCGTAGAACAGAAAATCGGCGCGCTTGCCGCCCGAGGGCACTAGCCAGCCATCGCCGTCTGCATGCACGGGTTCGTCGATCAGCCTAGCGAGATGTTCGGCTGCGGCCCTGGGGTCGGCGGCCAGCACTTCAAGGCGGACGATGCGGGTGACGCTGTTGGCATGGCTCTGGAGTTCCGGGAACCAGACCGTCTCGCGCGTCAAATGCTGGCAGGCGAAGATGCGCAAGCCGCCAGGATTCTGGTCGAGCGGCCAGCGGAAGACGTTGAACCTGGCCTCGCCGGTGCCGCCGCCGGGCAGATCGACCGGGCGGCCGAAATGGATCGGGCCCAGTGCGGCGAGGCCGCGGCTCTTGAGTTCGGCCGCGCCGGCCGCGGCATCGTCCGTGGTGAAGGCGGCGCGTTCCAGGCCCTCGCGCCTGGCGAGATAGTCGCGGGTCGGCTTGTTCTGCTCGGTCTCAGTCAGGATGCCGAGCAGTTCGACGTAATCCTCGCCGAACATGATCGTGTAGTTGCCGGTGCCGAGGATCGGCGAATGGGTGCCGCGCGGCGAAACGGTGAAGCCGAGGCTCGTCCACTGGGCGGCGGCGGCGTCGAGATCACGAACGGTGACGACGACATGATCGAGGCCGAGAATGTGCTTGAGTGGCATGACGGCCCCTAATCCGAAATCCAGCGATGCGCGAGTTCAGCCGAAGCGATGGCGCGATGCAATCGCCCGCTCCGCGCGTTCCGGCTGCCCCCTGTTGCGCTGCACACATAGCGGGGCGGGGATGAAAATTCCAAGCAGAGAATGATATATCGCAAGTTTTGGAAGATATTGTTCGCCTCGATGATCTTTAGTGGAAGATCGATCTCCTGCTTGCCGTCAGCGTGGGAAGCTCCTCTTGCCCTGGCCGGACGAGGCGGCAAGGATAGGTTCGAACGGCTCACCTCATCCTGCGCCGGCTGATCTCCATCCGGAAAGAGAACGCAATGCCCGCTTCCGCCTCCGTCACCTGGCCGCCCTCGCTCTGGGCTGCGACGGCCCCGGCCGGTCCCGCGCTCCCTGCGCTGGAGGGCGACGTGCAGACCGATGTGGTGGTGATCGGCGCGGGCTTCACCGGGCTGTCGACGGCGATCCATCTGCGCGAGAGCGGTGTTGAGGTCGTGGTCGTCGAGGCGGCCGAACCGGGCTGGGGGGCGTCGGGGCGCAACAACGGGCAGGTGATCCCGACGCTCGCCGGACACGACCCTTCGGCGATGGTCGCGCGCCATGGCGAGGCGGGCGAGCGCTTCAACGCGATGCTGCGCGACAGCGCGCAGTACCTGTTTGATCTCATGCGCAAATACGATGTCCCGGCCGAAGCGGAGCAGGCGGGCTGGGTCCAGCCGGTGCATTCGCCGGGGCGGTTCAAGATCGCCGAGAAGCGGGTGCGTGAATGGTCGGCGATCGGCGCGCCGGTCGAGCTTCTCGACCGCGCGGCGACGGCGCAGATGACCGGCTCGGAGGCCTGGTTCGGCGGCTTCTGGAACCGGACGGGCGGCCATATCAATCCTCTCGCTTTGGCGCGCGGGCTGGCCGAGGTCGCGCTTAAGCTCGGAGCGACGATATATGCGCGCTCGCCCGTGGCCAGCATGGCGCGCGAGGGCGACCGCTGGACTGTGAGGACGGCGAAGGGTTCGGTGACGGCACGCGCGCTGGTTTTGGCGACGAACGCTTACACGGATGAATTCGAGAGCGGGCTCGCGCCGGAGATCGCAGGCGAGGTCATCCCCGTCCTGTCCTGGCAGATGGCGACGAAGCCGATCAGCGACACCATCGCCAAGACGATCATCCCCGGCCGGCAGGCGCTGTCGGACACGCATCGCGAGCTTTATTTCGCGCGTTGGGATGCGCGCAACCGGCTCGTCACGGGCGGCGCCGCAGTGTTCCCTGGAGCCGGCGGGGACAATCTGCGCGGGCCGGTCGGCGAGCGGCTGAAGCGGCTCTGGCCGCAGCTTGGCGAGGTCTCGTTCGACTATGTCTGGTCAGGCTATATCGGCATGACGCCCGACGACGTGCTGAAGCCGCAGGTGCCGGGCTATCCGCGCATCCATCAACTCGGGCCCAACGGCTTCGGCTGGGTCGGCTGCAACGGCCGGGCGGTGGCGCTCTCGATCTCGCTGGGACGCGAACTGGCGCAGGCGACGCAAGGCACACCGCTGGGCGCATTGGGGCTGCCGCTCTCCGAGCCCAAGGCGCAGCCGATGCGGGAGGTCATCCGCCGGCTCGCACCGCTCGCACTGCCGCTCTATCGGGCGCTGGACGCCAGAGACATCTAGGGCGGCGTCGAGAAGGGTCTAGCCGTGAGGAAGGCTCGCGCGGCGCGCATCACCAACGGGTCGGACAGGCGGGGTCCGACGATCTGCAGGCCGATCGGCAGTCCGTCCGACGTCAGGGCGCAGGGCACCGAGACGGCCGGGCAATGCGACAGGTTGAAGGGATAGGAGAACTCCGCCCAGACCAGCCAGTCCCAGGGATGGGCCGGCCAGTGATCGGGCATCTGCCGGCCATGCGGGAAGGCGGCGACCGACGCCGAGGGCGTAATCAGCAAGTCCCAGCCCTCCGCGAACCAGCGCCCGACCGTGCCGGCATAGGCGTGGCGGCGCGACTGGGCTGCGTGCAGGTCGCGCCAGGAGGCCTGGCCGGTCTCGCGCAGGCAGGCGACGAAGCCCGGGTCCATCGCGGCCTCGGCCGTGGTATCGGCCGGGCAATAGGGCAGGAGCGGTGGTCCCCACAGCGCACGGATCAGCTCGGGGCCGAGCGGGCCCCAGGCCGGCGTGGCGTAGTCGACGCTCGCGCCCAATCCTTCGAAGACGCGGGCCGCGGCCTCGACCGAGACGGCGATCTCGGGATCGACGCGGGCATGGCCGAGATCGGGACTATAGGCGATCCGCAGGCCGGTGAGATCGGGGCCAGCGGGATCGCGCCGAAAACCGCCCGGCAGCGTGGTGTGATCGGCGGGGTGAGCGCCCGCCATCACCTCCAGCATCAGTTCCGCATCGGCGGCGTCGCGCGCGATCGGGCCGATATGCGAGAGCGCGCCATTGTTGGGTACGGGCACATAGGGGACCGTTCCAAAGGTCGGCTTGAAGCCGACGACGCCGCAGAAATGCGCCGGCAGGCGCACGGAGCCTGCGCCATCCGTGCCAAGATGCAGCGGGCCGCAACCGGCGGCGGCCAGTGCGGCGGCTCCCGACGAGGACCCGCCGGCGGTATAGCCCTGTTTCCACGGGTTATGGGTCGCGCCGGTCAGCGGGTTTTCGCTGACGGCGGTCCAGCCCTGCTCGGTCGTGGCGGTCTTGCCGAGGATGACGGCACCGGCCGCGCGAAGCCTGGCGACGGCGGGGGCGTCGTCGATTGCGGGGGTGGTGTCGGAAAGCCTGGAGCCCCGCCGCGTCGGCAGTCCCGCGACGGCCTGCACGTCCTTGATCGTGACGGGCACGCCATGCAGGGGGCCGAGCGTGTCCCCGCGCATGACGGCGGCCTCCGCCTTGTGCGCCGCTGTCCGTGCGCCCTGTGCGTCCAGCGCGACGAAGGCGTTGAGGCCGGGTTCGAGGGCGGCGATGCGGGCGAGTACGTCCTCGACGATCTCGACCGGCGAGGCCTGCTTCGTCCGGACCAGTGCCGCCAGTTCATGGGCGGAGAGGCAGGATAGCTGGCCGGTCGTGGTCGTGCTCATCGCCCGCTCTCCGCTTGCCGTGGCTCCTGCCGTCAGGCGCGCTTCTCCCAGGCTTCGACCTCGAGGAAGGTGCTCTGGTAGGAGGCGCCTTCGCCGATATCGGTCAGGCGGTCGGAGCAGAGCATGTTGACGGTGCCGTCGACCGCTTCCGTGCCGGGCCGCTGGCCGGGCACGAGGATGACGCCGGGTTGGATTTCCTCCGCGACCTTGAGGACGAGGCCGATCGCGGCGCGCTGGTTGAAGAGCCTGACCTTGGCGCCGCTTTCCAGCCCGCGCCGCGCGGCATCTTCGGGATGCAGCACGCAGAAGGGCTCGCCCTCGCGCTTGCGCAGGAAGGAGACGCCCGAGAAGGCCGTGTGCGGCTGGAAATAGGAGGGAGCGGTCAGCAGGCGCAGCGGCCAGCTCTTGGCGTCCAGAACCTCCTGCTCGTCGGGCTGCCAGTCCGGCATCGGCGAGACGCCCTGATCGGCGAGCGCCTGCGAATAGATTTCCAGCTTGCCTGACGGCGTGCCGAAGCTCTGCCCGGCGGGCGGGGCGACCTTCACCGGCACGCCGTCGAACAGGCTCGTCGGATCGACGGTGGCGACAGCGCCGGTCGAGCCCTTGAAGAATTCCGGCAGGATTTCCTTCTCGCTCTTCGAGAAGATCGGGTCGGTCACGCCCATGCGCCGGGCGAGTTCCTGCGCCAGCCGGAAGTTCGACCACGCCGCGCCCTGCGGCGCGACGGCGGCCGGCGAGTACTGCATGTAGTAGTTGCCGTAACCGCGGTAGAAATCCTCGGTTTCCAGATACGTGGTTGCCGGCAGGACGATGTCGGCGAGCGCCGCCGTATCGGTCATGAACGGGTCGTGGACCACGATGAAGAGGTCCGCGCGCGAAAGCCCCTCGCGGACCTTGCCGGCTTCGGGACAGGTCACGGCCGGGTTGTTGGCGGCGACGAAGAGCGCGCGCAGTGGCGGGTCGCTCATCTCCAGCAATTCGCGCCCAAGCAGGCTCTGGTTGACGAGGCGCGTCGTGGCGGGGCCGGAGGGCGGCTTGCGCACGGCGGAGAAGTTGAAGTCCATGGAGCCCGCGGTCAGCAGCAGCGCGCCACCGCCGGGACGGCCATAGGCGCCGGTGACGGCCGGCAGCGTCGCCACCGCCCGCAGCGCCTGGCCGCCGCGGGCGAGCCGCGTCATCCCCTCGCCGATGCGGATGAAGGAATGCTTCGCCGCGCCATACATCGCCGCGAGCTTCTCGATGTCGGCGACGGGGAGGCCGGTGACTTCAGAGACGTAAGTTGGCGTGAAGCGGGGCACGGTCTCGCGCTCCCACTGGTCGAAGCCGAGCGTGTTGGCGGCGAGATAGGCGCGGTCGCAGAGCCCATCACGGACGAGGATGTGGACGATGCCGAGCGCGAGCGCGGCATCGGTGCCGATGCGGATCGGTAGGTGCCAGTCGGCGCTCACCGCCGTGCGGCTGCGGCGCGGGTCGATGACCACGACCTGGACGCCCTTCTTGCGGATCGTGTCGAGCTTGGCCCAGAAATGCACGTTCACCGCCATCAGGTCGCAGCCCCAGGCGATGACGAGATCGGAATCGACGACGGATTCGGGGTCGGCTCCGCCGACCGGGCCGAGCGTCAGGTCCCAGGCCGTCTCGCAGCAGGAGTCGCAGACCGTGCCGGCCTGCAGGCGGCTGGTGCCCATGGCGTAGAACAGGCCGTTGACGATGTGGCGGTTCATCTGGCCCTGATGGGCACTGTAGGCATAGCCGAGCAGGGCGAGAGGGCCGGATTCGGCGATGATCGCCTGCCATTTCGCCGCGATCTCGTCGAGCGCTTCGTCCCAGGTGATCGCTTCGAACTGGCCGGAGCCCTTCGGGCCGGTACGGCGCAGCGGCGTCTTCAGGCGCTCGGGCGAATGCACCAGCTCGGCGTCGCGGTTGACCTTGGCGCAGGCAAAGCCGGCGGTGAAGGGCTGGTCCGGATCGCCCGAGATCTTGGTGATCCGGTCGCCTTCGACATAGGCGATGAGGGAGCACATGTCGGGGCAGTCATGGGCGCAGGCCACGCGAACGGTCTTCATCGGGCATCCTCGATCGAGCATGGCCCCGGACATATTCCGGGCATGCATGCGCTCATCTCAGCTTCGAACTGGAACAGGTTCAATGACCACTTTGCACAGAGCCGGCGGACCAGTTTTTGGCGCACGCGACGAACCCGATACGATCGGCCGCACAAAACCTAGCTGCGGATCGCGGCCGGGAGAGAGACTGTTTCGCGAGCGGTGGAGCGCATGACCTCGCTGGTTCCGCCATCACTGATGGCCCGTGCGATGCGGCCGAGCTCGGCTGCGCCGGCGCGCAGCTTGTGGTTGTCAAAGCCGGAATAGCCGAGCACCAGCCCCTGCCGTGGCGCAGCGGCAACGTAATGCGGGCTGACCGGCTTGACGATCAGGCCCTGGCGGCGCGCGGCCTCGGCGACGGCGATGTCGGACAGTTCGTCGCGGAAATGGATCACGAGCTGAATGCCGCATTCCGGCACTTCGATATCGACGAGATCGCCGAGATGCCGCTCGATCGCCTCGACGACGACGTCGCGCGCCTCGCGGTAGCGCTGCCGCATCCGCCGGATATGGCTGGTCAGGAAGCCCGCCCGCATGAACTCGGCCGTCATCGCCTGCTGCAGCGTCGGCGGCGAGCGGTCGCTCAGGAAGCGGGCGCCGCGGAAGACGTCGATCAGATGGTGCGGCACCACTGCGAAGCCCAGCCTGATGCCGGGAAACAGCACCTTGCTCAGCGTGCCGACATAGACGACGCAGCCGCCGCGATCGAGCCCCTGCAGCGAGGCGAGGGGACGGCCGGCATAGCGAAACTCGCTGTCGTAATCGTCCTCGACGATCCAGGCGCCGGTCTGCGAGGCCCAGGTCAGCAGTTCGAGCCGGCGCGACATGCTCATCGCGGCGCCGGTCGGATATTGGTGCGACGGCGTGATGTAGACGGCGCGGGCCTGGCTCGCGGCCGCGATGCCGGCGGCGACATCAAGCCCGTTCTCGTCGACCGGCACGGGCACGAGGCTGGCGCCCGCCGCCGCCAGCGCCTCGCGCGTCGCTGCGTAGCCGGGATCCTCGACCCAGACCGGATCGCCGGGGTTGAGCAGCGTGCGGATCGACAGGTCGATCGCCTGCTGGGCGCCCGACAGCACGATGACCTGATCGTCGTCGCACTGGACGGCGCGAGCGGCGCGCAGATATGCGGCGATCTCGCGGCGCAGGGAGGGCTCGCCGCTGGGATCGGCATAGGACAGGTTGACCGGATCGAACTGGCGCATCTGCTCGGCGCCGATCCGGCGCCAGGCCTCGACCGTCTTGGCATCAACCGAGCAGCAGCCGGCCGCGAAGGGCAGGCTGCCGGGCGGGACGAGATCCGCCGCGAAGCGGCCATAGCGGGCACCCGCCACGGAGACCTTCTGGCGCGGCGCGGTGCCGTCTGCGCCCGCGACGCGCGCCGGGGTGACAATGGCTGAGGGCACATCGTCGGAGACATAGGTGCCGGAGCCCTCGCGGCCGACGACATAGCCCTCGGCCAGAAGCTGGTCATAGGCCGAGACGATCGAGGTTCGCGAGACTTTCAGGCGCAGCGCGAGGTCGCGGCTGGAGGGCAGCTTACTGCCGGGCGCCAGCGTGTTCGCCACGATCGCCTCGCGCAGCGAGAGGTAGATCTGCTGGAAGATCGGGCGGGCGCTCGCCTGATCGAGCGTCAGATCGAAGAGGTCCGCCCATTTGGCGCGTGACGGCGGTTGTCGCATCGCACTGGCTCCACTGGAACAGTTCCAAGCAACCGCTATGCCATGTCAAGCGGCAGAGCCCCCGAAGTGGTCTGCAAGGAAGCCGGCCAACTGGCTCTTTTTGCAATCCACTCGCCCGTGCATGTTTCCGACCCTGATCGATCCCGCTGTCCCCCAGCAGGTCGGCATGGCGGCCATGACGACAAAGAAGGCATGCGACGGCTTGCGTTCGACGCCCGCTTCGCAGAGGAGTGGCCGCGCATCGCCGGGAAGGGCAAGCAAGCGCGGATACGAAACGGGTTGGACTGAAAGAAGCGAGCATGAGCAATCAGTATGTCGAGAAGGTCCTGTCGGTTCATCACTGGAACGACACGCTGTTCAGCTTCCGTACGACCCGCAATCCCGCCTTCCGCTTCGAGGCCGGCCAGTTCGCGATGATCGGCCTGATGGTCGAGGGGCGTCCGCTGCTGCGCGCCTACAGCATGGCCTGCGCGCCCTATGACGAGGAGCTCGAGTTCCTCAGCATCAAGGTTCAGAACGGCCCGCTGACCTCGCGGCTGCAGAAGATCGTCCCCGGCGACGAGGTGCTGATCGGTCGCAAGGCGACCGGCACGCTGCTCCACGACAATCTCGTTCCCGGCCGCAACCTGTACTTCCTGTCGACGGGGACGGGGCTCGCCCCCTTCATGAGCCTGATCCGCGACCCGGCGACCTATGAGCGCTTCGAGAAGGTCGTGCTCGTTCATGGCGTCCGGCTGGTGTCGGAGCTGGCCTATGAGCATTTCATCCGCGAGGAGCTGCCGGCCGACGAGCTGATCGGCGAGATGGTCTCGTCGCAACTGATCTATCACCCGACCGTGACGCGCGAGGAGTATATCAATCGCGGCCGCGTCACGGAGCTGTTCGCCTCCGACGAGTGGTTTGCGTCTCAGGGCCTGCCGACGGTCGATGCCGAGCATGACCGGGTGATGCTCTGCGGCAGCCCCGCCATGCTTGCCGACATGAAGGTCATGCTGGAGGCTAAAGGCTTCGTCGAGGGATCGAGCTCGACGCCGGCGACCTATGTCGTGGAACGCGCCTTCGTCGAAAAGTGACGCGAGGCGTCGCGGAGCGCTAGGAAGGGGAACCGATGGATCAGGCTGGTGATCTCGACGCGGAGATCCGCTCGCGCTTCGGTGAGGATCCAGAGCGGACGCTGCGCGACAATCTAGCCGCCGTCGAGGAGCGAATCTCGTCAGCCTGCACCCGGGCAGGGCGGCCACGCTCGGCGGTCGAGCTGCTGCCGGTCAGCAAGACCGTGCCGGTCGAGGTCGTCGGACTTGCCGTCGGCATCGGCATGACCACGCTCGGCGAGAACAAGGTCCAGGAAGCGCAGGGCAAGGCGAAGGCGCTGGCCGGGCTTGGCGTGAGCTGGAGCGTGATCGGCCATCTCCAGACCAACAAGGCCAGGGCGGTGGCCTCCTTCGCCTGCGAGTTCCAGGCACTGGACAGCCTGCGTCTGGCGGGACTGCTGCATGAGAGCCTGGTCGCGGCCGGGCGCACGCTCGACGTCTTCGTGCAGGTCAACACATCCGGCGAAGAGAGCAAATACGGCATCACGCCGGAGGAGGCGGACGCCTTTGTTGGCGAGCTTGGACGCTTCCCGTCGTTGAAACCCAGGGGGCTGATGACGCTGGCGATCCTCAAGGGCGGTCCCGATGAGGTCCGGGCCTGCTTCCGCCGGCTGCATGCGGTTCGGGAGCGTCTGCAGAGAACCCAGCCGGCTTGCGGCATCGATCTACTCTCGATGGGCATGACCAGCGATTTCGAGATCGCGATCGAGGAGGGCGCCGACATCGTGCGCGTCGGGCAGGCGATCTTCGGCAAGCGCCCGACAGCGGATGGGCATTTCTGGCCGGGACTGCTGCCGACCGCCTGAGGCGGCGGCGATGCTGCCGATCGATTGGGCAGCCGGCGAGATTTCGCCCTTGGAGGGCTGGACGGGCCGTGGTTACCTGAGCCGACTCGCTGTCCGGTCGGAGCCTTCGCCTCATGTCGCCACGCATCGCTTTCGGCGGTTTCCTGCACGAGACCAACACCTTCGCGCCGAGCAAGGCGCCGCTCGACGCCTTCATCCAGGGCGGAGGCTGGCCGGCGCTGGCGCGCGGCGAGGCGATCTTCGCCGCGGTCGACAAGGTCAATGTCGGCGCGTCGGGCTTCGTCGAGACAGCGCGTGGGCTGGGCTGGGAGATCGTGCCGACGCTGTGGTGCGCCGCAAGCCCTTCGGCGGAAGTCACCAACGAAGCCTTCGAGGCGCTGCTGGGCGAGTTGGTCGCGGCGATCACCGCCGCGCTGCCGCTCGACGGCGTTTATCTCGATCTGCACGGCGCGATGGTCGCGGAGGGCTTTCCCGATGGTGAGGGCGAGACGCTGCGGCGGGTGCGCGCTGCGATCGGGCCCGATGTGCCGCTCGTCGCCAGCCTCGACCTGCATGGCAATGTCACACAGTTGATGGTCGACAGTGCCGATGGCCTCGTCGCCTACCGCACCTATCCGCATGTCGACATGGCGCTGACCGGCAGCCGCGCCACGACCTATCTCGCGACGCTGATCGGCACGAAAAAGCGCGACGCCAAGGCCTTCCGCCAAATCCCCTATCTGATCCCGATCGCCTGGCAGGCGACCGCGATGGAACCGTGCAGGAAGATCTATGGCGAGCTTGCCGCGCTGGAAGGCGACAGCGTGCCGACGCTCTCCTTCCTGCCGGGCTTTCCGGCCGCTGATTTCGCCGATTGCGGGCCGACCGTCGTGGCCTATGGCGCGACGCAAGGAGACGCCGACCGGGCCGCGGATGCAGTCGCGGCTCGCGTGATGGCGAGCGAGGCGGCGTTCAACGGCAAGGTCTTCGAGCCCGATGCGGGCGTGCTGGAGGCCATGGCGCTGTCGGCCGGGGCGACGAAACCGATCGTGATCGCCGACACCCAGGACAATCCCGGCGCCGGCGGCGATTCCGACACGATGGGGATGGCGCGCGCGCTCGTTCGCAACGGCGCGATGCGGGCCGCGATCGGGCTGATCGTCGATCCGGCCGCGGCGGCCATGGCGCATAAGGCGGGCGTCGGCGCGACGATCACCGCCTCCCTCGGAGCGAAGTCGGGCATACCCGGCGATGTGCCGCTGGAGGGTGATTTCGTCGTCGAGCAGTTGTCGGACGGGCGCTTCATCGCGCCGGGGCCGTTCTTCGGGGGCTCGCGGATGAATCTCGGACCTTGCGCGGCGCTGCGCATCGGCGGGGTGCGCATCGTCGTGGCCTCGCGCAAGGCGCAGATGGCCGATCAGGCGATGTACCGCCAGGTCGGCATCGAGCCGACCGAGCAGGCCATCCTGGTCAACAAGAGCTCGGTGCATTTCCGCGCCGATTTCGAGCCGATCGCGCATTCCGTGCTGGTCTGCGCCGCGCCCGGCCCGATGCCGGTCGATCCCTCCGTCCTGCCGTGGAAGCATCTGCGGCCCGGCCTGCGTACCGCGCCGCTCGGCCCCGTCTTCGGCTGACCACCTCCCCCTTCCGGAGTTCATCCCGCATGCCCGCGCTTCCCGAGATCGATGCCTTCAAGGATGACCTCATCGCCATCCGTCGCGACATCCACGCTCATCCCGAGATCGGCTTCGAGGAGGTTCGGACCTCGGGCATCGTCGCCGAGAAACTGACCTCCTGGGGCATCGAGGTGCATTGCGGCATCGGCGGCACAGGCGTCGTCGGCATTCTCCATGGCACTGGCGGGCCGGGCCGGCGCATCGGCCTGCGCGCCGACATGGACGCGCTGCCGATGGACGAGACCACGAACCTGCCCTGGCGCTCGACCATTCCCGGCCGGATGCATGCCTGCGGCCATGACGGCCACACCACCATGCTGCTCGGCGCCGCGCGCTATCTCGCCGAGAACCGGGGCTTCGCCGGCACGGCCGTGTTCGTGTTCCAGCCGGCGGAGGAGGGGCTGGGCGGGGCTCGCGCCATGCTCGCCGACAATCTGTTCGAGCGCTTCCCCTGCGACGAGATCTACGGCATCCACAACGCGCCCAATCTCGACCCCGGCCAGATCGCGGTCTTTCCCGGCGCGGCGATGGCGGGTGCCGATTTCTTCGACATCAAGATCACCGGCAAGGGCAGCCATGGCGCGATGCCGCATGTCGGGCGCGATCCGGTCATCGTCGCGATCTCGCTGGCGGCGGCGCTGCAGACGATCGTCAGCCGCAACGCCGATCCGCGCGAGGCCGCCGTCCTCTCGATCACGCAGATTCATGCCGGCTCGGCCTACAATGTGATCCCGGAGGAGGCCGCGCTCGCCGGCACGGTCCGTACCTTCTCGCCGGAGATCGCCAAGCTGATCCGCGAGCGCATGCGCGAGATCGCAGCCGGCATGGCGCTGAGCTTCGGCGTGCAGATCGATGTCGATATCCGCGGCATCTTCGACGTGCTGGTCAACCACCCGGCGCAGGCGGTCGCGACCGCTGCCGTCGCCGCCGAGATCGTCGGCGCGGAGAATGTTCTGACCGAGCCCAAGCCCGTGATGGGCAGCGAGGACTTCGCCGACATGCTGCGCGTGGTGCCCGGCGCCTATGCCTGGGTCGGCCACGCCGGCAGCGTGCCGGTCCACAACCCGGCCTTCGTGCTCGATGACGGCATCCTGCCGGTGGGGGCGAGCCTGCTGGCGCGCCTCGTCGAGACACGGACGGTAGCGTGAACTCGATGACGATGCCTGCCGATTTCCGCCCTGCCGATCTGCCGCTCGATACCGATACGCTGCTTGCGGGCTTGCGTCCCTGGATCGAATGCGAGAGCCCAACCTTCGACCCCGCCGCCGTCAACCGGATGATGGATCTGGCTGCTGCCGAACTGGCTGCCGCCGGTGCGGTGGTGACGCGCATTCCCGGCCCGCCGGGTCTTGGCGATTGCGTGCGCGGCGATTTCCCGCATCCGCGTCGGAGTGAGCCCGGCTTCCTGGTGATGTCGCATCTCGACACGGTCCATCCGGTCGGCACGCTGAAGATGCTCCCGTTCAAGCGCGACGGCTCGCGGTGCTACGGGCCGGGCATCCTCGACATGAAGGGTGGCGCCTATGCCGGCCTGCAGGCGATCGTCGCGCTGGCGAAGGCCGGGGTCGAGACGCCGCTGCCGATCAGTGTGCTCTTCACCAGCGACGAGGAGATCGGCAGCCCCGGCACGCGCGAGATCATCATGGCGGAGGCGCGCAAACACCGCTTCATCCTGGTGCCGGAGCCCGGCCGGCCGGGCAATGGCCTCGTCACCGGCCGCTACGCGATCGCGCGCTTCAACCTGCTCGCCGAGGGCAGGCCGAGCCATGCGGGATCGCAGCTGAAGAATGGGCGCTCGGCGATCAGCATGATGGCGACGCAGCTTCTCGCGATCGAGGCAATGACCGACGAGGACTGCACCTTCAGCGTCGGCGTGATCTCGGGCGGGCAATGGGTCAATTGCGTGCCGACGACCTGCCGGGCCGAGGCGCTGAGCATGGCAAAGAGGCAGGAGGATCTCGACCGTGGCGTCGAGCGCATGTTGGCGCTGACGACGCAGAATGAAGACGGGACGCGCTTCACCGTGACGCGCGGCGTCACCCGCCCGGTCTGGGAGCCGAACGCGGAGACGCTGAAGCTGTTCGGGCTGGCGCGCGGGATCGCCGGCGAACTCGGCTGGACGCTGGAGCATGGCTCGGCCGGGGGTGGTTCCGACGCGAATTTCACCGGCGCCGAGGGCATTGCCTCGCTCGACGGGCTGGGCCTGCTCGGAGCCGGCTACCATACGCTGGAAGAGCATATCGAGGTCGAGAGCCTGGCGCAGCGGACAAGGCTGATGGCCGGGCTGCTGGCGCGGTTGACCGCATGAGTGCTGCGGGCCAGCATGGCTTGCTCGTGGCAGCCTGCATGCATCGGCGGACGAAATATATCACTGAAACGGGTGAGGGGATCGCATCATGGCATGGCGTTTGAAATCACTGGTGGCAGCGGCGGCAATCATTGCCGGCGCCTCGCTCGCACAGGCGCAGACCACGCTGAAGGTGGTGATGCACTCCGACGTCAAGATCGTCGATCCGATCTGGACGACCGCCTATATCGTCCGCAACCACGGCTACATGATCTACGACACGCTGTTCGCGATGGACGAGGCCGGCGCGATCAAGCCTCAGATGGTCGACAGCTTCACCGAGTCACCGGACAAGCTGACCTACAAGTTCACGCTGCGCGACGGTCTCGTCTGGCATGACGGCAAGCCGGTGACGCCGGAGGACTGCATCGCCTCGATCAAGCGCTGGTCCGCCAAGGATCCTGTCGGCCAGAAGCTGATGACCTTCGTCGACACGATCGCGGCCGACGATGCCAAGAGCTTCACTGTGAAGTTGAAGTCGCCGACCGGGCTGCTGATCTTCGGCCTCGGCAAGCCCTCGTCCAACGTGCCGTTCATGATGCCGGAGCGCGTGGCGAAGACCGATCCGAATACGCAGATTTCGGAGTTCATCGGTTCCGGCCCCTTCGTGCTCAAGCAGGACGAATGGAAGCCGGGCGACAAGATCGTCTACACCAAGTTCAAGGACTACAAGCCCCGCGCGGAGCCGGCCTCGGGCCTCGCGGGCGGCAAGGTCGCGAAGATCGACCGCGTCGAGTGGCTCGCTGTGGCCGACCAGCAGCAGGCCGTGAACGCCCTGCTCGCCGGCGAGATCGACATGGTCGAGCAGCCGGCTTTCGATCTGATCCCGCTGGTGCAGGGCGATAAAAACATCAAGCTGTGGAACTACAACCCGCTCGGCCTGCAATACACGATGCGCTTCAATCACACCCAGCCGCCCTTCGACAATCCGAAGGTGCGCCAGGCCGTGACCTATGCGCTCAACCAGAAGGACTTCCTCGAAGCGACGGTCGGCAATCCCGAGTATTACGACGCCTGCAAGGCGATGTTCGTCTGCAAGACGCCGCTCGCCAGCGAGAAGGGCATGGAGGGATTGCTCGAGTCGAACTTCAAGAAATCGCAGGAGCTGTTGAAGGAAGCCGGCTACGACGGCAAGCCGATCGTGCTCCTGCATTCGACCGACCTGCAGTCGCTGACCAACCTCGGCCCCGTCGCCAAGCAACTTCTCGAGAAGGGCGGCTTCAAGGTCGATATGCAATCCTCGGACTGGCAGACGGTGGTGTCGCGTCGCGTCCGCAAGGACCCGGTCGACAAGGGTGGCTGGAACCTGATGCAGACCTCCTGGGTCTCGGCCGACATCCTCAACCCGGTGATGGCGGGCTTCTTCAATGCGAGCTGCGACAAGGCCGCCTTCGGCTGGCCCTGCGACGAGCAGATGGAAAAGCTGCGCGACGATTTCGCCCGCGAGCCCGATCCGGCCAAGCAGAAGGTCATCGCCGAAGCCGTGCAGATGCGCTGGCGCGAGGTCGTGACGCATGTCCATCTTGGCCAGTACAATGTGCCGATCGCGGCGCGTAAGAACCTGTCCGGTATCCTGACGGCGCCGGCTCCGGTGTTCTGGAACGTCGAGAAGAAGTGAGGTGGCGACGCTGATCGCACGGAACCGGCGCTGATGCTCGGCTACATCCTGCGGCGCCTGCTGGCGACGATCCCGGTCCTCGTGATCGTCGCCGTCCTCGTCTTCCTGATGCTGCGGCTGACGCCGGGCGATCCGGCGGCGGTCATCGCCGGCGACAACGCCACGACCGAGCAGATCGCGCTGATCCGCAACCGGCTCGGGCTCGACCAGCCGATCCTGGCGCAGTTCGCGATCTGGGCCGGCAACCTGTTCCAGGGCAATCTCGGCGAGAGCTTCTTCTTCAAGAAGCCGATCGGGGAGCTCATTGTGGGGCGGATCGAGCCGACCCTGTCGCTCGCCTTCGCGACGATGCTGATCGCGATCAGCGTTGCGATCCCGCTCGGCGTGCTCGCCGCCTACAAGCACGGCTCCTGGATCGACCGCGTCGTGATGGGCTTCTCGGTGCTGGGCTTCTCGGTGCCGGTCTTCGTCATCGGCTATGCCCTGATCTACGTCTTCGCGATCACACTGGGCTGGTTCCCCGTGCAGGGCTACCAGCCGCTCTCGGGCGGGTTCGGCGGCTTCTTGCAGCGGCTGGTTTTGCCGGCGGTGACCTTGTCGGTGATCTACATCGCGCTGATCGCGCGGATGACGCGCGCCAGCGTGCTCGAGGTGCTGAACGAGGATTACATCCGCACCGCGCGCGCCAAGGGGCAGGTCGAGCGCAAGATCCTGTTCCGCCACGCGCTGAAGAACGCGGCGGTGCCGATCGTTACCGTTGTCGGCATCGGCATCGCGCTGTTGATCGGCGGCGTGGTGGTGACGGAGAGCGTGTTCTCGATCCCCGGCCTCGGGCGCCTCACCGTCGATGCCGTGCTGGCGCGCGACTATCCGACGATCCAGGCCGTCATCCTGCTGTTCTCGGGCGTCTATGTCGGCATCAATCTGCTGATCGACCTTGCCTACAGCCTGTTCGACCCGAGGATCCGCTATTGAGCGCTGAACCCAGCCTTCTCGCCCCAATCGCGGCCGAGCCGGTGGCTCCGGCCCGGACCGTGCTGATGCGGCTCGTCCGCAACCCGGTCGTCGCGATCGGCGGTACCGTGCTGATGCTGATGACGCTGCTCGGCCTGTTCGCGCCCTGGCTCGGCACGCTCGACCCGACCGCGATCAACCCCAGCACGCGCAACCGCGTGCCCGGCTTCGAGCGGACGATCCGCGCCGATGACGGCTCGACGACGACCTTCAAGCACCGCATGGGCACGGATTCGCTCGGCCGCGACGTCTATAGCCGCGTCGTCTATGGCGCGCGGGTCTCGCTGCTGATCGCCGTCTCGGTGGCGTCGGTCTCGATCGCGATCGGCCTCGTGATCGGGCTGATCGCAGGCTATGTGCGCCCGCTGGACGGCGTCATCATGCGCTTCATGGACGGGCTGATGGCGATACCGGGCATCCTGCTCGCGATCGCCGTGGTCTCGCTGTTCCGCAGCGGCCTGACCGCTGTGATCATCGCGATCATCGTGCCGGAGATCCCGCGCGTCGTGCGGGTGGTGCGCTCGATCGTGCTGTCGGTGCGCGAGGAGCCCTATGTCGAGGCTGCGATCATGGCCGGCACGCGCCTGCCCCAGCTGATGATCCGCCACATCCTCCCCAACACGATCGCGCCGCTGATCGTCCAGGGCACCTTCATCGCGGCCTCGGCGATCCTGGTGGAGGCGATCCTGTCTTTCCTCGGCATCGGCATACCCCCGGAAATCCCGACCTGGGGCAACATCATGGCCGAGGGGCGCAACCTGTTCCGCGTCTTCCCGCACAACATCCTCTATCCCGGCATCTTCCTCGGCATCACCGTGCTGGCGGTGAACATGCTGGGCGATGGCCTGCGCGATACGCTCGATCCCAAGATGGCTGGACGATGAGCAACGCGCAGACACCCGTCCTCGAGATCGCGGGCCTCAGCATCGCGCTGCCCGGCGGCGGCGACAGGGCACGCGCCGTCGACGACGTCTCGCTCAGCGTCGCGGCCGGCGAAATCGTCTGCGTCGTCGGCGAATCCGGCTCGGGCAAGTCGGTCACCGCCTTTTCCGTGATGGGTCTGCTGGCCAAGGCACTGAAGCCTGTCGCCGGCGCTATCAAGCTCGAAGGCGAGGATCTGCTCACAGCCACGCCGCAGCGGCTGCGGGCGCTGCGCGGTGACCGCATGGCGATGATCTTCCAGGAGCCGATGACGGCGCTGAACCCCGTGCTGACGATCGGTGACCAGATCGAGGAGGTGCTGCGTATCCACACCGACCTCGGCCCGGCCGAGCGGCGCGCGCAGGTTCTCGCCATGCTGGAATCGATGCGCCTGCCCGAGCCCGAGCGGATGCACGCCTCCTATCCGCACCAGATCTCGGGCGGCCAGCGCCAGCGCGTGATGATCGCGGCCGCGCTGATCCTCGATCCGGCGCTTTTGATCGCCGACGAGCCGACGACCGCGCTCGACGTCACGACGCAGGCGCAGATCCTCCGGCTGATCAAGGACATGCAGAGCCGGCGCGGGACGGGCGTTCTGTTCATCACCCATGATTTCGGCGTCGTTGCCGAGATCGCTGACCGCGTCGTGGTGATGGAGAAGGGCCGCGTCGTCGAGCAGGGGCCGGCCGCAGACATCCTGACCCATCCGCAGCATCCTTATACGCAGATGCTGATCGCTGCGGTGCCCAGCCTCAAGCCGGCCGACCGGAAGCCGGCGCTTGGGCCGCTGGCGCTGGAGACGGTCGGTCTTGCCAAGACCTACGGCTCCAAGACGCTGTTTTCGAAGGCGCGCATCGTGCATGCGGCAAAGGACGTGGCGATCAGGGTCCGGCGCGGTGAGACCGTCGGCATCGTCGGCGAATCCGGCTCGGGCAAGACGACGGTCGCGCGCTGCGTCGCCCGGCTGATGCCGCCGAGCGAGGGTTCGATCCTGGTGCCGGACATCGATATCGCCAAGCTGTCGGAGGGGCGGTTGCGACCCTATCGGCGCAAGATCCAGGTCGTCTTCCAGGATCCGTTCCGCTCGCTCAATCCGCGCCGCACGGTCGGGGCCTCGATCGTCGAGGGGCCGATGAATTTCGGTCTGGGCGCCAAGGAAGCGATGCAGCGGGCGCGTGACCTGATGGCGTTGGTCGGCCTGCAACCCAACGCGCTTGAACGCTATCCGCATCAGTTCTCCGGCGGCCAGCGCCAGCGCATCGCGATTGCGCGTGCACTCGCCATGGAGCCGGAGATCCTGATTGCCGACGAGGCCGTCTCGGCGCTCGACGTCTCCGTGCAGAAGCAGGTTCTGGCGTTGCTGGCGGATGTGCAGGAGCGCTTCAACCTGGCGATCCTGTTCATCACCCATGACCTGCGGGTCGCGGCGCAGATCTGTGACAGGATCGTGGTGATGGAAAAGGGCGTCATCGTCGAGCAGGGTGCGACCGCGCAGGTGTTTTCCGCGCCGGCGCATGCCTATACGCGCGCGCTGATCGAGGCCGCGCCGGGCCGGGATTTCGCAACCGGCCTTGCGGCCGTTGACGCCGTCCAGGCCTGACCGGATAGTCCCGCTCCTTTCCGGCCCGGGAGAAGCGAGCGCCATGGACGACGAAATCCTCTATTCCGTCGACGCTGGCATCGGCACGATCACGCTCAACCGCCCGCAGGCGCGCAATGCGCTGACCTTCGCGATGTATGAGCGGCTGGCAGCGATCTGCGGCGATCCTGCCGCCTATGGCTCGCCAAAGGTGCTGATCGTCACCGGCGCGGGCGAGCAGGCCTTCGCGGCTGGCACCGACATCTCGCAGTTCCGCGCCTTCGCCACGTCGGAGGATGCGCTCGCCTATGAGGGCGAGATCGAGCGCGTCATTACGGCGATTGAGAGCTGCCCGATCCCGACCATCGCGGCGATCTCCGGCGCCGTGACAGGTGGCGGCGGCAGCATCGCCTGCGCCTGCGACATCAGGATCGCGACGGTGTCGGCGCGCTTCGGCTTTCCGATCGCGCGGACGCTCGGCAACTGCCTGTCGATGGCGAATTATGCCCGGCTCGCGGCGCTGCTTGGGCCGGCGCGGGTCAAGGACATCATCTTCACGGCGCGGCTGGTCGGGGCCGATGAGGGCCATCGCCTTGGCTTCTTCAATGAAATCGTCGCCGATCATGCCGCGTTGATGGCGCGGGCGCGGGAACTCGCCGCGACCATCTCCGGCCACGCGCCGCTGACGATGCGGGCGACGAAGGAGGCGCTCCGGCGGCTCGCGAAGGCCGCAGTACCGGACGATGGGGATGACCTCGTGGTGATGTGCTACACCAGTGCCGATTTCCGCGAGGGCATGGAAGCCTTCCTCGGCAAGAGGCCGCCACAATGGCAGGGCAAGTAAGCTGCAAGTGAGCGCGCTGGCTGCCGCGGCCGCGGTCGGGTTTACGATCAGCGAGGGAATCCCCTATATCCCCGCCGAACGGGAGCGAGAGCGGTATTGCCGGCATCTTTGAGATTTCTGGTCACCGGGGGCGCGGGCTTCATCGGCTCGGCCGTGGTGCGCAAGCTGATCGCGGAGACCAGCCACAGCGTCTGCGTCGTCGACAAGCTGACCTATGCCGGCAACATGGCCTCGCTGGCGTCCGTCTCCGGCGATGCCCGCTTCCGCTTCGAAAAGGCCGATATCGGAGATGGCGAGGCGATGCGCGGGGTGTTTGCCTCGTTCGACCCTGACATCGTCATGCATCTGGCAGCCGAGAGCCATGTCGATCGCTCGATCGATGGGCCTGCCGCCTTCATCGACACCAATATCGTCGGCAGCTTCGTCCTGTTGCAGGAGGCGCTGCGCCATTGGCGCGGGCTCGATGGCGAACGCCGCGAGCGCTTCCGCTTCCACCACATCTCGACCGACGAGGTCTTCGGGTCGCTGGGGGCGGAGGGCTTCTTCCGCGAGGACACGGCCTACCAGCCAACCTCGCCCTATTCGGCCTCGAAGGCCGCGTCCGACCATCTGGTGCGGGCTTGGCAGCACACATACGGCCTGCCGACGCTGGTCACCAACTGCTCGAACAATTACGGGCCGTATCATTTCCCCGAGAAGCTGATCCCGCTGATGATCATCAACGGGCTCGAGGGTAAGCCGCTGCCGGTCTATGGCAACGGCGCCAATGTGCGCGACTGGCTTTATGTCGACGACCATGCCGATGCACTGCTGCTCGTCGCCGAAAAGGGCAGACCCGGCGAGACCTATGCAATCGGCGGGGACAACGAGATGGCCAATCTCGATGTGGTCAGGACGATCTGCGCGCTTCTGGACGAATTGCGCCCCGATCCGGCCGGTCCGCATGAGCGGCTGATCACCTATGTCACGGACCGGCCGGGTCATGACGCCCGCTATGCCATCGACGCCGGCAAGATCGGGCGTGAACTCGGCTGGGCGCCGAAGCAGAGTTTCGAGAGCGGCTTGCGCCGTACCGTGGAATGGTATCTGGCCAATGCCGGCTGGTGGGGCGATATCCGGTCCGGCGTCTATCGCGGAGAACGGCTCGGCGCGGGCTGAACGGCCCCGGGCCGCCAAAGGAAGGCAAAGCATGCTGCATGTCGAAGCGACCGCGCTGCGCGATGTGAAGATCATCCAGTTGAAGAAGTTCGGCGACCATCGCGGCTTCTTCTCGGAGACCTATAGCCGCAAGGCCTTCGCCGAGGCCGGCATCGACCATGACTTCGTGCAGGACAACCACTCGCTCTCGCCGGTCGTCGGCACATTGCGCGGCCTGCATTTCCAGTCGCCGCCCTTCGCGCAGGACAAGCTGATCCGCGTGCCGCGCGGGTGCATCCTCGACATCGCCGTCGATATCCGCGCGTCCTCGCCGGATTTCGGCAAGGCCGTCGCCGTCGAACTTTCCGCCGAGAACTGGCTGCAACTGCTGGTGCCGGCGGGTTTCGCACATGGCTTCGTGACGCTCGAGCCCGATACCGAGGTGCTCTACAAGGTCAGCGCGCCCTATGCGCCTGCCCATGATCACGGTCTCGCCTTCGACGATCCCGCACTCGGCATCGACTGGCGGCTGCCGGCCGAGCGGCTGACCCTGTCCGACAAGGACCGCAAGCATCCGCGCCTCGCCGATCTGCCGCGGTATTTCGACTGATGACACTTCGCATCGCCGTCACCGGTTGGACCGGCCAAGTCGTCTGCGCCATGCTGGAGCGCGTACCCGTGGGCGTCGAGGTTATCGCGCTGCGCCGCCCGGACCTCGACCTCGCCGTCCCGAAGACGGTCGCGCCGGCCTTGCGCGCGGCCAGGCCCGACGTCATCGTCAACACGGCGGCCTACACGGCCGTGGATCAGGCCGAAAGCGAGTCCGACCTCGCCATGCGCGTCAATGGCGAAGCGGCCGGCGAAGCGGCGCGGGCCGCGGCCGCGCTCGGCATTCCCGTCATCCAGCTCTCGACCGACTATGTTTTCGACGGCGTGCTCGACCGGCCCTATCGCGAGGATGACGCGACCGGCCCAATCTCGGCCTATGGCGCGAGCAAACTCGCCGGCGAGCAGGCGGTCGCGGCGGCCACCAACAATCACGCGATCCTGCGCACGGCCTGGATCTACAGTCCCTTCGGCAAGAACTTCGTCAAGACGATGCTGCACCTTGCCGAAACGCGGGACGAGATCGGCGTCGTCGCGGACCAGGCGGGGTGTCCGACCGGTGCGCTCGACATCGCCGATGCGATCTTCGCTGTTGCGCGCAACCTGACCAGCCGGACGGACGACGCTTCGCTCCGTGGCGTGTTCCATATGAGCGCAGCGGGCGAGGCCGTCTGGGCCGATGTCGCCGAAGCGATTTTCGCCGAACGGGAACGGCATGGCGGCAAGCCGGTTCGGGTCAAACGTATCGCGACGGCCGATTATCCGACACCTGCACGCCGGCCCGCGAATTCCAGGCTGGACTGCCGCAAGCTCGCGCTCGCCCATGGCGTGCGGCTGCCGGAGTGGCAGGGATCGCTGCGGGCTTGCGTGGCGCGGCTTCTCACCGAAGAACGGGCAGGGCAGGGATCATGAAGGGCATCATTCTGGCGGGAGGTTCCGGCACCCGCCTGCACCCGATGACGCTGGCGATCTCGAAGCAGCTTCTGCCCGTCTACGACAAGCCGATGATCTATTATCCGCTGACCACGCTGATGCTGGCGGATATCCGCGAGATCCTGATCATCTCGACGCCATCAGACCTGCCGCATTTCCAGCGGCTGCTGGGCGACGGTTCGGAGTGGGGGCTGAGCCTGAGCTATGCGGAGCAGCCGCATCCGGGCGGACTGGCGCAGGCCTATCTGATCGGCGCGGATTTCGTTTCAGGCGAGCCCTCGGCGCTGATCCTCGGCGACAACCTCTATTACGGCCACAGCCTGACCCAGATGATGCGCCAGGCGCGGAAACGCGAAAGCGGCGCCACCGTCTTCGCCTATCAGGTGCGCGATGCCGAGCGTTATGGCGTGGTCTCCTTCGATGCACAGGGCAAGGCGATCTCAATCGAGGAGAAGCCCAAGGTTCCGCGCTCGAACTGGGCTGTGACCGGGCTCTATTTCTACGACGCGCAGGTCGTCGAGATCGCAGCCTCGCTGAAGCCCTCGCCGCGCGGCGAACTCGAGATCACCGACGTCAACCGGGTCTATCTCGAACGCGGCCAGCTTTCGGTCGAATGCATGGGCCGGGGTTTCGCCTGGCTCGATACAGGCACGCCCGACAGCCTGCTCCAGGCCGGGGAGTTCGTCAGGACGCTGGAGAGCCGACAGGATTTGCGGATCGCCTGCCCCGAGGAAATCGCCTGCCGCCGTGGCTGGATCGATGTCGGCCAGCTCGAAGCACTGGGCTCCAGGCTCGCCAAGAGCGATTATGGCCAGTATCTGCTGCGGATGGCGGCCGAGATCGCCCTGCTGCCGAAGGGCTAGAGGCGATGACGGTGGTTGCCATTCCGGAGGCCGGCGCGCTTGCGCCGATGGTGTTCTTCGACCGCGACGGCGTCCTCAACGAGGATGTCGATTATGCCTTTCGCATCGACCAGATCGTCTGGGTGCAGGGCGCCTTCGCGGCGGTGCGACGGCTGAACGAGCTCGGTTACCGCGTCGTCGTGGTGACCAATCAGTCAGGCGTCGGGCGCGGCTTCTATACGGAGGAGGATGTCCGCGTTCTCCATGTCGAGATGAACAGGATCATGGCGGAGAACGGGGCGCGGATCGACGCCTTCTACTATGCGCCGCATCATCCGCAGGCGACGGTTCCCGCCTATTGCATTGACCATGAGGATCGCAAGCCGCGACCGGGCATGCTGCTCAAGGCGATGCAGGCCTTTCCGACCGACAAGCAGCGCTCCTTCCTGATCGGTGATCGCGCGACCGACCTCGAAGCGGCGCAGGCGGCGGGCGTCGCTGGATTCCTGTTCAAGGGCGGCGATCTCGATGGCTTCGTGCAGGAGTGTCTTGCGAGCCTATGAAGTGCCTCGCCAGCCTATGAAGCGGCAACCGCGTCGAAAAAGCCGACCGGTCCCATCTGTCCGCCCTTGAGGACGATATCGAGTCCGTCGAGGCGCGGGTCGTCGCTATGGGTCCGGCAGAGCGGGGCTCCCGGCACCAGCGCGGCGCGATAGGACAAACCCCAGATATCGAGCGACTTGACCGCAAGGCTCGACGTATCGCCGCCGGCGACGACGAGGCGCCGGATCGCGGCCGTGGTCAAGATGCTGCTGAGCAGGCGGCCCGTTGCGAGCGCGACGTTCTCCATGTTGCCCGGTGCCTGTGACGGCCTGTCGGTGACAAGCATGACATGCTGGCCGGCCGAGAGGCGGGCATGCGCCTCCTGCTCCAGCGCGAGGCTATAGGCCGGCTCCGACAGTAGGCTTGCGGTGTCGATGCCGATGCGCTCATAGGCCGCGGAGGCCTCGACCTGCGCGCGCGTCACCGGCGAGAGACTTCCGACGAGGGCGAGGACCGGGCCGGGACGCGGCGCTGGGGCGTCCGACACGGCTGCAGTCTGCCGGGCGCTCGGCCAGGAGGTGGCCAGCGCCTGGGCGACGCTGCTCGGGCCGATGGCGAGCATCGGGCCATTGTTCATCTTCCGCCGCAGCAGCCGGCCGATGACGGCGAGGTCTTCGGTTCGCGAGACATCCAGAAGGACGGCGTCCCGGTCTGCGGCGAGGCCGGCCACGAGTCCATTCTCAGCGTCCGTGCCCTCATAGCTGCGGTAGTCGATGAGCTCGATCCGCTCCAGTCCCTGAGCCGCCAGATGCCGGCGCAGATCGGCTTCGGCCATCGGCGTGACCGGGTGGACGCTCATGGTCGGGTGGCGGTCGATGCGATGGACCGGGCCGCCACTGCCGGCGGCCGCGAAGAGATTGCCGAACAGGCAGTAGCGCCCGAGATTGGGTTGGCCGCCGACGATCGGCAGGAAGGGGTTGGCGAAGTGCGGGCGTAGCGCCCGCACGGCCGCGCCGATGCTGCCGACATGCGGGGCGCTGTCGAAGGTCGAGCAGCATTTGTAGTGGAGTATGTCGACGCCTGCCTCGGCGAAGAAGCGGCCTGCCGCGTCCAGCTCGGCGGTCATGGCGTCAGGCGCCATCGACCGCGTCGCGCCTGCGATGCCAATTGCGTCGAGCGGGCCGGCGGCTGCGAGCTGCTTGCTTGTTGGGATGCGCAGGAAGAGCAGCGCCCGGACGCCGTATTCGGCGAGCGCGGCCAGCGTATCAGTGGCGCCGGTAAAATCGTCGCCATACCAGCCATAGGACGGGCGCGCCGCTGCCATCGCCGGGCTCATCCGGTGACCTTGCCGAAGAAGTCCAGCGCCTGGCGCAGCTCGGGATGCATGGCGGCGGCGTCCGTCAAGGACTGGCCGGCCGCGACGGCCTCCCAGGCATGGCGGATGCTGGCGACGCCGGCTGCCGGGCCGCCGGGATGGGCGAGGATGCCGCCGCCAGCCATGAAGAGCAGGTCGGCATGGCCGATGGCATCAAAGGTCGGCTGTGCCGTACCGGCCCATTGGCCGGACGAGAACGCCGGCAGGACGCGGTCGTCGATGCCTTTGCCGCCGGGGCCTTGGCTCAGCGGCGTGACGCAATCCTTGGCCGAGGACACGACCTCATCGTCCTCCTGCGCGAATTTCCCCTGCAGGCCATGGACATGCATGTGGTCGACGCCCGCGAGCCGCCAAAGCGTCTGATAGGCTTGGAAGGAGATGCCGAGCAGGGGATGGCGCGATAACGCGCCGAAGCCATTGCGGTGACCGTGCAAAGCGAGATCGGTCGCGCGGCGCAGTGTCTCGATGGCGGAGAAGCCGCACCAGTTCAGGCTCGCCATGACGCAGGTGCCGCCCTCGCGCGCGACCAGATCGGCGTGGCGTTTCATGGCGTCGGTCTCGTCGGTGATGTTGAAGGCGATCATCACCGCCTTGCCGGTGCGGTCCTGATGCCGGCGCACGACATCCATCACCGCCGGCACGCGCTGCGCCAAGGGGGCGTGGACGGGATCGGCGGAGATCTCGTCGTCCTTGATGAAGTCGAGTCCGGCGGCGCAGAGCTTGCCGACGAGCGCGGCGGTCTCTTCGGGGCTCAGGCCGACATTGGGTTTGATGATCGAGCCGACCATCGGGCCTTCCATCACGCCGGTCAGGGTCCGCGTCCCGGCGATACCCTGGCGCGGCATCGCAAAGCGACTGCGGAATGCGGCCGGCAGGGTGATGGTGTCGAGCCGCAGGCCGGTGACCTCGCCGAGATCGTAGAGATTGCCCGCGACGATAGAGGCCAGCGTCGCCAGATTGGCGCCGACATTGTCCACGGGGAACGAGATCGCGACACGGGCGCGACGCCAGGGGCCGGTGACGCCCTTCTTCGCCAGCCAGGCATTGGGCAGGCTGGGCGCGGCAACGGTTTCCAGGTCCTCGACGCTTGTCACGACGGCGCGGGTACGGCTGCGCAACTCGTCGGTCTCGCCGGCGACGCGGGTGAAGGTCCCGCTCGACTGTTCGCCGGCCATGACCTCGGCGACCTTCGCCGGGTCGAGGGGGGTCTCGATCAGATAGGTGGCCTGGAAGCGGTCTGCGGTCATGTCGCCGTCACAGCTTGCTCAGATCCGGGAACGGCCGCACCGGGTCACTGCCGTCCCAGGTCTCGGCGGCCTCGCGGATCAGGCGGAACATCTCGCCCTTGGGGCCGGCGACCTCGGAGAGCTCGATCACGGTGCCGGGGTGATAATAGGTGTCGAAATAGCAGAAGCGGCCACGCTCGCCGACCTCTCCCGACATCACGACCTTGAAGCCCTGCGCCGTCAGGCGTTCGAGATCGGCGTCATAGTCCGAGGTCCAGTAGGCGACGTGCTGCAGGCCGGAATGGCCGGCATCGGTGAAGTCCTTGTACATCGACGGCACGGCGTTGCGGCACTGGATCAGCTCGATCTGGAGCGGGCCGGAATTGGCCAGCGCGACCGAGTTGTGCGGCTCATAGGCCTCGCCCTTGTAGCGGTAGTTCCTGATCGGGACCTTCGGATTGTAGAAGAACGGCCCGACGCCGAGCACGCGGCTCCAATAGTCCATCGCCGCCTCGATATCGGGGACGACATAGCCCGCCTGGCGGATCTGGCCGAAGAAGCGGCTCATGGCGATACCCTTGTGCTTGCGCGTTGGTGCGACATCAGAATTTCAGGAAGCCGGTCGAGAACCACGGCACGGCGGCGACGACGATGAGGCCGAGGAACAAGGCGAGCATGTAGCCGCCGATGTATTTCAGGCCCTCGTCGGGATTGACCTTGCTGATCGCGCAGGCGCCGTAATAGCCAACGCCGAAGGGTGGGGCGAACAGGCCGATGCCCATCGCGAAGACGACGACCATGGCGTAGTGGACCTCGTGCACGCCGATCTGCTTGGCGATCGGGAACAGCAGCGGTCCGAACAGCACGATCGCCGGGATGCCCTCGAGCACCGAGCCGAGGATGATGAAGGCGACGATCGAGATCGCCAGGAAGCCCCAGGTTCCGCCGGGCACGGCCGCCATGGCCCGCGCCAGATCCTGCGAGAAGCCCGATTGCGTCAGCCCCCAGGCCATGGCCGTGGCGCAGCCGACGATGAAGATGATCGCGCCGGTGAGCGAGGCGGTGTCGGTCAGCATGCGCGGCAGGCGGCGCCAGTCGAACTGGCGATAGAGCAAGAGCCCGGCCAGCACCGAATAGGCGATGCCGATGGTCGAGACCTCGGTCGCAGTCGCGACGCCCTCGACGACGGCGGCGCGGATGACGAAGGGCAGGGCGATGGCCGGCAGCGCAATCAGGCTGAGCTTGCCGATCTGACGCCAGGAATGCCGGACGACATGGCCGAGATCCTCTCCGCGATTGCGCCACCAGACGACGAAGCAGAGCGCGATGCCGAGCACGAGCGCGGGCACCATGCCGCCGGTGAACAGTGCCGCGATCGAGACGCCGGTGACCGAGCCGATGGTGATCAGCACGATCGAGGGCGGGATCGTCTCGGTCTGCGCGCCGGTCGCGGCGAGCAGGGCGACGAGATCGCCGGGCTTGGCGCCGCGCTTCTTCATCTCGGGGAAGAGGACGGGGGCGATCGCCGCCATGTCGGCGATCTTCGAGCCGGAAATGCCCGAGACCAGATACATCGCGCCGACCAGCACATAGGACAGGCCACCGCGGACATGGCCGAGCAGCGAGGCGAGGAACTGGATCATCGCCTTGGCCATGCCGGTCATCTCGATCAGCGCGCCGAGGAAGATGAAGAGCGGCACGGCGAGCAGGATCAGATGGCTCATGCCCTCGTCGAGGCGGCCGACCATGACGATCATCGGCGTCGTCGTGGTGCAGGCGAGGTAGCCGAAGGTGGCGAGCGCAAAGGAGAAGGCGATCGGCACGCCGGAGAAGACATTGAGCGCGACGACGCCGACGAAGAAGACGACGAGGTTGAGCTTGCCGAGCGGCTTGAGCGCAGGGCCGGCGAGCCAGAACAGCAGCACGAGTGCCGCGGTGATGCCGATCGCGAGCAGGACAGGCTTGAGCGAACCGAAGCGCAGCAGCCGGAAGCTCGCCGCCAGCAGCATCAGGCCCATGCCGACGGGGATCGCCGCCGCGCGCCAGGCATTGGTGATCTCGAGTGCAGGCGTGACGATGAAGGTTTCTTCCTCGGCATATTCGAGCGCATGCGGCAGAATCAGCAGCAGGAAGGCGATCGCGGCGGTGATCGCGAGCGCTTCCAGCAGGGCTCGCGTCGCAGGCGAAACCCGCGAGACCAGGCCGGTCATGCGCATATGCTCACCGCGCCGGAGCGCGACGACGGCACCGAGCATCGAGAGCCAGAGGAACAGGATCGAAGCCAGTTCGTCCGACCAGACCAGCGGGGCGTGGAGGACGTAGCGGGCGGTCACGCCCGCCGCGAGGATGCAGATCTCGACCAGGACGAGCGCCGCCGCGATGGCCTCCACGCCAGTGCCGGCGACGTGGTCAAGGCGGTTCGCCATCCGGCCGATCCCGGTGGTCGGGATCGGCGGGGGGGCGTGCAGTGTCGCGGTATGGGCGTCCATGGCAGCGGCGCTTTCTTGTGATGGGTCTTTTGCGCCGTGCAGGCTCGATGAGCGCTCAGGCGAGCTTGCCGACGGCGCCTTCGAGCAGGCCCCAGGCTTCGGCGCCGAAGCGCTCCTGCCACTCCTTGTAGAAGCCGGCATCGCGAAGCTTGGCCCGGAACGTTTCGGGGTTGGTCTTGTTGAAGGCGAGCCCCTTGGACTGGAGATCGGCCTGGACCGTCTCGTTCAGGCTCTTGATGTCGCCGCGCTGCTTGACGCCGGCCTCGTTGATGGCGTCGCCGACGATCTTCTGGATGTCGGCCGGCAGGCCGCGCCAGGCGCGGCCATTGGCGATGAACCAGAAACCGTCCCAGATATGGTTCGAGATCGCGCAGTTCTTCTGGACCTCGAAGAGCTTGGCGACCTGGATGATCGGCAGCGGGTTCTCCTGCGCATCGACGACCTTGGTCTGCAGGGCGGAATAGACTTCCGAGAACTGCAGGCTAGCGGGAGCCGCATCGAGCGCCTTGAACATCGAGATCGAGAGCGGCGAGACCGGCACGCGGATCTTGAGGCCGGCCATGTCCTTGGCGGTTTCGATCGGCTTGCCCGAGGTGGTCATCTGGCGGAAGCCGTTGTCCCACATCTTCTCGAAGGCGAAGAGGTTGACCTTGGAGATCGCCTCGCGGACATGGGCGCCGAGCTTGCCGTCCATGGCCTTCCAGACCTGGTCGTAATCGGCGAAGGCGAAGCCGACCGCGTTGATCGCGGCGACCGGCACCAGCGTCGCGATGACCAGCGCCGAGGGGGTGAAGAAGGTGATGCCGCCATTGCGGACCTGGCTCAGCATGTCGGTGTCGCCGCCAAGCTGGTTGTTCGGGAAGATCTTGATCTCGACCCGGCCGTTGGTCTCCTTGGCGATGCGCTCGGCCGCCTCCTGCGAGCGGACATTGAGCGGGTGGCTGAGCGGCAGGTTGTTGCCGTATTTCAGCTCGAACTCGGCCGCGCGGGCGATATGCGGCATGCCGATCAGCGGGATCGCCGTCGAGGCGGCGAGCGTGTGCAGAACCTTGCGGCGCGTGAATTCAGTCATCTGATCCTCCCTGGATCGGCTTGCGATCTGATTGATTGCCGTCTTCTTGCGCAGACGATAGAAAGGTGCCGTGATGTCCGTCAAACTCAATTCTTGATGTTTTTTGATGTGATTTGAATGGCCAACCAGAATCGTCCGCCTTCAGCGGCTGCATTGGACGCGACTTTCGCCGAGGGGGCGCCGCGCCGCCGTGCATCGGCGCGGATCGACGACGTCGCCGCACGCGCCGGTGTCTCGACTGCCACCGTCGACCGGGTGCTGAATCAGCGGACGGGGGTCCGCGCGGTGACGGTGCAGCGCGTGCTGAAGGCCGCCAGTGAGATCGGTTACACGATCGACGACGCCCTGCCTGCCGGCGCGCTCAGGCCGCTGCGTCTTGCCTTCCTGCTGCCTGCCGGTTCGAACCGCTTCCTCGGCATGGTCGGGCGCCAGATCGCCGGATCTCAGGATCAACTCGCCTCGTTCAACATGCGGGCGCGGGTCGACTATATCGAGAGCTTCAAGCCGGAGCTTCTCGCCCAGCATCTCAAGAAGGTCGGGCGCGATGTCGACGGCATCGCCTTCATGGCGCTGGAGCATCCGACGGTTCGGGAGGCGGTCGACTGGCTGGCTGAGCGCGGCGTGCCGGCGGTGACCCTGATCTCCGATATCGCGAACACGAAGCGCGTCGCCTATGTCGGGCTCGACAACCGCTCGGCGGGGCGCACCGCCGGCTATCTGCTGGCGCGCTTCATCGGGCCCAGGCCCGCCAAGGTTGCGATGATCGCCGGCAGCCTGAGCTACCGCGCCCATGAAGAGCGCGAGATGGGCTTCCTGCATTTGTTCGAGGATCTGTTCCCGGCGATCCAGGTCGTCGGCCTGCGCGAGGGCCATGATGAGGAGGCGCGCAACTACCGCCAGACCAAGACGCTCCTGGCACAGCATCCCGACCTCGCCGGCATCTACAATATCGGCGGCGGGCCGGAGGGCATCGCGCGGGCATTGAAGGAATCGGGGCGGCAGCACGAGGTCGTCTTCGTCGGCCATGGCCTGACGCCTGATACGCGCAGCCTGCTGATCGAGGGGGCGATGGACGCTGTCATCACCCAGAACCCGCAGGCCTCGATGATGGATTGCGTCTCGATCTTCGCCAATCTGCGCGCCGGCCGCCCGGCCTCGCAGGGCGTCGAGCGGCCGCGCACCGAGATCGTGCTGCGCGAGAACTTGCCGTAGCGGGAGAGAAGAGAGAGCGAGGTTTGATGGGGCCGCGAAAGCGGCTTGCGCCTGAACATGCGGCAGATGGTGCGAAAAGATGCGACCATCCTGAAGTCATCGGGAACAGGAGAGCCAAAACTGATCGATCTGTATCGGATTCAGGCAGTCGCGGTTGGCCCCGATATTGCTGTCTCACATTTTATCGATTGACCGGCAGTGGGGAGCGTTCCATGTCCAGCTTGCCTGCGAGAGCCGAATTCGCCTGTTGCGAATGCGGTTCTCCCTCGATCACGATTCCGGCGGACCTTGCCGACGACGCGCCGGTCTCCTGCGGCGGCTGCAACAACGTCATCGGCTCCTGGCTCGGCTACAAATCCTTCGTCAGCCGTTCAATCACGCTGGAAGCCCATGGCTTTCCGAACACGCCGCTGATCTGCATCGACCCGATCATGATGCAAAGCTTCGAGGTCTTCTGATCAGCCAGCGAGGGCGAGCGTCTCAAATTGAGACGCTGCGTCATGTGAGGATCAAAGCTCCAATCGTGCAAATCGGTAGCGGACACTGGCAATAAATCATTCCCAGCGTCGGGACTAACCTTCGCGCGAGGCCTCATGCTGGAGTGCGGCGTCAGCTTCCACGGCGGCGCCGAAGATGTGATAGAGCGTACTCGCCGGAATCGTATCGACCATCGGCCGGCCGTTTTCATCCATCTGGTCGATCCACCCGCCCGGCAGAGGCTGGCCCAGATAGAAAGCCGATAGCTGATTGAGCGCGTGCTTCGCCTTTGCCTGTGCTCCCTTGCGACCGATACGGAATTCGGACAGCCAAGCCTTTGCCCATTCGGTCTGTGGCCATAGCCTCCGGCTGGTCCTTGACGGCGTTCCGTCCACGAATGCCTCATCGATGAGAAAGCCGGTGGCCGGGTCTGCGGTGGTTTCGGCCGCGTCGATCAGCGCCGAGGGCAGATCATCCGGAAGAAGACCGGCGGCCCTTTCGTAGCGGCGCAGAAGCCAGCACCATTCGGCCTGATGGCCGGGTTCGACTATGCGGCCCATGCCATTGGCGGCCGGCTGCCACGTGTCGTCGAAGAATTCTCGCAGTACCGGCGCCGGTTGAAGAAAGCGCTCGGTCAGCATCGCCCGCAGTCGGCCCGCACGTTCGAGCGCGCCGGGGTAGGCGATCGTCTCGTGCAAGGCGAGCATGGCTTCGAACAAATGCATGTGAGGGTTCTGGCGACGTGGAAGACTGGGCGGCAGGCCTTCGCGATAGGAGCCGTCTGGGCACAGCATCCGCTCGTCGAGGAAGGCCAGCGTGGCGCCGATCAGGCCGCGAGCCTGAGCATCGCCGCTGGCCTTTGCATACCAGGCCAGCGCGAGCAGGATGAAGGCGTGGTCGTAGGTGTCATGGAGGGGGTCGGCGATGTCGCCGTCGGGGTGGAGCAAATGGGCGAAGCCGGGCCGGCGCCCGGCGCTGCCAGCCTTGTCCAACAGCCAGTCCAGCGTCGCTCCCGCAAAACCGATGCCGTCGAACCAGCCGAGATCCGTGGCATGCGCGTAGCAGTAGATTTGGCGGGCTTGAACTCGAACGCGCTTTGGTGACGCCAAATCGGGCGATCCGTCCCAATGCAGCCGCTCATGGACTCCGCCGAAGACGGCGTCTCGCCCGCGCGTCTGCCAGAAAGGGAGGGCCTTGTCGCAGACCCATTGTGAGAGCCTCGAAATCGGCTTGGGCACCCGCTCTATTGTCTCCGTATGGATAACTTTTGGCTTGCTTCGGCCGTTAACGGCATTCGCTAGAAATATACCCACTTGCACGTAAAATGCTATGTGACGGGTGCGGCATTATGAACATCATCGGCATGACGAAGTGGCGCGGTCGCTATTCTCATAGAAATCTGACCTTGCGGCTTAGCGGCCTGGAGTGAAGCGTGACAACGACTGATGTGAAAGCCGGCGGCATCATCCGCCCGGTCATCATGTGCGGCGGCTCGGGCACGCGCCTGTGGCCCGCTTCGCGCGAGGCGTTTCCGAAGCAGTTCGCTCCGCTGATCGGGGAACTCTCGACCTTCCAGGAGACGCTGGCGCGCGTCAACGACCCCTCATTGTTCGGCAGGCCGCTGGTCATCACCAACAAGATCCACCGCTTCATGGTGGAGCGTCAGGTCGCGGAGATCGGGCTGGAGGCCGACATCCTGCTCGAACCGGTGGCGCGCGATTCCGGCCCGGCGATCCTGGCCTCGAGCCTTTATATTGCCGAGCACAGCCCCGACGCGCTCGTCCTCGTGCTGGCCGCCGATCATGTCGTGCTCGACGTCCCGGCGTTTCGCGCGGCGGTGGCATCGGGCATCGAGGCGGCGCGCGCCGGCAAGATCGTGACCTTCGGCATCATCCCCAGCAGCCCGGCCACCGGCTACGGCTATATCGAAGCGGGCGCCACCGTCGCCGGCGAGGCTCGCGAGGTCGCCCGCTTCGTCGAGAAGCCCGACCACGAGACCGCATTGCGCTACGTCGCCTCCGGCTATCTCTGGAACTCGGGCAATTTCCTGTTCGAGCCCGCCACGATCATCGACGAATATGCCGGCCATGACGCCGACAGCGTCGCCGGCGTCCGCGCCGCGATCTCCAGCGCGAAAACCGATCTCGGCGTGCCGGTCCTCGACGAAGCCAGCTTCCTGACGGCCAAGAAAATCTCGATCGACTATGCCGTGATGGAGCGGACCACGCATGCCGTCGTTGTCGGCGGCGATTTCGGCTGGTCCGATATCGGCGGCTGGGATGCGCTCTGGGCCGTCTCGCCGCAGGACGGCTCGTTCAATGCAGCAACCGGCGACGTCACCTTCATCGACACCACCGGCAGCTATGTTTCGAGCGAAGGCCAGCTCGTCGCCGTGCTCGGCATGACCGACACCGTCGTTGTCGCGACGAGGGACGCCGTCCTGGTCGCCGACAAGGCGCGCTCAGGCGAGATCAAGGGCCTGGTCGACCAGCTCAAGAAGGCAGGCCGCATCGAGGCGACGCACCATGCGCGCGTCTATCGGCCCTGGGGCTGGTACCGCACGCTGGAGCAGCAGGATCGCTTCCAGGCCAAGCGCATCGTGGTCTATCCCGGCGGCCAGCTCTCGCTCCAGAAGCACCTGCACCGATCCGAGCACTGGGTCGTCGTCAAGGGCACAGCCCGCATCACCGTGGATGACAGCGTGCGCGACCTCTCCGAGAACGAATCGATCTATATTCCACGCGGGGCAGTTCATCGGCTGGCCAATCCCGGCCGGATCGATGTCGAGATCATCGAGGTCCAGACCGGCAGCTATCTCGGCGAGGACGACATCGTTCGGCTTGAAGACGTCTACAACCGCGCATGAATTGGAGGCTGCTGGTACTGAAGATATATGGCTTGTCCAACAAGAGCGCACGTCGCTGGTAGGTTGCTCGCCCCGCTGTCTGGTCTTGTGCGGCGTCAGATCTGCGCATTTCGCGCGCTCGGAGCCAATACAAAACCCCTGATCTTTCGCTTTAACCCGCGTTCAAGAACGCCTTCTTGCTCAGGACGGTCCGGAACAGAATCGCGATGTCGAGCCAGAACGACCAGTTGTCGATATACCAGTGGTCGAAGGCGACACGCTTGGCCATCTTCTCGTCGGTGTCGGTCTCGCCGCGCAGGCCGTTGACCTGCGCCCAGCCGGTGATGCCAGGCTTGACGTTATGGCGGCGGGCATAGAGCGCGATCTTGCGCTGGAATTCCTGATCATGCGCCAGCGCATGCGGCCGTGGCCCGACCAGCGACATCTGTCCGGTGATCACATTGAGCAACTGCGGCAGTTCGTCGAGATTGTAGCGCCGCAGCACACGGCCGACCCGGGTGATGCGCGTATCGTTGCGCGTCGCCTGGACGATGACGTTGCCGTCATCCGTCGTCGTCATGGTGCGGAACTTGAAGATGCGGAAGGCCTGCTGGTTGAAGCCGTAGCGGCGCTGGCGGAACAGCACCGGACCCGGCGAATCGAGCCGAATCGCGGCGGCGACGATCAGCAGCAGCGGCGCTGTCAGGATCAGGATCAGCGCAGCAGAGACGATGTCGAAGGCCCGCTTCAGGGCAATTTCCGCGATCGACAGGGCCGGCCGTGTCAGACGCAGGCTGGAGAGCGAACCCGTTCGAACGATATGAGGCGTTTCGAAGCGGTCCATGATCCGCTCGGGCGTCAGATGGATGGCGACGGGCAGGTTCATGAAGGCATCGACGCAGGCGTCGATGGTCTCATGGTCCGACCAGGGCAGAGCGATGAAGACCGAGTCCGGACGCTTCATCCGGCAGTTGGCGACGGCGTTGGCGAGATCGGCCGCCAGCGCCGCCGCGGGATCGTTGATGCGGCGCTCGTCGGCGCTGCGCAGGAAGGCGACATCGAGGATGGCGAAGCCGATATTCCAGGGCTGATGCCGGGAGACGAACGACATCACGTCAGGTTCCCGGCCGATCAGGAAGACGCGCTCGCTGGTGATGCGCCCGGTCTTGCTGGCCAGCGAGATGGTGCGGACCATGCCCGATCGGGCGAGCGCGATCACCGGAATGCCGGCAAGGTAGCTGGCGAGGATGACGGCGCGCGAATAGTGCTCGACGGTCTTGGTCAGGAAGAGGATGGCGATGACGGCAACCATCGTCACGTTCCAGACTGCGAAGGCCGAGGCGATCTGGCCCTTGGTGGCGAGGTAGTTGGCGATCTGGTAGCGGCCGCGCATGGCGTTGATGAAGACGAAGATTGCCGCGAACATCGTCGCCAGTTCGAGTGTGGTCTGGTTCGCCGGAACTCCGCCATAGGCCTGCAGATGATAGACCAGCGAGACCAGCCCGACGGTGGCCATCACCACCAGTGCGTCGGTGGCCGCGGTGATCAGGCCGAGCCAATGCCGCCATGCGTTGGCGCGATCCTGGGTTGCTGGGCCCGCGGCGAGGTTCAGTTCGTTCACGGTCATCTCGGCTCGATCGCTCCGCATCGGGCGCAGGCTGGAAGGCCCACACCTCTGTCGGCGCTCCCATCCGGCACAATCGGCCGTGTCGGGGCGCTTCGGGGAGACGGATCGCAAGCGGCATGCCGCTTGGGCATGCTTCAAAATGGGTATGACTGCTGAAAACCCGGCTTGATTCAACGATCGGCGTGGGGGCCGGGCACCGCGCCATCGTTCTGGAAAGGAGCCGCGTGCCATTTCGGTACAGCTTCGACCCCGCGTCGCGGCGGATCAATGAGCCCGGCGCAGCCCGCGCGAGAGCCTGTCCATCACGACTGCGAAGGCGATCCCCGTGATGGCACCCAGACCCTTGATGACCGCGTCATGGGGCCTTCCGTGGCGCGTCGGCTCCAGGAGTTGGGCGCTCTCCAGGCCGATCACGAGCCCGATCGTCAGGAGCAGGACGATGCCACGGTGCCGCGGGTAGGCGGTCGCCAGCGCGCCCGCCAGCAGAAGGAAAGCGAAGAAGCGCTCGATGTCGGGGCCGGCGTCCGGCAGGTGCGGCCGGCTTCCGATCGGGGCAAGGGTCGCGAATGTGATGATCAGCGCCGCACTCCAGCCGACGGCGATCGCGATCCGTCGGGTGGTTCTGTTCACGTCGTTCAAGTGCTGCGCCTCATTCATGCCGTTCCCGCCCGATGCAACTATCGCACCGCCCCAAAATGGCCCGAAGCGGGCAGGCCGGATCGCTCCGAGCGGGAAGGCCGTCTTATGGGCATGTCGCGCGGGATGATCAACCGGACCGCCTGGCGTGGGGCGGGTCTGCCAGCGGAGCATGGCGCTAGGCCCGCTTCCGCGCTACCTCTCGAAAGCCGACCATCACGAGACGCGCAAGCCATGACAATTACCGCTGTCACCCCTCATAGCCGGCGGATCGCGCGCGGCGGCAAGGCGATCTACGGGGCGCCGCTCGGCATCCTGATGCTGGAGGCCCGGTTTCCGCGCATCCTCGGCGACATGGGCAATGGCGCGACCTGGCCCTTCCCCGTGCTTTACCGCGTCGTCGACGGTGCCAGCCCGGACAAGGTCGTGCTCAAGGGCGCGGCCGGTTTGCTGCCGGATTTCATCGCGGCGGCGCAGGATCTCGTGCGGCTCGGCGCGGAAGCGATCACCACGAATTGCGGCTTCCTTTCGCTGTTCCAGCGCGAGCTTGCAGCGGCCGTCGGCGTGCCGGTCGCGACCTCCTCGCTGATGCAGGTGCCCTGGGTGCAGGCGACATTGCCGCCAGGCAAGCGCGTCGGGCTGGTGACGGTCTCGGCCGGCAGCCTCACTCCGGCTCATCTGGAAGGCGCGGGCGTGCCGCTCGATACGCCCGTCGCCGGCACGGAGAATGGCAAGGAGTTCTTCCGCGTCCTGATCAAGGCGGAGAAGGACGACATGGACATCGACCTGGCCGAGCGCGATGTCGTCAATGCGGCGCTGGATCTCGTGCTGCGGCACCCGGATGTCGGGGCGATCGTGCTCGAATGCACCAATATGCCGCCCTATGCGGCGGCGGTGCAGGCGGCGACGGGGCTGCCGGTTCATGACATCTATTCGATGATCACCTGGTTCCACGCGGGGCTGCGGCCTCGCGTCTTCACCTGAAGAAGAATCGGGCCTGCGGCCGCGTGTCTTCGGCTAAGGCCCTCTTTGGCTGAGCGCGGGGACAAGCCGGCGGGGTTGTCCCCGTCGCGTTGGGCGGGACGGATAGTGGCGGCTCGCAACCGCCATCCGAACCCCTCGCGAGGCCCCATGACCGTAACGCCGCGGCTATCCCTGCCCCTGCTCGCCGCCGGGCAGGCGCAGAAGCATGTCACCCATAACGACGCCCTGACGCGGCTCGATGCGCTGATCCACCTCGTCGCCGACAGCCGAACGCAGATGGTGCCGCCGGCCACGCCGACCGAGCTTTCGGCTTATATCGTCCCGGACGGCGGCAGCGGCATCTTCGCCGGGCGTACCGATCAGGTCGCGCTGTTCGAGGATGGCGGCTGGACCTTCCTGACGCCACGCGCGGGCTGGCAGGCCTGGGTCGCTGATGAGGCCGAGCATCATCTCTGGACCGGGACGGAGTGGCGGCGCGACAGCCCGCTCAGCGGCCTCGGCGCCAGTCTCTGGGGCATCAACGGCACGGCCGATGTGACGACGCGCTTCGTCGTCCAGGCGCAGGCGAGCCTGTTCAACCATGCCGGCGCGGGCCATCAGATGAAGCTCAACAAGGCAGCAGCGGGCGATACGGCGAGCCTGCTGTTCCAGGCCGGCTTTTCCGGCCGCGCCGAGATCGGGCTTGCCGGCGACGACGACCTGCACGTCAAGGTGAGCGCCGACGGCTCCGCCTGGGCCGAGGCGATGGTGGTCGACCGGGCGACGGGCGGCGTCTCGCTGCCGGCGACGCGCTGGGCCTGCGCACCGAACCTGCTGGTCAATGGCGACATGCAGATCAACCAGCGTGGTTTCGCCAGCGGTGTGCTGGCGGCCGGCGCCTATGGCTTCGACCGCTGGAAGGCCGGCCTGGCCGGAGCGACGCTGTCGCTGGCGGGCTATGACCTGACCTTGAGCGCGGGTGCGATCGTCCAGCCGGTCGAGCCCGCATTGTGGGGCCTCGCTTCCTTCGCCGGCCTGCCGCTGACGCTGGCCGTCGAGGGGTTGTCGGGCGGCGATCTCGCGGTGTCGATCGGCAGCGTGTCCGGCACGATTGCGGCCGGGAGCGGCCGGCGCGGCGTCACGTTGACGCCGGCCATAGGCGATACCGGCGTGCTGGCGGTCTCGATTGCGCCGGCGTCCGGTCCGGTGACGCTGCGGCGGATCAAGCTCGAATTCGGCCATGCCGCCAGCGGCTGGATCGCGCGTCCGGCGACGCTGGAGGAGGCGCTGTGCGCCCGCTATCACTGGCGGCACGAAGGCGCACTCGCGCTCGATGCCTATCAGGCGGCGGGTGGCGCGGCGCAGCAGACGCTCGTGCTGCCGACGCGGATGCGGGCGGTGCCCTCGGTGGCCTTCACCGTCTCGGGGACGGTCAATGTTGCGGGCGGCAGCGCGGCAATCGCGGTGCTGTCCCGGCGAGAGGCGAGGGGGAGCGCCACTGCGGCTGCGACCGGGCGCGTGCAGGCCTCATTTGGCAGCGTGGTGTTCGATGCGGAGCTCTGAGGGAAGCGGCGGGCGCTTCAGTCCTGGTAGATGCTCTTCACATGGGCGTTGATGGCGGCGATCTCGGGCAGGGCGCCGCCATTACGGGTCCTGAGATGGCCCTCATGCCAGTACCAGTCGTCGAAGCCGACATTGAGCCGCTGATAGCCGGCTTCGGCCAGCAGCACGCGCATGGTCTCGCGGCGCGGCTCGACGAAATTATGCTCGATGGTGAAGAGCGCGATCCTGTGCCGGGTGAGATCGATCGTTCTGAGGATGTCGAGTTCCGAGCCTTCCGTGTCGAGGGAGACATAGTCGTAGCCGTCGCCAGCCCGGCCATCGGCTGCATCCATCCCGTCGAAGGTGATGGTCTCGACCGTGATCAGACCGTTCTCGCTGATCGCCTCGCGGCGATGCTGGGCGTAGCCGTCGCTCTCGGCATATTCGGCCAGCGTCCCGATCTCCTGCGAGGCAACGAAGGACAAAAACTGCCCGCCCTCGCGATGCACCGCCCGCTCCAGGCAGGTCGCGCTGCGGCTGGCTGCGAGCTTGGCGAACAGGATCGGATTGGGCTCGACCAGCACGCCGCTCCAGCCGTGATCGCTCTCCAGGAAACAGGTGTTGCTGTGCAGCACGCCGTCGAAGGCGCCGATCTCGGCGAAGCGGCCGTCGCGCCGGCCCAGGCACATCGCCAGAACCCAGCGCTCCTGCTCGATCTGCGAGTTCGTCGGTGTCTCAAAGGCGGCCTGCCAGGAGAGGCGCGGCGAGGGGGGCGGCGTTTGCGGCAAGGCGGTGGTCTCGCGGGTCGAGGCGGTCGGCGGTGCGCGACCATGCCCTGCAGGGGCCCTCCGGTCGAGGGCCGCTCGCGCCCTTTCCAAGTCTCGATGCGAGCTCGGCTGGCCCACTTCTTGCTGAGGTTTTTCAGTGCCGACCCGTCGATCAGCAGGCGCGCGCAGACCGGACATGGAGGGAATCATGGGCGTTCAGGACGACATCTCTTCCACTGAGGATCAGGGCTTGAGCCTCGAGCGGCGCAGCCTGTTCGGGCTCGGCCTCGCAGGGGCAGCGATCGGCGGCGCCGCGGCGGCAAGCCTGCTCGCGCCCTCGGCCGCGCAGGCGCAGACCGTGGCGAAGAGCAAGCTCTACACCATCAAGGAGCGCGGCAAGCTGATCGTCGGCACCGGCAGTACCAACCCGCCCTGGCATTTCCAGGATGCCACCGGCAAGCTCGTCGGCATGGACATCGACCTCGCCCGGCTGCTGGCCAAGAGCCTGTTCGACGATCCGGAGAAGGTCGAGTTCGTGCTGCAGGGCTCGGACGCCCGCATCCCGAGCCTCGTGACCGACAAGGTCGACATCGTCGTGCAGTGGATGACCGTGACGGCGGGCCGGGCCCAGCAGGTCGACTTCACCATTCCCTACTACCGCGAAGGTGTCGGCCTGATGCTGCTGGCGCGCGGCGGCAAGTACAAGGACTATGCCGAGATGAAGGCGGCCGGCAAGGCGGTGACCGTCGGCGGCATGCAGAACGTCTTCCTCGAGCAGTGGGTGCATATGGCGCTGCCGGAAGCGAAGGTGGACGCCTTCGACAGCCCGGATTCGGCGATGCAGGCGCTGAACGCGCGGCGCGTCGATGCCTCGATGCAGGACCAGTCGGCGATGCGCTGGCTGATGCAGCAGGCGCCCGGCCGCTTCGCCGATTCCGGCTTCGGCTGGATGCCCAATTCCTACGCCTCGGCGGTCAAGCCCGGCGACCCGACCTGGCTGAACTGGGTCAACACCGTCTACAAGGAGGCGATGCTGGGCGTCGATTTCGACTACTTCGCCGCCTCCTACAAGAAATGGTTCGGCATCGAACTGCCGATCCCCAAAGTCGGCTTCCCGCAAGAGTTCGCCTGATCGTTTCCGCCCTATCCGGGCTGGACGGGGCGTGCTCCGTCCGGCCCGGCCTTGCGCCGCGCCGGGAACAGTCGCCGCCATCATGATCGACTACCATTTCGACTGGTCCGTCATCGCGCGAAATTCGGGCAAGCTGGGCGATGCCCTGCTGCTCGGGCTCTGGCTTGCGGTCGTCTCGCTGCTGATCGGCTGCGTGATCGGGCTTCTGGCGGCCTATGCCCGCGTCTCCGGCAAGAAATGGCTCTCGGCGCCGGTCTGGGCCTATGTCGAGTTCATCCGCTGCACGCCGCTGCTGCTGCTGATCTTCTTTTTGTATTTCGGCCTGCCCGAATTCGACATCTCCTTCCTCGACAAGACGCAGAGCTTCGTTCTGTCGCTCTCGCTCTATGCCGGGGCCTATATGTGCGAGGTGTTCCGCGCGGGCCTGGCCTCGATCCCGAAGCAATATGTCGAGGCGGCGAAGGCGATCGGCATGCGGCCCTGGCAGCGCCAGGTCTATGTCGTGCTGCCGGTGATGTTCCGCATCACCCTGCCGTCGATCGGCAACAACCTGATCTCGCTGTTCAAGGACACCTCGCTGGCGGCCGCGATCGCGGTGCCGGAGCTGACCTTCACGGCGCGGCAGATCAACGCCAACACCTTCCGTGTGATGGAGGTCTGGCTGACCGCGAGCGCGCTGTACCTCGCCAGCGCCTATCTCATCGCCATGGTTCTGCGGCTGCTCGAGCGCCGTTACGCGTCGATCCGGTAGAGGCTCATGGATTTCTCGATGGCACCCGGCACCTTCCTGTTTGAGGCCTGGCAGGCGCGGCAATCGCTCCTGTCGGGGCTCGGCGTGACCATGCTGAGCTCGGCACTGAGTATCGTCATGGCGACGGTGCTGGGGATCGCGATGGGCGTGGTTCTGACCTTCGGCTGGTGGTGGCTGCGGCTGCTGGCACGGCTTTATGTCGATGTGATGCGCGGGCTGCCGCTGCTCGTGCTGATCCTGTTTACCTATTACGGGCTGGCGCTGTTCGGCATCAACGTTCCCGCCTTCTGGGCCGGGGTGATCGCGCTCGGCGCCTTCGCCACGGCCCATGTCGCCGAGAATTTCCGGGGCGCGGTCCAGTCTGTTCCGGCCGGGCAGATGGAGGCGGCCAAGGCGATCGGGCTGACCTTCGGCAAGCGCCTGACCCATGTGATCCTGCCCCAGGCGGTGCGGCGCATGCTGCCGCCCTGGGTCAATACCGCGCTGGAGATCGTCAAGGGCACGACGCTGCTCTCGATCATCGGCGTGGTCGAATTGCTGCTCTCGGCCCAGCAGGCGATGGCGCGCAACTACATGATCATCGATTTCTATCTGCTGACCGCGGCGCTTTACGTCGCGATCAATTTCACGCTTGCCCAGCTCGGCGCCACGCTGGAGCGGCGGTACTCCTATCTGCGCTACTGAGACAGGACGCGCCCGCGATGAACGAGCCAGCCCTTCTGCAAGCCCGCGAGGTGCGCAAGACCTTCGGCCAGATCGAGGTGCTGAAGGGCATCGACCTGACCGTCCAGCAAGGTCAGGTGGTCTCGCTGATCGGCGCTTCGGGCTCGGGCAAGACGACCTTCCTGCGCTGCATCAACCTCTTGGAAGAGCATGATGGCGGCGAGATCCTGCTCGACGGCGATCCGGTCGGCTACACCCTATCCGGCACGCGCCGGAAGCGCCTGAGCGAGACGAAAATCTCGGCGCAGCGGGCACGGCTCGGCATGGTCTTCCAGCAGTTCAACCTGTTCCCGCATCTGAGCGCGATCGACAATGTCATGCTCGGTCTGACCAAGGTGCAGGGCAAGGGTCACTCCGAGGCAAAGGACATCGCGCAGCACTGGCTCGGACGCGTCGGGCTCGCCGAGCGGGCCGGGCATTATCCCTACCAGCTCTCGGGCGGCCAGCAGCAGCGGGTTGCGATCGCGCGCGCGGTCGCGATGCAGCCGCGCCTGCTGCTGTTCGACGAGGTGACCTCGGCGCTCGACCCCGAACTGGTGGCGGAAGTGCTGGGCGTGATGCAGGGGCTGGCGGAGTCGGGCATAACGATGCTGCTGGTCAGCCACGAGATGATGTTCGTGCGCGACGTCTCCAACCACGTCGTCTTCCTCGACCAGGGCAAGGTCGCAGAGGCCGGGCCGCCGTCGGAGATCTTCGGAAATCCACAGAACGATCGGCTGAAGAGCTTCCTCGGACGGTTTCACGGGCTGTTCGGGCGGGGTTGAGGGCCGCGTCCGCCTCAGTGGATTTCCGGCTCGGGGATCTTCGCCGTGCCTTCGAGATAGTCGAAGTCGCAGCCCTTGTCGGCCTGGCGGATATGGGCGGCCGACATCTTGCCGTAGCCGCGTGGATAGTCGCGGTCCGGCGGTGTCCAGATCTTCAGCCGTGCCGCGATCTCGGCGTCGGTCAGGTCGACCGAGATCGTGCGCGCCTCGACATCGACGCTGATGATGTCGCCGGTCTGCACCGCCGCGAGCGGCCCCTTGATATAGGCCTCGGGCGCGACATGGAGCACGCAGGCGCCGTAGCTGGTGCCCGACATGCGGGCGTCCGAAATGCGCAGCATGTCGCGCACGCCCTGCTTCAGCAACTTTCGGGGGATCGGCATCATGCCCCATTCGGGCATGCCGGGCCCGCCGACGGGGCCGCAGTTCTTCAGCACCATGATGTGGTCGGCCGTGACATCCGTATCCTCGTCGTTCACGGCGCGCATCATCGCGTCGTAGTCCTCGAACACGATCGCGGGACCCGTGTGCTTGAGCAGGCGGGGCTCGGCGGCGGAGGGCTTGATCACGCAGCCATCGGGCGCGATGTTGCCCTTGAGGACGGCGAGCCCATTGGCCGTCGAGACGGCCTTGTCGAGCGGACGGATGACGTTGTCATCATAGACGGTGGCGAGCGCGATCGTCTCCGAGATTGGCTTGCCGGTGACGGTCATGGCGTCGGTGTGGAGCTTGCTCTCCAACTGCTTCAGCAGGGCCGGCAGACCGCCGGCATAGAAGAAATCCTCCATCAGGAAGTCGCCGGAGGGGCGCAGGTTCGCGATCACCGGGACGGTGCGGGAGAACTTGTCGAAGTCGTCGGGCGTCAGCGAGACGCCGGCGCGGCCGGCCATGGCGATCAGGTGGATGATGGCGTTGGTCGAGCCCGCGACCGCCATATGCACCGTCAACGCATTCTCGAAGCTCTTGCGGGTGAGGATGCGATCGGGCGTCAGATCTTCCCAGACCATCTCGACGATGCGCTTGCCGGCTGCCGCCGCCATGCGCGGATGGGCGGCATCGGCGGCGGGAATGGCGGAGGCGCCGGGCAGGGTCAGCCCCAGCACCTCGGCATGGCTCATCATGGTCGCGGCCGTACCCATCGTCATGCAGGTGCCATGCGAGCGGGCGATGCCGCTTTCCATGTCCTTCCATTGGTCATCGGTGATGTTGCCGGCTTCCTTCTCGGCCCAGTATTTCCAGACATCGGCGCCCGAGCCGAGGATCTTGCCGGCCCAGTTGCCGCGCAGCATCGGCCCGGCCGGCACGAAGATGAAGGGCAAGCCGGCGCTGCAGGCGCCCATGATCAGGGCCGGCGTGGATTTGTCGCAGCCGCCGAGCAGCACCGCGCCGTCGAGCGGGTGGGAGCGGATCGATTCCTCGGTCTCCATCGCCAGGAAGTTGCGATAAAGCATGGTCGTCGGCTTCTGGTACTGCTCCGAGACCGACATCACGGGGATCTCGACGGGAAAACCGCCGGACGCCCAGACCGCGCGCTTCACCGCCTCGGCCCGGTCGCGCAGATGGGTGTGGCAGGGGTTGATCTCGGACCAGGTGTTGATGATGCCGATGACGGGCTTGCCCATGAATTCGTCATGGCCGAAGCCCATCTGGAGGGCCCGCGAGCGATGGCCGAAGGAGCGCAGATCGCTGGCGCCGAACCAGCGCTTCGAGCGCAGGGTGTCGGGCGTCTTGCGGGGGTGGGTCGTCATGGCGTTTCCTTAGATCGTTTCTATTCTTGTCGTGAGGGCTTGGCTCTTCCGTCATGCTCGGCCTCGTGCCGAGCATCCACGTCTTGAACACTGCTCTCGACGAAGGAAGACGTGGATGGTCGGGACAAGCCCGACCATGACGCGAGAGGCGCCGGCGCGCTACTCCGCTGCGATGCGGACCGGGTTCCAGCCGGAGACGATCTGGCGCAGTTCGGCTTTTTCGGCTGCGTTCAGCTCCGGCAGGCCGGGCAGGCGGACGGGGCCGACATTGGTGCCGAGCAGGCCGAGCGCTTCCTTGACCACGGTGACATTGGCGCCGTTGCCGTATTTCGTGCGTAGCGTCTCGAAGCCGGCGATGGCGTCGACCTCGACGCGCGCCGCGGCATAGTCGCCCTTTTCCAGCGCATGCCAGACGGCCAGCGATCGCTCCGGCGCGACATTGATCAAGCCGGAGGTGAAGCCGCGGGCGCCGAGCGCATAGAAGGGCGCGGCCCAGCCCTCGGCGAGACCGCAGATCCAGTTGGCTGATGTCCCTTGCGTGGCGCGGACGCATTCGGCCAGCAGCATCATGTTGTTCGAGGCGAATTTGACGCCGGCGACGTTGGCGTGCGTCGCGACGCGGACGAGGTCCTTCACGCCGATGGCGTCGGAGCGGATATAGGCGACCAGCGGGATCGTCAGCGCCTCTGCGATGGCGATAATGTAGTCGGCCTGGGATTGTGGGGCGGCGAAGGGGTCGAGCGGGTGGTGGACCATCACCGCGTCGCAACCGGCCGTCGCCGCGAGCTTGCCGGTGGAGACGGCCTCGCGCAGCGAGCGCCCGATGCCGGCCGTGACGAGCGCCTTGCCGGCAGCGGCTTCGGCTGCGACCGCATGGCTGCGCACGACCTCGTCCGTCGTCATCGGATAGAACTCGCCGGTGTTGCCGGCCGAGACGATGTTGTGGATGCCGGCCTGCGCGATGCGCGCGACGATCCTGCCCGTCACCGCCCAGTCGGCCTCGCCATCGGCGCTCCAGGCGGTGACATGCACGCCCGAAATGCCGCGCAGGCCGCTGCGAATCTTGTCATTCATCATAGTCCAACCCTTCCGCATCGGCGCCGAACACCTGCCGCACATGGGCTTTCGCCGAGCGGACGATGTGGCGGCGCATCCGTTGTTCCGCGAGCGCCGGCTCGCGTGTCCTCAGCGCGTCGAAAATCGAGCGATGTTCCTCGAAGCCCTGGCCCCGCTCGGAAGCCTCGGACAGTAGCGCGATGCGCTGGGCGTGATCATACATGCGCTGCCCGTCGAGCCTTCTCTCCAGATAGGTGCAGCCCGAAATCCGGTGGATGGCGCCGTGATAGGCCTCGTTCAGGGTGACGAGATCTTCCAGCGCGCTGTGCTCGGTCGCATGCGCCATCTCCTCGACCAGCCGTGCCATCTCGGCGATGTCGGCGTCGCTCACCCGGTTGGCGGCGATATGGGTCATGACGCTTTCGAGCGCGGCGCGTCCGAGCGCCATCTCGAGCGCCTGACGGGCCGAGAACTCGACGAAGACGCCGCGCCGCGCCTCGGTGCGGACCAGCCCCTCGCTTTCGAGCCGGCGCATCGCATCCTTCACCGGCGTCGTGCTGACGCCGAGCATTTCGGCGAGATGGCGCTCGTTCAGCTTTTCGCCATTGCGGAACCGGCCGGCGACGATCGCACGGCGCAGGCGCTCATGCACATGCTCGCGCAGGGAGCGCAGCAGATGCGGGGCGACAGGTTCGATCAGGAGCGTCTCTGACATCGCGGTTCCGGTGGTGGCGCCAGCATGAGTCGAATCCGTTGGGGGGCCGCTCGGCCCTGACACCATCACCGCACCAGACACCACAAAGGGCAAGCCGCGACAAGTCTGAAATTTCAGATTTCAAATCTGGAATCATGTGCTATGCCGATAGCAAGGGTTCGGGAACGGACCACGCCGGCAGCAATACGCCGGCTCAAGGAAACGGAACTGGAGGGAACACCATGACGATGACGCGCCGGGCGATGATCGCCGCCGCATGCCTGCTGAGCGCCCCTGCGGCGCTGGCGCAGGCCGATTATCCAGGCAACAAGGTGGTGACGATCGTCGTGCCCTTCGCCGCAGGCGGCACGACCGATCTGCTCGGTCGCGTGCTGGCCGACCGGCTGGGCGCCCGGCTCAACGGCAAGTTCATCGTCGAGAACCGGCCGGGCGCTGGCGGCAACACCGGGTCTGCCGCGGTCGCGCGCTCCGAGCCCGACGGCTACACGCTGACGATGGGGACGGTCTCGTCCCATGCGATCAATCCCGGCGTCTATGCCAAGATGCCCTACGACCATATCAAGGATTTCACGCCGATCTCGCAGGTCGCCAGCGTGCCGAACATCCTGATGGTCAATCTCGATCTGCCGGCCAAGACGGTTCCGGAGCTGATCGCGCTGCTCAAGGCCAATCCGGGCAAGTATTCCTTCGGCTCGTCGGGCGCCGGCACTTCGACCCATATGGCGGCCGAACTGTTCAAGGTGGAGACCGGGACGGACATGGTGCATGTGCCCTATCGCTCGAGCGGGCAGGTGACGCAGGACCTGCTGTCGGGCCAGATCCAGATCACCTTCGACAACATCACCATCGCCTGGCCGCATGTCGAAGCCGGCAAGATCCGGGCGCTGGCGACGGCGACCCCGGAGCGGCTCGCCGTGGCCAAGGATCTGCCGGCGCTGGCCGAGTTCATTCCCGGCTACGCGGCTGCGTCCTGGCACGGCTTCTTCGCACCATCGGCTGTGCCCAAGGCGATCACCGCAAAACTCTCGGCCGAGGTCCAGGCGATCATGCGCGAACCCGCCGTCGTCGAGCAGATGAAGAAGCTCGGGGTCGATCCGGTCGGCTCGACCCAGGAGCAGTTCACCGCCTACATCGCCTCGGAGACCAAGCGCTGGGCCGAGGTGGCGCGGAAGGCCAACGTTCGCATCGAATGATCGAAGGGCCGATCATCCCGCCAGCGCGGCCGCCTGACGCGGCGGTCTGCGCTTCCGGTGCTGACGGACCGATGTCCGCTCCGCTCCGGTTCTCGACCACCACGCCATTCGTCTCACGCTGACGAGATGTTCGACCCTTCGCTGGAGCCTTAGCCAAGATCATGACGACACTCACCGACGAAAACCGCGCCAAGCTCAAGCGTGTCTCGACCGCGACGCTGACGACGGCGCTGTTCAAGCGCGGCTTCCGGAACCAGTTCATCCAGGATGTGCGGCCGCTGGGCCAGAAGACCGAGTCGATGGTCGGGGAGGCGTTCACGCTGCGCTATATCCCGGCCCGCGAGGATATCGACCATCTCGGCACCTTCGAGGGCACGCAGCATCCGCAGCGGCGCGCGGTCGAGGACTGCCCGCCGGGCCATGTCATGGTGATCGACTCGCGCAAGGACCCGCGCGCGGCCTCGGCCGGCGGTATCCTGGTGCAGCGCCTGGCGCAGCGCGGTGTCGCCGGCATCGTCACCGATGGCGGTTTCCGCGACAGCCCCGAGATCGCGCAGATGACGATTCCGGCCTATCACAACCGCCCGAGCGCGCCGACCAACCTGATCCGCCACCACGCGCTCGACATCAACGCGCCGATCGCCTGCGGCGATGTCGCGGTCTATCCGGGCGACATCGTCGTCGGCGACGGCGAGGGCGTCTGTGTGATCCCGGCGCATCTCGCCAACGAGATCGCTCCGGAGGTCTATGAGCAGACCGCCTATGAGGATTTCGTCGCCGAGCGCGTGCGCGGCGGGCAGGGCATTTTCGGGCTCTATCCGGCCAATGCCGAGACCAAGGCCGAATTCGCCGCATGGCGGCCGAGTTGGTCCTGACCGCGGGCCGGGCTTTCGGCTGCCCGGCTTTTACCTGAACGACGGCGAAGCCGGCCGCGAGACGGGCTGACTGGGACGCTGCCTTTGCGGCGCGTCCTCGCACGACCAGAATCACAAAAAACCAGAATCATAAAAAGATTTGGAGGGAACAATGGTTGAAACGTCGCGTCGTCATGTGCTCGCAGGCGGCCTCGCCGCAGCGGGTGCCGCATTGGCCGGGCCGGCCCTGGGCCAGGCCTTTCCGTTCAAGCCGAACCAGCGCTATCCCGACCCGTCGGTCGAGATCCTCGATCCGAGCTTCGGCAAGTACCGGATCTATTCGAGCACGGTGGAGCAGCTTGGCACCGGCATGCGCTGGGCCGAGGGGCCGGTCTATTTCCCGGACGGGCGCTATGTCCTGGTCAGCGACATCCCCAACAACCGGATCATGAAATACGACGAGGTGAAGAACAGCTTCACGGTCTTCCGCGAGAACGCCAACTTCGCCAACGGCAATGCCAGGGACAGGCAGGGCCGGCTGATCACCTGCGAGCATTCGGTGACGCGGCGCGTCACCCGCACCGAGAAAAACGGCAAGATCACCGTGCTGGCCGATGCGTTCGAGGGCAAGCGCCTGAATGCGCCCAACGATGTCGTCGTCAAATCCGACGACACGATCTGGTTCACCGATCCGCTGTTCGGCATCAACGGTGAATGGGAGGGGTCGCGCGCCAAGCCGGAGCAGGCGACGACCAATGTCTATCGCATCGGCGCCGACGGCAAGCTGACGGCGGTGATCACCGATCTGCTCAACCCCAATGGGCTCGCCTTCTCGCCGGACGAGAAGAAGCTCTATGTCGTCGAGTGGCGCGGCACGCCCAATCGCAGCATCTGGAGCTTCGACATCGACGCGCAAGGTAAGGCCTCGAACAAGACGAAGGTGGTCGATGCCGCCGATTTCGGAGCGCTCGACGGCTTCAAGGTCGATCGTGACGGCAATCTCTGGTGCGGCTATGGCAGCAACGGTGCGCTCAACGCGGAAGCCGTCGATGCCGGAGGCCGAAAGGTCTTCAGCCTGAGGGGCAAGCCGGAAGACCTCGACGGCGTGATGGTGTTCAGCCCGGCAGGCAAGCCGCTGGCCTTCATCCGCCTGCCGGAGCGCTGTGCCAATCTCTGCTTCGGCGGCCCCAAGGGCAACCGTCTCTACATGGCGAGCAGCCACTCGCTTTATGCGCTCTATGTCGAGGCGCACGGCGCCGTCTGAGCGGTGCCGAGGCCGGATGCGGCTGCTGTCGCATCCGGCCAGCCATTTATCCGCGATGCGACTCGCGGCGGCGTTAACCGCCGCTTGAGACCTCTCTGCAAGGGTCGAAGCTCATCCATGCGCGCTGGAGTTGAGCGTGGCCATGACGAAGCAGACCCTCCGGCCATGACAGCAGGCGCGACCTGGCCCACGCGCTACGATGCCTGGGTCAACCGCCAATTCGGCATGGCCCGGCTGGACGACGCCGACGCGGCCGCGCTGCGCATGGCGCAGGCGGAGATGTTCGCGCGGGTTCTTCCCGCCATCCTGATGTCCAATCTGCTCTCCGCGGTGCTGGTCGCGATCGCCGCGATGTTCCATGGCTGGCTCTGGTTTCCGCTGGTGTGGAGTGGCTGGGTCGTCGCCAGCGGCTTGCTGGGGATGCTGCGGATCGCGCGGATCAGGGAACGCAGGCGCGAGGATGCGCCCTCAGCGAAGTTCATCGACCGAATTCTGGTCGATACTGCCATCATGGCGGCTCCCTGGGTGGTGATGGCCGTGGTGATCAGTCCCACCGCAGTTCCCCAGATGGAGGTGCTGACTGCGACCCTACTGGCGGGACTGGTCTGCGCCGGCACCTTCACCATGGCGAGCATGCCTTCGGCCGCATTGCTCTTCGCAGGGTTGATCCTGGGAGCGCGCATCATCCATATCGTTCTGTCGCCGCTCGATCATCTGCTGGAGAACCTGGTCTTTCAGGTGATCTACGGCTCGGTCATGCTGGTGTCCTTGCGCAGCATGGCGCAGCTTTTCATCGATCGCGTCCGCGCCGTCAGCAGCGCGCAGACGCTCGGTCTCGAGGCGCGGGCGCAGGCGCGCATCGAGGAGGCGCGGCGCGAGCAAGTCGAGGGACAGGCTGAAGCGTTTCGGCGCGAGATCGGCGCCATTCTCCAGCCTGTGTTCCAGTCCGTCGATCAGATGGGCGGTGCGGCCGAGCAGCTTGTCGCGATTTCACAGAGATCGCAGGACAAGCTTGCCGGCGTGCTGACCAAGGTCGACGAGGCCAGGACCGACATCGTCTCGGTGGAACTCTGCTCGCATCGTCTGACCGAGACCATTTCCCTGATCCGCAATGAAGCGGACCGGACGACCGCACTGGTGCGAACGGCCGCGTCCGACGTCGCGGCCTCGATCGGCGTCAAGACGCAGCTCATACAGGCGGTGCGGGATATCGGAGAGGTCTCGGAGCTAATCCGGGAGATCGCGGCCCAGACGAACCTTCTGGCTCTGAATGCGACGATCGAGGCGGCGCGCGCCGGCGTGGCGGGGCGCGGATTTGCCGTCGTCGCGATGGAGGTGAAGGGGCTGGCGGCGCGGACGGAAGCGGCGACGCAGGAGATTTCGGAGCGTATCGAGGACGTGCGGTCCGCAACCGCGCGCTCGCTCGCAGCGGTCATGAGCATCAGCGTCTCGACGGATGCGATCGTGGGTGCGACCAGCGGAATCGTCGTGGCGGTGGATCAGCAGGCAGATGCCATCCGCACCATGGTGGAGCTGCTCGCGCGGACGGTTCAGGAAACAGAGCAGGCGGCAGGGGCGATCGATCTCGTCGTCGCCGACGCTGCACGCACCATGGACAATGGCCGACAGGTGTCCGAGGCGGCAAACGGCGTCGATGTCTCGGCGCGACGTCTCGACGAATCCGTCGCCCGGTTCTCGCGCGAGATCGTCAGGGGCTGATCACGTGGCCTGCCCGGTGCCGTAGAACTCGCGATACCAGGCGACGAAGCGGGCGATGCCGGTCTCGATCGGGGTGTCGGGCCTGAAATCGACCCTCGCCATCAGATCAGAGACGTCGGCATAGGTCGCGCGCACGTCACCGGGTTGCATCGGCAGATGGCGCTTGATCGCGGCCTTGCCGCAGGCCTGCTCGATCACGGCGATGAAGCGGTCGAGCCGAACCGGCGTGTGGTTGCCGATATTGTAGACGCGGTAGGGCGCGGCAGCCGTCGCCGGGTCGGGCGAGGCGGCAATGAGGCCGGGATTGGCCACGGGCGGCAGCGCTGCGAGCCGGACGATCGCCTCGCTGATATCATCGACATAGGTGAAGTCGCGGCTCATCTCGCCCTCGGCGTAGACGTCGATCGGCTTGCCTTCGAGGATCGCCTTGGTGAATTTGAAATAGGCCATGTCCGGCCGGCCCCAGGGGCCGTAGACGGTGAAGAAGCGCAGGCCCGTCGCGGGGATGCCGTAGAGATGCGAATAGCTGTGCGCCATCACCTCGTTGGCGCGCTTGGTCGCGGCATAGAGCGAGACCGGGTGGTCGGCGCCGTCATGCTCGCTGAACGGCACCTTGGCGTTGGAGCCATAGACCGAGCTCGACGAGGCATAGACCAGATGCGCCACCGGGTGATGCCGGCAGGCCTCAAGCACCGAGAGGAAGCCGTCGAGGTTCGAGTGGGCATAGGCGCGCGGATTGTCGAGCGAGTAGCGCACGCCTGCCTGCGCCGCGAGATGGATCACGACATCGGGCTTGAAGGCGGCGAAGGCGGCTTGCAAAGCATCATAGTCGGCGATGTCGATCGGTTCGAAGCTGAAACCGTTGCGTGGCAGCAGCTGGTCGAGCCGGGCTTGCTTCAGCGCCGGATCGTAATAGGGCGTCAGATTGTCGATGCCCAGCACGGTCGTGCCCCGGGCCAGCAGCGCCTGCGTGACGTGGAGGCCGACAAAGCCGGCGGCGCCCGTCAGCAGCACGCGTTGCGGTGAAACACTGGTCATGAGGCCCGTGCCGCCCTGTCAGGGGAAAGAGGGCAGGAGCTGCCGAAAACCAACTCCCGCAAGGCCAAATCCAATGTTTCAGATCGCGACGCGTGTCAATCGAGCGGGGTCCGGGCGCCCTGGGGCGGCCCGGTGCTGCGTCTCCGAGGGCCGCTTGCCTCAGACCACGAAATCCTTCTCCGGGACCGGCTCGCCGCGTGAGACATGGACCATGTTGGCGAACATGCGCGAGACGGTCGGGGCGAAGGTGTCGGCGGCCATTGCGGCCAAGTGGGGCGTGACGACGAGGTTGTCGAGCGTCAGCAGGTCGCTCTCGGGGGGCAGCGGCTCGATCGAATAGACATCCATCGCGGCGCCCGCGATCACGCGATTGCGCAGGGCGACGACGAGCTCGGCTTCGTTGACGACGCCGCCGCGCGCGACATTGACCAGCACCGCGGTCTTCTTCATCGCGGCCAGCGCCTTGGTGTCGATCAGGTTGGTGGTCTCCGGTGTCAGCGGGCAATGCAGCGAGACGATGTCGGACTGGGCCAGGATTTCGTCGATCGAGGCGTAGCGGACGCCGAGCGCGGCTTCCTCGGCAGCGCTCAGCGGCTGGCGCTTGGAATAGAGGATCGTGCAGCCGAAGCCCTTGAGCAGCTTGGCTACATTCTGGCCGATCGCGCCGAAACCGACGATGCCGACAGTCTTGCCCGACAGCAGGAAGGTCTCGCCTGGCATGTGTCCCGTCGCCCAATGCCCCTTTTTCAGCTCGGCATGGCCGTAGCCGATGAAGCGCAGGGACGAGAGCATCAGCCCGAGCGCGAATTCGGCGACGGCGAGCGCATTGCTGCCGGTAGTGCGCGCCACGCCGATGCCGAGCTCCTTGGCCGTGACGGTATCGATATTGTCGACGCCGACGCCCCATTTGTGCAGCAGCTTCAGCTTCTTCGCCGCGCGCAGCACGTCGCCGGAGACCGCGACCTGGCCGGCGATGGCATAATCCGCCTCGGCGATAATTTCCTTCATGTGCTCGTCGCCGCGCGCGGTGCCATGGGTCAGCACGAAGCCCGGCGGCAGCAAAGCGCGCAGCCTGTCGGCGCGCTCGGGGGTGGTCAGGTCGAGGAGGACGATGGTCTCGGTCATGGGCGGTTTCGTCTCTGGCGTGGTGTCGTTGAAGAAGCGATAGCGGATTGTGCGGTCTCAGATGGTGAAGCGGGCCCCGGCACGGGCGAGCCCGCCCGAGATCGCAACCGGCGTGCCATCGGCGCGCCAGCAGGCGGCGCCGGTCAGCGTGCCATCATCGTTGAAACGGATCGCGTTCATGCCGCCGGCGATGCGCGGCATGCGGATGATGCGATGGCCGCGTGCCCGCAGCGCCTCGGCGACGGCCTCGGGAAAGGCCTCTTCCAGTTCGAGCGCGCCGCCTTCGGTCCAGATGCGCGGCGCCTCGACCGCCTCCTGCAGGCTCATGCCGTGGTCGATCAGGTTGACGATTGCCTGCAGGGCCGAGGGGAAGATGCGCAATGCGCCGGGCAGGCCGAGCGCGAAGGCGAGCTTGCCATCCTTCAGCACGATCATCGGCGCCATTGAGGTGAAGACGCGCTTGCCCGGCGCGATCGAGAGCGCGCGCCCGGGATGGGGATCGAAATTGAACATGTAGTTGTTGGTCAGCATACCCGTGCCGGGGATCTGGGTGCAGGCGCCGAACAGGCCGTTGATCGTCTGCGTCGCGGTGACGACGTTGCCGTCGGCATCGGCGACCGTGACATGGGTGGTGTCGGCGGATTCGCCACCCGAGAGACCGGCCGTCCAGCTTTTGGCCTGATCCATCGCGATGAGCGCCCGGCGCTCGTCCGCATAGGCCTTGTCGATCAGTCTGATGACCGGGACCTTGACGAAGGCGGGGTCGGAGGTCGCCACCGCGCGGTCGGCGAAGGCGATCTTGAGCGCTTCCGCCAGCAGATGGACGCTGTCGGGCGAGCCGAAGCCGAGCGCGCCGATGTCGTAGCCTTCGAGGATGTTGAGCATCTGCGCGATATGGACGCCCGACGAGGCCGGCGGCGGCGGGCCGAGAATCTCGTGGCCGCGATAGTGGCCGCGGATCGGTTCGCGCGTCTCGACCTTGAAGGCGGCGAGATCGTCCTGCCCGATCAGCCCGCCATGCGCCGCCATGAACTGCGTCAGCGCCTTGCCGAGCGGTCCGTCATAGAGCGCGGCGGGACCGCGCTCGGCGATCAGGCGCAGGCTGTCGGCATAGTCGCCCTGGACCAGCCTCGCGCCGGGCTGAAGCGCCGCTCCGCCGGGCAGGAACAGCGCGGCGAGGCCGGGATCGCGGGCGAGGTCGGCGGCGTTGTCGGTGATGCAGTTCGAGAGATAGGGCGTGACGACGAAGCCGCGCTGCGCCAGCGCGATCGCCGGCTGCAGCACCTCGGCCAGCGGCAGGGTGCCGAAGCGGGCCAGCGCCTCGCACCAGCCGGCCAACGCGCCCGGCACCGCCACGGCCTTGGGTCCGACGACGTTCTCGCGGTCGCGAACATCGCGCTGCTTGCCGATCTCGTCGGAGAGGCAGTCATACATCTCAGGCGTCGCGCGCAGCGGCGCGGTCGAGAGCCCGTCGAGCACGACATGGCGACCATCGGCCATGCGGATATGGCTCAAGCCGCCGCCGAGGATGCCGACCATCATCGGCTCGACCACGGTGAGGGCGAACAGTGCGGCGACCGCCGCATCGACCGCGTTGCCGCCCGCCAGCAGCATCTGCGAGCCCGCCGCCGAGGCGAGCGGATGGTTTGTCACGACCATGCCGCGCGAGCCCGTGGCGGGCTGCTTTTCGCAGGCGAAAGTGGTGCTGCGCGGGGTGGGAACGATGGCGTTCATGGGTTGGCCTGTCTTCAGCCGTTCGGCTGCGCGAGCGCGTCGAGCACCATCTTGGTGGCGCCGGAGATGTCGCCGAGCTTCTCGCCGTTGCGGACGCGGTCCTGCGTGCGCTCGCCGCGCTCCTGCCGGGCGATCGCTGCGTCCGCGATGGCCTCGGCCTCGTCGCGCGGCAGCACGAGCACGCCGGATTCGTCGGCGAGGATCACGTCGCCGGCCTTGACCGGGACATTGCCGCAGGAGATCGGCAGGTTCAGCGTGCCGCCGAGATTGTAGAGCCGCGTCGTGATCGGCGACATGCCCCGGCACCACATCGGGAAGTCCGAGTCCTCGATCTCGGTCAGGTCCGTGCAGGGGCCGTCAACGATGCCGCCGATCGCGCCCGCGGCCTTCGCCGCGACGGTGACGCCGCCACCCCAGCAGGCATGCTTGTCGTCGCCCAGCCGGTCGATGACGAGGATGTCGCCGGGGCGCAGCAGGCCGAGCGTATGGTGCAGCAGCGTCGAGTCCTGGCCGGGGATGGCCAGCGTCACGGCGGCTGCGGCGATGCGCTTGCCGCGCAGCAGCGGCTGTATGCGGCGATCCATGAAGCCCCAATGCCGGGAATGGCCGACGGTCGCCGTCTCGACCTTCTGCAGCTTTTCGACGAGGGCGGCCGGGAGCTGTTCCGGCATGGGGGCGATACGGTAGTCGGGCATTCGGTGTTCTCCTATTTGCCGACGGCACGGGCGACGCCAACAAGGCGTTCGACCGCGACGACGACGATCAGCGTGGCAACGATCAGGACGACGGACAAAGCCGCGATCAGCGGGTCGGTACGGCCTTCGACATAGCGCACCATCTCGACCGGCAGCGTTGCCGCGCGCGGGCCGGAGATGAACAGCGAGATCACCGTCTCGTCGAAGGACAGAAGGAAGGACAGGCAGGCGCAGGCGATCAGCCCCGGCGTCGCCAGGGGCAGCGTCACCCGCCGCACCACGCGCCAAGGCGTGGCGCCGAGCGTCGCGGCGGCGGCCTCGATGTCGTGAGGCAGGTTGGACAGAGCCGTCGTCATCATTCGGATGACGAAGGGCACCGTCACGGTCATGTGGCCAAGCACGAGGCCGGGCAGGGTCGCGGTCAGCCGCAGCGGCGTGAAGAACAGCAGCAGGGCCAAGCCTGTGATCAGGGTCGGCAGCAGCAGCGGCGCCAGGAAGAAGCCGGTCAGCGCGTCCTTGCCAGGGAATTCGCCCTTGGCCAGCGCCAGCGCGGCGGGGACACCGATGGCGAGCGAGAGCAGCGTCACGACGCAGGCGGTCTGCATGCTGAGGCCCAGCGCCGAGAGCAGCGGCGCATGCGCGGCAAGGGCCTGGAACCAGCGCAGCGAATAACCCGAGGGCGGGAACAGGATGAAGCTGTCGGCCGAGAAGGCGAGCATCACCACGACGACGATCGGCGCCAAGATCAGCGCATAGACTAGCGCGGCGAGGCCGGAGAGGACGGGACCGGCGCCGTTCATCGCCTCAGACTCCGGGCCAACAGGTTGGACAGGACGAGCAGGAAGAGGAGCAGGCCGAGCGTGTAAATCGCCAGCACGGCTGCTACCGGCCAGTTGGTGTTGGTCGTCGCCTGCTCGAAGATCTCGGTCGCCAGCACGAAGACGCGCCCGCCGCCGAGCAGCTTCGGGGTGATATAGGCCGACATCGAGAGCACGAAGCCAAGCCCCGCCGCGAGCACGATCGCCGGCAGGCTGAGCGGCAGCGTCACGCGCCAGAAGGTGCGGACGGGCGAGGCGCCGAGCGAGCGCGAGGCTTCCTCCAGCGTGCGGTCGAGCTGGCCGAAGCCGGCGAGCAGCGCCAGGACCATATAGGGCATGATGCTTTCAGCCAGCCCGATGGTGACGCCGGTCCAGTTGAAGACGAGCTTGATCGGCGCCGAGATCAGGCCGAGCGACTGGAGCATCGTGTTGACGAGGCCGCGATCGCCGAGAATGGCGAGCCAGCCGAAGACGCGCACCACGCCCGAGATCAGCATAGGCAGGATCGCGATGACGGCGAGCAGCCCACGAAAACGCGAATCCGTGCGGAACAGGAAGAGCGAGAGCGGGTAGGACAGCGCCAGCGCGATCGCCGTCGCACTCAGCGAGAGCTGCAGCGAGTTCAGCGTCAGCTCGAGCGTGAAGCCGTCGGCGAAGGTATCGGTCGCCGTCTTCAGCGACCAAGCCTCGACCATCGCGCCGGTGGGGCCGACCTCGTTGAAGGCGTTGCGCAACAGCAGCAGCGTCGGCCAGGCATAGATGGCCAGCACGAAGAGCCCGGCCGGCAGCAGCAGGAGCGGAAGGCGGCGGGAGCCGGTCATGCCGCCTCGCGTGCGAAGGGCAGGCTGTCCCGCGCCTGCCAGATCACCGCTACCTCTGCACCCTCGGCCGGCGCGGGCGTGCCCGACGGCATCTCGACGGCGAGCTGTCCGCCCGCGCCCTCGACCAGCACCTCGACATGGTCGCCGACGAAGACGCTGCGCAGGACGCGGCCGGTGACACGTACCGTCTCGCCGCCGGCGGGTTCGGACGCCGGGACGATCCGCATGCGCTGCGGGCGCACGAACAGGTCGAACTCACCTTGCGCCGGGGCCGCGACCGGCTGGGCCGCGCCCCAAAGCAGCACCTTTCCGTCGCTGTTGCGCGTGGCCGGCAGGGCGTTGGCTCGGCCGACGAATTCGGCGACGAAGCGGGTGGTGGGGCGCTCATAGATGTCCTCGGCCGTGCCGATCTGCGCGATGCGGCCGCGATTCATCACCGCGATGCGGTCGCACATCGTTAGTGCCTCGACCTGATCATGGGTGACGAAGAGCGTGGTGATGCCGAGCGAGCGCTGGATCGAGCGGATCTCGTGACGCATCGTGTCGCGCAGCTTGGCGTCGAGATTGGAGAGAGATTCGTCGAGCAGCAGCACCGAGGGGTGGATCACCAGCGCGCGTGCCAGCGCGACGCGCTGCTGCTGCCCGCCGGAAAGCTCGCGCGGGCGCCTGCCGCCGAGGCCGTCGAGCCTGACCAGCGCCAGCCCCTCCTCGACCTGCCGTGCGATCTCGGTCTTGGCGATGCCGCGCTCCTCCAGCCCGAAGGCGACGTTGCGCGCCACCGAAAGATGCGGGAACAGAGCATAGGACTGGAAGACGTAGCCCATGTTGCGCTTGTGGGCGGGCAGCCTCGTGATCTCGGCGCCATCGACCCTGATTGTGCCGCGATCGGGCGCGATCAGGCCTGCAAGCATGCGCAGTGTCGTCGTCTTGCCGCAGCCGGAAGGGCCGAGCAGGGCGACCGACTCGCCCTTCGCGACCGAGAGCGAGACGTCGTCGACCGCGACCGATCCGCCATAGCGCTTCTGCAGGCCGGCGAGTTCGAGATAGCTCATGATCGATGAATTCCGGGCTGTTCCGTCATGGTCGGGCTTGTGCCGACCATCCACGTCTTCCTTCGACGAGGGCGGTGTCCGAGGCGTGGATGCTCGCCACAAGGGCGAGCATGACGCTGTGGAGCCGGGCTCATCGCGCGGCCGAGATGACTTCGCGGCGCCAGCGGTTGTTCCACTGGTCGCGGACCTTGAGGATGTCGTTCCAGTCGACCGGGATCATGCTGGCGCGGCTTTCCGGTGCTGCTGCCGTGCGCGCCACGGCCTTCGGATCGACCTGCGCCTTGGCATTGGTCGGGGCGTAGAACATCCGCTCGGTGAAGGCTTTCTGCGCCGGCTGCGACAGGGCGTGCTTGACGAAGGCGGCTGCTGCCACGCGGTTCTTCGAACCGGCGGTCAGGTTGATCGTGTTGATCTGGAAGACCGAGCCCTCGGGTGGCAGCAGCGTGCCGATGCGGCCGTTGGACTGGTCGCCATAGAGCTGCGAGCGGGCGTTCCAGCCGGTCGCGACCTTCACCACGCCGTTGAGGATCAGCGAATAGCCGTCCGGATTGGGCTCGAAGGTGTTGACCGAGGGCGCCAGCTCCTTGAGGCGCTTCATCGCCGCGTCGATCGACTTGCGGTGGTCGCCGCCCTCCATCTTCTCGACCATGGCGGTCAGGGCCAGGCCCTGGATGTTGGGCGGGGCCGAGAGCGCGATCTGGCCCTTCAGGTCGGGCCGCCAGAGATCGGCGAGCTTGGTGAGCGGCGGCTTGAGGTTCTGCGTGTCGTAAACCAGCACGAGATGGTCGAAGGTCACGGCGGGGCCGAATTCGCCGCCGGCCGCGCGGGCTTCAGGCGCCAGTTCGTCCAGTACGGGGAATTCGGCGGGGGTGAGCTTCTCGAACAGGCCCTCGATATTGCCGATGCTGGAGGTGGTGACGTCCATGATGGCGACGTCGATCTGCGGATCGGCCTTCTGTGCGCGCACCGACCCCACCATCTGCGCCGAGGTGCCGCCGGGCGCGTAGTTCACCTTGACGCCGGGGTTGGCGGCCAGGAAGGGCTCGATCACGGCCTTGGTGTAGTTGTCCTGGAAGATGCCGGTATAGGACATCAGCGTGATCTGCCCGCTGAGGCTTTGAGCGCGCAGGACGGCCGGCATGGCGATGGTGGCGAGACCCGTCTGGAGAATGAGGCGGCGTGTCGGCATGAAGACCTCCTGAGTTGGCGCCCTCGCGGACGGATGAAGACACGGGCGCCGCGGATCGCGCGGCGCCGCTATAGTCAGGCCGGGACCTTGCTGGCGAAATGCGCGATGAAGCGGGCGCAGATATCGGTCAGCTTCTCGGTCAGTGCGACGCCGGTTTCCGCCGAGCACAGGCGCGGATCGCCCTTGGCGACGCCGAGATTATAGGTCTCGTCATACTCGTTGGGCATCGCGACCTCGTGGCCCTCGAAGCTGGCAAGCCCCAGGCCCGTGAAGGGCAGGTCGAGCACGGGGTCCTTCTTCAGCGGCTTGCCGTCCGGGATCAGATCCTTGCGGATCAGCTCGGGGAAGAGATGCAGGCCGATCGAGGTCAGCGGGTCCGAGCCGTGGCCGGCGACGGCGGCGGCCTTGTCAGCCCCGCCGAGGATGCCGGGCAGAAGGCCGTAGCCGATGCGCCAGAGATAGAGGCTCGGCAGGACGATCTGCTCGCGCAGATAGAGCTCGCGGGCGACCTCCGAGATCGGGCCGACATTGCCGCCATGGCCGTTGATCACGATGATCCGGGTCAGGCCGTTGCGATGCAAGCTATCGACCATCTCGCCGATGACGGCGGTCAGGGTCGCCTGTGAGATGGCGATGCCGCCGATCATCGAGCCGAACCAGTCGGCGCCGCCGAAGGGCAGGACGGGCGCGACCAGCGTGCGCGTGCCGGCCTTGCTGGCGCGGATCGCGGCCAGCTCGGCGATCTTCTCGGCGAGGAGATAGTCGCCCATGGGGGCGTGCGGGCCCTGGTCCTCCTGGCTGCCCATCGGCAGCAGGATGACGGGATTGTCCTTGTAGATCTCGCGGGCCTCGCCCCCGGTGATCGTGCCCATATGGACGAGTGGATCGGTCTTGGCAGCCATAGGCTTGGTCCTTGCTGTTTTTGATGAAAGATCAGCGGCCGGCGGTGCGCGGATCGAGCGCGTCGCGAAGGCCATCGCAGAGCAGGTTCATGGCGAGAATGGTCAGGGTCAGCGCCGCGCAGGGCCAGACCAGCAGCAGCGGAGCCTGCTCCATGGTGGCACGTGCGCCGCGGATCATCAGCCCCCAGGACGGGGCAGGCGGCACGACGCCGAGGCCGAGGAAGGAGAGCCCGCTCTCCAGCACCACGGCCGCTGCCACCGCGAGCGACAGCTGCACCAGGATCGGCCCGGCGATGTTGGGCAGCACGGTGCGCAGCAGCAGATAGGAGGGCCGGGCGCCCAGCGCCCGCGCTGCCTCGACATAGTCGCGGCCTTTGACCGAAAGCACCTCGGCATGGGTGACGCGGGCGAAGCCCGGCAGATAGAGCACGGAGAGCACGAGGATCAGCGTCGCGGCGCCCGGCCCGAGCAGCGTCACGACCAGAAGCGCGAGCAGGATCGGCGGGAAGCACAAAACGACATCCATGCTGCGCACCGAGAGGAAAGCGGCCGCGCCCTTGCCCCAGCCGCCGATCAGCCCGAGCGTGACGCCGATGATGCCGGCGACCAGTGCCGAGGCGAAGGCGACGCCGAGGCTGGTGCGCGCGCCCCAGACCAGCCGCGAGAATACGTCGCGGCCGAACTCGTCGCGGCCGAGCCAGGAGCCGGCCATCGGCCCGGCGAGCCGGTTGGCGACGTCCTGCCGGATCGGGTCGGGCAGTGGGAAGAGCGGGGCGCAGAGCGCGGCCAGCACGATCAGCGCGACGAAGCCGCCGGGGAGCCAGAGCCGCTTCATGAGTGGGCCACCGTCATGAGTGGGCCACCCTTGGATCGAGCCAGGCGTGGATCATCTCGACGAGGAGGTTGATCAGCAGGAACAGCACCGAAATCGTCAGCACGATGCCGACCACCATCGGGTAGTCGCGGCCCTCAACGGCGCGCAGCAGCGGCGTCGACATGCCCGGCCAGTTGAAGACGTATTCGACCAGAACCGTGCCGCCGAGCAGCGTGCCCATATGCAGGCCGAGCACGGTGACGACCGGGTTCAGCGCATTGCGCAGGACATGGACGAAGATCACGCGGTTGGGTGAAAGGCCCTTGGCGCGGGCGGTGCGGACATAGTCGTTGGCGAGCGCGTCGAGCATTGCGGCACGCGTCATGCGGAACAGCACGGCGGCAAGCCCCTTGGCGATGGCGATGGCCGGCAGGGTGAGGAGTTTCAGGTGCTGCGCCGGATCCTGCGAGAAGGCGACGAAACCGCCCGCCGGCATGATCCGCAGGGTCTGTGCGAAGAGCAGAACCAAAAGCGTGCCGACGACGAAGACCGGCACGGCCAGAAGCAGCGCGGTGACTCCCGAGGCGACGCGGTCGAACCGGCCGCCGCGATCGAGCGCCGCATAGACGCCGGCCGGCACCCCGACGAGGATGGCGATGGCGGTCCCGGCCGCGATCAGTTCGAGCGTGCGCGGCAGCCGCAGCGCGATTTCGCTGAGCACCGGATAATCATCGACCAGTGAGGTTCCGAGATCGCCCCGCAGCAGCCCGCCGAGGAAGGCGGCGTATTGCACGAGGATCGGCCGGTCGAGGCCGAGCTTCTCGCGCAGTTCCGCCACCGACGCCGGGTCCGGCGAGACGCCGCCGGTCGAGAGCAGGAGCTCTGCGGGATCGCCCGGCACCATGTGCAGTGCCAGGAAGACGATCGTCGCGACGAGCCAGGCGAGGGCGACGACCGTCGCCAGCTTGCGCGCGAGCCAGGCGGCGCTCATCCGAAATAGGTCTCTTCGAGCATGTTGCCCGAGGAGTTCGAGAGCGCGCCGGGCAGGTTGGTGAAGCCCATGACGCTCTTGTCCATGCCGTAGCCCTGGCTGCGCCAGGCGAGGCCGACCAGCGGCACCTCCTCCAGCGCGGCACGCTGCATCTCCTTGTAGATCTCGATGCGCTTGGCCTGGTCGAACTCGGCGCGGCCTTTGGCCAGCGCTGCAATGGTGCGGGGTGCTGCGACCTGGAAGGAACGGCCATGGCTCGGCGACAGCGTGGTGTCGAGCACCACCGTCAGCCCGTCAGGGTCGTTGTTGTCGGAGGAGACGCCGTGGATCGCCATGTCGTACTGGCCCTTCGAGCCGCGCGCGACCCGCGTCGACCAGTCGGGAAGCTGCAATTCGCACTGGATGCCGATGGCGGCGAGGTGCTGCTGGACGATCTCGGCGGTGTCCTTGTGCATGCCGAACTGGGCGGTGGCGAGCAGCGTCGTCTGGAAGCCGTTGCCGAAGCCTGCCTCGGTCAGCAGCGCCTTGGCGCGGGCGGGGTCGTAGTTCCAGCCATGGGCCAGCTCCTTGTCCCACCACGGCGTGCCTTCGACGATCGGCAGGCCTTCAAGCACCTTGCCCCGGCCAAAGAAGGCGACCTTGACGATGTCGTCGCGCCTGACGGCATGGGCGACGGCACGGCGCACGCGCGCGTCGTTGAAGGGCGGCTTGGAGCCGTTAAAGAGCACGTCCATGAACGGCCCTTCCTGGTTGTCGAGCTTCAGGCGCGGGTTGGCCTCGACTGCGGCCATCGACTGCCACGGCACGTATTCGATCATGTCGACGTCGCCGGACTGCAGCGCGGCATAGCGCAGGTTCTCGTCGGCATAGGTGACGAACTTGATGCCTTTCAGCTTCGGGATGCCGGGCTTGTAGAATTTGTCAAAGGCCGCGATCTCGACCGAGGAGCCGCGCTCCTGCCCGACGAGGCGGAACGGGCCGGCGCCGATCGGCTCGGTCGGCGTCGACTTCCGCGACAGGATGAAGGTGTTGTAGTTGCCGAACCAGCTCGGCAGCGTCGCCTGCGGCGTCTTGGTCACGAGCCGGATGGTCGTCGGATCGGGGATCTCGATACGCTCCACGCTCTGGAACTGCGCGCGCATATAGGCCGTCGATTTGTCGCCGGCGATCTGCTCGATCGACCACTTCACGTCCTCGGCCGTGACGGGGTCGCCATTGTGGAAGAGGCAGCCCGGTCGCAGCTTGAAGACCCAGGCGCCGTCGCCGTCGAGCGACCATGAGGTCGCGAGCTCGCCGCGCAGTTCGCCACCCGGACCGTAGGAAACCAGGCTGCGATGGATCAGCATCTTGACCGTGCCGGCCGAGGCGCCAGTCGAGACCCAGGGCTGGAGGTTCGGCGGGAAGGCCGACAGCCCATAGCGCAGGATGCCGGCGGCGCGCTGGGCGCGGGCGGGGCTGGAGAGGACCGGCAGCGTCGCCAGCGGGGCGGCAAGGCCGGCTCCGAGCACGGTGCGGCGCGAGATCGTCAGACGTGAGTCACTCATGGGCTTTCTCCTCGCTGGCGTCGTTTGCCGATGCGCTTTGAGCGTCTGTCCGGCGTCCCCGATCTGGCAAGAAAAGCGCCATTCGCGTCCGGGTGCCAGTCCCTCTGCGCATATGTGTCATGCGTCATGTATACGTGGCGGATTTTTGATGTCGGCACAGGAAGGGTTTATGGTCGAAGTCAAGACCAACAGGCGGAAGGCCGCGATCCCGTGAATGTCATGACGCCGCCGCTCACGGCGCAGCAAGCCGAGGCGCGCCCGGCGCGCGAACGCGTCTACGCCTATGTCCGCGAGCAGATCCTGCGCGGCCTCTTCGCGGGTGGCTCCTTCGTCGAGGAGGAGGAAATCTCGTCGGCCATGGGCGTGTCACGCACCCCGGTGCGCGAGGCTTTCCACCGGTTGGAGGCCGAGCGCTTCATCGACCTGCTGCCGCGCCGCGGGGCGCTCGTCCGGCAGGTCACGGCGCAGGAATTGGCCGATCTCTACGAGACACGCCGGATGATCGAGGGCTATGCGGTCGCCCGCATCTGCCGCGAGAAGATCGTGCTGCCTGACAGCATGGATGCGATTCTCGACCGGCTCGACGAGATCGCCGGCAGCGACCATTTTGCCCGCGTCGAACTCAACCGAGAGTTCCACTTCGTGATGGTCCGGGCGCTGGGCAACGAGGTGCTCTCGGAGCTTTACCAATCGCTCGGCGCCCGCCAGCAGCGCGTGGCGATGCGGGCACTCGCGGCCGACCCCGCCCGGATCGAGCGAATCCGCCGCGAGCATCGCGACTTCCTCACGGCGTTGCGTGACCATGACGAGACTCGCGCGCGGGCCGTGCTCGACGAGCATCTGCGCCCGGTCGCGGGCGTGCTCTCGCGGCTGCCGGGCTATGTCCTCACCGGCGGAGCCGACGAACTGGCCTGACCCGCTCAGCGCCGCCGGTTGGCGGCTGCCGGGTCGGCTGCAAAGGCTGCCACCGACAGGCCCGGCAGGTCGAAATAATCGCGGGTCGTCGCATAGCCATGGCCGCCCATCCGGCCGATCGCGTCGAGCGCCGCGGGATCGACATGGAGATTGCCGGTGTCGATCGTGTCGGCCCGGAAATGCGCGTAGACGACTTCGCCCAGGATGATCTCGCGCGAATTGCCGATGCCGAGCGTGGTGTGGTGGCGGCATTCGAAGGCGGCCGGCGCCTGTCCGATCCAGGGGCATGGCACCTTGACGCCGGGCATCGCGGTCAGCCCGGCCTGTGCCAGTTCATCGACGCCCGGCTCGAAGGGCACGCCGCAGATGTTCATGCCTTCGAGCAGCGCATCCGAGACGATGTTGACGGTGAAGGACAGTGTTTCGCGGACGTTGCGGCCGGTGTCCTTCTGCGCTCCGGTCTGGCGGTATTCGACGCCGAGCGCGAGAATGGCGGGGTCGGCCGAGAGGCAATTGAAGAACGAGAACGGCGCCGCGTTGACGACGCCATGCGCGTCGACCGTGGTCACCAGCGCGATCGGGCGCGGGACGACAGCGCCGATCAGCAGCTTGTAGCGCTCGCGCGGCGTCAGCTTGGCGAAGTCGAAGGTCACGGTCGGCGCCGTGGCAGCGTCGGGGCGGGTCGGCGCGTCGGTCACGGCTGGGTCAGTCCTTCGCTGAGGGCATAGGGCGCCAGGACCTCGCGGATGTCGCGCTCGCCGCGCGGCGTCAGCAGGGCCCGCGTCACCACGGCCTGGAGATGATGGTCCATGAGATGTGCGGCGCGCGCGCCGTCGCCCGTCCGCAGCGCCTCGATCAACTGGCGATGCTCGGAGACGGCGCATTCCGAGGAATGCGGCCGGCCATAGATCGCCAGGATCAGCGAGCAGCGCGACGAGACCTCCTGGACATAGCGCAACAGCAGCGCATTGCCGGTCATCTCGGCGAGCCGGATGTGGAATTCGCCGGCGAGCCGGATCGATTCCGGCCCGTCGCGGCCATGGCTCTTCTCCTCGAGGCCGACATGGGCTTCGAGCTCGGCGGCCTGGGCTCCGGTCAGATTGCCGGCGAGCGTCTCCGCGACCATGCGCTCGAGTCCGCGGCGGACGTCGAAGACATCGCGCGCCTCTTCCAGCGTCGGATAGGCGACCGAGGCGCCGCGGTTCGGCTTCAACTCGACCAAACCTTCGACGGCGAGGCGCCCGAACGCCTCGCGCACCAGCGTGCGGCTGACGCCGAGTTGCTCGCCGATCGAATCCTCCGGCAGCTTCATGCCGGGCTTCAGGGCCTGCTCGATGATGGCGCGGCGCAGGGCCTTGTAGACCGATTGCGCGCGCAGGCCGGGCTGGCGGGTGTCCTTCATCGTCGCTCGTCTCTGCTCTGGTTGTGCCGCTCGCGGCTCACTCCATGTCACGCGCTTCGACCCCGCTCCAGTTTTTCGCTTGTCTTCAATAATCGTATACAATACGCTTCTTATATCGCATGCAAGATTGATTATTAATCGCACACGAACTGGCGTAAAAATCGCCATCTCGATTGAAGAAGCGGCAGCGATGAGGGGTTTTCCGTGAGGCGCCAATGATGCCGCTTCCGGACTGGCAAAGGGAGAGCGCGATGACGAAGGCAAGCCTGGCAACCAAGAGCCGCCTGACACTCAAGAGCTGCTTGCTGGCGGCGGTTGCTCTGACCGGCGCGGTGATCTCTGGCGCCGCCGAGGCGAAGACCCTGAAATGGGGCGCTGCCCGCGAGATCGCTTCGCTCGACCCCTATTCCTATGGCGACACCTTCACGCTCTCGGTGCTGAACCATGTCTATGAGGGGCTGGTGCGCTACACCGGCGATCTCAAGATCGAGCCGGCGCTGGCGGAAAGCTGGGAGACGGTCTCGCCGACCGTCTGGCGCTTCAAGCTGCGCCAGGGCGTCAAGTTCCACAACGGCAACCCGTTCACCGCCGACGATGTCGTCGCCTCGCTGGAGCGCGTGACGCATGCGGATTCGCCGCTGAAGGGCAATCTGCCGGCCTACAAATCCTCGAAGACAATCGACGACTTCACTGTCGAGATCGAGGTCAACGGCCCCTATCCGCTCCTGCTGAACGACCTGACCAACATCTTCGTCTTCGACAAGGAGTGGCTGGTCGCCAACAACTCGCTGCTGCCGACCGATTCCGGCAAGGGCGTGAAGGGCTACGCCACCGACAACGCCAACGGCACGGGCCCCTTCATCGTCGAGAGCCGCCGGGCCGATTCTAAGACGGTCTATGTCAAGAACCCGAACTGGTGGGACAAGCCGCAGCACAACATCGACACGATCGAGTTCCTGCCGATCGCCTCGGCCTCGACCCGCGTCGCGGCGCTGCTCTCGGGCGAGATCGACTTCACCAATGTCGCGCCGCTGCAGGATTTGCCGCGCCTCTCCGCCTCGCCCGACGTCAAGGTGCTGCAGACCAATGAGCTGCGCACGGTGATCTTCGCCTTCAACCTCGGCGACAAGCTGTTCGAGAGCGACGTGAAGGATAAGAACCCGCTCAAGGACATCCGCGTCCGCGAGGCGCTCTACCGCGCCATCGACATCGACGCGGTGCAGAAGCGCGCCATGCGCGGCCTGTCGCGCAACACCGGCGCGCTGATCGCGCCCGCCATTCCCGGCTACGAGCCATCGCAGGATGTGCGCCTGCCCTTCGATCTCGACGGCGCCAAGAAATTGCTGACGGCCGCCGGCTATCCCGCCGGCTTCAATTTCCAGATGAACTGCCAGAGCGACGGCCTCGTCAACGAGGAGGAGTTCTGCCAGGCGGTCGCGGCGATGTGGTCGCGCGCGGGCTTTAAGCCCAATCTCAGCCTCGCGCCGCGCAGCCAGCAGACGCCCAAGCGCGTCAAGGGCGAGTTCGACGTGATCTCGTTCGGCTGGGCCAATGAGCCGATGATCGACGCCTATTCGATCCTGATCCAGGTGATGCGCTCGAAGAGCGGCTCTGGCGGCGTGTTCAACTGGGGCAATTGGGGCGACCCGCGCATCGACGCGCTGATCGACAAGGCCGGCGTCGAGCTCGATACGGGGAAGCGCATCACGATGATGCAGGAGGCGCTGAAGATCGCCAAGACGGAGCATCTATTCATCCCGATGCACCAGCAGCCGATGGCCTGGGCGATGCGCAGCACGGTGGCGCAGACCGTGCAGGCCTCGGACAACAAGCCGAGGCTGTGGCTGACCACGCTGAAGTGAGGGCGGACACCCGTCATGGTCGGGCTTGACCCGACCATCTCGGAAACCAGTGCCTTCTCGTCCTGAGATTCTCGGGTCTTCGCTTCGCTGCGCCCGAGAATGACGGCAGGAGAACAGGAGCAACCGATGCCGGCCTTCCTCCTCAAGCGCCTCCTGAACGCGGCCGGCGTGATGCTCGCGGTGGCGTTCATCGCCTTCCTGATCTTCCGCTTCGTCGGCGATCCCGTCGAGTTGATGCTGAACGAGCAGGCGAGCCAGGCCCAGCGCGACGAACTGCGTGTCCGGCTCGGCCTCGACAAGGGCTTCGTCCTGCAATTCGCGACCTTCGTCGGCAATGCCGTGCGCGGCGATTTCGGCATCTCCTACCGCAACCAGCAGGAGGTGTTCACACTGATCGCGGAGCGCTTCCCGGCGACCTTCGAACTGGTGCTGGTCGCGACCTTCCTGTCTCTCGCCATTGGCATTCCGCTGGGCGTCTACACCGCCATCCGGCGCGACAGCCTGCTCGCCAAGGCGCTGCAGTTCGTCTCGGTCCTCGGGGTCTCGCTGCCGAGCTTCGCGCTCGGCATCCTGTTCATCCTGGTGTTCTCGGTGACGCTGCAATGGCTGCCGGCCTTTGGGCGCGGCGAGACGGTTCAGCTCGGCTGGTGGAGCACGGGCCTGCTCACGGCATCGGGCCGCAAGGCGCTGATCCTGCCCGGCGTGACGCTGTCCCTATTCCAGATCACGCTGGTGATGCGGCTGGTGCGGGCCGAGATGATGGAGACGATGCGGACCGATTTCATCCGCTTCGCCCGGGCGCGCGGCCTGACGATGCGCTCCGTCCATTTCCGCCACGCGCTGCGCAACTGCCTGATGCCGGTGATCACCGTGACCGGCCTGCAGATCGGCAATCTGATCGCCTTCGCGCTGGTCACCGAGACGGTGTTCCAGTGGCCCGGCATGGGGCTGCTCTTCGTCCAGGCCGTGACCTTCGTCGATATCCCGGTGATGGCGGCCTATCTGATCGTGGTTTCCTTCATCTTCGTCTCGCTGAACACGCTGGTCGACCTGACCTATGCCTGGGTCGATCCGCGCCTGCGCGAGGACGCGCTGTCGGGAGCCGCGAATGCTCGCTGAGAAAATTCGCAAACCCTCGCCGATCGCCCGCTTCCTCGACAGCGATATCGGCTGGAGCTTCCGTCGGACGCCGGCCGCCTGGCTCTCGGCGCTGATGCTGGTGCTGCTGATCCTGACGGCGCTGCTTTGCCCGCTGATCGCGCCGCAGAACCCGTATGATCTCGCGCAGATCTTCATCGACAAGGCCGAGATCCCGCCGATCTGGGCTGCGGACGGCGAATGGCCGTTCCTGCTCGGCACCGATCCGCAGGGGCGCGACGTGCTGTCGGCGATCCTTTACGGCACGCGGGTCTCGCTGATCATCGGATTTGCCGCGGTGTTGGTCTCGATGACGCTGGGCGTCACGATCGGGCTCGTCGCGGGCTTCCATGGCGGGCGCATCGACAATCTCCTGATGCGGCTCGGCGACACGGTGCTCTCGATCCCGACCTTGCTGATGGCGATCCTGGTCTCGGCGATCTTCCGCGAATTGCTGCCGCCCAACCTGCGCGAGCCTTTCGCGGCCGTGGTGCTGGTGGTGTCGATCTCGCTGACCAACTGGGTGCAGTATGCCCGCACCGTGCGCGCCTCGACCATGGTCGAGCGGCGCAAGGAGTATGTGCTGGCGGCGCGGATCATCAAGGTGCCGGCGATCAGGATCATGGCGCGCCACATCCTGCCCAACACGCTGACGCCGGTGATGGTGGCCGCGACGCTCAATCTCGGGCTGGCGATCCTGTCGGAGGCGACGTTGTCGTTCCTGGGCGTCGGCATGCCGATCACGCAGCCCTCGCTCGGCACGCTGATCCGCATCGGCAACCAGTATCTGTTTTCCGGCTCCTGGTGGCTGGTGGTATTCCCGTCGCTGCAGCTCGGGCTGATCGTGCTGAGCGTGAACCTGCTCGGCGACTGGCTGCGCGATGCGCTGAACCCGAAGCTGCGGTGATGCGATGGTGCGATGCCCTTTCCCGTCATGGTCGGGCTTGTCCCGACCATCCATGTCTTCGCCGGTGACTAGCGTTCAAGGCGTGGATGCTCGGCACAAGGCCGAGCATGACGAAGCGCCAAGCCCGACCATGACGCACTGAAGAAGGATACGCCTGCGATGACCGCCTCCCTGCTGCTGCGCAATGTCCGCCCCTATGCCGGCCCTGCCGTCGATATGCTGATCGAGAACGGCAGGATCACGCGGATCGCTTCCGGCATCGAGGCGCCGGCCGGCGTCGCGGTCGAGGATGGGCGTGGCGAGATCGTCATCCCCGGCCTGGTCGAGGCGCATACCCATCTCGACAAGAGCCTGTGGGGCTTGCCCTGGTACACAAACGAGGTCGGGCCGAAGCTGCTCGACAAGATCGACAACGAGCGCGAGAACAAGAAGCGGCTCGACATCGACCCGGCGCGGCAGTCGGCGCGGCAGTCGATCCAGTCCTCGCTGATGGGCTCGACGCATATCCGCAGCCATGTCGACGTCGACACCGAGCACGGGCTCTGGGGGGTCGAGGGCGTGATGGCCACCCGAGACGGCTATCGCGACATCATCGACATCGAGCTCGTCGCCTTCCCGCAATCGGGGCTGTTGCGCCGGCCGGGCACGCTGGAACTGATGGACCAGGCGATGAAGGCGGGCTGCGAGATCGTCGGCGGGCTCGATCCCTGCGCCATCGACCGCGATCCCAAGGGCCATCTCGATGCCGTCTTCGCGCTTTGCCAGACCTATGGCAAGCCGCTCGACATCCATCTGCACGAGCCCGGCGAGATGGGCCTGTTCTCGACGGAGCTGATCATCGAGCGGACGCGCGCACTCGGCATGAAGGGCAAGGTCACGATCAGCCATGCCTTCTCGCTCGGCGCCGAACCGGCTCTGGTCGATCCTGTGATCGAGCAGCTTGCCGCGCTCGACATCGCGATCATGACGACGGGGCCTGCGAGCCGCCCGGCGCCGCCGGTGAAGAAGCTGCTCGCCGCCGGCGTGCGGGTCTGTTCCGGCAATGACGGCATCCGCGACACCTGGGGACCCTATGGCAATGCCGACATGCTGGAGCGGGCGATGTTCATTGGCCTGCGCAACAATCTCCGCCGTGACGACGAGCTGAGGCTGGCGCTCGATGTCTGCACCACCGAAGGCGCGAAGGTCATGGAGATCGCGGGCTATGGCGTAGCTGAGGGCTGCAACGCCGATTTCGTGATCCTGCCCGGTGAGACGGTGGCGGAGGCGATCGTCACGCGTTCACCCAAGCGCCGCGTCGTGAAGCGTGGAAAGATCGTGGCCCGCGACGGCGTCTCGATCAGGACGGCTCCATGAGCCTGCAACCCGCCCAACGTCCCGAGGGGCGGATCCTGCTGACAGCGCGCTGGCTCGTCGGCCACGCGCAAGGGCGTCATCGCCTTTACGAGAATGGCGAGATCGTCTTCGAGGACGGCGAGGTGATCTTCGTTGGCCACGGCTTCGATGGCGAGGTTGCGCGCCGGATCGACTACGGCAACGCGCTGATCGGCCCCGGCTTCGTCGATCTCGACGCGCTTTCCGACCTCGACACGACGATCCTGGCCTATGACAACCAGCCCGCCTGGAAGAAAGGCCGCGTCTGGCCGCGCTCCTATCTCGAGGCCGGCCCCTATGAGATGTATTCGCGCGAGGAGCTCGCCTTCCAGAAGAAGCACGCCTTCGCGACGCTGATCCGCAACGGCATCACCACCGCGCTGCCGATCGCCTCGCTGTTCTACCGCGCCTGGGGCGAGACGGTGCAGGAGTTCGAGGATGCGGCCGAAGCTGCCGCCGAGCTGGGCATCCGGGCTTATCTCGGCCCGGCCTATCGTACTGGCAACCAGCTGGTCGAGGTGGATGGGCGCATCGTCACCCATTACGACGAGGCGCGCGGCTTGGCTGAACTCGACGCGGCCATTGACTTCGCGCGGCGTCACGAAGGTGCAGCCGGTGGCCTGATCCGCGCCATGTTCGCGCCCGATCGGATCGAGACCTCTACCGCCGAGCTGCTGCGCCGAACGGCCGCGGCCGTGCGCGAACTCGACGTGCCGGTGCGGCTGCATTGCTGCCAGTCGAAGATCGAATATGACCTCGTGCTCGCCCAGCACGGCATGAGCCCGCCCGAATGGCTGGCGAGCCTCGGCTTCCTGAGCGAGCGCTGCCTCTTGCCGCACGGGACCTATGTCTCCGGCAGCCGGCATATCGAGCGGCCGGGCCGCGACCTCGAGATCATCCGCGATGTGGGGGCTGCGATCGTGCATTGCCCGCTGGTTTCAGGGCGGCATGGCAACGCGATCGATCATTTCGGCCGCTATCGCGCGATGGGAGTGAAGATCGGCATAGGCACGGATACGAGCCCGCCCGACATGATCATGAACCTTCAGGTCGGGATGATCCTGGCCCGCACGATGGCCGGCAGCGCCGGTGCGGTCCGCTCCGAGGACTATTACGACGCAGCGACCGTCGGCGGAGCCGATGCGCTCGGGCGACCCGATCTCGGCCGGTTGCAGCCGGGTGCGCGCGCCGACATCAGCGTGTTCGACCTCGACCGGCCGCATCTCGGCCAGGTCATCGACCCGATCCAGACCATGCTGCTCGCAGGCCATGGGCGGGATTTCTCGACAGTCGTCATCGACGGGCGCTTCGTCATGGAGGAACGCGTCATTCCCGGTATCGACGAGGTGGCCGACAACGCCCGGGCGCAGGCCCAGTTCGAGGGCGTGATGGCGCGCTATCCGGAGCGGACGCATGGCCATCCCCCGGCGAGCGAGATCTTCTCGTCGAGCTATCCGGTCGAACGGGCGAGGGCGGGGGCATGAGCGGGTCCGCACCGCTTCTGTCGGTCAAGGATCTGCGCATCGTCTTCGACGGTCGCCACGGGCCGCTGACCGCGCTGGACGGCGTCTCCTTCGCGATCGCGCCCGGTGAAATCCTCGGTGTCGTCGGGGAATCGGGGGCCGGCAAGTCGCTGACCGGCACGGCCGTGATCGGCCTGCTCGATCCGCCCGGCCGGATCAGTGGCGGCGAAATTCGTCTCGATGGCCAGCGCATCGACAATCTCCCGCAGGATGCGATGCGCAGGCTGCGCGGCCGGCGGATCGGGGCGATCTTTCAGGACCCGCTGACCTCGCTGCACCCGCTGCTGACGGTCGGCGAACAGATCGTCGAGACGATCACGACGCATCTTCCCCTTTCCCGCAGCCAGGCACGGGGGCGGGCGCTGTCGCTGCTGCGGGAGGTCGGCATCCCCGCCGCCGAAACGCGCATCGACCAGTATCCGCACCAGTTCTCCGGCGGCATGCGCCAGCGCGTGGTGATCGCGCTCGCGCTTTGCGCCGAGCCGAAGCTGATCATCGCCGACGAGCCGACGACGGCGCTGGATGTCTCGATCCAGGCGCAGATCACCACGCTGCTGAAGCGGCTCTGCCGCGAGCACGGCACCGCGATCATGCTGGTGACGCACGACATGGGCGTGATCGCCGAGACCGCCGATCGGGTCGCGGTGATGTATGCCGGGCGCATCGTCGAGATCGGGCCGGTCGAGGAGGTGACGCGCCGCCCGCGCCATCCCTACACGGCCGGGCTGATGGCCTCGATCCCGAGCGTCCATGCCCGTCATGCGCAGCTCAACCAGATCGACGGGGCGATGCCGCGCCTCAATGCCATTCCCGCCGGCTGCGCCTTCAATCCGCGCTGCGGCCGCGTCCAGCCCTTCTGCCGCGAGCACAGGCCCGGCCTGCCGTCGGGCCTGCACGGCGCCGCCTGCCATTTCCCGCTGATGGAGCCGGTGCATGCGTGACGCGGCTGCTTCCGTCCTCCTTGATCCTCCAGATGCGACGCGGGAGGAATCCGACACTATCCTCACGGTCTCGGCCGCGTCCTGCCGCTTCGATGTCTCCGCTCCCGCCCTGACCCGGCTGCTGTCGCGCCAGCCGCGGCGCATCCTGCGGGCGGTCGAGGAGGTCTCCTTCACGGTGAAGCGCGGCACGACCTTCAGCATCGTCGGCGAATCCGGCTGCGGGAAATCGACGCTGGCGCGCATGGTCGTCGGCCTGCAGAGGCCGACCGACGGTGCGCTGCATTTCCACGACATCCGCCGGGCGGATGGCACGGTCGGGCCGCCGCGCGTGCAGATGATCTTCCAGGACCCCTATGCCAGCCTCAACCCGCGCTGGCGCGTCGGCGACATCATCGCCGAGCCGATTCGCGAATTGAAGCTCCGTCCGGACGCGGCCTCGACGCAGGCGCGCGTCGGCGACCTGCTCGAGATCGTCGGGCTGTCGCGCAGCGATGCACAGCGCTATCCGCACGCCTTCTCGGGCGGGCAGCGTCAGCGCATCTCGATTGCGCGCGCGCTCGCCACCGAGGCCGATTTCCTGGTCTGCGACGAGCCGACCTCGGCGCTCGACGTCTCCGTGCAGGCGCAGGTGCTCAACCTGATGGTCCGGCTGCAGAAGGAGTTGGGGCTGACCTATCTCTTCATCAGCCACAACCTCTCGGTCGTCCGGCACATGTCGGACCATCTCGCCATCATGTATCTCGGGCGCTTCGTCGAGACGGGCGCGGCCGAGGAGGTCTTCAGCCGGGCGCGCCACCCCTATACGCGCCTGCTGCTCGACACGATCCCCGATGTCGAGAAGCCCAACCGCAACCGCCAGCCGATGTCGGGCGAGGTGCCCAGCCCGATCGCGCCGCCGCCGGGCTGCGCCTTCCATCCGCGCTGCCCGATCGCGATCGAGCACTGCCGCGTCGAAGCGCCGGTGCTGCGGCCGATCGATGGCGAGTTCGTGGCCTGCCATCTCGCCTGAGAGACGTGTTCGCGATGTGCGTGCCTGCTGGGTGGGGCAGCCGATAGCTATCACCCCAACGGACGCGGCACCGTCATGGAGCGTCGACGACGAGCACCGCGATCAAGGAGTTGGTAACCAAACCACGGGCTTCGGCTTGCCGTGAGAACCGGCCGTTCCCACCTTTTTGGCATGTGGTATGTGCTGATGCTCATCGCTTCGGTCGGCCTGGCGCTTTGGCTAGCGCTCACGGACGCGGCGATTTACGCGCTGCCGCTCGTCGTCGTCGCCGCAGGACTTGCGCGCACGATCGTGCGGCGCGTCCAGGGACGACACATCACGGCGGCCAACGTCACCTTGCCGGAACGCGACGCCGAAAGCTGAGCTGGCGCCCGGAACGGCATCGCGCCGATGCGCGACGCCGTCATCGTTTCCGAGAGGCCCGATGGCCGCATCGCGCTTCAGCCCGGCAGCATCTGCATCGGCGCCGCGATGTAGCGGAAGCCGTCGCCGGCCTTGGCGAGATTGCCGAAGCCCGGCCAGGCGAAATGATAGGACATCACCGGCGTCTTTTCCTGGGCAAGCATCGTCAGCAGTTTGACGCGCGACTGAACGGCCTGTTTCGGATCGCTGTCATAGGCGAATTCGAGGCGCGGGTTTTCTGTCAGCAGGACGGCGTGATGGGTGAGGTCGCCGAGGAAGGCAAAGGACTTAGCCCCCGAGGCGACCTTGAAGATGTGGTGGCCCACGGTATGGCCGGGCGCGGCGATGGCCTGGACGCCGGGCAGGAACTCCTGCTGATCCTTGAAGAAGACGATGCGGTCTCGCACTGGCAGCAGATTGGCACGCGCGTGCTCGATGAAGGCCTTGAGCGGCGAACCCAGCTTGCTCTCATCCGTCCAGAAGTCGAAATCGATCTGGCTGATATGAATGCGGGCATTCGGGAAGAGCGCCTTGCCGTCTGCCGTGCAGATGCCGCCGATATGGTCGATATGGGCATGGCTGCAGACGATGTCGTCGATGTCGCCGGGCTTGATGCCGGCCTCCTCCAGGCTCTTCTGCAGGCGTCCGGTGGTCGGGCCGAAGGCTTTCGAGAAGCCCATGCCGGTGTCGAACATCACCAGCCTGTCGCCGAAGTTCACGATCGGAATGTTCTGCTCGAGAACCACATTGTCCTTCGGCAGGAAGCTGGCATCGAGCATGCCGTAGACGGTCTCCTTCGGCACGCCGAGGAAGCTCGCCCCGGGATCGCCGAGCGGCAGCGGCCCATCGGAGACCACTGTGACCTCGGCGGTGCCGAGCATGAAGCGGTAGAAATAGGCCGGCTGTGTCCTGGACAACGGGGCCTTCGCCAGGGCTGGGGAAGCGAGCGGAAAGGCGGCTCCGGCGGCCAATGCAGCCGCTGAGCCCAGGAAACCGCGACGGCTGGCGGACGGCAGACTGAACGTGTCGTTCGACATGGCATTTCCTCCCGTGCTGTGGATTCCGACGTTGGCCGCCGGCATGGTGTGGTCGATTGCGATTGGCCGGCTCATGCCCGCCATCCGCCCAGGTGGGACGATGCACCGGCACTGATGCCTGGACCAATATCGGTTCGCTCTAGCGGCCATAACGCAAAGCTGCCGCGACAGGGCCTGTGTTCGCACCTGGCCTCGGCCTAGTCATCGCAGCCTCGCGCGGCTATGGAGGCGGGCGACATCCGCGCAGTCACTGCGAGTTCGAAAACGGCGATGGATCTACGGCAGCTCCGCTATTTCGCGGCCATCGTCGAGCAGGGCTCCTTTTCGAAGGCGGCGACGAAGCTGCGCGTGGCACAGCCGGCGCTGAGCCAGCATCTGCGCCATATGGAGGACGAACTCGGCGTCGCTCTTTTGCATCGCGGGGCACGCGGCGTCCTCCCGACGGAAGCCGGCGAGCGGCTGCTGGCACGCGCCCGCACGATCCTCGCGGATTTCGCGGCGTTGCGTGAATTTGTGCGCGGCGAAGCCGAACTGCCGGGTGGCGAGGTCAGGATCGGTCTGCCGGGAACGGTGAGCGAGCAGTTCAGCGTGCCGTTGATCCAGGCGGCGCGTGAGCGCTATCCGGCGATCCGCATCCGCATTGCCGAGGCTATGAGCGGCTTCGTGCTGGACTGGCTGAGGCGCGGCGACGTCGATCTCGCGGTGATCTACTCGACATCGGACCCCAAGGGGCTCGGTATCCACCATGTCCTGACCGAAGAACTCTGCCTGTTTTCGGCAACCGGTTCGGCTCGCCTACCCGGGACGCCGGGTGCGCCGGTCGCGCTCGCTGATGCCGCCGCGCTGGACCTGATCCTCCCCGGCCTGGGACACGGCCTGCGCGACCAGATCGACGAGGCCGCCGGCGAGGCGGGGGCGACCATCCAGCCGGCGGTCGAGATCGAATCCTACAGCCAGATCAAGCGATTGGTGGAGCAGGGTTTCGGCTACAGCATCCTGCCGCGCATGGCCGTGGCGGCGCAGGAGAAAGCCGGGGTTTTCCAGACCTGGCCGATCGCCAATCCGTCGCTCTACCGCAAGGTCTACCTCGCCTATTCGACGGAGCGGCCGATGCCGGCGGCGGCACGCGCGATCGGGCAGCTCTCCTGGCAGATCCTGCGCGGCCTCGTCACGGATGGGAGCTGGACTGCGACATTGGGCGAGGATGGCGGGCCGCCGACGCTCTACGGCTGAGGCGTGTCCGGTGACGCCGCTCAGGCCGCTCGTGCGGCGCCCTCCATCCGCAGGCGCCCGTCGGCGCCCTCGGTCCAGGTCCGAATCGTGCCGTCATCCTGCCGCCGGGCCTTCACGAGAAACGCTCCGCCTGCAGTCAACGGGCTGAGGCCGCGATAGTCGAGCTTCAGCCTCAGGTTGCCGGCCAGCGTCGCCGCGATATTCAGCATCAGCGTGGCCTGGATCGGGCCATGCACGACGAGCCCATCATAGCCCTCCTCTTGTGTGACATAGGGCTGGTCGTAATGGATGCGGTGACCGTTGAAGGTCAGCGCCGAGTAGCGGAACAGCAGCACTGGGCCGGCGTCGATCTCCCAGCTCAGGTCGGCGGGCTGGGGCTCGGCCCTGGCCGCTGCGGGCGCGGCAGCGGGAAGGTTCATGGCCTCGCGATAGACGATGTTATGGCGCTCGCGCAGGGCCATGCCGCGCGCGGTCGAAATCTCGTGGTCGACGGCGACGAAGCAGAGCGGTCCGGAGCGGCCGTCCTTGGCGGTGACGTCGCCGATGCGCGAGCGGCGCGTGACCAGATCGCCCTCGCGCAGCGGTGCCAGCGTCTCGATGCTGCCGCCCGCCCACATCCGGCGCGGCAGCGGCACGGGCGGCAGGAACCCGCCCTTGGCCGGGTGGCCGTCTGCGCCCAGCGCACTCATCGGCGCGATCGGCGGCGCGAGGCACCAGTGCAGGGCCAGCGGAGCGTCGCCCGCAGGGCAGGGCGCCAGATGCGGGGCGAAGGTGGCGGCATAGCTTGCGATCAGGCGCGGCGTGACGAGGTCCGAAGCTTCCTCGGTGCGGCCGATCCAGGTTCTGAGATGGTCGATGTCCATGGCTGCGATCGTCTTCAATACGAGCGCGGCATGCCGAGCACATGCTCGGCGAGATAGGACAGGATCAGATTGGTCGAGATCGGCGCCACCTGATACAGCCGCGTCTCGCGGAATTTGCGCTCAATGTCGTATTCCTCGGCGAAGCCGAAGCCACCATGCGTCTGGATGCAGGCATTGGCCGCCTCGAAGGAGGCATCGGCCGCCAGCATCTTCGCCATGTTGGCCTCCGCTCCGGCAGTCTCGCCGGCCTCATAGAGCCGCACCGCCTCGCGCACCATCAGTTCGGCGGCGCGCATATTGGCGTAAGCCCTGGCGATCGGGAACTGGACGCCCTGGTTCTGGCCGATCGGGCGGCCGAAGACTTGGCGTTCCTTGGCGTAGGTCGCGGCTTTCTCGATGAACCATTTCGCATCGCCGACGCATTCGGCCGCGATCAGGATGCGCTCGGCATTCATGCCCGAGAGGATGTAGCGGAAGCCCTTGCCCTCCTCGCCGACGAGGTTCTCGGCGGGAACCCGGACATTGTCGAAGAAGATCTCGGTCGTGGCGTGGTTCATCATCGTGCGGATCGGCCGGATCGTCAGCCCGGCCTGCAGCGCCTCGCGCATGTCGAGCAGGAAGACCGAGAGCCCGTCGGTGCGCTTGGTCACCTGGTCGCGCGGGGTGGTGCGGGCCAGCAGGAGCATCAGGTCGGATTGCGCGGCGCGGCTGGTCCAGATCTTCTGGCCGTTGACGATGTAGTCGTCGCCCTCGCGCCGCGCGGTGGTGTGCAGGCTGGTCGTGTCGGTGCCGCTGCTCGGCTCGGTCACGCCGAAGGCCTGCAGGCGCAACTCGCCCGAGGCGATGCGGGGCAGCCAGGCCTGCTTCTGAGTGCCGGAGCCGTGCCGCAGCACCGTGCCCATGACATACATCTGCGCATGGCAGGCGGCGCCGTTGCAGCCCTGACGCTGGATTTCCTCCATGATGACGGCCGCAGCCGAAAGCGGCAGGCCGGCGCCGCCATATTCTTCCGGGATCAGCGCCGCGAGGAAGCCGCTTTCGGTCAGGGCCGTGACGAATTCCGCCGGATAGGCCATCTCGCGGTCGAGCCTGCGCCAGTATTCACCGGGGAAGCCGGCGCAGAGTCTGGCGACGGCGTCGCGGATGTCCGAATGATCTGAAGCGTGCTGCATGAGCCTAGCGTGTCGTTCTCGATGATCGGCTGGCGCCAAACTCCGCCCGGAGCGCATCGTCATGCTGGCCGAGCGCCGGCACGGGGCGCATCCGCACCCGCCGCCCATCGGTGATCGCCGGTGGCGCGAGCACCTCGACCGGGCCGGAGGGTGTCTCGACCGCCAGCGCCGTCGCGGCCGGGTGGGTGATGAGATCGCCGACGCTGGAGACGGTGCCATAGGCGATGGCGTAGCGATCGAGCGCAGCCGTGACCTCGGCGAAGGGCCGTGTCGCCAGCAGGCCCTGCACCTGCTCATCAAGGGCCTGGCGCTGCCGCACCCGCAGCACATTGGTTGAAAAGCGCGGATCCTTGGCCAGCGCTGCGCTGCCCAGCACTTCGCGGGCGAGGATCTGCCATTCGCGCTCGCTCTGGATCGAGATCAGCAGGTTGCCGTCGGCGGTGGCGAAGACGCCGTAAGGCGCGATCGAGGGATGGGCGAGGCCAAGCCGCGGCGGTTCGATGCCGCCATAGCGCCGCGTCAGATAGGGCACGTTCATCAGGTCGCCCAGCGTATCGAACAGCGAGAGTTGGATCGCAGAGCCTTTGCCGGTCTTCGCTCGCCGCAGCAGCGCTTCAAGGATCGCGGCATAGGCCGCCTGGCCGGTCGCGATGTCGGCGATCGAGACGCCGATGCGGGACGGCCCCGAGGCTTCCGTGCCGGTGATCGCGGCGAGGCCCGATTCCGCCTGCACCAGCAGGTCATAGGCCTTGCGCGTGTGGTGGGGCGTGCCGGGCGAATAGCCAGAGATGTCGCAGGTGATCAGCCTGGGATAGCGGGCACGCAGTTCGGTGGCGCCGAGGCCCAGCCGCGTGGTGGCGCCGGGCGCGAGATTCTGGATGAAGATATCGGCCTGCGCCAGCATCGCCTCGACCATGGCGCGGTCGTCCGTCTGCTTGAGATCGACGCGGCAGGATTCCTTGCCCCGGTTCAGCCAGACGAAATAGGAGGACAGCCCTTTGGCATAGTCGTCATAGCCGCGCGCGAAGTCGCCCTCGGACCGCTCCAGCTTGATCACCCGCGCGCCAGCATCGGCCAGCTTGCAGGTCGCGCTGGGGACGGCCACGGCCTGCTCGAGCGCGATCACCAGAATTCCCTCGAGGGCGTCAGTCATCGTTGAAGGCGGTCCACGTTCCCGTCGCGATAGTGCCAGACCGGGCGGGCAACGAGGTGCGAAGTCAAATAGGGTTTTGCGATGAGGGCCATAGCGAAATCCTCGCTGCGCCCGCGATCTCCATCGATAATCGCTATGGCCCTCATCGTTTTATCCTACTTGTCCTGTTGTGCCGCCCATGCACCCCTCTGTCGCCAGGCAGCGTGCCGCCCAAGAGCGCGCTCCAGAGGAATTCAGGGAGAAGGCACGATGGCAATCAAGGGACCTGCTGCGGTCGCATTCGCATTGGGAGCGCTGATGGCGCTGCCGACGCTGGCGCAGGACAAGCCGAAGGAACTGGTGGTCGGGATCGCGACCTTCCTGTCGGGGCCGGCATCGGTCTTCGGGGTGCCGGGCAAGAACGCGGCGGACCTGTTCTTCGAGGAGATCAACGCCAAGGGCGGGATTCTCGGCGTGCCGGTGAAGCCCGTCTATGTCGACGAGGGCGCCGGCACCAACCAGCTCATCTCCGAATATCGCCGCGTCGTGCAGGATCAGGGCGCGCAAGTGATGTTCGGCGCGATCTCGTCGGGCTCCTGCAATGCGCTCGCCCCCGTCGCCGAGGACCTCAAGGTGGTCAACGTGATGTGGGATTGCGGCACGCAGACGATCTTCGAGGAGGGCAAGTGGAAGTATTCAGTCCGCACCCAGGGCCATGCCGGCGCCGAGATGATGGCGACGCTGCTCTACCTCATGAAGACCAAGCCCGATTTCAAGACGATCGCAGTGGTCAACCAGGACTATGCCTGGGGTCGTGAATCCTGGGCGCTGCTGCAGGCCGGCCTCAAGGCGCTGAAGCCCGACGTCAAGGTCGTGGCCGAACTCTTCCCGAAATTCGGCGCGCCCGATTTCTCGACCGAGATCACGCGGCTCTCGGCGCTGCGGCCGGATGTGGTGATATCGACCTCCTGGGGCGGCGATCTCGACACCTTCGTCCAGCAAGCGGCGGCGCGCGGATTGCTGAAGCAGTCGACCTTCGTGTTGCCGCTGGCGGAAAGCTCGATGGAGCGGCTCGGTAACGTCATGCCTGAGGGCGTCATCGTCGGCTCGCGCGGCGATCATTACTTCCTGCACCCGAAATACAAGAACACGCCGGAAATGCAGGGCTTCGTGAAGGCCTACAAGGCGAAGACCGGGGTCTATCCGATCTATCCGACCTTCCACATGAACCAGGCCGTGACCGGGCTGGTGAAGGCCTATGAGAAGGCCGGCGCCGCGGCTGGCGGAAAGTGGCCGACCAAGGAGCAGGTCATCGCCGCCTTCGAGGGGCTGGAGTTCAAGTCGCTGACGGGCACGATCACCATCCGCTCGGACCATCAGGGCCTCGAAGACCAGATGCTCGGCACCACCAAGCGCGTCCCGGAATACCCCTTCGCCGTCTACGACAAGATCGCGCTCTACCCCGGCAAGCTGGTGACGACGCCGGTCGGCGAGAAGTCGCTCGACTGGTTCGCCAAGGTGAAGCCGGAACTGGTCAACGACAAGTCGATCGAGACCTTCGATTATTCGAAGTAAGGCGGTTCCCGCCTGACGCGTCATCCCAGACGAGCGGCGCAGCCGCGATGATCCGGGATCCATGCCGGAACGGTTCAGGCATGGATCCCGGGTCTCCCTGCGGTCGCCCGGGGTGACGGTGCGAGATTGAAACAGTTTTCCCAAGAACGGGCCGCAATGCCTCCAGAAATGCTCTTCCTCGCCGCGCTCGACGGCATCGCCTATGGCTCGCTGATCTTCCTGGTCGCGGTCGGGCTGTCGCTGATCTTCGGCGTGCTCGGCGTCCTCAACGTCGCCCACGGCTCGTTCTATGCGATCGGCGCCTATGTCGCGGCCAGCGCCGTGCTCGCGGCGACCGGGATGGGGCTGCCGACCTGGCTCGCCTTCCCGCTGTTCCTCGTCTCCGCCATTCTCGTCGGTGTCGTGGTCGGCGGTGCCGTCGAGGCCCTGCTGCTGCGGCGGATCTACGGCAAGGAGGAGGTGCTGCAGCTCCTCGTCACCTTCGCCGTGTTCATGATCCTGGAGGATGCGCAGAAGGTGATCTTCGGCGTGCGGCCGCTCTTCGCGAACGCGCCGATGAACTGGCTCGGCACGATCGAGGTCTTCGGCATCTACTACACCAACTACCAGCTCATCCTGATCCCGCTGGTGGCGCTGGCCGTGCTTGTCGGCCTGCGGCTGTTCCTGCGCCGGACCTCGTTTGGCCGCGCCATCGTCGCGGTGACGCAGGATCGCGAGGCGGCGATGGCGATGGGGATCAACGCCACCCGCATCTACCTCTTCACCTTCATGATCGGAGCCTCGCTGGCGGCGCTGGGCGGCGCCCTGTCCTCGGCCACCACCTCGCTGACGCCGGGCATCGGCTCGGGCATGATCGTGTTGTCCTTCGCGGTCGCGGCGACGGCGGGGCTCGGACGGATCGAGGGCGCGGCGGTGGCTGCGCTGATGATTGGGCTGGGACGGTCCGCCGCGGTCTATTTCGCGCCGGAATTCGACGTGCTGATCCCCTATCTGATCATGGTCGTGGTGCTGCTGATCAAGCCGGAAGGCCTGTTCACCACACTGCAGACGAGGAAGGTCTGATGTCGCGCCACATCGTCATTGGCGCGGGGCTTCTGATCGCGCTTGTCGTCTTCCCGCTGGTCTCGCCCTGGTCGACGGTCATCCTCACCGTGGCGCTCTGCGAGGGGCTGGCGGCGCTCGGCATCCTCGTCCTGCTGCGGGCGGGGCAGGTCTCCTTCGGCCACGGCCTGTTCTTCGCCTTCTCGGCCTATGTCGTCGCCTTCATGGCGGCAGCCAAGTTCGGCCATGAGGTGCTGCTGCTGGTGCCGATCGCCACCGCCGCCTCGGGGCTCGTCGCCGCGCTGGTCGGGCTCTTCGTCGTGCGCTACCGGGCGATCTTCTTCGGCATGCTCAACCTCGCCATCTCGATGGTGTTTTTCTCGCTGCTGGAGAAGCTGTTCTCGATCACCGGAGGTGCCGACGGCAAGCGCGTGCCGCGCCCGACGCTGGCGGGCATGACGCTGGAGCGCGAGGCCTTCGAGTTCTGGATGTTCTACATCACGCTGGCGCTGGCGATCGTCGCGGCGCTCGGCGTGGCGCGCTATCTCGTCTCGCCCGGCGGCAAGGCGCTGGAGGCGATCAAGTCGAACGAGACGCGGCTGGAATATCTGGGCGTATCGAGCCGCAAGGTGCTCTACGGCGCCTATCTGTTGTCGGGCTTGCTTGCGGGGCTGGGCGGGGCGGTGATCGCGCTGGTTTCCGGCCATGTCACACCGGAGCTGGCCTATTGGGTGCGCTCGGGCGAGTTCGTCTTCATTGCGATTCTGGGCGGAGTCGGCGGCGTCGCCGGTCCCTTCCTCGGGGCGCTGATGTTCCAGATCATCCGCGGCTATGCGGCGGTCTATGCGCCGGAGACCTGGCACGCGGTGCTCGGCGTGATGCTGCTGATCATCATCTTCTTTGCGCCGACCGGGCTCTACGGCCTCATCGCCGGGCGCAAGCGTACTGCCTCGGTCAAGGACGGCGCGCGATGAGCGAGTTCATCCTCGAAGCCCGCAATCTCGAACTGCGCTTCGGCGGCGTGCAGGCCGCCAACGGCGCGAGCCTCACGGTCCGCGCCCATGAGCGCATTGCCATCATCGGCCCCAACGGCGCCGGCAAGACCACCTTCATCAACCTCTGCACCGGCTATCTCAAGCCGCAATCGGGGCGGGTGATCTTCGCGGGCGACGATGTGACGGCACTGTCCCCACGCACGATCACAAGGCGCGGCATCGGCCGCTCCTTCCAGATTCCGCAACTCTTCAGCGACAACACGGTGATGGAGAACCTGCTGCTGGCGCTGAGTGCGCGCGAGGGCACCTGGTCGCCCTTCCAACGGCTCGACCGCCATCCCAAGCGCGACGAGATGGTGGTGCTGCTCGACAGCGTCGGCCTGCGCGAGACGGCCGAACGCCCGGTCCGAGAATTGCCGGAGGGCATGCGCAAGCTGATCGACATCGCGGTCGCGCTCGCGCTCGATCCCAAGCTGATCTTCATGGACGAGCCGACATCGGGCGTTTCCAGCCATGAGAAATTCCAGGTCATGGACACGCTGACGCGGGCGCTGGATGCCCGCGCCACCACGGCGATTTTCGTCGAGCACGACATGGATGTCGTCGCCCGTTATGCCAGCCGCGTCGCGGTCTGGTCGGGCGGGCGGATCGCGTTGGAGGGAACGCCCGACGAGATCCTGAATCACCCCGAAGTGCGCGAGACCGTGATCGGGGTGGGAGTCTAGGTCATGCTGGAGATGAAGGGACTTTCAGCCGTGATCGAAGGCGTGCAGGTGCTGCGCAAGGTCGATTTCACCCTGGCTGAGGGCGCGACGGTGGCGCTGATCGGTCGCAACGGCGCCGGCAAGACCAGCCTGCTGCGCGCCATCATGGGCTTCATGACGGTGACGGAGGGCACCATCGCCTTCGATGGCCGACCGATCCTGACGATGCCGCCGCATGAGCGGCCGCGGCTCGGCATCGGCTATGCGCCCGAGGATCGCCGCCTGTTCTCGAGCTTCTCGATCGAGGAGAACATCCGGCTGCCGGCCGAGGTGATGAAGGTGCCCGCAGCGGAGATCACCAGGCGGCTCGATGCGATCTACCAGGTGCTGCCCGAGCTTGCCGATCTGCGCCATCGCGCGGCGGCCGGGCTCTCGGGCGGGCAGGGCAAGATGGCGGCGCTGGCGCGGGCGCTGATGGTCGGCACCCGCATCATCCTGCTCGACGAGCCTTTCCAGGGCCTCGCGCCGGTTCTCGCGCAGCGCTATGCGGCTGCCCTGCGCGCGCTGCGCGACAGTCATCCCGACATCGCCTTGCTCATCACCGAATCCAATCCCAGTCTGCTGCGCAGCTTCGCCGAGCGCGCCTATGCGATCGAGCGCGGCGAGGTGACGGAAGTGGCCGGCGGCCTGGCGGCGAGTTCGCTCGAGGCGGCGGGGCTGCATTAGTTCGCAAAGGTGGTTCTTGAGACAGGGACCACCGGTTGTCGCATTCGGAGAATCCCCATGACCCAGCACTTCATCAACGGCCGCCATGTCGCGGGCCGCAGCGGCGAGACCATGGCGGTGCTGGCGCCGGCGACCGGCGAGGAGTTCACCCGCATCGCCTGCGGCACGGCCGAGGACATCGACGACGCGGTGAAGGCGGCGCGCGCCGCCTATGAAGGCGCCTGGGGCAAGCTGACGGCGGCAGAGCGCGGTCGGCTGATCGCCAGGCTCGGCCTCAAGGTGCTCGACCATTTCGACGAACTCGCCCGCACCGAGGCTGAAGACACCGGCAAGCCGATGGCGCAGGCGCGCGCCGACATCGAGGCGACCGCGCGCTATTTCGAATTCTATGGCGGCGCGGCCGACAAGGTGCATGGCCATATCGTGCCCTTCCTCAACGGCTACAGCGTCAACGTCATCCATGAGCCGCATGGCGTCACCGGCCATATCCTGCCCTGGAACTATCCGGCACAAATGTTCGGCCGCTCGCTGACGGCGGCGCTCGCCATGGGCAACGCGGTCGTGCTGAAACCGGCGGAGGAGGCCTGCCAGACGGCGCTGCGGCTGGCGGTGCTGGCCTCGGAGGTCGGCTTCCCCGACGGTGCGATCAACATCGTCACCGGGCGTGGCCATGAGGCGGGCGCGGCGCTGTCGGCCCATCACGGCATCGACTTCATGTCCTTCACCGGCTCGCCCGAGGTCGGCAAGATGGTGCAGCATGCCTGCGCCGACCACCTCATCCCCTGCACGCTCGAACTCGGCGGTAAGTCGCCTCAGATCATCTTCGACGATGCCGATTTCGACGCGGCCGTGCCGATCGTCTGCAAGGCGATCGTCCAGAACACCGGGCAGACCTGTTCGGCCGGCTCCCGCGTGCTGGTGCAGGAGCGCGTCTATGACGAGTTCATGGGCGCGGTCGCCAAGGAGTTTTCCAAGCTGCGTGCCGGCACGCCCGAGATGGATCTCGATTGCGGCCCGGTCATCAATGCCAGGCAGCGGGGCCGCGTCCAAAGCTTCATCGACCAGGCGCGCGAGGCCGGCATTCCGGTGATCGCGGAGGGCGCGATCGCGCAGGGCGTGCCCAATGGTGGCTTCTACGTCACGCCGACGCTGTTCGGGAAGGTGCCGCGCGGCAACCGGCTGGAGCAGGAAGAGGTGTTCGGCCCGGTGCTGGCCGCCTTCCCGTTCAGCGACGAGGCCGACGCGATCAAGCTGGCCAATGCGACCGAATACGGCCTCGTCGCCGCCGTCTGGACCCGGGATGGCGGGCGCCAGCAGCGCGTCGCCAAGAAGGTCCGGGCCGGCCAGGTCTTCATCAACGGCTATGGCGCCGGCGGCGGCATCGAATTGCCCTTCGGCGGCACCGGCAAATCAGGCCATGGCCGCGAGAAGGGTTTTGCCGCGCTGGAGGAGTTCTCGGTCACCAAGACGATCGTCCACAAGCACGGGTGATCGGACGTCATTCCGGGGCGCGCCGCAGGCGCGAACCCGGAATGACGCCGTCCGCTTACATCATGATGACGTGGCGGATGGTGCGGCCCTCGTTGAGCGCATCGAAGCCCTCGTTGATGCCGTCGAGCCCGCTCTGGCTGGTCATCAGCCTGTCCACCGGCAGCTTGCCGCGCAGGTAGAGGTCGACGAAGCGGGGGATGTCGCGCATCGGGATGCAGGAGCCGACATAGGAGCCCTTCAGCGTGCGCTCCTCGCCGACCAGCCGGACAGGCGAGAGCGACAGCGTATGGGCGGGGTTGGCAAGACCCGCCGTCGTCGTCGTGCCGCCGCGCCGCGTGATCTGATAGGCGAGATCGAGCGCCTTGACCGAGCCCGCCATCTCCAGCCCGTGATCGACGCCGCCCTTGGTCGCGGCGCGGATGGCCTCGACCACGTCGGAGGCGCCGGCATTGAAGGTATCGGTCGCGCCGAGTTCGCGGGCGATGGCGAGTTTTTCCTCCGAGAGGTCGACGGCGATGACGTGCGCCGCGCCGCAGGCGGCTGCCCCGAGCAGCGCACTCAGGCCGACGCCGCCGAGGCCGACGACGGCGACCGTCTCGCCGGCCCGGACCTTGGCCGTGTTCACGGCGGCGCCGACGCCGGTCAGGACTGCGCAGCCGAACAGCGCCGCGATCTCATGGGGGATGTCGGCCTCGAGCTTGACCAGCGAGTGTCGCGAAATCACGGCGTATTCGGCAAATGCGGAGACGCCGACATGGTGATGGACCGGCTGGCCCGCAATGGAGAGCCTGCGCCCGCCGCCGAGCAGTTCGCCGACGCCGTTGGCGGCGTTGCCGGGCTCACAGAGCGCGGGCCTGCCCTCGCTGCAGGGCGAGCAATGCCCGCAGGAGGGCACGAAGACCATGATGACCCGGTCGCCCGTCGTGAGGTCGTGAACGCCCGGGCCGGGCTCCACCACCTCGCCGGCGGCTTCGTGACCGAGCACCATCGGCACGGGGCGCGGCCGGTTGCCGTCGATCACCGAGAGATCGGAGTGGCACAGCCCCGCAGCTTTGACCCTGACCAGGACTTCGCCCGGCCCCGGCGGCGCGAGTTCGACCTCCTCGATCGAGAGCGGCCGGCTCTTGGCATAGGGCGCGGAAACCGGGCTGGTGTTCAGGACTGCGGCGCGGATCTTCATGCAGGCATTTCCTCGGCGAGTGTCTTGGATGGACTTCTTGGGTCCATCGGGCCGCAAATGCCGTGGGCTGTCAAAGACCGAATCGTGACCCGTGCCATAAGCCGCGAGCATGCAGGTCGTGGGCTGCCCAGACGCCGGATTCCGTAGAGCAGGATACCCAGAACCCCAATGAGCTCGCCGTGCGCGACGCGCTCGGATGACTTTTGGACCGTGATGTAGGCGTCATCGCCCCCATGCCGTGGGCGCCGGAACGTTCCTTCACGACGGCCGTGACCGCGTCATAGGTGTCGCGATGGGCACAGCCGCGCTGCCATTCCAGGAGGACCTGCTGCCAGCTGACGGGCACGATGCCAGCCTGGACATGCGGTCCATGACCGCTGCGGCTCGATCCGAGCCATAAGCCCCGCTGCGAGCGCTATTGCACCAGAAGCCAGCTTTGATCCTGGATGAGAGCTGCCGCGACGGTGTTCTCGACGCGGACCATGAACTGACCGTAAGCGTAGATATCGCTCGCCGCCCCGTTCTGGTAGATCGCCAGCACGCCATCCTGGATGGCCGTAAAACCGGTATAGCCGCCGGTGTCGAAAACTGCCCGAAGGTCGATCCCGTCGCGCGCCCCGCCGTTGTTCCAGTCCATGATATCGTCGCCATTGTCTCCGGCCCTGAAGACGAAGAGGTCGGCGCCTGTGCCGCCGCGCAGCACATCGCCGCCCGTACCCCCGTCTACCAGATCGCCGTCAGCCCCACCGTTGAGCGTGTCGGCCCCGCCGCCTCCAAACAGCATGTCTACGCCATTTGAACCGCTTAGATTGTCCGCCTCCGCTCCCCCATATATTGTATCGTTGCCAGTGCCTCCATCGATGATCCCGACCTGGACGCCATTGCGGCCATCGAAAAAATCATGGCCCGCGTTTAGCAAAATGCCGTTAGCGCCTTGCATGTAGCCGTTATTGATGACGACATCGTCGAAACCGCTCAGGTCGAGTGCGTTGTCACCCCGACCAATGATAGATCCGGTGTTGATGATGGCAGCGCCCTGCGCGCTGAAGGTATCGACGCCGTCCTGAGCTGAGTCGATCACCCCGACATTGTAGAGATTGAGCTTCGACCCGGTCGACAGAATCCCATCGCTGCCGGACGTCAGGATGCTGTTGTAATTGGTGATGGACGTGGCCGCGCCAGCGCCGATCTGGACGCCTTCGAGCCCTCCGTAAATCACACCGGAGTTGATAAGCGTGTCCCCTCCCGCGGCGAAGTTGATACCGATATTCCGCGACAAAAGCGTTCCGGTAGCCTCGACTACGACGACGTGATTGCCGCCATTGAACTGTAAGGCATTAGAGCCGGCGCCGCCCGCCGAAACAAAGCCCTGGACCGTCAGGCTGTTCGCGCCGGCTCCGACGATAGCATGGTTTGCATCCGCGATCGTCGCCATGCTTCCGGATCGCGTGACCACAAGACCATCGCCGGCCGGCAGGTTGGTTTGAGCCGAGGTTGGGGACGATTGAACTGAGATGGTCATTTCGCACTCCTGCAAAGCACACGAGATGTCTTCAAATGGATTCAGTACCGGTGGCTGGTCGCAATTTGACAAGCTGAAGCGCGTAAATTTCTCCGGTCGTCATTCATTTGAATGACATGACGCCGAATTGGCGGCGCAAATATCCGTTGCGCTTTGCAAGTGTCGTTCGTCTCCCAACTACACGTTCGACTGTTGACGCCATCGCTTATATCGAACGCGTTGGCACTGGCTTCGCCACGAAGTCGGCGAGGGAGTTGCGCAAGCGCCCCGTGAGCATCTTGATCGAAGAGCCTGCCATCGTCGCCTGTGCCGGGACTGGAACCGCAGGCGGGCGACCATGTCGTCGAGAAGTGCCGCATGAGTGCGTGGGAGGCACGCGATTGGAGACGGTGCTGAAGGCGCTCGGCCGCGATGTCGTGATCGTGATCGGCGCATGGACCAATATGTCAATCGAGCACACGGCCCGCACCGGCGCCGACAAGGGCTATTTCATGATCGTGCCGGAGGATGCCTGCTCGACGATGAACGCCGAATGGCACATTGCCTCGGTCAATTACGCCCTGCAGAACGTGGCCGTGGTGTCGGACGTCGAAACGGTCATCGCTGCAACGCGGACCTGAACGCCATCGCGAGAAGGCCGGTTTCGGGCAGTTTGCCGAGCAATCCGAGCGAGCGGGAAAACTGCTCTAGACCGAGGTTGCTGCTGACGTGCCGATCTCAAGTACAACCACTTCGCAGACCTCATCGAGCACGGTCGGACAACGTTCGACGCCATGCGGCACGACGATGAATTCGCCTTCTCCGATGACCTCGTCGCGGTCGCGGAACTTCATCAGCAGCCGGCCCTTGTGAACGAAGAAGACCTCGTCCTCTCGGCTGTTGAAATGCCAGCCGGCCTCGCCCTCGAACCGCGCGAGCTTGATCTGCAGGTTGTTGATCGCTGCAGCGAGCCGAGGCGGCCAGCTGTCCGAAAACTGTCCGAAGGCGCTCTCCAGGTTCTCCTTTCGAAACGGCGAGATGTGCCGGTTGAGCATCGCGACGTCGCGGATGATCGTCTTGAGCTGGCTTGGCACATCCATGCCGTCGGCCGGATATTTCCCGTCGAGTGCGGCTGTGCCGATGGTGAAGCCCGCCGCCCCGGCCTCTTTCAAGGCTGCGATGCGGCCCGGCGTGTCGATCGATCCGGCCACATAGACGGGCTTCGAGACCGCGGAACAGACGGCTTCGATGAGTGCCGGGACGTTCTCGTGCGAGCGATAGGCGAGGAGATCGAGGCCGTGCACGCCATCGCGGGCGGCCAGGGCCTGCGCGCTGGCGACGATCTCGTCGATGCTCCCCTCGAGAACGCTCGGATGTCCGGAGATCGTGCCCGGGAAGGGGCAGTACTGGATCGCCGTGCCGGCAATGATCGGCAGCACGTCGTCGACTCTCGTCCCGCCGAGCAGAATGTCGATACCGATCTCGACCGCGGCCTTTGCCGATGCAATCTCGCTGTCGCGATCGAGCGAAACCACCTCGAGATAAGAGGTCGCGCCGCCGGCCTTGATCGCCGTGTCGAGCGCCTTCAGCTTCTCGAGCGGCAGGCCGATATCCTTGAACCCGATATGCCGGACGCCAAGCGCCAGAGCCGTCCGAAGTTGCTCCATCGCATCACCAACCGTCCGGTCGTTGCGTGTGAGCATGAAAATGAAGCGAAGGCCCATCAGGACACCTGTTCCGTTCGGTTCGTCCGGCCTGCGGGGCAACCAACCGCCATGCCTTTGCGTGTATGCTGGCTCAGTCTATCAGTTTCGCAACCGCTGGGCGCTTGGCGGGGCTGCATTGGGCGCTCTTCAAGCGGATTGGACACCCGTCCTATCAAGGGGGCTGATCCCCGTCTTTCCTTCTGCCACGGCCGGTCCTTCATGAACTCACCTGTTTCCCCTGGCCGCGATCCCGTGGCGTCGGTTGGGATCGGCCAGCCTGTGCCACGCAAGGAGGACGCGATCCTCGTGCAGGGGCACGGCCGCTATACGGACGATCTGTCCGTCGAAGGGCAAGTTTTCGCAGCCTTCGTCCGCAGCCCCCATGCGCATGGCATTCTGCGGGGCGTCGATACGGCAGAGGCGTGCTCGATGAAGGGCGTCGTCGCGGTCTATACGGCGGCGGATCTGAACGGTCGCGGCTACAATGCCATCCTGACGCCGATCGATGTGCCAGGCCGCAACGGCGCCTCGATGAGCAAGCCCCGGCGGGCCGCGTTGGCCGCCGACAAGGTCCGCTTCGTCGGCGATCCCGTCGCGGTCGTCGTAGCCCGCACCGCTGATCAGGCCCGCAACGCCGCGGAGGCGGTCAGGCTCGACATCGATGTCCTGCCTGCCGTCACCGATGCCGAGGCGGCTCTCGGCATCGAGGCTCCGCAGCTCTATGACGACGTCGCCGGCAATCTCATTGTCGATTTCCAGTTCGGCGACAGCAAGAAGGTCGCCGCGGCCTTTACCGAGGCCGCGCACATCACCCGGTTGCGGATCGTCAACAACCGCGTCGTCGTCAATCCGATCGAGCCGCGCGCGGCCCTTGCGAGCTTCGACGGCAAGACGAAGCGCTACACGCTGCACGCTCCGAGCCAGGGCGCCTTCGGCATGCGCAACAACCTGGCCGCGGCCATGGGGGTGAAGCCGGCCGAGCTGCGCCTGATTACAGGCCATGTCGGCGGCTCCTTCGGCATGAAGGCCTCCGTGTTTCCCGAATATATCGTCCTCCTCCACGCCGCCCGCATGTTGAAGCGGCCGGTCAAATGGACCGATCAACGCTCGGAGAGCTTCGTTTCGGACCATCATGGCCGCGACATGGTGTTCGAGGCCGAGCTGGCCCTGGACGCTCGCGGCCGCTTCCTCGCCACCCGCTTCATGGGCGTAGCGAATATGGGCGCCTATCTCACGCCCGTCGGAGCGATGATGCCAACGATGAATGTGGGGAAGAACTCGGTCGGCATGTACCGGACGCCGCTGGTCGAGATCCGGACGCGTTGTGCGGTGACGAATACCCCGCCGATCGGCGCCTATCGCGGTGCGGGTCGCCCGGAAGGAAACTACTTCATGGAGCGCCTGATCGATACGGCCGCCCGCGAGATGGGAATCGACAAAGCGAGCCTGAGGCGGCGCAACCTGGTTTCGCCCGCCAAACTGCCCTGGGCGACGCCGATGGGAACGGTCTATGACAGCGGCGATTTCCCGGCGCTGTTCGAGCGGGCCCTCGAGGCGTCCGATTGGAAGGGGTATCCAGCACGGATGAAGGCAAGCCGGAAGGCAGGTTTGCTGCGCGGGCGCGGTATCGGCTGCTATCTCGAGGTCACGGCGCCACCGACCAATGAAATGGGCGGAATCCATTTCGAGCCGGACGGCAGCGTCAGCGTCGTCACCGGCACGCTCGACTATGGCCAGGGACATTGGACGCCTTTCGCCCAGCTCCTGACCAGTCAGCTCGGCGTTCCGTTCGAGCAGATCAAGCTCGTGCAGGGCGACAGCGACCGGCTCATTGCCGGCGGCGGCACGGGCGGCTCAAAATCGCTCATGGCGAGCGGCTCGGCGATCATCGAGGCGAGCGATCTGGTCATCGAAAAGGGCAAGCTGCTCGCCGGTCATTTCCTCGAGGCCAATGTCGCCGATATCGCGTTCGCTGCTGGTCAGTTCACCGTCGTCGGAACCGATCGTTCGATCGGCATCATGGACATCGCGGCGAGGCTGCGGGGTGATGCCGCGGTCGCGCCCGACTTGCCGCAGTCGCTTGACGTCGATCACGTCTTCAAGGCCGCGCCTTCGGCTTATCCTAATGGCTGCCATATCGCCGAGGTCGAGATCGATCCCGAGACCGGGCATGTCGAGGTCGTGCGCTATGTCATGGTCAACGACTTCGGCACCGTCGTGAACCCGATGCTCGTCGAAGGGCAGCTCCATGGCGGCGTCGTCCAGGGCATCGGCCAGGCGCTGTTCGAGCGGACCGTCTATGACGAGAGCGGCCAGCTCATGACGGGCTCCTACATGGACTACGCCTTGCCCCGGGCGGGGGATGTCCCCTTCTTCTCCTTCGAGAGCCAGGGTGTGCCGACGATGAACAATCGGGTCGGCGCCAAAGGATGCGGCGAAGCCGGTTGCGCCGGTTCTCTGCCCTCGGTGATGAATGCGGTCGTCGATGCGCTGGCGCCATATGGCATCACGCATCTGGATATGCCTGCGACACCTCAAGCGGTCTGGCGGGCGTTTCAGTCTGGACGGATCGGATCTGTGACAAGTCAGTGAGCAGCCGCGGCCTGAAGGGCAGAGCTGGCGCAAAAACCGTCAGCACTATGCGCTACCGGAGCGTGTTCGGATTCTTCGACAAGGTCCGGTCCCAGGCGAGGCGCCGACTTCCGCTTCTGCCGCATCGCCTAGAATGGCTTCATACTTGGCGGCGCCAGTTTTCAGCCATCGTTGATTCGTTACTGTCATTGCCGTGTAAAATGATCGGGAAATGAAGGTCGAATGGCCAGGCCCTCGGACAGCAGAAAAGATCAGGAACTGATCAACATCCTGACGGCCAACGCCCGGCTTCCGTTGGCCGAAGTCGCCAAAACGCTTGGCGTGTCACGTGCGACCGTGCAGGGGCGCCTGTCGCGTCTTGAGCGTGAAGGTGTCATCCTCGGTTATACGACCGTCATCGGCAAAGATGAGGTCCACGCGACGACATTATCGGCCGTCATCATGATCGAGCTCGAAGTCAAGCAGCAAGGCAATGTCATCGCTCTGCTTCGAAGGCGTCCCGAGATCATTCAGTGTTATACCGTGAGCGGACATTTCGACCTGTTCGTGAAGATCAGATGCATGAATTCGACGCATCTCGACGAGGTCATCGATTCGATCGCGGAGATGGAAGGCGTCCGGCGCACGACCTCCTCGATTCTTCTCGCGCGCAAGTTCGAACGGTGATGCAGAGGCAGGCAATCGCCGCTTCATGCGCAAGCATCGCGCTTCATTCCTAGGCGATTTTGATGGTTTCACTGCTAAACGAGCTGTTTCCCATCTAAAGTTCTTTATATTCCGCTTATGGCCAGCGATCTGAAACTTTATGTCGCTCCTAGGACCCCGGATAACCGAAAGGAACCGGGGAGCTTCTGGAATGAACGGCGCGTCAGCCCTTGCGAACATGCTGTCCGACTATGGCGTCGAGGTCATTTTCGGGGTGCCCGGTGACACGAATGTGGCCCTCAGCCCGAAGGTGAAGCCCGCGCCCTTCCCTGCTTCGGCTGGATCAAGGCGCTGCAGCGCATTATCGACCGGGTTCATGCCGGCGGAGCCGATGGGCCGCATAATGGCGGGAACGATTCGAGCTTCGCGGTCGATTTCGGCGCCTATAACATGAGCAAGCTCGCGCCCGTCTACGGCATCCGCGGCTACCGCGTCGAAACGCCCCAGCAATTGGAGACGGCGCTAACCGGGGCCTTCGCGCTGAACGAGCCCGTCTTTCTCGACATCACCGTCGAGTCCATCGCCGACAGGCTGCCCCCGGTGTTCTCCTGGCTGAAAAAGGCCGGGGTCGATCCCGAGGCGGTCGGTGTCCAGGCAGCCCTTTAGACTTTCAATACTGGAGACAAGACAATGAAAATCGAACGCAAGCGGATCGCTGTGCTGGGCGCCGGGCAGATCGGCGCGATCATCGCCGGGATGCTGGCGGAGCAGGGCCACCAGGTCACGCTGGCCGACGCGTCGCCGGCGCAACTCGCGCAAGCGGCCGACGGGCGCTTTGCGACTGAGGCCGTCGATGCAGCCGATCTCGATGCGCTACGGGTCTTCCTGGCCGATCGCGACATAGTCGTCAGCGCCTGCCCGTATTTCCTCAACAAGGGCATCGCCCGTATCGCGGTCGAGACGGGCACGCATTATTTCGACCTGACCGAGGATGTGGAGACGACCGCCTACATCAAGCAGATCGGCCTCGGGGCGGGCGTCGCGCTGGTGCCGCAATGCGGGCTGGCGCCAGGCTTTATCTGCATCCTGGGTGCCGATATGGCGGCGCGCTTCGACCGTGTGAAGACGATCAAGATGCGGGTTGGCGCGCTGCCGCTCTATCCCACGAACGCGCTGCGCTACAACGTCACCTGGTCGGTCGACGGGCTGATCAACGAGTACTGCAACCCTTGCGAGATCGTCTTCGACGGCAAGCCGATCCTGGTGCCGGCGCTCGAAGGACTCGAGAGCGTCATGATCGACGGTGTCGCCTATGAGGCGTTCAACACCTCGGGCGGGCTCGGCACGCTGACCGAGACGCTGGCCGGCAAGGTCCGCGACATGAGCTACAAGACGCTCCGCTATCCCGGCCATGCCGAGATCATGAAGCTCCTGCTGCGCGGCCTCGAACTCGCTGACGACAAGGAGACGATGCGGCGCATCCTCAGCCATGCGGCGCCCTTCACCCGCAAGGACGTGGTCGTCGTCTTCGTCACCGGCATCGGCGAGAAGGCCGGGCGCCTGGAGGAGGACAGCATGGTGCTGCGCTATGACGGCACGCCGACGATGAGCGCGATCCAGCTCACCACTGCCGCCGGCTGCGTCGCCATGGTCGAGCTTTTCCTCGCCGGCAAGCTGCCGCAGCAGGGGTTCGTGCGCCAGGAGGATGCGGTGCTCGCCGACTTCCTCGCGACGCGGGCCGGCTCGCGGCTTGCAAGTGAAGCCCGTGGCGCCGAGGCAGCCAAGGGCGCATATCAGGACACACGAAATGCCGCTTGATTGCCAAGGGCTTCCAATCGAGTAAGGCAGGCGAGGCCGCAGGCACGCCGCAGACGACCGAAGCACCGAAAAAAGGGGATCACCATGATTTCGCGCAGGAACATCGCCACCGCCCTCGGCGCCGCGGCCGCAGGTATCGCCTCCGCCGGTCTGGTTTCGTCGGCCCAGGCGCAGACGGCCCCGAGCGCCGAGACGGCCTTCGAGCGTATCCGCCGCACCAAGAAGCTGCGGATCGGCGCGGTCGCCGGCGCCGCGCCCTACTACAACAAGGATATCGCCACGGGTCAGTGGGGCGGTTTCTACATCGACCTTTCCAAGGCGCTGGCGGAGGAACTCGAGGTCGAGCTCGAGATCATCGAGACGACCTGGGGCAACTCGGTGCTCGACCTGCAGGCCAACAAGACCGACATCTTCTTCGGCCTCAACCCGACGCCCAAGCGTGCGCTGGTGATCGATTTCTCGGTGCCGGTGTTCAACAACGCCTTCACGATGATCGCCAAGAAGGGCCTCGGCAAGAAGACCTGGGACGAGTTCAACAATCCGGCCGTGAAGATCACCGTCGATGCCGGCTCCTCGCAGGATCAGGTTGCGACGCGGCTCTGCCCCAAGGCGCAGATCTCACGCTTCAAGGCGGTGGACGAAGCTGCGACTGCCGTGATGACCGGCCGGGCCGATGCGCAGTGCATCGTGATGATGCTGTCGCTGACCATGCTCAAGAAGAACCCGCAGCTCGGCGAACTCGTTGTCCCGACCCCGGTCTTCGCGACGACCTCGAATGCTGGCTTCCGCCGCGAGGCCGACAAGACCTGGCGCGACTACGTCAACACCTGGCTCGAGTTCAACCGGGGCCTGGGCCTGATCCGCAGCGTCATCATCAAGAACATGGAAGCGGTCGGCATCACCGAGGCCGACATGCCGGCCGGCGTCACGCTCTGAGGGATGGAGTCCGCGCCCTCAGTGATTGCCGAGGGCGCGGGGTGGTTTCCTCAGAACCACGCCGTCATCCCGGGCTTGCCCCGGGATCCATCGTAGAGCGCAGTTCCCTACGATGGATCCCGGAGCTCCGCTTCGCTGCGTCCGGGATGACGGTGTGGTTCCCTGCAAAGCCGATGATAGGCCGTCGGATCGTCGCGGCGCAGCCTCCTGGCATCTCGTGGACCCCGCCTCATGTACCAATGGGATTTCGCCTTCCTCTGGAGCTATCGCTGGCTGTTCCTGAACGGGCTCGGCGTCACGGTTGGCTTTACCGTTGCGATCGTCGGGTTCGGGCTGGTCGCGGGGCTGGCGGCGGCGCTAGCCAAGCTCTCGGCCTTCGCGCCGCTGCGCTGGCTGGCGCATGCCTATATCGAGGTCTTCCGCTGCACGCCGGTGCTGGTGCAGCTGGTCTGGTTCTACTACGCCCTGCCGATCATGAGCGGCATCGAAATCTCCGCCATCACCGCCTCGATCCTGGCGCTCTCGCTGTATGGCGGCTCGTTCTACGCCGAGATCATCCGCGGCGGCATCGTCTCGATCGACCCCGGCCAACCGGAAGCTGCGGCGGCGCTCGGCATGACGCCGTTCCAGGCGATGCGGCGGATCATCCTGCCGCAGGCACTCAAGCGCATGGTGCCGCCGCTGATGAACCAGTCGATCATCCAGTTCAAGAACACCTCGCTGGTCTCGGTTCTGGCGGTGCCGGACCTGCTCTACCAGGGCCAGATCGCGGCCCATGACAGCTATCGGCCGCTGGAGGTCTACAGCGCCGTGGCCGTCGCCTATTTCCTGCTTCTCTTCCCGCTGACGATCATCGTCCGGCAGGGTGAGAAGAAGCTGTCCACGAGCGATTGAGGCTTTGGCGATGGACACGCAATCGAAGATCGAGATCGCGGGCTTACGCAAGCAGTTCGGGGATCTGGTCGTTCTCAAGGACATCAATCTCAGCGTCGATGAGGGCCAGGTCGTCGCGCTGATCGGCCCCTCGGGCTCGGGCAAGTCGACGCTCTTGCGCTGCATCAACCTGCTGGTGACGCCCAATGGCGGGCAGGTACGCGTCGGAGCCGACAGCTTCGCCTTCGGGCCGGGCACGAAACTGCCGGGCACGCGCGCCCTGGCGAATTTCCGCGCCGGTACCGGCATGGTGTTCCAGCACTTCAACCTGTTTCCGCACATGACCGCGCTCGGCAACGTCATGGAGGCGCCGGTCACCGTGCGCGGCAAGAGCAAGGCGGCGGCGCGCGAGCATGCGCTGGCCCTGCTCGCCAAGGTCGGGCTCGCCGACAAGGTCGACGAGTATCCGAGCCGGCTTTCGGGAGGGCAGAAGCAGCGCGTCGCGATCGCACGCGCGCTCGCCATGGAGCCCGATGTAATGCTGTTCGACGAGGCGACCTCGGCGCTCGACCCCGAGCTTGTCGGCGAGGTGCTCGGCGTCATGCAGAAGCTCGCCTCGGAGGGCATGACGATGGTGATCGTCACCCATGAGATCGCCTTTGCGCGCGAGGTTGCCGACCGGGTGATCTTCATGCGCGACGGCGTCGTGGTCGAGGAGGGGCCGGCCCGACAGGTCATCGATGCCCCGAGCGAGGCGGCGACGCAGGCGTTTCTCGGCCATTTCCATCGCGGCGGGGCAGCCCAACCCGTCACCGGGGCGGCATCCTGATGGCCTCTCTTCAACGCGTCTATCTCGTCACCGGGGCGGCGAGCGGCATCGGGCGGGCGACCGCGCTCGCGCTTGCAGGCCCGGGCATCGGCCTCGTGCTGCACACCGGTTCCAATCAGGCCGGCCTCGAGGCCGTCGCCGAAGTCGCCCGGGCAGCGGGAGCCGCCGTCGCGACCGTCCTCGGCGAGGTCGCTGCGAAGGAAACCGCCGAACGCGCCGTCGGTCTCGCCGGCGAGCGGTTCGGCCGGCTCGATGGAGTGGTCGCGGTCGCCGGCCACGCCCGAAAAGGCGGCATCATGGATTTGCCGGAAGCCGAATTCCGTCAGGCGATGGATGAATCGGCGCTGGGGCTGATGCGCATGGCGCGACTGGCGCGTCCCTTCCTGAAGGCCAGCGGCAGCGGACGTATCGTCGCGACCTCGTCCTTCGTCGCGCATGCGCTGCGCACCGACATGCAGCCTTTCGCGGCGACGGCGGCGAGCCGTTCGGCGCTGGAAACCACGGTCCGGTTGATGGCCCATGAGCTGGCGGGCGACGGCATCACTGTGAACGCCGTCGCGCCCGGCCTGATCCGCAAAGACGACAGCAAGGGCAGCAAGCTGTCGCCTGAGGCCATCGCCCGCATGGAGGCGATCATTCCGCTCGGACGTCGTGGCTTGCCGGAAGAGGTCGCCGCCGTGATCGGCTTCCTTGCCTCGCCGGCGGCGTCCTATGTCACGGGCCAGACAATCCACGTCAACGGGGGGCTCGTATGAGCCTGCAGGTCATGAATACGGCAACGGTCGAAGGCATCCGGCTCTTCTTCATCGAGAGCCCGATCAAGATGGCGCGGCTCCAGGGCGTCGGCAACGTCAAGGGCACGGTCAAGCGCGTGCTGGTCGAGCTGACGGCGAGCGATGGCGTCGTCGGCTGGGGCGAGGCCGCACCCTGGGAGGTTTTCACCGGCACCGCCGAGGCGGCGCTGGCGGCCATCGACGTCTATCTCCGCCCGGTGCTGATGGGTCGGCCGGTCAGGCGCATCCGTGAGACCATGGCGCTGCTCGACAGGGCGCTGGTCGGCCATGCCGAGGCCAAGGTCGCCATCGAGATGGCGCTGTTCGACATCGTCGGCAAGCAGTCCGGTCTATCGGTGGCGGACCTTCTCGGCGGGCGCGTGCGCGATACGATTCCACTGTCGTTCTCGATCGCCGACCCGGATTTCGCCGCCGATCTGGAGCGGATGCGGGTGATGGTTCCCGCCGGGAACGTGATCTACAAGGTCAAGACCGGCGTGAAGCCGCACAAGGAAGACCTCGCCCATCTGGAGGCGATGCGCTCCGAATTCGGTGATGCGATCGATCTGCGCCTCGACTACAATCAGGCGCTCCAGCCCTTCGGCGCGATCAAGATCCTGCGCGACGTCGACCAGTTCAAGCCGACCTTCATCGAGCAGCCGGTGCCGCGCGACAATCTCGATGCGATGGCGTCCTTCGTGGCGGCGCTCGACACGCCGATCCTGGCCGATGAGAGCTGCTTCGATGCCCAGGACCTGACCGAGATCATCCGGCTCAAGGCGGCCAATGCCATTTCGGTCAAGCTGATGAAGGCCGGCGGCCTGCTCAAGGCGCAGGCCATCATGGCGATCGCCGACACGGCCGGGCTGCCGGGCTATGGCGGGACGCTGTGGGAGGGCGGCATCGGGCTTGCCGCCGGCACGCAGCTGATCGCCGCGACGCCCGGCATCTCGCTCGGCTGCGAGTTCTACATGCCCCATCATGTCCTGACCGAGGACGTGCTCGAAGAGAAGATCGCCAATCGCGACGGTCATGTCGTCGTGCCGGACGGGCCCGGCCTCGGCATCCGCGTCAGCGAGGCATCGATCCGGGCCAATGCGCGTGTGCTCGCCGAACGCTGATGACAGCTGGGCGACAGGCGGTCGCGAGCCTTCGGGCGCTCAGCCCCGGTCGCTGTGCGGGTCGAGCCAGTCGCGCAGCCAGTCGCCGAGCAGGTTGACGCTGAGTACCGTCAGCATCAGCGCCAGACCCGGAAGGGTGATGATCCACCACGCGCTGGCGATATAGGTGCGTCCATCCGCCAGCATGCGGCCCCAGCTCGGCGACGGCGGCTGGATGCCTAAGCCCAGGAAGCTCAGCCCCGCCTCCAGCACGATGGTGCGGGCGAGCTCCAGCGTCGCCACGACGAGCGCCGGCGTCAGCACGTTGGGCAGGATGTGGCGGCCAAGAATGCGCAGATGGCTGGCCCCCATGGCGCGCACCGCCTGCACGAACTCCCTTTCGCGAACCGTCAGGACCTGTCCACGCACGATCCGGGCGTAGCGGACCCAGCTCGTCAGGGCGAGCACGGCGATGAGGTTGTGCAGACTCGGCCCCAGCGCCGCCACGACCAGCAGCGCCAGCAGCATCAGCGGAAAGGCGAGCTGTATGTCGACCAGCCGCATCAGCAAACGGTCGCTCCAGCCGCCGAAATAGCCGGCGACCAGACCGAGGAAGATTCCGGCGATGCCGCCGAGCACGACCGCCGAGCCCGCGATCGTCAGCGTAACGCGGCTGCCGGCGACGATGCGGCTGAGAATATCGCGACCGAGTTGGTCGGTGCCGAAGGGATGGCTGCCAAGCCCTGCCCAGGAGATTGTCGGCGCGAGCATGCGGGCGCGCAGATCACCGCGCGTGGGATCGGGCAGGCCGAGCCAGGGGCCTGCGATCGCCAGGGTCAGCAGCAGCACGAGCAGGGCGGCGCCGAACAGGCCGAGCCAATTGGAACGCTGGCTGCGCAGGAAGGAGAGCAGCCTCATGACGCTTGCCGGATGCGAGGATCGATCAGGGTGTAGAGCAGGTCGACCAGCAGATTGACGCCGACGAAGATCGTCGCGACCACCGCCACGCCGGCCTGCACGACGGGGAAATCCTTGGTCTCGATCGCCTGCACGATCAGCCGGCCGACGCCGGGCCAGGAGAACACGGTCTCCGTCACCGCCGCCCCGCCCAGAAGCTCGCCGGCAAGGATGCCGGTCATGGTGACGACCGGGATCAGCGAATTGCGCCCGACATGCCAAGTGAAGACGCGACTCGGCGGCAGGCCTTTGGCGTAGGCCGTGCGGACATAATCGTCGCGCATCACGTCGAGCATGGATGAGCGCAGCAGGCGCGCGATGCTCGCCGTGGTGAAGCAGGCCAGCGTCACGGCAGGCAGGACCAGGTTCTGCCAGGTGCCGTAGCCGCCCGTCGGCAGCCAGCCGAGTTGCACCGCAAACAGCAGGATCAGCATGATGCCGAGCCAGAAGGAGGGCGTCGCCTGCCCCAGCAGGGCGACGAGCAGAACCAGCGCCTCGATGGCCGAACCGCGATGGATCGCAGCCAGCGCGCCGGCCGTGCCGCCGATCAGGATGCCGATCGCGAGCGCGCTTCCAGCCAGCATCGCGGTGGCCGGCAGTCGCTCCAGAACCACGCTTAGGGCCGGCCGGCCGAACTGGAAGGACTGGCCGAAATCACCCTTCACGGCGTTGAGCAGGAAGCTCAGATATTGCTGCAGCAGCGGCAGATCGAGCCCGAGCTGGGTGCGGAGTTCGCGCATCTGCTCTTCGGTCGCGCCGATCGGCAGCAGCAGCACCGCCGGGTCGCCCAGCATGCGCGAAACCACGAAGACGATCGTGACGACGCCCCAGATCGCGATCAGGCCCTCGCCGAGGCGGGAGGTCAGGTGACGCGGCATCGGCAAGCCTCCATCATTCAAGCCTCCATCGCCACCGCCCTACAGCTTCAGCCCGTAGATCTCGACGGCGGCCTGCCGTGAAATCCGCTCCTCGCGCAGGTCGCGCTCGACCAAGGCGCGGTCGCGCTTCTTGGGATCACCGAAGCCGCCGCCCCCGGCCGCGACCATGCCGACCCATTCGCCGGGCTGGAGGATGCCGGCGCGCCGGTCGAGCGGCTGGGCTCCCGGCGAGAGCTCGACGCGTGCCGTCGAGCCCGCCTCGCCGCCCGCCAGCCCGAACGGCGGGACGATCGAGTTGGTGCCGCCGGCCGAGATGCGGGCCGTGTGGTCGAGCATTTTGACGCGGCGGCGCAGCGTCATGCCGCCGCGATACTCGCCGGCGCCGCCCGAATCCTGCACCAGTTCGTAGCATTCGACCATGACGGGGTGCTCGGTCTCGAGCGCCTCGATCGGCAGGTTGGCGGTGTTGGTGGTGTTGACCTGCACCCCGTCGAGCCCGTCCATGGTCGAGCGCGCGCCCATGCCGCCGCCATGCATCTCGTTATAGACGTAGAAACGGCCGGTGCGCGGATGCATGCCGCTGGTCGTCAGCAGGGTGCCGCCGGTCGAGGCCGCGGCGATGCGCTCGGGGACGACCTCAGCCAGCGCGGCGAAGATCATGTCGACCAGGCGCTGGCCGATATCGGTGCGGCTGTAGACGGCCGCCGGCGCGACCGAGTTCAGCACGGAGCCGAGCGGGGCGGAGACATGGATCGGCCGGTGGAAGCCGGCATTGGCCGGCAGATCGGGATCGACCACCGCCTTGACCGCGAAATAGACCGTCGCCAGCAGCGCCGTGTAGACCATGTTGATGGGAGCGCGGACCTGCGGCGGCGCATCGGGAAAGTCGATCGAGATCTCGTCGCCCTTGACCTCGATCACGACCTGAAGGTCCATCACGCCGTCGACCAGGTTGCTGTCGAAGTCGTGGCGGAAGCGATAGGTGCCGTCGGGAATGGTCGCGATGCCCGCCCGCGTGCGGCGCTCGGTGTAGTCGAGCACCTGCGCGCCCGCTGCGCTCACCGTGTCCCGGCCGTATTTGTCGCAGAGCGCCTGATAACGCTGCACGCCGAGCCGGTTCGCTGCCATCTGGGCGCGGAAATCATTGATGCGTTCGCGCGGCACCTGGCAGTTCAGCAGGATGAGCGACATCAGGTCTTCCTGCAGCACGCCCTCGCGATACAGCCTGACCGGCGGGATGCGCAGGCCTTCCTGGAAGATGTGGGCGTGGCCGCGATCGACGAAATCGGAGTGGTGGGCGAGGTTCGTCACCCAGGCCACCAGTTCGCCGCCATGGAAGATCGGCTCCATGAAGACGATGTCGTTGAGATGGGTGCCGCCGCCGGTGTAGGCGTCGTTGCCGACGAAGACGTCGCCGGGCTTCACGGTCGAGAGGTCATGGCTCTTGAAGACATGCTCGGCGATGCCGAGCAGCGAGCCCAGATGCACGGGAATGTGCTCGGCTTGGGCGATGGTGCGTCCTTCAGTATCGAAGAGCGCGGTCGAGCAATCCTGCCGCTCCTTGATGTTGGTCGAATAGGCGGCGCGGATGATCGCCTTGCCCATTTCCTCGACGATGGTGGTGAGCGCGCTGCCTATGACCTCGACGGTGATCGGATCGAGCGTCCCGGTCCTGACTTTGTCCAGCATGGGTCAGCCCTCGAGGATCAGGTTGAGGTAGGCATCGACCGTCGCCGTCTGTCCGGGCAGGACGAGCGTGGTCGAATCCATCTGGTCGATGATGGCGGGGCCGGCGACGGCATGGCCGGGGCCTAGCAAGGCGCGGTCATAGATCGGGCAGTTGGCGAAGCCGCCCGCCTCCGGCAGCCAGACCTCGCGATGAGTGCTGATCGCAGCCTCGACCGGGTCGATCGCCGGCGAATAGGCCTTGAGATCGGCCTTGGGCACGAGGCCTACGGCCTCGATCCGGAGCGTGGTGACCTGCACCGGCTCCTCGGCGGCGATATAGCCGTAGACCTGCTGGTGGATGCGCTCGAACTCCTCGCGCAGCCTGACCAGCGCGGCCGCATCGATCGGCCCGGCCGGGCAGGGCACCGTGAGTTCGTAGCCCTGGCCGCCATATCGCATGTCGATCGAGCGGATCAGCGAGCGGCGCTCCTCGGGGATAGCCTCCTGCGCGAACCATTCCCGCCCGCGCTCCTCCAGCCCGGCAAAGCCGGTCTCAATGCGCTGCGCACCCTCTTCGCTCAAGGGTAGCAGGCGCGTCAGCGAGAGGTTGGTCCGCAGGTCGGTCAGCAGCAGACCGAGCGCGCACATGATGCCGGGATATTTCGGGATGACGAGGCGGGGGATGTCGAGTTCGCGGGCGAGCCGCGACGCATGGATCGGGCCTGCGCCACCGAAGCCGAGCATGACGTAGTCGCGCGGGTCATAGCCGCGTTCGACCGAGATCACCCGGATCGCCTTGGCCATGTTGGCGATGACGACGCTGATGATGCCCTGCGCGGTCTCCATCACGCCGAGGCCGAGCTTGTCGGCGAGCTTGCCGATCGCAGCCTTGGCGGCGGCCTGGTCGATCTTCATGCGGCCGTTGAGCAGATGTGTCGGGTTCAGCACCTGCAGCACGACATTGGCGTCGGTGACGGTCGGTTCCTCGTTGCCGCGGCCGTAGCAGACCGGGCCGGGATCGGCGGCCGCCGAACGCGGGCCGACCTTAAGCAGCCCGCCCGCGTCGATATGCGCGATCGAGCCGCCGCCGGCGCCGACGGTGTGGATGTCGAGCATCGGCAGCTTCAGCGGGTAGCCATGGACATTGGCGTCGTTGGCCATCTGCGGCCGGCCGCGATCGATCAGCGAGACGTCGGTCGAGGTCCCGCCCATGTCGAAGGTGATGACGTTGTCGAAACCCGCGAGCCCGCCGACCGAGAGCGCCGCGATGACCCCGGCGGCGGGGCCCGACAGCACGGTGCGTGCCGGGAAGTTCTGCGCCACCTCCGAGGAAATCACGCCGCCATTCGACTGCGTCAGATGCGGATGCGCGTGGATGCCGATCTCCGCGAGCCGTGGCTGCAGCTTCGAGAGATAGGATTTCATGATCGGGCCGAGATAGGCGTTCACGACCGTGGTCGAAAGCCGCTCATACTCGCGGAACTCCGGCGCGACCTCATGCGAGATCGAGACGAAGGCGCCCGGCATTTCCTCGGCCAGGATCTCCTTGACGCGCTTCTCATGCGCCGGCTCGACGAAGGAGAACAGGAAGCAGACCGCCACCGTGGTGATGCCGTCGGCCTTGAGCTTGCGGGCCGCAGTGCGCACCTCGTCCTCGTCCAGTGGCGTCAGGATGCTGCCGTCGAAGAGCACGCGCTCGCTGACCTCGAGCCGCTTGTCGCGGGTGACCAGGATGCGCGGCTTCTGGGTCTGGATGTCGTAGAGCGAGTCGCGTTTCTGCCGGCGCAGTTCGAGCACATCGCGGAAGCCCCTGGTGGTGATCAGGCCCGTCTCGGCGCCGCGCCCGACGATCAGGGCATTGGTCGCCACCGTCGTGCCATGGCCGAAATAGACCACCTCGACCGGCTGGCCGGCGATCCTGGCGACCTCCGCCACGCCCTGCTCGATGCCGCCGGCGATGCCGAGCGAGGGGTCCTGCGGCGTGCTCGACACCTTCCAGACATGGATCTCGCCGCGTGTCTCGTCGAACATGCAGACATCGGTGAAGGTGCCGCCGGAATCGACGCCGACGCGCAGCTTCAGGGCGGTTTGGTCGTGAACGGTCATGACGAGGTTGCGATCCGGTTGATCGGAAAACAGGCAAGGCGATCCCGTGCGGCGAGCCTGACAGCCCGCCGCCAGGATGGTCGGCAGAGGCTTGTCAGCGCGTCTTGACGTCCATCGCGCGCACCCAGTCGTCACCGCGCGCCTGCCAGGCGATGCCCTTGGACTGGCCGTAGGTGATCGGGGTGAAGAACAGGAAGATCGAGGGCGAGTCCTCGCAGAGCTGCTTGGTCAGCGTCTTGTAGAGCGCCATCCGCTTGGCCGGATCATTGGTCGAGCGGGCGGCCTTCGCCGCATCGGTGAAGTTTGCATTGCCCCAATAGGATTGCGGGTTCTCGGTTTCCCAGAAATTCAGCAGGCCGCCGGCGTCGAGCGTCGGCCAGCCCAGCCCGAAATAGGCGGAGTCGCCGAGGTTCTTGCCGACGATGTACTTGTTCATGAAGGCGCCGAATTCCATCTCGCGCAGCTTCACGGTGACGCCGACTTCGCCGAGCTGGGAGGCGACGACCTGGGCAATGTCCGAGGCCTGGATGTAACGCCCGGTCGGTACCTCGAGCTCCATCGTCAGGCTGTTGGCGACGCCTGCCTCGGCCAGGAGTTTCTTCGCCTGTGCAGGATCGTAGGCGATCGGCTTCAGATCGGGGTTGAAGCCGAAATAGGTCGGCGACAGGGGCTGGCAGGCGCTGATCTCGCCGAGGCCGTCGAGCAGGCCGTCATTGATCGCCTTGCGGTCGATGGCGAGGTTGAGCGCGCGCCAGACCTTCGGAGTGTCCTTGAAGGGCGCTCGGAGCGCGTTGAGTTTGATGAACATGCCACGGGTGCCCGGCACCGATGACGCATCGACCTTGCCGCTCGCCTTGATGCGGGCGATCTCGGAGGTCGGAAAGCCGGTGACCAGATCGACATCTCCAGCGACGAGGGCGGCGATGCGCGAGGAGTCCTCGGGGATGATGCGGAAGGTGACGTTGTCGAAGGCAGGCTTCTCGCCCCAGTAGTCCTTGCGGGCCTTGAGTACGACGCGGTCGCCGCTGGCGAAGCGCACGAGCTCGTAGGGGCCGCTGCCGAGCGCCGTGACGGCGGGGTTGTTCTCCGCTGTCCATTTCGGCGGCATCAGCAGGAACATCGACATCTGCTCGGGCAGGTCGGGATAGGCACCCTTGGTGACGAACTCGACCACACCGGGCGAGACCACCTTCACTTCGCTGATCGATGCGAACCAGGGCTTGTTGCGGGCGGCGGTCTTGGGGTCGAGCACGCGCTCGACATTCCATTTCACCGCCTCGGCATCGAGCTTCTCGCCGTTGGAGAAGGTGACGCCCTCGCGCAGGGTGAAGCGCCAGGCGGTGTCGCCGACGGCTTCCCACTTGGTCGCGAGACCCGGACGCAGCTTCATGTCGGGGCCGCGATCGACGAGCGGGGTGTAGATATGCGCGGCGACGCTGAGATCGGTGCCGACCGTCGTCGACTTGAACGGGTCGAGCGTGTTGACGTTGCTGGAGAGCGCGATCGTCAGGTCTCGCGCCGCGGCCGGACCGGCTGCGGCGGCGCCGAGGCTCAGGGCCAGGAGGCTTGTACGCATTGCGAGGCTTGCACGGAATGGGAGAAGCGAAGTGCTGGACATTGACGATCCCCTCGTGTTCGATATTGGCGCCAATCGTGAGTTCGTGATTGGCATCTGTCAATCACCGTTTTGTTCGCAGGGCGGCTCAATCTTTCGGCAAGTGTCGCGGTCAGCCGCGCGGTTGCCAGGCGAGGGCCATTCGAAGCAGAAGGGTGACTGACGAAAGCGGCCTGAATCGCCTCGGGAATGCAGGACAAATGGCTCTGGTAACGCAGCAGATGGGCGCCACAGGTGCCGAAAGCCATGACAAGCCGACTGCCGGCGGCAGCGCCGTGCGGGCGCGCCAGCTCGCGAAACTGATCGAGAAGGACATCAGCACCGGCCGGCTGAGCGCCGGCTCCTGGCTGAAGCAGGTCGATCTGGAGGCACAATACGGCGCCTCGCGCCTCGATATCCGCCAGGCGCTCGACCGGCTGGAGGAAAAGGGCTTCGTCAAGCTGGAGGCCAATCGCGGCTACCGCGTCGAGACCTTCGACAAGCAGCGCTTCCGCAATGTCGTGACCATCCGCGCGATCCTCGAGGTCGCGGCCGCAGCGGAGGTGCTGAAGCATATCGACGAGGCGGGGCTGGCTCGGCTGGACCAGCATGCGGATGCCTTTGCCGAGGCCGTCGCGGCCGGTACCGTGGTCGCGCAGGAGGAGGCGAACTACGCCTTCCACGCGGCCATGCTCGAATTCTGCCCGAACCGCGATCTGGTCTCGATGATCTTCGACCTGCGCAGTCGGGTGCCGGTGACGCTGACCCGCGAGAAGAACACCGCCACCCTGCTCGCCCGCACGGTCCAGGACCACTACGACATCGTCGAGGGCCTGCGTCAGCGGGACAGGCCCGGCCTCGAACTCATCGTCCACCAGCATGTGCTGGGCGGTCTCGACATCGTCTGACCCTGCTTTCGAAGGAACCTCCATGCGCGTCGCCATCATCGGCTCCGGCGGGATCGGGCGCGGCTATGCCGCCTACCTGACGACGCAGGGCCACGAGCCCGTCATCTGGTCGCCGAGCGGCGCGGCTCTCGCCGATTTCGCCGGTGGTGCGGCGCTAGCTGTCACCGGCAAGCTCGAAACATCGCTTCCGCTTGGCGTCGCGGTCGACTGTGCCGAGGCCGTGGCGGGGGCGGAGGCCGTCATCGTCGCGGTGCAGGCTAACGGCTTCAAAACCGTGCTCGATGCGTTGGCGTCGCATCTGGTCGCCGGACAAAGCGTCATCATCAGCGCCCATTGTTCCTTTGCGGCCCTCTATCTCCATCGCCTGCTGACGCAGCGCGGCCTCGATCTGCCGATCGCCTGCTGGGCGACGACGGCGTTGACGGCACGCAAGAGCGGCCCGCGCAGCGTCCACATCTCTGGCGTCCGGGCCAAGCTCGATGTCGCGACGCTGCCGGTGCGCCATGCGCAGGCCGGGCTCGCGGTCTGCCGTGCCCTGTTCGGCGATCGTTTCGAGGCGCGCGACGACGTGCTGGCGATCATGCTCAGCAACCTCAACCCGCCGGCGCATGTCGCCAACATGCTCGGCAACCTGACGCGGGCCGAGCGCGGCGAGGACTGGCCGAACTATGGCTCGATCACGCAGGGTGTCGGCCGGATCGTCGATGCGATGGATGTCGAGCGGCTGGCGTTGGCACGGGCCTTCGGCCTCTCCGTGCGCAGCGTCCAGGACCACTACGTCCACTCGTTCGGCGTGACGCCGGGCCCGGTCGGCGAGATGGCGGCGGCCGTCTACAAGAATCGTCCGGAACTGCTCGGCCCAAAGACGCTGGACACCCGCTTCATCACCGAGGACGTGCCCTTCGGGCTTGCTCCGCTGGAGGTGCTGGGTGGGATCGCCGGGGTCGCCTTGCCGCTGCATCAGGCCGGCATCGCCCTGTTCGACGCGATCTGCGCCCGCGACTTCCGGGCCGAGAACGATCTGCTGCCGGCGCTCGACCTCGGCGGGCTCTCGGCTGCGGAACTCCATAGGGCGTTGCGCGGCGAGTAGGCTCTCGTCATTCTCGGGCGGCGTACAGCGCCGACCCGGGAATCTTGTCGAGGAGATGCTCGGGACGAGCCCGAGCATGACGGCTTCGGTTGGCGCTCAGTCGCGGACCGGCTCGCCGAGCGTGTGCATCAGCCGGTTGGCCCAGCCGAAGATCGAGGCCGACAGGATCAGGTCGAGGATCTCGATCTCCGAGAGGCCGATGTCGCGCAGAGCGGCGATCTCGGCCGGCCCGGCTGCCGGCGGTGACTGGGAGAGCTTCACCGCAAAATCGAAGATCGCCTGATGATGGTCTTCGAGTTCCGCCTCGACGCCCCCGGCGAAGATCGTCTCCATCACCTCGGGGCGCTTGGTGAGCTGGTTGAAGCGCGCCGCATGCACCGCCACGCAATAGACGCAGGAATTGACGATCGAGGCCGCCACCGCGCCAAGCTCGCGTTCGGCAGAGGAGAGGCCGCCCTTGCCGTACATGATCGTGTTGAACAGCGGCGAGCGCACCTTCAGCGATTCCGGGTCATGCGCCAGCGTCAGCACATAGGGCGAAATGCCCTTGCTCGACGGCGTGATCTGCATCGCGTCGCGCTGCTCCGGTGTCGCCTTGTCGAGTTCGACCGGCGTGACATAGGGCGACCAGCGCGGGACGGTCGCCGCGAACTCATGGACAACCCTGGTCATGCCGCTGCTCCCAGAAGGCGCAGGCCGGCGATCACGCGAGCCTGATAATTGACGAAGGCTGCGAGCTCCGCGAGCCGCACGATGTCCGGCTCGGTGACGCCCGCGGCGATGAGCGCGGTGATGTCCTCCTTGCGCGCGTCGCGGGTTCGCCGTGTCAGCAGATCGGCGTGGCGGATGATGGCGGCAAAGCGCGCTTCGACAGCCGGGCTGGCGACAAGCTCGCCAGAGGCGACGGCTGCCAGGGCCGGGGTTTCGCCAGCCTGCGCCAACAACTCCCGATAATGCGCGACCAGCGCTGGATCGGCGTTCCAGCCGGCCATCCGGGCCGCTAGGGCGGCGCGCTCGGCATGGCTGAGCCCGCCGGGATCGCGCGGCAACAGCACGGCATCGTGGCTGGCCTGACTCAGCCCCATGATCTCGGTCCGCTGGGCCAGCGCGTCGGACAGTGGCGTGCTGGCCCGCACGCCGGCCAGATTTTCAATCAGTGTCATCTCGTCCTTCCCGGGCAGGATGGGGGACCAAACAGGCATGCAAGAATGATGCTTGACCTGCATCATGATGTCCATATCATTCGAAATGTGAATGGTGGAATGGATGGACCTGAAGCAGCTCGAGGCCTTCGCCGCAGTCATGTCCGCCGGTAGCATCACCGGGGCGGCACGCTTGCTCGGCCGTTCGCAGCCAGCGCTCACCCGCCTGATCCAGGATCTCGAAACCTCCCTCGGCTTCGGCCTGCTCCACCGCGCCGGCCCGCGCGTCACGCCGACCGAGCAGGGCTTACGCTTCCATCAGGAGGTCGAGCCGGTGATGGCCTGGCTCCGGCAACTGCGCGAGCGGGCCGATGCGATCGCGCTCGACCGGCCGCGCTCGCTTTCGGTCGCCTCGATCGCTTCCTTCTCGGTCGGCATGCTGCCCACAGCGCTACAGCGTCTGGGAGGATCCGGCCTGCCGGAACAGATCCATATCCGTACGGCACTGGCCGAGCAGGTCGTGCAGGCGGTGGCGACGCAGGTCTCCGAGATCGGCATCACCAGCCTGCCCGTCGACCATCCGGCCCTGGAGATTCACTGGATCGGGGAGGCGCCCTGCGTGGCCGCCGTCGCGGCTGACGATCCCCTGGCCAGTGCCGAGCGCATTCCGCTCTCGGCGCTGGCGGGGCGGCGCCTGATCACCATGGCCAACCCGTTCCGCTGGCGCCGGCGCGTCGATCTTGCACTGCGTGAGCGGGGCGTCGTCCCGGCCTCGGTGCTCGACACCAACACCTCGAACACCGCGATCATGTCGGCACGCGCCGGCCTCGGTATCGCCATCGTCGAGCCGGTCATCGCCTATGGCATGCCGGTGGATGGTGTCGCGATCCGGCCGATCGACGTGCCGATCTCCTTCTTCTGGGCCGTCGTGACGCCCTATGGACGCCCCTCGACGGCGCTCATCGCGGGCCTGATCGACCGGCTCGACGAGATCTCGCGCGAAACCATTCCCGGTTTCGTCAAACACCCTGCGACGGCCCGCGACCGGCTGATGGCGGATGCCTTCGGTCAGGCCGCTGCGCCTTCCATACGAGATATGACGCCATGAACGCCGTCCCGCAGCCGCCGCCCGGACTGCACCAGCTCGAACTCCGGCTGCAGCAGGACCTGTCCTGGCTCGAATGGCCCGCCAAGAGCTGGGTGCCGCCGCGCGAGGTCGGCGGACAGCCTGTGATCGATGTCGTCGTGGTCGGTGCGGGGATGTGCGGCCTGGCCGCTGCGGGCGCGCTCAAGGGGCTGGGCATCGCGAGCCTGCTGGTGCTCGACAAGGCTCCGGCCGGCCGCGAGGGCCCCTGGGTGACCTTCGCGCGTATGGAGACATTGCGCTCGCCCAAGCAGCTCACCGGGCCGGCGCTTGGTCTGCCGGCGCTGACCTTCCGGGCCTGGTATGAGGCGCAGTTCGGGAGCGAGGCCTGGGAGGCGCTCGGCAAGATCCCGCGCCGGCAATGGATGGAATATCTGGTCTGGTATCGTCGGGTGCTCGACCTGCCGGTGCGCAACGAGGTCGAACTCGTCTCCGTCACGCCCCGCCCCGACGATCTGCTGACGCTGCGCCTGAGCGAGGCCGGCAGCGAGCGCGTGATCCTGGCCCGCCATCTCGTGCTGGCGACCGGCCGCGACGGGCTCGGCGGCTCATGGGTCCCGCCGATCGTCGCCGGCATCGACCGCAATCTCTGGGCCCACAGCGCCGATGCGATCGACTTCGCTGCCCTGAAGGGCAAGCGCATCGGCGTCGTCGGCGCCGGTGCCTCGGCCATGGACAATGCGGCCGAGGCATTGGAGCAGGGCGTCGGCAGCCTCGACCTGTTCGTGCGCCGCAAGGATCTGCCACGAATCAACAAATTCACCGGCATCGGCAGCCAGGGCGTGGTGCACGGCTTTGCCGGCCTGTCCGACGACTGGAAATGGCGCTTCCTCGACTATGCGATGAAGGCGCAGACGCCGCCGCCGCGTGACTCGACGCTGCGCGTCTCGCGGCACCCGCAAGCCCGCTTTCATCTCGGCAGTCCGATCGAGAGCCTCGTCGAGCGCGACGGCCATCTCGTCCTGACCACGGCCAAGGGCGCCTATCCGCTCGATTTCCTGATCATGGCGACGGGCTTCTCGGTCGATCTCGGCTTGCGCGGCGAACTCGCCGCCGTCGCGCCCTTCATACGCTTCTGGAAGGACCGCTACGCGCCGCCTGCCGGTATCGACAATGCCGAGCTGGAGAACGCGCCCGATCTCGGTCCGGCCTTCGAATTCCAGGAGCGCGAGCCCGGCACCTGCCCGGCGCTGGCGCAGATCCACTGCTTCAACTATCCGGCCATGCTCTCTCATGGGAAACTCTCCGGGGATATTCCGGCGGTCAGCGAGGGGGCGCAGCGGCTGGCGCGCGGCATCGCGCGGGCCCTTTTCGTCGCCGATCGCAAGACGCATTACGAGGCACTCGTCGCCTTCGCCACGCCGGAACTTCTCGGCGACGAGTGGGCGGATGCCGACGCATCCGTGACCGAACCGCACGACCACGCACCTGCCTGATACCGACGATCCCGACCCATAGTCCTTGCTGAACCTGCCATCACGACCGACCCATCACACCCGTTGCCCCATCCAAGGAGCCGATCATGAAGTTGCTGACGCTAGTAGCCGGTCTCGTTGCGCTCCTTGCCGGCCAGGCGCCGGCTCTTGCGCAGGCCTATCCGGAAAAGCCGATCGAGATGATCGTCGCCTTCGCGCCCGGCGGCGGCACCGATGTCGCGGCGCGTTCGATCGCCCGCTACATGGAGAAATATCTCGGCGGCAATGCCCGTATCGGCGTCATCAACAAGCCCGGAGCGGGTGGAGAGATCGGCTGGACGGCAGTCGCCCAGGCCAAGCCGGACGGCTACACCATCGGCTTCATCAATGCGCCCGCCATCAACGCCCTGGTGATCGAGGGCAAGGCCAAGTTCAAGATGAGCGACTTCCAGCCGGTCGCCAATCTCGTCTATGACCCCGGCGTACTCGTCGTGCCCAAGAACAGCCCCTATACGGCGCTCAAGGACATCGTCGAAGCGGCGAAGAAGGGGGCCGGCGCCGTCGTCATCGGCACCTCTGGCGTGAGTGGTTCCTCCGAGCATATCGCGCTGCTGAACTTCCAGCGCCTCGCCGATGCCAAATTCACGCCGGCCTTCTTCGGCGGTACGGCCCCAGTCCGGCAGGCGGTTCTGGGTGGCCATGTCCCTGCCGCGACGATGAATCTGAGCGAGGCTTTGCAGATCGCACGCGAGGGCCAGATCAGGGTGATCGGCGTGATGAGCGCCGACCGCTCGGCCTATCTGCCGGATGCGCCGACCTTCCGGGAGGGTGGCTACGATGTCGTGGCCGGCGCCACGCGCGGCATCGCCGCGCCGAAGGGCATCCCGGCCGACATCATCGCGAAGCTCGAAAAGGCGGTTGATCAGGCCCTCAAGGATCCGGAATATCTCGACGCGGCCAAGCGTGCCGAGATCCCGCTGCAATATCTCGGCGCGTCCGAATACAAGGCCTTCCTCGACGGGGCCACGCGCGATCTCGAAGCGACCTGGAAGGCGACGCCGTGGAAGTGAGCAGCGCCTCCGAGCCCGGCTCCCGCAGCCTCGCCGAGATCGGCTTCGCCGCCGTCCTGATCGCAGGGGCCATCGTCGTCATCGTCACGGCCTCGGCCTATCCGGGCGAGAGCGCGACCTACCCTCTCGTCATCGGGGTGGCGCTCGCGGGGCTCGGTTGCTGGATCCTGCTGCGCGAGGTCCTTCGCCGCCGGCGGGGCCATGCGATGGCGGGCAGCTTCGCCGAGCATGGGCCGCGGCTGGTGATCGGACTGGCCGCGCTCGTGCTCTATATTCTCGCGGTCAGCCAGATCGGCTTCATCCTGCCGAGCGTTGCGCTAGGCGTTCTGCTGCCGGCCAGCGTCGGCTTCCGGCGCTGGGGCTTGTCCTTCGTCGTTGCCATCGTCTCCGTCGTCGCGATCCTGCTGATCTTCGTGCTCGCGCTCGAGCGGCCGATCCCGCCCGACATCCTCTCGCCGCTCGGGAGGCTGTTCCGATGATCGATGCGCTGCTGCATGCCGTGCCGCTCGTCTTTGCGCCGATGAACATCCTGGCGATGATCATTGGTGTGATCGCCGGGCTCGTCGTCGGTTGCCTGCCAGGGCTGACCGTTGTCACCGGGCTCGCCGTCCTGATCCCGCTGACCTTCGGGCTCGATCCGCTCTTCGCGCTGGGCATGATGGCCGGCATGTACAATGGCGGCTCCTATGGCGGCGCAATCCCCGCGATCCTGATGCGCGTGCCGGGCACGCCAGCCTCAGTCGCCACCGTGCTCGACGGCTACAAAATGACCCAGAAGGGCCAGGCGGCCTATGCGCTGCAGGTCGCGCTGCTGTCGGGCGTGATCGGCAGCGTTTTGTCCTCCATCGCCCTGATCGTGCTGTCTCCGCCGCTGGTCTCGTTCAGCCTGCTGTTCGGGCCGATCGAGTATTTCTGGCTCGGCATCCTCGGGCTAGCCACCGTCTCCTCGCTGCTCGGTGACGACCTCCCCAAGGGGCTGATCGCCTGCGGCATCGGGCTCCTGATCGGCGCCGTCGGCCAGGACATCTCCAACGGCACCGAACGCTTCACCTTCGGCCAGCTCGAACTGCTCGACGGCTTCAGCGCGATCGTGCTGCTCACTGGCCTGTTCGCGGTGCCGCCCGTGCTGCAGATGGTCGAGGAGGCCGTGAAGACCGGCATGAGCGGCGACAAGCTCAAGCTGCACGCGCAGGGCTCGGTGCTGCGGCAGTGGCGCTATTTCATGCCGGTCTGGCTGCGCTCCTCGGTGATCGGCATCATCATCGGCATCCTGCCGGGCGCCGGCGGCAGCATGTCGTCCTTCCTCGCCTATAACGAGGCGAAGCGGGTGGCGCGCGAGCCCGAGACCTTCGGCCATGGCAATCCCGAGGGCGTCGCGGCTTCGGAATGCGGCAACGGCGCCGACAATGCGGCGTCGCTGATCCCGGCCCTGGCGCTGGGAATCCCCGGCTCCGGCGTCGCTGCCGTCATCCTCGGTGGCCTGCTCGTCCATGGCCTGCGGCCAGGCCCGCAGCTTTTCCGCGAGCATCCCGACATCGTCTACGGCTTCATGCTGCAGTTCCTGGTGACCTCGCTCATGCTGGCGGTTCTCGGCGGCCTGGCGGCGACGCGGATCTTCGGGCAGGTACTGAGGCTGCCGCGCATCGTGCTCGCCCCGGTGATCCTGCTCTTCGTCACCATCGGCGTCTATTCGGTCAACAACGCGGTCTTCGACCTCTGGGTTCTGCTGGGCGTCGGCGTGATCGGCTATGTGCTGGAGCGGCTCGACTATCCGAGCGCCCCGATCGTGCTCGGCCTGCTGCTCGGCCCGATGATCGAGAGCCAGTTGCGGCTCGCCCTGACGATCTCCGGCGGGCGGACAGCCGCGCTCGTCTCGACACCGATCGCGATCACGCTGGCGCTGCTCAGCGCGGCGATCCTGCTGACGCCAGCGTGGCGCAAACTGCGGATGTCCGCCTGAAGGGTCACGGAACTTGCGGGCTCGAAAACGAGACGAATCCGGTGTGAGACATCCCTGTGAGATGTCTCACAGTCCGCAACCGTGAAACGTTCAAGAATAATCGATTTTTATCAAGGACTTGAACGCTATCAGAGGTTCAAGAAAATGTTGGTAGCGGGAGAGGGACTCGAACCCCCGACACGCGGATTATGATTCCGCTGCTCTAACCGGCTGAGCTACCCCGCCCCACAGCCCGGAAGCGTCGCAAAGCGGCGTTCCGTCGTGAGGGCGCGATATAGGGGGCAGGGGATGGGCTCGTCAAGCCTTTGCGGAGGATAGCGTGGTGGAAGAGGGCGTGGCGGAGGCGAGCTTGCGCAGGCGCACCACCTTGAAATAGCCGGAGCCGACATGGACGGTCTCGTAGCGGCCCGTCTTCGCCGCCCAGCCGGTCAGGCGGCTGACCTTGAAATCCGAGCTCCAGCCGATCGCACGGGCCAGCGGAGCCAACGCCGTCCACAACGCCGCGAACCGGGCCCCGTCATCGACGAGCCGGCTCGAAATGATGATCTCGCCGCCGGGCTTGAGCACGCGGTCCATTTCGCTCAGCGCCTGCTCGGCATTGGGCACGAGGGTGATGACGAATTGCGCGGTCACCGCATCGAAGCTCTCAGTCGCGAAGCCGAGCCGGCCGGCATCCATCACCATCAGCCCGCGCACATGCGCCAAACCCTGGCTCACGACCTTCCGGTTGGCGACCTTGAGCATGTCGAACGAGAGATCCGCGCCGAGCACACGCGAATCGGGCCTGAAATAAGCCAGCGTCAGGCCCGTACCGACGCCGATCTCAAGAATGTCGCGTCCGCAGGCGCAGGCCGCGTCTACCGCCTCGCGCTGGGGCGTGGCCAGGAGCCGCTGGTAGATCTTGTCGTAGATGCGAGCCCAGGCCGCATAGACGCGTTTCTGGGTTTCGAGATGGTCGGGCACCGGCATGGAGCGGCTCGTCGAGTCCAGGGATGTGGAAGCGCAGGCGGCGCCGGCTTCAGGAGAGGGCGAGAGCGAGGCCCGGCCGTGATGTCGGCAGGGGCAATTCCGGCCGCAGGATGGTGCCGCCACCGAGCACGCGGGCGCCCGGTCCGGCATCGGCATAGATGACGCAGGCCTGGCCGGGGGAGACGCCCTCCTCGTCGGTGGCGAGCTCGATCCGCAGGCCGGCTTCGTCGCGCATCAGCCGCGCCTCGCGCGGGGGACGCGTCGAGCGCACGCGCACCGCGACCTCGATGCCCTCCGGCGGTAGAGCATCCAGCGACATTTCGCCGAGCCAGTTAAGATCGCGCAGCCTGATCTCGCGGACGTTGAGGGCTTCGCGCGGGCCGACGATGACGCGGGCCGCGTCGGCATCGAGGCGCAGCACATAGAGCGGCTCGGGCGTGCTGAGGCCCAGCCCCTTGCGCTGGCCGACGGTGTAACGCAGCACGCCGTCATGCCGACCGAGCACGCGGCCGTCGAGATGAACGATGTCCCCCGGCCGCGCGGCGCCGGGCTTCAGCCGCTCGATCACATCGGCATAGCGGCCATTGGGGACGAAGCAGATGTCCTGGCTGTCTGGCTTGTCGGCGATGCCGAGGCCGAGCTCGGCCGCGAGCGCGCGGGTCTGCGCCTTGTCGATGCCGCCAAGCGGAAAGCGCAGCAGGTCGAGCTGCTCCTGCGTCGTCGCATAGAGGAAATAGCTCTGGTCGCGATTGGCGTCGGCGGCACGAAACAGGCCGCGATGGCCGTTGTCGAGTTCGCGGCCGACGACGTAATGGCCGGTCGCCAGCGCATCGGCGCCGAGTTCGCGGGCGAGCCCGAGCAAATCGTGGAACTTCACCGTGCGGTTGCACTCGACGCAAGGGATCGGCGTCTCGCCGGCGAGATAGCTCTCGGCGAAGCGTTCGATCACCGCGTCACGAAAGCGGCTCTCATAGTCGAGGACATAATGGGGAATGCCGATCTGCTCGGCGACGCGGCGGGCGTCATGGATGTCCTGGCCGGCGCAGCAGGAGCCGGCCCGGTGGACAGCCGCGCCATGGTCGTAGAGCTGGAGCGTGACGCCGATGACCTCGTAGCCCTCGCGCTGCAGCAGCGCTGCGACAACGGATGAATCGACGCCGCCCGACATCGCCGCGACGACGCGCGTCGCCGCAGGCGGCTTGGCGATATCGAGGGAGTTGCGGGGCGTCGTCATGGAAGGATGCAGATGTCCAGCGGCAAGGCAGGCGATTGCCGGCTCTATACCGGCTTTGGGGCGCCGCTGCCAGCGGCGATGGGCAAAACCTGCCGCCCAGCCAGGGCAAGGCGGCCGTTCTTGCCGCTGTTTCCGCCGAGGAGGCTGCTTAACGCATTGAAATCTTTGAGCGGGCCGCTGGCTTGGCATTTGCTGGACAGGGTCAGGGGCGCTCTGTGCCCATGTTGCGGATGAACCGATGTCGATTCAGCCAGTACCGAGTTCCTCATTTGGCGCCGAGCCCGCGGTGCAACGCCGGCCTGCGCCCGAACGGGACGCCGGGGGCGAGCGCGAGAGCTTTGTCCTGCCGCGGGAGGAGCCCGTGCAGGATGCTACCCCACCTGCCCGCGAAAGCCGGCGGGAGATGGCGAGCGACGTTGGCGAGGCGCGCCGCGACGCTGCAGAGGCACGCCGCGACGCGGGGGATGCACGCCGCGCGTCCGAAGAGGCCACCGCCGCGTCCGAGAAACCATCCAATTCCGCAGTCAAGCCCGCCGTCCAGCCGGCAGCCGCCGAGACCGGCGCGAAGGCACCGGCAACCGAGACGGGCAAGCCGGCCGGCAAGGCCAGCGATGCCGCACCGGCAACGCAACCGCCAGCGCCGAACCTGGATATCGCAGCGCTGGTCAGCATCGCGATTGCGGCCCAGGCCGAGAACCAGCCTGCAAAGACCGGCAAGATCGGCGAGGCCAAGGGCGAAACGACCGAGGGCGAAGCCGGCGCCGCTGCCAGCGAGCCGAAAGCCGAGGGCATCGCAGTCGTCGTCACACCCGTACCGCCGGCCGTTTTGCTTGCTCCACCGGTGTCTGTCCCGACCCTTCCGACCAACCTTGCCGCGGCTGCGGCCGACTCTGGCGAGGAGAGCGATTTGCTGTCCGGCAAAAAGGGGGCTGGCACAGCCGCTGCGGCGCTGTCGCTGATGGCGGCGCGCGAGGCTAAAGCGGCGCTTGCGTCAGGTGCGGACGTATCCGCGGCGGCAACGGCGGGCGCTGCGTCCAAAAATGGGTCGTCCAGCCCTGCCAAGACGTTGCCGCTGCCCGTCGGGGCGGATCAGGCGGCAAAGCCCGAGGCCGCGCCGGATGGGGGCGACAAGCTCGCGCAGCCGCTGGCCCAGGCACAGGGCCCGGCCGCGCAGACCGCGCCCCCGTCCGACATCAAGTCGATCGATGCTCTGCAGCAGGCCCTGAACCCGATCGATCTGTCGGCGCTCGGCCAGCAGGGCGGGGCAAAGCCTGAGCCGCTTCGCATCCTGACGATGCCGGATCAGATCGGCGCCCAGCAGGCTGCGGTCGCGACACAGCCTCAGGGCGCGACCGAGGGCCCGCCGACGCCGCTGCATGTGCTGCCGATCGAAATCGGTCTCAGGGCGCTCGCCGGCGCGCGTCAGTTCGATATCCGGCTTGATCCCGGCGAACTCGGCCGGGTCGACGTCAACCTCTCGATTTCCGATAAGGGAGAAGTCACGGCGCGCATGGTCGTCGACCGTGTCGAGACGCTGCATCTGCTGCAGCGGGATGCGCGCACGCTCGAGCGTGCCTTCGAGCAGGCGGGCCTGAAACCGTCCGATGCCGGTGTCGACATCACTCTTCGCGATCCATCCGACCAGTCTGGCTTCCGCCAGAACCGGCAGCAGGACGAGGCGCCGCAGCGCGGGCGCGTCTTCGCCAATGGTTCCGAGGCGGGCGACGACACCGCCATTTCAACACAGCCCGCGCCTGCCAGCCGCTTCGTGCGGCTCGGCGGCGTGGATCTCAGCATCTGACCGAAGGAGGAACGCCATGGCCGTCTCCAGCACAAGCAACAGCACCGCAACGACGAACAACCCGACCACGGTTACGGGCGGTGCCTCGATCGCCAATAATTTCGACCAGTTCCTGACCCTGCTGACGACGCAGCTCAAGAATCAGTCGCCGCTCGATCCGCTCGACACCAACCAGTTCACGGCGCAGCTCGTGCAGTTCGCCGGCGTCGAGCAGCAGCTCAAAACCAACGAGACGCTGACATCGCTGCTCAGCCTGAATTCGGCCGGCACGGCGACAAGCGCCGTCGGCTTCATCGGCTCGACCATCACCGCCGATGGTGCGACCACGCGCCTGGAAAACGACAAGGCCGAATGGCAGGTCAACGTTCCCCGCGGCGGTTCCGCGACGATCACGATCAAGGACTCCAAGGGAAGCGTCGTGCAGACGCTGACGAAGTCTCTCGTGGCGGGCGACCAGACCTATAAATGGGACGGCACGACCTCGACGGCGCAAAAGGCGCCTCCTGGCGAATACTCGATCACGATCGATGCGAAGGATACGGCCGGCGCGGTGATGACGGCCACGACGAAGATCAGCGGCGTCGTCGATGGCGTCGACTTCACAGGGTCGATCCCCACGCTCAAGATCGGTGCCATCAGCGTGCCGATCGACCAGGTCAAGAGCGTTGTCCGTAAAAGCTGATCGCGAATCAAAGATGCCGAAAGCCAGCGTCTTCGCCTTAGGCAATTCTTAAAGCCGTAGGCCTATGCTCAGCACAAGTAGCTCTGTTGAGTTGTGTGAGTGTACCATGACCGAGCCTTTGCGACCGCGGGTGAAATACGTGATCGGACCGGACGGAAGTCCGCTGACGATCGCGGATCTCCCGCCAATGAATACCCGCCGCTGGGTGATCCGGCGCAAGGCCGAGGTCGTCGCAGCCGTGCGCGGCGGCCTGCTCAGCCTCGAGGAAGCCTGCCAGCGCTATACGCTGACGGTCGATGAGTTCCTGAGCTGGCAGATGTCGATCGATCAGCACGGCCTGGCCGGCCTGCGCACCACCCGCATCCAGCATTACCGCCAGTAGCCGGGCGCGCTCCGCTTCGTGTTCAAGGCGCCGGTCCCTTGGGACCGGCGCCTTTGTTGTTTTGGCCCCCCGTAGTGCCGCTGCCAGGCCGCCCGGCATGTGAACAGGAAAAAGCCCGCCGAAGCGGGCTTGTTCAGTCGGTCCAGATGGACCTGTCTCGACACGTGTGTCCCGTGTTTGGCGTAGGCCCTCGCAGCAGGGGGGGGCCGGGCAGACCTCTTGGCCGCCAGGCGCCGATTGCGAGCTTTCAGTCCAGGGCCGGCGCGCGCTCCACCAAATCGAGAAAGATTGCCGCGCAGCCAAGCCAGAATATTGCAGTCCAGATCAGCATCCTGTCCTCCCAGGTTGCGCCCCACATAGCCGCACACAATACAACTCCGCCGTGCCTCATTATGGACAAATTCTCGCGCCGGATAACCACCTGTTTTCATTGTTGCGTTGCGAATTTTCGCTCGCAGATGCGAGATTGCCGCGATGGCGGGCGCTGTCGATGCCGCCGCGCGGTGCGCGCCGCAGGTGGTCTGGACTGACAATCTTGGGTCGACCCGGCAAAAATTAACCGGGCGCTAACCACGCACCGGGAAAAACTTGCCTAGTGAGCCCGCTTCCAGGCGCGGCCACGATGGCTTTGTGAACGGATAGCGGCGTGAGCGGCATCGTCGAACAGTTCTCGAAATTCGGAGCGGCCCGCCTGGCGGCCATGCTCGCGGTGACGCTTGGCCTCGTCGGCTTCTTCGGCTTCGTCATGCTCAAGATGTCCCAGCCGGCCATGAGCGTGCTGTTCTCCGACCTTTCGCAGCAGGATGTCAGCGCGATCCTGAAGGATCTCGACACGCGCGGCGTGAAGTACGAGTTGCGCAGCGACGGGCAGACGGTGCTCGTCGCCAAGGCCGACGTCCCGCGCCTGCGGCTTGACCTCGCCAGCAAGGGCATTCCCGCCGGCGGTGGCGTCGGCTACGAGATTTTCGACAAGGGCGATGCCTTCTCGTCGACGAGCTTCGTCCAGAACATCAACCATCTGCGCGCGCTGGAAGGCGAGTTGTCGCGCACGATCCGCTCGATCAGCCGCGTCCAGGCGGCGCGGGTGCACCTCGTCATCCCGGAGAAGCGCCTGTTCGAGCGTGACCGCGAGCCGCCGCGCGCCTCGATCGCGCTCAAGCTGGCGGGCGAGCTCGATACCGCCCAGGTCCGGGCCGTGCGCCATCTCGTGGCCTCGGCCGTGGACGGCCTCAAGCCGGAGCGCGTCTCGATCGTCGACGAGCGGGGGCGGCTGCTGGCCGACGGCGCGCAGACCGACAACGGCATTGCCGGCCTCGGCATCGAGGAGCGGCAGGTTGGAATCGAGAAGCGCCTCAAGCTCCAGATCGAGGACATCGTCGCCAGCATCGTCGGTCACGGCCGGGCGCGGGTGCAGGTTTCGGCTGCGCTCGACAGCAACCGGATCGAGAGCCGCTCGGAAACCTTCGATCCCGAAAGCCGGGTCGTCCGCTCCAGCCAGAACCGCACCGAAGCCTCGACGACGTCGGAGAATGGCGGCCCGGTCACGGTCGGCAACGAATTGCCGGGCGCGCAGACGGGCACCGGCGGAACGACCGCCCCGAAGGACGCCTCCTCGAAGAACGAGGAAGTGGTCAATTACGAGATTTCGCGCACGACGCGTACAGAAGTGCTGGAAGGCGGCCGGGTCAAGAAGCTTTCGGTCGCGGTACTGGTCGACGGCACCTATACCCGCAGCCCCAATGGCGATGTCAGCTATCAGCCTCGCAGCAACGAGGACCTCGAGCGCATCGGTCAGCTGGTCCGCTCGGCAGTCGGTTTCGACGACGGCCGGGGCGACAAGATCGAGGTCGTCAATCTGCGCTTCGCCGAGGCCCCTCCGGCGGTGACCGATCTTGTCGAGCAGAGCCTGATGCAGCAGCTCCTCTCCTTCACTAAGGAGGATCTGGTCCGCTTCGCCGAACTCGGTGTCATCTCGCTGTTGACGCTGATCGTGCTGATGGTCGTGGTGCGGCCGCTGCTCAAGCAGATCCTGGCGCCCGACCCTGGCGGCGGGCGGCAACTGCCCGGCTTCATGCGCACGATGGTAACAACCGACGCCGGAACCGGCGATCCGGCCGCAGCGCCGCGCGCGCTGGCGCAGGTATCGGATGGACTCCCCATCGACGTGGACGCCCCGTCCGAGCGCATGCTCGCGGTCGCCCAGATCAAGGGCCAGCTCAAGGCCCAGTCGGTCGAGAAGATCGGCCAGATGGTCTCGCAGAATCCGGCCGACAGCGTCGCAGTGCTGCGCACCTGGATCCACGAGAAAGCCCTGGCATGAGGGGGCTCTGAAGCATGGCTGAACCACGCTCCATCGCAACGCGCAATTCGGGCGGCCGCGACGCCATCGAAGGCGGTGGTGGCGGCGTCACGGATATCGACGAGATGACCGGGCCCCAGCGGGCGGCGGTGATCCTGCTCGTGCTGGGCGAGGATCACGGCCGGGCGATCTGGTCCGAGTTCGACGACGAAGAGATCCGCATCATCACCCGTGCCATGGCCGAGCTGGGCACGGTGGATGCCGATGACGTCGAGCGGCTGATGCTCGACTTCGTCGGCAAGCTGTCGAGTGCGGGTGCCGTGACCGGTTCCTTCGACCGCACCATCTCGCTGCTCGAGAAGATCCTGCCCGGCGATCAGGTCGCCATGATCATGGAGGAGATCCGTGGTCCGGCCGGACGCAACATGTGGCAGAAGCTCGGCAATATCGACGCCGTCGTGCTCGCCAACTTCCTGAAGAACGAATACCCGCAGACGATTGCGGTGATCCTGTCCAAGATCCGGCCGGAGCATGCGGCCAATGTCCTGCGCCATCTCCCCAACGACCTCTCGATCGAGGTCGTCGGCCGGATGCTGCGGCTGGAATCGGTGCAGAAGGAAGCCCTCGACCACATCGAGAACACGCTGCGCACCGAATTCGTCGCGACCCTGACCCAGACGCGCCGCCGCGACCCGCACGAGATGATGGCCGAGATCTTCAACGGCTTCGACCGGCAGACCGAGATGCGCTTCCTCTCGGCGCTCGACGCCTCGAACCAGGATTCGGCCTCGCGAATCCGCGCCCTGATGTTCACCTTCGAGGATCTCGCCAAGCTCGACCCGGCCGGGCTGCAGACCCTGATGCGTCAGGTCGACAAGGATACGCTGGCGCGGGCGCTCAAGGGAGCCAGCGAGAGCATGCGGGACTTCTTCTTCAGTGCGATGTCGCAGCGTGCCGTCAAGAACATGCAGGACGATATGCAGGGCCTCGGGCCGCTGCGTCTCAAGGAGGTCGACGAGGCACAGACCAAGCTGGTCACCCTCACAAAGGATCTGGCCGACAAGGGCGAGATCGTCCTGTCCAAGGGCAATTCGGAAGACGAGCTGGTTTACTGAGATGAGCAGCGCGACGAAATTCACGTTCGGCACCGATTTCCGCGAGGGCGGGCGACGGGCTGCGGGCGAGGCCGATATCGCGGCCGCGCATGCTGAAGGCGTGATTGCTGGCCGCGAGCAAGGCCGCCGCGAGGCCGAGAGCCAGCTCAACGGCCTGGTCGCGCAACTGGCGCGTGCCGCCGAACGCCTGGTCGGGCAGGAAGCCGCGCATGCGGCCGAGGTCGAGGCGCAGGCCGCTTATGTCGCCCTTGTCGCGGCCAAGGCATTTGCCGGCGTGGCGCTGTCGGAACGGCCGCTGGCGGCGCTGGAGCATGGACTGCGCGAATGCCTCGCCCATGCGCGCCTGGCGCCGCATCTCGTCATGCGGGTCAATGACGGCGCGGTGGACACGGCGGAAGCCCTGGTCAAGCGGCTGGCGCAGGAGACCGGTTTTGCCGGGCGCCTCGTCGTGCTGGGCGAGCCCGACATCGCGCTTGGCGACGGGCGCATCGAATGGGCCGATGGTGGCTTCGTCATCGAGTCGGAACGGTTGTCGCGGCTGGTGGAGCAGGCGGTCGCAACCGCCTTCCCTGGCTTCCGCGCCCCATACAGTAAGGACGACCGATGAGCGCGGACAACGACCTCAACCTGCCGCCGCTGAACCCGGCCGACCTGTCCTTCGACCATAATGACTCGTCGGTGGCGCGCTCGGGGCCGATACCGGTCAAGACGGCCGAGGATCTCGAGCAGGTCTTCGACGTTCCGGTCAACGTCTCGGCGGTGCTCGGCTCCTCCAAGATCGCGATCGGCGACCTGCTGCAGATCGTGCCTGGCGCCGTGATCGAGCTCGACCGGCGCGTCGGCGAGGCGATCGACATCTTCGTCAACGAGCGTCTGGTGGCGCGCGGCGAGGTCGTCGTGGTCGAGGACCGGCTCGGTGTCACCATGACAGAAATCATCAAGGCCGACCGGTGATTTCCGGCCGTCCCGTCACGCATTCACGCAGAAAGGCCTGAGCCATGCGCCTCATCATTGCCGGTGGTCTCAAGGGACAGCTCATTGCGGCCGCGAAGATCGCGATCGCCCATGGCGCCAACGTGACCCATACCGAGAGCCTGGAGCAGACGCTCGCCGTGCTGCGCGCCAAGGGCGCCGACCTGCTGATGGTCGAGGTGGCGCTGCCGGTCGGGCAGTTCGTCGCCGCGCTCGAAGCGGAGCGTATCCGCACGCCGATCGTCGCCTGCGGCACCTCGACCGATGCACGCGCTGCCGTCGCCGCGATCCAGGCCGGTGCGCGCGAATATGTGCCGCTGCCGCCCGATCCGGACCTGATCGCGGCCGTGCTGGAGGCGGTCGCCGCCGACCAGTCGAGCCTGATCTGGAAGGATCCCGCCATGGAGCGGGTCGTCCAGCTCGCCTCGCAGATCGCCCGCTCGGATGCGCCGGTGTTGGTCACCGGCGAAAGCGGCACCGGCAAGGAGGTGATCGCGCGTCACCTGCACCAGAAGTCGCTACGCAAGGACAAGCCGTTCGTGGCGGTCAACTGCGCAGCCATTCCCGACAACCTGCTTGAATCCGAGTTGTTCGGCCATGAGAAGGGCGCCTTCACCGGCGCCATCGCGCGCCGCATCGGCAAGTTCGAGGAGGCCAATGGCGGCACGCTGCTGCTCGACGAAATCTCCGAGATGGATGTGAGGCTCCAGGCCAAGCTGCTGCGCGCGTTGCAGGAGCGGATGATCGACCGCGTCGGCGGAACGCAACCGGTCAAGGTCGATCTGCGCATCATCGCGACGTCGAACCGCAATCTCGGCGATGCCGTGCGTGAGGGCTCGTTCCGCGAGGATTTGTTCTACCGGCTGAACGTCGTGCATCTACGGTTGCCGGCGCTGCGCGAGCGCCCGGGCGACATCCTGGCCCTGGCCGACCATTTCGCGCGCAAATATGCCGAGATCAACGGTATGCCGCTGCGGCCGGTGGCGGCGGACGCTCGCAAGGTCCTGCTTGCCAATTCCTGGCGCGGCAATGTCCGCGAGCTGGAAAACACTATTCACCGTGCCGTCCTGCTGGCGAAGGGCGCCGAGATCGGTGCCGAGGCGGTGATGACGCCGGAGGGAGAAACCCTTGGTCCTGCCGGCTCGCGGGACACGGCGGCGCGGGCGGTCCAGACGGCGGAAGCGGTGACGCGTTCGCTGGTCGGCCATACCGTGGCCGATGTCGAGCGTGAATTGATCCTCGACACGCTCGACCATTGCCTGGGCAACCGCACGCACGCGGCCAAGATCCTAGGGATCTCGATCCGCACGCTGCGCAACAAGCTGAGCGAATATACCTCGGCCGGGATCGTGGTCGCCGAGCCGGGTCAGGCGCGCGTCAACGCGCTCTGACCCGGAAGCCGATGCTCACCAACGGCGGCGGTAATAGCGCGGCCGGTAGTAGCGCGGGCGGTAATAGTAGCGCGGCCGGGCGTAGTAGCGGTAGCGCGGCCGACGATAGTAGTAATACTGGCTGAACTCGGCGTCCGTCTTGTCGAGGGCGTCCTTGACCTCGGCGGTCACCGCCTCGTCGTCGCGGGCCGGGACCGGATCCGGCACTGGAACGGCCTTGGGCTGCGCGGCTTCCACGGCGGCTACGCCGCCAATACTGGCGGCAGCCATGCCGCCAATCAGTGTCATGATGAATGAGCGTCTATCCACGACATCCTCCGAGGCTGTTAATCTCCGCATCTTCCATTGTCTTCATACGGCGAAAATGCGGGCGAGGGGTAATGCATTTAAATGATGCTTTGTTCCGTCCGGCATCTTTTTCAGACGTATGGCTAAGATCCGCCTGACGCTGCCGGTGCAGCCGTCACATCGCGCTCATCGACTGCATTCAGCGGCCGGGCGACGCTTTCGAGCGGCCTGCGCTCGGCCCTGACCGCGTAGAGCGCCGCGATCACGGCGGCTGCCAGCATCAGGGCTGCGCCGAACAGATAACCGAGGAAGACGCTGCCGCGCGATCCGGTGTCGATCAGGATGCCGAAGAGCCAGGGACCGGCGACGCCGCCCGCACCCGTCCCGACCGCGTAGAAGGCGGCGATCGCCAGCGCCCGCATCTCGACGGGGAAGGTCTCGCTGACCGTGAGATAGGCCGAGCTCGCCGCCGCCGAGGCGAAGAAGAACACGACGCTCCAGCACAGGGTGAGCTGCTGCGCGGTCAGAACGTCGCGCCAGAAGAGATAGCCGGTCGCCGTCAGCAGGAGGCCCGACAGCGCATAGGTCGCCGCGATCATAGTGCGACGGCCGAGCGTGTCGAAAAGGCGCCCGAGAATGAGGGGGCCGAGGAAATTGCCGGCCGCGAAGGGCAGGATGAACCAGCCGATCGCCTGTGACGGAACCTGGTAGAAATCGGTCAGGATCAGCGCATAGGTGAAGAAGATCGCGTTGTAGAAGAAGGCCTGCGAGACCATCAGGGCGAGCCCGACGAGCGCACGCTGCCGATGCGTCACGAAGAGGGCACGGAAGACCTCTCCGAGCGGCGTCACCGCGCGCGGGCGCAGATGCGTCAGGGGCAGGTTTTCGTTCGCGCTCCAGGTCACGCCGGCGCGGGCCTCGATGGCGGCGACGATCGCCACGGCTTCGTCGGCGCGGCCATGGCTGATCAGCCAGCGCGGGCTCTCGGGAATCCACTGCCGCAGGACCAGGACGATGAGGCCCAAGGCCGCGCCGATGAAGAAGGCGAGCCGCCAGCCGAGCTCGGGGTCGATCACGGCCGGATTGAGCAGGACGATCGAGCCGACCGCACCAAGCGCGGCACCGATCCAGAACGAACCGTTGATGACGAGATCGACCCAGCCGCGCACGCGGGCCGGGACCAGTTCCTGGATCGTCGAGTTGATCGCGGCGTATTCGCCGCCGATGCCCATGCCGGTGAGGAACCGGAAGAGGATGAAGCTCCAGAAGCTCCAGGAGAAGGCTGTGGCGGCCGTGGCCGCGAGATAGACCAGAACCGTGATCGTGAAGAGCTTCTTGCGGCCCAGCCGGTCCGTCAGCCAGCCGAAGAACAGCGCGCCCAGGACGGCCCCGGCGATATAGGCGGCGCCCGCCATGCCGACCTCGGTATTGGTGAAGCGCAGTGACGGGCTTTCCTTCAGCGCGCCCGAGACGGAGCCTGCGAGCGTGACCTCAAGCCCGTCGAGAATCCAGGTGATGCCCAGCGCGACCACGACGAGCGTGTGGAAGCGTGACCAGGGCAGCCTGTCGAGTCGTGCCGGAATGTCCGTCGTCACGACCGAGGATAGATTCCGTTGGTCCATGGGCGCGCGCAAGCCTCTTTCCTGCGAGCTAACCTTTCCCGAAGCGATCTGTTCCCCTCGAACGATAAAAGGCGGCGCCCATGAAAGGCGCCGCCTCGGAGCTCGCCTGGGAGATCAGCGAACGATGACGCGACGACGCACGACCACCGGACGGCGGTAATACGGGCGCGGGCGCCTCACGACGACCGTGCGACGGACGACGACCGGGCGGCGATAGGGCCGGCGCACGACGCGCTCCCGAATCACGACCTGGCTGAATTCGGCATCGGTCTTGTCGAGGGCCGCTTTGGTGACGGCGTCGAGCTGCGCTTCCGGCAACTCGGGAGTGGGAACCGTCTTGGGCGAGGCCGCCTGGGCGATCGCGGTGCCACCGAGGCTTGCCGCAGCAAGGCCGCCGAAAAGGCTCATCACAAAGGAACGTCTATCCAAGTCATCCTCCAATAGTCCGGGGTCTGCCAAACCGGTTTTGTCGCCCCGGTGCAGTTGCGCGGTGGAATGCGGCTACAACGCGGCAGTTTGATAACAGCCCGTTCAGACAGCGATCGGCACTGCCCTTTTTTCGAATGTCTTAACCACTCGTTCACCATGGACCCGGCAAGAATTGCCGGGTCGCGTTCTCCATGCGCGGCGTTGGAATGGGCTGCGTCTGCGCAGCGGGGAACGGGCTTGTCGATGACCGATGTGACGGCGGGCCAGGGCGGCGGCATGAACATGCCGAGCCGCGGTGCCCTGCAGAAGCTCTTCAACCGGCCCGATCTGTTCCTGGCGATCGGCGTCATGGGCATCCTCGTGGTGCTCATCTTCCCGCTGCCGGCGCTGCTTCTCGACCTGCTGCTGGCGCTCTCGATCATCCTGTCGGTACTCGTGCTGATGACCGCGCTCTTCATCGAGGAGCCGCTGGAGTTCTCGGCCTTTCCGACCGTGCTGCTGATCGTCACGATGTTCCGCCTGGCGCTGAACATGGCCTCGACGCGCCTGATCCTGTCGCATGGGCATGAGGGCGGCGCGGCCGCCGGCCATGTCATCGAGGCTTTCGCCAATTTCGTGATGGGCGGCAATTTCGTCATCGGGGTGATCGTCTTCACCATCCTGATCATCGTGAACTTCGTCGTCATCACCAAGGGCTCGGGCCGTATCGCCGAGGTCGCGGCGCGCTTTGCCCTCGACGCCATGCCGGGCAAGCAGATGGCGATCGATGCCGATCTCGGAGCCGGGCTGATCGACCAGGATGTCGCCAAGGTCAGGCGCAAGGCGCTGGAGGACGAGGCGAACTTCTTCGGCTCGATGGACGGTGCGTCCAAGTTCGTGCGCGGCGATGCGATCGCGGCCCTGCTGATCACCTTCATCAACGTGCTCGGCGGCATCATCATCGGCGTCGCGCAGCAGGGCATGAGCTTCGGCGCGGCGGCCCATAATTACACCGTCTTGACCGTTGGCGATGGTCTCGTCAGCCAGATCCCGGCGCTGATCGTCTCGACGGCAGCGGGTCTGCTCGTCTCCAAGTCGGGCGTGCGCGGCGCTGCCGACAAGGCGCTCGGCAAGCAGCTCTCGGGCTATCCGAAGGCGCTTGGCATGTCGGCGGCAGTGATGCTGCTGATCGCGGTCCTGCCGGGAATCCCGATGCTGCCGTTCCTGGCGCTGGCAGGCGGCGCGGCGTGGCTGGCGCGGCATTTCGGCCGGCTCGCGAAGGCCAAGGAGATCGAGGTCGCGGATGCGGCGCAGGCGGCCTCGCCGCTGTCGGCGGACGGCACGCCCAAGGAAGAGACGCTCAACGACCTGCTCAAGCTCGACGAGCTCAAGATCGAGATCGGCTACGGGCTTTTACCGCTGGTCAATGCGGCCGGCGGGCAGGACCGCCTCACCGACCAGGTGCGTGCGCTGCGGCGCCAGCTTGCGGCCGAACTCGGCTTCGTCATGCCGGCCGTGCGCATCGTCGACAACGTCCAGCTCGAGGCGAACCACTACTACATCAAGATCAAGGAGATCGATGCGGGTCACGGCATCGTCTATGCCGGCCAGTACATGGCGATGGACCCGATGGGCGGCAGCGTGAATCTGCCGGGCCACAATGTGCTGGAGCCGACCTTCGGCCTGCCAGCGACCTGGATCGACGCTGCGCTGCAGGACGAGGCGCAGCTTCGCGGCTTCACCGTGGTCGATGCGGCGACCGTGATCTCGACGCATCTGACCGAGGTGCTGAAGTCGCATATGCCGGAGCTGCTATCGCATGGCGAGGTTCAGAAGCTGCTGCGCGAGCTGCCCAAGGACCACGCCGATCTCGTCAAGGAGATCGTGCCGAGCCAGATCTCGACGACCGGGATCCAGCGTGTGTTGCAGCTCCTGCTTTCCGAGCGTGTCTCGATCCGCGACCTCGCCACCATCATCGAGGGCATCGCGGAGGCCGCCGGCAGCGTCAAGAATCCGCGCGACATCGCCGAGCATGTCCGGATGCGGCTCGCGCGCCAGATCTGCGCCCAGTTCTCGAACGCCCAGGGCAACCTGCCGATCATCACGATGTCGCCGGCCTGGGAAAGCATCTTCGCCGAATCGATCGTCGGCCAGGGCGAGGAGCGCCACCTCGCCATGCAGCCCTCGCGACTGCAGGAGTTCGTGCATCAGGTGCGCGACAAGTTCGAGGATGCGGCCCGCATCGGCGAGATGCCGGCGCTCGTGACGTCTGGCATGGCACGGCCCTTCGTGCGCCAGATCATCGAGCGCTTCCGCCGCGAGACGCCGGTTCTGTCGCAGGCCGAGATCCACCCCCGTGTCCGGCTGAAGACGGTCGGGACGGTGTGAGGCTTTGCGCCCGGCCCGCATTTCCACGGGTGGGGATTGAGCAGCGCGCAATGGTCGGTGGGGCAGGGCCCGTCTAAGCCTTGCCGATGAACCGCAACGCCCTGCTCTTCGCCGTGATGTGCCTGGTCTGGGGCCTGACCTTCCTGCCGGTGAAGATCGCCACCGGGCATGTGCCGCCCGTCTTCCTCGCCAGCCTGCGCTTTGCTCTGGCTGGCGTCGTGCTGGTCGCCTGGGCCGGACGGGATATCCTGAAGGTGCCGGCGCAGGCCTGGCCCCGGCTCGTCGTGACCGCGCTGCTGGTCAATGCCGGCAACTACTCCTTCATGTTCTGGGGCGCGGCGCATGCGCCGAGCGGGCTTGCCGCGATCGTCAACATGGTGACGATTCCGATCTATTCATTGCTGGCGAGCCGCGTGATCGAGGGCGGGCGCATCGGCTATTCGCAGATCGCCGCGATCGCGCTGGGAACAGCCGGGCTGGGTTTCCTGTTCGCGACGCGGGCGGCCGGTGGGCTGGAGGCCTCGAAGGGCGATCCGCTGGAGCTCTGGGGGCTGGCCTCGGTCGCGTTCGGCACGCTGCTCTATTGCGTCGGCGCCGTACTGGCCCGTCCGATCGCGGCGATAATGCCGACCCTGACGCTGGCCGCGTGGCAGACCGTGTTCGGAGCCGTCGCGCTCGCCGTGGTGGCGCTTGCCATAGAACCGGTCGGCGCGGCCGACTTCCGCGCGGTTGTGTCATGGCCGGTGCTGCCGGCGGTGCTCTTTCTCGTGGTCGCGGGCTCGCTGATGGGGTTCACCATCTATCTGCGGCTGCTGCGCGACTGGGGCGCCTTCCGTGCCGGGCTTTATGCCTTCGTCAGCCCGGTCATCGCGGTCGCCGCCGGCGTCGCGGTGCTGGGCGAGCCCTTCGGCTGGGCCGAGGCCGTCGGCGCGCTGATGATGTTCGGCGCTGCAGCGATCGTGCTGCGACGCTGACGACATCGTTTAAGGAGCGTCGGCTTCATCCGAAAACCGCATTCCACTTTTCGGGCCGACGCTCACGGCGGCGGCGCGATGCGGGTGTTGCGCTTGAGCTGGTCGCGCTCGAAGGCGAGCACCACCGGCAGCGAGATCACCAGCGGCAGGATCAGGTAGAACATGCGCCAGACCAGCAGTGCCGCGAAGACGGCCGGCGCGGGAATGCCGGGCATCACCGCCAGGAAGACCGCCTCCATCACGCCGACGCCACCGGGCACCTGGCTGAGGAGGCCGGCGGAGAAGGAGAGCAGGAAGGCCCCGAGCACGATCATGAAGCCCGGATTGCCTTGCTCGGGCAGCGCGAAATAGATGATGCCGGCCGCGCCCGCCAGTTCCAGCGGGGCTGCGAGATATTGCCGGGCAACGATCGGCAGGCGGGGATAGATGACCTCGAACTTGCCGATCCTGAAGGGTCTGAACTTGAGCCAGGAGCCGATCGTGTACAGCGCCACGAAGGCGAGCATGCCGATGCCGATCAGCCGCGCGGTGCCATCACCAATGGCGAAAAACTTCGATGCCATCGGCAGCCGCGTCAGCGGGCGCAGGATTTCCGGTTCGTAGATCAGCACCAGCCCCATCAGCAGGATCGTGCCGAAGGCGAAGGTGAAGGAGCACAGCGCGACGAGCACCGCGACCTCAGCCGCCGTCAGGCCCTTCGCCGTATAGGCACGGTAGCGCACCATGCCGCCGGAGAACACCGAGGCGCCGATATTATGCGACAGCGCATAGGTCACGAAGGAGCACAGCGAGATATACGACCAGGAGATGCCCTTCTCCTTGCCGATATGGATCAGAGCGATGCGGTCGTACCAGGCCAGCGCGGCATAGGCGACGAGGGTGGCCAGGGCGGCGTGAAGGAAGGCGTCCGTCGGGATGACGGCGATCTTCTGGCCGATGCGCGTGGCGACGATGCGCAGATTGTCCCAGAAGCTGCCCTGTTCGAGCAGGGCCTCGATGGCGGCGTCCGTGCCGGCTTCCGCCTTGAGCTTGTCCCAGAGCAGGTCGACCGACCAGACGACCGCGACGAGGCCGATGATCGGCCAGAGATAGTCGAGATAGCGTTTCATGAAACCCGCTGGCTGCGAGGAGGCTTGGCAGAGGAGGCTTGTGCAGAGAAGGCTTGCGGCAAAGGCAGGCAGCGTGAACCGCCGGATAGCGAGCACACACCGTCGCCTGTGTGCCAGCGGGCCGACACAAGGGCAAGCGGCGTCGCCGCCGCCTGCAACGAGATCAGCTATTTAGCGACCGGCGATTTTGCCGTTCTTTTTCAGCCAGTCGCGCATCATCGCGATTTCCTTCTCGTGATCGGCGAGATGACGCTCGTCGCGAGCGCCTTCAGCTGGTTCGTCCTTGTCTCCGATCGGAAATCATCCGAGCTTTCCGCCGCGATCATGTCATGATCGCGGCATCGCGCCTGCCGCCCAGCCTCAAGAAGCCCCGCATGACATCGACCCTGAGCATCAGCCTGACCGGGACCACCGACCTGCCGCCCGGCAAGATCGCCGCCATCGTGACTTCGCTGGAGATGCTCGCGGCGCCCCCCGTGCGGCCCGATCCGCCGGGGCTCGAAGGCTTCGCTATCGAGCGTATCGGTGCGCCCGAGGTCGGACGTTACCTCGCGATGTATCGCCGGATCGGGGAGCGCTGGATGTGGTTCAGCCGGCTGGTCAAGCCGGTGGAAGAGGTCGCGGCGATCCTGGCGGATCCTGGCGTTGAGACGTTCCTCGTCCGTCACGAGGGAGCCGATGTCGGTTTGCTCGAGCTCGATTTCAGGGTCGGAGGCGAGACCGAACTCGCTTTCTTCGGCCTGGACGAGAGCGTGCTCGGCAAGGGCGCCGGACGCTGGCTGATGAACCGGGCGCTGGCGCTGGCCTGGGCAAAGCCGATCTCGCGCTTCTGGGTCCATACCTGCACGCTCGACCATCAAAGCGCGCCGGAGTTCTATCAGCGTTCCGGCTTCGTGGTGTTCAAGCGCGGCATCGAGGTTGATGACGATCCAAGGCTGGCCGGCCATATGCCGCGTGACTGCGCACCGCATCAACCGGTGATCGGCTAGATCCGCCACAGCCGCCAGCAACCTGCCGTGAACAGGATCAGCCAGGGAAACACCATCAGGTCGAGCCAGTTCGTGCCGGTCTTGCCGGTTCCGCTGCCGGCCCAATAGACGAAGAACAGTTCGCATGCGGCGAATGTGGCGATGGCCAGCATGCCGGCCGCGCGCGCGACGCGCCCGGCTCGTGGCGCCGTGCCTCTCCGCGAAATGGCCAGCGCCAGTGCTGCGATGGCAATGAGGCCATAGATCGCGCCGCCAGCCGCGAGCGCGATCAGCAGGATCAGCCCGTCGAACCGAATGGCGATGTCGCTCATGGCGTGAAGGTATCAGGCGCAGCCCGGTCAGGCAGCAGACACAGCTGCCTGACGACCGGAATGGCCATCATCGGGCTCAGGCGCGTGGACGTAGGCCGATCGAGTCCATCATCGCCTGATCGCGGGCGGCTTCGGCGGCGCGCTCGGTGGCACGCTCGCGGTCGTCGAGAATCTCGACCTTTTTCATGTCCTCGAAGGCCTCCTGCAGCTCGGACTTGGCGTCGTCGAGCTGGCCCTTCAGATTATCGGCGGACTGGCGGAGATTGTCGCGGCGGCCGAGCGCGGCCTTGGCATAGGTCGGATAGGCGAAATGGGCGGGATCGGAAATGCCGGCCCGCGATTCCTCGCTCTGGATCTCACGGTCCAGGTCGGTCGCCATGCGGTGAAAATCGGCGATCATCATCTCGATCTGGCTTACCCGGCGGCGCTTTTCGTCCACCTGGAAGCGTTTGAGACGCAGAAGGGTCTCTCGCGACTTCATGTTGTTTCCAACTCCTGATTACGCATTGGTCGAGCGCCGACCCCTCGGCGCACGACCGGAACTCATTCCGCGAGACAAAAAGCACAATGCCGCAAGGAGGTTGACCGTTCCTTACCGAGAAGGGACGCATTCGACGCATGCGCTCCATCGAAACGCGGCTGCTGACGCCGACCGGCACTCCGGGCTAATAGGCGAAGGCGGTTCGTTCCCGCCTGCCGATCCGGAAACAGTCCCTTGCCGATCCTCTCGCGTCTTCCCCGGCACGCGCTGCTGATTTGCGGCCTCGTCATCACCCGCATCATCGGCTGGGGCTCGACCTTTTATGCGCTCTCCGTGCTGGGGCGGCAGATCGAGCGGGATCTCGGGCTCGGCAGCGTCGGCGTCTTCGGCGGCATCACCACCTTCCTCGTCACGGGCGCGGCGCTCGGGCCTGCCGTCGGCCGCCAGCTCGACCGCGAGGGGACGCGCCGGGCGATGTGCGTGGGCGCGGTGATCTGCGGTCTCGGGCTCGCGCTGCTCGGAGTCGCACAGGGGGCGGCAAGCTATCTGGCGTGCTGGTTCCTGATCGGCATCGGGCACGCGCTATCGCTTGCGAATGTCGGCACGGTCACCGTGGTCCAGATCATGGGCACGAAGGCACGGCGGACGATCAGCCTGATGATGCTGGCCACCGGGCTCGCCTCCAGCATCTTCTGGCCGCTGACGGCGGCGCTGAGCGATGCTTATGGCTGGCGGGCGATATGGTTCGTCTTCGGCGCGATGCAAATCCTCATCGTCCTGCCGATCCACGCCGCGATCCCGCGCCATCATCGCAGCACCAGTGCGCCGACGGGACTCGCACCGGTGGCGGGCGTGGGCGAGGCCGGCCGCGTGGCGCCCGAGCACCGGCGAGCGGCGTTCTGGCTCGTCGCCCTGATCTTCTCGGTCAGCGGCATCGTGTCATGGGGGCTGCCGCTGCATCTGATCGACATCCTGGGGAATGCCGGCCTCAGCCAGGCCGAGGCTGTCGGTATCGCGGCACTCGCCGGGCCGGCGACGCTGCTAGCAAGGCTGGCGGAGACGACGATCGGGGACCGTTTTCCCGTCGAACGAGCCGCGCTGGCCGGCCTCCTCGTCGGCCCACTCGCCAATCTGCTGCTGGTCGTCGCCCCGGGTTCGTCGTTCGCCTCGACCGGCTTTGTCCTGGCCTTCAGCGCGGCGATGGGCGTGATTTCGGTGGCACGGGCGACGCTGCCGCTCGCTTTGTTCGGCCGCAACGGCTTCGCATCGACGCTAGGCCGGCTCAACGTGCCGCTCAATCTTGCCTTCGCCGCGTCGCCGCTGCTATTCGCTGCGATGATCGAGTGGGCCGGGCAGCAGGCGACGCTTGCTGCGGCCGCGGCGCTGCAATGCGTCGCCTTCCTCGCCATGCTGGCACTGCTGCGCCTCCTGGCCCGTCCGGCGCTGGCCGTCAGCTCTCCATGATCGCGGCCAGCCTGGCGTAGCACTCGGCCAGGGGGGTCGCATCGTCCTTGGCCTGCTTCAGGAAGCCTTCAAGCGCCGGATTGAGCCGGATCGCCTCGTCGACCTCGGCCGAGGCGCCCTGACGATAGGCGCCGAGGCGGATCAGCTCCTCCATGTCGGCATAGGTCGCGAGCGTGGCGCGCGCCTTCTGGACGACGGGGTAGAAATTCGGGTCGCAGGAGCGCGGCATGGTCCGCGAGACCGATTTGAGGATGTTGATCGCGGGATAGCGGCCGCGCTCGGCGATGGAGCGTTCCATCACGATATGACCGTCCAGGATGCCGCGCACGGCGTCGGCCACGGGCTCGTCATGATCGCCGCCGTCGACCAGCACCGTGAAGATGCCGGTGATCGCGCCGTCGCCGACGCCGGGGCCGGCGCGCTCGAGCAGGCGCGGCAGTTCGGCGAAGACCGTTGGGGTATAGCCCTTGGTCGTCGGAGGCTCGCCGGCGGCCAGGCCGATCTCGCGCATCGCCATGGCAAAGCGCGTCACCGAATCCATCAGACACATCACCTGCAGACCCTGGTCGCGGAAATATTCGGCGATCGTCAGCGTGGTCATGGCGGCCTGCTTGCGCATCAGCGCCGGCTCGTCGGAGGTCGCGACCACGACGACGGAACGGGCGAGGCCCTCGGGACCGAGATCGTCCTGCAGGAACTCCTGAACCTCGCGGCCGCGCTCGCCGACGAGGCCGATCACGTTGACGTCGGCGCGGGCATAGCGCGCCAGCATCGAGAGCAGCACCGACTTGCCGACGCCCGAGCCCGCGAAGATGCCCATGCGTTGCCCGAGGCAGCAGGTCAGGAAAGTGTTCATCGCGCGCACGCCGAGATCGAGCGGCCGGCCGACGCGGCGGCGCGAATGGGCAGGAGGAGGATCGTTTCGAAAGGTAAAGAGGGCCTCGCCCTGGGGCAAAGGTGGGCCGCCATCGACGGGTCGGCCGAGCGCATCGACGACGCGGCCGAGCCAGGCCGAGGTCGGCTTGATGCCGGGCTGCGCCTTGTCGACATAGGCCGGGCAGCCGCGGCGCACGCCGTCGAGGCCGCCATAGGGCATGACCAGCGCCTTTTCGCCCGAAAAACCAATGACCTCGCAGGGAACGCGGCTTCCCGGTGCAATCTCGATCTCGATGCGGCCGCCGAGGCTCATCGCGCCGATCGGGCCCGCAATCTCGACCAGGAGCCCGCGCACGGCAATCACGCGGCCGTAAACGGTCACGGAGTCAAGCCCCGCGATCGTGGCGGCGAGTTTCGAGAGGCTATCCTGGGCGCGTGCCGGGCTGTTCATAAGTGTGGCCGTAAACCTTTCATTTACCCGAGTGATTAACACTGTGTTTCGAGGCTGCGTCGTGGCGCGGGGTCATTTCGACCCGGTTCCGCATCGCCGCCTTCGCGAAAGGCAATTTCGCGGGTGAATAGCGAAACGATCCGTGTCAAATTCGACTCACCTCGACAAGGATCGTCGTCTTTCTCCCAGGAAGCGCTTGCGTCGGGGAATCACGGTTTGTTAACCATTTCTTCGTAGCGTGTCGCGTGGCGTTTCATCGGGCAAGTACGTCGTCGTCCTGAGCCGTGGGGGTTCGGACGAGAAGAGCGGTCAGCTTGCCTGCGGGCGAAATTGGGGACGTGGACATGCGGGTTCTGCTGATCGAGGACGATAGCGCAACCGCTCAAAGCATCGAGCTCATGCTCAAATCGGAGAGCTTCAACGTCTATACCACCGATCTCGGTGAGGAAGGCGTCGATCTCGGCAAGCTCTACGATTATGACATCATCCTGCTCGACCTGAACCTGCCCGACATGTCGGGTTACGAGGTTCTCCGCTCCCTGCGCGTCGCCAAGGTGAAAACCCCGATTCTGATCCTCTCGGGCCTCGCCGGCATCGAGGACAAGGTCAAGGGCCTCGGCTTCGGCGCCGACGACTACCTGACCAAGCCATTCCACAAAGACGAGCTCGTCGCCCGCATTCACGCCATCGTGCGCCGCTCGAAGGGCCATGCCCAGTCGGTCATCACCACCGGCGACCTCGTCGTCAACCTCGACACCAAGACCGTGGAAGTCGACGCCGCCCGCGTCCACCTCACCGGCAAGGAATACCAGATGCTGGAGCTGCTCTCGCTCCGCAAGGGCACGACGCTGACCAAGGAAATGTTCCTGAACCACCTCTATGGCGGCATGGACGAGCCCGAGCTCAAGATCATCGACGTGTTCATCTGCAAGCTGCGCAAGAAGCTGGCGAATGCGTCCGACGGCAAGAACTACATCGAGACGGTCTGGGGCCGCGGCTATGTGCTGCGCGAGCCCTCCGAGGTCGAACAACGCATTCCGGCCTGAGGCCGTTCAGGCGACCGTCACAGGGCGGTCATCTCCCGATGAGACAAAGCTAGCGGCCTGATCGTCGGATGTACACGACAGGCTGACGGGGACCCCGCCGAGAGGCGGGGTTTTTGTTTGTCCAGACGCTCCGAGCGAATTGGGACTTGGGCGAGCGGGGGCGTTCTGTCAGGCCCGGGAGCGAGAGCCGGCCTGGGCCAGCAGCGGCGTGACCGGCAGGGACATGTTTGCCGCCTGCGCGTGGCTGGAGCGGTGATCGCGATAGAGACCGCGATGCTGCTTGTCGGGGACAATGGCGGTGGAGATCCCGATGACCGTCTCGGCCGCACCGAGAACGACCGCGCCTTCCGGCGCCAGGCGCGGGGCGAGGCCGGCCAGCACCTTCGCCTTGGTCGGCACGTCGAAATAGATCAGCACGTTGCGGCAGAAGATCACGTCGAACTGGCCGAGATGGCTGCTGGGCTCGAGCAGGTTGTGCTGCTTCAGCTCGACCATGGCGCGCAGCCGCTCCGAGACCTGCCATTTGTCGCCATTCTGCTGGAAGTGCCGCAGCAGCATCTGGATCGGCAGGCCGCGCTGGATCTCGAACTGGTTGTAGATGCCGGTGCGCGCCCGCTCGAGCACCTCCGTCGAGATGTCCGTGCCGATGATCTGGACCTTCCAGCCGGACAGCCGGGCGGCCATCTCGTCGAGCACCATCGCCAGGGAATAGGCTTCCTGGCCGGTGGAGACCGCGGCGCACCAGATGCGCAGCGAGCGGCTCGCTGCATTCGAGGCGAGCTTCTCGGGCAGGATCACGTTGCGGAAGAGTTCGAACGGGCTCTGGTCGCGGAAGAACAGGGTTTCGTTCGTTGTCATCGCCTCGACGACAGCATTTTCCAAAGCGGCTTCGCCGCCCTGGCGCAGCCGCTGGACCAGCAGCTCGATGCCCTCGATGCCGCGTCGGCGACACAGGATGCCGAGCCGGCTTTCGGCGAGGTAGCGCTTCTCCAGGCTGAGCGCGAGGCCCGAGCGCAGATGCAGCAGCAGCCGCAGGAAGTTGAAATCGGCGTCCGTCATCAGTGCGGCCATGCACGCACGAGGCCGCGAATCGCGGCGCCGATATCGTCGAGCGGGATGATGGAACTGGCGTGCTGCGCGCGCACGACCGAACCGGGCATGCCCCAGATCGTGCTCGAATGCTCGTCCTGCGCAATCACGGCCGCGCCGGCGCGGCGCAGCGCGCCCGCGCCCTCCGTGCCGTCCGTGCCCATGCCGGTGAGTACCAGGCCGAGCGCGGCGGGGCCGAGATGACGCGCGGCGTCGTTGAACAGAACGTCGACGGCCGGGCGGCAGAACCGCACGGGCGGGGCATCGCTGATATTCGCCACGATATGGCCGAGTCGCCGGTCGATGCCGAGATGCCGCCCTCCGGGCGCGACATAGATCGTGCCGCGGCTGAGGCGTTCTCCGTCGAAGGGTTCGCGCGCGGGTATGCCTATATAGCTCGCGATCTGCTCGGCGAAGGAGGCCGTGAACAGCGGGGGCATGTGCTGGACGACGATCGTCGTCAGGTCCTGCAGGCCTTCGCCGATGTCGAAGAGCACCTTGGCCACGGCGCGGGGGCCGCCGGTGGAGGCGCCGATGACGAGATAGCGCGGAACGACCGAGACGAGCTGGCGCAGGCTTGCCGTGCCGGTCGGAGTAAAATCCAGGTCCATGTCCGGCGGCAGCGCGCCCGGACGCATGCGGGACTGCGCGATGTTGCCGAGCTTGAGCAGGAATTCGCTGCGGAAGTCGAGCGAAAGCGTTAGGCCGCTGCGGCTGTCGGGCTTGGAGACCACGTCCATCGCGCCCTTGGTCATGCATTCCAGCGCGATGCGGGTGTTGCGCTCGGTCAGCGTCGTCGCCAGCAGCACGCCGGTATGGGGGCTTTCCTTCAGGATCTGGGGCAGGGCGGTCGCACCATCGACGCCCGGCATGTCGAGATCGAGCACCATCACGTCCGGCTTGAAGCGACCGGCATGGGCGACGGCGGTTTCACCATCTCCGGCGACAGCGACGACATGGAACTGTCCGCTTTCACCGAGCCAGCGCGCGAAGAGGCCACGCACGACGACGGAATCGTCGGCGATCACGACCGTCTTGTGCCTCTGGGCGCCCACGGCGCTGGCCGGAAAGGATCTGCTCATGCGTCACTCATTCCACTGCGCCGCCCTGCCATCTCAACCCCGCGATCGGCCGCGCCGATGACACACACCGGCGTCAGATCGCGTCTGGGCCTCGTTCAAAGCAGTCCGACCTGGTGGAACTTCGAGGCGACGATTTCCTTGTCGAACGGCTTCATGATGTATTCGTCGGCGCCGGCATGCATGGCCCGGGCGATATGGGCGATGTCGTTCTCGGTGGTGCAGAAGACGACTTTGGGGCGCTTGCCGCCGGGCATCTGGCGCAGCGTGCGCAGGAAGTCGTAGCCGTCCATGATCGGCATGTTCCAATCGAGCAGCACCGCATCGGGCATCTCGCCCTTGCAGGCGTCGATGGCGCGCGCGCCGTCCTCGGCTTCCGTGATGCGGAACTGCAGGCCTTCCAGGATGCGGCGGGCGACCTTGCGGATCACGGCCGAGTCATCGACGACGAGACAATATTTCATAATCAATCTCCAGATCTGTATGGCGACGCGTCAGGCCGCGGCTTGCAGGTCAAGTCTTAGAATGGCATCGACGTCGAGAACGACGAGCAGACGGTCTTCGAGGCGGTGCACTCCGGTCGTGAGTGCCGCCCAGTTCCGGTCGAGATGGACCGGTGTTGGTTCAAACGTGGATTGATCCAGCCGCATCACCTCGCCGACGGCGTCCACGATCAGCGCATAGGCCTCGCCCTCATGGTCGATGCCGACAGCCACCAGTTCCGTCTTGCCTTCCCGGTCTTGCCTGAGGATTGGCGACCGCCCGAGCCGCTTGCGCAGGCAGATCGCGGTGACGATGCGGCCGCGCAGGTTGAGCAGGCCGACGATCTCGGACGGCGCTCGCGGTACGAGTGTGATCTGATTGGTGATGAAGACGTCGTGCACGCGCCCGATCGGCAGTCCCAGGATCTGGTCGCCGATCATGACGGTGACGTAGTCGAGCGAGTCGAAGGCGCCGACCGGAGCGGCGGCGGCAAGGCCACGATCTGTCTGGTCGAGTGTCATGCGGCCTCCTTCAGGCCCGGCCGGCGCTCCGCGAGTTCGCCGAGCAGGGCACGCCGGTCGAATTTGGCGACGACCTCGTCCAGCCGCGCCTGGCTGGCACGCATATGGAGGTCCGGCGTTACCAGTGTCGTCATGCCGATCAGGCGCAGGCGGTCGCTGTCGGGGCCCTCGCGCAGCGCTGCTGCGAAGGCGAAGGCGCTCTCGATGTCGCCGTCGATATCGATCAGGACGGTCGCGATCGTGCCATCGGCCAGATGCTGGCGGGCCGCCTCGAAGCTGGATGCAACCGCGATGCGATGCCCCGAGGCCTTGAGCACGGGCGTGAGCATGTCACGCAGGAAGTCCGAGGGTTCGACCAGAAGGATTTGCGCCGGCGCCGACGATTCGGCGCGCTCGTAGCCTGCATGGCGCCAGCCGCGTTCCTGCATCGGCAGGTAGTAGGCGAGGTCGATGATGTCCGTGGCCCGGCCCCGGATCATGGCCGAGCCGATGATGCCCCTGTCCTGTGCCGTGGCCATCTCGATGTCGAGGACCTCGTCGACGATGTCGACAATCGCGTCGACGGCCAGCGCGACGGTCAGTTCGCCCTCGGAGATGATCACGAGCGGCTGCAGCCCCTCAGTGCGGATCTGCGTCTCGCCGACGGGCACGACCGGGACGAGCCGGTTACGATAATGCAGGAGAATCCGGCCGCTGCCGGTCTGGAACTCCCCGGCATCGACCTCCTCGAGGCGCGTGACCAGCGAGAGCGGCACGGCCCTGACGCCCTCGGGGCCTGCCTTGAACACCAGCACGGTGGTCTTCTCTGCCGTCGGTGCGGCCGCTGTTGCTGCCTCGCTCAGGAACGCTTCGCCGGCCGTCGCGGCGCCGACAAGGCCCGCCACGCCGTTGGGATCGACGATCAGCACCACCGCGCCATCGCCCAGGATCGTGTTACCCGAGAAGATCGGGATGTGCCGAAGCTTGCTCGACATCGGCTTGACGACGATTTCCTCGGTGTGGAAGACGCCGTCGACCAGGATGCCGAATTGCCGTTCGCCGATCTGCGTAACGACGATGAAGCCGTCTTCGCGTGATGGTGCGTCGGTGCCCATCAGACCGGACAGCGCGATGATCGGGAGCAGGCGCCCGCGCAGCCGCAGGATCGGCGCCCCGTTGATCTCCTCGATGCGGTGATCGGCGCCGGCCTTCACCCGGACCAGTTCGCGGACCACGATCTGGGGGATGGCGAAGCGCTGGTCGCCGGCGACGACGATCAAGGCGGCGACGATCGCCAGCGTGAGCGGAATCTTGATCGTGATCGTGGTGCCGAGGCCCGGCTTGCTGACGATGTCGATGAGGCCGCCGATGGCATCGACATTGACCTTGACGACATCCATGCCGACGCCACGTCCAGAGATGGCGGTGACGCTGTCGGCGGTCGAGAAGCCGGGGTGAAAGATATAGCGACTGGCCTGGGCGTCGCTCATGCGCCCGAGTTCGGCTTCGGTGGCGAGGCCCTGCTGGATCGCCTTGCGCCGGATGCGCTCGACGTCCAGGCCGCGTCCGTCATCGGTCACGGCGATGGTGACCGAGCCGCCCTCGTGATAGGCGGCAACGCGGATCGTGCCGTGCTCCGGCTTGCCGGCGGCGAGACGTTCGGCCGGTGCTTCGATCGCATGGTCGGCGCAATTGCGGACCATGTGCATCAGCGGATCCTTGATCAGGTCGAGGATCTGCCGGTCGAGTTCCGTCTCGGCGCCTTCCGTGACCAGTTCGATCCGCTTGCCGAGTTCGGCGCCGAGATCGCGGATGATGCGAGGCAGCTTAGACCAGGCGTTGCCGATCGGCTGCATTCGCGTCTTCATGACGCCGTCCTGCAACTCGGCCGTGATCAGCGAGAGGCGCTGCAATGGCACCTTCAGCCCATGGTCGTCCTGCTTGCGCGATATTTCGAGCAGCTGGTTGCGGGTCAGAACCAGCTCGGACACCATCGTCATCAGGTGCTCGATGGTGTCGACATTCACGCGCAGTGTGGCGGGACCGACCTGGCGGTTCTCGCGGGAGACCGGCTCGTCGCCGTGCTCGGATGCCTCCGTCTGTTCGATCCGGCCGTCACGACCCCGCTGCGGACCGGGCGCGCTGCGGAAGATCAGGTCGAGTGCATCCTCGCCCGGCGTTGTGGGGACCGACCCTGCATGTCGGGCGAGATAGGCCGCGACGGGATCGGCGCCATCGGTGGTCTGCTGCGGCCTCTGCTGCAGCTCGGCCTTGGCGTGATCGGTGAGAATGCCGAGTTCGCTGATCAGATTCTCGTCGTTGCCGGGCGGTTCCTCGCCCTTCTCGGCAAGCTCCGACAGGATGTCCTTGACGCGGTCGATCGTCTCGAGAATGGCGGTGACGGCGATGGCGCTGACGCTCGCACCGTCGCGGAACTGGCCGATCAACGACTCCGCCGCATGGGTCAGCGCTTCCAGGCGCGGCAGGCCGATGAAGCCGCAGGTGCCTTTGACGGTGTGGACCAGCCGGAAGATGTTGCGCAGGATGTCGCTGTTGTTCGGGTCCTGCTCGAAGCGCACGAGTTCCCGATCGACCGTGTCGAGATTCTCGCCGGTCTCCATCAGGAACTCTTGCAGCAAGTCGTCCATGCAGGGACTACCACTCAACGCGACAACACACTGCAACAGACTAAGCAGCAGAAGGGTTTATGATCGGTTTCGATTGGAACGAAAGCCGGTCTTATTCGGCGGCATCTCGCTTCAAGCCGCTTTTTGGGCCGTGATCGTCACGGTGTCGCCCTCGATGGCGAAGGAAATGGCCATGTCGGCGGCGCGGGCAACCATCCCGGCATAGAGCGGCTGGACCGCATGCGCGTCGATCGTCCCGGTCTCGGAGCGCCCGGCGATCAGCTCCTCGACATGGGCCGGAATGCGCGCATGCGAGCCCGTCGCGGTGATCGTGAAGCTGCCCTGCTCGCCTTCCACCGTCGCGCGAGAGACGAGCTTGCCGCCGCGCGGAACGGCCTGGGCCGCGAGGACCAGCAGGTTGAGCAACAGCTTGACCTGGTTCTTCGGCAGCAAGGCGCGCGGCGCCTCCCAGTCGAGCGAGAGCTTCTCGTCGTTGAGAAAGCCGTTGGCGACGTTGCCGGCATCGCCGAGGTCTATCATCGCGCCGGCGGAGCCTGCCGCGCCGAAGGCGAGCCTGGCGAATTGCAGCCGCGAGGAGGCGTTGCGGGCGCTCTTCTTGATGAGTTCAAGCGCGAAATCGCGCATCGACGGGTCGTCCTCCTCCAGAACTTCCAGCGCGTTGACAATGGCCCCAACCGGGCTGATCACGTCATGGCAGACACGGCTGCAGAGGAGCGCGGCCAGATCGAGCGGCTCAAGCGAGATGGCGGTCATGGGGTATGTCCTGGGGTCATTGCTGCGTGGCGCTCGGGGCCGACTGAACACCGTTGTGATGAGATATGGTGGTATCTTGGTTTTCATGTGGTTAAGCCCCCATTTCCAGCAGAGCGGGGCGAAGGACGCGCAGCGGTGACAACCGTCCAAGACAATCCGGGCATTCGCGATCTGCGACTTTCCGATCCGCGCCTGGCCGACCGGAACGATCTCGGCCGGCGGCTCGCGGAAGCGGCGCGGCTCAGCGGCGCGGTGCTTCTCGCCATGCGCGCGGCCCGCGACGTGAAGATCAAGGCGGACGGCTCGCCCGTCTGCTCGGCCGACATGGCTGCCGATCGCACTGCCAAGCGGGCGCTGGCCCGGCTTCTGCCGGGCATTCCGGTGATCAGCGAGGAAAGCGCCGAGGCGGTTGCGACCGCGCCCGTCTTCATCCTGCTCGATCCGCTCGACGGCACGCGCGAGTTCCTCGCCGGCGGCGACAATTATTGCGTCGCCATCGCGGTGATCTGCGGTGACAGGCCGGTTGCGGGAGCGATCGCCGCCCCGGCCAGCGGCCGGTTGTGGTTTGCTGGAACGGACGCCTTTGCGCAGGCGCTCCTGCCGGACGGTTCTCCGGTCGGCGAGCCTAGCCCGATCGCCGTGCGCAAGCTGCCGGCGGCTGGCCCCGAGACGCTGGTCAGCCGCTTTCACTGCGACGCACTGAGCGAGGAGGTTTCCGCCGCGCTGTGTTCGACCACGACGATGCCGATGTCGTCGGCCGTCAAATTTGGTCTGATCGCCTCCGGCCAAGCCGATCTGCATGTTCGCGGCGGCCAGACCATGGAGTGGGATATCGCGGCGGGCGACGCCATCCTCTCCGCTGCGGGTGGCATGATCCTGGCGTTGGATGGAACCGTGCCCCGCTATGGCCGGATGGACCGCGGTTTTCGCAATCCCCCGTTCATCGCGGCCTCGAGCGAGACCCTGGCGAGACGGGCGGTCGCTGCCGCCGGGGCCGACTGAGCGGTTGGCCCGGATCTCGCCTCGTCAGCGGGCGATGCTGCGGGAGATGTCGTTCCACTGCGTGTCGGCCATTTTCAGCAGCCCTGAATCGTCGACGAAGCTGCGGCGGTTCTCCTGCGTGCGGAACAGGAAGAGCCGCGAGCCGACGATGGCGAACTGGCGCGGATCGGTATCGACGGCGCGTCCCTCGGCAACAGCCGACGCGTCGTAGCCCGCGAAGGCCGGTTCGTAGATGTCCGGTGCATCGCGGAAGGCCTCGCGGTTCGCCGCCGAGACGAAGCGCCAGACGGCGCCGTTGTGAATCGTCTCATAGGCCGGATGTCCGGCGATGGCGCGCTTCTCGATCCGATAGGCGACGGGATCATAGCCGTGCAGGGCGAGGCCCGATTGGGAATCGCGCTGCATGGCCTCTCCCAATGAGGGGAGCTTGGGCAGCCCCGAGGGCAGGCCGGCCGTATCGGCCGCGACAGGATTGGTGAGTGCAACGATCACCGCGGCAGCTATCGCCAAAGCGCTCGCGGCCGTCGAAATCCCGCGCCGCCATGTTCCAGCCTTCATCGCAGGCAAATCCTGAGTTTGTGTGCTGCCTGGCTGCCCTCTGGCGACCCTGCGATCTTCACGGCTTGGATACACTTTCGAGGGTATCAAACTGGTTACGGAATTGGTTCGCATTTGCGCGGCATCGTGCCTGGAGTTCGGATTTCCCCGGATCGCCCGGGTCCGGCATCACCCTTCCACCGTTTTTGGCGGAGACCTCGCCGGGCTGCCGGCAGCTTTGGGGTCGAGGCGCCGGAGCGGATTGACGGCGCCACCACGCGCCCCACTCGGAGATCCCACCTGATGACTCAAACCCGCCGCAGCCTCATCACAGGTGGTCTCGCGCTCGCCGGTGCCGGTCTCGCCAACCTGCCGGAGCCGGTGCTGGCCCAGCAATCCTATGGCGAGAGTCGGTCGTTCTCGCAGAACGAGCTCGTCGGCTCGGGCCACCAGTTCTTCGGCAATGTCTCGCGCGGGCTCGCGCTGGCTGTCGAGGAGGCGATCAGGCGCTGGGGCGAGCCGAATGGCTATGTGCTCGGCCAGGAGGCATCAGGCGCCTTCGTCGGCGGCCTGCGCTATGGCGAGGGTACGCTGTTCACCCGCAATGCCGGCGACCGCAAGGTGTTCTGGCAGGGCCCCTCCGTCGGCTTCGATTTCGGCGGCGAGGGCGCCCGCACGATGATGCTGGTCTATGGGCTTCCGGCGGTCGAGGCGCTCTATCAGCGCTTCGCCGGCGTCGATGGGTCCGCTTACTTCATCGGTGGCTTCGGCTTCACGGCGCTGACGGCCGAGGGCGTGACGGTGGTGCCGATTCGCACCGGCGTCGGCTGGCGGCTGGGTGTCAATCTCGGCTATCTGAAGTTCACGCCGCAGGCGACCTGGAACCCCTTCTGAGCACCTCTCCCGTCGCCATGCCGCAACGGTATGCTGCAGCGCCCGGGTTGCGGAAGCCGACGCGCAACAATAGTTGAAGACGGCAGGCACGCCGGAACAGATTTCCGCTTTCCGGCGTGATGTCCTAATCTGGCTGCCCCCGAAGTGGAGCCGCAGGTCTTGATCGAAGCTGTCATGCTCGTCGCGCTCGGCTTCCTGTGCGCAAGCCTGCTGGCTCTGGCGGCGGTGCCGGCCTTGTCGCGCCGTGCCGACAGGCTCGCGCGCAAGCGGGCGGAGGCTGCTTTTCCGCTGTCGCTCGCCGAGATCGCCGCCGACCGCGACCATTTGCGGGCCGAACTCGCGCTGCGGGCGCGCACGCTCGAGCAGGACGCGCAGCGCGGCTTCGCGGCCAAGGCCGCCGCAATGCAGGAGTTGGGCCGGCGCGACATGAAGATCGGCGAACTCGACGTCGCACTGCGCGACCGCGACCGTCGCATCGCCGAGCTGTCGGATGAGTTGGAGACGACGCGTGCCGAGCTGGCGCAGACCCGCGCCGCGCTGGCGCGTGAGACCGCGACGCTGATCGAGACGACGGCCACCCTCGACAAGCGCGTCGCCGATCTCGCCAGCGTCGAGCATAGGCTGGCGGAGACGCGCACCTCGCTGACCGGCACCAGCGCCGATCTCTCGGCGCGCGATGCGGAGCTTGCGCAGGCGCGCGAGACGCTCGGTCGGACCCAGGCGCTGCTGGCTGAACGCGAGACGGCGCTTGCGAACCTGCGGCAGGATTACGACCAGCTGCGGGTCGCACAGGTCGAGGACCGCACCAGGATCATGGTGCTCGAAGGCTCGGGCCGCGACCTTGCCGATCGGCTTGCCGCCAGGGCAAGCGCGCTGAATGCGAGCCAGGCCGCGCTGAAGGCGATGACGGTTGACCGCGACAGCGAGCGGTTGCGTGCCGACGCCTTGGCGGCGCGGGCCGAGCAGGCCGAGGCCGGGCTGGCCGCTGCCGATTCCCGCGCTGGCGCGGCAGCCGCCGAAGCGCGGAGGATCGGGGCGCTGCTGGCGCAGGAAACCAAGGAGCGCGGCGGAGAAAGCGAGGCGAGGCAGGCCATGGAGCAGGAATTGACGCAGGCCAAGGCTGCGCTTGCAGCCGAACGGGAGCGCGTATCGCAGGAGCTGACGGGCCTGCGCGAGGATGTGCGGGCGCGCGACGCGCAGCTCGAAACCGTCCATGCCGAGGTGCAGACGCTGCACGGGGCGCTCGAACAATCCCGCGCCGAGCGCGCCAAATTGAAGCGCGAGGCGGCGCAGATGCGCAAGGCCGGGGTGGCGCCGGCGCAGGATCCGGCGGTGCATGCGGCGCTGCGGCAGGAGATCATGGCGGTCGCCGACCGCCTGATGGCGCTGCCGCCCAAGCAGGAAGCGGCGGAATAGCGCGCGGGCACTCCGAAAACCGCTTTCCGTTTTTCGGACCGATGCTCTAGGAAGACGCGCAGAATCCGCGTCCCGCTTTTGCCCGAGATGGTTCCCGCCCCGTGACAGAACCCCGCTTCGACCTTCTCTGCATCGGCGAGCCCCTGGGCGAGTTCAACGCGACCCGGGCCGAGACCGGCGCCTTCCAGTTCGGCCATGGCGGCGATACCTCGAACTGCGCCATCGCGGCCTCCCGGCAGGGGGCGAAGGCTGCCTATCTCGGCGCGCTCGGCGATGACATGGCGGGGCGGTCGATCCGGGAACTCTGGCAGCGCGAGGGCGTCGATGATGCCCATGTTTCGACGCATCAAAGCGCGCCGACGGGACTCTATTTCGTCGATCACGGCCCGGCGGGCCATGTCTTCTCCTATCTGCGTGCCGGCTCTGCCGCCAGCCTCGTCGGCCCACGCGACATGCCGCGCGACCTGATCGCTTCCGCGCGGATCGTCCAGGCTTCCGGCATCAGCCAGGCGATCTCGGCGTCCGCCTGCGACGCCGTGTTCGAGGCCTTCGCGATCGCGCGGGAGGCGGGCGTGCTGACCGCCTACGACACCAATCTGCGGCTCAAGCTCTGGCCGCTGACGCGGGCGAAAGCGATCATCAACGCCGCCTGCGGCATGGCCGACATCGTGCTGCCCGGCTATGACGACGCGACCCAGCTCACCGGCCTCAGCGAGCCCGACGCGATCGTCGATTTCTATCTTGGTCTCGGAGCGAAGATCGTGGCGCTGACGCTCGGCCATGAGGGCTCGCTGGTGGCGACGCCGGAGCAACGTATGCGGCTGGTGCCGATCAAGGTCGAGGCGATCGACGCCACCGGCGCGGGCGATTGCTATGACGGCGCCTTCCTGGCCGAATACATCCGCACCGGCGATGCCTTCGCAGCCGGCGCCTATGCCAATGTCGCGGCCGCCCTCTCGACCCAAGGCTTCGGGGCGGTGGCGCCACTGCCGCGCCGCGCCGATGTCGAGGCACGCATGGGCCTTGAGAAGAAGTCGACGCTCGAGGCGAAGAAAGCAAACTGATGGCCGTTCCGGTTCTGGATTCGGCGGGCACGCTGCTCGCCCGTTACGATGTGCTGATCAGCGATGTCTGGGGCGTGGTGCATGACGGCGTCTGGGCGTTGCCGCCGGCCTGCTCGGCGCTGAGCGCGTTTCGCGAGCAGGGCGGGGCGGTGGTGCTGCTCTCCAACGCACCGTCGCCGTCCGAGCAGGTCGCCGAACTGCTCGACAAGAAGCGCGTGCCGCGCGCGGCCTGGGACAGGCTCGTCACCTCGGGCGACGTAACCCGGGCGCTGATCGCCGAGAGCCATCACCGCAAGGTCTTCCATATCGGCTGGCAGAGCGACCGTTCGGTGTTCGAGCGCGCCGATGTCGAACTGGTCGGGGAAGACGAGGCCGATCTCGTCGTCGCGACCGAGCTCAACGACTACCGCACCGAGACGCCGGAGCAGTACCGGCCGCTGCTGGAGCGCTTCGCGGCGCGCGGCGTGCCCTTCATCTGTGGCAATCCCGACCTCGTCGTCCATGTCGGGCACGATCTCCTGCCCTGCGCCGGGGCGCTCGCCCTGATCTATGAAGAGCTCGGCGGCAGCGTCGCCTGGGCCGGCAAGCCCTATCGCCCGGCCTATGACCTCGCGCTGGAGGCGGCCCGCTCGGCGCGTGGCGGCCATCCGGTCGATCCGGCGAAGGTGCTGGTGATCGGCGACGCGGTCCGCACCGATCTTGCCGGCGCCCGACTGATGGGCTTCGACAGCCTGTTCATCGCCGGCGGCATCCACCGCGACGAGACGATGCGGGGTGGGGCGGTTGACCGCGATGGGCTGGAGACCGTGCTTGCGGGGCATCCGGTGAAGCCCGTGGCGGCTATGGGGGCGCTGGGGTAGGCGAGACCATCCGGCGCTCCAGCATTGTCAGCAGATCGAAAGCAGCCATTTGCGCCTCGGCGAAGTTGCCGCAACTGTCGCGCGTGAATGCGGCCTCGGTCATCGCAGGGTGATTGATGACAGCGCTCCAACCGGTGGGCTTCTGGAATATCGTCACGCGGAATTGCCGAAGCTCGATCTGCCAGTTGCCGGCCCGGTTCCGCCGCCAGCTTTTCAGCTTCGGGAACTGCGATCGTCGCCGTTTCGTCCCGCTGTCCATGATCGACACCCCGGTCGTCCGTCGCGCGGCTTCTCGCAATCAACCTTGCGGGGTTCTGCCCGAGCGCAGCCGCTTCCCCACATCCTCGAACAGCCCCCGGAACGGCCGAAACACGAACCGCACGGTCGAGCGCCCCGGCGGCACGGCAATGGCCCGGAACAAGACGTTGGCGCGCAGCATCTCCGTGGCGGCGCCGTCGATCTCGGCCTGCCACCAATGGTGCCAGACGTCGTTCAGCACGACATAGCCGCCTTGCGGCGCATCGACCTTCAGCGTGACCTCGGTGGTGCCGTAATCGGCGATGCGGACCGAGCCCGGCTGGGCCGGGGCCGATGGGCTCCGGCCCGTGACGATCGGTGCGGGCGGCGGGGGAGGTGCGTCGCGGTCGAGCAGCACGCTCCGGCGCGGATCGAAGCCCTGCGGCCATTGCCCGGTGGACAGGATCGCGTCGAAATCGGCCTTCTCCGCCTTCGTCACCAGCAGCACGCGGGGCAAGGCGCGCGGGTTCTCGTAGACATAGGCGTCGGCCGTGCGCGCGATCTGGGTGAGGTCGCCGGGCTTCAGCGCCTTGTCGATCTGCTCGACGGGGACGCCGGTGGCGATGAAGCGCAGGCCGAGCATGTCGGCGAGCAGCGAGCGATAGCCAGGCATCAGCGGGGAGAAGCTGCGCTGGTCGGGCAGGGCGACATGGTCGCCGGCGCCGGTCGCCTTGCTGTAGAGGCCGAGCCGCAGCGGGTTGTAGCCCAGCGTGTTGTCGAGCCCGTGGACGAGGCTGGCATTGGGCCAGTGGAAGCCGATGCCGGCGAGCTCGATCCGGTCGCGCCGGTCTGGGCCTGCGGTGCGGGCGGTCTCGCGCTTCAGCAGGGCGATGGTCTCGTTGGCGCTGTCGGTGCGCAGCACGTCATAGTCCTGCGAGGGCAAGGCGGTGGATTCGCTGGGGCCATTGTTGACCGAGAGATCGACGGTCAGCGTCACGGCCAGCACCACGGCTGCCGCGAGACCCGCCCCGCGCAGCGCAAAGCCGCGCGCGGCGACCAGCGCGCCGATGCACAAGACCCCGCAGAGCAGCGCGGTGACCAGCGGCACGGCCGCGACCGACAGGCGCCCGACCGTCCAGGCGAGCCAGAGAGCCAGAACCAGCGCGCCAGCGAAAATCGCGACTTCGACGATGCGCTGCCAGGGCCGGGCGCGCGGCTCCGTGCCGGTCATGACGAGATGGGTGAGGTAACCGCCCAACAGCGCGAGCAGCGCGCCGAGGATGAAGAGCGCATCGGCGGGGCGGCGGTAGAACGAAATGCCGGGAAGCTCGAACAGTAGGCGGAAGCCAGGCGTGAAGCGCCCGAGCGCGAAGATCAGCACGAGCAGCGCCGCGACGCTGAGCGCGACGATCTCGCGCCGCAGCAGTGCGCCGCGCACGATGCCGATGGTCAGCACCAGCCCCATCGGGATCAAGCCGAGATAGAGCTGGCTCATATTGCGGGCGAGATAGAGATCCTGCGGGCCGAAGCGTGCCTCGAAGGCCGGGCTCGGCGCGCCCCAGAAATTGTCGAGCGGGCCGGCGGCGCCATAGAGATTGGCGAAGAGACCGGTCAGCAGGGCGGCCGGATGCAGCGAGCCCTTACCGGCGCCGATCAGGTCGATCGCCGGGCGGTTGGATTCCTCGGCGAGGACGGCGGTGAGCAGGATCGGCACGGTCGCGACCAGAACCGCGCCGACCACGCCCGCCAGCAGGGGCAGGAGGCTGGTGCGCAGGGCCTGCCAAGGGGTACGCGCCATCGCGATCGCCGCGAGCACCAGCCCGGCCAGCACATAGACGCCGAGCAGCGCGACCTGGTCGCGGCCGAGCACCATAAAGCCCGCGACGATGCCGGCGGCGAAGCCATAGGCCAGCGAGCCGCGTTCGAGCGCACGCGCGATCAAGGCCAGCGTGATGGCGAAATAGCCCAGGCTCAGCACCTGCCCGACATGCTGGACGCGCCAGGCGGCCGCCGCCCCAAAAGCGAAGGCGAGCGCCGCGACCACGGCGCCGGCCGGATGCCAGTCGCGGTCGCGGAAGATCACGACGAAGGCGAGCGCACCCGCGAGCAGCGTGCCCAGCACCGCGAGATCGCCCAGCCTGAAGCCCGGCACAGGCTCGATCGCCGCGATCAGCGCGAAGGGTGGCGAGAAGATCAGCGATTGCGGGTCGGCAATCTGCGGCGAGCCGGCAAAGACGTAAGGCGCCCAGAACGGTGAGTGCCCGCTGTGCCAGGCCTGCGCCAGGAACTGGAGCTGCGGCTGGAAATGCGCCTTGGCGTCCCAGGGAATGGTGAGGACGCCCGACAGCCAGGGCCAGGACAGAGCGAACCAGGCCAACACCACGATGCCGATAACGCTGGCGAGCGGCCAGCGCGGCGTCCGTACGAATTCGGGGGCTGAGGTGTTCGACATCAGGCTGCGGTGCCCGAAGTCGCCACGACGTTCAAGATCTGCCGGCCGGACCGTCCGCTCAATCCTTCGGCGCGGCGCGCGCCATCAGCGCGTCCATGTCGATGAAATGGCCGGCCCGATCCCGCTTGGAGGCAAGATAGCGGACATTGTGGACATTCGGCCGCCCGAGCACCGCTTGCGTCGCTGCAACCTCGACGCCGGCGGCCTTGATCGCGCCGACCTTCAGCGGGTTGTTGGTCAGCGCCGTCACGCGGGTCACGCCAAGCTGCTTCAGCATGGTCGCGGCGAAGTCGAAATGGCGCTGGTCGAGATCGAAGCCGAGGACCTCGTCAGCGTCATAGGTGTCCCAGCCCTGGCTCTGCAGCTTGTAGGCGCGCATCTTGTTGGAGATGCCGTTGCCGCGCCCTTCCTGGTCGAGATAGAGCAGGATTCCGCCCTCGTTCTCGGCCATCCACTGCACGGTCTCGCGCAGCTGATCGCCGCAATCGCATTTCAGCGAGCCGAACAGGTCTCCCGTCAGGCAGGCCGAATGCAGCCGCACCGGAACCGCCGAGGTAAGATCGGGGCTGCCGACGATGATCGCGACCTGATCGCGCAAGCCCTCGCCGCCTCGGAACACGACGAACTCCGTCTCGGGCGCGCCTTCCAGGGGAACGGGCGCGCGGCCGACGATGGTCAGCGTCGCGGCCTGGGCGGCGCGATAGCCGTTCACCGCGTCGATCTCGACCGCGACCAGCGGTTCGCCGGCGATGGCCTGGGCGGAGACCGGCACGACGATGGCGGCCGGCAGCACGAGCGAAAGCCGCGCCAGTTCGAGGGCTGCGTCATCGATGGGGGAGGCCGGCGCCACGGGGGCATCGACCTTGCCGTCAGTCTTGAGGGCGAGCATCTCGACGCGCGCCAGATCCAGAGTCGGCATTGCAAGGATGCCGGTCTCTGCCCGGCTTTTGGCGCCGAGCCGACGCAAACGCGCTGCGCTCAGCGCGAGATGAGCCATGCCGCCGGCGAGGCCGTCGAGGCGGCCGACAAGCTCGCCTTCCGCCAGTTCGGCCGAGAGCGCCAGCGCCAGGCTCTCACCGGAGCGCAACAGGACCGGACGACCTGAGCGAAATTCTGAGATGGCCCGATCGACCGCGACGAGGCTCGTCTCGAGCGGGCGTCCGAACAGCGTACGCGACTGAGGCATGGAAGTGTCCGTCAGATTGGGCTTGGCTCAGATGGGCTTGGGCCCGGCGGGAGGTTATGCTTCTACGCTGGTATCGTCGATATAGATCAACGCTGCACAATTTTCCATCAAACGTGCCGGAGGCGAAAGCAGTTCCATCACGCAAACATTCCGCCGAGGCCGGCCATGCCATTCCGTGGAAAGGCCGTATAGGCTTGAGAGCTTGAACGCGCGATGAATGTGGCGACCGGCACCTCAAGCCGGAAGGGGCAAGGCAGGGGAGCGGGGATGACGCAGCATCATGACAGCGTGACCGGGGTTGCGGCAGACCCCGTCTACAGCGCCGCGGCGCGCCACATGCATTGGGCGACGGCGGGCGCCGTCCTTGTGATGGTGCCGCTCGGCCTCGCCATGACCTATCGCGGCAATAGGCTGAACATATGGGACGGGTTGACCGACGCGCTCTACAGCTCGCACAAGCTTCTCGGCTTCCTCGTGCTCTGGCTCGTTGCGGGGCGGCTGACCTACCGGCTGCTCAGGGGCGCGCCACCGGACGAGCCGACGCTGCTCTGGTGGCAGAAGGCGGGCTCGCACCTGCTGCACTGGCTGCTCTACGGGCTGCTTCTGGTCGTGCCGCTGCTCGGCTGGATCGGCATCTCGCTGTATCCGTCACTGAAGATCTTCGGGCTGTTCGACCTGCCGGCGCTCGTGACGCCGAACCAGGATCTCGCGAACTCCATCCTGACGGTCCATGGCAAGCTCGCCATCGTGACGGCGCTGCTCGCCTGCGCCCATATCGGGGCTGCGCTCTACCACCATCTCATCCGGAGGGATGGTGTGCTGCGCCGCATGCTACCGGGGCTGAAGTAGCGGGCTCAGACCGGCCGCGCCCAGAGATCGTGATGGCCGACCAGGGCCGAGGCGGATTGCGTTCTTGACGCTAGCCAGTCCGCGATGGTCGCGGGATCGACCTGGCCGGTTTCGAGCACGGCTTCGGCGATGCCCTTCGCCAGCGTCTGCACCAGTTCGCCGCGCCGCTCGTCGATCTGCCAGGCGCTGTCGCCGATCGAGACGGCGAAGCCGGATTTGCGGAAGGCTTCCGCCATGAGATCGGTGGCATCGGGGCCGGCTGCGGGGCCAAACCCCTTGTCGCCGCGCTGGTGATGCTTGAAGGCGGCGAGCATCCGGGCGTCGGCGGCGTGAGGCGGCTTCCAGGTCTCGCGGCCATCATAGGTCAGCACGGTGTAGAGCGGCAGCCGCTGGCTCGTCAGCGCCGCGACGAAGCGCTCGATCCAGCGCTTGGAGGTCAGGTCGAACAGCGCGGCGGCGGTGACGAGGTCGGGCTGCCAGCCGAGCACCCATTCGAGGTCCTTGTTCAGATCGGCCTGGCGGGTGTCCACCGTGATGGTGTGCTCGCCCTTCGACAGGACGAGTTCCTCGCCCTGTTCGCGGGCCTCGTCGGCCCAGTCGGCCAGCCTTTCGCGAGTGGCCACGAGCAGGCCGGCATCGAGATCGACCAGCGTCCAGTGCTGGCGCGCCGGCAGGGCGGCATAGGCGCCGCGCAGGTTCGAGCCCGCGCCGCAGCCGAGATCGACGATGGTCAGCGAGGTCTTCGCGGCGAAATGCGCGCCGACGGCCGCCAGCACCTGCGGATTGCGGGCGGCGTGGTCGGCGGGCTCCCGCAGCGCCAGCCATTCGGGGGAGAAACCACCCATCAGACTACCTTTCGCCCGGCATCGGGCAGACAAACTCCGGCGACGATCGTCGCCGTATCGCGCCAGCGCGGCAGGCCGGCCGCTGCCGTCCAGGCCGCATCGGCGAGCGCGCTGCGCCGGGCCGGCGCATCAATCAGGCTTGCGATGGCCTTGGCAAGCGCGCCGGTCTCGCCGGGAGTGACTTTCAGCGCGGCGGCGTCCGGTGCGGTGTCGGCCGCTGCACCCCCTGTCGTGCAGACGATCGGCAGGCCGCGCGCCAGCGCCTCGGTCAGCACCATGCCATAGCCCTCGAACAGCGAAGGCATGACGAAGAGGTCGGCGCGGTCATAAGCCGCTGCAAGCGTCGTGTCGTCCACCGCTCCCGCAAGCAAGATGCGGTCCGTGAGCCCGGCTGCGGCGATCTGGCTCGTCAGATCGCGCATCGTCTGGGGTGCGCGGTCGCTGGCGCCGACGATGGTCAGATGCCAGTTTCTATCGCGCAGCGTCTCCAGCGCCTCGACCAGCACATGATAGCCCTTGCGCGGAACGATCGCGCCGACGGCGAGGAGCCGCAGTGGACCCTCTGCTGGTCCTCCCGTGGCACGCGGCGCCGGATCGACGCCGGGCAGGGCGATGGTGATGCGGGCCTCGTCGACGCCGAAATCCGTCGCCAGAATTCGCTTCATAGCAGGGCTGGGCGTCACGACGGCGCGGGCATAGCGCAGGGCCGCTGTCTCGCGTGCCAGCAGGAGCCGCGCCTGCTCGGGCGCAAGCCCCGTCTCCAGGCCGAGCGGATGGTGAACCAGCGCCACGACGCGCCCGGCGAGCCCGGCTGCGATGCCCTCGGGAAAGGCGCCATAGGCCAGGCCGTCGATCAGCAGGGTGTCGTCGAAGGGCCGGGGCAAGATCACCCGGCCGGTCTCAGCCAGATCGGCTTGCGTGGGAAATGGGAAGGAGCCCGGCAGGACAAGGTGTTCTGCTGCAATACCCATCTCCCGCCATTCCGCCAGCAGCCTGCGATCATAGGCGTAGCCGCCGGTCGGCAGGTCGATATCGCCGGGAATGGCGAAGGCGATCGCACTCACGCGAGCGCGCCCTCGAAGCTGGCGCGGGCGAGATCGGTCTCGTGCAGCGTCACGCGGATGCGGGCCAGGCCGGCGCCGTCCTCGCCGAGCGCGCCGGATGTCGCGGCCTGGGCCATAGCATCGAAGATGTATTTGCAGAGGAATTCGGTGGTGGTCAGCACGCCGGCGAATTGCGGCAGCGCGTCGAGATTCTGGTAGTTCAGGGGCTTGAGCGTCTTGTTGAGCACGTCGAGCGCAGCGCCGATATCGACCACGACGTTCTGCTTGGTGAGCGTCTGCCGGAAGAAGGCGACGTCGACGACGAAGGTGGCGCCATGCATGTTCTGCGCGGGGCCGAAGAAGGGATCGGGCAGGGAGTGGCCGATCATGATGCGGTCGCGGACTTCAACGGAGAACATGCGCGTTCCTTGGCTGTAAATGTCTTGGGCTGTGACGGGATATTGGCTTAGCTGGCGAGCGGCCTGCGGCCGAGCGACTGGGAGAGCCTCAGGAGATAGCCGTCCGGGTCCTGGACGAGAAACTGGTGGACGCCGGTCTCCTCGGTGTCGCTGATCTTGTACCAGCGTTCCTCGGGACCGAAGAAGATCGGCCAGGCAGCCCGGCCCAGCGTATCGAGCAGGACGGCGACATCCTTGACCATGATCTCGAAATTGATGCCGCGGCCATAGGGCTTTTCGCGCGCGCCGGTTGCCCAGATATCGCGCCGTTCGGCTGGGCCGGTGTCGTATTCCTCCAGCATGAACTCGACGCCGTCGCGCTCGATGGCCGCAAAACCCTGGTCCGGCCGGTCGTAGAGGACACGGAAACCGAGCAGGTCGCGCCAGAAGGCGAGACTTGCCGGCAGCGAGGTGATGTTGAGTTCCGGCACCAGAGCGGGGCGCGGATGCGAGCGGAGGGCTGTCATGAGGGCTCTCCATAGCAAATCGCGGCGGTGAGACCAGCCGCGCCCGGCGCCAGCAGGGCCGGCAGCCGCCCCGGGGCATCAGTGAAGGGGATCTCGTCGGTGATCAGCGCGTCGAGCCGGTCGTCGGCCAGCAGCGCCATCGCGGCTGCGGAGCGGCGGGCATAATCCCATCGCGCCCGGCGCGAGGACGAGACCTGGCCGACCTGCGAGGAGAGCAGTTGCAGCCGGCGCGAATGGAAGGCGCCGCCGAGCGGGGCCGCCACCGCGCCCTCGCCATACCAGCTCAGCTCGACAATCCGCGCCTCGGGGCCGGCGCAGCCGATCGCCGTTGCGAGACCCGCAGCCGAGGCGCTGGCGTGAAAGACGATGTCGGCATCCTGCGGCGCAGCGTCGGGCCGGGCGAAGCCGAAGCCGAGCCGGTTCGCCACCGCCTGACGGCTCTCGTCGAGATCGACCAGCGTCACCTGCGCGCCCGGCAGCCTTGCCGCCAGCCAGGCGACGAGCAGGCCGATCACGCCGCCGCCGACCACGACGATGCGGTCGGCCGGGCCGGAGCCGGCGTCCCAGTGCGCGTTGAGGGCGGTTTCCATATTGGCGGCGAGGATGGCGCGGCGGGCGGGCACGCTCGACGGCACGCGGGTCAGCCGCTTGGCGGGAGCGACGAACCAGTCCTGATGCGGATGCAGGCAGAAGACGGTCACGCCGAGCAGGTCTGCGGGACCGGCATCCACAATGCCCACCGCGCAGTAGCCGTACTTCACCGGGAAGGGGAAAGCACCCTGCTGGAACGGAGCCCGCATGCGCTCATATTCAGCCACTGGGACGCGCCCCTCCCAGACAAGGCGCTCGGTGCCGCGGCTGATCCCGCTCCACAGCGTGCGGATCAGGCAGTCCTGTTCGGCAAGCTCCGGAAGCGCTTCGACGTTCAGGGCGCATTCACGCGGCGCGACATACCAAAGCGCCGTCGCGGATGCGCTTGCATTCGACGAACTTGCACTCGACGAAAATGCCGGCTTTAGGTCTTGCGCCGTGTGGTTTTCCGCCATGTCGCCGTCTCCCGTCAGCTCTGCTTTGCCCGCCTCGCCCAGATCGATCGCATGACGGAGACAGCCATGAACCAGCGTCCCGCTCCGACCACGTTCCAGCCGGCGGCGCAAGGCCTTGCCGCTCCGGAAAGGGCGGAGCCGTTGCCGGGCCTGACGCCGGCCGGACTGCAGTCGGACGCGGTTCTGGCGAAGCGGCGCCGGCTCGTTCTTGCCCTCAATCTTGTGACGCTGGCGGCGCTGCTCTATGGCCTCGCGCAGGTTTTGGGTGCCGGCGGCTGGACGGCAGCGGATGTCGCGATCTTCGTCGCCTTCCTGTTCGGCGCGCCCTGGACCGTGCTCGGCTTCTGGAACGCGGTGATCGGCTTCTGGCTGCTGCATGGCGTCAAGGACGGGATGGAGCGCGTCGCGCCCTTCGCGGCTGCCGGCGATCAACCGACGCCGATCGCGATCCGCACCGCGATCCTGATGACGTTGCGCAATGAGGACCCGGCCCGGGCGTTCCAGCGGTTGCGCGTCGTCAAGGACAGCCTCGATGCCACCGGCGAGGGCGGCTGGTTCGATTTCTTCGTCCTCTCGGACAGCGATGATCCGATTGTCGCCGCCGCCGAGGAGCAGCTTGCTGCGCAATGGCAGCGCGAGACCGGTGAGGACGGGCGCATCACGTATCGCCGCCGCAGCGACAATGCCGGCTTCAAGGCTGGCAATGTCCGCGATTTCTGCGAGCGCTGGGGCGGCGACTACGAGGTGATGCTGCCGCTCGACGCCGACAGCGTGATGTCGGGCGAGGCGATCGTGCGGCTGACGCGAATGATGCAGGCTTATCCCAGGCTCGGCATCCTGCAGAGCCTGGTCGTCGGCATGCCGAGCAAGTCCGCCTTCGCGCGCGTCTTCCAGTTCGGCATGCGCCAGGGCATGCGGCCCTACACGATGGGCTCGGCCTGGTGGATCGGCGATTGCGGCCCGTTCTGGGGCCATAATGCGATGGTCCGGATCGCGCCGTTCCGCGACGGCTGCCATCTGCCGGTGCTGCCCGGTGGTCCGCCGCTCGGCGGCGCCGTGATGAGCCACGACCAGGTCGAGGCGACGCTGATGCGTCGCGCCGGTTACGAGGTGCGCGTGCTGCCGGAAGAGACGGGGAGTTGGGAGGAGAATCCGCCGACTATGCTCGACTTTGCCAAGCGCGACCTGCGCTGGTGCCTCGGCAATCTGCAATATCTGAAGCTGCTCGACCTGCCCGGTTTGCGTCCGATGAGCCGCTTCCAGCTGGTCTGGGCGATCCTGATGTTCCTCGGCCTGCCGGCCTGGACGCTGATGATCGCGCTTTTACCGCTCAAGGTGGTCGAAGACCGAGGTATCGAAGGCTACCCGTCGGGTCTCGCGGCGGGGCTCTATCTGCTGTTCTTGGCGATGTATCTCTCGCCCAAGCTCGCGGGCTTCACGGACATCCTGCTCAGTCGCGACGGCGCAAAGCGCTATGGCGGACCCTTGCGCTTCGTCGCCTCGGCCGCGATCGAGGTCGTCTTCGCCTTTCTTCAGGGCGCGGTGTCGAGTTTCCGGACCACGCTGTTCATGGTCGGTCTCTTGTTCGGCCGCGCGCGCATCGGCTGGAACGGGCAGGCGCGCGACGCCCGTGCGCTGTCGCTCGCCACGGCCTTCGCCGGTTTGTGGCCGCATCTTTTGTTCGCGACCTATCTGTTCGGGGCGCTGATTCTGCTCTCGCCAGCGGTCCTGCTCTGGTCGTTGCCTCTGACGGCCGGCTATCTGCTGGCGATACCCTTCGCCATGGCGACCGCGCTGCCGGGTCTGGGCGCATGGTTTGCCCGCCGTGGACTCTGCGGCATCCCGGAGGATTTCGATCCTCCGGCCGAGCTCGTCGCCATCGCCGATCGGCCGCGCGCATGAACGCTCCGATCTATCCCAGGGGCACCGCCAAGGCGCTGTCGCGTTCGCTGCGCGTCTATCATGGCGATGCGGCCCGCAACGCCGCGATGGATGCGCTCTATGGCCGCTTCCTGCGGCCAGGCGATCTCGCCTTCGATATCGGTGCCCATGTCGGGGACCGTGTCTCGTCCTTCCGCCGGCTTGGCGCCCGCGTCGTCGCGCTCGAGCCGCAGCCTGGTCCGGCGCGGGTACTGCGGCTGATCCACGGCCGCGATGCGCAGGTCACGCTGGTCGAGGCGGCCTGCGGCGACCATGACGGTTCGATCACGCTGCGCATCAACAGCGCCAATCCGACTGTCTCGACGGCGTCGGATGCTTTCATTGGCGCGGCGCACGGAGCCGATGGCTGGGCGGAGCAGGTCTGGGACCACGAGATTGCCGTCCGCTGCACCACGCTCGACTCGCTGATCGCGCGACATGGCCTGCCGGCGTTGCTCAAGATCGATGTCGAGGGCTTCGAGGCTCATGTTCTGGCGGGGCTGACCCGGCCGGTCCCAGTGATCTCCTTCGAGTTCACCACGATCCAGCGCGACGTTGCCGAAGCCTGCCTTGCCCTGCTGGAGACGCTCGGGCCCTATCGCTTCAATGTCGCGCTTGGCGAAAGCCAGCGGTTGGAACTGGACGAACCTGCCAGTGCCGAAGCCATGGGCGGCTATCTGCGCGAGCTTCCCCACGCCGCCAATTCGGGCGATGTCTATGCCATTATCGAGAGCTGAGCCGTCATGACAAAAATTGCCACCCGCCTCCGCATCGCCCTGCTGGCCTTGACCTGTGTCGCCTCCCCCTCCTTCGCGGCAGGGGACATTGCGGTCGAGGTTCGCAATGAATCCGAGCCGGTGCTCTGCGCCGAGAAGGACAACGTCACGATCAAGGCGATCTCGCCCGAGGTCCGCCGGTTCCAGATCGAGGCTGCCCATCCCGCCTATATCGCGGGCCTGCTGCGCGACAATTGGGAGGCCGACTGGACCGCCTGCGACATGACCGGCGATCCCGCCTTCAAGGCGCCGGTGCCGCCGCGCCGCGTCACCTTCTACGAGAGCATCGAATACTGGCTCGTCGGCTACACCTTCCCGACCTTCTGGCGGCCGGCCGATACCACCTTCAAGGTGGGGGACCGCGTCGAGAAAGGGCTGCATCTTGTCCAGCTCTGGAAGCTCGGCAAGACCGGCTCCTACGAGGTTCTTGTGGTCTATCCGCAGGACGGCTACTGGCGCACCCGGCCGCTGCCGCCGCCGCAGCTCTCTGCCGCTGCCTACGGTTCCTCCTTCCTGTTCGGGCCGATCGAGCAGGATGGCGGCCGTCCGGTCGTGAACATCAAGGAGATCGTGTTCGATCCCGCGACGCTGTCCTTCAAGCTGAATTTCAAGGACGGTTCGGCCGGCACGCTCAAGCTCGACTCCGTCGATGAGAACCGGATGGTGCTGGATGCCGTGCTCGACAAGCCGGTGACCGGGGGCAAGGCCTTCGTGGCGCTGCGCTCGATGTATGTCACCGAGGGCAATAACGACGTCGCCCGCATCGCCGTTCGCGAACCCGGCGCCAAGGGCTGGCGCGAGGAGCCGCTGATGCCGTTCACCGGCGGCAAGGCGACCGATATCTGGATGGGCCGCACGACGCATTCGCGCCACAACACCTCCTCGCCCGACATGGTCTTCCGGCATTTCTCGACGGATCCGAACCCGCCGGCGAAGAAGTAGCTGCGGACCAGGCCCGGAACGCATCGCGTGCCTGACGCGTTGCCCCATGACGCGGCCCGCGCATCGCGCTAGCCTTGGCCTATTGTCACCAGCCTCGAGACCGCCATGCCGCTCTTTGCCGCCAATCTTTCGATGATGTTCACCGAATGGGCGTTCCTGGACCGCTTCAAGGCGGCGTCCAATGCCGGCTTCGAGGCGGTGGAGTTCCTGTTCCCCTACGAGCACCCGTCCGAACAGGTCGGGCTGGCGCTGGCCGGCGGCGAATTGCAGCAGGCGCTGTTCAACCTGCCGCCGGGCGATTTCGCCAATGGCGAGCGGGGCATCGCCGCGCTGGCCGGGCGCGAGGCGGAATTCAAGGCCGGCGTCGAGACCGCTCTGGCTTACGCGCATGAGACCGGCGTGAAGCGCCTGCACATGATGGCGGGTCTGGCCGATCCCGAGGACCGGACAGCGCAGGAAACCTACCGCGCCTCGCTGGCCTACGCGGCCGATGCGCTGGCGCCGCATGGCATCGATCTGCTGCTCGAGCCGATCAACGGCCGGGACATGCCGGGTTATTTCCTCAATGATTTCGACCGGGCGGCGGATTATGTCCGCGAATCCGGGCGGGCGAACGTCAAGCTGCAGTTCGACATGTATCATTGCGAGCTGATCCATGGCGATGTCGCAGGCAAGCTGAAGGCGCTTTATCCGCTCGTCGGCCATGTCCAGATCGCCAGCGCCAACGGGCGCCATGAGCCCGACAGCGCGGGCCCGGACTATCCGAGTCTTTTCGCGCTGCTCGACGAACTCGGCTATGACGGCTTCGTCGGCTGCGAGTACCGGCCGAAGGGGGGCACGCTCGAAGGTCTCGGCTGGTTTTCGGACTACCGCAAACCTGAACACAAGCCAGATCCGCTGGACGCCGCGTGATGGCTGGCTTCTCCTATCCGGTTCTGGTTGCCGATATCGGCGGCACGAATTGCCGTCTCTCGCTGGTCGAGCACGCCGGTGCGCCTCACCGGCCGCTGGCGCGGATCAGCACCGGCAGCCATCCGACACCCGAAGCGGCGTTCGAATCCGTATTGACGACGCTGACGCAGCGGCCGCGCTCGGCCGTGCTCGCCGTTGCCGGTCCGCTGGAAGGGCGCGGCGCGCAGCTCACCAATGCCAACTGGCATTTCGACGGGCCGCAGATCGGGCGGGCGCTCGGGCTGGAGCAGGGGCTGCTTGTCAATGATTTCGAGGCGCAGGCCGCCTCGCTCGCCGTGCTGGGCGATGCCGACCTGACCACGGTCGTGTCGGGTGCGCCGGAGCCGGATGGGGTTCGTCTCGTGCTCGGGCCGGGCACCGGCTTTGGCGCGGCCGCCTTGGTCAAGCGTGGCGCGCGCGGTGTGCTGGTGCCGACCGAATGCGGCCATATCGGCGTCGGGCCGGAAGACCCGGCAGAGGAGAGGATATGGCCGGCGCTGAAGGCCGGACTTGCCCGGGTCACGATCGAAGACCTGTTGAGCGGCAACGGGCTGGTGCGCTTCCACCGCGCCGTCGCCAGCGAAGCCGGCATGCTGGAGGCCGATGTCAGTGCGGCCGACGTTACGACGCTGGCGCTCGACGGTGATCCCGCCGCGCTGATGGCGGTGGTCTGCTTCTGGCGGCTGCTGGCGCGGGTGGCGGGCGATCTCGCGCTTGCTTTCAAGGCGACAGGCGGCGTCTATATCTCTGGCGGCATCGTGCCGCGCCTGCTGCCGCTCGCCGACAAGGCGACGATCCACGCCGTCTTCTGCAGCAAGCCGCCGATGGAGGATCTGGCGGCGCGTTTCGCGCTCCATGTCGTCACCGCCCATGACGGCGCCGAGCAGGGCCTGGCGGCCATAGCGGCCGCGCCCAAGCGCTTCGGCCTCGACGATCCCGCCCGGTTGTGGTTTGGCTGAGGCAGGCGCGCCGGCCGGCGGGCTTTGACCGAATGTCTGCCCGCTTCCCTTGTCCGCCATCCTTCCCATTCAGGCGCTGCGCGCGCTCGCGGCCTTCATGGTCGCCGTGCACCATGTCCAGCCCGACGCGGCCATGCTCGCGCTGCAGGGTGGAACGAGCTTTGTCCGCAGCGATATCCTGCCCTGGATGGCCGGCGTCGACATCTTCTTCGTCGTCTCCGGCTTCATCATGGTGCATGCCTCGGGCAAGCTTTTCGGCCGACCGGGCGCGGCGAAGCTCTTCCTGGAGCGCCGGATCGCGCGGATCGTGCCGCTCTACTGGGCCGCAACGACGCTGTTCCTGTTGATCGGGCTTGCTGTCCCGGCTGTGCTCAACTCCGGCGCGCCGGGCCTCGGGCAGATCGCTGCGTCCTACCTGTTCTGGCCGGCGGTCTCGACGCAGGGGCTCGTCCAGCCGGTCTATTCGCTGGGCTGGACGCTGAACTACGAGATGCTGTTCTACGTCCTGTTCGCGGCTGCGTTGATGCTGCCGCGGGCTTCTGTCGTCCCGGCCGTGACAGCGGCGCTTCTGGTTCTGGTGTTCAGCGAACTGCTGGCGGGACCGCTGCCATTGCCCTTCGGCTTCTGGGGCCAGCCGATCGTGCTGGAATTCGCGGCTGGGATGGCGCTGGCGCTGCTGCGGCGGGGCGGCCTGCATCTGGCCTCGCCGCTGCGCTGGGGTATTGCGGCGGGCGGCGTAGCGATCCTGCTATTTGGAGTGCACCTGCAGCTGCCGGCCGGTGCCTGGCGCGATGTCGCCTTGCATGGCTCGGCCGCGTCGCTGCTCGTGCTGGCGGCGGTGTCGGGTCGGAACGAGGGGGCGCCGTCCGCAGCCATGCGGGCGCTGGCGCGGGTGGGCGATGCCTCCTATGCGCTGTATCTCGTGCATCCCTTCGTGATCAGGGGGCTGCGGGAGGTCTTCATGCGGGCCGGCCTGCATGAGCCGACGCTGTTCATCGTGGTGGCGCTGGCGGGCGCGGTGATCGCTGCGCTGGCGGCGCACCACCTGTTCGAGGTCCCCGCGACGCGCTGGCTACGGCGGCGGTTCCGCGCTTGACGCTCTGCGCTATGTCAGGCGCTTGCCCTTCAGCGATTGGCCCACGACGCCGCCGGCCCGGCGACGCTCTGCGCGCCTGGCCTTGATCGTCTCGGCATGCTCAGGCTGCGGATGATAGCCGCGCTCCATGATCTCGAGGGAATACTCCTCATAGGTCAGGCCGAGTGCGTCCGCCTTTTCCTGGCGGCTCAGCGCGATGTCGCGCGGCTTCTTCCAGGCCTTGCGATGGGCGAAGCGCCAGTCGAAAATGCGGCCGATCGCGCCGCTGCCGCTTGCGGAGCGGCGCTTGCGCTCCTTCAGCGGCGGGCCGCCGTTATGGCCGATTCCGATGCGGCGTTCGCGGGGCATGCTTCGTTGTCTCGGCTGCTCGGCATCACGATAAGGAGTGGATCGGTCCAAGCAAGTGACGCGCCACGGCCTGCGGGCGTGACAGCGCGGCCGCGCCGGGCTATCCCGCCTGCTTCCCCCTCACGGACACATCATGGCCCCCTTGCTCCATCTGCGCGACGTCGCGCTCACTTTCGGCGGCCAGCCCCTGCTGGAGGCGGCCGAGATCGCCGTATCCGCCGGCGAACGCGTCTGCCTCGTCGGCCGCAACGGCTCGGGCAAGTCGACGCTGCTGAAGATCGTGGCGGGCCTTGTCGACGCCGACAGCGCCGAACGCTTCGTGCAGCCGGGCTGCACGGTGCGCTATCTGCCGCAGGAGCCCGACTTCACCGGCTACAAGACCTCGCTCGCCTATGTCGAGGCCGGGCTCGGACCCGGCGACGACGCCTATCGCGCGCAGTACCTGATCGACGAACTCGGCCTCACCGGCCAGGAAGACCCCGCTACCATGTCGGGCGGCGAATCGCGCCGCGCGGCGCTGGCGCGCGTGCTGGCGCCCGAACCCGACATCCTGCTGCTCGACGAGCCGACCAACCATCTCGACCTGCCGGTGATCGAATGGCTCGAGCAGGAGCTGAAATCGCTGCGCTCGGCGATGGTGCTGATCAGCCATGACCGTCGCTTCCTGACCAATCTGTCGCGCGCCACGATCTGGCTCGATCGCGGCCTGACCCGGCGCATGGACAGAGGCTTCGGCGAGTTCGAGGCCTGGCGCGACGAGGTCCTCGCGCAGGAAGAGCTCGACCGCCACAAGCTCGACCGCAAGATCGCCCGCGAGGAGGATTGGCTGCGCTACGGCGTCAGCGCGCGGCGCACCCGCAACCAGCGCCGTCTCGGCGAGCTCCACGGCCTGCGCGAGCAGCGCCGCACGGCGCGCTTCGCCGTCGGCAACGTCAAGCTGGAAGCCAGCGAGGCGCAGACCTCCGGCAAGCTGGTGATCGAGGCGGTCAACGTCGCCAAGGCCTATGGCTCGAATGTCGTGATCAAGGATCTGTCGCTGCGCGTCGCGCGCGGCGACCGGATCGGCATCGTCGGCCCCAACGGTGCCGGCAAGACGACGCTGATCAATCTGCTGACCGGGCAGCTCGCGCCCGATTCCGGCAAGGTGAAGCTCGGCGTCTCCCTGAACATGGTGACGCTCGACCAGCGCCGCGAAAGCCTCGACCCGGCGACGCCGCTCGGCGATGTGCTGACCGGCGGCGGCTCGGACCAGGTCATGGTCGGCGACACCCCGCGCCATGTCATCGCCTATATGAAGGACTTCCTGTTCCAGCCGATCCAGCGGCGCACGCCCGTCGGCGCACTGTCCGGAGGCGAGCGCGGCCGGCTGATGCTGGCCCGCGCCCTGGCGAAGCCCTCCAACCTGCTGGTGCTGGACGAGCCGACCAACGATCTCGACCTCGAGACGCTCGACCTGCTGCAGGAGCTCCTGGCCGACTACAAGGGCACCGTGCTGCTGGTCAGCCATGACCGCGACTTCATCGACCGCGTCGTCTCGGCGACGCTGATCTCGGACGGCGACGGCGTCTGGACCGAGTTCGCCGGCGGCTACACCGATATGGTGGCACAGCGCGGGCGCGGCGTTGGGGCGAAGGCCAGGATCGTCGCCGGCAAGTCGCCGGCGGGTGTGGTTGCGCCGGTTGCGGCCGCACCGGCCCCCGTCAACAGGCGCAAGCTCTCCTTCAACGAGAAGCATGCTCTGGAAACGCTGCCCAAGCGCATCGAGGTCTTGCAGGCCGAGGCCGCCAAGCTGAACGTGGCGCTGGCGGGCGATCTCTACACCCGCGACCCGAAGCTCTTCGCCAAGGCCACCGCGCGTCTGGAAGAGGTGACGCGCGAGATCGGGCAGGCGGAAGAGCGCTGGCTGGCGCTGGAGATGCTGCAGGAGGAAATCGGGGCTTGAAGGCTTTCGTTTCAGCCTGACGCTTCGCCTCTTCGTCATGGTCGGACAAGGGCGAGCATGACGGTGAAGTCAGGCCCCGCCATACCTTTTTCGTCTCCGCCCGATCGCGAAAACGCATTTGTTGCGGGGGCTGAATCTAAGCACTGTCGCGGCACAAGAAGGCGAGGAAACGGCATGAGACTGAAGGGCAAGACGGCGCTGATCACCGGCGCGGCGCAGGGGTTTGGGTTCGGCATCGCCGAGACCTTCGTCAGGGAAGGTGCCCGCGTCGCGGTGCTCGACCTCAATGGCGACAAGGCCAAGGAAGCGGCGAAGGCGATCGGCCGCAAGGCCTTTGCGGTGACCTGCGACGTTGCCAAGGCCAAGAGCGTCGACAAGGCGGTGGAACGCATCATCGCGAAGTTCGGCCGGCTCGACATCGTCGTCAACAATGCCGGCACGAGCCATCGCAACATGCCGATGATCGAGGTTCCGGAGGATGTGTTCGACCGCGTCTTCGCCGTGAATGTGAAGTCGATCTACCTGATGGCCAAGGCGACCATTCCGCATTTCCGCGAGCATGGCGGCGGCGTCATCCTCAACATCGGCTCGACGGCGGGTGTTCGGCCGCGTCCCGGCCTGACCTGGTACAATGCCTCCAAGGGCGCGGTGAACCTGCTCTCGAAGTCCATGGCAGTGGAACTGGCGCCGGACCATATCCGGGTCAACGCGATCGCGCCGGTCGCGGGCGAGACGCCGCTGCTGGCGACCTTCATGGGCGAAGACACGCCCGAGAAGCGCGCCCAGTTCCGCGCCTCGATTCCGTGGGGCCGACTCTCGACGCCCCAGGATATGGCCAACGCGGCGCTGTTCCTGTGCTCGGACGAGGCGGAGATGGTGACGGGGACCGTGCTGGCGGTCGACGGCGGCCGCTGCATCTGACGTTGCCCCTCGTCATGCTCGGGCAAAGCGCAGCGCAGACCCGAGCATCTGGGAAACCAGGATCTTCGCGTCCTGAGATTCTCGGGTCGGCGCTTTGCGCCGCCCGAGAATGACGCCGTAGAGGATCACACCGGCTTGGCGTGGAGCGCGATCTGCTGGCGCAGCATCACCGTGCCGTCGAGCTCGAAACCGCGCTGCTCCAGCGTGATATGAGGGGCGACGGCGTCGCCCTCGATCTGGAACAGGTGCCAGGTCGCCATCTCGCCATGGCCGAGCGGGCCGATCGAGCAGGAGGGCACGCCGACGATCGGCACGTCGCGGCCGAGCCCGGGCCGCCAAGCCAGCGAGAATTTGTGATTATGGCCGTGCAGCACGAGGTCGGCCCCCTTGCGCGCCAGCATAGTCTCGAAGGCGGCTGCATCGACCAGCTCGCGCGAGCGCCGGGCGCCGCCGACATAGGGCGGATGGTGGATCAGCACGACGCGGATCAGGCTCTCATTGCGGGCGCGATCGAGCAGGGTTTCGGCCGCGGCAATCTGCCTGGCGCCAATGCGCCCCGTCGCCATCAGCGGCATGGTCGGGATGCCGCTGTTCAGGCCGATCAGCGCGACATTGCCTTGCCGGCGATACCAGGGGTAGCCAATCGTGCCGTCGTCGCTGGCGACCCAGGGGCCGAGATGGCTCGCGAGCGCCTTCAGCGAGGAGCGGGCATAGGCGTCGTGATTGCCCGGCACGAAGGAGACCGCCTCGCGCGGGCCGAGCGTGTCGAGGAAGGCGACGGCCGTCTTGAATTCATTGGGCAGCCCGATATGGGCGACATCGCCGGTGCAGGCGATATGATCGGGCCGCTGCGCCTGGATATCGGCGACGATCAGCGCCAGGATGTCCATATCATGGGCGTGCCGGCGCTTGCGGCGCCAGTTGACGTAGCCTGTCGCGCGCTTGCCCAGCAGTTGATGCAGCGAGAAGCCCGCGAGCGGGCCGAGATGCGGGTCGGACAGATGCGCGAGCTTGAACACAGCCTCAGCGCTTGCCCTCGCGACCAGCTGCCGTCAAGCGCGCAGATGGGTCGAACTCGACGCCATCCGCGCTGCGTGGCCGATCAGTTGGCCGCGCCGGTGAGCTCGGAGACGACGCGCGAATCGGTCAGGGTCAAAGCGGGCTGCCAGACGAAGGCCGGCTTGGCCCGCAGGCGAGCGATGATAAAGGTGAGCAGCATGACGAAATTCCCCAGCAGTGAGCCGGTGGTATCTGCCTCCTTTGCGGCGCGTTTGTGACGTAACGGAACCTAGAATGAGTGTCCGCTATGCGTTATTTGCATAGACAAATCAGAAACCATCGGGAGGCGTCGTCATGGCGGAGAGCGGGGGCGCGAGTGGCGGCAGGGAGCCCGAAGCCGGGCTGACAGGCCTGCAGCGGCTGCAGATCAGGGTCCTGCACACCTATTTCCGCTTCGCACGCGGCATGACGCTGGGAGTCCGTGCGGCCGTGCGGAACGAGGCCGGCGAGGTCTTCCTGATCCGCCACACCTACACGCCAGGCTGGCAACTGCCGGGCGGCGGTGTGGAGACCGGCGAGACGGTGGGCGAGGCACTGGCGAAGGAGTTGCGCGAGGAGGCCTGTATCCGGCTGACAGGGCCCGCGCAGTTGTTCGGTATCTACTTCAACCGCAATGTCTCGCGTCGCGACCATGTCGCGCTCTATGTCGTTAGGGACTTCGTCGTCGACGAGGTGAAGAAGCCGGACATGGAGATCGCGGAGGCGCGCTTCTTTCCGCTCGATGCGCTGCCGCACGGGCTGACACCCGCGACGCGGCGGCGTTTGACGGAGATCACCGAAGGGATCGTGCCTGCCACCGACTGGTGAGCGTCAGGGCAATAGACGACCGCCTGCCGCTCTGCTACATCGCCGCCATCATGACGAACGGGCACCTCATTTCACTGCTGCGACGACCGGCGCGCTGAACGCGCTTCCGGCAGGCCTGCGCCTTGCGCGACCCCTGCGTTCACATCGTCCAGCCTTGTTCTGCCCGCAGGTTTGCCTCCGTCATGAATCCGCTTCCCTTGACCATTCGCCATGAGCTTCCCGTCGACGCGGCCGCGATCGAGCGGCTGCATGAACGCGCCTTCGGGCCGGGCCGTTTCGCCCGCACGGCCTTTCGCCTGCGCGAGGGCGTGCCGCCGGATCCCGCACTCACCTTCGCGGCCCATGTCGGCACGTTTCTGGTCGGGTCGATCCGGGTGACGCCGGTCATGGCGGGCGGCCACAAGGCGCTGATGCTGGGACCGCTGACGGTCGATCCCGCTTTCGAGGGACGCGGCATCGGCGCTGCCCTGATGAACCGCTCGATCGCGGCGGCGCGGGAAGCCGGCCACGATCTCGTCCTGCTGGTCGGCGACGCGCCCTATTACGCCCGCTTCGGCTTCAAGATGATCCCACCCGGCCAGCTCCTGCTGCCGGGGCCGGCCGATCCGGCGCGGTTTCTCGCGCTGGAGCTGGTCGAGGGTGTGCTGGCGCAGCGGCGGGGGGCTGTGACCGCGATCAAGCCAGGCGCATGAGGCTTGCCGCGACGTCATTCTCGGGCTTGACCCGAGAATCTCATGACACGGAAACTCTGGTTTCCGAGATGGTCGGGTCAAGCCCGACCATGACGCGCCAGGCCTTTACGCAGCCGCGTCCGGGCGCCGGTTGAAGCGCCGGCCGCTTTCGCCGATCCAGCCGGCGACCAATGCGCCGAAGAGCAGCGCCAAGCCGAGCAGGCCGATGAAGAGCGGCGAGATCGAGACGCCGCGCACGATGCCGGAATCGCTGATGCGCAGGCCGATCCAGTCCGCGCCCGCGAACTGGCTGCCCGAGCGCACAGGCACGATGCGCGGCACCGAGACGGCGGAACCGCTTTCCTGGCCGATACGGCGCGAGGAGCCGCCGGTCGCTTCGGCCAGCGCCTGAAGCGCGGTGGGGTTGCTGACGACTTCCATCAATTCGCGCGGGTTCTCCGGGCCGAGGCTGGCGAAGGCGGTGAGGTTGTCGCCGGAGATGCGGTGCAGGCCGAACTCGCTGCTCGGAATGCGCGCGGTGAACAGGCCCGGGCGGCCGGGTTCGAGCGGCACGGAGCGCGACTGGCCGTCGGGGCCGGTGACGATGACCGGGGCGGGGTTGTCGCCCAGCGTCTGGCGTTCGACCTCGATGACGCCGCCGCGCGCGACGGCACGCAGGGCCTCCTCCTCGAGATCTGGCTCCTTCATCAGCCAGTGACCGAGGCGACGCAGCAGGTCGAGATGCGGCCCGCCATCGCGGAAGCCCCGCGCCCAGAGCCAGGCATGGTCGGAGAGGAACAGCGCGACGCGGCCCTTCTGCTCGCGCGCCAGCATCAGCAGCGGGCGGTCGCCGGGGCCGGTCATCACGGGCGAGCCGGTGCGGGCGCGGGCGCCGACCATGCGCAGCCATTCGCCCCAGCGCGGCGGCTCGACCTCGGAGCCCGGCAGGTCTCGGGTGACGGGGTGGCGCTTGCCGGGTTCGCTGACGCGGGCGCGATAGGCCTCGTCGATGACGGAGCCGTCGGGCGTGGCCGGCAGGATCTGGCTGAGCGGCGTGCGCGAGAGCGACTGGGCACCGGCATATTCCGGCCCGGCCGCGATCAGCAGCGCGCCGCCTTCGCGGACATAGCGGACGATGTTGTCGAAATAGACCAGCGGCAGAATCGACTGGTTGGCGTAGCGGTCGAAGATGATCAGGTCGAATTCCTTGATCTTGACCTGGAACAGCTCGCGCGTCGGGAAGGCGATCAGCGAGAGCTCGTTGATCGGCGTGCCGTCCTGCTTTTCCGGCGGGCGCAGGATGGTGAAGTGGACGAGGTCGATATTGGCGTCGGCCTTGAGCAGGTTGCGCCAGGTGCGCTCGCCCGGATGCGGCTCGCCCGAGACCAGAAGCACGCGCAGCTTGTCGCGCACGCCCTCGATGGTGATGACGGCGCGGTTGTTGGCGAGCGTCAATTCGTTGTCGAGCGGGGCAGCCTCGATCTCGATGACATTGGGGCCGCCGCGGTCGATCCGGACCGGCACAGACACGGTTTCGCCGACCGTGACCTCGCGGCGCGCGATGATCTCGCCGTCGCGGCGGATGGTCAGGTCGGCGCGGCCCGGCCCGCCCTTTTCGAGCACGCGCAGGCGCACATTCTGGTCCTTGCCGACAATGCCGAAGCGCGGCGAATCGACCAGAACGATGCGGCGGTCGATCTCGGCATTGCGGCCTGTGGTCAGCACATGCAGTGGCGCGCGCAGGCCGAGCGCCTCGGCGGTCGGCGGAGCGTCATGGGCGAGGCCGTCGCTGATGACGATCGCGCCGGCGACGCGCTCGGAGGGGACGTCGGCGAGGCTTGCTGCCAACGCCTCGAACAGGCGGGTACCGTCGCCCGAGCCTTGGGCGTCACGGACCTCGACGATGCGGGATTCGACATTGGTCAGGCCGCGCAACTGGCGCTCGACCTCGGCCTGCGCGGCCTCGGTCTGCGCGGCGCGGTCGGCGAGACGGTTCGAGCCCGAGCGGTCGACGACGACGGAGACGACGTCCTTGACCGGCTCGCGGTCCTCAAAGACCAGCGAGGGATCGGCCAGCGTCACGGCCAACACGGTCAGCGCCAGCGCGCGCAGGATGGCACTGCGGCCGGCCAGCACGATCGCCGCGCCAGCCGCCAGCGCTGCGAGAACGGCCAGGCCGATCAGCAGCCACAGCGGGACGAGCGGCGCGAAGGAGAGGCTCCACATGGCTTACTGTCCAAACTCTGTCATTGACCGAGCCGCTCGAGCAGGGCCGGGACATGGACCTGGTCGGCCTTGTAGTTGCCGGTAAGCGCATACATCACGAGGTTGACGCCGGCTCGCAGCGCCATTTCGCGCTGGCGCGGATCGGAGCCCGAGAGCGGCACGAGGGGTTCGCCGCGCCGGTTCACCGCCCAGGCCGAAGCGAGGTCGTTCGAGGTGATGACGATCGGCGAGACATTGTCGCCGGCGCGGGCCGGACGACGGCCATCGGCGCCGGCCGGAGGCAGGATCTCGACCCACGTCGTGCCGGAATCGTAGCGGCCGGCAAAACCGTCGAGGATGTAGAAGGTCTTGGTCAGGACATGGTCGCGCGGCAGCGGCTCCAGCTCGGGGATGTCGAGCGTCTGGAGCATGCGGCGCAGTTGCTCGCCCTCGGGCGTGGTGCCGCCGCCGGGCCGGGCGCTCATCGCGTCGCGGGTGTCGAAGATCACGAGCCCGCCGCCCTTCATATAGGCTTCGAGCTTGCGCAGGGTCTCGGCGGTCGGGATCGGCCGGCCGGCGACGATCGGCCAGTACAGCACCGGGAAGAAGGCCAGTTCATCGCGATCGGCATTGACGCCGACGGCTTCGCCCGGCTCCAGCGCGGTGCGGGCACCAAGCACGATGTTGAGGCCAGCCAGCCCGGCCTTCGACATGTCGTCGACCGCCCTGTCGCCAGTGACGACATAGGCCAGCCGCGTCACGGCGCCGGCTGCGAAGAGCTCGCGCGGGATCGGCGGGCGCTGGTCGGGGGGGGCGACGGCCGTCGGTGGGGTGGCTGGCTGCGCCTGTGCGCGTGCCGGTTCGGGCAGCAGCGTCGTGCCGCCCAGAGCCAACGCCAGCAGGATCGCCGCCGGCGCGGCACGGCGGGCCCTGCGGGCGACCGAGAGCCTGCCGCCGAGCCAGAGCGTCGCCAGCGTGTCGGCGACCAGCAGCAAAAGCGCCAGCACCAGCAGTTGCGGGCGGATGTCGAGCGCGACGGGCTTGTCGACCGGCAGGATCGGCGCCCCGAGCGCCGCGAGGTCGATGGCGCGCAGGGTGTCGGTTGGGTTCAGCGCATTCACGGCGAGCGAGCCGTCGGCGGGTCCGTAGATGCCGGGCGGGTGGGCGAGCGTCGCGCGTCCGGTGAAGCTGCGGGCTACGGGCTGGGCGGTGGCCGGGGGACTGCGGAAGGTGCCGCTGCCGTCGAGGACGCGGGTCGGCGACAGGGTTTCCACGCGGGCATCCTCTCCCTGGGGTTCAGCAGGGCCGGTGCCGGCAAGGCCGACGATCTTTCTGAGCATCTCGACGAAGAGGCCCGAGAGCGGCAGGTTCGACCAGGTCGTGTCGGCGGTGACATGCATCATCGCGATCATGCCGTCGCCGCGGCGCTCGCCGGTGACGACGGGCGTGCCGTCCTCCAGCGCAGCCCAGGTCTTGCGCGCCAGATCGGCCTCCGGCTCGGCCAGGATCTGTCTGGAGACGCGGACGTCGTCGTTGATGGCCGTGCCGAAGAAGGGGCTCTCGCGGCTGAAGGGGGCGAGCTTGCGCGGCGTCTCCCAGGACAAGCCACCACCGAGCGTGCGGCCGCCCCGGCGCAGGCGCACCGGCGTCAGCTCGTCGGATGCGGCTGCGAGGCGGGCTCCCGCGAAGCGCAGCAGCACGCCGCCGCGCTGGATGAAGGCGTTGATCTTGCCGGCGGTGTCGCCGTCGAGCGCGCCGATATCGGCCAGCACCAGCACCGAGAGGTTCTGCGTCAGCAATTCGCCGACGNNAGTGTCTGTGGTCGCGCCCGAGACGATGCCGACGCGGCGGCGCTTGGCGCGGTCGTCGAGCAGCGCGACGGCCGCCGCGCTGCGCTCGCCCACCACCTCCAGACGCGAGACGGAATTGCGCACTTCAATCGGCAGGGTCAGCCGCGCCGTCGTCTGGAGTTCGGAGCCGTTGAAGACGAAAGGGGCGTCGCCGAGCGGCAGGCCCTTGAGGTCGAGCGCGCGGACCTGGCCGCTGGCGGCGGCCGCAGGCGTGGGGCGCAGCACCTTGACGGCGAGAGCGCCGGCAAGGTTCTCGGGCGCGGCAAGCGCAAGCTGGTCGATCGGGCCGGCATGGATCGACATGCGGCCGGCGCCGGCCTCCTGCTTCAGCCTGGCGAGGAAGGCGCTATCGTCCGTGACCGAGAGCCCGTCGGCGACCCAGACGACCTCCGCATCCGGCGCCGTCCGCAGGAAGGCCTCGATCCGGGGCAGATGGGCGGCGCGGTCGGGCGCATGGGGCTGGAGCGCGAAGGCGCGCAGGCGATCGAGCGCGGCGCGTGGCTCCGACAGCATGATCTCGGCCGGATTCTCGGCCAGGCCGAGGATGGCGACGGGCCGGCCCTCGCGGGCGGCGGCGGCGACGCGGGATTCCGCGACCAGGAGGCGTTCGGGCCAGTCGGTCGCGGCGCCGAAGCCGTTGTCGACGAGGAGCAGCATCGGGCCGCGCAACGGTCCGGCCTCGCGCGGCGGGTTCCAGACCGGGCCGGCGACCGCAAGGATCGCGAGCGCGGCTACGATCATGCGCAGCGCCAGCAGCCACCAGGGCGTATGCGCCGGCAACTCGCGCTTGGCGACGAGGTCGGCCATGATCTTCAGCGGCGGAAAGTCGATCCGGCGCGGGCGCGGCGGCGTCACCCGCAGGATCAGCCAGAGCGCCGGCAGCAGGGCCAGCGCCGCGAGAGCGAGCGGCGCCGAGAAGGCGAGGGGGAGCGAGCTCAGCACCGGCTATCTCCCCGTTCCGCGCGCAGCCGCGACGAGGCTGGCGATGCGCAGCACGCCCTCGCTGGCGGGCCTGTCGGTGCGGTGGAGCGTCAGGGTCCAGCCGGCCTTGCGGCAGGCCTCCCGGATCGCGTCGCGATGGGCCTCCAGCCGCTGGCGATATTCGACGCCCCAGGAACCGGCGTCACCGACGCGCAGCGACAGCCCGTCCTCGAGGTCGAAGAGCTCGGCCTGGCCGGTGAAGGGGAAGGTTTCCTCGATCGGGTCGGCGATCAGCAGGACATGGCCGCGCGCGCCTGACGACGACATCGTGGCGATGCGCTTGGCGAGCGATGCTGCCGGCGAGAGTCCGTCGGTGATGATGATCGCGTCGGCGAGGCGGGGCAGCGGCATGTCCGGCGGCAGATCGGTGTCGGCGCCCTTCGCATCAGCCAGGATCGCCTGCGCCAGAGTCTCGACGATGCGGCGCGAGGCGAGCGCCCGCGTCAGGCCAAGATGACCGACGCGCTCGCCGCCATCGACCAGCGTCTCGGCCAGGGCGAAGCCGGCGATCAGGGCGCGATCGACCTTCGAGGCCAGAGCCAGCGACGAGGCGAAGCCCATCGACGCCGAGCGGTCGATCCAGAGCCAGATCGCGTGCGAAGCCTCCCATTCGCGTTCGCGGACGAAGAGGTGGCCGTCGCGGGCCGAGCGGCGCCAGTCGATGCGCGAGGCGGATTCGCCGGTGACGAGCGGGCGGTACTGCCAGAAGGTCTCGCCCGGCCCGGCGCGCCGGCGGCCATGGATGCCGTGGACGCTGGCCGAGACGCGGCGGGCCTCGAGGATCAGCCGGGGCAGGCGCGCCGCGAGATCGAGCGAGGCGGTGACGACCGGCTTGACCGGCTGCCGGTCGGAAGCCCCGAGAACGCGCGTGCGCAGCATCAGCCTGACACCCCTATCCCAGCCGCTCGACGAGCTTGCCGATGATGCCCTCGACCGTCTCGCCATCGGCGCGGGCGGCAAAGGTCAGCGCAACGCGGTGCTTCAGCACGGGAATGGCTAGCGCCACGACATCATCGACGGAGGGGGCGAGGCGGCCTTCGACCAGCGCGCGGGCGCGGCAGGCCAGCGTCAGCGACTGACTGGCGCGCGGGCCGGGGCCCCAGGCGAGCTTGTCGGTGATGGAGGCGTCGCTGCCCTCGCCGGGACGGCCGGAGCGAACGAGGTCGAGGATCGCATCGACGACGTTCTCGCCAACGGGCAGGCGGCGCACGAGGCGCTGCGTCGACATCAGCGTCTCGGCGGTCATCGCCTGGACCGGCTTGTGCTCGGAGGCGCCTGTGGTTTCCATCAGGATGCGCCGCTCGGCCTCGCGATCGGGATAGGCGACGTCGATCTCGAGCAGGAAGCGGTCGAGCTGGGCTTCGGGCAGCGGATAGGTTCCCTCCTGCTCGATCGGGTTCTGGGTCGCCAGCACATGGAAGGGGGCGGGCAGGTCGTAGCGCTCGCCGCCGACCGTGACGTGGTGTTCCTGCATCGCCTGCAGCAGCGCCGACTGGGTGCGCGGCGAGGCGCGGTTGATCTCGTCGGCCATCAGCAACTGGGCGAAGACGGGGCCCTTGATGAAGCGGAAGTGGCGCTTGCCATCGGCGCTCTCGTCGAGAACCTCGGAGCCGAGGATGTCGGAGGGCATCAAATCGGGCGTGAACTGGACGCGGCGGGCGGCGAGGCCGAGCACCGTGCCCATGGCTTCCACGAGCTTGGTCTTGGCGAGGCCGGGAACGCCGACGAGCAGGCCGTGGCCACCCGCCAGCAGCGTGATGAGCGAGAGATCGACCACCTTCTGCTGGCCGAAGATGACCTGGCCGATTTCGGTGCGCGCCGCACTGATCGCGCCGAGCGCGGCTTCCGCGGCTTCGACGATCCCGGTATCGAGGCTGATCGGCGGGTTGGCCTCCGCGGCCCGGACTTGCGCCATCATGTCGATCTCCTTCACCCTCTGGGTCGCATCTTCGTCATCGAGCTGCGCGTCCTCGAAACTTTCGCTGAACGCACCTTGCCTCGAATTCGCCTGGCCTCGGGACGTCTCGAAACCTTGCAACGGCGGACCTTGCTAAGGCCTTGGCCGTTGAGTGTGGACGGGGCGCCATGCCGGCTCAAGGCTAGAATGGCGCGGTGCACAGAACTCGGCTTCACGATTATGTGGAGTTCAAGGCAGAGGCTAAGATGCAACCAATATGCCGCATGCGGCGCCTGCGGGTTTTTCGATGAGCGATTCCGGCAATGCGATGGAGCGGATGGTCGCTGCGCTGCGGGGCGGGCAGGGGCGCGGTTTGCCGCCTGTGGAGCGCTGGAACCCCGATTTCTGCGGCGATATCGACATGCGGATCGCCGCCGACGGAACCTGGTTCTATTTGGGGACGCCGATTGGCCGGCCGGCGCTGGTGAAGCTTTTCTCCTCCGTACTGCGCCGCGACGGCGACGATTACGTTCTCGTGACCCCGGTCGAAAAGCTCGGGATCGTGGTCGAGGACGCGCCCTTCCAGGCCGTGGAGATGGCGGTCGAGGGGGAGGGGGACGGGCGTTCGATCGCGTTCCGGACGCATGTCGATGACCTCGTCGCGGTCGGGCCGGAGCATGCGATTCGCTTCGAGCGCGAGGCTCATGACGGGCTGAAGCCCTATATCCATGTCCGGCGCGGGCTCTGGGCCCGGGTGACGCGGGCGTTGACCTACGATCTGCTGGCGCTGGGAGAGGTGCGCGACGTCGATGGCGTCCCCATGTTCGGGATCGCCGTGGCCGGTGGATTTTATCCGGCCGTGCCGGCGAGCGAGATCGAAGGCGAGACCGAAGGATCGTGATGCGGGCGCTGAATCTGACAGCCGGCGAGTTCGCCGATCTGGCGAAGCAGCGGTTGCGGCCGGAGCCGCCATCCCTGGGTGACGTGATCGCCCGGCTGCGTGGCGATCATGACTTGCAGCCGCATCCGGTGCCCTTGCCCGACGAGGCGACGGCCGTCCCCGCTGCCGTGCTGATCGCGATCGTGCCGCGCCCGGATGGCCCGACCGTGCTGCTGACGCAGCGCGCGGCGACTTTGCGCAGCCATTCGGCGCAGGTGGCGTTTCCGGGAGGCCGCGTCGATGCCGTCGATGGCTCGCCTGTGATCACGGCGTTGCGCGAGACGGAGGAGGAGATCGGCCTGTCGCGCGAGCGCATCCGCACGCTGGGCTTCCTCGACGCCTATCTCACCGGCACGGGATATCGCATCATCCCCGTGGTCGCGCTGGTCGAGCCGCCGTTTTCACTGACACTCAACGCCCATGAGGTCGACGAGGCCTTCGAGGCGCCGCTGTCCTTCCTGCTTGACCCTGCCAATCACCGGCGCGAGGGCCGCGAATGGCAGGGCATCCACCGTACCTACTATGCGATGCCGTACGGGGATCGCTATATCTGGGGCGCAACCGCCGGCATGATCCGCAACCTCTATGAGCGGCTCGCCGGCTGAACCGAAATGGACGATCACGCCCATGCTGCGCTCGATCATCGAAGAGGTGCTTCTCTTCGTCCTGCCCTTCTGCGTTTTCGCGGGGTATCTCGTCGTCAAGCGCCGCAACCCGCTCGATGTCGAGCACTGGAGCCGGCACGTCTTCTGGCTGGCGATCGTCGGCCTGGCGCTGGCGATCGCGCTCGTCGCCTATGGCGGCTGGACGGCGCCGCGCAGCAAGGGCGCCTATGAGCCGCCGCATATGGAGAACGGGACGCTGGTGCCGGGCCGCTTCAAATGACCTTGCCGCCGGCGCAGGCCATCGCCGCGTTCCTGGCCCGGCCGGCGCTGGCGGCGGTGCTAACCGCCTTGAACGGGGACGGCGAGGAGACTCGCGTCGTCGGCGGGGCAGTGCGCGACCTGTTGCTGGGCGAGCGGGTGGGCGATGTCGATCTCGCCACCACGGGCTTGCCGCAGGAGACGATCCGGCGCGGTGAGGCTTCCGGCTTCAGGGCGGTGCCGACGGGAATCGAGCATGGCACGGTGACGCTGGTTCGCGACGGGGTCGGCTTCGAGGTGACGACGCTGCGCGAGGACGTCGAGACCGACGGTCGCCGGGCAAAGGTCGTATTCGGGCGCGATTTCGTTGCTGATGCGCTGCGGCGCGATTTCACGGTCAACGCGCTGTCGCTCGACCGCAGCGGTGCCGTGCACGATCATTGCGGCGGGCTTGCCGATCTTGCGGCAAGGCGCATCCGCTTTATCGGCGACGCGGGAAGCCGCATCCGCGAGGATTATCTGCGCATCCTGCGCTTCTTCCGCTTCCATGCCCGCTATGGCGCAGGCGCGCCCGATTCCGAGGGAGTTTCCGCCTGCATAGCCGGGCGGGAAGGGCTCGCCGGGCTGTCGCGTGAGCGCGTCCGGGCGGAGCTGATGAAGCTGCTCGTCGCACCCGGCGCGGCCGAGGTCGTCGCCGCGATGGCGGGCGCCGGACTGCTGATGCCGATCATTGGCGGCGTGCCGCATCTGTCGCGCTTTACGGCGATCAGCGCTGATGGCGATGGCGGGAAGGTCTATCCGGCGTTTCGGCTGGCTGCGCTCACCGTCATGGTACGCGAAGACGCGCTGCGGCTGCGGGACGCCTTGCGGCTGTCGAACGAGGAGTTCGACCGGATCGAGCGCATCGCCGGCGCGATGGAGGGACTGTCGGGGTGGGCTTCGCCGCCGGATATCGCGTCGCTGCGCCATCTCGCCCACCGCCTCGGCAATGACGCAGTGGCCGCGGGGCTGGTTTTCCTGACAGCAAACGCCGACGAGGCCGTAAGGCAGCAGGCTCAAGCGATGATCACCGAACTGGCTCGCACGCCGCCGTTCCGGCCGACCGGCAGGGATGCCATGGCGCTTGGCGCGGAGGCCGGACCGCTTGTCGGGCGCGTGCTGGAGACGGCGCGGCGGGATTGGGTAGACGCCGGCGCGCCGGCCGAGGCGGCCACGCAGGCCGCTTTCGTCAAGCGCGCATTAGCGGCGCTGCTGGGCGTGCGCTAAGCCCTTTACGGCCAGCGCACGGTCGGCGGCATCGAGGACAGGATCGAATCGACGTTGCCGCCGGTCTTCAGCCCGAAGATGGTGCCGCGGTCGTAGAGCAGGTTGAACTCGACATAGCGGCCGCGGCGGATTTGCTGCTCGTGGCGCTCGGCTTCACTCCAGGGCTTTCCCATGTTGGCGCGCAGGATCGGCGGATAGGCCTTCAGGAAGGCCTCGCCGACAGCCTGGGTGAAGGCGAAGTCGCCCTCCACGTCGCCCGACCAGACATAGTCGTAGAAGATACCGCCGATGCCGCGCGGCTCGTTGCGGTGCTTCAGAAAGAAATACTCGTCGCACCAGACTTTGAAGCGGGCGTAGTCCGAGATCGGGGCGCAAGCGTCGCAGGGCTCGCGCATGGCGGCGTGGAAGGCGATGGCGTCGGGATCGTCCTGGCTGCGGCGGTCGTTCAGCACGGGCGTCAAATCGGCGCCACCGCCGAACCACGGCTTTGTCGTCACCACGAAGCGCGTGTTCATGTGCACGGTCGGCGCATGCGGATTCCAGGGATGGGCGATCAGCGAGATGCCGGTGGCGTGGAAGCGCGGGTCTTCGGCTGCGCCGGGAATCTGGCCGGCGAATTCAGGCTGGAAGGTGCCGTGGACGGTCGAAACATGGACGCCGACCTTCTCGAAGACGCGGCCGGACATCATCGACATGACACCGCCGCCGCCCGGTTCACCGTCATGGTTGGTGCGCTGCCAGGGCGTGCGCTTGAAGCGGCCGGGCGAATCGGTCTCGGGCGGGAAGGGGCCGGTCGCCTCGTCCTCGATCGCCTCGAAGGCTCCGCAGATGCGGTCCCGCAGCGTTTCGAACCAGGCCTGGGCGCGGGGCTTCATCGCCTCGGCGTCGGCTATCGATTCCGCCAGAGTCTCAGCTTCGTATTCGATCATTCCCGTTCTCCACGGCAGAGCCGCCATTGTCCCGATGGGCAAAGCCACCGATCTGTCGTAACGCCTCGCCCGTTACCATCGCCGCGGCAAGCGCGACATTGAGCGAGCGCAAGCCGGCCTGCATCGGGATGTGCACTACGGCATCGGCGGCATCGTAGACATTGGGCAAAACGCCCGCCGATTCGCGGCCGACCATGAGGATGTCGTCGGGCGCGAAGGCGAAATCGAGATGAGATAGCGCCCCGTCGGTTTCGACCAGGATCAGGCGCCGGTTGGCGGCCTTTCGCCAGGCGTCGAAGGCGGCGAAGGAATCATGGCGCGTCACGGCGGCGCGTTCGAGATAATCCATGCCGGAGCGGCGGAAATGCCGGTCGGAGACGTCGAAGGCGGCAGGCTCGACGATGTCGACGGCGATGCCGAGGCAGGCCGCCATGCGGATCATCGTGCCCGCGTTCTGCGGGATGTCGGGCTGATAGAGCGCGAGACGCAACATGATGCTGTCATGAGGTGACGGCCCGACATGCGTCAAGGACGCTGGCTTTCAGCTATGCATCAAGCATGCTGGCCTTCGTTGGCGAAGCGCCCCATATCAAGCCACGTTTTCGTCGCCATGCCGGTCCAAGGGAGGGCGGACATGTTCACCGCCCTGTTCCGCTGGCTCGAGAGCCGGATCGACGTCTTTGCGCCCTTCGACGAGCGCGAGACCCCGCCGCGCGGCGTCTGGCCGTTCATGTGGCACCACATCAAGGGCGTGAAGGGCTGGATGGCCCTGATCATGCTGACCGGCCTCGGCTTCAGCGGCATCGAGGCGGCGATGTATCTGATGGTCGGCTGGTTCGTCGACCTGCTCTCGACGCAGTCTCCCGCGACGATCTTCCGGGACCATGGCACCATGCTGCTGGGCGCGGCCTTCGTGCTCGTTGTGCTCCGGCCGCTGATCTATTTCGCCAATCACGCCATCGTCGATCAGGTCGTGGTGCCGCAGATCACCAACCAGATCCGCTGGCGCAACCATGTCTACACGCTCGGTCACGCGCTCGGCTATTTCCAGAACGACTTCGCCGGCCGGCTGTCCTCGCGCGTGCTCCAGGCCGGCCAGTCGATCCGTGGCGCGACGATCGAGGTCATCGACGACCTCTGGTACGCGCTGATCTTCGCCACGGTCGCGATCGGCTTCTTCGGCTCGACCTCGTTCTGGCTGGCGCTGCCGGTGCTGGTCTGGCTTGCGGCCTATGTCGTGCTGCTGATCTATTTCGTGCCACGCGCCAAGAAGCGCTCGGAGGCGAATTCGCTCGGGCGCTCCTCGACGACGGGGCGCATCGTCGATGCCTACACCAACATCCTGACGGTCAAGCTCTTCGCTCGCGCCGATGCCGAGCGCTCGGCCGTGCGCGATTCGCTGACGCGCTGGAACGCCTCCTTCCTGCATCTGTCGCGGCTGATCACCGGCGTCAGCGTCATCCTGCAGACGATGAACAGCCTGCTCGTCGTGGCCACGGCCTGGCTCTGCCTGTGGCTCTGGAGCCAAAGCGAGATGACGCCAGGTGCGGTCGCGGCCTCGATCGGGCTGGTGCTGCGGCTCGTGCAGATGTCGACCTGGCTGATCCATCTCGTGCGCGGCGTGTTCGAGAACCTCGGCTCCGTGCAGGAGAGCATGGAGACGATAGCCCGGCCGCATGACCTGACCGATGCGGCTGATGCCGTGCCGCTTGTCGTCGCGCAGGGCGGCATTCGTTTCGAGAAGCTGCGCTTCAATTATGGCAAGGGAGGCGGGCTGTTCGAGGGGCTCGATCTCGATATCAGCCCCGGCGAGAAGATCGGGCTCGTTGGACCGTCGGGGGCCGGCAAGTCGACGCTGGTGAACCTCCTGCTGCGGCTCTATCCGCTGGAGGGCGGGCGCATCCTGATCGACGGGCAGGACATCGCCCATGTCACGCAGGATAGCTTGCGCGCGCAGATCGGCATGGTGACGCAGGACAACTCGCTGCTGCACCGCTCGATCGGCGACAACATCGCCTATGGCCGGATCGGCTCGACCGAAGCCGAGATCGCTGAAGCGGCGCGCCAGGCCTCGGCGCATGATTTCGTGGTGTCGCTGAGCGATCAGGACGGGCGCCAGGGCTTCGATTCGCGTGTCGGCGAGCGTGGCGTCAAATTGTCGGGCGGCCAGCGTCAGCGCATCGCGATCGCCCGGGTGCTGCTCAAGGATGCGCCGATCCTGATCCTGGACGAGGCGACCTCGGCGCTCGATTCGGAGGTCGAGGCGGCGATTCAGGAACAGCTCACCTCGCTCATGCAGGGCAAGACGGTGATCGCGATCGCGCACCGGCTCTCGACCATCGCCGCGCTCGACCGGCTGATCGTGCTCGACAAGGGCCGGATCGTCGATATCGGCAGCCATTCCGAGCTGGTGGCACGCGGCGGCCTCTATGCCCGGCTCTGGTCGCGCCAGTCGGGCGGCTTCCTGGCGGCTGCGGACCCGGAAAAGCTTTCCGCCTGAGCCCGGCTGACGGACTGCGCGTCATGCGTCTGCGCACCCCGCGCAACAGTAGACTTCGTCCAAACTGCATGCCAAAGAGCGCGACAGTGACGCGCCGCCGCATTGCGGCTGTCACGGCGTGCCCGTAAGACGGGCGCAGGGCTGTAATTTCGAGTTGTTCCAAGACTCGACTGACGTTTTAGAGGGTTGGATCGTGGCGCACGCGACCGATACGAAATCGACCGAAACCACCCGCCGCGATTTCCTCATGCTGGCGACCGGCGCAGTGGGTGTCGTCGGGCTCGGCGCCGTCGTCGTGCCGCTGGTCAGCCAGCTCGCGCCCGACGCGCAGACGGTGGCCGCAGGCGCGCCGATCGACCTCGATCTGACGCCTATCGCCGAGGGCCAGGCAATCAAGCTGTTCTGGCGCGGCAAGCTGATCTTCGTGCGTCATCGCACCAAGAAGGAGATCGACGAGGCCCGCGCGGTCGATGTCGCGACCCTGAAGGATCCGCAGACCGACGCGCAGCGCGTCAAGGCGGGCCACGACCAGTTCCTCGTCGTCTATGGCAACTGCACCCATCTCGGCTGCGTGCCGCTCGGCAACGCGCCGGGCGATCCGAAGGGCGATTTCGACGGCTGGTTCTGCCCCTGCCACGGCTCGCACTACGATTCCTCCGGCCGTATCCGCAAGGGCCCGGCGCCGCTCAATCTGCCGGTGCCGCCCTATGCGTTCAACGCCGACACCAAGATCAGGATCGGCTGAGCGATGCGCTCGACGCTTTTCCGCCTGGATGAGACAGCCCCGAGGCATTCCGCATGAGTGGTCACAGCTCCTACGTCCCGAAGACCGGCATCGAGCGCTGGCTCGATGCGCGCCTGCCGATCATCCGCCTCGCGCATGATTCGGCGGTGTCCTATCCGGTCCCGCGCAACCTGAACTATTTCTGGACCTTCGGCGGCATCCTGATGTTCATGTTGGTGGCGCAGATCGTCACCGGCATCATCCTGGCGATGCATTACACGCCGAACTCGGCGCTGGCGTTCATTTCCGTCGAGCACATCATGCGCGACGTGAACTATGGCTGGCTGCTGCGCTATCTGCACGCCAACGGCGCCTCGATGTTCTTCGTCGCCGTCTATGTCCACATCTTCCGCGGGCTCTATTACGGCTCCTACAAGGCGCCCCGCGAAGTGCTCTGGATCCTGGGCGTCGTGATCTTCCTGCTGATGATGGCGACCGCCTTCATGGGCTACGTGCTGCCCTGGGGCCAGATGTCCTTCTGGGGCGCGACCGTCATCACCAACCTGTTCTCGGCGCTGCCGGTGGTCGGCGAGACGATCGTGACCTTCCTTTGGGGCGGTTTCTCGGTCGACAACCCGACGCTGAACCGCTTCTTCTCGCTGCATTACCTGCTGCCGTTCATGATCTTCGGCGTGGTCATCCTCCATGTCTGGGCGCTGCACCATGTCGGCCAGAACAACCCAACCGGCGTCGAGGTGAAGAACGTCGAGAAGGACACGGTGCCGTTCACGCCCTACGCGACCATCAAGGACCTGTTCGGGATGGTCGTCTTCATGATCGTGTTCTCCTACTTCGTGTTCTATCAGCCCAATTTCATGGGTCATGCCGACAACTACATCCCGGCCAATCCGGCCGTGACGCCGTCGCACATCGTCCCCGAATGGTACTTCCTGCCGTTCTACGCGATCCTGCGCGCCATTCCCGACAAGCTCGGTGGCGTGCTGGCGATGGGCGCCGCCATCGTCGTGCTCGCCTTCCTGCCCTGGATCGACAGCTCGAAGGTCAAGTCGATGAGCTATCGCCCGATCGCGCGGCAGTTCTTCTGGGCCTTCGTGGCGGTCTGCATCGGCCTGGGCTATCTCGGCGCGATGCCGGCGGAGGGTGGCTACGTCACCGCCTCGCAGATCTTTACCGTGCTGTATTTCGGCTTCTTCGTGGCGCTGTTCGTCATCGGCCTGTTCGAGCGGCCGAAGGCGTTGCCGAACTCGATTGCCGATTCCGTGCTCGGTTCGCTCAAGGGCGGTTCGGGCGCGCGCATCGCCACGACTGCTGTCGCCGAACCCAACGCCAAGGGCTGAGACGAAACATGAGCACGCTTTCGTTCCGCCTCGCCCTGACCGGGCTCAGCCTCGGCCTCGGACTTGCCCTGGCTGTTCCGGCCGCCAACGCCGCCGAAGGGCGTGTCGAGCCGCCGGCGCTGAGCTGGTCCTTCTCCGGACCCTTCGGCAAGTTCGACCGGGCCCAGCTCCAGCGCGGCTACAAGGTCTACAAGGAGGTCTGCGCGAGCTGCCACGCCGCCTCTCTGATGCGCTTCCGCAACCTGTCCCAGCCGGGCGGGCCCGAGTTCACGCCGAGCCAGGTCACGGCGCTGGCCGCCACCTATCAGATCAAGGACGGCCCCAACGATACGGGCGAGATGTTCGACCGGCCGGGCCGGGCGGCCGATCCGTTCCCGTCGCCGTTCGCGAATGAGCTGGCCGCCCGCGCGGCTAATGGCGGTGCTTATCCGCTCGATCTCTCGGTGATCGCCAAGGCGCGCACCTATGAGCGCGGCTTCCCGCGCTTCATCTTCGACATCTTCACGCAGTACCAGGAGCAGGGGCCGGACTACATCGCGGCGCTGCTCGCGGGCTACAAGGATCCGCCGCCGGAGGGCGTCACGCTCCTGCCCGGCCAGTACTACAACACCTATATGCCGGGCCATCTGATCGCGATGCCCAAGCCGCTGTCGGACGGGCAGGTCGAGTTCCCCAAGGGCGCCGATGGCCAGCCACAGGTGCCGGAGACCGTGGCCCAGTACGCCAAGGACGTGACGGCCTATCTGATGTGGACGGCCGAGCCGCATCTCGAGCAGCGCAAGCGCATCGGCCTGCAGGTCATGCTCTTCCTGATGCTCTTCGCGGGGTTGCTCTATTACACCAAGAAGAAGGTCTGGGCGCGCATGCCTGACGGCTCGCCGCTGCACCACTGATCGCATACGACATCAGGAGAGAGCCCCGGCGACGGGGCTTTTTTCGTTTCAGGCAGGCTATCGTCTTTGCCGCTACGACTGTTTGATGAGACCGTCACACAACCCTGTTCCCGTCGTTCTTTTGGCCGGAGAATCACGCATGAGCGAAGCCGTTCTCGGAATCATCGGCGGGTCGGGCATCTACGACCTGCCGGGGCTGACCGATCTGCGCGAGGAGCGCATCGGAAGCCCCTGGGGCGAGCCCTCCGATGTGCTGCGCATCGGCCGCATCGGCACGACGAAGATCGTCTTCATGCCCCGCCATGGCCGGGGCCATGCGATTCCGCCCTCCGAGATCAACTACCGCGCCAATATCGACGTGATGAAGCGGGCGGGCGTCACCGACCTGGTCTCGCTCTCGGCCTGCGGTTCCTACAAGTCGGAGCTCTATCCCGGCCTGTTCGTGCTGGTCGACCAGTTCGTCGACCGGACCAGCGGGCGTCCGAGTTCCTTCTTCGGCAAGGGCTGCGTCGCGCATGTCTCGCTCGCCCACCCCGTCGGTCCCGCCCTGAGGGCGCGGATCGCCGACGCCGCCACCACGGAGGGGCTGCCCTTCGTGCAGGGCGGCACGCTGGTGACGATGGAAGGGCCGCAATTCTCGACCTATGCCGAATCCATGACCTACAAGAATCTCGGCTACGATCTGATCGGCATGACGGCGATGCCGGAAGCCAAGCTCGCCCGCGAGGCCGAGATCACCTATGCGACCGTCGCGATGGTGACGGATTTCGACTGCTGGCACGAGGAGCACGGGCCGGTCGATGTCGCCGCCGTCGTCAAGGTGCTGCATGAGAACGCCGACAGGGCCAAGCGACTGGTGGCACGGCTCGCGGCCGATTTCCCGGCGCAGCGCATTCCCTGCCCGGCGGGGTCCCACAACGCCCTCGACAATGCCATCATCACCGCGCCGGACTTCCGCGACCCCGCCGTTCTGGCGAAGCTCGACGCGGTGGCGGGGCGCATCCTGAAAGCGACCTGACAGCGATGAAGCGACAGCCATGAATCTCGCCGACACCATCCGGGCGATTCCGGACTATCCCAAGCCCGGCATCATCTTCCGCGACATCACCACGCTTCTAGGCGATGCACGCGCCTTCCGTCGCGCCGTGGACGAGCTGGTGCAGCCCTTCGCCGGGCTAAAGATCGCCAAGATCGCCGGCATCGAGGCGCGCGGCTTCATCCTCGGCGGCGCGGTGGCGCATCAGCTTTCGGCCGGTTTCGTGCCGGTGCGTAAGAAGGGCAAGCTGCCGCATGAGACGGTCAGCGTGACGTATTCGCTCGAATACGGCACCGACGAGATCGAGGTCCACAAGGATGCGGTTGCTCCCGGCGAGCGCGTCCTGCTCGTCGACGATCTGATCGCGACGGGCGGCACGGCGGAGGGCGCGGTCAATCTGCTCTCGCGGCTGGGCGCGGAGGTCGTGGCGGCCTGCTTCATCGTCGACCTGCCCGATCTCGGCGGTGCCGACAGGATCAGGCGGATGGGCGTGCCGGTGCGGACGCTGGTCGCCTTCGGCGGGCATTGAAGCGAGGCGCGTCATGAAGATCCACGGGCAGGCCTATCGCACGATCTGGCTGGCGCAGGATGGCTGGCGCGTCTGCGTGATCGACCAGACACGGCTGCCCTTCCGTTTCGAGACGGTGACGCTGTCATCGAGCGAGGCGGCGGCGGAGGCGATCCGCAGCATGATCGTGCGCGGTGCGCCGCTGATCGGCGCGACGGCCGCCTATGGCATGGCGCTGGCGATGCGGGCGGATGCCTCCGATGCAGCGCTGGACAGCGCGCTCGACCTGATGCGCGGAACGCGCCCGACCGCGGTCAACCTGCACTGGGCGCTCGGGCGGATGCGACGCGTTCTGATGCCGCTCGATCCGGACCGGCGCGCCGAGTGGGCTTATGCCGAAGCGGCACTGATCTGCAACGAGGATGTGGCGCTGTGCCGGTCGATCGGCGAACATGGCCTGCCGCTGATCCGGGACATCGCTTTGAGCAAGCCGGTGGGTCAGCCGGTGAATATCCTGACTCATTGCAATGCCGGCTGGCTCGCGACTGTCGATTGGGGCACCGCACTGGCGCCGATCTATCTCGCGCATGACGCGGGCATCCCGGTCCATGTCTGGGTCGACGAGACCCGGCCGCGCAACCAGGGCGCGGCGCTGACGGCCTATGAGCTCGGCGCGCATGGCGTGCCGCACACCGTGATCGCCGACAATGCCGGCGGGCATCTGATGCAGCATGGCGATGTGGACATCGTGATCGTCGGCACCGACCGGACGACTGCCACGGGAGACGTCGCCAACAAGATCGGCACCTATCTCAAGGCGCTCGCGGCGCATGACAATGGCGTGCCTTTCTATGTCGCGCTGCCATCCACGACCATCGACTGGTCGATGACGGACGGGCTGCGCCAGATTCCGATCGAGGAGCGCTCGGCGCGCGAGGTCACGCATCTCACCGGGGTGGGCGAGGATGGCGAAGTGCGTGCTTTCCGCGTCGTCGCGCCAGGGAGCAATGCGGCGAATCCGGCCTTCGACGTGACGCCGGCGCGGCTCGTCACCGGGCTGATCACCGAGCGCGGCGTTGCCGCAGCAAGTGCCGAGGGGCTGGCCCGGCTGTTTCCGGAACAGGCGAGGGGAGCCGCGGCATGAGCATGACGGAGCTTGGAGCGGGGATCGTCGCGGTCGCGCAGGCGATCGACAGAGCGGGCTTCTGCCCCTCGAAATCGGGCAATGTCTCGGCGCGGACGAACAGCGGCTTCCTGATCACGCCGTCTGGCTTGCCCTATGCGCAGACGACGCCGGCGGACCTGATCGAATTGTCGCTGGACGGCACGGTGATAGCGGGCGCGCGCAAGCCCTCCTCGGAATGGCCTTTCCATCTTGCGATCTACAAGGCGCGGCCGGAGGCACAGGCGATCGTCCACACCCATTCGCCGCGCGCGACCGCGCTGTCCTCGACGCGGCGCGGCATTCCGGCGTTCCACTACATGATCGCGCTCTGCGGCGGCGCCGATGTGCGCTGCGCCGAGTATGCGACCTTCGGCACGCCGGAGTTGGCTGAGAACGCGGTCAGGGCGCTGGAGGGCCGCAAGGCGGTGCTGCTCGCCAATCACGGCGTGATCGCGCTCGGAGCCTCGCTCGCTGGCGCGCACCAGATCGTCGCCGAGGTCGAGAACCTCGCCGGGCAGTATCTCGACATCCTCGCGGCGGGGCTCGATCCGGTCATCCTCGACGAGGCGGAGATGGCGCGCATCAGCGCGAAGTTCGCGGGCTACGGCAAGGTCGGCTGAACCCGGTGCCACGGGCGCTTCGACGCGTCTTACTGCTTGTTAATGCCTATGCGTCATCAAGTGGCATGATCCTCACGCGGTATCTGCACGACTCGCTGGATATGCTCGGCATCGCCGCATGCGAGTATGATGCGCGTCTGGAGGCTGTGAGCTGGAACAGCACCTTCCTGCAGTTCTTCCCGGAGGACGACGGGGCGATCTACACCGGCGAGCCTTACGCGGACAATCTGGTGCGCTTCTATCGTGGCCGCCTGTCCCCGGAAGAGATGCCCGAGATCGAACGCTATATCGCGGAGGGCGTCGCGCGCCACGAGAACCAGACGCAGCCGTTCGAATTTATCCATAACGGCCGTCGGCTTCGCGCGTCGTCGCTTCGCGCTCCCAGCGGTGCGCGGGTGCGCCTGTGGCAGCGCCTCGATATCGAAGCTCATGCGAAGGCGGAGGCGGTTCCTGAACTCGTGCTTCCCGTCTTCGAGGCACTTCGCTTCATTCCTGACGGGGCGACCATTCTGGACGGGGCCGATCGCATCATTGCGGCCAACGATGCCTTCCGGCAGCTTTACGGCCTGCCCGGAGACCAGCCCGTCGTCGGCTGCACGCTCGACGAGATCATTGCCGGGTGCTGGCGCGGGGCCTCGCCCGCGGGCGCCTGGCGCGCCGCCATCCGCAATGGCCTGCGTTATGATGGCGCGCCTTTCGAGATCGAGCTGCCGGGCCAACGCTGGCTCAGGGTGATCGCCCGGCACAGCGTCGGCGGGATCGGCTTCTTCACTCATGCCGACATCACGATGGCCAAGCGTCAGCACATCGAGCTCATCGAGGCGCAGGCAGCTTTGCGGCGAGCCAATGCGGAACTGGCGAAGCTTGCAGACACCGACGGGCTGACGGGTCTCGCCAACCGACGCGCCTTCATGGAATTCCTGGCAGCGGAAGCCCGGAACGGCCGCCCGCTGTCGCTGCTGGCGATCGACGTCGATCATTTCAAGGCGATCAATGACCGGTTCGGCCATCTCATCGGCGATGCCTGCCTGAAGCTGATCGGCCTGACGATTGCCGAGCAGGCCGGCGGCCCCGGAAGACTGGTCGCGCGCATCGGCGGTGAGGAATTCGGCGTTGTCCTTGGCGGGACCGCGCCGGAGGACGCTCACCGGATGGCGCTGGCGATCCGCGCGGCGCTGGCCCGTGCGCCATGGCGAAGCCTTCACCCCCATCTGGACGCCGCCACGATCTCGGTCGGGCTCTGCTCCAGCGAGGGACCCATCGATGGGGACGCGCTGTACGCTTGCGCCGACGAGGCGCTCTATGCGGCCAAGCGCAATGGACGCGACCGTATCGAGTCGCGCCCCCTGCCGGTCACGCGCCGGACGGCTTGACCAGTCCGGCGGGAGCCTGAGCGGCGCCGGCTGGCCTCGCCGTGCTGCGTCAAGCCTTGGTCCAGGCCGCGTACCAGCGCTTGAACAGCTCAAGCTGGGTCCGGGCGAAATGCTTCTGGCCGGTGCTGAGGTTGTCCGAGGCGTTGAAGTGCAGCTCGTATTCCGGGCTGCCTTCGAGAACCATCAGGTATTTGTAGAACAGCACGAGGTCCGGCCCCTCGTCGAAGCTCGACAGCACGGCAAGCGCGGCGTCGAGTTCAAGCGCCTTGGCGCGCGCCGCGACATCGCCCTTGGCGGCCTGCTCGCAGAGCGCGACCAGATGCAGCACGGGCTTGGGCAGGACGTTGCCGATGCCGGTGATCGCGCCGCTGGCGCCGCAATTGACGAAGCCGTGGAAGACCTGCGTGTCGACGCCGACCATCAGCGTGATGTCGTCCGACTGGCCGGTGATGTTCTCGGCCGCATAGGTCAGGCTCTTGGCGCCGCCGAATTCCTTGAAGCCGATCAGGTTCGGGAACTGCGCGCGAAGCTGGAAGAACAGCTCGGCGCGGGTCTCGAAGCCGTAATAGGGGCTGTTGTAGATCACGGCCGGCAGGCCGTTGGCGGCTTGCAGGATCGCGCCGAAATGCGCGGCCTGCGCCGAGGCCGAGGGGCCGCGCGAGAGCACGCGCGGGATGACCATCAGCCCCTTGGCGCCGACCTCGCTGGCGTGTTTCGCAAACGCCGCCGCGCGCTGCGTGTTCTGGGCGCCGGTGCCGACGATCACAGGAATGCCCGCTTTCGTTAGCCGGGCGGTGCCTTCCATGCGTTGCTCGTCGGTCAGCAGCGGCCAGTCGCCCATCGAGCCGCAATAGACCACGGCCGACATGCCGGCTGCGATCAACTCCTGGCCCTTCCGGACAAGCGCGTCGAAATCAGGGGTCAGATCCGCCTTGCAGGGCGTCATGAGGGCCGGGATCGTGCCGGCGAAGACGTTCGAAGCCATGGTGTGTTTCCTCTGGATTTTCTTGTGAAGGCTTGAGTGATCAGGGGGCGGCAGAGCGATCAGGCTTCGTAGCGGAAGGGGTCGTCGACGGTATGGGCGGGCTGGGTGAACCAGTGGGCGCCGTCTTCCGCCATGTAGGCGATGTCCTCAAGACGAACGCCGAACTCGCCGTAGATGCACATCATCGGCTCGATCGAGAAGCACATGCCGGTCTGGAGCGGGGTCTTGTTGCCCTTCACCATGAAGGACTCCTCATGGACGTCGAGGCCGAGCCCGTGGCCGGTGCGGTGCGGCAGGCCGGGCACCTTGTAGCCTGGGCCGAAGCCCGCGGCCTCGATGACGCCGCGCGCTCCGAAATCGACGTTCTCGCAAGGCGCGCCGAGCCGGGCTGCGGCGAAGCCGGCGAGCTGGGCCTTCTTCTCCAGGTTCCAGATCTCGCGCTGGCGCTCGGTCGGCTCGCCGAAGACATAGGTCCGGGTGATGTCGGAGCGATAGCCGCCGACCTTGGTGCCCATGTCGATGAGCACCATGTCGCCATCGGCCAACGTCTGCTCATAGGGCACGCCATGGGGATAGGCGGTCGCCTCGCCGAACTGGGCCGCACCGCTGGTCCAGGTCATGCCGAGCTTGCGGTGGGCCTGGTCGAGGAACATCTTCACCTGCGCCGTGGTGACGCCGACCTGCAAGGTCCGGGCAGCGGCGCGGTGGACCTCCATGGTGATGTCCATGGCCCGCTGGATCAGGGCGATCTCGGCGGCCGACTTCAACTGCCGGCAGGCTGCGGTGACCGCATTGCCATGGGTGAAGGAGAATCGGTTGCCGGCCTTGCGCAGGCCATCGACGATGTAGAACGGCGTATGTGGGTCGAGCGCGACCTGGCCGCTCTCATAGCCCATGCTGCGGATGGTCTCGATCACCAGCTCGGTCGGGTCCTCATGCTCTTCCCAGCAACGGACATCGTCGCCGAACTTCATGTATTCGCGCGTCTTCGGCTCCTCGAAGGTGGGGCTCAGATAGGCGATCTCGCCCTCGACGGGGATGATCGCGCCATGCAGGCGCTCGGTCAGATTGAGCTGCATGCCGGTGAAATAGGCCAGGCTGGTCGAGGTATCCAGATACAGCGCCTGCAGGCCCTGCTCGCGCAGCAGCTTTTGCGCCTTGGCGACGCGTTCCTTGAATTCCTTGACCGCGATCGGCTCGATGCCGTCCGTCATCGGCTTCAGCTTGGCGAGTTCCGCCTCGAAGCTCGATCCACCCACTCCGATCGTCATGGTCGCTTATCCCCGTCTGTCAGTCTTGAGAGTTGGTCGGTGTCGAAAACGATGATGGGTCAGGCCGCGGGCGCTTGGGGCTCGGCCAGCCTGTCCTCGTCCGGCTGCAGCAATTGCAGCAGGTCGTGGCGGACGGCCATGACATGGTCGAGGGTCAGTTTGGCCGCGCCTTCCGCATCGCCGGCACGGCACAGATCGAGCAGGGCGGCGTGCTCGCGCTTGGCCCGCGTCGTCGCGCCGTCGGACATGGCGAGCTGGACGCGGGTGTAGCGGTCGGTGTTGGCGAGCAGCACCCGCACCAGTTCGAGCGTCTGGTTGCGGCCCGAGGCCCGGTAGAGCGAGAGATGGTATTCGCGGTTGAGCTCGCCATAGGCTTCGAGGTCGCCCCTCGCGATGGCCGCGGCGTATTCGGCAAGGATGGTCTCGGCGCGGGCGAAGTCGCTCGCCTGAAGCTGCGGCACGGCGCGGCGGATCAGATCCGGCTCCAGCATGGCGCGCAGGTCGAAGAGCTCGGCGATGTCGGAGGCGGAGAGCGCGGTGACCACCGCGCCGCGATGCGGATGGAGCGTGACCAGCCCCTCGGCTGCGAGCTGATGGAAAGCTTCGCGGATCGGGATGCGGCTGATGCCGAACTCCTTCGCCAGCGCGTCCTGCCGCAGCGCCTCGCCAGCCGCGACCGAGCCGGAGAGGATGCGCCGGCGCAATTCCGCCACCGCGGCCCCGGTGACGGTCTGGCGGAATTGCGGAAGTTTCGGACGCATGGAGAGAGGCGCGATCATGCAGGTTTCCGGTTCACTGGGCCTTGTAGCGACGCTGGACCAGCAGCCCGGAGACGGCCGTGAGCGACAGCGTCGTCAGCATCAGGATGAAGGCGATCGCCGCCGCGAAGGGCCAGTTGTTGTTCACGGCGAACTCGCGATAGAGCATTGGCGCCATCATCTGGAAGCGCGCGCCGCCGAGCAGGAAGGGCGTCGCATAGGCATTCATCGCCAGGATGAAGACGAGGATTCCGCCCGTCCCGATACCCGGCAAAGCCAACGGCAAGACGACATGCCAGAAGCGGCGCGGTGGATCGGCGCCGAGGCTGTCGGCCGCCTCCTCCAGCCGGGCATCGATGCCCTCGATCACGCTCTGCAAGGTCAGGATCATATAGGGCAGGTTGATCGAGAGGATGCCAATCCCGACTGCGAAGGAGGTATAGAGCAGCGAGATGCCGCTGCCGCCGAGCGCACCATAGGCCGCATCGATGATGCCGCCGCGGCCGAGCACGCCCATCCAGCCGAGCGCGCGCACCGTCGAGCCGATGAAGAGCGGCAGGATGATCAGCAGGACGCCGATCGACTTCCAGCGCGTCTGCGAGCGCGCGAGCTTGTAGGCGATCGGGAAGCCCAGGATCAGGCAGAGCAGCGTCGTGACGATGGCGATGCTGAACGTCGTCCAGAGGACCCCGGTATAGAAGGGGTCGGTGACGAAGCGCAGGTAGTTCTCCGGGGTGAAGGCGTCGATCATGAAGGTGCGGCGGTCATACTTGTTCAGGCTGTAGCGGGCGAGCAGTGCCAGCGGCAGCACCAACGACAGCATGACGACCAGGGTCGCCGGCCCGATGAGCAGCGAAGCGGTGAGCCCCTCGGGCCGGCGCGTCGCCATGTCAGCGCCGGTCCAGCAGGCGACGCCACCAGTCGTTCATGTCGTCGCGGACGGCACTGAGCTGGGGGTAGGGCGCCGGCAGGAGCTTCGCGCCCTCCGGCAAGGCGAGGCGCTTGGCGACGTCGCCTTCGAGGGCCGCATTGGTGATGGTCGGGTGGTAACCCATGCTGTCGGCGAAGCCGCGCTGGGCGCGTGGATCGAGCGCGGCGTTGATATAGGCGAAGGCGGCGGCCTTGTTGGGCGCGTTCTTCAGCACGCACATGCTGGAGACATAGGTCAGGCAGCCCTCGGCCGGGAAGGACGCGGCCATCTCGACGCCGCCCTTGGTCCAGAACAGCACGCGGGCATGCCAGACCAGGCCGACATCGATCTCGCCGGACTTGATCGCGGGAGCGAAGGCCTCGGTCGAGGTGTAGGCCCTGGCGCCGGCCTTGATCAGCTTCTCCAGCGTGCCCTTGACCTCGGCGATCTTGCCCGGGTCGCCTTGCTGCTTGAGCGCGGCGGCCATGGCGACCCAGATGTAGCTGTTGTCGAGGATGCCGACCTTGGACCCATACGCCGCCATCTCGTCGAAGGTCTTCGGCGGCGTCTTCACGCGCTCGGGGCTGTAGGCGATGACCTGCGGGCTGTAGATGTGCGGGATCGAATAGGGCGTCGCGAAGGTCGGCTGGACGTATTTGAGGTTGGGCACCTTGCTCTCGTCGAGCGGCTCCAACAGGCCGGAATCCTCGAGGTCGTAGGCGGCGGGCGCCTGCACGCAGATGACATCGACGCTGCCGCGCGGCAGGCGGCGCTGCGCGATCGATTTGGCGACGCGGGTCGGTTCGGTGCCGGCGTCCTGGACGACCTCGATGCCCTTCGGCTTGAGCAAGGGCTCCTCGATGTTCTGGGTCAGGAGCTTGGCGTAGTCGCCGCCCCAGGTGCTCATCACGACGCGACCGGGTTCCTGCGCGCGCAGGACGGCGGGCGCGAAGGGCGCGGCGGCGGCGCCGGCCGCCAGCGTCAGCAGGCGGCGTCGATTGGGTGTGAACAGGTCCGTCATCGTGTGTGTCCCTCTGTTCTCGTTGTTGATCGTGGTCGATGTTCAGGCGGTGGTCATGCCCGGCGCGGTCATGGCGGAAACGGTGATCCCGTCGGCGTCGAAAAGGCGTTCGTTGAGGCCATCCCAGGTGATGGCGACGCTCTCGCCCATGGCGCGCCGCGTTCCGCCTGTCGCACCGGTGGGCTCGTGCAGGGCCAGGCTGCTGCCATCCTCGAAGGACAGGAGGTAATCGACATGGCTGCCGACATAGGTCGCGTCCTCGACGCGCGCGGTCGCACGCGGTGGCGAGACGTCGCCTTCAGTTTGAAGCCGAACGCGCTCGGGCCGCAGAGCCAGCGTGTGCGGCCCGCGCTGCGCATAGCTGCGCGCGAGCTTCATCACGGCACCGCCCGGCAGGCGGAAGGTGTCGGCATCGACCAGTTCGCCGGTGATCAGGTTGCTGTGGCCGATGAAGCGCGCCACGAAGGGGTTCAGCGGCTGCTCGTAGAGTTCTTCCTGCGTGCCGACCTGCTGAACCCGGCCCTCGTTCATCAGTACGAGGCGGTCGGCCATGGTCATGGCTTCGTCCTGGTCATGGGTGACCATCAGCGCGGTCAGGCCTGCCGCGCGCTGGAGCTGGCGGATTTCGCGGGCGACCGACTGACGCAGATTGGCGTCGAGATTGGAGAGCGGCTCGTCGAGCAGCAGCACCTTGGGCCGGATCGCCAGTGCCCGCGCCAGCGCAACGCGCTGCTGCTGGCCGCCCGAGAGCTGGCGCGGATAGCGGTCAGCCATGGTGGTCAGCTTGACCATGTCGAGCGTCTCTTCGAGGCGCCTGTCGATCTCGGCCTTGGGCAGCTTGCGCATGCGCAAGCCGAAGGTGACGTTCTGCGCCACGGTCAGATGCGGGAACAGCGCATAGCTTTGGAAGACCATGCCCATCTCGCGCTGATAGGGCGGCAGGGACGCGATGTCCCGGCCCTCGACCAGGATGCGCCCCCGCGTGGCGGCGACAAAGCCCGCAACCAGACGCAAGGTCGTGGTCTTGCCGCAGCCAGAAGGGCCGAGCAGCACGAGCATCTCGCCCTGGCGGACATCGAGATTGACGTCCTCGACGGCAGCGGCCGAGCCGTAGATCTTTGTCAAACCCTCGATCCGGAGATGGGACGCGGTGTTCATCAGACGACCTTGCTCAGCTTGACGTAGCGGTCGATCGCCAGCAGCAGCGCCGCGATCACCGCCGTCTGGACGACGACGACGGAGGCGACGAGGGGATCGAAGCGATATTCGAGATATTGCAGCACCGAGATCGGGAAGGTGATCATGCCGGGGCTGATCAGGAACAGCGTCATCTCGATGTTCTCGAAGGAGACGATGAAGGCGAAGAGCGCGGCGGCGATGATGCCCTGTCGCATCATCGGCAGCGTCACGCTCCACAAAACGCGACCGGGCGAGGCGCCGAGATTGGCCGCGGCCTCCTCGATCGAGCGGTCGAGCTGGACGAGATTGGCGACGCAGAGCCTGACCACCCAGGGCGTCGTGATCAGCAGATGGGCGAGGATCAACACCCAGTCCGAGCCGATCAACGGAAATTCGGTGCGGATCTCGATGTCGACCATCAGCACATAGAGGCCGAGCCCGATGACGACGCCGGGCACCGTCAGCGGCGAGAGCAGCAGGACGTTCAGCGCGCTGCGGCCGGGAAAGCTGTAGCGGACCAGCGCGATGCTGGCCGGCACCCCGATCAGCAGGCTGCACAGGGTCGCCATCGCCGCGACCCGCAGGCTGGTGCCGAGTGCCTGGCCGAACTTCGGAAACTCGGCGAGACGACCATACCAGGACAGGGTGTAGCCGCTCGGGGGAAAGGTCACCACGCCATCGGCGAACAGGCTCATATAGGCCGTCATCAGCAGAGGGATCAGCATCAGCGCGATGCCGATGACGACGAGCAGGCGCACGAGACCGCGCAGCGCCGCGGCGCTGGCCGGGTGGCCGGGCACGGTTGCTCCCGGTGCTGCTGCGGCTGAATTCTGCGTAACCGCCAACCGGCTATCTCCTCGTCCGAAGCCACTTCAGGAGACCGGAGAAAGGACGCAGCTGTCAATTGGATAAAATCGCCAATATGCAATTGCCTGTGCGGGGCTTCTGTGGAACGTTCTGCTTCCCCGCCCGTCCTCGCCGTTCCGGCGCCACCGGGTGCCCTCGCTTTCGAGCCGTTCGGAGCTTCAAGGACGGGCTGGATTGAGACGGCCCAAATGCACATTGAGCCCTCATGCTTCGAGCCGCCGCTTCGCGGCTCCTCAGGATGCGGGCTTCAGTTCCACACGGTCTGGGGATCGCGAAAAGGACAAGCCATGCGTGGAATGATCGTTGCCGCACAGCCTGAAGCCGCCGAGGTCGGAGCCGAAACCCTGCGGCGTGGCGGCAATGCGATCGATGCCGCCATCGCCTGTGCCTTCAGCCAGGGCGTGGTCGATCCGCAAATGTGCGGCATCGGTGGCTTCGGCGCGATGCAGATCTGCATGCCCAGCCGCGGCGTCCACACCGTGCTGGAATTTCTCGCCCGCGCCCCGCTGTCGGCCACCGCGGATATGTGGGCTGATCGCTTCGTCGGGCAGACGCGCGACGGCTTCGTCTTCCTGCTGAGCGACCACGCCAACGAACTCGGCCACCTCGCGGCCGGCACGCCGGGCAACGTCAAGGGCTATTGCGAGGCGCTGTCGCGCTTCGGGACGATGGCACTGAAGGACGTGGTGGCGCCGGCGATCCGCCAGGCGCGCGACGGCTTCATGATCCGTCCCTACATGCATTACTACTGGGCGATCGACCAGCGCGCGACGGGACAGGTCAACACCGAGGACAAGCTGCGCCTGAGCGAGACCGGCCGGGCGATCTATTTCCGGCCCGATGGCAGCCTGAAGCGGCCGGGCGACAGGCTCGCCAACCCCGATCTCGCGCGTACGCTCGAGCGCATCGCGACTGGCGGCCCGGAAATCTTCTACACCGGCGAGATCGCGCGGGAGATCGCTGTCGATATGGCAGCCGCGGGCGGCCTGCTGACGATGGCCGATCTCGCGGCCTATCAAGTCCGCGAGAAGGCGCCGATCTGGGGCGATTATCGCGGCTTCCGCATCGCCGGCAATCCGCCCGCCGCCGGCGGCGCCTCGCTGATCGAACTGATGCAGATCCTCGGGGGCTTCGACCTGTCGGTGCTCCCACACAATGGCTCCGATCATATCCGCATCCTCGCCGAGGCGATGAAGTGGATGACGATCGACAAGGATGCCCACATGGGCGACCCCGATTTTGTCGATGTGCCGCTCGACATGCTGCTCTCGCCTGCCTACGCCGCCGAGCGTGCCGCCCGCATCCGGGCCGGCGAAAAGGCCAGCGTGCCGCGCTCCGAGCTCGCCAAGGACCCGCCCGATACGACGGTGACCTGCGTCATGGACGCGGAGGGCAATGCGGTGTCGATCACGCATACGCTTGGCCAGCCCTCGGGCGCGATCACGCCCGGCCTCGGCTTCATGTATAACGGCACGATGAGCGGCTTCGACCCGCGCCCGGGGCGGGCGGCCTCGATCGCGCCCGGCAAGGCACGCGGCAGCGCCATGGCGCCGACCATCGTGTTCAAGGACGACAAGCCGGTGATCGCGATAGGGGCGCCTGGCGGCACCTTCATCGTGCCGGCGATCGCGCAGGCTTTGAGCAACGTCATCGATTTCGGCATGAGCATGTCGGATGCCGTGGCGGCGCCGCGCATCGTCTGCCTGAGCGACACGATCGACGTCTCCAACCGCGTCCAGCGCGGCGTGACCGACGAGTTGCAGGCGATGGGCTACGGCGTGGCGCGCTCCTACCAGTCCTTCGCCTTCGGCGCGCCGCATGGCGTCAGGGTCGAGGGCGATGGCTGGACAGGCGGAGCCGATCCGCAGCGCGACGGCATGGCGATCGGGGTTTGAGGCCCCGATCAAGCAAGAGGTTTCCGGGTTCGGGGGCCTTTGCGTCGCAAAGCCTCGGAACCTCTGCGTGGTCGATCAGCCCTCCTGCCAGCGCTGCTGCAGTGCGGTGGCGGACATCAGGTCGAAGGAAAGATCCGAGATCTGCCAGTAACGAGTGCTGTCCTGCTGGAAGGCCCAGAGGTGATCGTAGATCTTCTTGAAGTTCGGATTGGCGGCCGACATCTCGGCGTAGAGATCCTTGGTGTGTTTGTAGCTCGCCTTGAGAATGTCGTTCGGTAGCGGACGCAATTGCGCGCCGCCGGCTATCAGCCGCTTCAGGGCCGGCGGGTTGAGGGCGTCATATTTTGCCTGCATGTCGTGGCCGGCCGCCATGGCGCAGGTCTTCAGCACCTTCTGGTAGATCGGCGGCAGGCTGTTCCACTTCTCCAGGTTGATGAAGAAGCTCAGCTCGGCGCAGCCATCCCAGAAGCCGGGGTAGTAGTAATACGGCGCGACTTTGGCGAAGCCGAGCTTCTCGTCGTCATAGGGGCCGACGAACTCGACGGCGTCGAGGACGCCACGCTCCAGCGCCGGATAGATGTCGCCGGCACCGAGCTGCTGCGGCACCACGCCCATCTTCTGCAGCACATTGCCGCCGAGGCCGCCGATCCGCATCTTCAGGCCCTGGAGATCAGCCGCTGACTTGATCTCCTTGCGGAACCAGCCGCCCATCTGCGCGCCGGTGTTGCCGGCGGGCAGGTTGTAGATGTTGAACTTGGCGTAGAACTCGTTGAGCAGTTCGAGCCCGCCGGCGTGGAACAGCCAGGCCTGCATCTGGCGGCTGTTGGGTCCCCACGGAATCACCGTGCCGAAGGCGAAGGCTGTGTCCTTGCCGATGTAGAAGTAAGAGCCGGAATGGCCCATCTCCACCGTGCCGTTGGTGACGGCGTCGGCGACCTGCAGGGCCGGCACGATCTCGCCGGTGGCGAAGACCTGAATTTTGAACTTGCCGTCGGTGACTGCCGACACGGCTTCCGACAGATGAGTGCAGGAGCCGTAGAGCGTGTCGAGCGACTTCGGATAGCTTGAGGCCAGGCGCCAGGTGACCGTGGGCGTGCTCTGGGCGATGGCGGGGGACGCGATGCCGGCGGCGGCGCCGGCGCCGGCACCCTTCAGAAAGGATCTGCGCTTCATGGATGTCGTTTCCTGCCCGATTTTTTTGCTTCGCCGTTGTCGGCGTGCGGGCAGCATGGCAGCGCCGGGCATGGGCGACAATGAACGCGGGCGCATGCCGGCATGGCGGCTCGGCGCATCGCGTCGGCGCGGCGTTCAGGAGCGGGCGCGTTCCTCCATCAGCTTGACGACGACGGTCAGCAAGCGGTTGGCCGGTGTCGCAATCCCGAGCTGCGCGCCCATCCTGGCAACATAGCCGTTGAGGTGGTCGATCTCGGTCGTCTTACCGCGCCCGAGGTCGTGGGCGGTGGAGGAGAACTGGTCCGGCATCGTCGAGGCCAGCGCGAGCACTTTGTCGAGAATGCTCTCGTCGACCTGGATCTTGCTCGCTTTCGCCACGGCGAGGCATTCCGCGACGATGTCGGCCATGCTGGCGAAGACGCCCTCGACCGCCGTCATCCGGCCATAGGGAAGCTGCGGGATGGCCGAGAAGGCGTTGTAGGCGCAGTTGACGATCAGCTTGGTCCAGAGCGCGCCGATGACGTTGTCGGAAATCTCCGTGCCGATGCCGGCCTGTCCGAAAGTCTCGGCGATCGTCGCGCTCGAAGGACCGGGGCCGATAACGAGTTCGCCACGCCCGTGATGCCTGACATGGCCCGGCCCCGACATCTCGGAGGCGACATAGACCGCCGTCGGGATGACCGGCCGGCCCAGCACCTCCTGCAGGCGTTCGGCGTTGTCGACGCCGTTCTGCAGGCTCAAGATCGAGGCGCTGGTGGCGAGGTGAGGGGCGATCTCCTGGCCGGCCGAAGCCGTATCGCCGGATTTCACGCAGAACAGGATAATCTCCGCATCGGCCACGCCCGACGGCTCCGTCGTCGCGGTGACCTGGACGGTCTCGGTGAAGGCCCTGGTCTCGAAGACGAGGCCGCGTTCTTTGATCGCCCCAACATGCTGCGGCCGCGTGATCAGCGTCACGGCATGGCCCGCCCTTGCCAGCATGGCGCCGTAATAGCAGCCGACGGCGCCGGCTCCCATGATCGCGATCTTCATCGGTTCGAACCCTGTCTCAGCGAGATTTGGTTTTCTGGCCAGAGATGGTCTCTGCCGAGCTCGGTCGGGTCGGCGCAGCCGAGATGGATGAGCGTGTTCAGGAATTCGGCGCGGAGGATGTCGATGATCGCATCGGGGCCGCGCGCCAGGCCGAGCGCCGCGACTGCAAACAGGAACGGCCGGCCCAGCAGGACGAAGTCTGCCCCAGAGGCGAGACTGCGGGCGATGTCGTCGCCGCTGCGCACGCCGCTATCGAGGATCAGGGTGAGCCGGTCGCCGCAGGCCTCGCGGATCGCCGGCAGGACCTCGATCGAGGAGGGTGCGGAATCGAGCTGGCGGCCGCCATGGTTGGAAACGACGATACCGTCGGCGCCGATGCGCTCGGCCATCACCGCATCCTGCGGGTTGAGGATGCCCTTGATGACGAGGTGATGTGGCCAGGCCTGGCGAATGCGCTCGAGCCGCTTCCAGTCGAGCCCGGCGCTGGAAAGCTGGCGCGAGACGAATTCGGCATGGGCCAGACCGCTCAGCGAGCCCTTGTTCTCGACGAAGTTCGCCATGCCCAGGCGCTCCCCGAACAGGGCGCGCAAGCCCCAAGCGGGGTGCATGGCGACATCAAGCACCGTGCGCAGCGACGGCCGCAGCGGGATGGCGAGGCCGTTGACGAGATCGCGCGGGCGCTTGCCGGGAACGGGAATGTCGATCGTGGCGACGAGGGTCGTGACGCCGGCCTTGAGCGCGCGCTCCATCAAGCTCGCGGCCGTGGCCTCATCGGAGCCCGGATAGAGCTGGAACCAGAGATTGTCCTGCGCGATGGCGGCGATCGTCTCGATCGAGGTCGTCGCGGCCGTGGACAGGACATAGGGGATGTTCTGCGCCTTCGCCGCTGCTGCCAGAGCACGGTCGGTTCCGGGCCGGACCAGATCGGCAAAGCCCATCGGTGCGACGCCGAAGGGGGCTGCGTAGCGGCGGCCGAAGATCGTCACCTCGGAATGGGCGGCCGAGCAATCCCGCAAGGCCTGCGGCATCAAAGCGATCTGCTCGAAGCGGGCACGGTTGCGTGCCACTGCGGCTTCAGAGCCGGCGCCGCCCTCGACGAAATCGAAGATCGCGCGCGGCAGGCGCTTGCGGGCGAGAGCGGCGATCTGGCCTGTCGTGAAGACGCGTCCGGTCGGCACGGCGAAGTCCCCCTCGGCTTTTGCTCGGCCGCTTTTGCTGCGGCCTTGAGGTCCCTTGCCTACAGGCTGATCGGCGATTCCAGAAGCATCGCGGCTGCACAGGCTCCCGGCACGGGAAGCAGGCCGGCAGGTGCTTAGGCCGGCAGATGCTCAGGCGGGTTTCCGCTCGACGAAGACGCAGCCGTCGAAGCTGAAGACCTCGTCGCCGTTCTGGTTCACGCCGGTGTTGTGGTGGAAGAACAGGCCCCATTGCGGGCGCGAGCTTGAGGCGCGCTTGTCGGTCACCTCTGAGCGATAGGTGATGCGGTCGCCGGCGAAGACCGGCTTCGACCATTTCAGGTTCTTGAAACCGGGGGAGGGGCCGAGCCGCGGTGCCTGGCCCGGCCCGAAGGCCGCGAGCTGACGCCGGCGATGCGTGACCATGGTCGCCATCCAGACGGCGGCCGAATGCCAGCCCGAGGCTGCGAGCCAGCCGAAGGACGAGGCCTTGGCGGCCGCCTCGTCCATATGGAAAGGCTGCGGATCGAAGGAGCGGGCGAAGGTGATGATCTCGTCGGCCGTGAAGACGCAACTGCCGAGCTCGAAGCTCTGGCCGATCTCGATGTCTTCGAAGAAGCGCGCGGGTTCGGTTGGGGTTGTCGGCGGATCGATCGGGCTGGGTGACACGGGCGGCACATAGCGCGGCGGATGGGCGAGCCAGTCGCCCGCAGCCTGCGCGGCACCGGAGCCGCGCCGGCCGAACATGATCCAGTTGACCTGCTCCAGCACCGTCTCCCCGCGCTGGTTGACCAACTCGAGCCGGAAACGCACCAGCCCCATTTCGAGCCGCGAGCGCGAGGGCCTGATCTCGATCACGTTGCGGCGGCCATGCAGCACGTCGCCGGGCTGGACGGGCCGCAGCCATTTGACCTCCTCGATGCCGGGCGCGCCCATGCCCGAGGAGGCCAAAAGGAAGCTTTCCGCCATCAACCGCATCAGCAGCGAGCAGCTATGCCAGCCCGAGGCGATCAGTGTGCCGGCAAAGCTTGCCTTCGCCTTCTCCGGATCGACATGGAAGTCCTGCCCGTCGAAGCGCGAGGCGAAGGCGATGATGTCATCCTGCGAGACCGCGATGCTGCCGGTCGAAACCGTCTCGCCGACGATGAAATCCTCGAAATACAGCATCGCGTCGCAGGCCTTGTTCAGTTGACGAACGTGCTCAGTTGGCGAAGCGGAAATGCAGCACGTCGCCATCGGCGACGACATATTCCTTGCCTTCTAGCCGGAACTTGCCGGCTTCGCGCGCGCCGGCCTCGCCCTTGTTGGCGATGTAGTCGGGATAGGCGATCGTCTCGGCGCGGATATAGCCCTTCTCGAAATCGCTATGGATCACGCCGGCGGCGGCGGGACCCTTGGTGCCCTTCTCGATCGTCCAGGCGCGCGCCTCCTTGGGGCCGACCGTGAAGTAGGTGACGAGGTCGAGCAGGGTGTAGCCGGCGCGGATGACGCGGTTCAGGCCGGGTTCTTCAAGGCCGACGGCCTCCAGATAATCCTTCTGGTCGGCGGCAGGTAAAACCGCGATCTCGCTCTCGATCTTGGCGGAGACGACGACGGCGACCGCGTTCTCCTCCGCTGCGCGCGCCTTGACCATCTGCGAGAAGGCGTTGCCCTTGTCGGCGCTGGCTTCCTCGACATTGCAGACATAGAGCACCGGCTTGGACGAGAGCAGGCCGAGCGTCTCGAAGGTGCGGCGCTCGTCGGCGGCGACCTGGACGAGGCGAGCGGGCTTGCCCTCGCGCAGCAGGACGAGGCAGCGGTTCATCAGGTCGGCCAGCTCCTTGGCCTCCTTGTCGCCGGTCTTGGCCTTCTTCTCCAGCGGCAGCACGCGCTTCTCGAGGCTTTCGAGATCGGCCAGCATCAGCTCGGTCTCGATGATCTCGATGTCGTTGATCGGCGCGACCTTGCCCTCGACATGGGTGATGTCGCCATCCTCGAAGCAGCGCACGACATGGGCGATGGCGTCGCATTCGCGGATATTGGCGAGGAACTGGTTGCCGAGGCCCTCGCCCTTCGAGGCGCCGCGCACGAGGCCGGCGATGTCGACGAAGGTCAGCCGCGTCGGGATGATCTCCTTGGAGCCGGCGATCCTGGCCAGCTGCTCCAGCCGGTCATCGGGCACCGCGACGTCGCCGACATTCGGCTCGATCGTGCAGAATGGATAATTCGCCGCCTGGGCTGCCGCCGTCTGCGTCAGCGCGTTGAACAGGGTCGACTTGCCGACATTCGGCAGGCCGACGATACCGCATTTGAAACCCATGGTGGTCTTTCAGTCTCGGAGCTTGAAATCGCCGGGAAGAGCGATGAACGGATTGACGATGGTGATGCCGTTTACGACGTGACCGTGCCGCATGTCTTCACTGAGGAAGTGGGAACAACCCAAATTTTGTGCGGCCGCCAGTAGCACGCAATCGAACCATTGATAGCCTGCTGCCTCGCGAATCCGCCAGGCATCGACAAGCGTCTGATGATCGATTGGCGTGTCGCCCCAGATTCTCAAGCCTTCGGCGTCGGCTCTCACGGTGGCAACGCCGAGATGCGGAAGCTTACGAAGCGCGGCGTGACAGAATTCGTTGATGACCTGCAGGTTGATCACTGGCGGCTTCGTCTCGACCAGAGCGTTCAGCCAGATTTTCGTGCGCTCCTGCTTTTGCTTCACGCTCGGATCCCGGCTGTAGATCAGCACGTTCGTGTCGAGAAAGAAGGTGCTCGTCATACAATTCCGTCCGGGAAGGAAGTTTGCCGTTTTCGTCCGACAGCGGAAGAGGAGGCCCGGCGAGGAACCTGTCCAGCGCTTCGCGCTGGCTGATCGTTCGACCAACGCGCCGTTCGAGAAGCCCGACCACGAATTTCGACATGCTTTTGCCGTCCCGAGCCGCCTCGACACGAAGGCGGGCATAAATGTCGTCAGGCAATGTCAATGTCAGATTTTTCACGGCACCGTTCCTCGGGCACCACGATTATCGTGTTTCCGTGTATCCGTGTCAACGTTTCGAGCCGTGCCCGGTCACGCGAACGTGCTTGGTGGCAGGCTCGTTGCCAGCGCAGAAAAAGGCATTGCATCACCCTGATCGAACGGACCAAGACCCATGCGTTTCCTGGCCAATGCTCTTCTCGTGCTCGGCGTCACCGTGTCCAGCCTGGCCTCCGCCCAATCCCCCACGACACGCATCCGTGGTGAGGTCGAGACCGCCGAGGGCGGTACGCTGATGATCAGGACGGCCGATGGCGGGTCGGCGAAGGTTGCGCTGGCGTCAGGCTATTCGGTTGGTGGTGTCGTCAAGGCGACGACGGCCGACATCAAGAAGGGCGGCTTCATCGGCGTCGGCGCGCGGCCTCAGCCCGACGGATCGCTGCTGGCGGTGCAGGTCTTCATCTTCCCGGAGGCGATGCGTGGCACGGGCGAGGGACATCGTCCCTGGGGCGTGCTGCCGGATTCGACGATGACGAACGCGACCGTCGCCGAGACCGTCTCGCGCGTCGATGGCGCCAATATCGTGCTGACCTATCCCGGCGGCGAGCAGAAGGTCGCGATCACGCCCGATGCCAACATCATCATGGCGACGCCGGCCGATGCCTCCGAGCTGAAGGCCGGAGCCCAGGTCGCGATGACCGCGACGAAGCAGGCCGATGGCAGCTTCAGCGCGAGCCGGATCACCATCGCCAAGCCGGGCGCGCAGCTTCCTTATTGATCGGGATCCGCTCGGCGGTCATGAGAACCCCGGCCCGATACCCTCCAGCCCTCATCCTTAGGAGCCGCGAAGCGGCGTCTTGAAGGATGCTTCAGGAGGCTCCGGTGCAAGCTGGAGCATCCTTCGAGACGCGCCTGTGGCGCTCCTCAGGATGAGGGCCGGAGGGTGTTCTCGGACGAGTTAATCGCCGGCCTTCTCGCCAAGCCGCTTCACGGCGCCATGGCCGCGCGCCTCCATGAACAGGTGGACCTTGTTCTGGAAGCCGGCATCGTCATGGGCCGCCAGCAGGGCGGCATTGTCGGCGCAGGCGGTGCAGAGATCCTCGACCCAGGGCTGCTCGGCCTTGCCGAAATCGCTCAGCACATAGGCGTGGACGAGTTCCTTGAGGCCGGGATGGCCGATGCCCATCCGGACGCGGCGATATTCGTTACCGATCGTGGCGGTCGTCGAGCGCAGGCCGTTATGGCCGGCATTGCCGCCGCCGAGCTTCATCCGGAGCTTGGCGGGAGCGAGGTCGAGTTCGTCGTGGAAGACGATGACGTCGGCGGGCTCGACCTTGAAGAAGCGCGCCGCCTCGCCGATCGCGCGGCCGGATTCGTTCATATAGGTCTGCGGCTTGAGCAGGACGATCTTCTCGGCCCCGATGGTCGCCTCGCAGGCCTGCCCCTGAAAGCGCGAACGCCAGGGCGAGGCGCGCTGCACCCGTGCGATCTCGTCGAGCGCCATGAAGCCGATATTGTGGCGGTTGCGGGCATAGCGCGTGCCCGGATTGCCGAGGCCGGCGAAGATCAGCATGATGGTTCGTTCCGCCACATAGCAAAACGGCCGGGAAACCCCGGCCGTCCGCAATCTTTCAGATTCCCTGCCGGGACGATCAAGCCTTTGGCTTGGCCTCGGCGGCCGGAGCTGCAGCCGCCGCGGCAGGCGCCTCTTCGACTTCCTCGGCCATCGGCGGAACGATGGTCACGATGGTGGCGTCGGAGCCGATCGTCAGCTTGGCGCCCTTGGGCAGCTTGATCACGCTGGCCTCGAGCGAGTCGCCGATCTCGAGCCCGGCCACCGAAACCTCGAAGAATTCGGGGATGAACTCCGGCTCGACGGTGATCTCGACCGCATGCTCGACGAGCTGCATGGCGCCGCCATTCTTGATGCCGGGGCAGGCATCCTGGCCGACGACATGGATCGCGATCTCGACCGTCACGGTCTGGCCCGCGGTGACGCGCAGGAAATCGACATGGATCGGGAAATCCTTGACCGGGTCGAGCTGGTAGTCGCGCGGGATCACCCGCTGCTTCTTGCCGCCGACATTGATCTCGAACAGCGTGGTCAGGAAATGGCCGCCATAGATCATCAAGCGGGTCTTGTTGGCGTCGAGCGCGATCGCCTCGGGAGCGGCGCCGCCCCCATAGATCACGGCGGGTGTCAGGCCTTGACGACGAACTGCACGGGCGGCCCCCTTGCCGACCTGTGCGCGCGCCGAAGCCTCGATTTGCTTCACGGCGGTCATGGTTTTAGTCCTTGCTTCAAATGACAAGGCCGCCTCAAGGCGGCCTCTTTGCGGTTCAGCGCCCGTGCCTCCAAGGGTGTCAGTCGGGCGCTGGCAGGCTCATAAGCGAAATACGCCGCGATCTCAACCCCGCACGTGTTTTGGGAGGGGTAGTTCGATTCCGCTTCCGACCTTCATTCTGGGAGCGAAATACGGCGCGCAAGTTCGGTCTCAAGGTGGTGAAGGCGGCTAAGCCTCAATTTGCGAAGCGAGGATTTGAGTTGAGGTAGGACTTTCAGTTGCATCCTAACTCGCTCGATCTCCTGACGAAGACCATCGTCGTCGTAGGACGCAGGCTCGTTACCTCGGTTTTTTGTCCGCGATCCCATCTGCGGCTCCAAACCGCGCGCAAGCGATATTGCCTCGCGAGACGAATGGCAGCTTACCACCCCCGAGCAGAAATTCGAACTGGGTCGCGACCGGCGTCGCGTGGCTCAGGCGGCGCTCGCCCTCAGATCCGCCCGCGGCAGGGCGCCTGCATCCTGCTTCTGGCCAAAACGCTGCAGCAGCTCCGTGACGATCCCAGCCGGCACGGCGGGAGAGTAGAGGAAGCCCTGGCCGAGGCGGCAGCCCATGGATTGCAGCCACTCCGCCTGCCCTTGAGTCTCGATGCCCTCGGCGATGATCTTCATGCCGAGCCGGTTGGCGATGTTGACCATGGCCTCGACGATGACGCTGCTTTTTGTGCTGCTTTGGGCTGCCGCAATGAAGGAGCGGTCGATCTTGATGATGTCGACCGGGAAATCCAGCAGATGGGTCAGCGAGGCGAAGCCGGTGCCGAAATCGTCCAGCGCCACTGGCATGCCGCGCTGGCGAAGCGCCTCGATCGTGCGGGCGATGCCGTCCTTGCGCCCGCCCATGAAGACCTGCTCGGTGATCTCGATGACGAGATGCTGGGGCGGGACATCGACCCGCTCGAGCGCCCTGACGACACGCTGGACCAGATCGCCCTTCTGGAAGTCGGCCGAGGTGACGTTCAGGCCGACATGCTGGAAGTTGACGCCGGCACGTCGCCAGGCGGCCATGTCGGTCGCGATCGCGCCGAGCATCTGCCCGGAGATGCGATGGGCGACCTTGGGGTCCAGCATGGCCTCCTGGAACTCGCCGGCCGAGGCGACCCGCCCGTCCGGCATGCGCATGCGGGCCAGCGCCTCGAGACCGACGATCTCATCGGTGTCGATGCGGATGACCGGCTGATAATAGGCGGTGATGCGCCCGTCGGTGAGCGCCTCGTCGACGTCGCGCCGGGTCTGGAGACGCCGGGTCATGGAGGTGCGCAGGCCGTCCTTGAAGCGGACATAACCGCCGCGCCGCGTCTCCTTGGCGTGGTACAGGGCGAAATCGGCATTCTGGCGCAGCGTGACGCTGTCCTCGCCATCCTCGCCGGCAAGCGCCGCACCGATGGTGACGCTGGGAACGATGCCGTGCCCGTCATGATCGAGCGGGGCTGCCATCGCCGCCAATATGGCGCAGGCGACGGAGCGCATTTGCGCCGCCTGGGTGCAGTTCGGCAGCAGGACGGCGAACTCGTCTCCACCGATCCGGCAGGCCATCCCGTCGCCGATCACGGCGCGGAGCCTCGCGCCGACGGCGGCAATCAAGGCGTCCCCGGCGGCATGCCCCATGGTGTCGTTGGTCGCCTTGAGATGGTCGATGTCGATCAGCATCAGCCCGAATTCGAAGGGCGGTACGGCGCTGATGCTGGTGATCGCGTCGTTGAAGCTGACGCGGTTGGGGAGGCCCGTCAGCGTGTCGTAATAGGCGAGCCGGTGATTGCGCGACCGCACCTCCTCATGCTCGATTGCGATGGCGCAGAGATGGACGCAGGTCGCGACGATCTGGCGTTCGAGCTCGTCGGGGCCGCGCTGCCGGTCGTAGTAGAAGGCGAAGCTGCCAACCACGCGTCCGTCGCGGGCCTTGATCGGGCTCGACCAGCAGGCGCACAAGCCAAGCGGCAAAACGAGTTGCTCGAAGCCCTGCCACAGCGGATCGGTGACGATATCCGTGACGCAGACGGGCTCGCCGCGATGGATCGCCGTGCCGCAGGAGCCGACGCGCGGGCCGATGGGGATGCCCGTGAGGGCAGCCGAATAGGTCTCCGGCAGGCTGGGGGCCGCCAGCGCCACAAGCCGGTTCTCGTCGTCGATGGTCACGACCGAGCAGATGACGCCCGGCGTGATCGCCTCCGCCCGCAGGCACAGGCGCTCCATGATCGTGCGCAGAATCTCGCCACGCGCGATTGCCTCCAGAATCTCGTTCTGAAGGGCTTGCAGGCGTTCGGCGGAGCCGCTTTCACGCATCTCGGGACTCTCAATGACGAAGCGGCAAGCTATGTCAGTGGGGCGTGAAATCGCAGTTTCGGAGATGGGTCAAATTGTCCGCAACTGGTGTTGCGGCATCAGGCGGGCGCGAGTCCCAGCCTCTCGTCGCGGCGGCGCAGCAGATGCATCAGCGGCAGCGCCAGCAGCACCATCCAGGCCTTGCCGATGATCTGGCCGGACAGAAAATCGAGGCTGCCGAAGGCGAGCTGCAGGAAGACGATGCTGTCGATCACGAGTCCGACCAGGCTCGACGCGACGACGGCGGTGACGAAGCGGCGCTTCTGCAGCGGGGTGTAGACGGCGAAATCCGCCAGCTCCGAGAGCAGGAAGGCGGCAACGGAGGCCACGACGATCGCCGGCGGTGCCAGGAATCCGGAGATCGCCGCGCCGACGAAAATCGCGCCGAGGCCTGCGACGGCGCCGAGCCTGCGCTGGACGATGTCGCGCAGCACGAGCGCCAACCCGATCATCAGCACGCCGCTCGGCGCCTTGATGCCGGGCCAGACCGGGACGAGGCAGGGGCCGCCCGGCAGGCAGATGGTGCCGGCATTGCCGATCAGCCAGTTCGCGGCGGGGATGGTCAGGGCGAAGAGGACAAGCGCGACGAGGCCTTCGATCCGGCGCTGGCGGTCGAGAGCGATGGGATGGTCAGTCATGGGATGGTCCGCTGTCGTCGGGAGATGTCAGGTAGGCGGCATAGCCATTGCTACGCAGCTCGCAAGCCGGGCAGTGGCCGCAGCCATAGCCCCAAGCGTGGCGCATCGAACGGTCGCCGAGATAGCAGCTATGGCTGTCCTCCACCACCAGATCGAGCAGCTTCCGGCCACCCAGCGCCGCTGCCAGCGCGAAGGTCTGGGCCTTGTCGCGCCACATCAGCGGCGTATGGAGCACAAGCCGGCGGTCGAGCCCGAGGCCCAGCGCGACCTGCATCGCCTTGATCGTATCGTCGCGGCAGTCCGGATAGCCGGAGTAGTCGGTCTCGCAGACACCCAGCACGATGTGCCTGGCATCGCGGCGATAGGCCAGCGCGGCGGCGAAGGTCAGGAAGATCAGGTTGCGGCCGGGCACGAAGGTCGTCGGCAGGCCAGTCTCGGCGAAGGCGATCTCGCTGTCGCGGGTGAGGGCGGTGTCCGAGATCGCGCCGAGCGCCGCCAGATCGATCAGATGGTCAGGGCCGAGCCGTTCCGCATAGAGCGGCGACAGCGCCGGCAGCTTCTCGCGGATGACCTTCCGGCACTCCAGTTCGACACGATGGCGCTGGCCATAATCGAAGCCGATGGTCTCGACTTCCTCGAAGCGCGCCAGCGCCCAGGCCAGCGCGACGGTCGAATCCTGGCCGCCGGAGAAGAGGACAAGGGCGCGGGAGGTCATGACGGGCGCAGTCCGGCCGTCAGTCGAACAGGCTGGAGACGCTCGATTCGCTGGCCGTGCGCTCGATCGCCTCGCCCATCAGCTGCGCGATCGAGATGACGCGGATGTTGCGCGCCACCTTCACGGCCTCGGTCGGCATGATCGAATCGGTGATCACCAGCTCCTTGAGCTTGGAGTTGGCGATGCGTGCCACCGCGCCGCCCGAGAGCACGCCATGGGTGATGTAGGCGTAGACCTCGTGGGCGCCCTGGTCGAGCAGCGCCTCGGCCGCGTTGACCAGCGTGCCGCCGGAATCGACGATGTCGTCGAGCAGGATGCAGGAGCGGCCCTCGACGGAGCCGATGATGTTCATCACCTCGGATTCGCCCGGCCGGTCGCGGCGCTTGTCGACGATGGCGAGCGGCGCGTCGATGCGCTTGGCAAGCGCGCGGGCGCGCACCACGCCGCCGACATCGGGCGAGACGACCATGGCGTTCTTGTAGTCGAGCCGTTCTCTGATATCGCGCGACATCAGCGGCGCGCCGAAGAGGTTGTCGGTGGGGATGTCGAAGAAGCCCTGGATCTGGCCGGCGTGCAGATCGAGCGTCAGGACGCGGTCGACGCCGGCATGGGTGATCAGGTTGGCGACGAGCTTGGCCGAGATCGGCGTGCGGCCCGAGGCGCGCCGGTCCTGCCGGGCATAGCCGAAATAGGGGATCACCGCCGTGATGCGGCGCGCCGAGGAGCGGCGCAGCGCATCGGTGATGATCAGCAGTTCCATCAGGTGGTCGTTGGTCGGGAAGGAGGTCGACTGGATGATGAAGACGTCCTGGCCGCGGACGTTCTCCTGGATCTCGACGAAGACCTCCATGTCGGCGAAGCGCCTGACCGAGGCCTTGGCGAGCGGGATTCCGAGATGGGCGCAGATCGCTTCCGCGAGCGGCCGGTTGGAATTACCGGCAACGACTTTAAACGAAGAAGGCATGCCGTGGCGCACCGTTGAAGCAGGGCTGGGCGGGCCTGCGCGAAGCCGGCTCGGTTCGCAGGGCTCTTAACAGCCGTGTGACGGCGAGTCGACCGCTGCACTGCGAAAGGCGCGTGCAAAACGCACGCGCCCGACACAAGGCATGATAGCGGTCAGATGCAGCGGGTGCGCGCTGCGCCTTGACGCCGCTCAGAGCTTCTTGCTGCCCGAAGCGGTGGCCGTCTTCGCCGCGACGGCATCCTTGGCATTGGCCGGCTTGCCCGCCGTCTTGGTCTTGTCGGCCGGCAGAACCGTTTCCACGGCCGGCGTCGTCACCAGGAAGCTCGCGATCGCATCCATCGATTCGGCCGCCGCCTTGGCGACGATGGTCTGGTCCACGCCCGACCACGGGTCGGAGGTGCCGCCGCGCCGGCCGAGGCTTTCACCCTGGACGCGCTGGGCGCGCTTCTTGGTCTCGTCATAGACGTCCCAGACGAAGGCGAGCGAGGTCTGGCCGTCCTCGGTCGGCTGGGCGGTCAGGTATCCGCGAACGCGGAAGCGGGCGGGCTTGTCACCGGGGACGATCTCCATGCGCCGCTCGGCCGCGGCCTCGCCGAGCAGGCCGGCGAAGCGGGTCGTCACGGCATCAGGCGCCCCGGAAATGCTCTGCACGGATACCGGCACGCCGGGCGCATCGACGCGCGGTCGCGCCGCGGTCGTGGTCTCCTGGCAGCCGGCGAGCGCAAGCGCGACGGCCGACCCCAGGACGAGGCCGTTCAAACGATCGATCATGACGCCTCCCGCTTGTCTTTGAGCGTACGGGTTGGAGTGTTTTGCGTAGTCCCTGCGCGGTCTTTCTAGGCGTAACGGATCGGAAGGTCCAGATCGTGCCGATTGCGCGCCATCGCCCTGACCTTCGCGGCGATTGCGGGTTGCCGCGTGCTGGCCCATATATCCGGGCGTGCGGGCTCGGGAGGCCCGGTTTCGGAGAGTCCCATGGTCACGACCAGCAGCCGTATCCTCGACGACATCGCCCGTCTCGCCACCGACGCCGCTGGCGCGGCGCAGGGCGTGCGCCGCGAGGTCGAGACCGTGGTGAAGACCCAGATCGAGCGCCTTCTGCGCGATCTCGACGTGGTCACGCGCGAGGAATTCGAGGCCGTGCGCGAAATGGCGCTGCTGGCGCGCGAGGAGAACGACAAGCTTGCTGCCCGGCTCGCCGCGCTGGAAGCGGGGCAGCCCAAGCCCTGAGCGAGACGGCGCGTGCTGCGCTGACGGCATGCCCTCGCATCCCTCGCTCGACCGCGTGTCCACAGCCATGTGCTGTGGACAGGGCTCCACGGGGATTGAGCCCATACCCGAATCCGTCGAGCGTCACTTCGTGTTGGGAGTGTCACAGCCCCTGCGCTAACGTCGGTGGAGAAATTGATTCGTCGGTCCAATCCCTTAGGGAGAATCGACGGAGCGTGGTGCCCGGTTTTTCGGCCGGCGCGGCGCCTGTTGGGTTGCGTCCTTACAGCTTTCCCGTCGCCGTGTTCCCATTCTCGAACGCGCCGGACCGCGCACCGCGGCGCCCGGCAGTTGGACCCAAGGGCATGATGGATCTCGACCTGGATGCCGAGCTTGAGCGGCCTTCAAACCCCCTCGACCTGATCGAACGACTGGCCGCCCTCAACAACTGGACCTTCGACCGCGACAGCGATGACGAGCTTTCGGTCGCCGTCACTGGTGGCTGGTCGGACTACCATGTTGCGATCACCTGGCTGACCGAGGTGGAGGCGATCCATATCGCCTGTGCCTTCGACCTCAAGGTGCCCGAGCGGCGCCGCGGCGAAGTTCTGCAACTGGTCAGCCTCGTCAACGAGCAGCTCTGGCTCGGACATTTCGATCTGTGGAGCTCGGAGAACGTGGTGATGTACCGCCATGCACTGCTGCTTTCCGGCGGGGCGGAGCCGACCGACGAGCAGGCTGCCGCCCTGATCAAGGCGGCGATCGATGCTTGCGAGCGCTATTTCCAGGCGTTCCAGTTCGTCGTCTGGGCTGGCAAGACGGCCAAGGAAGGTCTCGAGGGCGCCATGCTGGAGACGGTCGGCGAGGCTTGAGGCGTATCACCGTCATGGTCGGGCTTGACCCGACCATCTCCGACCGGAGACTCTCTGGTCATGAGATTCTCGGGGCAAGCCCGAGAATGACGCCGTGAAAGAGACGCCCCATGACCAGCCCCCTGCCGCAATCGCTCGTGCTCCTCGGTGCCGGCAAGATGGGGGGCGCCATGCTGGAGGGCTGGCTACGCATCGGCATGAATCCGGCCGGCATCAGCCTGATCGACCCCAAGCCGTCCGACGAGATGGTGACGCTCGCCGCAGAGAAGGGCATGGCGATCAACCCGGATCCGCGTTCGCTCGGGCCCGTCGAGGTGCTGGTGCTGGCGACCAAGCCGCAGACGCTCGACACCGCCGCTCCCGCCGTGCAGGCCTTCATCACGCCGAAGACGCTGCTGATCTCGATCCTCGCCGGCAAGACCCTGGGCGATCTCTCGGCGCGCCTGCCGAATGCGACCGCGATCATCCGTGCCATGCCGAACCTGCCGGCCTCGGTGCAGCGCGGCGCCACTGCGGCGGCGGCGGGGCCGGGCGTGACCGGTGCGCAGCGCGCCATGGCCGATGCCCTTCTCGGCAGCATCGGCAAGGTCGAATGGCTCGACAGCGAGAACCTGATCGATGCCGTCACCGGCGTGTCCGGCTCGGGGCCGGCCTATGTCTTCTATCTGGTCGAGTGTCTGGCCGCAGCGGGCAAGGCGGCGGGCCTGCCCGACGACATCGCCGAGCGGCTGGCGCGGGCGACGATCGAGGGCGCCGGCGAGATGCTCTATCAATCGCCGCTTTCGCCGGCGACATTGCGCCAGAACGTCACCTCGCCCGCGGGCACGACGGCCGCGGGGCTCGAGGTGCTGATGGCCGAAGACGCGCTGAAGCCGCTGATCATCAGGACGGTGGCTGCCGCCAAACGTCGCGCCGGCGAGCTTTCGGGCTGAACGGCCTTCCATAGGCCGCGATCGAGGCCTAGCTTCTTCTGACTGCGTCGCGAAGGAGACATCCCATGGCCCGCACACCGCTTCCACCTGAATCCGCCGCTCCTGAATCCGCTACCGCCCTGCCGCCGGCCGACCCGCGCAAGCAGGTCGTCGAGGCGCTGATGCGGCTCCCCNNCCCCCCCCCCCCCCCCGCCGGGGGGGGCGCGAAAGGGGGCCGCCGGGGCGCTGGTGCGGCCCGCGGCGCCCCGCCGCTGGGATGAGATCGAACTCGGCGATATCGCCACCGAGGCGGATGTGCCGCTGGCCAAGCTGCGTGGCCTGTTCCCGTCCAAGCTTGCGATGCTGGGCGGCCTGACCCGCATCGTCGACGATGCGGTGCTGGCGGGGAGATCGGATGATTTGGCCGCGGAGCCGGTGCGCGAACGGATGTTCGACCTCGTCATGCGCCGGCTCGATGCGCTGGCGCCTTACAAGGCGGGACTTCGCAAGATCGCGCCCGTGATCCGCCGCGACCCGCTGGCGATGGCCGCGCTCAACCGCGGCGCCGTCAATTCCTGGCGCTACATGCTGGCCTCGGCCGGCATCGCGACCGAGGATGCTCTGGGCGGCCTGCGGGTACAGGGTGCGGTGCTGCTGATGGCACGCGTCTCGGAGGTCTGGCTCGATGACGATGAGCCCGAGTTGTCGCGGACGATGGCGCGGCTCGACCGCGAGTTGAAGACCGCCGGCGCGATCATGGCGCGCGTCGAGGATGTGCATCGGCTGACGGCACCGTTGCGCGGCCTGGCGCGGGCTCTCTGCTCCGGCAAGCGCCCGCGTGTCCGCCGCCGCGAACGGTCCGATGAGGGCCTGCGCCGCGAGGGCGAGGATTTTGCACCGGCCATCTGACGACGGCTGCTGGGCCGATCATGGCCGAAATGCGATATCGTTAAGCGACTCTTAGCGAATTGGCGCGACTCTGCGGAATCTCCCATCCCGCAGGGGTTTCTGCATGTCCTGGACGAAGAAGCTTGCTACCATGTCGATCGGTCGCTCCTTCGCGCTGATCGCCATTCTCGCTCTCGTCATCGCGGCCGGTGGCGTCGGGTTCACGCTCCACGTCGCGCATGACGATATGATCCAGCTCAAGCGCGCCGAGATGAAGAATGCGGTCGAGGCTGCCGCTTCAACGGTCAACAGCTATCTGGCGCGTGCGGAAAAGGGCGAGCTGAAGGAGGCCGATGCCAAGAAGATGGCGATCGATGCCATCTCGAATGCCCGCTTCGACAACGGCAACTACTATTTCGTCATCGATTACAACGGCATCAGCGTCTCGCATGCCAACAAGAAGATCGAGACGACGGATATGACGCCGCTGAAAGACGCGACGGGCAAGTTCTTTGTCCAGGACATGATCAAGGTCGCCAAGGGGCCAGGCGCCGGCTTCATCGACTATGGCTGGATCAAACCGGGCGACAAGGAGCCTTCGCTGAAGATCTCCTATGTCGCCGCCATTCCCAAGTGGCAGTGGACGATCGGCTCGGGCCTTCACGTCCAGGACGTCGATGCCGCCTTCCTGCGGATGATCGGCGACGTCGCCAAGGTGCTGGTGCCGCTCGGGCTGGTCATGTTCGGGCTCGTCTTCTTCCTGAGCCGCCGCGCCTCCGGCATGCTGTCTTCGCTCGCCGGCACCATGAACGGGCTTGCGGCCGGGGATCTGCAGAACGAGATCAAGCATCAGGACCGGCCCGACCATATCGGCTCGATGGCGCGCGCATTGGTCGTCTTCCGCGACGCGGCCTTGGCCAAGGACGCGATGGAAGCCGACAAGGCTCGCATGGAGCAGGAGGCGGAAGGCCATCGCGATGCGGCCGATGGCCAGCGCCGGCGCAGCGAAGCGGAGCGGGCCGAGCAGGCCCGCGCACAGGAAGAGGTCGTCCATGCGCTCGGGACTGGTCTCGAACGCCTCGCCGAGGGCGACCTGACCTATCGCATCACCGAAAGCTTTGGCTCCGACTACGCCAAGCTCCGCGACGATTTCAACGCCGCGATCGCCAAGCTGCAGGAAACCATGCGGCAGATCGCGACCAACACCGAGAGCATGAAGGCAGGTTCGGTCGAGATCAGCCAGGCGGCCGACGATCTCGCCGGGCGGACCGAACAGCAGGCCGCCTCCGTCGAGGAGACCGCGACGGCGCTCGACGAACTGACTGCGACGGTCCGCCAGACGGCGGAGAGCGCCCGCCTCGCCAGCCAGGCGACGACGCAGGTCAAGTCGGAGGCCGAGCAATCGACCACCATCGTTCGCGACGCCGTGCTCGCCATGGGCGGGATCGAGAAATCGGCCGACGAGATCTCCCAGATCGTCGGCGTGATCGACGAGATCGCCTTCCAGACCAACCTGCTGGCGCTCAACGCCAGCGTCGAGGCGGCCCGAGCCGGCGATGCCGGCAAGGGCTTTGCCGTCGTCGCCTCCGAGGTGCGTGCGCTCGCCCAGCGCTCGGCCGAGGCCGCCAAGGAGATCAAGGGCCTGATCGCAGCCTCGAATGTCGAGGTCGAGAAGGGTGTCACGCTCGTCGGCCAGACCGGCAGCGCGCTGCAACGCATGGCCGAGGAGATCACCCGGGCGACCGCACTCGTCGCCGAGATCGCGGGCGCCGCCCAGGAACAGGCCTCGGGGCTCCAGGAGGTCAATACCGCCGTCGGCGAGATGGACCAGTCGACGCAGCAGAACGCGGCCATGGCCGAGCAGTCGACGGCCGCCGCGCACTCGCTGTCGCAGGAGGCGGACCGACTGTCCGCCCTGGTCGCGCGCTTCCAGCTCGGCGGCGACGTCGCCGGGCTGAAGGCGATGGCGCGGACGATGCAAGCCGCCGTCGCGCCGGCACCGCGTCCGGCGGCCCCGCGTGCCGCTCAGCCGGTCGCCCGCTCAGGCGGCGCGGCGACAGCCCGCAAGACCGATCCGAGCGCCCATGACAAGGGTTGGGAAGAGTTTTGAACGCTCCATCTGTCCCGACCGGACAGGCCGGCCCGATCGGCTTCGACGATTTCATGAAGGTCGACATCCGTGTCGGCACGATCGTCGAAGCCTCTCCCTATCCGGAGGCCCGCAAGCCCGCGATCAAGCTCGTTATCGATTTCGGCGGCACCATTGGGCTGAAGAAGTCCTCAGCGCAGATCACCCGGCACTACCGGCCGGGGGACCTTGCGGGGAAGCAGGTGCTGGCGGTGGTGAATTTCCCGCCGCGCCAGATCGGCAAGTTCATGTCCGAGGTTCTGACGCTGGGCGTGCCCGACGCCGATGGCGAGGTCGTGCTGATCGGTCCGAGCCTGACCGTGCCGGATGGCGGGCGGCTGTTCTGATCAGCGCAACGAGCCGGCGAAGCTGCTGATCGCCTGAACGACGGCGCCCTCGCGGCCGATGAAGCCGTGATAGGCGCGCGCCTGGCAGGCGTCACCCGTGGACGAACCACCATCGATCCAGAGCAAGCGAGCGCGGCCGCCGGCTCTCTGCTGGAATGCCTGTGCCGATTCCGGCAGCGTGACGCGACAACTGTCCTGGCGATGCTGGATGATCAGCATCGGCGGCAATTGCGAGGGGTCGCCGAGGGACGACGACGCAGCGTCGAGCATCGCCGACGCGAAGACGATCCCGTCCGGTCGCTGCGCCAGCGTCCCCGCAACTTTCAATGCGCCGCGGCTCATCGCGACGACGATGACGCGCGGAGCGATGGTGCGCATCAGCTCGACGGCCTTGGCGGGGTCGGCGCCGGCATCGAGCGTGATACTGGCGATGCCGCTGCGCAGATAGGCGGCCCGGGTCCGCACGATCCAGTTGCCACTGCGCGCCACGCTGCCGTCGCTGCCGATGCCGATATTGCCATCGCCGCCGGTCAGCAGCACGAGCCCGGCACGGGCTTTGCCTGCAGGCTTGTTTAGAAGAGCCTTGCCGCCGCCGAAAAAGCCGCCGCCGAGATCGACGACCTCCTCTGAGCGGGCCGGTGCAGTGAGCACCGCCAAAGCCAAGGCCGCGAGCAGACCTAGAGCCGAGATCTTCATGGCGCTTCCCCCCTGTCGCATTTTTTATCGTTGGGGCGACGCTAGTCTCGGCGCGTGGGGCTGTCCATCGCGGTGTCCTGCGTCGCTAAACCGGCAGCCGCACCGTCGCCCGCAATCCGCCCAGCGGGGAATCGGCCAGGATGATGTCGCCGCCATGGGCGCGGGCGATGTCGCGGGCGATCGCTAACCCGAGCCCCGTGCCGCCGGAATCGACGTTGCGGGCCTCGTCGAGGCGGAAGAAGGGTCGGAAGACGTCCTCGCGTTGCTCGGGTGCGATGCCCGGCCCGTCATCATCGACCATGATGATCAGATAGCGTGCATCATGGGTTGCGCGAATGGCGATGCGGTCGCCGAAGCGGGCGGCGTTGGAGACGAGATTGGTCATCAGCCGGCGGAAGGCGTCGGGCCGGATCACCACCAGCGGGTCGCCGGCCACCGTCAGTTCGGTCTGGTGACCCTGACGCTCGGCGTCGGATTTCAGCTCTTCCAGCAGCGCGCGGATGTCGGTCTCGACCGCCGCCTCGCCGGCGTCGCCGCGCGCGAAGGCGAGATAGTCCTCCAGCATGCGGCTCATCTCGTCGACGTCTTTTTCAAGCGCGTCGATCTCGGACGAGCGCTCGAGCAGCGCTAGCGAGAGCTTGAAGCGGGTCAGGATGGTGCGCAGGTCGTGGCTGACGCCGTTCAGCATGGTCGTGCGCTCGCCGACCGCGCGCTCGACCCGGCGCTTCATCTCGATGAAGGCGTTGCCGGCGCGGCGGACCTCGCGGGCGCCGCGCGGCCGGAACTCGGCGTCGCGGCCCTTGCCGAAAGCCTCGGCCGCGTCGGCGAGCTTGAGGATCGGGCGGATCTGGTTGCGCAGGAACAGGACTGCAATCGTCAGCAGGATCAGCGAGGTGCCGAGCATCCAGAGCAGGAAGATGTGGCTGTTGCTGGCATAGGCCGAATTCCGCCGCGTCAGGATGCGCATCACGTTCTTACCGAGCTTGATCCGGATCTCGATCAGGCTGGAGCGGCCGACCGTGTCGAGCCAGAACGGGCGGGCGACTTGACTGGCGAGTTCGGTCGAGAGCGCGCTGTCGAGCAGCGAGAAGAACGGCCGCGGACCTGGCGGCGGCAGGTCGGAATCGGGGATGATGTCGACATCCATGCCGAGGCGATCGGCGGCGATGCGGGCGAGAATGCTGGCATCGGCATCCTGCGGATAGCTCTCATAGACATCGATCATCATGGCGATGTCGGCCGAGACGGCGGAGGACAGGCGCTGCGTCACGGTCTGCCAGTGCCGCTCCATGAAGACATAGGCGATGACCGACTGCAGCAGCACCACCGGCGCGATGACGATGACCAGCGCGCGCGGATACAGGCCCTTGGGCATGTAGCGGGCGATGATGTGCAACGGCCGACCCGCCCATTTGAGCAGGGGCTTCAGCCGATTGTTGAGGCTCGCGCTCCAGCGAGCGCCGGCCGCGCGCATCCGCGCCATGCCCGCGCCGATGGCTTTCGCCGGGCCTGCGCCACGCCGACCCGGTTGGACCTGCGTCACGTCCGGTCCGTCACGAGGCGGTAGCCGACGCCGCGAACGGTCTGGAGATAGAGCGGATCGGCAGGGTCGCGTTCGATCTTGCGGCGCAGACGGTTCATCTGCACATCGACGGTGCGGTCATTGGCGGCGGTGCCCTGGGCCGCCAGTTCCTCGCGCGGCACGACCTCGCCGGCGCGCTCGGCCAGCGCGGTCAGGATCTCGCGCTCGCGCTCGGTCAGGCGGATCGGCTCCTCGCCCTTGCGCAATTCGCCGCGCGAGAGCCCGTAGAGGAACGGCCCGAAGCGGACGAAATCGGGCCGCGGGCCGGATTGAGCGGTGTCGACGACGATGGTCCGCTTCAGGATATTGCCCAGCCGCAGCAACAGTTCGCGCGGCTCGAAGGGCTTGGCGAGATAGTCGTCGACGCCGATCTCGAGGCCGTTGATGCGGTCCTTGCCGTCGGCGCGGGCCGTCAGCATCAGGATCGGGACGGTGGAATCGATGCGGAAGCGGCGGGCGAAGTCGAAGCCGTTCTCGCCGGGCATCATGATGTCGAGGACCATGGCGTCGAAGACGAGGCGGGCGAGCTGCAGGTCGGCATCCGCCGCATTGGCGGCCGTGGTCACGCGATAGCCGTTGTCGCCGAGGAAACGCGCCAGCAGGTCGCGCAGGCGGCGATCGTCGTCGACCACGAGGATGTGGGGTGCCTCGTCGGGGAGCGGCTTGCGCGCCGGCTGTGCGGCCATGTGTCTTCCGCCCTTATGTTCCTACGCCGTGACGTCGGTCGTCTTGTGCTCGCGCCTCACCGCGGCGCGGCGAGGAAGCCTAGCACCTTGTGGCGTTCGGCGGGATCGATCAACCCTGCGAGGTAGAGCGCGACCGTTTCCGCCGCTTCCGGCGCGAGGTGTCCCAGCGCCTCGTTGATCCGCTTCGCCTGCAACTGGACGAGGCGCAGCGCCAGATCCTGGCCCGAGCGGGTGGCGTGCAGATGACGCTGGCGCTTGTCCTGGATACCGGTGCGCTGCTCGACGAAGCCGGTCTCGACCAGCTCCTTCAGCACGCGGTTCAGGCTCTGCTTGGTGATCTTGAGAATGTCGAGAAGTTCGGCGATGGTCAGGCCCGGTCGTCTCAGGACGAAATGCAGGACGCGGTGGTGGGCGCGGCCGAAACCGTATTCGGCGAGGATCAGGTCGGGGCCGCCGACGAAATCGCGGTAGGCGAAGAACAGAAGCTCGATCAGGTCGTAAGGCACGCTTCCGGATACGGCTTCGCCCGGCAAGGCGGGCCCGGCTGCATCGTCGGGTCGGGGCTGCGTCTGGGCCATCGCATCCGTCCTGAAATTTATGTCAGTGATGTTGACATATCTCAGACGGAAGATTACCGGTCAAGCGCGCTGGACGACGGAATATGTCGCAAGACGATGTTGCAGCGCAGTATAATTTCGGCCCTTTGCCCCTCCCGCCATGGTGACGGTTGCGGGGGCTCCAACGGTTCAACCGGGCCGGACGTGCAAGAGGAGCACTCCCATGTCAGTCATTCCTTTCGACCAGCGCGACGGCGTCATCTGGTTCGACGGCAAGCTCGTGCCGTGGAAGGACGCCAGGATCCACGTACTGACCCATGGGCTGCATTACGGCTCCTGCGTGTTCGAGGGCGAGCGCTCCTATGACGGCGTGATCTACAAGGGCACGGAGCACTCCAAGCGCTTCCACAAGTCCGCCGAGATCATGGATTTCACGATTCCCTGGTCGGTCGCCGAACTCGATGCGGCGAAGGAGCTCTGCCTGAAGGAGAACGGTCTCAAGGACGCCTATATCCGCCCGGTCGCCTGGCGCGGCTCGGAAATGATGGCGGTGTCGGGCATCAACAACACGATCCACACCGCGATCGCGGTCTGGGAATGGCCGAGCATGTTCGACATGGCGCAGAAGCTGAAGGGTGTGCGCCTCGACGTCGCCGCCTATCGCCGGCCGGACCCGGCCTGCGCGCCGGTTCATGCCAAGGCGGCGGGTCTCTACATGATCTGCTCGCTGTCGAAGCATAAGGCCGAGCGCGCCGGCTATGCCGATGCGATGATGCTGGACTGGGAAGGCAATGTCGCCGAATGCACCGGCGCCAACATCTTCTTCATCAAGGACGGCGTCATCCACACCCCGCAGGCGGACCGCTTCCTCAACGGGCTGACGCGCCAGTCGGTGATCGAGCAGTGCAAGAAGCGTGGCTTCGAGGTGATCGAGCGGCGCATTCGCCCGGAAGAGCTGGAGACCTTCAACGAGTGCTTCATCACCGGCTCGGCCGCCGAGGTGACGCTGGTCTCCGAGATCGGGCCCTACTCCTTCATCACCGGCAATATGGGCAAGGTGATTATGGAGGACTATTCGGACGCGGTGAGGCCGAAGTCGAAGGCGGCGTAAGGCGCATCATCGGGATCGCGGATAGCCCGGCTATTTCGCGGTCCTGACCTCGCTGCGCCAGAGTACGAGCCAGTCGTCGGGGAGCAGTCCCCGGCACTGGCTCATCTCGGCATAGCGCGTTAGCACGAAGGCCCTTCCTGTCCAGGCGTAGTTGCCCCTGCTGCCGCAATCGCCCGGCCCGCGGCCCTTTTCGAGGAACTCGATCTGGCCCGTTGCCGGGTCATAGGCCGCGTTGACGAGCATGTTTCCGGGAGCCTTGCCGGGCCGCTGGAAGGCGGGCTTGCGCGCCTTGGCGGTGTCGCCTCCAGGCACGATCCAGAAGCCGGTGGTGTAGTTGTAGGCGCCGCCCCTGCACAAGATCATGACAAGGGTTTCGCCGGGCGCGATCGGCACGGCGCTGTCCATCTCGCGCAGGCTTTCGGTGTCCTCGCAATCCGGCTCGGTCGAGCCGATCCGCTTGCGCAGTGCTGCGGTCAACGCCTTGGCGCGGGGCCGCGGCAGGGCAGGGAGCGTAGTGGTGGCAACCGGCACAACGACCGGCAGCGGCGGGATGGCAGCAGTTTTGGCCAGGGTGATTCCTTTGCGGATCAGGGCTGTCGGCGTGCCCAGCCGCCCCTGCTGCTCGTCGAGCCAGAGCAGCGCCGCGACCGCGCCGGAAAGCGAGATCTCGTAGCGCTCGCCCAGCATGCTCGCCTCGATCTTCGTCGCCTTGCGCGCCGACTCGATCAGCGCCTCCGCCTCTTTCGCGGGAAAGCGGATGCGCGCCGTTTCGAGATCGACGATCTCGGCGGGCGGCAGCCGCTCGGCGCCGGGCAGGGGCTGGCTGTCGAGGGTCAGTGTGACAACCGGCGGCGGTGCCTTCAGCGTGTCGGCCTTGAGGACGAGCGCAAGGACGGGCGGGCTTGTGGCGCCGGACGCGCGTTCCAGTATCAGGCTCGCGCCGAAGCTCGCTGTGTCGTCGGGCAGAGAGCGGGCGACGCAGCGGCCGAGATTGTCGCAGCCCGCGATCCATTCGCGAAAGACCTTCGCCTGCGGCTCGGCCGCGATGGCGCCTTGTGAGAAGAGCGAGACCAGCCCTGCGAGGGCGGCGTAGGTGAGGTTCCCAATCGTCCCGTGTCCCGGCATCGGTTCCCCTCGCGGTCTCGCGCCTCGCTGGCCTCAGCCGCGCTACTTCGCCACTTTCACGTCACTGCGGAACAGCGAGACCCATTCGTCCGGCGGCAGGCCGGCGCAGGGCCTCATCGCCGTCAGGCGGGTGCGGACGAAGCCGGCGCCCGTCCAGGCATAGCTGCCGGCGCTGCCGCAATCGCCGATACCGCGATCCTTCAGGAAGAAATCGACGTCTCCCGCCTCGGGGTCGTATTCGGAATTGACCAGCACATTGTCGCGCTGGCCGGGAAAGACGACCGGTTTGGCGCTGGCGGCAGTCGGTCCGGTGGCGATCCAGTAGGCTCGCGTGACGTTGTAGGCACCGCCATGGCAGTACATGCCGATCAGCACGCGCTTGCCGTCGAGCGGCCAGACCTTGTCGTTGCCCACTCGCACCTCTCGATCCTTCTCGCAGAGATCGGAGGCGGGCGCATCGAGCTGGCGGCGGATGCCGTCGGTCAGCGTCTTGGCGGTTTTTGCGTCCGGTGCGGGCTGAGCGTTGGTGGCGCGGGCCGTGATCACGGGCAGGACGGGCGGCGCCGGGATGCGCGAGGCCGGTGCCTCGCCCTTGCGGATCAGGGCGGTGACCGTGCCGATCCGCCCCTGCTGCTCGTCGAGCCAGAGCAGAGCCGCGACCGCACCCGCAAGCGACAGGGTATAGGTTGCGCCGGCCCGCTTGATCTCCAGCTTTGTCGCCTTGCGCGCCGCCGCGATCAAGGCCTTGGCATCGGCGGCCGACAGGTCGAGATCGCCGACCTCACCGTCGGATGAGGCGGAAGCCGCGAGCCTGCCCGCAGCGGGTGCGAAAGGCGCGCCGTCGAGGCTGAGATCGATCGGAAACTCCTTCGGCAGCTTCTTGTCGCGGATGTTGAGCGTCAGCTTCGCCGCGGCCGTCGCAGCGCCCGAACGCTCTAGCCGGAGATAGGCGATGCTGTCGCTGATATCGCCGGGCATCGAGAGCGCGGTGCATTGCCGGAGATTGTCGCAGCCGGCGACCCAGTCGCGGAAGACCCTGGTGCTCAAATCGGCCGCCCGGCCGCCGCTCGGCAATGCGAGAAGGCCGCCGATCACGGCCAGCGCAAAACGGTTCAGGCGCCCGTGTTCCATCGTTCCACTGCTTCGTCGTCGCTGGCCTTCGCCTCGACCCAGCCGCCGATGGTGCCATCCGTGACATGCTCGCGCTTCCAGAACGGGGCGCGCGTCTTGAGGTAGTCCATCATGAAATCGGCGGCCTCGAAAGCGGCGCGGCGATGGGCTGAGGTTGCGATCACCAGGACGATCTGTTCGCCCGGCTTCACCATCCCGTAGCGGTGGATCGCGAGAAGCCCCATCAACGGCCAGCGCGCGGTGGCTTCCGCGGCAACGCGGGCGATCTCCGCCTCAGCCATGCCGGGGTAGTGCTCCAGTTCGAGCGCGGCCAGCGTTCCGCCCTCGTCGCGGCAGAGCCCTGTGAAGCTGACGACGGCGCCGATGTCGCGGCGGTCGGCCGAGAGCGCCGCGATCTCGGTGGTGAGGTCGAAATCCTCGCGCTGGATGCGGATTGTCGGGGTCAACGTCGTTGCTCCCATCGCGCCGTCATCCCGGACGCAGCAAAGCGGAGATCCGGGATCCATTCCGGAGCATATGCAAGAGAGGTTCCGGAATGGATCCCGGGTCTCCCTCCGGTCGCCCGGGATGACCCGCGTTTTTCAGCGAAGGTCATCGTCTGGCTCAGCCGCCCGTCATCGGCGGGAAGAAGGCGATCTCGCTGGCGCCTTCCAGGCTCGCGCCCGGCTTGACATGGGTCTGGTTGATCGCGGCGCGCACCAGCGTCTCGTTCTCGAAGGCGGCGGCATAGCCCTCGTCGCGGGTCTTCAGCCAGCGCACGAGGTCGAGCACCGTGCGGGTGCCGGCAGGCAGCTCGACCTGTTCCTCGGCCATGCCGACGCGCTCGCGCACCCAGGCGAAATAAACCAGCCTGACGCTGCGGGCCTGAGTGGCCGGAGCCGATGTCGCGAGAGCCTGCGTCATGGTTCGCGCGTGTCCTCCTCGACCATATGGCGGATGCCGGCGTTGAAATAGTCCCAGCCCGTATAGATGGTCAGCGCGGCCGCGACCCACAACATGACGATGCCGATCTGGGTGTTGGGCGGCAGCACCTTGTCGCCGGCCGGTCCTGCGACGAGGAAGCCCAGCGCCAGAAGCTGCGCGGTCGTCTTCCATTTGGCGATCTGGCTGACGGGGACGCTGACCTTCAGCTCGGCCAGGAACTCGCGCAGGCCCGAGACCAGGATCTCGCGGCAGAGGATGACGATCGCCGCCCAGAGCGACCAGCCATGGATGGTGCCGTCGGCCACCAGCATGAGCAGCAGCGCGCAGACCAGCAGCTTGTCGGCGATCGGATCGAGCATGCGGCCGATCGCCGATTGCTGGCTCCAGGCGCGCGCGATCCAGCCGTCGAGGAAATCGGTAACCGCCGCCATGACGTAGATCGCGAGCGCGATCCAGCGGACCCAGTCGTCTTTGGGCCAATAGAGCAGCGCGACCAGGGCCGGGATCGCGAGGATCCGGCCGTAGGTAAGGAGGTTGGGCAGCGACCACGGGCCGCGCCGCCTGATGGCATCTGGAAGAATCGTCACGGTCATCACCAAAGCAGCGCCTTTGCGACAGCGTCAACACGCAATGCTGGCAGGAGCGAGACGGGCTGCCGACTTCAGCGCCTGAGCCCCGTGATATCGCTGCTCGAGCGCCGAGGCGGGCCGCTTGGGATATAGACCGGTCGCGACGGAGCTGCGCTGTGGGCCGGGGCATAGGCGCGGCCATAGGAAATCGAACGGGCGGGATACATGCTCGCCGCCATCGAGCCGATCTGCAATCCGAGCATCATCGCGTCGGCAATGGTCATGTCCTGGCTGGGGTCGCGCCGGCGCGCGGTGGCGATACCTTCGAGTTCTCCGGAGCTCTTGCCCGCGAGGCTGCGATAAAGATCGCCGCCGAGTTGCCCGGTCGCGGGCTCATGCGCCCGGGCCGGCCGGTCAAGTCGGACATTGGCCGCGGCTGCGACCGCGCGTAGCTCTGTCGGGCATCTGGACTTGATCCGGTCGTAGAGTCGGCGGGAGACTTGGCCGTCTCCACGGGCGGAAGCCTCTTGCCAGTCCTTGAAATACCCGCCGCAGCGTTCGGCTTGCGTATCGCGCCGGAGATAATCGTTCTGCGTCGCGAACTCCTTGGTGACGCAGCACACCGGAGCCGCTCCGGGAGGCACGCTGACATGGATGCCCGAGCCGCCATAGTCGTCCTGGCCGCTGGCCTGGCGCATCTTTTTGCAAATGGCGCCCTCGAGCCGATAGGGATAGACGGGCCCGCAGGACGAATTCGCAGCCGGTTCCTGCGACTGGGCCTGACTTTGCGGCATGGCCATGACGAAAAGCGCTGTGAACGCCATGGCGAGCCACTTTCGTCCGCTCGTGATTGCGCGCATCATCGCCCCCGGAAGACTGCAGCAGTGATCGTCGTATCATAAGTCGACCTGTTGCCCGGCGCCATGGGGGGAATATGATCCAGTTCAGCTGCCGCAGGCGAATATTCGTGCTTTGCGTGACGCCGTTACTTGCCGCGATTGCCGGCTGCGTTGCCTATGAGCCGCCCAAATACGACGACGCGGCGCTCGGCACGGGGCGCTCGCTCGCGTCTTCCGGCTCCGCTCCCAGCGCCGGGCGGATCGGGCTGGTCGTCAACGCCAATACCGAGCGCTCATTGCAGGATTCCAAGAAGATTCACGAAAGCTTGGGAAGCTTCGTGCTCGTCAACACCGCCGCGCAGCAGGACATCGATCCGACCTATCTCCATGCACGCCTGATCGCGGCGCTGAAGCGGCGCTATCCCAGCGTCGATGTGGCGAAGGACCTGTCGTCGTCGATCGCGGCGGGGCATGCGAGCACGGCCGTCGTCGATGTGCGTACGCGTGCCGGCAAGGTCAGCGGTGACAAGTCCACGGTCGAGATCAACATCGTGTTCTTCGACCGGGCCAGACGGCCGACGGCGCGCCTCGTCGGCAACGGCGCCGGCACCATTCCCTATCCGGCCTGGGATTTCGGATTGCAGAACGCGGCCGACCAGGCAGTCGAGCAGATCGCCGCGAAGCTCTGAGGCGCTGCGCCGTCAGTGTTCGTGAAAATGATCGTGCACTGCCTTGGCCGTGGCGGCATTGACGCCGGGCGTCCGCATCAAATCGTCGAGCTTGGCGCGCTTGATCGCCTTGACCGTGCCGAAGTGCAAAAGCAGCGCTCTTTTCCGCGACGGGCCGATGCCGGGGATCTCGTCGAGCGGGTTCGTCATCGTATCCTTCTTGCGCCGGGCCCGGTGTGTGCCGATGGCGAAGCGATGGGCCTCGTCGCGCAGGCGCTGGATGAAATACAGCGCCGGATCGCGCGGCTGCAGCTTGAACGGCTCGCGGCCGACCATGTGGAAGGTCTCGCGCATGGCATTGCGGTCCTCGCCCTTGGCGATCGCGACGAGCGGGATGTCGCCGCCGCCAAGCTCGGCCATGATCCGGCGCGCCGCCTCGAACTGGCCCTTGCCGCCATCGACGATGACGAGATCGGGCCGCGAGGGGAAGGCGTCGTCATCTTCGTCGCGTGGCGCAACTCCGCCCATCCCATCCGAGCCCTTATCCTGAGGAGCGCCGTCAGGCGCGTCTCGAAGGATGGTCGCGGAGGCTCCGTCGCCCTCTGGAGCATCCTTCGAGACGGCAGCTTGCGCGGGCTCCTCAGGATGAGGGCTGGAGGGCAGGGAAACGCCCGCTTCCTTCGCCAGCCTGGCGAACCGCCGTTGCAGTACCTCGCGCATCATGCCGAAATCGTCGCCGGCGATGGTGTCGGTCGAGATGTTGAAAGTGCGGTAATGGCTCTTCATGAAGCCGTCCCGCCCGGCGACGACCATGCCGCCCACCGCGTTGGTGCCCATGATGTGCGAGTTGTCATAGACCTCGACGCGGCGCGGCGGCTTGGCCAGACCGAAGGCGGCGCCGAGCGCCGCCAGCAGCGAGGTCTGGCCGGCATTGTCGGCGAGCTTGCGCGACAATGCCTCGCGGGCGTTCTTGCGGGCGTGCTCGATCAAATCGACCCGCTCGCCGCGCTTCGGGTTGGCGACCTCGACCTTGCGGCCGGCGCGCGCCGAGAGCGCCTCCGCGATCAGCTCGATCTCCTCGACGGGATGAGAGAGCAGCACGAGCCGCGGCGGCGGCTTGTCGTCGTAGAACTGGGTCACGACCGAGGCCAGCACCTCGGCGGGCGTCAGGCTGCGGTCGGCGCGCGGAAACAGGGCCCGGTTGCCCCAGTTCTGCTTGTTGCGGAAGAAGAAGATCTCGACGCAGAACTGCCCGGCCTGCTCGTCGATGGCGAAGACGTCGGCCTCCTCCACCCCTTGCGTGTTGATGTCCTGCCCGGCCTGCACGGCGGACAGCGCCGCCAGCCTGTCGCGGTAGCGCGCCGCCTTCTCGAATTCGAGCTCCTCGGCTGCCTCCTGCATGCGCGCCGAGAGCAACTGCTTCACATTGGACGAGCGGCCCGAGAGGAAGTCGCGCGCCTGGCTCGCCAGCGCCTGATAGTCGGGAATCGTGATCTCGCCGGTGCAGGGGCCGGAGCAGCGCTTGATCTGGAAGAGCAGGCAGGGGCGCGTGCGGTTCTCGTAGAAGGAATCGGTGCAGGAGCGCAGCAAGAAGGCTTTCTGCAGCGCGTCGATGGTGCGCTCCACCGCCCAGACCGAGGCGAAGGGGCCGAAATAATCGCCCTTGCGCTGGCGCGAGCCGCGGTGCTTGGCGATCTGCGGCGCCTCGTGATCGCCGGTCAGCAGGATGTAGGGGAAGCTCTTGTCGTCTCGCAGCAGCACGTTGTAGCGCGGCCGGAGCTGCTTGATCAGGTTGGATTCGAGCAGCAGCGCCTCGGTTTCCGTCCCCGTGGTGACGAACTCCATGTTCGCCGTCTCGGCGATCATGCGGGCGACGGCGTTGGTGTGGGCCATGCCGCGGGCATAGGCCGTGACGCGGTTCTTCAGGCTCTTGGCCTTGCCGACATAGAGCACCTCGCCGGCGCGATCGAACATCCGGTAGACGCCGGGCTTGTTGGGCAAATGCTTGGCGAAACCGGCAATGACCTCGATGCCGTGCTTCAACGCGCCGGGCGCGGTCTCGCCGAGATCGAGCGCGGGAGCGGCCGGAAGAGTGTCCTCCACCTCGGGTTCGATCTCGGTCTGCGGCAGGTCGTCGTTCGGTGGGCGATTCATCAACCCCATGTAGGACGAGATCGGCGTTTCGTCATGTCAGGAGCGGCGGTTCCTGCTGCTGCGCCTGTGCGATGCGATGGAGCTTGTCGGGGTTGCGCGTGATGTAGATTCCCGTGATCAGCCCGTCCTCGATCGCCAGCGCGGTCGTCTGAAGGACGTTGCCGCGCTCATAGCTGACATAGCCCGGGAGCCCGTCGATCCACAGCAGCTGGATCATCGAGGCCCAGCCATCGCCGAATTTGCGGTTCAGCCCGGCAAAGAGGCGCAGGATCCGGGCAGCGCCGAGGATCGGCCGGCGGAAAGCGAGAACCTTGCCGCCGCCATCGGCCTGCAGCACGACGTCGCGTGCAAGTAAGGCCTGCAAGGCGCCGAGATCGCCGCTGGTCGATGCGGCGAAGAAGGCGGTGGCGATGCGGTCGCCATCGGCGCGCGCCACCGGATAGCGCGGGCGGGCAGCCTGGACATGCCGGCGCGCCCTGACGGCAAGCTGCCGGACCGCCGCGGCGTCGCGATCCAGCGTGACGGCGACCTCGTCCAGCGCCACGCCGAAGACGTCATGCAGCAGGAAGGCGGCTCGCTCCAGCGGCGAGAGACGCTCGAGCGCGAGCATCAGGGTCAGCGTCAGATCGTCATGATCAGGCTCGTCGGGTGTCATGACGAGCGGTTCGGGCAGCCATTCGCCGACATAGGTTTCGCGGCGGGCGCGGGCGGATTTCATTTCGTCGAGGCAGAGCCGCGTCACGATCCGCGAGAGGAAGGCAGGAACCGAGCGGACCTCGCCGCGATCGACCTGTCGCCAGCGCAGCCAGGCGTCCTGTACGACATCCTCAGCCTCAGAACGCGAGCCCAGCATGCGATAGGCGAGGCGCAGCAGCCGCGGCCGCTGCGCCTCGAAGATATCGGCCGGAGCCTCAGGCGGCGACACGGGGAGCGTCCACCGGGTGAACCGCGCGAAGCCCCACCTGCAGCCGGTTCCACAGGTTGATCGCGCCGATCAGCAGCGTCAGATGGACGATCTCGGTCTCGTTGAACTGACTCTTTAGCGCCTCGTAGTCGGCATCGGGCGCGCCGGTCTGCGGCAGCAATGTCAGCGCCTCCGTCCAGGCCAGAGCCGCACGCTCGCGCTCGCTGTAGAGCGGCGATTCCCGCCAGGCCGTCAGCATATAAAGCCGCATTTCGCTTTCGCCATGGTTGCGCAGGTCGGTGGCGTGCATATGGATGCAGAAGGCGCAGCCATTGATCTGCGAAGCCCGCAGCTTCACCAGTTCGATGAGAATGTGATCGAGGCTCTCGATCTTCAGGCTGGTTTCCAGCGCCATCATCGCCTTGATGCCTTCAGGCGCGACCTTGAAGGGGTTTTTCACACGCGGCGTCATCATCGTTCTCCTTCATGCACCATGCATGTGCAGGCAAGACGAGATAGGCGTGCAGAATGTGACATGAGCCCAGAAAAAATGTCGTGCGAGGTGCACGCGCGGTCCGGCTGGTCGCGCCTCACGCATTCGCGCCTCCCCAAGCTTGGACTTGACCCTGCCCGCATCCGGTGGCCATCACCTTGCGCCCGCCACCGGACGCCTCGCCCATGCCAACATTCGCCATTGCCTTTCCGGTGATCGATCCGGTCGCGCTGCAGCTCGGGCCGCTCTCGGTCAAATGGTACGGGCTCGCCTATGTCGTGGGCCTGCTCGGCGGCTGGTGGTATGCGCGCCGGCTGGTTTCGGCCGAGCCGCTCTGGGCCGGGCGGGCGCGGCCCAAGGCCGATGAGCTCGACGATATGCTGCTGTTCGTGGCGCTCGGCGTCGTGCTCGGTGGGCGGCTCGGCTTCGTGCTGTTCTACGATCTGCAGCGCTATCTCGCCCGGCCGCAGGACATCGTCGCGATCTGGCAAGGCGGCATGTCGTTCCATGGCGGACTGGTCGGGGCAGCGACAGGCCTGTGGCTGTTCGCACGGCGGCGTGGCTGCCCTGCGCTCTCGGTGTTCGATCTGGCTGCCGCGGTGGTGCCCATCGGGCTGTTCCTCGGCCGCATCGCCAATTTCATCAAACCTGAGCTCTGGGGCCGGCCTGCGCCGGACGTGTCCTGGGCCGTGGTGTTTCCGGATGGCGGGCCGCTGCCGCGCCATCCGAGCCAGCTCTACGAGGCGCTGGGCGAGGGCATCCTCCTCTTCATCCTGCTGTCCCTGCTGGTGCGGGCCGGCGGGCTGAAGCGGCCGGGGCTCGTCGCCGGCGTGTTCGGCATGGGCTATGCCGTTGCCCGCATCGTCTGCGAGTTCTTCCGCGAGCCGGATCCGCAGCTCGGCTTCCTGTTCGGTGCCTCGGTCGATGCGCTGTCGGGTGGCGTCACCATGGGCATGCTGCTGTCGCTGCCGCTCTTCGTCGCCGGGCTATGGCTCGTGCTGCGCGCCAGAAGAACCGCCGCGTGAGCGGGTTGAAGGCGGAACTCATCCGCCTGATCCGCGACGAGGGGCCGATGTCGGTCTCGCGCTTTATGGCGCTCTGCCTCGGCCATCCGCGCCATGGCTACTACATGACCCGCAATCCCTTCGGGGCGCAGGGCGATTTCACCACTGCGCCCGAGATCAGCCAGATGTTCGGCGAGATGATCGGGCTCTGGGCGGCCAATGTCTGGCAGGCGATGGGCTCTCCGGCTGCGATCCGCCTGATCGAGCTCGGCCCCGGACGCGGCACGCTGATGGCCGACATGCTGCGCGCCACGCGGATTGTGCCGGGTTTCCACGCGGCGGCATCGGTGCGGCTGGTCGAGACGAGCCCGGTGTTGCGGGCCGTCCAGGCCGAAACGCTCGCCGGAACGACCGAGCCGGTCTGGCATGACGAGATCGGCCGCGCGCTGGACGGACCCGCCATCGTCGTCGCCAACGAGTTCCTCGATGCGCTGCCGCTCGACCAGTTCGTGATGACGCCACAGGGCTGGCGCGAGCGGCTGGTCGGGCTCGACGGGCAAGGCAGGCTCGGCTTCGGGCTTTCGGCCATGGAGGCCGGCCTGTCGCTGGCTGCCCCAGTCGACGCCGTCTTGGAGCAACCGACAGTTGCGCTCGACATCGTCGCGACGCTCGCGCGCCAGCTCGGGCAGGCGGGCGGGGCCGCGCTGTTCGTCGATTACGGTTCGGCGCAATCCGGTTTCGGTGATACGCTACAGGCGATGAAACGGCATGCTTTCGTGCCGGTTCTGGCCGAGCCCGGTGAGGCCGATCTCACCGTGCATGTCGATTTCGCGCGGATGGGACAAGCGGCGCTGCGGGCGGGCGCGGCCCTCCATGGGCCGGTGACCCAGGCCGGTTTCCTGCTCGCGCTGGGCCTGGCCGAGCGGGCTCAGGCGCTGTCGCGCAAGGCGCCGCCGGACCAGGCCTACGCGATCGGCGTGGCTTTCGACCGTCTGACGCAAGCCGGCGCGACCGGCATGGGCGATTTGTTCAAGGTTCTGGCATTATCGCATCCGGCTCTGCCGCCGCTGCCCGGATTTGACCTTCATCGGCTGCCAGAGCAGGGCTGACGACAGCCCCGCCGCGAACCGGACGACATCATGGTCATTCTCTCTCCCGATCTCGCCGCCGAGCCCGGCATCCGCCACGCCTTCTTCACCCGTGAGGGCGGCGTCTCGACCGGAATCTATGCCTCGCTGAATGGCGGGCTCGGTTCGGCCGATTCGCCCGAGGCAATCGTCGAGAACCGCAAGCGCATGGCGGCGCATATGGTCGTCGAGCCGTCGCATCTGGTCAGCCTCTATCAGGTGCATTCGGCGGATGTGGAAATCGTCAGCGGGCCGTGGCAGGCGGAGCGGCCGAAGGCCGACGCGATGGTCAGCGTCGCGCCGGGTGTCGCGCTCGGCATATCCACGGCCGATTGCGGGCCGATCCTGTTCGCCGACAGCGAGGCGCGGGTCATCGGCGCGGCCCATGCCGGCTGGAAGGGTGCGTTCACCGGCATCGTGGCCTCGACCGTGACCGCGATGGAGAAGCTCGGCGCTCGGCGCGAGCGCATCCTGGCTGTGCTCGGCCCGACGATCAGCGCAGGCGCCTATGAGGTCGGGCCGGAATTCATCGAGCGCTTCAAGGCGGCGAACCCGACCTATGGCCGGTTCTTCACCGCTTCCGAGCGGGCGGCCCATGCGATGTTCGACCTGCCGGCCTTCATCGGCCTGCGCGCGCAGGAGGCGGGCATCGGCCGCTTCGTCGATCTGTCGCTATGCACCTATGGCGACCCGGAGCGCTTCTTCAGCTATCGCCGCACGACGCATAATAGCGAGCCGGATTACGGCCGGCTGATCTCGGCTATCGCGCTGGACTGAGGCCTGTCACAGAAGGTGGCGGCCGGCGTCCATGCGCTGGTGGAGAATGCGGACGACCTCGATGCGGTCTGGGGCGAGGCGATAGAAGATGGCGTGCGAACCGACACCATAGCGTCGATAGCCCGCACGAAGATCGGAGCATTCGACTCCGAGGTCGGGCATGTCTTTTAGCCGCGATAGCGAGTTTGCGAGGCTTGCCAAGTAGATTTTGGCGCGAGCCACGCCCCATTCCTGCTTCGAGTAATGGGCTATCTGCCGCAGATCGGCTTTGGCTGCTGGCCTGAGGAAAAGCCGCCTCATTTGGCGGGAGCTGTTTCGGGGAACTCCTCGGCCATGAACGATTCGGGGTCGAATTCTTCGGCGTCTCCGCTTTGCTCACCTTCAAGCAAAGCGGCTCGCAACGATTCCAGGCGCGTCTCGTTTTCCTCCAGCAACCGCAATCCGGCCCGAACGACTTCGCTGGCGGAGCCGTAGCGGCCCTTCTCGACCTCGGTTTCGATAAAGGCGACGAAATGCTCGCTCAGGCTGATCGAGGTGTTCTTGCCCATCGCATCGTCTCCTGCGTTACCAAAGCTTGGTATACAGCGCGCCGTCGCGCCTGTCATGCGCAACGATGCGTGACGCCGCCGAGGCAAATCTCCTACGATGGCTTTGTGCCGCGATCGGAAAGACCACGATGCCCCGCTCCATCGACTATTATTTCTCCCTGCACTCGCCCTGGACCTATCTCGGTCACGCCACCTTCCTCGACATCGCCGGGCGGCATGGCTGCACCATCGTCTACCGCCCGGTACCGCTGCGTGCGGTCTTCGACGAGACCGGCGGCTTGCCGCTGCCCAAACGCCATCCCGTGCGCCAGCGCTACCGGCTGATGGATCTGCAGCGCTGGCGCGAGCGCCGCGGCGTGCCGCTGGTGCTGCAACCGAAGCATTTTCCGTTCGATCCGGCGCTGGCCGATCGCTTCCTGATCGCGATCGTGCAGGCGGGCGGCGACCCCGGCCGGTTCATGGGAGAGGTCATGGCTGGTGTCTGGGCGCGGGACGACGACATGACGCAGCCCGATGCCGTCGCCGCGGTGGCGCAGGCGACGGGCTTCGACGCGCACGCGCTCGCCAAGGTTGCCGAGAGCGACGCGGTGCGGCAGCGTTACGAGGCCACCATCACGGCGGCGATCGAGGCTGGCGTCTTCGGTGCGCCGAGCTATGTGCTCGATGGCGAGGTGTTCTGGGGCCAGGACCGGCTCGAACTGCTGGACAGCGCTCTCACGAGTGGCCGCGCGCCTTATCGGCCCGACGCCAGCGCCTGAATCGGTCAGCCGATGATGTCGGGCGTGCGCCAGCCGAGATGTTGGCCGGCATCGACGGCAATCATCTGGCCGGTCACCGAGCGCGCCTGCGCCAGATAGAGCACCGCATCGGCGATCTCGCTCGCCTCGACCTTGTGCCGCAGCAGCGTGGCGGCGGCTTCCTGCGCCATGGCATCCGCGCCGTCATGGGAGTTCGGCAGCGTCGGGCCGGGGCCCACCGCATTGACGCGGATGCGTGGCGCCAGCGCCTGCGCCATCGTCTTGGTCGCCGTCAGCAGGGCCGCCTTGGTCAGGGTGTAGGAGTAATATTGCGGCGTCAGCTTCCAGACGCGCTGGTCGATGATGTTGACGATCGCGCCAAAGCGCCCCTCGGGAAGCCGGTTGGCCAGCGCGCCGGCGAGGACCGATGGCGCCCGCAGATTGATCGAGAACTGGCGGTTCCAGGTTGTGACGTCGATCGCGGTGACATCGTCGATCAGGAAGCTCGAGGCGTTGTTGACGAGCAGGGTGACGGGGCCGAGCGCCGCTTCCGCTGCCGGCACGAGCGCATCGACGCCAGCCGGATCGGCCAGATCGGCGCTCACCACCGCCGCGCGGCCGCCGCGCCGTTCGATTTCCGATGCCAGCGCCTCGGCCTCCGCCCGCGCGCTGCCGCAATGGATCGCGACCGCGTAGCCGGCCCCGGCCAAGCGCTCGACGATGGCGCGGCCGATTCGCCGCGCGCCGCCCGTAACCAACGCGACCTCAGACATCGCGCTTGTCCGGTCCGGACGCGCCCGCGCGGCGCTGAAGCCGTCTCTCCCAGTGCTTGGCGACCCGCAGATAGCGATAGAAGGCGTAGTTCATCGCGGTCATGAAGCCATAGACGCCGCGCAGCGCATGACGGCGGCCGATATAGGCCTTGATGAAGTTCGCCGGAAATTCGACGACGAGGCGGAAGACGGAGAGCGACATGCCACGCTTGTCGAGATCGTCGGCCTGGGCGTCGCTGTAGCCATTGAGCTTGGCCATCTGCTCACCGAGCGAGCGCACCGAATAGTGATGCACTGTGCCTTTGAGCCGCGCGATTCGTGCCTGCGGTTCGAGATCGACGCGGTCATGGACCGGCGAGGGCGAGTAGCGGCCCTTGTCCTTGCGATAGAGTCTGACCGGAGCCAGGGCATAGGCGAAGCGATGCGGGGCGGGTTCACCGGGGAAGATTTCGGCGATTCGCAATTCATAGGCGTCGGCCGCCGGACCGTTCCCAGCGAAGAGGCTTGCGATCTCGGCCGCGAGGCCCGGCGGCACGACCTCGTCGGCATCGAGATTGAGGAGCCAATTATGGCGGCATTTCTCTTCGGCGAAGCGCTTCTGCGGGCCATAGCCGGGCCAGGGGTTGAAGATCACCCGCGCGCCGAGCTTTTCGGCGACCGCCTGGGTGCCGTCGGTCGAGCCGGAATCGATCACGACGATATCGTCGCTGAGCCCGCGAACCGCTTGAATCGTGCGTGCGATGCGGTCGGCCTCGTCGCGCGCGATGATGAAGATCGAAAGGTGCGGCACCCTCAGCTCTCGTTTTTTACGTGGTCCATCAAGGCTTAAGCACGCGTCAGAAGGGGCTGCAAGCAGCCCTGAAGAAAATGTGGCGAGAGTTGGAACCTTAGGGGAGGGACGGCGTTTTTCTCGCGGGCTGATGCGAGGCGTAACGGCTTTATTAGTATTCGATTTACCATTCAGCGTGCTTTAACAATCATTAATCTGTCTTTACTCATTTGCCTCAGTCATCCTATTCGTGCCGCATTTCTGCCGCGGTCTGCAAGGCAGATGTGCTTCCGACGCAACAGACAAAGCCGGCTTCTGGTCTTATAACCCTCTCATCGACATAACCCGCCGGTCCCGCCGGCAAAAGCGACACCTAGGAGTTCCATCATGAAGAAGTTTCTGCTCTCGAGCGTTGCGGCGATCGTCCTCGTCGGCGCTGGTGCCGCCTCTGCCGCCGATCTGCCGTCCCGCAAGGGCCCGGTGATGGCGCCGGTCTATGCTCCGATCTTCACCTGGACCGGCTTCTATGTCGGTGCCAACGCCGGCTACGGCTTCGGTAACGTCAATGCCGGCACCGTGTTCGGTGGCCGCACGGTCTCGATCGGCGATCTCGACGGCTTCGTCGGCGGCGGCCAGGTCGGCTATAATTACCAGGTTGGCCAGATCGTCCTCGGCGCTGAGGCCGACTTCCAGGGCGCCGATCTGAGCACCGGCTCCAACGCCTTCGGCGACAGCGTCCGCACCGAGTATTTCGGCACGGTCCGCGCTCGTGTTGGTTTCGCCTTCGATCGGTTCCTGCCCTATGTCACCGGTGGTTGGGCTTACGGCAATGTGAAGACCACGATCGGCGGCCTCGGCTCGACTGACAAGACCCACACCGGCGGCTACGCCATCGGCGCTGGTCTGGAGTACGCCTTCACCAACAACTGGAGCGCCAAGGTCGAGTATCTCTACGTCGATCTCGGCGAGAAGAACGTGTTCAACTCGGGCGTCAAGGTCGGCACCGATTTCTCGGTCGTTCGCGCTGGCCTGAACTACAAGTTCTAGTCTGCCTCCCCTCCCGGGGATCTCATGAACCCGGTGGCTTCGGCCACCGGGTTTTTTGTTGTCGAAATGCCTTGTTGGTCGGGATGATCGGGCGGCGGGCCGGCTCAGCCCTTGAAGCGCGTCGTCTCGAAAGCCGGGACCTTCGCGGCGAAAGCGTCGAGCCAGGCGACGAGGCGGGGATGGTCGGCGCGCCAGGTCCCGGCGAAGCGCAGGTCGAGATAGCCGAGCGCGCTGGCAAGCGCGATCTCGCCGATGCGGGGCCTGTCGGGATAGGCGGGCGGGGCTGCTTCGAGAGAGGCCAGGGCACGCGAGACCTTGCCGGCCTGGTTGGCGACCCAGGTGGCGTTGCGGCCATCTTCAGGCCGGAAGCGGGTCTCGTAGACCTGAAGCAGGGCCGCGTCGCAGAGTCCGTCGGCCAGCGCCTGGAGGCGAAGCTGCGCGAAGCGCTCGTCACCGGCGGGAATCAGACGGTCACCACCGGCGAGATGGTCGAGATAATCGACGATGACGCGCGAATCGAACAGGGTCGTGCCGTCCTCCAGCACCAAAGTCGGGATCTTGCCGAGGGGGTTCTGCTGGCGCAGCGGTTCGGCCGGGTCGTTGGTGTCGGCGGCGACGATCTCGATGCGGTCCATCAATCCGAGTTCGAGCGCCGCGATCTTGACCTTGCGGCCGAACGGGGAAGCAGGGGAGGAGCGCAGGATCAGCATCGGCATGGCCTCAGGCAAGAGCGGGTGGTTCAGCCGTCCGGGCGGATCGGCTCGCATAGATAGCGCGGGTGCGGGCCCTGGGCGAGGCGCTCCGTCAGCGCCGGCAGCAGAATCCGTGCTTCCTGCGCCAGCAGCCATGGCGGGTTGACCACCAGCATGCCGGTGGCGCTGAGACCGCCGGCGGCTTCCGGCCGGTCGACGTCGATCTCGAGCCGCAGCAGGCGGCCGATTCCGGCGGCCGTGATGCCCGCGATCAGATTCGCGACGGCGAGCTTGTCCTTGACCGGATACCAGAGCGCGTAGATTCCGGTCGGCCATTTGCGATGGGCGGCGATCAACTCCGCCTCCAGCGTGGCGAACTCGTCCTTTTCCTCGAACGGCGGATCGATCAGCACGAGGCCGCGCCGTTCCTTGGGCGGGACGTTGCCGCGCAGGGCGTTCCAGCCGTCGATCGCCAGCGCCTTGCAGCGCTCGTCGCGGCCGATGGCCTGGACGAGTTTCTTGTGGGTGTGCTCGTGCAGTTCCGCGGCGATCAGGCGGTCATCGGGACGCATCGCGTGGCGGCAGAGCCAGGGCGAGCCCGGATAGGCATCCGGACCATACAAGGCCCGCGCGCCCGAGACCGCGTCGCGCCACGGCTTGAGCAAGGCTTCGACGGGCGCAGATAGAGGCGAGCGGTCGATTCGCGCGACGCCGTCCTTCCATTCATGCGTGCGCAGCGCCTCCTCGGAGCCGAGGTCGTAGCGGCCCGCTCCGGCATGGGTGTCGACGACGCGATAGGGCGTCGCCTTGCCGTTGAGATGGGTCAGGATGCGCATCAGCACGACGTGCTTGAGGACATCGGCGAAGTTGCCGGCATGGAAGCCGTGGCGGTAGTTCATCCCGCGCTCTTACGCGGCTTTGATGCGCCTGTCAGCGTGTCAACAACAGCCCGCATCCTGAGGAGCGGCCGTCAGGCCGCGTCTCGAAGGATGCTCCCGAGATCTCTGGAGCATCCTTCGAGACGCCGCTTCGCGGCTCCTCAGGATGAGGGCTGAGGTGAGATTTCCCGGCGCAAATGATGTCAGCGCGGTGCGACGACGGTGATGTCGCGGGTGCGGCAGCCGGAGCGGTCGACCTCCCCACACATGCGGAAATCGCGCAGGTCCTTCGAGAGGCAGATGCGGACCTCTTGCAGCACGCCGCGCTTGCAGGCGACCGACATCATGTCGGTGCGCAGGCCGGGATTGGCGGCCACGAAGGCGCGTTCGAGATCGATCGCCGTCCAGTTCTGGTCGCGCTCGGCCTTGGCCAGGACGGGGGGAATCACGATCTTCTCGCGGGCGCGCCTGACATCGGCGAAGTAGTCGCTCGGGCTCGACCCCGAGCAGGTGCCGTGCTTGCGCCATTCGTAGCGGGCGAGGCCCTCGGTAGGGAACAGGCCCTTCGCCTGGTCGAGCGCGATTCGCGAGGGCGTGCGGCCGGACGGGCCGCATTCGCTGGGATAGCCGCGCTCGTTCTGCGGCCAGAGGCCATGCACCACGAAGCGCAGGCCGGCGCCCCCGGCGCATTGCTCGCGGTTACGCTCGCGGTCGCCGTCGAGTTCGCAGAAGCCCGGCGACCATGACAGTGCCAGGACATAGAAGTCGAAATCGCCGGGTTCGCCGCCGCGCTGGTAGCGGCCTTGCGCCGTGACCTCGCCGATCAGCAGGCCGAACAACGCCGCGACGAACAGACCGATGCGGGCGAGGGTCATGGCGCGGCCCGCGCTCAGGGCCGGGCCATCTTGCAGTCGGGGGCGTAGCTGCGGTGCCGGTCGAGCCCGCTGACGCACCAGTTGACGTTCCAGGTCAGCCCGAACAGGCCGAGATTCTCGCGTACGGAATAGTCGACGCGATGGAGCGTGCCGTCGTTCAGCGCGATGCGGCCGCTGCAGAAGCGGCGCGGAATGAAATCGTCTCCGAGCGGGCGGAAGGCGACCGGCCTGATCCTGTCATAGGCGACGGCCTGGAGCGGACCCCAGAACTTCGCCTCGCGCGAATTGAACCAGCTCGTGATCTCCCCGAGCACCGCCGGGTCGTCGCAGGCGGGCAGGTTGCCATACATCGGGACGATGCGATTCTCGGCAATGTCGGCCGGATGCACGCGGCGGCCCGAGGCCTCCGCGGACAGCGCGGCGGTCAGGACGGCGAGGGAGGCAAGGGTGGTTCGCAGCAAAACGCGGCGCATGGGGCAGGCCTCGTGCAGAGGATACGGACGGGATGGAGCACGATGGCGACGGCGACGGTGGGGGTCAAGGCGCATGGCGCGGGATCGATGCATCGGCGCGCGGGCTGTGGCATTTCGATCCGGCGATGCATCGGCGGCATGACGGTTGGGCTGGCGCAGCGCGACACAATCACGGACACTCGCGACGGCTTTCAAGGAGGATGGCATGACGACGCAACCCAACGATTCCGCGACTCTCATCGACGATCCGGCGGATTTGCGGGCGCATATGGGTGCGGTCAATCCGCTGGCCGAACGCAAGGTGCTGGACCGGCTCGACGGGTTCTGCCGCGACTTCATCGCGCTTTCGCCCTTCCTGGTCCTCGCCAGCGCCGATGCGCGGGGCAGGGCGGATGCGAGTCCGCGCGGCGATGGTCCGGGCTTCGTTCAGGTGCTGGATGACCACACGCTGCTGATTCCCGACAGGCGCGGCAACAACCGCGTCGACAGCTTCGGCAATATCCTGGCGGCACCCGGCGTCGGGCTGATCTTCATGGTGCCGGGCATCGCCGAGACGCTGCGGGTCAATGGCCGGGCCCGGCTGACGCGCGATCCGACCCTGCTCGAGCCCGCGACCGTGCAGGAGCGGACCCCGACGCTCGGCCTTCTCGTCGAGGTCGATGAGGCCTTCTTCCATTGCGGCAAGGCGCTGATCCGCTCGAAGCTCTGGGATCCGTCCTCGCAGGTCGAGCGCGGCAGCTTCCCGACGCTTGGCCGTATCGTCGCCGAGCAGACCAAGGCCATCGGCGTCGCCGAGGCCGAGGCGACGATGGAGGAGGGCTACCGGACGCGGCTTTACTGAGCACGGCCGTACGCACTATCGAAAACCGGGCCGCCACCAGCGGCGGCGACCCGGCGTAGGGGTGCGTCAGCGCCGGGTGCGCGAGCGGATCTGGTAGGCGTCGTAATTGAACTCGGCGACCTGCTGCCAGAGCAACTGCTCGTTGCGATAGGCCATCATGTGGTCGTGCAGCTTCTTGAACATCGGGTTCTTGGCGCCGATTTCCTCGTAGAGTTCGTTGGATGCTTTGGCGCAGGCATCCATGATCTCGGGCGAAAAGGCGCGCAGCTGCGTGCCCGAAGCGATCAGGCGCTTGATCGCGGCCGGATTGACGTCGTCATACTTGGCGATGGTCATCGAATGCGCCTGATGAGCCGCCGCGGTGAAGATGGCCTTGTCGGTGGCGCTGAGCTCGTCCCACTTGCTCCTGTTGATCATCAACAGGATGGCCGACGAGCCCTCCCACCAGCCGGGGTAGTAGTAATAGGGCGCGACGCGGCTGAAGCCGAGCTTTTCGTCGTCATAGGGACCGACCCATTCGGCCGCATCGATCGTGCCGCGCTCCAGCGCCGGGTAGATGTCGCCCGCGGCGATCTGCTGGGGTACGGCGCCAAGCTTCGCGATGACCTGGCCGGCGAGCCCGCCGATCCGCATCTTGAGGCCCTTCAAATCGTCGACCGTCTTGATCTCCTTGCGAAACCAGCCGGCCATCTGGGCGTTGGTGTTGCCGATCGGCAGGCCGACGACATTGTACTGAGCGAGCAGTTCGTTGAAGAGCGCGAGGCCTCCGCCCTGGAAGAGCCAGGCGTTCTGCTGGCGGGTGTTGAGGCCGAAAGGCACCGCGGCGCCGAAGGCGAAGGCGGGATCCTTGCCGATATAGTAGAAGGCGGCGGTGTCGCAGCATTCGACGGTGCCGTTCTGGACGGCGTCGAGCGCCTGGAGCCCGGGCACAACCTCGCCGGCGGCGAAGTGCTGGAGTTGGATGCGCCCGCCGGTCATGTCCGATACGGCCTTGAGGAAGGTGTCGCCGGCGCCGAAGACGGCGTCCAGCGCCTTCGGATAGCTCGAGGTCATGCGCCACTTGATCGGGGCGCCGCCCGTCTGGGCTGCGGCTGGCGTCGCGCCGGCGGCGATGGCGGCTCCTGCGCCGGCGAGCCCGCCCTTCAGCATGCTGCGTCTGTCGGTCATCTGCGTCTTCTCCCTGTGCTTTTTGTTGTCCGGACCCTGTCGATCGCACGTCGGCGGGCCCTGTGCTCGACGGTGCGCGGGCAGCCGCCCGCGCCTTGGTGGATCGCGGTCAGTTGGCGATCAGAACGAGGCCTCCAGCATCGCGGCATAGTCGGCGGCCGTGGCGGGGCGCGGATTGCTCGCGGTCGAATGGTCCTTGACCGCCGCTTCCGAGATCGCAGCAACGACGCTGCGCGGCACGCCCATCTGCGTCAAGTTGCCGGGCAGGCCAAGCCGGCTGACCAGCGCCGCGATCCAGGCCGCGAGGTCGGCATCGGGGGCAAGGCCGAGGGTCTTGCGGATCTCGGCATATTTCGCACGGGCCTCCGGCTCGTTGAAGCGCAGCACGGCCGGCAGCAGCACTGCGTTCAGCGTGCCGTGATGCAGCGAGACCTCCTTCAGCCCGCCGAGCGGGTGGGAGAGCGCGTGCACGGCGCCGAGACCCTTCTGGAAGGTCAGGCCGCCCTGGAGCGCGGCCATCATCATCTCCTTGCGGGCCTCGCGGTCGGAGCCGTCCTTGACCGCGCGCTCGATGAAGGCGGCGGCGCGCTTGAGTCCGTCGAGCGCGATCGCATCGGCGGGCGGGTTCTCGCGCGGGCTGAGATAGGTCTCGATGCAGTGAGTGACAGCGTCCATGCCGGTCGCAGCGGTCAGCCAGCCGGGCAGGCCGAGCGTCAGTTCGGGGTCGCAGATGGCCAGGCGGGGGATCAGATAGGGCGAGATGAAGCCGAGCTTGCGGCCATCCCTCAGGGAGATCAGCGCGGCGCGACCGACCTCGCTGCCGGTGCCCGAGGTCGTGGGCACGGCGATCACCGGGGCGACCGCGGAGGTCACTTTCGGGACGCCGCCGAGGATCGCCGCATAGGTTTCGAGAGGGCCCGGATGCGTCGCCAGCAGCGCCACGCCCTTGGCGAGGTCGATCGGCGAGCCGCCGCCGATGGCGACGAGCCCGTCGCAAGCGTGCTGACGATAGATGACGAGCGCGGCCTCGACGGCGTCCTCGGTCGGATTGGTCGGCGTGCCGTCGAAGACGGGCGCGGACGCCAGGGCCGGGGACAGCGCCTGCCCGGTGGCGATGATGCCGGCCGCGACGATGCCCTTGTCGGCAATGATGAGCGGCTTCTTGACGCCGAGGCCGGCCAGATCCGCCTCGATGCCGGCGATCTCGCCGAAGCCGAATTTCACGGTGGTCAGATAGGTGATCAAAGCCATGATGTTCCTCGCCTGCTGCCGACGACCATGCGGCTGGTCAACACCGCTCATCTGGATCTTGGTCTTACCGGTATGGCCACGAGTTGACATGAGCCGCCGGAGCCGTCAACGGCTATGATGGGACGGTGAGGGTCGAGGTTCATGCACGTCGAGAAGGACAGGCGACCGGTCACCACGCAACTGGTCCAGCAGATCCGGCGCCTGATGACCGAGACCGGGCTGAAACCGGGAGACCGCGTGCCGTCGCAGCGTGAGCTGGCGCAGCGTCTCGGGGCGAGCCGGCCGACCGTTCGCGAGGCCGTGCTCCAACTGGAAGGGATGGGGCTGATCCGGATCGAGCCCGCCCGTGGTGCCTTTGTCGCGGAGGGTTTCGACCGTCCCGAGGCCGATCTTACGGGCTGGACCTTCGAGCAGCGCTTTTCGGAGGTGGAGGTCTACCAGCTTCGCTTCGCGCTGGAGGGGTTCACCGTCCAGCTCGCAGCGCGGCACGCCTCGCAGGACGATATCGCCCGCCTGTCCGATTTGAACGAAGCGATGCGGACGGCGATCGAGCAGACACGCTTCCGGGACGCCATGGAAGCGGATTTCGCGCTGCACATGGCCATCGCGGAGATCGCGGGGAACCGGGCCATCCGCGACATCATCGGCCTCTATCGGCCGATCATCACCCGCAGCCAGCGGCCGCCAGTGCAGGAGCCCGCCCGGCTGCAGGAGGCATTTGTCGAACATGGCGCGATCCTGCGCGCCCTCAGCCGGCGCGACGGCGAGACTGCCGCCGTCGCGATGCGGTACCACATCGTACAGTCCTCGGACCGGATGAAGGTGCCCTTTATCGCAAGCTGAGTCAGGGCGCTGCGGAGCGAACGCCGGCCTCTCCGGTGATCGGCCGCGTCGCCGCACGGCGTTCGAGCAGGAGCAGCGCAAGGCCTGCGGCTACGATCAGGGCCGAGCCTGCTAGCATCGCGGTCGTCGGCCAATCGCCGAAGACGAGCCAGCCGAAGACCAGCGCCCAGACGATGAGCGTATACTGGTAGGGCACGACGACAGACGCCTCCGCCAGCTTGAGCGAGCGCGTGACGCAGAGATGGGCGACCATCGCGACGATGCCGAGCAGGCCGAGCAAGCCTGCATCCGCCCATGTCGGCGCGACCCAGCCGAAGGGCAAAAGCACGAGCCCCATCAGCAGCGCGCCCAGCGTCTGCCAGGCGACGAGGGTGACATCGGGCGTGCCGCGCAGCTGACGGCCGGCGATCATCATGCCCGCGAACAGGATGCTGCCGAGCAGAGCCAGCAAAGCGGGCATGGACAGGCTGGCGCCGGTCGGAGCGAGCGCGATCGCGACACCTGCGAATCCCGCCGCAATCGCGATCCAGCGCCCGACCTCGACGCGCTCGCCCAGGAGCAGCGCGGCCAAAAGCGCCGCCCAGACCGGCGCGGCCAACCAGATCGTCATCGTGTCGGCCAGCGGCAGATAGGAGACCGCGAGGTAAAACAGCGCGACCTCGCCGGAGCCGAGGGCCACGCGCAGGATCTGCAGGCCGGGCCGCTCCGGCCGCAGCGTGCGCATCACGCCCTGCCGGATGACGAAGGGCAGCAGCACCGCCAGCCCCGCCGCGCTGCGCAGCAGCAGCACCTGGCCGACCGTATAGGTCGCGACCAGCCATTTCCCCATGACGTCGTTAAGCGAGAACATCAGGATGCCCAGCAGCATCATGCCGATGCCGGCGAGAGTGGCGTTTCGGGTGGGCATGCGTCGCAAGGTTACCGTGGCGGGGCCTTGGCAATGGCCGAGCCCGACCTTGCGATCAAGCGCGCCAGCCGCGCAGCGGGCAGACCCGAAGCGCCGCACAATATTTTTGTGTTGACTTAATTAAGTGAATAACGAATTATCTGGCCATGGACAGTTTCACCGCTCTCGCCGACCCGACCCGCCGCCGCATCGTCGAGATGCTGGCGCAAGGCGCGTTGTCGGCCGGCGAGATCGGCGAGCGGTTCACGGTGTCGGCTCCGGCGATCTCGCAGCATCTCAAGACGTTGCGCGAGGCCGGGCTGGTCAAGGTCACCGTCGCCGGCCAGCGGCGCATCTACACGCTCGACCCCGAGGGCATCGACGCCTTCGACGACTGGGTCCGGCGGGTGCGCGCCTTCTGGCCCGATCGTCTGGCGGCTCTCGAAGCCGAGTTGTTGAAGCCCGAACCGGGCGAGGAGGCGTGATGCAAGCGAATACGAGCCAAGCAAATACGGGCCATGCGGCTGCGAACAAGGACTACGGAACCGTGCTGGAGAGCGGCGCGGTGCGCTTCGAGCGGCTGCTGCCGGGGCCGATCGAGCGGGTCTGGTCCTATCTAGTCGAGGGCGAGAAGCGCGCAACCTGGTTCTGCGGCGGCGATGCCGAGCCGCGGGCCGGGGGCAAGCTCGACCTGTTCTTCATGCACTCGCGGATCACCAAGGAGTCGCCGCCCGAGAGCGCGCGCAAGATGAACGATGAGGGCTGGGCGTCGGGCGGCACGGTCACCGCCTTCGAGCCGCCGCACCGCTTCGCCTTCAATTGGGTCGGGATGGGCGAGCCCGATTCCGACATCGAGTTCGTGCTGTCGCAGGCCGGCGACAAGGTCCGGCTCGTGCTGACGCATCGCAGGCTGGTGACCAAGGATCGCATGGCGATGGTCTCCAGCGGCTGGCACCTGCATCTCGGCCTGCTGGAAGACCAGCTGCTCGGGCGGGAACCAGGCGGCTTCTGGTCGGTGCATGAGGCGCTGAAGGCTGAGTATGTCGAGCGGCAGCGCGACGCCTGAATTCAGACAGAATATGGTTCGATCGTGGCGCCCTGTAACAGCGAGGGATAAGGCAGGCCGCGCGTTCCGGGGCGGGCTACAGGCTCGCCGCCGCGCGCGCCGCCTGGTCGTACTGGCCTGAGAGCGAGCGCATCGCGGCCGCGATCTCGGAGAGGCGCTTGGGGTCGAGGCCGGTTGCGACCACCGATTTGACCAGGAGCTGCTCGCGGATATGGGCATAGCGGCGGCAGGCATCCTCGCCGGCCGGGGTCACCGCGACGGTCTTTTCCTTGCCCTTGCGGCCGGATTTCAGCAGCTTGAGGCGTTCGAGCTTCTTCAGTGCGTAATTGACCAGATGCGTGTCCTCGATGTTGAGGACGAGGCAGATATCGGCCAGGCGCTTGGGCTTGGCCCGGTGGTTGACGTTGTGCAGCACCAGCACGTCGAGCGGCGAGAGGTCGGGCACGCCGGCCGCCGCGATGCAGCGCACCATCCAGCGCTGGAAGGCGTGCACCGTCATATTCATCGCGAATTCGAACTCCGACAGAGCCGGCATCGCGCCTGCGGCCAGATGGCCGGAGGAGACGATAGGGCCGAGATCGTCGGGGAGGGGTTTTGATGACATGTTCGCTTGCCGAGATGGGCGCGGGGAACCCCTCTCCTGTAAGGAGAGGGGCAGGGGTGAGGTGTAGGCCCTCTGACCCGAGAAGCTTCAAATTGGTGCCGGAAGCCGTAAGACGCAACGGACGCAGGTGGTGAGGTTTTTGGACCCGAATGGCCAACGGCCGACACCTCACCCTGCCCTCTCCTTACAGGAGAGGGTTCCCCGCGCCCTCCCTTCGGAGGGCGCGGAATGGCAGCCTCACATCTTCTTGTAGGCGTCGACGATGGCCTGGCCATCCGCGCCGGCCTTCTTCAGCCAGTCGGAGGTCAGCGTGTCGCCGGCCTTCTTGAAGCCGGCGGCGAGATCGGCGCTCGGCGCCTGCACCTTCATGCCCTTGGCCTTGAGCTGGTCGAGATACCAGCCGGCCTTCTCCTGCCACATCTTCCAGCCGCGCTCTTCGGCGGCGGCGGCGGATTTCAGGATTGCGTCCTGCGTCGGCTTGTCGAGGGCCGCGAAGGCGGCCTTGTTGACGAAGGTCGCGTCCTTCGGGATCCAGGCCTGCACGTCGTAGAAGTGAGTCAGCGACTCCCAGACCTTGGAATCATAGCCCGTTCCGCCCGACGACATGAAGGAGTTGACGACGCCCGTCGCCAGCGCCTGCGGCAGCTCGGCTGCCTGGATCGTGACCGACTGCATGCCGAGCAGCTCGCCGAGACGCGTCGTGCCGACATTGTAGGAGCGCCACTTCAGGCCCTTCATGTCCTCGACGCTGTTGATGTCCTTCTTGGCGTAGACGCCCTGCGGCGCCCAAGGGATCATGAACAGCAGCTTGACGCCCTGGCTGTCGAGCTTCTTCTCGACGGCGGCCTTGGACGCCGCATAGAGCTTCTTCGAATCGGCGAAGGAGGTCGCCAGGAACGGCACGACGTCGATGCCGAAGATCGGATCCTCGTTCTCGTGGATCGACATCAGCACTTCGCCCATCTGGGCCTGGCCGGTCTGGACGGCGCGCTTGATCTCAGGTGCCTTGAACAGCGAGGCGTTGGGATGGACGGTGATCGTGAGCTTGCCGCCGGTGGCCGTTTCGACGTCCTTGGCGAAGAGGGCGAGGTTTTCGCTGTGCGGATTATCCGCCGGATAGGCCGCCGGCAGGTTCCACTTGGTCTGCGCCACGGCGCCGGTGGTGGCCAGCGCGAGCGCGCCGGTGGCGACGCCGATGGCCAGAAGGGCCTTGATGAAGTCGTTACGCGTCATGTTTTTTGTCTCCGTTCCCTGTTGTTGAGCTCGTCTACTGCGGCGGAAAGGCCATCTCCGGCAGCACCATCACGATCCAAGGGAAGATCGTAATGATCGCGACGGCGGCGACCAGCAGAAAAAAGAAGGGCAGCGCTGCGAGCGCGACGGTGTTGGAGTCCTTGCCCGACATCGTCTGCAGCACGAAGAGGTTGAAGCCGACGGGCGGCGAGACCTCGGCCATCTCGACGATCAGCACGAGGAAGATGCCGAACCAGACCAGGTCGAAGCCGGCGGTCTTGATCATCGGGATGACGATCGCCGTGGTCAGGACGATCATCGAGATGCCGTCCAGCGCCGTGCCGAGGATGATGTACATCACCGTCAGGGCCGCGATCAGCGCGTAGGGCGAGAGGTGCAGCGAATCCACCCAGGCGGCCAGCGCCAGCGGGATGCCGGTATAGGCCATCGAGGTCGACATGAAGGAGGCCCCGGCCAGGATCAGCATGATCATGCCGGTGATCCGGGTCGTCCCCATGACGCTCTGCCAGAAGGTCTCCTTCGTCAGACCGCCCGACCACCAGGCGATGCCGAAGGAGCCGAGCACGCCCCAGGCGGCGCATTCGGTCGCCGTCGCCCAGCCCAGCAGCAGCGACAGGAAGACGAGCGCGATCAGCAGCATGCAGGGGATGAGCTGCGCCGATTCCTTCAGCTTCTTGCGGAACGGCATTTTCGGTTCCGGCGGCGGCGACTTGTCCGGATTCAGCAGATGCCAGACGACGATGTAGCCGGAATAGAGCGCCATCACGAGCAGGCCGGGCAGGAAGCCGGCGAGGAAGATCTGGATGATCGAGACGTTGGCGGCGACCGCATACACCACCATGGTGATCGAGGGCGGGATCAGGATGCCGAGCGTGCCGGCACCGGCGAGCGAGCCGAGCGCGACCTTCTCGTCATAGCCGCGCTTCTTCAGCTCCGGCAGCGCGATCTTGGCGACGGTGGCGCAGGTCGCAGCCGAGGAACCCGAGACCGAGCCGAAGATGCCGCAGGCCAGCACGTTGACATGCATCAGCCGGCCCGGAAGCCAGTTGAGCCAGGGCGCGAGGCCGCGGAACATCTCCTCGGAGAGCTTCGTCCGGTAGAGGATTTCGCCCATCCAGATGAAGAGCGGCAGCGCGGCCAGCGTCCAGGAGGCGCTGTTGCCCCAGATCGTGGTCGCAAGCACGGCGCCGGCGGGGATGCCGCCTGCGACGAACTGCATGGCGACCCAGCCACAGGCCATCAGCGAGATCGCGATCCAGACGCCACCGGCGAGGAAGGTGATCAGCAGCAGCAGGAGCAGGCCGGAAATCTCGATCATGGCCATGGCGTTTCAGACTCCGCTCGCCATGGCGCGCTCGACGATTTCCTCGTCGGACTGCGCGGGGGGCTTCTCGTAGCGCGGCTCCTGACGGCGCAGCACGACGTGGACGAACTCGTCGAGGAAGGCGATGAACAGGATCACCAGACCGCCGGAATAGCCGAGCTGCGGGATCCACATCGGCATCGCCACGACGCCGCCGGCGACGTCGTTGAACTCATAGGATTGCCAGGTCATCACGACGGCGTGCCAGGCGAAGAAGCCGACGAAGCCGAGGCCCAGCACCAGCGAAAACACCTCGAAGCACCAGCGCGTCTTGCCCGTGAAGCGGTCGATCAGCAGGCCGACGCGGATCATGTCGCCGGATTTGAAGGTGTGAGCGAGGCCCAGGAACGCCATCGCCGCCATGCACCAGGAAGCGAAATCGTCGCCGGCCGGGATGTTGAGGCCGATCTCGCGACCCAGCGACAGGCTCATCATCAGCAGGAAGATGATGACGAGGAAGACGCCGGCAGCGTAGCCGGACCAGAGATAGAGGGCATCGAGCGAACGGCGGATCATCGACGCGGCCCCTTTGAGCCGGCGCGCCAAGCGCCTGCGTCTACCAGGACTGTTCCCGTCATCGTATCCTCCATATCGTGACCGTCCGGCCCCTCAGCCATGTTCCGGTCACAATCGCGATCGTATCGCCCGAATCCGTCTTGTCAACAAGACATCGACAATTTATCGATGAAACGTCAGCGACGACTTGGCTGGCGCTGAACGAGAGGGATGTTGGGGATGTCGTCTTCGCGTTGGGACTTCTGGATCGACCGGGGCGGTACCTTCACCGATGTGATCGGCCGGGATCCCTCAGGCAAACTTCACGCCAGAAAGCTTCTGTCGGAGAATCCGGGCGCCTATCGCGACGCGGCGGTGCAGGGAATCCGCGACCATCTCGGCCTGAAGAGCGGCGAACCGATCCCGGCCGGGCTGGTCGGCGAGGTCCGCATGGGCACGACGGTGGCGACCAATGCGCTGCTCGAGCGCAAGGGCGACCGCACGCTGCTGGTGACGACGAAGGGTTTCCGCGACGCGCTGCGCATCGGCTACCAGGCGCGGCCCGACATCTTCGCCAAGGAAATCATCAAGCCCGAGCAGCTCTATGACGATGTCGTTGAGATCAACGAGCGGGTGCTGTCGGATGGCGTCATCGAGCAGGCGCCCGACGCGGCCGCGATCCGCACCGCGCTGCAGGCGCAGTTCGACGCAGGCTTCCGCGCCGTCGCGATCGCCTTCATGCATGCCTATCGCTATCCGGCCCATGAGAAGGTCGCGGCGAAGATCGCCCGCGATATCGGTTTCCCGCAGGTCTCCGTCAGCCATGAGGTCTCGCCCCTGATCAAGCTGGTCGGGCGCGGCGACACCACCGTGGTCGATGCCTATCTCTCGCCGATCCTGAGCCGCTATGTCGCGCAGGTCTCTGAGGAGCTCGACATCGCCCGCACCGGCGCGCGGCTGATGTTCATGATGTCCTCTGGCGGCCTCACCGCCGCCGAGCTGTTTCAGGGCAAGGACGCGATCCTGTCCGGCCCTGCCGGCGGCGTCGTCGGCCTCGCCGAGACCGGGCGTTCGGCCGGCTTCGACCGGGTGATCGGCTTCGACATGGGTGGAACCTCGACCGACGTCGCCCATTTCGACGGCGAATATGAGCGCGCCTTCGAGACCGAGGTCGCGGGCGTCAGGATGCGCGCTCCGATGATGCTGATCCATACGGTCGCGGCCGGCGGCGGCTCTATCCTGCATTATGACGGCGCGCGTTTTCGCGTCGGGCCGGATTCGGCCGGAGCCAATCCGGGGCCGGCGGCCTATCGGCGCGGCGGGCCGCTCGCGGTCACCGATGCCAATGTCATGGTTGGCAAGCTGATCCCGGCCTATTTCCCACCGATCTTCGGCGAGAAGCGCGACCAGCCGCTCGATGTCGAGGCGGTGAAGGCCAAGTTCGCCGCGCTGGCGGCAGAGGTCGGCGATGGCCGCAGCCCCGAGGAGGTCGCCGACGGCTTCATCCAGATCGCGGTCGCCAACATGGCCGAGGCGATCAAGAAGATCTCGGTGCAGCGCGGCTACGACATCACCCGCTATGCGCTGAACTCGTTCGGTGGCGCCGGCGGGCAGCATGCCTGCCTTGTGGCGGATGCGCTCGGCATCAAGACGGTGCTGCTGCATCCGTTCTCCGGCCTGCTCTCGGCCTATGGCATGGGGCTCGCCGAGATTCGCTCGACGCGGACCGCTGCGCTCGACGTCGCCCTCGATGGTGGCGCTCCGGCGGCGGTCGAGGCTGTCGCTGCGGGCCTTGCCGCCGAGACGAAGGCCGAGGTGTCGGGCCAGGGCGTGCCGGAAGCCGACATTGTCATCCTGACCCGAGCCCATGTCCGCTATGCCGGCACCGATACCGCGATCGCGGTTGCAGCCGGCCCGGCGGAAACCATGAAGGCCGCCTTCCAGGCGGCGCACAAGGCTCGCTTCGGCTTCATGGACGAGACCAAGGCGCTCGTGATCGAGGCTGTCGAGGTCGAGGCGATCGGCGGTGGCGCGAAGTTCGAGGAGGCCTCCGCAGCGGAGACGGCGGGCGAGCCTGTGGCGGCGGAGACGACGTGCCTCTTCTCGAAGGGGCAATGGCACGAGGCGAGGATCGTCCGGCGCGAGGCGATGCAGCCCGGCCAGGGCATCGCGGGACCGGCCATCATCATCGAGCCGAACCAGACCGTTGTGGTCGAGGACGGCTGGAGCGCCAAGCTCACCGCCAAGGACCACCTCGTGCTGGTGCGCTCGAAGGCGCTGGTCCAGAACGCCGCGATCGGCACGAAAGCCGACCCGGTGATGCTGGAGATCTTCAACAACCTGTTCATGTCGATCGCCGAGCAGATGGGCGTGACGCTGCAGAACACCGCCTATTCGGTCAACATCAAGGAGCGGCTCGACTTCTCCTGCGCAGTCTTCGACCCGACGGCCTCGCTGGTGGCGAACGCGCCGCATATGCCGGTGCATCTGGGCTCCATGGACAAGTCGGTCGAGACGGTGATTAGGAACAACCCGGTCATCAAGCCGGGCGACGTCTACTGCCTGAACGCGCCTTATAATGGCGGCACGCATCTGCCCGACATCACGGTCTGCACGCCGGTCTTCGATGCCGACGACAAGGAGATCCTGTTCTGGGTCGCCAGCCGCGGCCACCACGCCGATGTCGGCGGCACGGCGCCCGGCTCGATGTCGCCGCTGGCGACGGTGATCGAGGAAGAGGGCGTCTATATCGACAACTTCAAGATCGTCGACCAGGGCCGTTTCTGCGAGGATGAGCTGGTCGCGATCCTGACCGGCGCGCGCTATCCCGTGCGCAACGTCGTGCAGAACGTCAACGATCTCAAGGCGCAGATCGCGGCCAACGCGAAGGGCGTCGCCGAACTCGAGAAGATGATCGCATCCTTCGGGCTCGACGTGGTGCAGGCCTATATGGGCCATGTCCAGGACAATGCGGCCGAGAGCGTCGCGCGGCTTTTGACCAAGCTGCATGACGCCGAGTTCACCTATCCGATGGACCAGGGCTGCGCGATCAAGGTCAAGATCACCATCGACCGCGAGAAGCGCGAGGCGACGGTCGATTTCACCGGCACCTCCGAGCAGCGGCCGGACAACTTCAATGCCCCGGCCCCGGTGACGCGGGCGGCGGTGCTCTATGTCTTCCGCGTCATGGTCGACGATGCGATCCCGATGAATGCCGGGTGTCTTAGGCCGATCAGGATCATCATCCCCGATGGCTCGATGCTCTCGCCGCGCTATCCCGCAGCCGTCGTTGCGGGGAATGTCGAGGTCTCCCAGGCCGTGACGAACACGCTGTTTGGGGCGCTGGAGGCGATGTCGGCCTCGCAGGGCACGATGAACAACCTGACCTTCGGCAACGACCAGTACCAGTATTACGAGACGATCTGCTCGGGCTCGCCGGCGGGGCCGGGCTTCCACGGCACCTCGGGCGTGCATGTCCACATGACCAATTCGCGCCTGACCGATCCGGAAATCCTGGAGACGCGCTTCCCCGTCGTGCTGGAGGATTTCCACATCCGGATGGGCTCGGGTGGGCGCGGCGAGTGGAATGCCGGCGACGGCACCAGCCGCACCATCCGTTTCCGCAAGGCGATGGACTGCGCGATCCTCGCCTCGCACCGCAAGGTCCGCCCCTTCGGCGTGAAGGGCGGCGAGGCGGGGCAGGTCGGCAAGACGACCGTGCGCAGGCTTTCCGGCGCGGTCGAGGAGTTGAAGCCCTCCGACCAGACTTGGCTGGAAGCCGGCGAGGCAGTGACGGTGATCACGCCGACGGCGGGTGGGTACGGCATGCCGAAGGGATAGAGCGGCTGCCGTCACGGCGCGCGCTCAGCCCAGATCGGTCTGCGCGAAGTCGTTGCCTTTGTAGAGCAGGGCGGCGCCGTGTTCGGCGGCACAGGCATAGGCGAAGCAATCCCCGAAATTCAGCGCAGCGGGACTGCCGACGGCCCGCCCATAGCGCTTGGCGGCTTCGATTGCGGCCTGCCCGATGGCCGGGGTGATCGTCACCTCGGTGGCGGCGATATCGGCCATGAACTGCGCGACACTGGCTTGGGCCTCGGCGATCAGGGCCGCATCCAGGATCCTGCGCGTATCGCGCGACTTCTTCGAAGCCAGCGAGACAACTGCTTCAAAGACGCCTGGCGGCGACACCAAGAAAGGGCGTGTCGAAGCCTCCAGCCGTCGCAACACGCTTTCACGGTCGTTTTCTCGCCCGAGGATGGCGACGATGACCGATGCATCGAGATAGGTCATGTCTCCCACATCTTGTCGGTGAACGCCTTCATGTCGAAGTCGCTTTCACCTGCGCCCATGGCATCGGCAAGCGCCATGCTTCTGGCGATCATCTCCTCGAGCGGCCGTGCGGCTTCAAGCCGGCTGATCTCCCGTTCGAGCGCCTGGCGCACGACCTGGGTTTTAGTCGTTGTCCCAATCAGATTTTGGAGCTTGGTCGCTAGTTCGTCGACCTCATCGTCACGGATGTAGAGCGGCATGACCATCCTCCTCTCGAATATTCATATGCGAAAAATGAATATCCATCAATTGGTGTCTCGCCTTGATCGTTGTCGCGGGGCAGCCTTGCGCAGGCAGTGTTCCAAGGCAGGCTCGTCTCGCTTAAAACCGCAGCCTCAACGACGAAAGACACCCCCATGCCCCAGACTTGGATGATCACCGGCGCCAATCGCGGCATCGGGCTTGCGCTGACGATGGAACTGGTGCGGCGGGGCGACCATGTCATCGCTGCCGCACGCGACCCCTGGGGCGGTGCGCTGGCCGAGCTCGCGGCCGAGCATGTCGGCGGGATCACGCCGCTGGAGCTCGACGTGACCTCCGACGAGAGCGTTGCCGCCGCCAAAGCGGCCCTGGAAGGCCGGCCGATCGACGTCCTCCTGAACAATGCCGGCGTTTCTGGCCCACGCGACCGGCAGAACGCCTTCGACATGGATTTCGACGCCTGGCGCGAGGTCTTCGAGGTCAATGTCTACGCGCCGCTTCGGATCGCGCAGGCCTTCCTGCCGAATGTCGAGGCCGGGACCGGTCGCAAGATCGCGACGATTTCAAGCCGCATGGGCTCGATCGGCAGCAATCCGTCCGGCAACATCGCCTATCGCTCGTCGAAGGCGGCGGTGAACATGGCGATGGTGCTGTTCGGCGATGCGGTGAAGGAGCGCAATGTCGGCGTGCTCCTGTTCCATCCCGGCTGGGTCCGCACCGATATGGGCGGCGGCGGGGCCGACATCGCGCCATCCGAGAGCGCCGCGGGCCTGATCGCGACGATCGACCGCTCCGGCATGGCGCAGACCAAGAGCTTCCGGACCTGGCAGGGCGAGACGATTCCCTGGTGAGGGCGTCAGTTCGACCGCGCTGAGGCCAGCCATAATCCGCCGCCGATCATGACGCTGCCGCTGACGCGCGACAGCAGGCGCACGCGCTTTTGCGACAGCAATTGCCCGGCCCGGCCGGACAGCACGGCATAGGCGCTGTCGCTGACCGCGGCGAAGAGCATCGCTGTCGCGCCCATGATGGCGATCTGCGTGACATGATCGCGGCCCGCATCGAGGAACTGCGGGAAGAAGGCGCCGAAGAAGAGCAGTGTCTTCGGGTTGCTGAGCGCCACGAGCGCGCCCTGCAGGAAGAAGCCGCCGCGCGGCGGCCTTGCCGATGCTGGACCTTCTCCGCTGGTGCCGGCGGCGCGGAACATCTTCCAACCGAGCCAGATCAGATAGGCGGCGCCGGCGAGCCGCACCCAGTCGAACCAGTGTCCCAGCGCGGCGATGACCGAACTCAACCCGATGCCCGCAACCAGGATCATGATCGCCAGCCCAAACTGCGTTCCTGCCACGTTCAGGAAGCCGGCGCGGGTACCGTGCTTCAGGCTGTTGGCGATGATCAGGGTCACGGTCGGGCCGGGCACGATGACGATGACGAAGCAGGCGACGAGGTAGGCGGCGTAGAGTTCGATGGACATGACAGAGATCTCCGGCTCGATCCTCAACTAGTCTCCTCCCGCAGCGCGCGAGTCGAGCCCCGCAGATCGTTTTTGCGAAAGGAAGGTGGCGATGGCGAAGACCGTTTTCGATGTTCTGCCCCTGACGCCCGAACGCTGGCCCGATCTTGAAAACCTCTTCGGGCCGCAGGGCCCCTGCTATGGCTGCTGGTGCAATCATTTCCGCATGCCGCAGAAGCAGCGCATGCCGCTGCTCGGGGAGGGCGCGCGCAGGCTCTTCGAGGAGCGCGTCAGGACGGGGCCGCCGCCCGGCGTGCTGGCCTATGACGCGGATATGCCGGTCGGCTGGCTGCAGGTCGGCCCGCGCGCCGACATCCCCGAATGGAACAATCCGCGCCGGGCCTCGACGCCCCTGGCCGACGCGCCTGCCGAGGACGAGCGCAACTGGGCGGCATCCTGCTTCTTCGTGCGCAAGGGGTTTCGCGGCAAGGGCGTGACGGCGGCCTTGCTGGACGGGGCGATCGGCTTCGCACGTGAAAGCGGCGCGAGGCTGCTCGAGGCCGCGGCGATGGATCATGAGTTCAAGCGCAGCAGCGAGGGGCTCTATGTCGGGCCCGAACGGGTCTTCCTGCGGGCCGGCTTCACCGAGGTCGCGCGGCAGAAGCCGGGCCGGCCGCTGCTGCGGCTGGCCTTGTGAGGTTGGCTACGGGGTGGCCAGAATGAAATCGCGGATGGTGGCGAAAGCCGCTTCCGGATCATCCGGCACGATGGCGTGGCCGCAGCGCGGGAAGCGCTCGAAACGGACCAACTCGGGCGGCAGGCTCGCCGCGATTGTCTCGCTGAAGGCGATCGGCATGATCGGATCCTCCTCGCCGCCCATGACGAGCACGGGGCAATCGACCGTGGCGAGGGCTTTGCGGAAATCCATCCGCCCCTGCTCGTTGGCGGGGCCGTTGAAATGGACGCCGGTGTCGTTGCGCATGATGACGCGCTGCTTCCAGTCGGCCGGCCCGGCTTGCGACCGGGCGTTGTAGAGCGGCAGGCAGAATTCGAGATAAGGCGCGCGCGTCTCCGGGGAGGGCGCCGACCAGTAGGCCCGCGCCACCGCTCCCGCCCGCACCCCGCCGATCCGTTCGAACGCCGCATAGATCGCCTCAAAATCGACCCTGGCGGCCGTGGTGACGAGGATCAGCTTTCCGGCATGGCCGGGATGGCGCGTTGCATAGGCCTGGGCGACGAAACCGCCGAAGGAGGTGCCGAGTACGATCGGCTTCTCGATGCCGAGCGTGTCGCAGAGCGCTTTCAGATCGTCGCCCCACTGCGCCAGCGTCCAGCTTTCGCGCGGACCGTCCTCGCTGCGCCCGCAGCCGCGATGGTCGTAGTAGACGATCTGGCAGATGTCGCTCAGCCATGAGAAGGCCGGCTTGTAGAGGCTGTGGTCGGCGCCGGGACCGCCATGGACCATGACCAGAGTCGGCTTCCGGAGCATGACGGGGCCGTCTGGAACCAGGCCCGCGCCCTCGATATCGACGAAGAGGCGGATGCCATTGACGTGGATATGCATGGCGGCACCTGCGGGAATGAGAGGCCATCGACCGAACCGGGCGGGTCGATCCCCTCAATCCTAGCCCCGATTTCTGCGGCATGCCGCAGGCTTTGCGGCAGGCGGCATGAAAGGCGGTGCTTCCGACCATTTCCTGGGTTTGGCGGCCCGCCATGCGGTGTAAGCGACGGAATCCCGGCTCGATCAGTGCCCGGCTAACATATTGAGTTTGATTGCTTTTAGAGCGGCCGTTAACCTTCCGTTCGTTCGCATCTGCGAAACAGCCGGCACATCCGACGATGGCGGCCATGATGATGCGTAGACTGGGTTTGACGGCGAAGATCATTCTGCTCTTCGCGCTTCTGAGCCTGGCCGCGGGGGCGGGTCTGGTCAGTGCCGTGCGCGGTCTCGACGCCGTTCACCGCATCGACGAGGAAGCGCTCGACGCACTCGAACTCGCCAACCGGGCCGCCCTGCTCACCAACCGCGTGACCTATGCCTCGCTGCTCAGCCGTTTCGACGAAGGCGCCAGCGCACGCGATGTCGAGAGCGCGCTCGACCAGCTGGACGGCGCCGTCGACCTGGTCGATTCGGCTCGCGCCAACCTGCTGTCGTCCCTGCCGCCCGAGATGCGGCAGGCGCATCCGACGCTGGATTCGCGCATCAGGACGTTCATCGCCTTCCAGCGCGACATCGTCGATATCGGCCGCCGCATCTCGCCCAAGGCCGCGCTGCTGGAGGCTGGAGCCGATGAGGCGCAGCAGAATGTGCGCCAGATCATCGTGACGACGACGAGCATGCGCGACGAGCTGACCCGCATGGCCGGAGACGCAAGAGCGAGAGCCGCCGACCTCGCCGCCAATGTGCGCCAGGGGACGATCGCCCTGGCATTGCTTTTGCCTTTTGCCGGCGGCGTTCTGGTCTTCCTGCTGCTCCGGACGCATCTGACGCGGCCCCTGCGGGACCTGATGGCGGCGATCGCGCGCGCGACCGCATCGGATACGCTGATCGAGGTGCCGCATCAGGGCAGGGCGGACGAGATCGGCCAACTGGCCCGTACCGTCAGGACGTTCAGCGAGGTCCGGGCGACCCTGGTGACCCGCGAAGCCGAGGCCGATCTGGCGCAGCAGCACCGGCAGGCGCGGACGCAGGATCTCGAGCGCATTGCGGATGAATTCGAGCTGCGTCTGGGAACGCTGCTCGGCGAGATCGCCGATTCCAGCGAGGTTCTGCGCGCCGCTCTGCAGGACTCCGCCGTGCGGATTCATCAGGTCTCGAAAAGCGCCGCGACGGCGGCCTCCTCCGTGAAGGGCGCAGGCGTCGATGCGCAAAACAGCAGCGACGCCGCCCTGCGGCTGGAGCATGTCATCGGACAGATCAATGCCGAGGTCCGGCGCGTCTCCGTGATGGCGACGGCCGCGACGCAGGAGGCGGCGGGAACCTCGGCCCTCGTCGAGCGCCTGACCGACAACGCTTCGCAGATCCGCGACGTCGTCGGGATCATCGAGGCGATCGCGCGCCAGACAAATCTCCTGGCACTCAACGCCACGATCGAGGCGGCGCGTGCCGGCGCTCATGGTCGCGGCTTCGCGGTGGTCGCGAGCGAGGTCAAGGATCTGGCAAGCCAGACGGGCGAGGCGACAGCCAAGATCGTCGCGCGGATCTCGCTCGTCAACGAGGCGCTGTCGCACGCCGCCGAGGCAGTCTCGGCGATCGCGGCGAGCGTCGGCGCGGTGGAGCAGACGAGCACCGAAATCTCAATGATGGTCGGGTCCCAGGCTGAACTGCTCGGCTCGCTCGGCGAGACCGTCTCGCGCATCTCCGACGTGACCGGAACCGCCGCCGACGCCATGTCGGAGATCGCCGTCGCCAATGCCCAGAGCGTCAACCAGGCGGATATGGGTGCGGCCAGCGCAAGGGCGCTCGACGAGCGCATCGGGACGCTCCAGCGCGAGGCCTTCGATTTCGTCCGGCGGCTGCGCGCCGCCTGAACCGGTTTGGCGCCATCGCGCTCGTCATCTCTCTTGCCTTCGGCGCGCGACTCGTCCCCATCTGCGGGCATGTCTCCGAACACGCCCACCCCAGCATGACCTGGTCGCCGCAACAGGATGCCGCGCTCAGCGCGGTCGCGCGCTGGCTCCAGGCCGGCGAGCCGCAGCTGTTCCGGATGTTCGGCTATGCAGGCACCGGCAAGACCACGCTGGCGCGCCATATCGCCGAGGCTGTCGATGGCGATGTCGCCTTCGCGGCCTTCACGGGCAAGGCCGCGCTGGTGCTGCGCAACAAGGGCTGCGTCGGCGCGCAGACGATCCATTCGCTGATCTACCGCTCCCGCGGCGTCGACGAAGAGAGCCCGACCTTCGTGCTCAACCGCGAGAGCACGGCAGCCAAGGCCAAGCTAATCATCATCGACGAGTGCTCGATGGTCGATGAAGACCTCGGCCGTGACCTGCTCTCCTTCGGCACGCCGGTGCTGGTGCTGGGCGACCCGGCGCAGCTCCCCCCCGTCAAGGGCGGCGGCTTCTTCACCGAATCCGAGCCCGACATCATGCTGACCGAGGTGCACCGCCAGGCGGCCGACAACCCGATCGTGCGGATGTCGATGACCGTGCGCGAGGGCGGGCGGCTCGATGTCGGCGAGTATGGTCCCAGCCGCGTGATCCGGCGCAGCGAGGTCGATCCGCAACTGGTGATGAGCGCCGACCAGGTGCTGGTCGGCATGAACAAGACGCGGCGCAACTACAATGCCCGGATGCGCCAGATCATGGGCCGCACCGAGACCGTGCCGGTCGCGGGCGAGAAGCTGGTCTGCCTGCGCAACGACAAGAGCAAGGGCCTGCTCAATGGCGGCTCATGGATCGTGCAGGAGCTGAAGACCTCGAAGAAGGGGCTCGTCACCATGCGGGTGACGCCGGAGGACGACCCTTCGGCCAAGCCGGTGAAGGTCTCGGTGCTGCCGAACTTCTTCGATGGCACCGAGGACGAAATCCCCTGGGAGCTGCGCAAGCACACCGACGAATTCACCTTCGGCTACGCCCTGACGGTCCACAAGGCGCAGGGTTCGCAATGGAACGACATCGTGCTGTTCGACGAAAGCTTCGCCTTCCGCGAGCACCGGGCGCGGTGGCTCTATACCGGGCTGACGCGGGCAGCGGAGACGATCACGGTGGTGGTTTGAGCGATCGGCGGCCGGACCTTATGATTGCTGCCGGAACGCGCTAAACGGGTGTGCCACGATGAGCTGCGACACCGACGAAGGGCCTGAACCCGCCGACGATGAGTGCCCTTCGGACGCGCTTTATCTGGCGGCGCTGATCTCAATCATGCACGAATGGTCGAGCGCGGCCGATGCCGAGGCTTATGACGGCCTCTGAGGTGTGCTTGAAGGCTGCCTTCGATTCGAAGAAGCACGGCCGTCATCCTGGGCGACCGCAGGTCGTCCCGGGATCCATCGTAGAGCACTGGCGCCCCTTGATGGATCCCGGATCTGCGCGGCTTCGCCGCTTGACCAGGATGACGGCGCGTTTCCTCGCGATATGAGAGGGGGCGGCAGTTCGCGTTCGCCTCGACTTAACCTTCACAACGCCTGCGATGTGGTTCCCTTCGCGACGATCGGGCCGGTTGGCCGCCCTGTCGGCGAGCCTGTCGCGTTCTCGATCGTGATCTCGAAGAGCTGGTCCTTGCCGAGCGGCAATTGATCCAGCCGCAGCGGCGTCGTGCGGGCACGGTCGATCAGGCCGACGGATCGGGGGCCGACAGCGCGGTCCCACAGCGTCCAGATTTCGAGCGCCTTGCCTTCGGGCACGGCGATATTCTGCAGCGGCACCATCTCGACGCGGCCATCGGCGAAGGTGTTGACCACGGCGGCCGCGACATTGGTATCCGTCAGCAGCACCGCCACCATCAGCGGCTGGCGCCTGGCGCGGTCGAGCGCGCCGTTCAGGCCGATGGCGAGCAGGATCGCCGCCAGGGCGCCGGCGAGAGCCGCGCCGCGCCAGATGAACAGGCTGTTCCACCAGTCGGCCAGCGTATTGCCAGCCTTGAGCGCCTTGAGCCGGCCACGCTCGGCGGCGGGCAGGATCGCCGCGATCTCCGCCTCGATCCGGGGCCAGAGGCCGGGCGAGGGCGGGATCGGCCGCGCGGTCGCGTCGATCGCGGCAAGGTGGCCGCGCCAGCTTTCGACGGAGGCCGCGAGTGCGGGCTCGCGCTCGATGCGCTGCTCCAGAGCGGTCCTATCGGCGCCCTCGACGAGGCCGAGGACATATTCGCCGGCCAGCGCGTCGCGCTCCTGCGGCGTTCCGTTCAGATCCGTCGAGGGGCTCATCCGAGGCACTCCTTCAGGGACATCAGCGAGCGCCTGATCGAGGATTTGACCGTGCCGATCGGCAGCTTCAGCCGGCCTGCGATCTCGCCATGGGTCAGGCCCTGGACGAAGGCGAGCAGCACGAGGCCGCGCCGCTGCGGCGGCAGGGTCTCGAGGCAGGCGTGCAGCGCCTTGGCATCCGACAGTTTCGACATGACCGTCTCGGGATCGTCCTCTTCGCTTGCCGCCTCTTCGGAGACAGGGGCATCGCTCGTTTCAGTCCGCTTCTCGTCGCGCAGGATCGAGAGAGAGCGGTTGCGCAGGATCGCATAGATCCAGGTCAGGCCGGCGCCGCGCTGCGGATCGAACCGCGCGGCATGCCGCCAGATCAGGACGAAGGCATCCTGCACCGCCTCCTCGGCCAGCGCGCGGCGCTTGAGCAGACGCTGCGCCACACCGATCATACGCGCCGACTCGGCATCATAGATGCGGCGGAGCGCGGATTTATCTCCCGCGGCGCACGCCAGGAGCGCCGCCTCGATCTCTCCTGCCTTCTGTGTCAACGCGCCCCCCGCCATCCCCGTCTCCTTCCGGCGTCAGCCCGAGAGACCGGTCGCCAACCCCGTTCTACGCGGCGGGTTCCCGTTCGGATGCGCATTTTTTCTTTATTTTTCAGTCCGCATCCGCCCCGCGCAGCCCAGCATATCCGCTGCGAGTGCCGCGGCCGCCAACCGCCCGAGCGGTACCTCTACATGAATAGGAGGAAGACGACATGACAAGGACCACACGCCTCGCGCTGATCGCCTCGACCATCTTCGGTGCCTCTTTCGCGGCTTCCCTTTCTGCCCAGGCCGGCATGCTCGCCGCGCTGACCGGCGACGACACCCTCACCATGATCGACACCGCGACCCAGAAGGCCGGCAAGTCGATGAAGGTCACCGGCCTTTCCGGAAAGATCGCCGGCATCGATGTCCGCCCTGCCGACGGCATGCTCTATGCGCTGACCACCGACGGCACGATCTACACCGTCGACAAGGACGGCAAGGCGGTGATGAAGTCGAAGATGGACACCGTGCTGGCTGCCAGCGCGATGGCGACCGTCGATTTCAACCCGGCCGCCGACCGACTGCGCGTCATCGGCTCGGACGGCACCAATCTTCGCGTCAATGTCGAGGACGGCAAGACCACCGTCGACGGCAAGCTGAAATTCGCCGAGACCGACATGCACAAGGGCGAGGCCCCGATGATCGTCGCCGGCGCCTACAGCAACTCCGTCAAGGGCACCAAGGAAACGGCGCTCTACGACATCGACGGCAAGATCGGCGGGCTGATCAAGCAGGCGCCGCCCAATGACGGCGTGCTCGGCGCCATCGGAAAGCTCGGCGTGATGCCGAAGGCGATCGCCTTCGACATCGAGACCGCCGCGGATGGCACGAACACCGGCTGGCTGCTCGCGGACGGCGCTCTGCACAAGGTCGACCTCGCCACCGGCAAGGCCTCGATGGTTGGAAAGGTGACCGGGCTGAGCGCGCCGGTGCGTGATGTCGCGGCGCTTCCGGCGATGTGACCAGCCCGATCCTGACCGACGATTCGGGAACCGCCGCCTCGCAAGGGCGGCGGTTTTTCCTTGATTGGAGGCCGATTTGGGCTCCGTCGGTTGCGGCCGATCCGGCGAAACGTCAGATTCTCGCGTTTCGCTTCTGGTTTTCGCCACAGTTCTGCGGCCAATCTGCGTCCGCCCGACAAACGAGCGGAGACGACCGCATGGCGAGCCCGTCCGATGCACGCAGCGACAGCGTGGGATTGCAGCGTTTCGGACTGGGCTTCGCGCTGGGCCAGAGCGCCGAGTTGCGGGCGGCGGTGCGCGAGCGCCTGCTTGCCGAGATCGACCGGCGCGTGCTGCCGCAGCCTGCCGGTGTGCCTTTCTCGGGGGCGGCCGAGATCGGGGCTGCGCTCTATGCCTTCGAGGATCGCGAAAAACTCGAGCGCGAGGCGCGTCGGGCGGCTGAAACGAAGGTCGCAGCGGCGCCGCCTGTGCCTGCCCCGCCAGCTCCGGCGACAAGCCAGAACCAGGTGGCGCAGCCCAAGCCCGCCAACGAGAAGCCTGCCAACGAGCCGGCGCTGCCCTACCGGACCTATCGCGACGAGGTTCTGGCGCGGACGCGCCTCGCATTGGAGGCCGAGACCGGCTTTGGCGAGCGGCTGGTGCAGTTCTGGTCGAACCATTTCTGCATTGGCGCGACCAAGAGCAACATGACGCGGATCATGGCCGGGGCCTATGAGCGCGAGGCGATCCGCCCGCATGTCTTCGGCCGCTTCGAGGAGATGCTGGTCGCTGCCGAGAGCCACCCGGCGATGCTCGAATTCCTCGACAACCGGCTCTCGATCGGCCCGTCCTCGCCGGCCGGCAAAAGACGCGGGCGCGGCCTGAACGAGAACCTCGCCCGCGAAATCCTGGAACTGCACACGCTCGGCGTCTCCGGCGGCTATGCCCAGGTCGACGTCACCAACCTCGCCCGCATCATCACCGGCTGGACGGTGGTGGGGCGCGAGGCGGTGCTCGGCTTTCCCGGCTCGTTTGCCTTCAATGCCGGGCTGCACGAGCCCGGCGCACCGGCCATGCTCGGCAAGCATTATGGTCAGCCCGGCAAGGCGCAGGGATTGGCAGCGTTCAGCGATCTGGCAAATCACCCCGCCACGGCCGATTTCATCGCGCTCAAACTCGTCCGGCATTTCGTCGCCGACGACCCGCCGCCCGCGCTGGTGCGCGACCTCTCGACCGTGTTTCGTCGGACAGAAGGCGATCTCGCGGCCGTCTCGCGGGCGCTGGTCGAGTCCGACGCGGCCTGGACGGCGGAGCCGACCAAGATCCGCTCGCCGCAGGAGTTCCTGATCGCGGCGTTTCGCGCGCTCGGGCGCAAGCCCGATTTCGGCCAGATCATCGGGCCGCTCAACGCGATGGGGCAGCCTTTCTGGCAGCCATCAGGCCCCAACGGCTATCCCGACGGCAACGATGCCTGGGGCTCGCCCGAGGGCATCAAGACCCGCATCGACGTCGCCGCCGGCTGGGGCCGCCAAGCGGCGGGCAATGTGCCCGACCCGCGCGCGCTGGCTGAGGAGATCCTCGGCCCGCTCATGTCCGCGCAGACGCGGCAGGCGGTGGCGCGGGCCGAGAGCAAGCCGCAGGCCCTGGCGCTGCTGCTGATGTCGCCCGAATTCCAGCGGAGGTAAGGCCGATGCTCGACGACGACGATTGCGAACGGATGACGCCCTCGCGCCGTGCCGTGCTCGGTGCGGCTGGCGCGCTCTTCGCCTGGTCCTTCGTGCCGAAATTCGCCTATGCGGCGGCGGGCTCGCGCGATCCGCGCTTCCTGCTGGTGGTGCTGCGCGGCGCGCTCGACGGATTGTCGGCGGTGCCGCCGATCGGCGATCCCGATTATGCGGCGCTCCGCGACGACATCGCGCTGACGCGGGACGGGCCCGATGCGGCGCTGCCGCTCGACGGCTTCTTCTATCTGCATCCGGCGATGCCGAATCTGGCGAGGCTCTATGCCTCGGGCCAGGCCAGCGTCGTGCATGCCGCGGCCACCGGCTACCGCGAGCGCTCGCATTTCGACGGACAGGATGTGCTCGAAAGCGGGCAGGCGGGGCCGGGCAAGACGGAGAGCGGCTGGCTCAACCGGCTGATCGCCAGCCTGCCGGCGGGCGAGGGCATTTCCCAGCGCGGCGTGCTCGGCGTCGGCGTCGTGCCGCCGCTTGTGGTGCGGGGCGAGGCGCCGATCCTCGGCTGGGCGCCGCCGCGCATGGCGCGGGCTGGTTCCGACCTGATCCAGCGGCTGGAAGACCTCTATGGCCAGCGCGATCCCGGACTGGCCCGAGCGCTGGCGCAGGCGAAGCTGACCGAGGAGATCGCGCAGCGGCGCGGCATGAGCGGCGAGGCCAAGGGCGGTGGCGGTCCCGACAGCGCCGATGGGATGAAGCGGATCGCCGAAGGCGCGGCCGCGCTGGTTGGCGCCGATGACGGGCCGCGCATCGCCGCGCTGGCCTTCGAAGGTTGGGACACACACGCGAATGAGGGTGGGGCCAAGGGGCGGCTGGCGCAGTTGCTGGGCGGACTCGACGGCGCGCTGGCGAGTTTCGAGCAGGGGCTGAAGCCGGTCTGGAAGGACACGGTGGTGATGGTGGTCACCGAGTTCGGCCGCACGGCGCGTGTCAACGGCACGGTCGGCACCGATCATGGCACCGGCACCGTCGCCTTCCTGGTCGGCGGAGCGGTCAAGGGCGGGCGGATGATCGTCGACTGGCCGGGGCTGAAGCCCGAACAGCTCTACGAGAAGCGCGACCTCAAGCCGACCACCGATATCCGCGCCGTGGCGAAGGGCGTGGTCTCCGAGCTGTTCGGTTTGTCGGGGCCGGTGCTGGCCGAGCGGGTGTTTCCAGGCAGCGGCGCGATCGGGCCGATGGCGGGGCTGGTGGGGTAGGTCGATCCGTCATGCTCGGCCTTGTGCCGAGCATCCACGTCTAAAACACTGTTCCCGACCAAGGCAGACATGGATGGTCGGGACAAGCCCGACCATGACGAAAGAGCCATCAAGCCCAAGCGCGCTGCTTCAGCTTTTCCTCATAGGCCGCGATCTTGGGGGCCTTCTCCAGGGTCAGGCCGATGTCGTCGAGGCCGTTCATGAGGCAGTGCTTGCGGAACGGGTCGATGTTGAAGGTCACGGTGCCGCCATCGGGGCCGGTGATCTGCTGCTTTGCCAGATCGACCGTCAGCGTGGCGTTGGAGCCGCGATCGGCGTCGTCGAAGAGCTTCTCGAGATCCTCAGGCGTCACCACGATCGGCAGAATGCCGTTCTTGAAGCAGTTGTTGTAGAAGATGTCGGCAAACGAGGTCGAGATCACGCAGCGGATGCCGAAATCGAGCAGGGCCCAGGGCGCATGCTCGCGCGAGGAGCCGCAGCCGAAATTGTCGCCGGCGACGAGGATCTCGGATTTGCGATAGGCCGGCTGGTTCAGCACGAAATCGGGGTTCTCCGAACCGTCCTCCTTGTAGCGCATCTCGGCGAAGAGCGCGGTGCCAAGACCGGTGCGCTTGATCGTCTTGAGGAACTGCTTGGGGATGATCATGTCGGTGTCGACATTGATCACCTTCAAGGGCGCGGGGGTCGAGGTCAGCGTGGTGAAGGGCTGCATGGGAGAACTCCTGATCGACAGTCCTTTAGCCGAACTGCGCGGCGCGGAGAACCCTCAAATCCGCGTAGCCGATACCCCAGGCCGGCATTCGGACATCTCGATCGATACCCACAGCCCTCATCCTGAGGAGAAGCCGCAGGCTTCGTCTCGAAGGATGCTCCAGATATCTCTGGATCCTGCTGGAGCATCCTTCGAGACGCCGCTTCGCGGCTCCTCAGGATGAGGGCCGTGGGGGATATGGCCATCAGATATAGGCGATGTAGCGTCCGGCTGCGGCGACGCCGAGCCAGATAACGAGAGAAAGCGCGGCGGGAACCCGCGCGGCGCGCGCCGTCATGCCGGGATAGCCGCGCTTCAGCGCCCGCTCCATCCAGATGACGTTCAGCAAGCCGACCGCGATCAGTGCCAGCTTGATCTGGAAGGAGGGGTTCCGGATGATCGCGCTCGCCTCGGGCGTGAACAGGATGATGCCGCTGCCGAGAAGCACGCCGAAGGCGCCGACCGAGACCGGGCGGAAGCGGCGGATCACGCTCTCCGCCGCGTCGTCGCGCAGCGCGCCGAGGACGCGCAGATCCATGATCGCGACGCTGGCGAAGAAGACCAGCACCGCCAGCACATGCACGACATTGGCGATCGGATAGATCAGCACGGCGTCACGGATGGCGAGCCCGAAGGCCGAGCGCTCGAGCGTCTGCAGGATGGCGATGCCGGCATGCTCCACGCCGGCTCACCTCAGCTCGAAGCGCTTGCCGGCGACCTCGATCCATTCCGCCCGCATCTCACCCTGCCTGACGCGGCTGGGATAGCCATAGGCCGTGACGGTGGTGCCGACCTTGATCAGATCCTGCAGGGCGCCGCGTGCCTGCATGCGCGAGGGCGGCGCAAAGGTCAGCTCCCAGTCCTTGCCGTCGGCGGTGATGTCGGCATGGACATGGGGGTTGCCGTATTCGAGCGTCTTGATCGGCCCGGTCAGCGTCACCGGGTTCTGGGCATCGTAGGACCCCCAGCCGTGATGGGCGAAGGCGGCTGCGGGCAGGGCCACAGCAAGGGCGGCGAAGGCGAGGCGGCGCATGGTCGGTCTCCGCGTTCGTATTTCCAGGCGAAGGTTAGAGCCGTGTGAAGCGGCGTCAATGAGGCGATGCCGACGGGGCCGCACTCACGGATGCGTCAGCGTTCCGATCGCATGCCTGCGCCCGCTGCAGCCCTCAGAGCTGCGCGGTCAGCAGCTTGAAGCTGGCGAAGGCGAAGAAGGCGGCCAGCACCGCTTCGGCCTTGCGGCGGATGCGGCGATAACCTGAGATCATCGAGGCAGTGGAGAACAGCACTGCGTAGAACTGGTTGATCCCCAGCGAGATCAGCATGCAGCCGGTGATGATGGCGTAGAGCACGACCGGCGGCGTGTCGGGACGCAGGCCCAGCGCGATGATCGCCGTCCAGCTCAGGATCGCCTTGGGATTGGTCAGGTGCATGAGATAGCCGCGCCAGAAGCTGCGGCGGCCGGAGACGGCGGCTTTCGGCGGCGGCATCTCGACCCGCATCGCCGAACGCGCCGAGCGCCAGGCCAGGAACAGCAGATAAAGCCCGCCGACGATCTTGATGGCGTAGAGCGCCTCCGGATGGGCCACGATCAGGCCGGTGACGCCGATCGCGGCCAGGATGCCCCAGGTCAGCGAGCCGGCGGTGACGCCGAGCGCCAGGGTCGCGCCGGCGCTGCGGCCGCGCTCCATCGCGGTCGCCATGACGACGAGATTGCTCGGGCCGGGGCTGGCGACCGCCAGGAAGAACGCGGCATAGGTCAGCGCCAGATCGGGCAGATGGCTGATCAGATCGTCGAGCATCATCTAGCGCTCCGCCTCAGCGTCCACCTGGGCTTCGATGGCTTCCATGTCTTCGTCGGAGAAGCCGAAATGGTGGCCGATCTCGTGGACCAGCACATGGGTGACGATGCCGCCGAGCGTCTCGTCATGCTCGGCCCAGTAATCCAGGATCGGGCGGCGGTAGAGATGGATCGTGTTGGGCATCTGGCCGGTCTGCGGGGCATAGCCCTGCTGCGGCAGGCCGATGCCGGTGAACAGCCCGAGGATGTCGAAGGGGCTGTCTGCTTCCAGCTCCTTGCAGACATCATCATCGGGAAATTCGGTGACATTGAAGATCACGTCGGCGCAGAGCGCGCGAAACGCCTCCGGCAGCCGGTCAAAGGCGGCCTGCGCCAGTACCTCGAAGGCGTCGGCGGAGGGCGCCTTGATGCCGTCCCAGTCGATCTCCGCGGAATCCTGCGCCTGGAGTTTCGCATCGACGGATGCGCGCATCTCGGGAACGCTACCCATCACCAGACCTTCAGCTGATGGCCGAGCCACCAGGCCAGCACGATGACGCCGACCAGCGAGAGCGAGCGGCCGATGCGCCGGCCCCAAAGCTCGATCTTGTCGCCTTCGGGCGCATCGCCGCCGGAGAAATGCTCGGCCGCACGGCCCATCGAGGAGCCGAGCAGGCTTTCGCTGTCGCGCTTGACGCGGTCGAGCGCAGCTTGCGCCTCGGCGGCGCGGGCGGCTTCGCGGGGATCGTTCGACATAGCGTACTCTCCCCGCGATACCGTTCAGCCCAACTGCCTCACATCGACAAAATGCCCCGCCAGCGCGGCGGCTGCCGCCATCTGCGGCGAGACCAGATGTGTCCTGCCCTTGAAGCCCTGGCGGCCCTCGAAATTGCGGTTCGAGGTCGAGGCCGCACGCTGGCCCGGCTTGAGCTGGTCGGGGTTCATCGCCAGGCACATCGAGCAGCCCGGCTCGCGCCATTCGAAGCCCGCCGCGAGGAAGATCTTGTCCAGCCCCTCTGCTTCAGCCTGCTGCTTCACCAGCCCGGAGCCCGGCACGATCATGGCGTAGTCAAGCGAGCCGGCGATCTTCTTGCCATCGACGATCTTCGCCACCGCGCGCAGATCCTCGATGCGGCCATTGGTGCAGGAGCCGATCCAGATCACGTCGAGCGGGATATCGACCATCCTGGTGCCGGCGGTCAGGCCCATATAGTCGAGCGCGCGCTGCTTCGAGGTGCGCTTGGTCTCGTCCTCGATCAGCGCGGGGTCGGGCACAGCACCCGCGACCGAGATCACGTCTTCCGGGCTCGTGCCCCAGGAGACGATCGGCGGCAGGTTGTTGGCGTCAAGTTTGACGATGCGGTCGAAATGCGCGCCTTCATCGGTGTAGAGCGTCTGCCAGTAACGCATCGCCTCGTCCCAGGCCGCGCCCTTGGGCGCCTTGGGCTTGCCCTTGAGATAGGCGTAGGCCTTCTCGTCGGGGGCGACCATGCCGGCCCGGGCGCCGCCCTCGATCGACATGTTGCACAGCGTCATGCGCCCTTCCATCGAGAGCGCGCGGATGGCGTCGCCGGCATATTCGATCACCGAGCCGGTGCCGCCGGCCGTGCCGATCTCGCCGATGATCGCCAGCGTGATGTCCTTGGCGGTGACGCCCGCAGCGAGCGTGCCGTCCACCTGGACGAGCATGTTCTTGGCCTTCTTCTGGATCAGCGTCTGGGTCGCCAGCACATGCTCGACCTCCGAGGTGCCGATGCCATGCGCCAGCGCGCCGAAGGCGCCATGGGTCGAGGTGTGGCTGTCGCCGCAGACGATCGTCGTGCCGGGCAGGGTGAAGCCCTGCTCTGGGCCGATGATGTGGACGATGCCCTGGCGGATATCGAGTTCGTCGAAATACTCGACGCCGAACTCCTTGGCGTTGCGGGCCAGCGCCTCGACCTGGATGCGGCTTTCCTCCTCGACGATGCCTTTGGAGCGGTCGGTCGTCTGGATGTTGTGGTCGACGACGGCCAGCGTCTTCTCTGGGGCATGGACCGTGCGGCCGGTCATGCGCAGGCCCTCGAAGGCCTGCGGGCTCGTCACCTCATGAACGAGGTGGCGGTCGATATAGAGCAGGCAGGTGCCGTCGTCCTGCTGGTCGATGATGTGGTCGTCGAAGATCTTGTCGTAGAGCGTGCGGGGGGCGGAGGTCGCGGTCATGGCGTGAAGCCTTTGGGGTGTCGAAAGCGGATCGGAAAATCTTGAAAGGCGCCGGTGCGTCGGCAACCGGGCGTCAGCCTGTCGCCTGCGCGAGGGCAGGTCTCAGGCGCGCGTAAGCCCTACGAGCGACGCCGTGAACCGGCCGAAGAAGCGCCAGGGAAGACGGGCATGGTCGTGCAGCGCGGCGAAGCCTTGCGTCGTCGGAATGCGGCGCATGTTCACCTCGCGGCGAACGATGCATAGCCTCCCATCCTCGATTGCGCGGACTGCGATCATGGGGCTGTCTCTACCAGTTCCAGACTGCGGCGGCAACGAAGCCGATGGGCTCGCAACGCCTCAGGCATTGCGTTGTGGGAGGGGGCGCCATTCGTAATAGACGTCCCACTCGTCCTCGCCGACCGGCGCGAAGCCGTGCCGCGCATAGAACCGCCCGGCCTCGCTCTTCTGGAGCACGCTGAGGCGCACGGCCAGCCCGGCTGCCTGCGCCTCTTCGAGCAGGCGCAGCAGCACCGCCGAGCCCAGCCCCCGGCCCTGCGCGGCAGAGGCGATGTAGAAATGCTCGAGCAGCAGTCCATCGGTGTCCGGGCCCAGCGCGACGCAGCCCGCCAGCGTACCGTCATCGGCGATGATGAGCCTGGTATGATCGGGCCGGAAGCTCCGGCGGAAACGCTCATGGGCGCGCTGCGGGTCGAAGCGGCCGATCCGCTCCAGACTCGGGCGCATGGTTTCGATCCGGAGCGCGAAAAGGCGCTCGAAATCCTGTTCCGAGGCGGTCTCGAAGACGAACACGTCGCAGTTCTCCGGCAGGGGCGGGCACGAGCTACCCGCAGACGGCCGGTCCCGGCAATCCCCGATGCCGCAATGACGTCGCGTGCCGCGTGCGTGCGTCCCGTGCTGCTGCTATGCAGGGGATGGCGTGCGAGGCGCCTGCAACGGGACGGTGATGCGATGCTGAGGTTCTTTCCCTTCATGGTTCTGGCGATCGCCGCCTATGCCGTTGCCATCTCCGCCATGGGGCTGTCGCTGGGCGCGGAACTGCTCGGCTTCGCCCTGCCCTCGGGCGCGCGCTTTGCGCTGACGGTGAGCGAATTCCTGCTCGCGATTTCGACCATCGTGCTGTTCTTCGAGATCATGAACGCCGCCAGCGCGAAATCCACCTCGATCCTCAATCACGGCCTGTCGATGCTGGTCTTCATCGGCTGCTTCGTCGGCTTCCTGCTGGTTCCGGCCTTCGGCACCGGCACCTTCCTGATCATCACGCTGATGGCGCTGGTCGATGTCGTCGCGGGCTACTCGATCAGCATCCTGACCGCGCGCCGCGATATGACCTTCGGCAATCAGGAGTAGGCGGGTTCTTTGAAGGACAGGATGCTGCCCTCGAGCCTCCCTCGGTGTCATCCCGGACAAGCCGCGTAGCGGCGCCGATCCGGGATCCATCGTAAGACTCGACGGCACTCTATGATGGATCCCGGAGCTCCGCTTCGCTGCGTCCGGGATGACGCCGCGCTCTATGATGAGGGCTTGAGACAACAAAAAACGCGGCCCCGAGGGACCGCGTTTGAAAACTCTCTTGCTTGAAGCGGAAGCTTACTTGGCTTCGGCCTTGGCGCCCTTGGCCGGACGGGCCTCGACGCGCTCGGCGATGCGGGCCGACTTGCCGCGGCGATCGCGCAGGTAATACAGCTTGGCGCGGCGCACCTTGCCCTTGCGGATGACCTTGATCGAATCGAGGTTCGGCGAAAACAGCGGGAAGACGCGCTCGACGCCCTCGCCATAGCTGATCTTGCGGACGGTGAAGCTCTGGTTGAGGCCGCCGCCGTTGCGGGCGATGCAGACGCCTTCATAGGCCTGAACGCGGCTGCGCTCGCCTTCCTTGACCTTCACATTGACCTGGACGGTGTCGCCGGGCTGGAAGTGCGGGATCTCGCGGCCTTCGCTGAGCTTGGCGATCTGCTCTTTGTCGAGCTGTTCGATGATGTTCACGGGTATCTCCAATTGCCGCTGTCGCGCTTGATCTGCGCGGGCGTTCGGCACGCTGTTTTCAGTTGAGTGCGCGGGCCATACAGGAGATGGCGCCGCTTGTCGAGCGCGGGGCTTTCCCAGGAGCGGCCCGGCGGGGAAGGCGCCGCTTGGCGTCCACGCGTCGCGCATGCTTAGGCTGGCACCAACAGGAATGACAGCCACCGGGTCGGAAAAGCCATGCCTCAGGACATCACCAAGGTCGCCCTCGTCACCGGCGCCGCGCGCGGCATCGGGCTTGCCACTGCAAAGCGCTTTCTCGCAGAGGGCTGGCGGGTCGCGCTGCTCGACATCGAGGCGGCGACGCTGGACGCTGCCATCGCGGAGATCGGCCAGCCCGAGGCGACGCTGGCGCTGCCCTGCGACGTGTCCGATCCGGCGGCGCTGGACGCCGCTTTCGCTGCGCTCACTGCGCGTTTCGGGCGGCTCGACGCGCTGGTCAACAATGCCGGCACGGCGGTGTTCAAGCCGCTGCTGGAGACCAGCCTGGCCGAGTGGAACCGCGTGCTGGCGGTCAACCTGACCGGGCCGTTCCTGACGACGCAGCTTGCCGCCCCGCTGATGGCCGATGGCGGCGGCGGCGCGATCGTCAACATCACCTCGATCTCGGGCCTGCGCGCCTCGACCCTGCGCGTCGCCTACGGCACCTCGAAGGCGGCGCTCGGCCATCTCACCAGGCAGCAGGCGGCGGAACTCGCGAGCCTCGGCATTCGCGTCAACGCGGTGGCACCCGGCCCGGTCGAGACCGCCATGGCGGCAGCGGTCCACTCGCCCGAAATCCGCGCCGACTATCGCGACGCGATCCCGCTCGCCCGCTACGGGCTGGAGGAAGAACTCGCGGCCTCGATCTTCTTCCTGTGCAGCGAGCAGGCGAGCTACATCACCGGCCAGACGCTGGCGGTCGATGGCGGCTTCGACGCGGTCGGGATCGGGCTTGCGACGCTACGGGGGGAGCGGCGGAATTTGTGACGGGGAGGGCGCTGGCTGCATGATCCAGGCAGCGACGATCAACGCCTTGTTTCCACAGAGTGTCGCTGTGCCGCCGTCCAGGAGGCTGTAACGGCCCGTTCCGCCGGGAACAGCGCCGGTGGCAGCTCGCGCCTATCCATGATCGCACGGGGCGGCGCTGGGCTTTCCCGTCATGGGAGGCGATCATGGCCAAGGTTGTGAATTACGTCGACGACTCCACCTTCTTCGTCGTCGAGATGGGTGTCGGACCCGGACGCGCCAATAATCGCGACGATGTCGCGCTGGTTCAGTATTTGCTGAATCTCTGGTTCAAGCACCCCGCCAATGCCGGTGCGCGCGTCGCCGCCGGTGTCGCCTCCGGCGCGATGCTGACGGTGGACGGGCTGATCGGGCCGAAGACGAAGGCCCGGATCAAGGCTTTCCAGACCGCGATGGTCTCACGTGGCGTCAATGTCATCAGGGACGGGTGCATCGACAAGATTAAAGATATCGACTGGATGTTCGTCGATGGTCCCAGCGTTGCTATCTATACGATGTTCTACCTCAACATCCAGATCAAGGAACTCTACGAGTATGAGATGGTCCGGCTGCATTTCCGGGCCGACTTTCCCGAGCGTCTGAGGGAGATGCTGTACAAATACATGGTCCAGATCTGAGCCAAAGAAACCTGAGGCCGAGGTTGCCAAAGGTGGTCGAACACTTGTGTCCGCCTCGGCTTGCCCCTTTCGTCGTTCGCCATCTTGCCGAGCCATCGCGTAAGCTCGCTCTCTCCGGACAATGGCAGCAGCGTCCAACGATCATCTTCCTGTGCAGCGAGCAGGCGAGCTACATCACCGGCCAGACGCTGGCGGTCGATGGCGGCTTCGACGCGGTCGGGATCGGGCTGGCGACGCTGCGGGGGGAGCGGCGGAATCTGCGAGGGGCGGTGTCGGTTTTCTACCCGTCTCACGCTTTAGTCAAAGCGGACATCCTCACCGGCTGACGACTCGAACGGCAGGTAGCTCTGAGTACCTAGAAAATGCTGACTGTTGCGAGTGTCTTACGGAAGCTCGCTTGCAGCCTAATCAGCGACGAGTTAGTTCTGTAGATGTCGGGGAAATGCCCAATCGAATAATGCGCAGCTAAAGTACCGGCTCCCGACTGAAAAGAGCCGGCTCGCACGATTCCGAATGTTCCCTTTTGAAAGAAGGAGACGTATTTCGAACTTTTGCGGCCCCAATTAGTATTGGTGGCTGTCTCAAATATGCGGCACGACCAACCCGAAACGGGCTGGGTAACGAGCACCAAGTCGTACATGCGAGCAAGCGTCTGTCGTGTCTCGTCCAGCGGACCGTATCCACCTTTGTCCTTGCACTCAATGGCAACTACGGGGAGGCCATGCGGGTAGCCTCCACCATTGTTCCGGATCGCCTCGCCGATCGCAGCGGGAACAACGGATACATCGATTTCATGTTTTGCATCGCTGCGCCCCTTCCACTGAAGACTCCCACGCAGCTCAAGCCGGCGATCAGGATCGGTTCTGTGTTCAAGGAGCACATAACCTGGCGCGGTTGGACTGCTGACTTGAATCCTCGACCTCTGGCTCGGCAGATCGAAGCTTGCTCCCAACGGGAGAAGGCTACCGTCGCCACGACGAAGCGTCACACGCCAAGTCGGCATACTCTGGTGCACGGTATGCGCGAGTTTCAGCAACACCCATGCCTCCAACGCCTTACCTTCACCCGTCGGCGCGACGACCCCAGAATGCGCGGCTAGGAAGTCTCGCAGCATGTCCCTTAGTTCGGTTTCCGCAGCTGTACTCAGTGGCATTTTACGCTCTGTTCACGTCCGGCGGGACCGTCATCGAGGGAAGGCGCTCTAGAAACGCGTCGAGCTGTTCGGCGGCGGATGCGTCACCGATATCTCGTCGGCTGATCGGCTCCGCTTCTATTCGCTCGTCCGGGTCGATAAATCGGACCCGGATATTGCCCGTGTCAGAAAGCTCGCTGGCGATCTGTTCCGCTTCGGCGAAGGCGCGCACAGGCAGGACCAATCGCATACGCAGAAAGCTTACAGCCTCGCGCAGCTGATCAACTTCATCGATTGGCACACGCTCGATCACTGTCTCGACTTCAGCCCGGCGTATGGCCTGCTCGTCCATGTGAAAAGCTTTCTCGACTTCTCGGCCAAGACTAATAGCGGTGAGCAATTCTCCTGCAAGCGCGCCGAAACCCTCCTCCTCAAGGATGAAAATGATCTGCCGAACCTCCTCGCTGATCGCCATCGTTACACCTCAAAAACAACTCGGCATTGTTAGAGACGCCCTACTGAATTCGTATAAGTATGAGAATTTCTAGAAGCAGAACGCAAGCAAAAAGGATGAGCCGTTGGATTAGGGTCGGCCTGCTTGGATTCTAAATCTTCTGCGTAGCAGGTTTAATGTCATATCATGAGGGCTAGGGGCCACAAGCGAACAGGCAATTTTTCACCTATTACAGCCATATCAGCAAAGCTTTTATCCCCGCCGCCCGAACCCTCTCCATAATCACCCCACCTCATCCCCGAGGGGCAGCCATCCGGAGGTATGCCGTTGGTGGGGTGGGGTCGGCGCCTGCGGCT
>UCBZ01000019.1 GCA_900470775.1 Hyphomicrobiales bacterium | reverse complement strand
CGCGACCGAAAAAGCCGACGCTCGACGAGATGGGGCCACGGCCGGAGTCGCGGCCGAAGGGGGCCGGGGAGGAGCGGGGCCTGAGACGAAGGGGGCGGGGGTAGGAGCGTGTCCGGTCGAAAGCAACACTATATACCGCAGATGCTTCTAAAAGGTTTTGGCAAGCCTAGGGGGAAAAAGACATATGTTACGGTATTTCATTTTGACCGGGGTACATTTGTCGTCCCAACGGATGGGATTGCGGCAGAACGAGAATTTTACTCGGAGGTATCTGAAGATCCATCCGTGTTTACACTCGATGATAAAATTACGAACTACGAGAATTTTATATCTGAAGCAATTTCTTTAATTCGATCAAACGAAAGCGGACAATCAGTTGATGGTCTATTGGCGAGTAAGCTGATTACTCACCTTATTATTAGAAATAGATTTGTTCGATTAAGTTCTACAGCAATGGCTGATGCCCTATTCGGAGAATTGGCAGGGGTTTTCTCCAATAAAGAGGCTGCGCAGAGGTTTTTGGGATTGGGGTCAGATCAGCCTTCGAAGAGGTTTGAGACAGCGTTGTCCGATGCCTTGGTGGAACGGAAATCGGAAATTGCAGAATCTGGCTTGTCGGAAGCTGAAGCATCAGATCTGATATTTAATCTCATGAAATCAAATTTTTCTCAAATTCATCAAATGCTTGAGCCATTGGTTGGCGTGTTGTCACGGGCTCGTGAAGATGCTTCGTTGATTGCTGAAAATGCCCAAAAGCGAGGAATGGACGAGGATTTATCTCCGGTCAAACGTGTGGAGGAAATGCAGAAATTCGAATGGAGATCTATTGATGCAGAAAATGGCTTAATATTACCAGATTGTGTAGCGATATCGGTTATGAACGATCGCTCGGTTTTGCCTTTAATATTATCGGGCTTTGACGATGTGGATCGCATTTTGATGCCGGTAAGTAGCGAGAGAATGCTGGTCGGCGCGCGCTCTTCGGATTTTGACCTGCCTCGCGATTTCAATGAAATGGCCTCTCATTGCTCATGGGATTTTTTTATTGGTTCTGATAAGTCAGACGAATACGTCGATATGAGCAGTAATATCCGAGTCAATTTAGGTGCATTTTCAGGCTATTTGGCACGAACTGCAATGCACGAAGCTCTTAATGAAGAATAGACGGCGCGTTTTCTGTAAAGAAAAGGGCGGGGATCAGGTGCCGGCCCCTCGACCAGGCAAACGCCGAGCCAAACCGCAGCGCGCGGTGAGGGCTCTGCCTCATGCGGATAGCGGACGACTCCTCATCCTACCCTCTCTCCGGGAGAGGGTTCTGCGTCGTGGTCCGGGTGCCTTTTGCCATACTCGGGACAAGCCCGATCCTGACGGCGAGGGCGCCTCGCGCTAAAATCCCCGCCATGACCGTTCCATCCCTCTATATCCATGCCTCGCGTGATTTCGAGCGGTTCCTGCTCGATGCGCGCGATGAGCTGAGCCTTCCCACCACCAATGCGGCCTATGCGGCGGTGCTCGCCGTGTTCGTCACCTTCCGGGCGCGGCTGACGCCGGAGCAGGCGCTCGTCTTCGCCGACGCTCTGCCGGCCGTGCTTGGCGCGATGCTGCTGCGGGAATGGGATATCGCGCCGCCAAAACCCTTCGCCGACCGGGCGACGCTGACTCGCGAGGCGCAAACCTTCCGTCCCGACCATACGCTACTCCCTGACAGCGGCATCGCCGACACCACTCGCGTGCTGCGCCGCCATGTTGATCCGGCTGGCTTCGAGCGCGCGCTGAAGCGCCTGCCGGAGGGCGCGCGCGCCTTCTGGGCGATCTAGGATTAGGTGAACGCACCGCGATGGAACCCTTCTCCTGTAAGGAGAAGGGCAAGGATGAGGTGTCGGCCCCTCGACCAGCGGAACGCCGTGCCAACCGCACGCGGCGGTGAGGGCTCGGCCCCATGCGGATGACGGCCGACCCCTCACCCTGCCCTCTCCCTCCGGGAGAGGGTTCAGCGTCGTGGTTCCGCCTCGCCGTCATGCCCGGGCTTGTCCCGAGCATCCACGTCTTGAACACGGCCCTCGGCCAGCGAAGACGTGGATGGTCGCCACAAGGGCGACCATGACGGGCGGCGCTTCCAGCGCAATCTTATCCCCGCCCCCCAGACCCAACCCTATCCTGCCGCCACTCCACCCGACCAAGGGGGCTGTCGCGAGGCGTCGTGCGGCCGGGTGGAGTGTGGTGTTCATGGAAGGGAGCGGTCGCGCGCTTTCGACCATGGAGGTGCCGTCGATCGTCAGGGCCGAAACTGGGCAGGCTCGAGCCCGTGCCGGGACGTAGGGACGACGAGGGACCCCCAGATAACCGCGTGCGGGACGAGGTGGCGGCTGACGGCGCTGCTTCGACACGACATTCGACATCGACATCGGCACGCAGCCGTCGACTGCGGCGCCATCTCGTCCCGCGCATCCCCTTGGATACGCTTTGAAGCCCGAAACTCCGCGGCGCTCGGCCGGCCCAAGGGCAGGCTCCGCGGCGCCGATCCGGAATCCCTCGTAGAGCTCTGCGCCCTTCGATGGATTCCGGGGCAAGCCCGGAATGACGGCATGGTGGATGCGCCGCGCTCGCGGCTGTCCTGAGCGGTGCCGGGGTTGCGATGGCGGCGGGGCTCACGTAACCGGTGAGACCCGCCGCGCAACGACTCCCCCGCCATGACAGCCTCGATCACAGACCGCTATGCCGCCCTGGTCGCCTCGGGCGAGATCGAGCGCGACCCGGCGCAGATCGCCGTGGTGAAGCGGCTGGCTGCGCTGGCCGAGACGCTGGAGGCGCGGCGCCTCGCCCGCAAGAGCAGCGCGCTGGGCTGGCTCTTCAGCAAGAAGGCCGACACCAGGGATGTGCCCAGGGGGCTCTACATCTGGGGCTCGGTCGGCCGCGGCAAGACCATGCTGATGGACCTGTTCTACGATTCCGTCGCGGTGCCCAAGCGCCGGCGCGTGCATTTCCACGCCTTCCTGGCCGATGTCCATGGCCGCATCCATGCCTATCGGCAGCGCCTCAAGGCCGGCGAGGTCAAGGATCCCGACCCGATCGCGCCGATCGCAGCGGAACTGGCGGAGGAGGCGAGCCTGCTCTGCTTCGACGAGTTCACCGTGACCGACATTGCCGATGCGATGATCCTCGGGCGGCTGTTCACGGCGCTGTTTTCCGCCGGCGTCATCGTGGTCGCGACCTCGAATGTCGAGCCGTCGCGGCTCTATGAGGGCGGGCTGAACCGCGCGCTGTTCGTGCCCTTCATCGCGCTGCTGACCGAGAAGGTCGAGGTGGTGAAGCTGGAGGCGCGCACCGATTTCCGGCTGGAGAAGCTCGGCGGCGCCCCGGTCTATCATGTGCCCGCCGATGCGGCGGCGCAGGCCGCGCTCGATGACGCCTTCCGCAAGCTGACCGGCGCGGCACGCGGGCAGAGGCTGGCGCTCGACGTCAAGGGCCATCAGTTCGTGGTTCCGCAGGCGGCGAGCGGCGTGGCGCGGGCGAGCTTCGCCGATCTGTGCAGCGAGGCCTATGGCGCCTCGGACTATATCGCGCTGGCGCAGCGCTTCCACACGCTGGTGCTGGACGGCATTCCGGTGCTGGCCGATGAGCGCCGCAACGAGACCAAGCGCTTCATCATCCTGATCGACACGCTCTATGAGCATCATGTGAAGCTGGTTGCCTCGGCCGAGGCCGAGCCGCATGAATTGTACCGGGCCACGGTCGGCCGCGAGGCGTTCGAGTTCGACCGCACCGTGTCGCGGCTGATCGAGATGCGCTCGGACGATTATCTCGGGCTGCCGCATGGACGGGCCGACTCGGCGGCTTCAGGCGACAGCGGCGGGCTGGTGGAGACGTAAACCCGATGCTGATGCGCGAGCCGAGCGAGATCCGCATCCTGACGGTCGCGAGCGAGCATCTGCGTCAGTTCGGCCTGAAGCGTTTCACCGTGGTCGCCGTCGCCGAAGAGGCGGGCATGACCCATGCCAATGTCTATCGCTACTTTCCCTCCCGCGCCGCGCTGGTCGATGCCGTCGTCGATGTCTGGCTGAAGGCGACCGAGCGGCGCCTCGCCGACATCGCGGATGGCCCCGACCCGGCCGACGACAAGCTGGAGCGGCTGATCCTGGCGCTCGCCAAGGCCAATCGCGACCTGCTCACCGAGGAGCCGCATCTGTTTTCGGCGCTGTCGCAGGCGGTGGCCAAGCGCCATGCGATCAGCCGGCGCAACCGGGCCCGGGTCCGGGCCCTGTTCGAGCGGGTGATCGACGAGGGCATCGCGTCGGGAACCTTCGAGCCGCGCGACCGCGACCGGGCGCTGGCCTTCATCATCGACGCGACGCATCGCTTCATCCATCCTGCCGCGCTGGAGCTCGATTCCGACGTTCCGCAGGCCTCGATCGATATCCGGCTGGCGACACTGATCCGGGTCGCGCTGCGGGTGCTGGTCAGCGGCATCGTCTGAAAATTCCTGTGACGAATGACACCGTTTGTAAATTGTAACTGCATCAATCTCGTGCAAATATGAGGGCCGCCGCCGGGCCGCTCCGGCCAAGCTCTTGAAAAGGCTGAGGGAGAGGCCAGTTGAACGAAATCGGCCCGGCTTGTGCGGGCGTGTCGCGCCCTTCCACGCAAGGGTTGCGGCAAAAGGGCCTCTTGGGCCAAAGGAACCGACGGTTTGGCCGGTTTGCCGGCATTTCGCAGCGTCAGGACAAAGGACTAGGCAATGGCCCGTAAGAAGATCGCGCTCATCGGGGCCGGCCAGATCGGCGGCACGCTCGCCCACCTCGCCGGCTTGAAGGAACTCGGCGACATCGTCCTGTTCGACATCGCCGACGGCATCCCGCAGGGCAAGGGCCTCGACATCGCCGAGTCCGCTCCGGTCGATGGCTTCGATGCCGGCTACAAGGGCACGTCTTCCTATGAGGACATCAAGGGCGCCGATGTGATCATCGTCACCGCCGGTGTGCCCCGCAAGCCGGGCATGAGCCGCGACGATCTGATCGGCATCAACCTGAAGGTGATGAAGGCGGTCGGCGAGGGCATCAAGACCTACGCCCCCAAGGCCTTCGTGATCTGCATCACCAACCCGCTCGACGCGATGGTCTGGGCGCTGCAGAAGTTCTCGGGCCTGAAGCCCAACATGATCTGCGGCATGGCCGGCGTGCTCGACTCCGCCCGCTTCCGCCACTTCCTCGCCGATGAGTTCCAGGTCTCGGTCAAGGACGTCTCGGCCTTCGTGCTCGGCGGCCATGGCGACGACATGGTGCCGCTGGTGCGCTATTCGGGCGTCGCCGGCATCCCGCTGCCGGACCTGATCAAGATGAAGTGGACGACGCAGGAGCGCATCGACGCCATCGTCGACCGGACCCGCAAGGGCGGCGGCGAGATCGTCAACCTGCTCAAGACCGGTTCGGCCTTCTATGCGCCGGCCGCCTCGGCCATCGCCATGGCCGAGAGCTATCTCAAGGACCAGAAGCGCGTCCTGCCGGCGGCTGCCGCGCTCAAGGGCCAGTACGGCGTGCGCGACATGTTCCTGGGCGTGCCAGTCGTGATCGGCGCCAAGGGCGTCGAGCGGGTCGTCAAGATCCGCCTCAACAAGGCGGAGCAGGAGATGCTGTCGAAGTCGGTGGCTTCGGTGCAGGGCCTGATCGAAGCCTGCAAGGCCATCGATTCGTCACTGGCGTGAAATAGAGCGGGTGGCGAGATGGCGCGTGACCGATAGGTCGCCCGCCATCACCCACTCGCCCTGCGCCCCTCGCCACTCGCTTTCAGGGAATCCCCGCACATGAACATCCACGAATACCAGGGCAAGGCCGTCCTCAAGGAGTTCGGCGCGCCCGTCTCCGCCGGCTTCCCCGCGCTGACGGTCGCGGAGGCGGTCGAGGCCGCCAAGAAGCTGCCCGGCCCGCTCTATGTCGTGAAGTCGCAGATCCATGCGGGCGGTCGCGGCAAGGGCAAGTTCAAGGAACTCGGCGCCGACGCCAAGGGCGGCGTTCGCCTGGCGAAATCGGTCGAAGAGGTCGAGAGCCACGCCAAGGAAATGCTCGGCAACACGCTGGTGACGGCGCAGACCGGGGATGCCGGCAAGCAGGTCAACCGCCTCTATATCGAGGACGGCTCGGACATCGCCAAGGAGTTCTATCTCTCGGCGCTGGTCGATCGCGAGACCTCGCGCGTCGCCTTCGTCGTCTCGACCGAAGGCGGCATGGACATCGAGGCGGTCGCCCATGACACGCCGGAGAAGATCGAGACCTTCTCGGTCGATCCGGCCACCGGCATCATGCCGCATCACGGCCGCAGCATGGCCCGCATCCTGGGCCTCAGCGGCGACCCGGCCAAGCAGGCCGGCACGGTTCTCGGCCAAATCTACACCGCGTTCGTGGCCAAGGACATGGACATGCTGGAGATCAACCCGCTGATCGTGACGACGCAGGGCCAGATCAAGTGCCTCGACGCCAAGATCTCGTTCGATTCCAACTCGCTCTACCGTCACCCCGAGATCGTCGCGCTGCGCGACACGACGGAAGAGGACGAGAAGGAGATCGAGGCCTCCAAGTATGACCTCGCCTATATCGCGCTCGACGGCACGATCGGCTGCATGGTCAACGGCGCCGGCCTCGCCATGGCGACGCTCGACATCATCCAGCTCTATGGCGAAAGCCCGGCCAACTTCCTCGACGTCGGCGGCGGCGCCTCGGAAGAGAAGGTCACGGCGGCGTTCAAGATCATCACCGCCGACCCGAAGGTGAAGGGCATCCTGGTCAACATCTTCGGCGGCATCATGAAGTGCGATGTCATCGCGCGCGGCGTCATCGCCGCGGTGAAGGCGGTCGGCCTTCAGGTTCCGCTGGTCGTCCGGCTCGAAGGCACGAATGTGCAGGAAGGCAAGGACATCATCTCGTCCTCGGGCCTGAACGTAATCTCCGCCGACGATCTCGACGACGCCGCCCAGAAGATCGTCGCGGCGATCAAGAAGGCCTGAGGGAAAACCATGTCCATTCTGATCGACAAGAACACCAAGGTCATCTGCCAGGGCTTCACCGGCAAGAACGGGACCTTCCACTCCGAGCAGGCGATCGCCTATGGCACGCAGATGGTCGGCGGGACCTCGCCGGGCAAGGGCGGCTCGCTCCATCTCGGCCTGCCGGTCTTCGACAGCGTCCACGAGGCCAAGGCGAAGACCGGGGCCGATGCCTCGGTGGTCTATGTGCCGCCGCCGGGCGCAGCGGACGCGATCTGCGAGGCGATCGATGCCGAGATCCCGCTGATCATCTGCATCACCGAGGGCATCCCGGTGCTCGACATGGTCAGGGTCAAGCGCTCTCTGGTCGGCTCGAAGTCGCGCCTGATCGGGCCGAACTGCCCCGGCGTCGTCACGGCGGGCGAGTGCAAGATCGGCATCATGCCGGCCAACATCTTCAAGCCGGGCTCGGTCGGCATCGTCTCGCGCTCGGGCACGCTGACCTATGAGGCGGTGTTCCAGACCACGCGCGAGGGGCTGGGCCAGACCACCGCGGTCGGCATCGGCGGCGACCCGGTCAAGGGCACCGAGTTCATCGACATGCTGGAGATGTTCCTGGCGGACCCGAAGACGACCTCGATCGTGATGATCGGCGAGATCGGCGGCTCGGCGGAAGAAGACGCGGCGCAGTTCATCAAGGACGAGGCCAAGCGCGGCCGCTCCAAGCCGATGGTCGGCTTCATCGCCGGCCGCACGGCGCCTCCGGGCCGCCGCATGGGCCATGCGGGCGCGATCATCTCGGGCGGCAAGGGCGGCGCGGAAGACAAGATCGCCGCCATGGAAGCTGCCGGCATCAGGGTCTCGCCCTCGCCCGCGCGCCTTGGAAAGACCTTGGTCGAAGTGTTGAAAGGCTGAGGCCAGCCTCGGGCGTCATGGTCGGGTTTGACCCGGCCATTTCATCCCGGCCCAGCCACCCCCAGATAGGGTCGGACCCAAGCCCGACCACGACGGACAGACAAGCGATGCCCGGGACAGGCCCGGGCATGACGCGGTGACAAGACAGGACGGATCAAGCCATGGCTCGCCAGGACATCAACGAGGCTCTCGCGCAGACGGGTTTCCTCTATGGCGGCAACGCGGCCTATATCGAGGATCTCTACGCCCGCTATCAGGCTGATCCGAAGTCGGTCGACGAGCAGTGGCAGGGTTTCTTCGCGGGCCTGAAGGATGAGGGCTCCGCCATCATCCAGAACGCTAAGGGCGCCTCCTGGACCAAGCCGAACTGGCCGGTCCATGCCAATGGCGAGCTCGTCTCGGCGCTCGACGGCAACTGGGCCGTGGTCGAGAAGGTCGTCTCCGACAAGCTCAAGGGCAAGGCGCAGGCCGCCGGCGCCGCGATCAGTGCGTCCGACGTGCAGCAGGCGACGCGCGATTCCGTGCGCGCCATCATGCTGATCCGCGCCTACCGCATGCGCGGCCATCTCCACGCCAAGCTCGACCCGCTGGGCATCGAGACCGTCGACAATTCCGACGAGCTCTCGCCGGCGGCCTTCGGCTTCAGCGAGGCCGATCTCGACCGCAAGATCTTCATCGACAACGTGCTCGGCCTCGAATTCGCGACGATCCGCGAGATGACGGCGATTCTGCAGCGGACCTATTGCAGCACGGTCGGCATCGAGTTCATGCACATCTCCGACCCCGAGCAGAAGGCCTGGCTGCAGGGCCGGATCGAGGGGCCGGACAAGGAGATCGCCTTCACCAAGGAAGGCAAGAAGGCGATCCTGAACAAGCTCGTCGAGGCCGAGGGCTTCGAGAAGTTCATCGATCTCAAGTACACCGGCACCAAGCGCTTCGGCCTCGATGGCGGCGAGTCGCTGATCCCGGCGCTGGAGCAGATCATCAAGCGCGGCGGCGCGCTCGGCGTGCGCGACATCGTCTTCGGCATGGCCCATCGCGGCCGCCTCAACGTGCTCACCCAGGTGCTGGGCAAGCCGCATCGCGCGCTGTTCCACGAGTTCAAGGGCGGCTCGTTTGCGCCCGATGACGTCGAGGGTTCGGGCGACGTGAAGTACCATCTCGGTGCCTCCAGCGACCGCGAGTTCGACGGCAACAACGTCCACGTCTCGCTGACCGCCAACCCGTCGCATCTCGAGATCGTCGATCCCGTGGTGCTCGGCAAGGTGCGCGCCAAGCAGGACCAGTTCGGCGACATCGTCGAGCGCTCCAAGGTGCTGCCGCTGCTGCTGCATGGCGACGCCGCCTTCGCCGGCCAGGGCGTGGTCGCGGAGTGCCTCGGCTTGTCCGGCCTGAAGGGACACCGCACCGGCGGCTCGATCCACTTCATCATCAACAACCAGATCGGCTTCACGACCTATCCGCGCTATTCGCGCTCCTCGCCCTATCCGTCCGACGTGGCGAAGATGGTCGAGGCTCCGGTCTTCCATGTGAACGGCGACGATCCGGAAGCGGTGGTCTTCGCCGCCAAGATCGCGATCGAGTTCCGGCAGAAGTTCCACAAGCCGGTCGTGGTCGACATGTTCTGCTATCGCCGCTTCGGCCATAACGAGGGCGACGAGCCGGGCTTCACCCAGCCGCTGATGTACCGCAAGATCCGCGCGCACAAGACGACGCTGGAGCTCTATTCCGCCAAGCTCGAGGCCGAAGGCGTGCTCCAGCCCGGCGAGCTCGACGAGGCCCGCGCGGCCTGGAAGGCCAAGCTGGAGGTCGAGTTCGAGGCTGGCCAGGCCTTCAAGCCGAACAAGGCCGACTGGCTCGACGGCCGCTGGGCCGGCATGAAGGCGATCCGCGCCGACGAGGACGATCCGCGCCGCGGCGCCACCGGCGTCGATGCGGCCGTGCTCAAGGAGATCACCGAAAAGATCACCTCGGTGCCGCCTGGCTTCAACGTCCACAAGACGATTCAGCGCTTCCTCGACAACCGCCGCAAGGCCGTCGAGACCGGCAAGGGCATCGACTGGGCCACCGCCGAGTCGCTGGCTTTCGGCTCGCTGCTGCTCGATGGCAACCCGGTGCGCCTGTCCGGCCAGGACAGCGAGCGCGGCACCTTCTCGCAGCGCCATTCGGTGCTGATCGACCAGGAGACCGAGGCCCGCCATACCTCGCTGAACCATATCCGCGACAACCAGTCCCGCTACGAGGTCATCAACTCGATGCTCTCGGAGGAGGCCGTGCTCGGCTTCGAATACGGCTACACCCTGTCGGAGCCCAACGCCCTGACCTGCTGGGAAGCCCAGTTCGGCGACTTCGCCAATGGCGCGCAGGTGCTGTTCGACCAGTTCATCTCGTCGGGCGAGCGCAAGTGGCTGCGCATGTCGGGCCTCGTCTGCCTGCTGCCGCATGGCTATGAGGGCCAGGGTCCCGAGCACTCCTCGGCCCGTCTCGAGCGCTTCCTGCAGATGTGCGCCGAGGACAACATGCAGGTGGCGAACTGCTCGACGCCGGCGAGCTACTTCCACATCCTGCGCCGGCAGCTGAAGCGTGACTTCCGCAAGCCGCTGATCCTGATGACGCCGAAGTCGCTGCTGCGCCACAAGCGCTGCGTCTCCGATCTGTCGGAGCTGGCCGAGGGCTCGACCTTCCACCGGGTGCTGCATGACGACGCCGAGCGCGGCAACTCGACGACCAAGCTGGTCAAGGATTCGAAGATCCGCCGTGTCGTGCTCTGCTCGGGCAAGGTCTATTTCGACCTGCTGGAAGAGCGCGAGAAGCGCGGGCTGGACGATGTCTACCTGATGCGCGTCGAGCAGCTCTATCCGTTCCCGCTGAAGTCGCTGGCTCAGGAGCTGGCGCGCTTCAAGGGCGCCGACGTCGTCTGGTGCCAGGAAGAGCCGAAGAACATGGGCTCCTGGACCTTCGTCGAGCCCTATCTCGAATGGGTGCTCGGCCATGCCGGATCGAAGTCGAAGCGGCCGCGTTATGTCGGGCGTCCGGCTTCGGCTGCGACCGCGACCGGCCTGATGTCGAAGCATCTCGCCCAGCTCAACGCCTTCCTGGACGAGGCCTTCGCGGCCTGACCGTCCAGCCACCTGACCGCCAGACAAAGACACGAAACAGAGGCCTGACATGGCGACCGAAATCCGCGTACCCACCCTCGGCGAATCCGTTTCCGAGGCGACCATCGGCAAGTGGTTCAAGAAGGCGGGCGACGCCGTGAAGGCCGACGAGCCCTTGGTCGAGCTCGAGACCGACAAGGTGACGCTCGAGGTCAACGCGCCGGCGGCCGGCGTGCTTGGCGAGATCGTCGCCAAGGAAGGCGACACCGTCGGCGTCAGCGCGCTGCTGGGCATGATCACCGCCGGCGACGGCAAGGCCGCCGCGGCTGCCCCCAAGGCCGAAGAGAAGAAGGCCGACACGGCGGTGGCGCAGGCCTCCGGCAAGGCCGGCGAGTCGACCTCGGCCGCCGCCGAGAAGAAGACCGGCGAGGTTGCCGGCGACACCCAGATCAAGCCCGCGACCAAGGCCGCCGATTCCGGCCCGGCGGTCTCGCGCCTGGCCGCCGAAAGCGGCGTCGATCCGTCGACCGCCAACGCCTCGGGCAAGGATGGTCGCGTTACCAAGGGCGACATGCTGGCCGCGATCGCGACCGGCCCGGCCGTGGCTGCCGCTGCTCCTGCCGCCCCGGTTCAGGTCCGCGCGCCGTCGGCTCCCGACGACGCCTCGCGCGAAGAGCGCGTCAAGATGACCAAGCTGCGCCAGACCATCGCGCGCCGCCTCAAGGAAGCCCAGGCGACCGCCGCGATGCTGACCACCTTCAACGAGGTGGACATGTCGGCGGTGATGGCGCTGCGCAACCAGTACAAGGACGTCTTCGAGAAGAAGCACGGCGTGAAGCTCGGCTTCATGGGCTTCTTCGTGAAGGCCTGCGTGCAGGCGCTGAAGGAGATCCCGTCGGTCAATGCCGAGATCGACGGCACCGACATCGTCTACAAGAACTACTACCATGTCGCGGTCGCCGTCGGCACCGACAAGGGCCTCGTCGTGCCGGTGGTGCGCGATGCCGACCAGCTCTCCATCGCCGGCATCGAGAAGGCGATCGGCGCGCTCGGCAAGAAGGCCCGCGACGGCGCCCTCAAGATCGAGGACATGCAGGGCGGCACCTTCACCATCTCGAATGGCGGCGTCTACGGCTCGCTGATGTCGACGCCGATCCTCAACGCGCCGCAATCGGCGATCCTGGGCATGCACAAGATCCAGGAGCGGCCGATGGTCGTCGGCGGCCAGATCGTGGTGCGCCCGATGATGTATCTGGCGGTCTCCTACGACCACCGCATCATCGACGGCAAGGAAGCGGTGACCTTCCTCGTCCGCATCAAGGAGGCGCTGGAGGACCCGGCGCGGCTTGTGCTGGACCTCTGATCGCTCTTAATCGGCGATCCATTCAGGCGTCATGCTCGGGCTTGTCCCGAGCATCCACGACTTCCCTGCCGACCATCCGAAGACGTGGATGCTCGGGACAAGCCCGACCATGACGGGCATTGCGAGGCTTTTTAGATGTCCTACGATCTCGTCGTCATCGGAACCGGCCCCGGCGGTTATGTCGCCGCCATCCGCGCAGCCCAGCTCGGCCTCAAGGTCGCCGTCGTCGAGAAGCGCAAGACCTTCGGCGGCACCTGCCTGAATGTCGGTTGCATCCCCTCCAAGGCGCTGCTGCATGCCTCCGAGATGTTCGAGGAGGCGACGCACACCTTCCCGGCACTCGGCGTGATCGTCGGCAAGCCCAAGCTCGATCTCAAGCAGATGCTCGTCCACAAGCAGGAGACGGTCGATGCCAACGTCAACGGCGTCGCCTTCCTGCTGAAGAAGAACAAGATCGACCCGTTCATGGGCACGGCCAGCATCCCGGCCGCCGGCAAGGTCGTCGTCACCGGCGAGGACGGCAAGACGCAGGAGCTGGAGACCAAGAACATCGTCATCGCCACCGGGTCCGAGGCGATGGGTCTACCCGGCGTCGAGATCGACGAGAAGACGGTCGTGACCTCGACCGGCGCGCTGGAGCTGACCTCGGTTTCCAAAGAATTGCTGGTCGTCGGTGCCGGCGTGATCGGGCTCGAGATCGGCTCGGTCTGGAGCCGGCTCGGCGCCAAGGTCACGGTCGTCGAATATCTCGACCGCATCCTGCCGGGCATGGATGAGGAGATCGCCAAGCAGTTCAACCGCATCCTGCAGAAGCAGGGCTTCGAGTTCATCCTCGGCTCGAAGGTGACCAAGGTCGAGACCGGAAAGAAGGGCGCGACCGTGACTGTCGAGCCGGCTGCCGGCGGCGAGCCCAAGGCGCTTTCGGCCGACATCGTGCTGGTCGCGATCGGCCGGCGGCCGAACACGGACGGGCTCGGGCTCGATGGCGCCGGTGTCGCGATGGAGCGCGGCCGCGTCGTCATCGACGACCACTTCAAGACCAATGTCGCCGGCATCTATGCCATCGGCGACGTGGTGCGCGGGCCGATGCTGGCACACAAGGCCGAGGATGAGGGCGTCGCGGTCGCCGAGATCATCGCCGGCAAGGCCGGCCATGTGAACTACGACGCCATCCCGAGCATCATCTACACGGCGCCGGAAGTCGCCGCGATCGGCAAGACCGAGGAAGAGCTCAAGGCCGCGGGCGTCGCCTACAAGGTCGGCAAGTTCCCCTTCACGGCCAATGCCCGCTCGCGGGCGATCCGGCACACCGAGGGCTTCGTCAAGTTCCTGGCGGATGCCGCGACCGACCGCGTGCTCGGCTGCCACATCATCGGCCCCCATGCCGGCGACCTGATCGCCGAAGTCACGGTCCTGATGGAATTCGGCGGCTCGTCGGAAGACCTCGCCCGCACCTGCCACGCCCACCCGACCCTGTCGGAAGCGGTCAAGGAAGCGGCGATGGCGGTCGACAAGCGCCAGATCCATATGTGATCGACGCGCCACGCGGCGACAGAAGCGTCATTCTCGGGCTGCGCGCAGCGCGGACCCGGGAATCTCTTTCAGGAATAGGCGCCTTCTCGTCCCGAGATGGTCGGGTCAAGTCCGACCATGACCTCCTAGCGGCCCCTTCTCGCCTTGAACGCCGTCAGCGTGTTGCGCAGCAGGCAGGCGATCGTCATCGGGCCGACGCCGCCCGGTACCGGGGTAATTGCACCGGCGACCGCCACTGCCTCGGCGAAATCGACGTCGCCCGCGAGCTTGCCGTCGGGCATGCGGTTGATGCCGACATCGATCACGGTGGCGCCGGGCTTGATCCAGTCTCCCCTAACGAAATGCGGGCGGCCGACGGCGGCGACGACGATGTCGGCGCGGCGCACCACGGCGGGCAGATCCTTGGTGCGCGAATGCGCGATCGTCACCGTGCAATCGGCCTGGAGCAGCAATTGCGCGACGGGGCGGCCGACCAGCTCCGAGCGGCCGATCACCACCGCCTCAAGCCCAGAGAGCGCAGGCAGGACGCTCTTCAGCAGCAGCATCGAGCCGAGGGGGGTGCAGGGCACCAGGAGATGCTCCCCGCTTGCCTTGCCGCCCGCCAGCAGCCCGGCATTGATCGGATGCAGGCCGTCAACATCCTTGGCGGGATCGATCGCGTCGATCACGGCTGCGGTGTCGAGATGCTTGGGCAGGGGCAGCTGCACGAGAATGCCGTCGACAGAATCGTCCGCGTTGAGTTCTGCCAGCTTGGCTAGCAGATCGGCCTGGCTGGTCTCGACCGGCAGGCGATGCGCGACCGAGTTCATGCCGGCCTCGGTGGCGAGCTTCTCCTTCGAGGCGACATAGACGCGGCTTGCCGGGTCGTCGCCGACGAGCACCACATGCAGGCCGGGCACGAGGCCGCTTGCCGCCTTGATGCCGGCGACCTCGGTAGCGATCTGCGCGCGCAGCTGCGCGGCAATGGCCTTGCCATCGATCAGGTTGGCCTGCGGCATTGGATCGGTCTCCGTGGCAGATGCCGCCCTCATGCGCGATCGTCGTGCGCGCGACAAGCCCGGATGCGACGCGAGGGTGCCACAACGCGTCGCCGCCTTGCCCGCGGTCGTGGCGGCCGGTATCCATCGTGCATGGCCGAGCCGATGGAGACACCCACCCCGTGACGACCGGCTTCGCCGCGATCCCTGCTTCAGACAGCTATCGCCTGACCCGCGCCCGCGCCCCGCTTTGCCTGATCGAGGCGGGCGGTGTTGCCGCCGACCGCGACGGCCTGGCCCTGATCGACATCGCGGTGGAGGAGGGGCGGATCGCCTCGATCCTGCCGGCTGGCACCGAGGGTCTGGATGACGGCACGGCCTTCGATTGCGACGGCGGCATCGTGCTGCCCCGCCTCGTCGATTGCCATGTCCATCTCGACAAGGGCCATATCTGGCCGCGCCAGCGCAATCCCGATGGCAGTTTCATGGGAGCGCTCAACAGCGTCATGGCCGACCGCGAGGCGAACTGGTCGGCATCCGACGTGCGGGCGCGGATGGATTTCGGCCTGCGCTGCGCCTTTGCCCATGGCACGGCTGCGCTGCGGACCCATATCGACTCGCTCGGCAAGCAGATCGGGATTTCCTGGCCGGTTCTGGCGGAACTGCGGGCGGAGTGGGCGGGGCGCATCGCCATCCAGGCCTCGCCGCTGTTCGGCATCCAGTTCGCGCTCGATCAGGCCCATATCCGCGATGTCGTCGCGGCGGTGAAGGCGCATGGCGACGGGATCTTCGGCTGCGTCAGCTACATGATCCCGGAGCTGGACGCGGCGCTCGACATTGTCTTCCGCACGGCGATCGAGAACGGCTTCGATCTCGACTTCCATGTCGACGAGACCAATGATCCCGCCGCCCGCTCGCTGGAGCACATCGCCGATGCGGCGATCCGGCATCGCTTCGCGGGCAGGATCCTCGCCGGCCATTGCTGCTCGCTGGCGTTGCAGGAGCCCGACGTCGAGGCGCGGATCATCGCCAAGGTGCGGGAGGCCGGGATCGCGGTCGTCAGCCTGCCGATGTGCAACATGTATCTGCAGGACCGTGCGCCCGGCCGGACGCCACGCTGGCGGGGCGTCACGGCGCTGCACGAGTTGAAGGCGGCGGGCGTGCCGGTGATGATCGCGTCGGACAACACCCGCGACCCGTTCTACGCCTATGGCGATCTCGACCTGATCGAGGTGCTGCGCGAAGGCACCCGCATCCTCCAGCTCGACCATGCCGGAAACGACTGGGCGAATGCGGTGGCGCGCACGCCGGCCGCGATCATGGGGCTGGAGGGCAAGGCAGCGGAAGGTCCGGGCGTGCTGTCGCCCGGCGGCCCGGCCGATCTGATCCTGACCCGTGCCCGCGATTGGACCGAGTTCTTTGCGCGCCCCCAAGCCGACCGGAGCGTGCTGGTGGGAGGGCGCGCGATCGACACCACGCTGCCGGACCATCGCGAGCTGGATCACCTGGCGGGGATGCGTCCCGGCGCCGGAGCGCCCTGATGCGCGTGCTCGTGCTCTATGCCCATCCCAACCCGGAGAGCTATGGCGCGGCGCTGCATCAGGCGGTCGTCCAGAGCCTGCGTGAGGGAGGCCATGAGGTCGATGACTGCGACCTCTACGCCGAGGGCTTCGATGGGATCCTGAGCCGCGAGGAGCGCCTTGGCTATCATGACCTTGCCGGCAACACACTCCCCGTTGCCGGCTATGTCGCGCGGCTGCGTGCTGCCGAGGCGCTGGTGCTGTGCTTCCCGGTCTGGAATTTCGGCTATCCCGCGATCCTGAAGGGCTTCTTCGACCGCGTCTTCCTGCCTGGCGTTTCGTTCAAGCTGGTCGACGGCAAGGTCGCGCCCAATCTCTGGAACATCCGCAAGCTCGTGGCGGTGACGACTTATGGCGGCTCGCGCTGGCGCGCCTTGCTGATGGGCGATCCGCCGCGCAAGCTGGTCTGCCGGGTCCTGCGCGCGTTCTGCCATCCCACCGCGCGGCCGCGCTACCTGGCGCTCTATGACATGAATCGCGCGACGCCGGAGCGCCGTTCCGCCTTCCTGATCTCCGTAGCGGAAAAGATGCGCTCTCTGTGACACCGCTCGCATTCATGTCATCACGTTGTCATCTTGGCGGGCGAACAGCCAGCCGGCGAAGCGTCTTCCTTATCCGTCCAAGCATCTAGCCAAGGATCGAGCGAGATGACCAAGGCACTCGAAAAGAGCGTAGGTCGAGCCTTGCTCGTCACGGCGAGGCTGCACCGCGCCCGCATGGGCGAGCGGCTGAACGCGCTCGGATTGTTTCCAGGGCAGGAGCAGGCGCTGAAGGCGCTGCAGCCGGCACCGATGACGATGGGCGAGCTCGCGACGCTGCTGCGGGTCAAGCCGCCGACGGTGTCCAAGACGATAGGCCGCCTGTCATTGCAGGGGCTGGTGACGCGCGAGGGCGGCGGCCGCGACGGCCGGCTCGTGCAGGTCGCGCTGACCGAAGCCGGCCACAAGACGTCCATGGCGCTCGACGCCGTCTGGACCCAGGTCGAGGAAGAGCTGCTCGACAAGCTCGACGGCAAGGAGCGCAAGCAGCTGCGCCGGCTGCTGCGCAAGGCGGCCAAGGGCCTGTCGAAGGCCGGCGTCGAGATCGACGATCCGGAAGCCGACGGCGACGAGATCGACAGCGACGCCTGAGCCGCTACCGACTCCTGATCTTTCGCTCCATGCCGTCCAGTTCATGCCCTGACGGGCGCATGGAGCTCATGCGTTCGGCCGCTGGTCAGAGGCGGTAAATCGTTTAAATCTGCCATTGTCATTCTCCCCGCGCATGACGGGATCTGCCTTGGCCGTCGCTTCGTCCCATCTTCCGGAAACCGGACGGTCGCGCCTTGCCGCGATCGGTTTGATCTGTAGCGCCGTTCTGTTCTTCGCCCTTCTGGACACCAGCGCGAAATGGCTGTCGGGCTATATGGACCCGGTGCAGGTCGTGTTCGCGCGCTATGCCGGCAGCATGGCGCTCGTCCTGATGCTGCTCAACCCGTGGAGTCATCCCGGCGTCCTGCGCACCAAGCGGCCCTGGCTCCAGGGCGTCCGCTCGCTGCTGCTGCTGGGCGCGACGGCGCTGAACTTCGTCGCGCTCCAATACCTGCAGCTCGCGGAGACGGTTTCGATCATGTTCGCGGGACCGCTGCTCGTGGCGCTCGTCGCGGGACCGATGCTCGGCGAATGGCCCGGCCCGCGCCGGCTGGCGGCGATCGGCGTCGGCTTTCTCGGCGTGCTCGTGATCACGCGCCCGGGCATCGGCGGCATGCATCCCGCCGCCCTGCTCTGCGTCTTCGGCACCGTCTGCTACAGCTTCTATGCGCTGGCCACCCGGCGGCTCGCGGCCTATGACAAGCCGGAGACGACGATGGTTTATTCCGGCGTCGCCGGGACGGCGGCCGTGCTGCCTCTGATCCCGTTCTTCTGGACGACGCCGCAGACGCCGTTCGTCTGGCTCGTGATGTTGGGCACCGGCCTGTTCGGCGGCTTCGGGCACTGGCTCCTGATCCTGGCGCACCGGCTGGCCCCGGCGACCGTGCTGGCGCCGTTCATCTATTCGCAGATCGTCTGGATGATCCTGCTCGGCTGGTTCGTCTTCGGGCAGTTCCCCGATCGCTGGACCTTCGTCGGCGCGGCGATCGTGATCGCGTCGGGACTCTACCTGCTCTATCGCGAGCGGGTACGGAACGTGCCCGAGGGCTCGGCGCGGATCGATTGAGACCCGCCGTCATTCTCGGGCTTGACCCGAGAATATCATGACGAGAAGGCGCCGGTTTCCGAGATGCTCGGGTCAAGCCCGAGCATGACGAGGTTCTGCTTACACCGTGACCTGCGTCCCGACCTCGACGACCCGGCCGGTCGGGATCTGGAAGAAGCTCGTGGCGTCCGTCGCGGACTTGGTCAGCGAGATGTAAAGATTGTCCTGCCAGACCGGCATGCCCGATTGCGGCGAGGCCTTGATCGAGCGGCGCGACAGGAAGAACGAGGTCGACATGATGTCGAACTTGAAGCCCTGCTTGCGCAGGATCGCGAGCCCCTTGGGCACGTTGGGGCTTTCCATGTAGCCATAGACCAGATCGACCCGCCAGAAGTCGTCGGTGATGCGGGAGAGGCGCACGCGCTCCTCCTCGGCGATGCGCGGCGTGTCGGCCGAGCGCACGGTCAGGATAACGTTGCGCTCGTGCAGGACCTTGTTGTGCTTGAGGTTGTGCAGCAGCGAGGCCGGGGCCGTCTCGGGGTCGCTGGTTAGGAAGACCGCCATGCCCTTGACCCGGACCGGCGGGCTCTTGGAGAGCATACCGACGAGTTCGAGCAGTGGCACGTCGGTCTTGCGGGTCTTGTCGAACAGGATCTTGGTGCCGCGCACCCAGGTCCACATCAGCATGACCAGCGCGATCGCCAGCAGCACCGGCATGTAGCCGCCGCTGAACAGCTTCAGCATGTTGGCGGCGAAGAAGGCGACGTCGATGATCAGGAAGGGCAGGATCAGGGCCACGGTCGCGGTCAGGCTCCAGCCCCAGACGCGGCGGATCACGATGAAGGCCAGCAGCGAACTCACCACCATCGTGCCGAAGACCGCAATGCCATAGGCGTGCGACAGGTTCGACGAGGTCCGGAAGGACCAGACCAGGATCAGGACGATGACCAGCAGCAGCCAGTTGATGCGGGGTATGTAGATCTGGCCGGAGGTATGCTCCGAGGTGTGACGGATCTCCAGGCGCGGCAACAGGCCGAGCTGGACCGCCTGCCGCGTCAGCGAGAAGGCGCCCGTGATCACCGCCTGGCTCGCGATGATGGTGGCGATCGTCGCCAGGATGACCAGCGGCAGGATCAGGAAGTCCGGAGCGAGCTTGTAGAAAGGGTTGTCGATGGCGGTCGGGTCGGAAAGGATCAGCGCGCCCTGGCCGAGATAGTTCAGCCACAGCGAGGGGAAGACCAGCCAGATCCAGGCGCTGCGGATCGGCCCGCGGCCGAAATGGCCCATATCCGCATAGAGCGCCTCGGCGCCGGTCACGGCCAGGCAGACCGAGCCGAGCACGGCCAGCGACACCGTCGGATGGTCGATGAAGAAGCGCAGGGAGTAATACGGGTTGACCGAGGTCAGAACGCTCAGATCGTCGGCGATATGGTAGATGCCGAGCCCGGCCAGTGCCAGGAACCAGACCAGCGTGATCGGGCCGAAGAAATTCGCGACCCTCTCGGTGCCGCCGCTCTGGACCAGGAACAGTGCGATCAGGATGACGGAGGCGATGGTGACGACATAGTCGTTCAGCAGCGGCGTCACCAGCTTGATGCCCTCGACCGCGGAGAGCACCGAGATGGCCGGCGTGATCACCGCGTCGCCATAAAACAGCGCCGCGCCGGCCATGCCAAGGAACAGCACGACGCCGCCGCGCGCCCGCCCGAGGCCACGCTGGGCCAGCGCGACCAGCGTCAGGATGCCGCCTTCGCCATTATTGTCGGCCCGCATCAGGAGCAGGACATATTTCAGCGTGACGACGATGACGAGCGACCACAGGATCAGCGAGAGCACGCCGATGACGATGTCGCGCGGCACCGGCGCGCCGACGACCGCGGCGCTCAGCTCGCCATGGGCAGCGGTCGCCGCGAGCACGGTCTCGCGCAGCGCATAGAGTGGGCTGGTGCCGATGTCGCCATAGACGACGCCCAGCGCGCCGAGCGCCAGCGCAGCATAGCTGCCATGGCCGTTCTTGGCCTCGGCGGCGTGGCCGTCATCGATGCCGAAACGGGAATCCTCCGTTTTTTGAGCCGGGGGATTCGTCTGGTCATGCCCCATAGGGGATCTCCGCGCGCGCTGCGGTGCAGCGAAAGGCCGGGGCCTCTAACACAATGCCGTCAGCACGCAAAGGCGCTGCCATGTGTCCGCTGCGGGGCCGCGCAACGCAAGGTTGTGAAATTCACTCGGCCGCATCGGCGCGCCTGCCGTAACGCTGCGCCACATAATCATCGACCATCGTCTTGAATTCGGCGGCGATGCCGGGTCCGCGCAGGGTCTTGATCTTCTTGCCGTCGACGAAAACCGGCGCGGTCGGCTCCTCGCCGGTGCCCGGCAGCGAAATTCCGATATCGGCGTGCTTGGATTCGCCGGGGCCGTTGACGATGCAGCCCATCACCGCGACGTTCAGCCCCTCGACGCCGGGGTAGCGCGTCTTCCAGTCCTGCATCGAGCCGGCGATCCAGTCCTGGATGTCGCGGGCGAGCTGCTGGAACACGGTCGAGGTGGTGCGGCCGCAGCCGGGGCAGGCCGCGACCTGCGGCACGAAGGCGCGGAAGCCCATGGTCTGGAGCAACTCCTGCGCCGCCTTGACCTCGAGCGTGCGGTCGCCACCAGGCTCGGGCGTCAGCGAGAAGCGGATCGTGTCGCCGATGCCTTCCTGCAACAGGATGCCGAGCGCGGCCGAGGAGGCGACGATGCCCTTGGAGCCCATGCCGGCCTCGGTCAGGCCGAGATGGATGGCGTAGTCGGAGCGAGCGGACATCATCCGGTAGATCGTGATCAGATCCTGGACGCCCGAAACCTTGGCGGAGAGGATGATCTTGTCCCGGCCGAGCCCGATCTCCTCGGCACGCCCGGCCGAGAGCAGCGCCGACTGCACCATCGCCTCGCGCATGATGGCGCGGGCATCGAGCGGGCGAGGCTGCAAGGCATTCTCGTCCATCAGCGTGGTCAGCAATTCCTGGTCGAGCGAGCCCCAGTTCGCGCCGATCCGCACGGCCTTGCCATGCTTGATCGCAAGCTCGACGATCTGGCCGAACTGGCGGTCCTTCTTGTCTTTGAAACCGACATTGCCGGGGTTGATGCGGTATTTCGCGAGTGCCTGCGCACAGGCCGGATGATCGGTCAGCAGCTTGTGGCCGATATAGTGGAAGTCGCCGATCAGCGGCACGTCGACACCGATGCGGTCGAGCCGCTCCCGGATCTTCGGCACCGCGGCGGCGGCCTCGTCGCGGTCGACGGTGATGCGGACGAGTTCGGACCCTTGCCGCGCCAGTGCCGCAACCTGCGCGACCGTGCCGGCGATGTCGGCGGTGTCGGTATTGGTCATCGACTGGACGACGATCGGCGCGCCGCCGCCGACGGCGACGTTGCCGACCATCACGGGAACGGTGAGGTGACGCGCCAGCGGGCCGGAATGCTCCGCTGTCAGGCAGGGGAAAGCCCGCTCGTTCATCGGATGCGCCCCAACTCGTCCTTGCCGATCATGCGCTTGCGTTCCGGCAATGCTCGCAGCGGCCGACGATCTCGACCACCTGATGGACGGGGGAGAATTGCCTGACCTGGGCGATCGCCGCAACGGCCTTCTTCATGGCCGGCGAGGAATCCTCATCGACGCCGCCGCAGACCTCGCAGATCAGGAAGGCGACAACCTCGTCGGCGCCATGGCCGTGCAGGCAGGCGACATAGGCGTTGCGCGAGGAGAGCCGGTGGACGAAGCCCTGCTCGACCAGGAAATCGAGCGCGCGATAGATCGAGATCGGTGCGAGGCGGCGCCCGCCCGCCGGCGAAATCCGGTCCGCGAGATCATAAGCCCCGACCGGCCGATGGTCGGCATGGAGCGCCTCCAGCGCCTTGGCGCGGATCGGCGTCAGGCGCAGGCCGCGCTCCCGGCAGATACGCTCCGCCCGCGCCAGCGCCTCGGCGGCGTGGATGCGGTGGTCATGGGCGTGCCGACAGCCCGCCTCGCCATGAGCGTCGTGCGCGTCATGCACATGCTCGTCATGGGCGCCATGCGCGTGTAGGTTTTGCTGCATTGTGGTCATGTTGCGCTGCAATAGGACATCGGGCAACGTGCCGCCATGGCCTTGATGTGGTGGCGGCATTGCCCCGTTCGGACCCGAACCTAAGCATTTTCTCATCGATTGTCAGGAGCCTTAGCCGATGTTCCTCAAAGACCGCGCGGCCGCCATCACAGGATCGACCTCCGGCATCGGGCTTGCCTATGCCCGAGCGCTGGCCAAGGAAGGCGCCCATCTCGTCATCAACGGCATCATGCCTCCGGCGGAAGCCGAAAAGCTCCGCTCGGACCTCGCCAGCGAGTTCGGGGTCAAGGTGCTGTTTTCAGCCGCCGACATGACCAAGCCCGCCGAGATCGCGGATTTCATCGCGCAGGCCGAGGCCGAATTCGGCGCGGTGGACATCCTCATCAACAATGCCGGCATCCAGTTCGTCTCGCCGATCGACGAGTTCCCGATCGAGAAATGGGACCAGATCATCGCGATCAACCTGACCTCCGCCTTCCACACGACGCGTGCCGCGCTCCCGAAGATGAAGGCCAAGGGCTGGGGCCGCATCATCAACACAGCCTCGGCGCATGCCTTCGTCGCCTCGCCGTTCAAATCGGCCTATGTCGCGGCCAAGCACGGCATTGCCGGGCTGACCAAGACGGTGGCGCTCGAAGTCGCGACCAAGGGCATCACCGTGAATGCCATCGCGCCGGGCTATGTCTGGACGCCGCTGGTCGAAAAGCAGATCCCCGACACGATGAAGGCGCGCGGCATGACCAAGGAGCAGGTCATGAACGACGTGCTGCTGACGGCACAGCCGACGAAGGAGTTCGTCACCGTCGAGCAGGTCGCGGCGCTCGCCGTGTTCCTGTGTACCGACGCGGCGAAGTCGATCACCGGCACGACGCTGCCGATGGATGGCGGCTGGACCGCCGCGTGACCGGGCGCAAGACAGCGACCCATCATCTGCTGGGGCTCGCCGGCCCCAAGGCGGAGAAGTCCGTCTCGCTGGCCTTGCAGGGCGGCGGCGCGCATGGCGCCTTCACCTGGGGCGTGCTCGACGCGATCCTGGAGGATGGGCGGCTCGCCATCGAGGCCTTGTCGGGCACCAGCGCGGGCGCGATGAACGCGGTGGTGCTGGCCGAGGGCTGGATCGAGGGCGGGGCCGATGGGGCCCGCGCCAAACTCGAGGCGTTCTGGCGAGCGATCAGCGTCGATGGCAAGTATGGCGGCTCCGAGCGCTCGCTGATCGACACGCTGCTGGGTGCCTGGGGCGGTTCGAACGGCGTCCCGCCCGGCATGCTCTGGTTCGAGATGTTCTCGAAAGTGGCGAGCCCTTACGACGTCAACCCGCTCAACATCAATCCGCTGCGCGGCGTGATCGCCGACCTCATCGATTTCGACAAGGTGCGGGCCTGCACGCAGCTGAAGCTGTTCATCGCCGCGACCAATGTCCGCTCGGGCAAGATCAAGCTGTTCAACGGACCGGAACTGACGGCCGACCATCTGATGGCCTCGGCCTGCCTGCCGATGCTGTTCCAGGCCGTCGAGATCGGCAAGGAGGCCTATTGGGACGGCGGCTATATGGGCAATCCGGCGCTCTACCCGCTGTTCTACGAGGCGGCGGGCGACGACATCCTGCTGGTCCAGATCAACCCGCTGCTGCGCCGGGACCTGCCGACCAAGGCGCGCGACATCCAGGACCGGGTCAACGAGATCACCTTCAACGCCTCGCTCTTGCGCGAGCTGCGAGCCATCGACTTCGTCAACCGTCTGATCGACGGCGGCAAATTGCCCAAGGACGAATACAAGCGCGTGCTGATGCACCGCATCGACGGCGGCCCGCCCTTGGCCGAGATGACCTCGTCGTCGCGGCTGAACTCGGACTGGGATTTCCTGCTGCAGCTGCGCAATATCGGCCGGGCGGCGGCCAAGCGCTGGCTGAAGCGCAATTACGAGGCGATCGGCAAGGTCGGGACGCTCGACCTGAAGGCGGCGTTCTCGTAGATAGCGCGGCGATATCTCTCCAGCCCTCATCCTGAGGAGCGGGCAAAGCCCGCGTCTCGAAGGATGCTCCAGATGGTTCCGGCGCCTCCTGGAGCATCCTTCGAGACGCCGCTTCGCGGCTCCTCAGGATGAGGGCTCAAGATCACATCCCATTCGCCTTATCCGGTCTGGCGAACTACGCGAAAGGTCGTCCCATGTCCCAGCAGCTCATCGTCACCGCAGGCCCGTTCACCTTCGAGGCCAAACTGGAGCTGGAGGCCGCGCCGAAGACGTGCGCCGCCTTCCTTCGCCACATGCCCTTCGCCAGCAAGATCGTGCATGTGCGCTGGAGCGGCGAGGGCGTCTGGATGCCGCTCGGCGAGCTTGATTTCGGCGTCGGCTACGAGAACCATACGAGCTATCCGGCACCCGGCCAGATCATCCTCTATCCCGGCGGCATCAGCGAGACCGAGATCCTGCTCGCCTATGGCGGCGTGCATTTCGCCAGCAAGATGGGCCAGCTCGCCGGCAACCACTTCATCACGCTGACCTCGGGGCTGGAGAACCTCTACACGCTCGGCCGCAGGACGCTCTGGGAAGGCGCGCAGGACGTCAGGTTCGAGCTGGTCTGATCTGGTTCGCGACTGAACCACCGTCGTCATCCCGGACGCAGCGAAGCGGAGCTCCGGGATCCATCATAGAGCTCAATCCGGACAAGGATGGGCCCTTCGATGGATCCCGGGGCAAGCCCGGGATGACCACGGGGGTTGCGAGCGTAACTGGCCGGCGTCAGGCCGGCAGAGGCTCCGCCGCCGGAGGCGGCTCCGGGGCTGCGCAGAGGGCCAGCATCGCGCGGGCGATCTCGGCCTCGCCCATGATCGTCAGCGTCGCGCCGCATTTGGTGAGATGCTCGACCTCGGCATCGGAATGGGCGCGGGCGACGATCGGCAGTGCCGGATTGTCGCGGCGCGCCTGCTCGCAGACCTGGCCCGCCTCGAAGCTCTGCGGGATGGCAACGAAGAGACGCCGCGCCCGGCCAAGCCCTGCGGCGGCCAGTACGGCAGGACCGGCCGCATTTCCGAGGAGGAGTTCGGCGCCGTGACGCTTGGCTGCGGCAACCGCATCGCCCTGTTCCTCGATGACCAATACCTTCTCGCCGCGCGCCAGCAGGCCTGCGCCGAGCAGTGCGCCGACCCGGCCATAGCCGACGACGACCATGTGGTCGGACAGTGCTGTTGGCACGATGTCGAGGTCGGGCTTCGTTTCGGGGTCGGCTGCGCCCGGCGTCGGCCCCGGCTTGGGTTTCGCCATGCTCGGCTCGCCGATGAAGTGATCGACCAGTGCAAACAGCACCGGGTTGAGCAGGATCGAGAGGATGGCGCCGGCCAGGATCAGGTCGCGGCCCTGCTGCGGCAGGATGCCGAGCGAGACGCCGAGGCCTGCAAGGATGAAGGAGAATTCGCCGATCTGGGCGAGCGAGGCCGAGATCGTCAGGGCCACGCCATTTGAGCGCCCATAGGCGCGCATGATCAGCCAGGCGGCGAGCGACTTGCCGATCAGGATGATCGCCAGCGTCGCGAGCAGCGGACCGGGCGCGCGCAGCAGGATCGCCGGGTCGAACAGCATGCCGACCGAGACGAAGAACAGCACCGCGAAGGCATCGCGGAGCGGCAGGGATTCCTCCGCGGCGCGCTGGCTCAGCGGCGATTCGCTCAGGATCATGCCGGCGAAGAACGCGCCGAGCGCGAAGGAGACACCGAACAGGGTCGCGGCGATGAAGGCGACGCCGAGCGCCACCGCGAGCACTGCCAGCCGGAACAGCTCGCGCGAGCCGGTATGGGCGACCCAGTGCAGCACCCAGGGGATGACGCGGCGGCCGACGACGAGCATGAAGGCGATGAAGGCGACAACCTTCATCAGGGTCAGGCCAAGCACGCCCCAGAGGCCGAGATCGAACTGGCCCGAGAGCGGCGACGGTACGCCGGGGCGCGCGCCGTTGAGCGCGTCGGCGACGGCCGGGATCATCACCAGCGCCAGCACCATGGCGAGGTCCTCGACGATCAGCCAGCCGACCGCGATCTTGCCCTTCTCGCTCTGGACGAGCCGGCGCTCCTGCAGCGCGCGCAGCAGCACGACGGTGCTGGCGACCGAGAGCGCCAGGCCGAAGACGACGCCGGCGACCCAGTTCCAGCCGAGTGCAAGGCCAAGACCCGTGCCGAGCAAGGTCGCCGCCGCGATCTGGACGAGCGCACCCGGCACCGCGATCGCCTTGACCGAGAGCAGATCCTTCATCGAGAAATGCAGGCCGACGCCAAACATCAGCAGGATGACGCCGATTTCGGCGAGCTCATTGGCGAGGTTCTGGTCGGCAACGAAGCCCGGCGTGAAGGGGCCGACGGCGACACCGGCGACGAGATAGCCGACGAGAGGGGAGATGCGGAGTTTCTGGGCGAGCGCCCCGAAGACGAATGCAAGGCCAAGGCCCGCGACGAGGATGGCGATCAGCGGGCCGTGATGCATGGTTCTCCCGGATGGATGCGCGATGAAAGCGGACGGCGGAGCGTGCCAGACCATGCCGGCTGCGCCTCGTGATTTCAACCGTGGGGCTGTCGCAGAGAGCCTCTGCTCAGGCCTTGGGCTTCTCCAGCAGGATCTGGCCCTGCTTCTCGACGCCGATCTTGAGCTTCTCGGCGAAGACGGCGAGCACCCAGGGCAGTTGCATCTCGACGCGGACCAGCGACGGCTCGACATCGAGCCGGCCGCGCACGGTGTAGCCCAGCGCAGCCACGCCGAAATGCAGGCTGTCGCCCTCCCAGCGTTCCTCGACGAGCTGCATCTTGACCATGCCGAGGCGGTCGCGGATGCGGTCGATGCCGTCCCGCAATCTTGCGACCGCGCCCTCGCGGCCAAGGTCATGCGAGACGGTGATGCTGACGGGCTTGGCCATGATGCTCCCTGAGCGGGTCGAATTGCGATCAGGTTCAGAATGGGGACGGGGGAAGCGGATTTCCAGATTGCCATCGGCCGCAGCGCGCCGGCTAAAACGAAACCGGCCGGCGCGATGGAACGCGGCCGGCCGGCGGTGTTGGAGAATGACTCGAGTTCAGCTCAGCAGTCGCGGTCGTGCAACCTGCGTTGGCCGCGCTCGGTGATGTGCCAGCGCTCGCCGGTCGACTCGACGAGGCCCCGGCCCTTGAGGATGTGGAGCACCGACACGTCGAAAACGAAGTGGTTGGTCTGCTCGTCGATGCTTTCGAGAGCGATCCATTCCGGATCCGACATCACGCATGGATGTTTGATCAGGAGTTGCTGGGCTTCCATGAGCGTCTCCTTGGTCAGCGGATGAGAAGGTGAATCGCATCCAATCTTGGCCGTGTGATGGCTGCGGGAGGCGGATCGATGGCCGAATGGTTTCTGGTTTTCGCCGGCCGCAGCTTTCTCGGCCCGGCGCGGAACTCTCGTGGCGGTGCCTCGTTCACTCTCATGAGAATTCAGTGAGCTCCAAGCTCACGACCGCGCTTGCAAATGGAGACTTCGCGATGGCGACCATGAACACTTTCCCGCCTGACGTGCCCAAGGATTCCGACGAGGCCCGCGACGAGATCGCGAACGCCGCCGGTACGGTGCGCGCCAAGGCTTCCAATCTCGCCGAGAAGGCGACCGAGACCGTCCGCGACGGCTACTATCGAGCCAAGGATGCGATCACCGAGACCGATCCGGTCGAGCTGGCCCGCGAGGGCGGCGAGGCGATGCGGAGCGCCGTCGAGCGCCATCCGCTGGCGGCCTTCGGGCTCGGTGCGCTGAGCGTCGGCTTGATCGCCTGGGCCAGCCTGCGCGGCTCCTCGACCTCGCGCTTCGAGCGCTATGAGCCCGATTACGGCCGGCTGCGCAGCCTGTTCAACAGCTATCGCAGCGAGGCCGCCGACACCGGCGAGAGCGCGCTGAAGAGCGGTGAGAAATGGCTGCGTGCCAACAGCGATACGGCCCGCGACTATGCCGGGCAGGCGCGCGACTATGCCGATTATGGCAGCCGCCTGCTGGCAAAGCGTGCGGAGCGCGAGCCGATCGCTGCCCTGCTCGGCGTCGGCATCGCGGTCTATTTCATTGGCTCGCTGTTGACCTCGTCGAGCGAGCCGGCCCCGGCGCGCAAGCGCGTGGCCAAGCGCTGAACAGTCAGGCGGAGCAACCCACCGCAGCGCGGGCGACCGTCTGACACAAAAAAGCCCTGCCGCATCGCTGCGGCAGGGCTTTCTGGTTGTGCGTGGTGCCGCGAGCGGCGACCGCGCCGAAATCTCAGTACCAGTAGCCGCGGCGGCCGTAGTAGCCACGGCCATAATAACCGCGATCGGCCGAAGCCGCGATCGCGCCGCCGATGACGCCGGCGGCAACACCTGCGGTCACCGCGCTGGCGGTCTCGTTCGAGGTGCGGCGGTTCTCGACATAGTTCGCCGAACGGCACTGCTGATAGGCGCGCGTGCCGGGGCGGAAGCCCTGCGATTCGCAGGTGACTTCGGCATCGGCGAGCGACTCCTGCGCAGTCTGGCAGCCGGCCAGCACCGCCGCCAAGGCTCCGACGATCAGAATGGTACGCATTTGTGGTCCCTTTTTGCAGCCTCCCAATGGCTGTCCCGGACTAAAATGCAGGAGGCATGGCAGGTCAAGCAAAACAGCGGCGTCTGGGTTAAATCCATGTGCGAAGATGCTGCAAAACCGCATCAATCGACATGAGTGCCAACCCGTTTGACAGGTGGGCTCAGCCGAATTTGCGAGCCGGCTTTTCGATAGCCTTGGTACCCGAGCGCTCCAGCGAGACGATATCGAGCGGCGGCATGCCGGATTTCTCGGCAATCAGGCGATCCTGCTCCATGATGGCGTCGCGCGCCGGCTCGTCGCCGTCGAGGCCGCCGAGAAGAGCCGTCGGGACGCGGCGGTTGGACCGGCGCGAGCCGTCGGCATAGACGACATCGAACATCACGAATTCGGCATCGAGGGGCTTCGATTTCTTGCGGGCCATGATCGGCTCCTTTTCGACGTGGCAGAACCGGTGCCGCCCGGCGAGGTCGCGACGGCGCCTCGCGGGCATGGCGCGAGGCGGAGGCGAAAAGCGGGCCCGGAGGATGATGCGGCGACGCCTAACCCAAGCACGGTCGCTGTGCAATGCGGCATGTCCAGCCGAAATCGCAGTCGATCGTGCATGTTCCGGGCTTGCCGAAGCCTGCGCGAGGCTCTTAGCTCGTGCGGATCGGCCCATCGGGCAAGGTGCCGTTCCTGCAAATCCTGAAATGCGTCCTGCCTTGAAAGCCCTGTCGTGAAAGTCCTGATCTTCGGCGGCGCCGGCTTCGTCGGTCTCAACATCGCGGAGGCGATGCTGGGTGCGGGGCATGATGTCGTAGCGTTCGATCGCGCGCCGGTGCCGGATGCCGCAGCCAAAGCCTTTGCCCAGCTGCCCGGCCGGTTCGAGACCATTCTCGGAGATGTGACCGATAAGGCGGTGGTGACCGAGGCGGTTCGCCCCGGCACCGATCTCGTGGTGATGGGCGCCGCGATCACGGCGGGGCGCGAACGCGATGCCAGCGAGCCAGGGCGGATCCTCGAGGTCAACCTGCTGGCGCAGGTGCCGACTCTGACGGCTGCGCGGGCGGCCGGCGCGCGCCGCGTGATCAATCTGAGTTCGGCTGCGGCCTATGGAGCTGCCGGCGAGCGTGTCGATGAACTCGCCGAGGAGATTCCGGGCGATCCGGTCGGGCTCTATGCCATCACCAAATGGGCGAGCGAGCGGGTCGGGGCGCGGCTGGGCTCGCTCTGGGGTCTCGACGTCGTCAGCCTGCGGCTCAGCGGCGTCTTCGGTCCGTGGGAGCGCGCCACAGGCGTGCGCGACACGCTGAGCCCGCATTGTCAGATCCTGGCGGCGGCCGTCGCGGGCGAGGGCGCGATCCTGCCGAGGCCGGGTCTGCGCGACTGGATTTATGCGCCAGACGTCGCCGACGCCGTGCTGACGGTAGCCGGCGCATCGGCGCTCGGGCACGGCGTCTACAATGTCTCGACCGGCCGGCGCTTCTCCATGCTGGATTGGGGGATGCGGCTGGCGGCCTCCTTCCCCGGCTTCGTCTGCCGGCTGGCGGAAGCCGGCGAGGCGGTGACGATCGATTTCCATGGTCCGTCTGATCGGGCGCCGCTCGCGGTCGAGCGGATCGCGAGTGATCTCGGCTGGCGCGCGAAGACGGATGGGATGGACTCCGCCGACAGGCTCGCCGCCTGGTGGCGGGCGCATGGACAGCATGAGGACTCCGTTTGACAACGCTCCCAGCCCTCATCCTGAGGAGCGGCCGGAGGCCGCGTCTCGAAGGATGTTTCAGGAGGCTCCCGAACCCTCTGGAGCATCCTTCGAGACGCCGCCTGCGCGGCTCCTCAGGATGAGGGCTGTGTTTCCAAAAGGACTTTAGGGGGATGACGCGATGAAGCTCGAGGGCAAGATCGCGCTGGTGACCGGCGCCGGCTCCGGGATCGGGCAGGCGATCGCGCAGCTTTTTGCCGGCGAGGGCGCGCGCCTGGCTCTGGTCGATCGCGACGAGGCGGGTCTGGCCGAGACGGCGGCGCTGATCACGGCAGCGGGCGGGGAAGCGATCGTCCAGGTGGGCGATGTCGGGCTGCCGGGTTTTGCTGATGCGGCCGTGCAGGCCTGCACCGCGCGCTTCGGCGACGTCGACGTGCTGGTGACGGCGGCGGGCTTCTCCTGCGGCGGCACGGTGACGACGACCGCGCCCGAGGATTGGGACGCAGTCTTCCGCGCCAATGTCGGCGGCACCTTCCTGTTCGCGCGGGCGGCGATCCCGCTGATGCAGGCGCGCGGCGGCGGCGCGATCGTGACCTTCGCCTCGCAGCTCGCGCTCGCCGGTGGGCGCGGCAACAGCGCCTATATCGCCGCCAAGGGCGCGATCCTCTCGCTGACGCGGACGATGGCGCTGGACTATGCGGCCGACGGCATCCGGGTCAACGCGATCGCGCCCGGCGCGATCGACACACCGATGCTGCGCCGGAGTTTCGCCCGCCATGCCAATCCCGAACCGCTGCGCGAGGCTTCGCGCAACCGGCACGCACTGAAGCGTTTCGGCCGGGCCGAGGAGGTCGCGCAGGCGGCGCTTTATCTCGCCAGCGATGCCTCCTCTTTCAGCACCGGCACGACGCTGGTCGTCGATGGCGGCTGGCTGGCGGCATGAACGCTGCATCGGACGCGGCCATGATTCACGATGGCCTTTCCGTCCTCGAAAGCCGGATCGCGGCCGATCTGGCGCGTACGGCGCATCCGCGGGCGCCCTGGCTGAAGCCGGTGACGGGGCCCGACGGCACGCCGGCCCATGACGTCATCATCGTGGGCGGCGGCCAGTCGGGGCTTGCTACCGCGTTTGGCCTGCTGCGCTCACGGGTCGACAACATCCTGGTGCTCGACAGGGCGCCGGCGGGCCAAGAGGGGCCGTGGCGCTCCTATGCGCGGATGCACACGCTGCGCAGCCCGAAGGATTTCACCGGCCCCGATCTGGATATGCCGAGCCTGACCTACCAGTCCTGGCACGAGGCGAAATTCGGCATCGAGAGCTGGGACGAACTCAATCTGATCCCGAAGGGGCATTGGGCGGATTATCTCGCCTGGTTCGGCCATGTCGTCGATATCCCCGTTCGCAATGAGGCGGAGGTCATCGACATCGCCCCGGCGGATGGGTTGCTCGCGGTGACCGTCCGCAGTGGCGGCGCACAGCAAATCCTGCATACCCGCAAGCTGGTGCTCGCGACCGGTCAGGAGAGCATGGGCGACTGGAGCCTGCCGGCCCCGTTCTCATGCCTGCCGGCTTCGCGCTGCGCGCATTGTGCCGAGACGATCGATTTCGCCGCGCTCGCGGGCAAGCGTGTCGCGGTGATCGGGGCGGGCGCCTCGGCCTTCGACAATGCCGCGACCGCGCTGGAGGCCGGCGCGGCGGAGGTGCATCTGCTCTGTCGCCGGCCGGAGGCGCAGGTGGTGCAGCCCTATCGCTGGCTGACCTTCCGCGGCTTCCTGCGCCATCTCGGCGATCTCGACGATGCCTGGCGCTGGCGCTTCATGAGCGCGATCATGGCGCTGCGCGAAGGCTTTCCGCAGGCGACCTATGATCGCTGTGCCGGCCATGTTGCCTTCCGGCTGCATCTCGGGGCGCCGGTGCTGAGCGCCATCGACGGGCCGGGCGGGGCGGAACTGGTGACGCCATCGGGCCCGGTGGCAGTCGATTTCGTGATCTGCGCCACCGGGATCGACATCGATCTCGCCGTGCGGCCGGAGCTGTCGCGTTTCGCGGGCAACATCGCATCCTGGGCCGATCGCTACACGCCGCCCGCAACCGAACGGGACGAGAGGTTGGGACGCTTCCCCTATCTCGCCGACGACTACGCGCTGTGCGAACGCGTTGCGGGCGAGACGCCGTGGATCGCCGACATCCATCTGTTCAGCATCGCCTCGACGATGAGTTTTGGCGCCTCGGGCTCCTCGATCAACGCAATGACGACCGCCGTGCCGCGGTTGGTCTCCGGGCTGACGCGCGGGTTGTTCCGGGCCGATGCCGGGCGGCTCTGGGCGGAATTCCAGGCCTATGACGAGCCGCAGGCGGTGGTGCGGAAGCCGGCATGCGAGCCCTCATCCTGAGGAGCGAGCCCGCAGGGATCGCGTCTCGAAGGATGGTTCAGGAGGCTCCCGAACCAGCTGGAGCATCCTTCGAGACGCCGCGTGCCGCGGCTCCTCAGGATGAGGGCTGAGAGGGCACATGGCACCACGCTTGCATCCTGTTCCGTTCGGAACCAACCTGTCGATCGCGTTCAAGAAAAGGGGAAAAGCATGACCATCGTACGGACGGCCTGCCTTGCGGTGGCGCTCCTGGCCTCGACGGCCCTGCCGGCGCTGACCCAGACCCGCGCCGAGACGCTGCGCCATGTCACCGGCGCCGCGATCAACACGCTCGACCCCAACATCCCCGGCTCGACCCGCGAGGCCTTCGGCCTGTCGCTGCTGACCTACGACCGCCTGCTCTCCTTCGGCAAGAAGCAGCTCGACGGCAAATGGGTCTTCGATCTCGACAATTTCAAGCCGGAACTGGCCGAGAGCTACACGGTCAGCCCCGACGGGCTGAAGATCACCTTCAAGCTGCGCCAGGACGCCAAGTTCCATGACGGTACGCCGGTCACGGCCGATGACGTGAAGTGGTCGTTGGACCGTGCCGTCACCGCCAATGTGCTCGGCAAGGGCCAGCTCCTGACGGGATCGCTGACCTCGGCCGACCAGTTCAAGGTCGTCGATGCCCACACCTTCGAGGTGACGCTGCCCAAGCCCGACAAGCTCGCGCTCGCCAACCTCGCCGTGGTCTATCCGGTGATCTTCAACTCCAAGCTCGCCAAATCGAAGGCGACGGCGGAAGATCCCTGGGCGCTGGCCTGGCTGAAGGAGAACACCGCCGGCTCCGGCGCCTATATCATCGAGAGCTTCAAGCCCGGCGAGACCACGATCCTGCGCCGCAACCCGGACTGGAATCGCGGCTCGGCCGAGAAGCCGGCGAGCTTCAAGCGCATCATCACCCAGACGATCCCCGAGGCGGCGACCCGCGCCAACCTCGTCGAGAAGGGCGATGCCGACATCGTCATCGACCTGCAGGCGACCGACGCCGCCGATCTCGAGAAGAAGGGCAAGCTCAAGGTCATCTCGACGCCGCAGTACAACTCGATCACCTTCGTCTCGTTCAACAACCAGACGCCGCCTTTCGACAAGCTCGAGGTGCGCAAGGCGATCGCCTATGCGCTGCCCTATGACGACATGTTCAAGGCGGCCCTGTTCGGCCGCGGCGCGCCGCTCTACGGCGCCAACTGGACTGAGGGCAAGGCGCCGACGGGCGCGGTCTTCCCGATCCCGCAGCCGCTCAAGACCGACCTCGTCGAGGCCAAGAAGCTTCTGACGGCGGCGGGCTTCCCTGAGGGCTTCTCGACGACCTTCTCGTTCAATGTCGGGCAGGCCGGCACGGCCGAGCCGATGGCGGCGCTGCTCAAGGAATCGCTCGCGAAGATCGGCATCAAGGTCGAGATCCAGAAGCTGCCGGACGCGCAGATGTCGACACTGATCAACGAGAAGAAGGTGCCGTTCTTCACCGAGGGCATCGTCGCCTGGCTGCCCTCGATGGATTACTTCTACCGCAACTTCTACATCGGCCCGATCCGCTGGAACTATTCCTCGCTCGACGACGCCAAGATCACGGAATGGGCCCAGGCCGCCCGCTTCGAGCCGGACATGGCGAAATACGCCGCGCTCGGCAAGGATCTGAACACGCGGCATTTCGAGCTGATGCCGCAGATCCCGCTCTGGCAGCCCTCGCAGGACGCGGTGATGGCGTCCAGCATCGACGGCTACGTCTACCAGTTCCACCGGCAGATCGATTTTCGCGATCTCAGCCGGAAGTGATGAGCCTCCGCCACTGACCCCGAACCACCCGCCGTCATCCCGGGCGCAGCGCAGCGAAGACCCGGGATCCATGCCTGACCATTTCGCGATAGGCTCCGGCATGGATCCCGGATCGGCGCGGCTTCGCCGCTTGTCCGGGATGACGGCGCGGGTTTGAAGCAGGGCGAGCGAGACAACTGATGTCCCAACTCTCCACCACCGCGAAACGGGCCGGCTGGCGCTTCGCTTCGTCGCTGCCGGCGCTGTTTGGCGTGCTGGTCTTCACCTTCCTGCTGATGCGCGTGCTGCCGGGCGATCCGGCGGTGTTCTTTGCGTCCGGCCCCAGCGCGGGGAAGGAGGAGATCGAGATGATCCGCCAGCAGATGGGCCTCGACAAGCCGGTGCCGGAGCAGCTTGTGCGCTATCTCGGCGATATCGGCTCGGGCAATCTCGGCCGCTCGCTGACGACCGGGCAGCCGGTGCTGGCCGATCTCAAATCGCGGCTGCCGGCCTCGCTGGAGCTCACCTTCATGGCGCTGCTGATCGCGCTCCTGACCGCTATACCGCTCGGCGTCGCGGCGGCGCTGCGGCAGGGCTCGTGGATCGACCATGTCGTGCGCTTCATCTGCGCGCTCGGCGTCTGCGTGCCGACCTTCGTCTCGGGGCTGCTGCTGATCTACGCCTTCTATTACCTGCTCGGCATCGCGCCCGATCCGACGGGGCGCGTCGACATCTTCACCTCGCAGCCGCCTTTGGTGACCGGCTTCCTGCTGATCGATTTCGCTGTTGCCGGCGACTGGGAGGGCTGGCGCGCGGCGGCTAGCCAACTCGTGCTGCCGGCTTTCACCATGGCGCTGTTCGTGGTCGCGCCGCTGGCGCGGATCACGCGCGCCGCGATGCTGGCTTCGCTCGGCAGCGATTTCGTCCGCACCGCTCGCTCGCTCGGCCTGCCGCCGCGCAAGGTTATCGTCACCTATGCGCTGCGCAACGCGCTTCTGCCGGTGCTGACCATCGCCGGCATCGTGTTCTCGACCATGCTGGGCGCCAATGTGCTGGTCGAGAAGGTGTTCTCCTGGCCGGGTGTCGCGTCCTATGCGCTCGATGCGCTGCTCGCCTCCGACTATGCGCCGGTGCAGGGCTTCGTGCTGCTGATGGCGTCGATCTTCGTCGTGGTGAACCTGACGGTGGACGTGCTCTACGGCATCGCCGATCCCAGGGTGTCGGTTGAATGACCTCCGCAACCCTCCGCCACACCGTCTGGATCCTGCGCGGCAACCCGGTCACGGCAATTGCGGCCGCAGGCGCCTTCATCCTGTGCCTGCTGGCGATCATCGGCCCCTGGATCGTGCCGTTCGATCCGATCGCGTCCGACGTGCCCAACGCGCTGCAGCCGCCGAGCGCAAAGTATTGGGCCGGCACCGACCAGCTCGGGCGCGACGTGTTCAGCCGGCTGATCGTGGCGGCCAGGCTCGACCTCGCCATTGCGGCCTCGGCGGTGACGCTGTCCTTCGCGCTCGGCGCGGTGGTCGGGGCGCTCTGCGGCTACACTGGAGGCCGGCTCGACCGCTATGTCGGGCGCTTCGTCGATGTGCTGATGGCGTTCCCGCTGTTCGTGCTGGCGATGGCGATGGTGGCGGCGCTCGGCAACCGGGTCGAGAACATCGTCATCGCCACCGCGATCATCAACCTGCCCTTCTATATCCGCTTCGCTCGGGCCGAGGTGAATGTCCGCCGCAATGCCGGCTGGGTGGAAGCTGCCCGTGCGAGCGGCGATAGCCATGTCTCGGTGGTCCTGCGCTTCCTCCTGCCGAACGTGCTGCCGGCAATGGCGGTGCAGGTCTCGCTCAATCTCGGCTGGGCGATCCTCAACGCGGCGGGCTTGTCTTTCATCGGCCTCGGCGTCTCCGCGCCGACTCCGGAATGGGGCATCATGGTCGCGGAAGGCGCGCGCTTCATCTCGACCGGGAAATGGTGGCTGGTCGCCTTTCCGGGCCTGGCGCTGATGCTGACCGTGCTGTGCTTCAACCTGCTCGGCGATGGCCTGCGCGACATCCTCGACCCGCGCATGCGGACGTGAACGCATGACCATGGCTGAAGGCGGGCCGCTGCTCGCGATCGAGGATCTGCATGTGACCTTCTCGACCCGGCGCGGGCTGGTCGAGGCGGTGCGCGGCGTGTCGTTCTCGGTCGCCGCCGGCGAGACGCTTGGCGTCGTCGGTGAGAGCGGGTCCGGCAAATCCGTGACGGCCTTCGCGGTGACGCGTCTGCTCGACGCCTCGGGCCGCGTCAGCCAGGGCCGCATCCGCTTCGGCGGCGAGGACATCACCAAGGCTTCGTCGAAGCAGTTGCGCGCTCTGCACGGCGCGGCAATCTCGATGATCTTCCAGAACCCGCGCGGCGCGCTGAACCCGATCCGCACGGTCGGCCAACAGATTGCTGATGCGCTCAGTGCGCATGAGCGCATCTCGGCGGGCGAGGGCCGGGCGCGGGCGCTCGATCTGCTCAAGGCGGTGCTGATCCGCGATCCCGAGCAGCGCCTCGACGCCTATCCGCATGAATTGTCGGGCGGCATGTGCCAGCGCGTCATGATCGCCATGGCGATCGCCTGCGCGCCCAAGCTCCTGATCGCCGACGAGCCGACCACGGGTCTCGATGTCACCACGCAGAAGACGGTGATGGACCTGCTCTCGAAGATCACCGCCGAACGCGGCATGGCGATGATCCTGATCACGCATGATCTCGGCCTCGCCTCGCGCTACTGCCAGCGCGTCTGCGTGATGGAGCAGGGCAAGGTCGTCGAGGAGGCGCAGCCGCTCTCGCTGTTCAGCGCGCCGCAGCACGCCTATACGCGCCGCCTCGTCGCCGCCTCGCCGACCGCGACCTCGACGATTGCTGACCTCGCGCCTGAGACCCTCAGCCCTCATCCTGAGGAGGCCGCGTCAGCGGCCGTCTCGAAGGATGCTCCAGCGATCTCGGAGTCTCCTGGAGCATCCTTCGAGACGCGATCTTCGATCGCTCCTCAGGATGAGGGCTCTGGGGAGACGGAAAAGAGGAAACGTCCCTCCGGCACGCCGCTCCTGCTCGAAGTCCAGAATCTCGTAAAGCGCTACGACCGCGGCGTCGTCGCGGTCAACGACGTCTCCTTCTTGATCCGGGCCGGCGAGAGCCTTGGTCTCGTCGGCGAATCCGGTTCCGGCAAGAGCACGATCTCGCGGCTGGTTTGCCGGCTGATCGATGCCAGCGAGGGCGAGATCCTGTTCGACGGGCAGGCGATCGGGACGCTGCCGGCGCGCGATTTCCACCGCTCGCCGCTGCGCAAGGATATCCAGATCGTCTTCCAGGACCCGACCGACAGCCTCAATCCGCGCTTCAACGCCTTCGACTGCATTGCCCATCCGCTGCGGCGCCTGCTCGGGATGAAGGACGGCGCGGCGCTGACCGCCCGCGTCAGCGAATGCGCCGAGCGTGCCGGCCTGCCGAGCGGGCTGCTGGAACGCTTCCCGCATCAGCTTTCGGGCGGGCAGAAGGCGCGTGTCGGCATTGCGCGGGCGATCGCCTGCCGCCCGCGCCTGCTCATCCTCGACGAGCCGACGGCGGCGCTCGACGTCTCCGTGCAGGCGGTGATCCTGCAACTGCTCGACAGGCTCAGGCGCGAGGACGATCTGGCGCTGCTCTTCGTCAGCCACGATCTCAACGTCGTCAGGATGATGTGCGAGCGCACGGTGGTGATGCAGAACGGCGCGATCGTCGAGCAGGGCGAGAGCCTGGCACTGTTCGGCGCGCCGCAGACCGATTATGCGCGCACGCTGCTGGAAGCCGTGCTGCATTTGGGCGGGCCGACGGCACGCTGAGGTTCGGCGCATCGAGATTCGGTTGGCGCAGCCTTGAATTTGCGGCAAAGCGGTCGATCATGGCGCCTGCCGCTTTTGCCATCATTCGAGGACAGTTCCCGATGCCGCGACATCTCCTGCTGCCCGCCTTGATGATGCTGGCCCCGATGCTCAGCGCCTGCGCAATCGCGACCTCGCGTTCGAACATCGTGGTGCTGACCGACAACAAGGCGGTGATCGAGCCCTGCACCAAGCTCGGCGAGATCGATGGCGCCGCCGAGCTCCATTCGATCCTGGTGCTCGACAAGGCGCGCGATGCGACGATCGCGCGGCTGAAGATCCGGGCGGCCGATCTCGGTGGCACCCATGTCCTCACCAGCGTCGCCGACATCAAGTGGAAGGGGCCGTCCACGGCCGGCACCGTTTACAAATGCGGGGCGTGAGGGGGCCGTCGTCGTGCTTGCGCTTGATGATGTGACTCGGAAACACCGCGTCATCCCGGACAAGCCGCACAGCGGCGCAGCTCCGGGATCCATCATAGGGCGCGACGGTGCCCTATGATGGATCCCGGGACGACCTCCGGTCGCCCAGGATGACGGCGTATTTGGCGCCCGCTCAGCGCCTGACCAGCTCGACCCTGCGGTTGAGGGCGCGGCCGGCTTCGTCGGCGTTGGAGGCGACGGGCTGGTCGAGGCCCTTGCCGAGCGGGTTCAGCCGGGCGCGGTCGATAGTGTAGCGTAGCGACAATTCGGCGACGACCGAGAAGGCGCGCATGTCCGAGAGCTTGAGATTGTAGCCGGCGCCGCCCTGGTTGTCGGTATGGCCGACGACATCGAGCTTCAGGCCCGGGTTCCTGGTCAGAAGCTCGGCGATGGCGGCGAGCTGCGGCTGCGATTCCGGTTTGACCTCGGCCTTGTTGAAGTCGAACAGGATGCCGTAGACATTGGTGCGGCCCTTATCGTTCAGGTCCCGGCCGAGCTGGCTCGCATCTGTGACCTTGATCATGCCGGTGTCCATCTTGCCGGTCTCGATGATCCGGGCGATCACGACGCGGCCGCGGTTGGCATCGTCGGAAAAGGCCAGGCTGGCATGGACGACGCCGCCCGGCCGGTTCAGCCGGGCATAGAGATAGCGGCCATTGCCGTTGCCGAAATAGTTGCGGACGACATCGCCGAGCTGGAGCTTGGGCATGTCGGTCTTGCCGTCGAGCGCCAGCCCGAGGAAGATGCCGGGATAGCCTTGGCCTTCGGTGAAGCAGTTGCCGGCTTCCGTCGAACAGGTGAAGGCGATCTCGAAGCCGTTGGCCTTGAGGCTCGCTTCGTAATTGCGCAGTGCCTCCAGGCTCGAGCGGCCGTCCGGCAGCCTGTAGTAGAGCGTCGTGACCTTGCCCTCGACCAGGGTCCAGCCCGGCCCCTGCTGCTCCGTCTTGGTGCGCTCGTCGAAGGGGCCGGTGATAATGCGGGCTTCGTCATAGGCATCGACCTTGTAGCCGACCTGCTTCGAGTCGGCGTAGCGGCCGAGCAGGGGATGGTCCTGGGAGGAAGCCGCGACCGGCGCGAGCCATGACAGCGCGAAGGCAAGCAGAAGAGAGGCTGTCTTCATCGGAGTTTCCGCATGCTTGCGGGACGGCCGCGTGCGACCTCAAACGGCGTCCCGGACTTGAGCTGCGGCGACGATGGCGAGAGCGTCCGCTCCTCGCATCATTCATTTGGGGGAGCAGGGTTTGTCGCGCCGGTCTGAGGAGCCCCTCAGGATGAGGGCTCAATTGTGGCCCGGCTTCTCAGAGCTTCGTCAGCCACTCGTGTTCGGGCGCGTTGTGGAACTTCCAGCTCCGCTTCGGGCCGGCCATGACGTTGAGATAATACAAATCATAGCCATGGCAGGTGGCGCAGGGGTGGTAACCCCTGGGCACCAGCACGACGTCGCCGTCCTCGATCGCCATCGCTTCATCGAGGCTGCGATCGTCGGTGTAGACCCGCTGGAAGCCGAAGCCCTGCGGCGGGTTGAGCCGGTGGTAGTAGGTCTCCTCCAGATAGGATTCGCGCGGCAGGTCGTCCCGGTCGTGCTTGTGCGGCGGATAGCTCGAGGTGTTGCCGGCGGGCGTGATGACCTCGACCACGAGCAGCGAATCCGCAGGTTCGGTTTCGGGCAGGATGTTGGTGACGTGGCGGATATTGCTGCCCTTGCCGCGGACCTCCTGGCCGAGATGGTCGGGACCGATGACGCGCACCGGCAGGCCGCCGCCCAGGCCTGGCGCCGTGCAGACGGCCAGTTCGAGATCGGTCGTGGCGGTGACCGACCAGTCCGAGCCCTGCGGGATATAGACCGACCAGGGCTTGCCCTCGAAGGGCGACATGCGCTGGCCGAGTTCGCCCAGAGCCTGCCCGCCAGCCGTGACCTCGCCCTTGCCGGTGACGAAGACGAGGCAGGCCTCGCGATCGCCGGTTGCGGCGGAGACCGTCTCGCCCGACTTCAGGCGATGCAGATCGAAACCGACATAGGTCCAGCCGGCACTCTGCGGCGTGACATGGCTGACATGGCCATGGACGCCATTGGGCTTGATCAGGAGGTGGGACACGGGTCTTCCTTCGAAGCGTTTTCAAACTCAGCCCTCATCCTGAGGAGCGCTCGTAGAGCGCGTCTCGAAGGATGCTCCAGATGCTTCCGCAACCTCCTGGACCATCCTTCGAGACGCCGCTTCGCGGCTCCTCAGGATGAGGGCTGTGGATGGGATCAGCCCAACTCCGCTTCCCTGATGAAGCGCGTCAGGTTGGCGTGACCGAGTTTCGCGTAGGTCGCGGGCTCTGCCTTCTTCGGGTCCTGCTCGGCCTCGACGACGATCCAGCCGGAATAGCCCTGAAGCTCCCGGAGCACGCGGACATAGTCGATCAGCCCGTCGCCCGGCACGGTGTAGACGCCGGCGAGCACGGATTCGAGGAAGGACCAGTCCTCCTTGTTGGAGCGCCACATCACATCCTCGCGGATGTCCTTGGCGTGGACATGGTGGATGCGCGCCTTCCAGTGGCGGGCGATGCGGGCCGGGTCGCCGCCGCCCCAGGTCGCGTGGCCGGTGTCGAGGAGGAAGCCGACGGCCTCGCCGGTCACGGCCATGAAGCGGTCGATCTCGGATTCGGTCTGCACGACCGTGCCCATATGGTGGTGGTAGACGAGCTGGAGGCCGTATTCGGCTTTCACGGCTGCTGCGAAATTCGTGTAGCGCGCGCCGAAATCGGCCCAGCCGCCCTTCGCCAGCACCGGGCGGGCGGAGAGCGGCGTGGCGATGTCGGAATGGATCGCGTTCGAGGTTTCGGCCGCGATCAGCACGCTGCAGCCCATGTCGCGCAGCAGCGTCGCATGGCCCTTCACGGCCGCCATTTCGGCTGCGACATCGCGGATCAAAAGCTCGGTCGAGTACCAGCCGGAGACGAGCGCGTGGCCGTGGGCGTCGAGTATCGGCTTGAGGCTGGCGGCCTCGCGCGGGAACTTGTTGCCGAGCTCCATGCCGGTGAAGCCGGCGGCACGGGCCTCGCTCAGGCAAGTTTCGAGCGGAATCTCGCCGCCGATCTCCAGCATGTCGTCATTCGACCAGCCGATGGGGTTTGCGCCGATGCGGATCATGGGTCAGTTCCTCGATAGTCTTCAGCGTTCATGTCGGCGTGCCGGAAGGGCGGGTGGAGACCTGAGGTTCCTATTCACCGACGCGCTGCCGCTTCCGGCTGGCGTCGTAATTTGTCCGCGCCTCGCGCACCTGTGCCCGCTCGCTCACCTCCGGCACCGCGACGTCCCACCAGGTCCCGCCGGCAGCGGTGGAGACCAGCGGGTCGGTGTCGATCACGATGACCGTGGTGCGGGTGTTGGCCTTCGCCTGCGCCAGCGCGGCTTCCAGCTCCGCGATGGAGGCGGCCTTCGTCGTGATCGCGCCGAGGCTCGCGGCATGGGCGACGAAGTCGATCTCGGGCAGGGTCTCGTGGCGGGCGTCCTTCAGCAGGTTGTTGAAGGAGGCACTGCCGGTGGCGTTCTGGAGGCGGTTGATGCAGCCGAAACCGCGATTGTCGAGCAGGACGATGGTCAGTTTCAGGCCGAGCATCACCGAGGTCGCGATCTCGGAGTTCAGCATTAGATAGGAGCCGTCGCCGACCATGACGACGACTTCGCGGTCGGGCCGCGCCATCTTGGCGCCTAAGCCCCCCGCGATCTCGAAGCCCATGCAGGAGAAGCCGTATTCGGCGTGATAGGAGCCGGGCGGGCCGGCCTGCCAGAGCTTGTGCAATTCGCCGGGAAGACCGCCGGCGGCATGCAGCAGGATGATGTCGGAGCCGAGCGTTCTCTGGACCGCGCCGATGATTTGCGCGTCCGAGGGCGGGGCGGCGTTGGTCGCGGCGGTGACAGCATCGGCGGCCTTGCGCCAGTCGGCCTTGCCGGTCTTTGCGTTGTCCGTCCAGCTTTCCGGCGCCTGCCAGTTGCCGAGCGCGGCGAAGAGTTCGGTCAGGCCCTCACGGGCGTCGGCGACAACAGGCAAGGCGCGATGCTTGCCGGCGTCGAAGGGCTGAACGTTGAGGCCTATCAGCGTCTTGTCGGTAGCGCCGAACAGGGCCCAGGAGCCGGTGGTGAAATCCTGCAGGCGCGTACCGACGGCGAGGATGACGTCGGCCTCGGCGGCGAGTCGGTTGGCGGCCGTGGTGCCGGTGACGCCGACGGCGGCCATGTTGAGCGGGGCGTTGTCGGGGAGCGCGGACTTGCCGCCTTGCGTCTCGCAGACCGGGATGCCGGTCGCGGTCGAGAAGCGGGCGAGATCGTCGCAGGCGCCGGAATAGAGCACGCCGCCGCCGGCGATGATCAGCGGCTTCTTCGCCGCCCTGAGCGCGGCTGCTGCCGCCTGGAGCTCGGTGCGGTCCGGCCGTGGGCGGCGTGGTGTCCACAGGCGCTCTGCGAAGAAACTCTCGGGATAGTCATAGGCCTCCGCCTGCACGTCCTGGCAGAGCGCGAGCGTGACCGGGCCGCATTCGGCCGGGTCGGTCAGCACCTGCATGGCGCGAGCGAGCGCCGGGATGATCTGTTCGGGGCGGGTGATGCGGTCGAAATAGCGCGAGACCGGCCGGAAGCAGTCATTGGCCGAGACCGTGCCGTCGCCGAAGGACTCGACCTGCTGGAGCACGGGGTCGGGGATGCGGTTGGCGAAGACGTCACCCGGAAGCAGCAGGACGGGCAGCCGGTTGACATGGGCAAGCGCCGCGGCCGTGACGAGATTGGTCGCGCCGGGGCCGATCGAGGTCGTCGCGGCCATGAAGCGGCGGCGCATATTCGCCTTGGCATAGGCGATGGCCGCATGGGCCATCGCCTGTTCGTTATGGGCGCGGAAGGTCGGCAGGCGCTCGCGCTCGTGCCAGAGCGCCTCGCCGAGGCCCGCGACATTGCCATGGCCGAAGATCGCCCAGACGCCGCCGAAGATCGGCAGGCGGCGGCCGTCGATCTCGGTGAATTGCGCGGCAAGGTAGCGCGTCAGCGCCTGCGCCATGGTGAGGCGGATGGTGGCGGTCATGAAACGTCTCCGGGGAGCGGAAGCTATGCCGCCTTGCGGCCGCGCGTGGCAAGCCAGAGGTTGGCTAGCGCCTCGAAGCGCCGGGCCATGTCGGCGATGGCCGCCTCGTCGGTCAGGTTGCCGGAGAGCCAGCCCTCGGCCGCCGTCATGAAGATGGTCCGGCCGACGGCGAAGCCCTTGACGATGGGGCTGGATGCGGTCGCGGCGAAACCGGCTTTGAGCTCCTCCGCGGCTGCGTCGAGGCCGAGCAGCAGCACGCCGCGGCACCAGGGATCATTGCTGATGATGACGCCCTCGATCGCGGCCCAGGCGGCGGCCGAAGCCTGCGGTTCGAGCTTCCACCAGTCGGGCTTGATGCCGAGCGCGTAGAGTTCCTGCATGGCGCGGGCGATGGTGTCGTCGCACATCGGGCCGTTCTTCGAGGCGATGATCTCGACGAGCAATTCGCGGCCGACCTTGCGCGCCGCCTCGAACAAGGCGCGCAGCTTGTCCTGTTGCGCATGCTTCAGTTCGGAGGCGTCGTCGGGGTGGTAGAAGCACAAAGCCTTGATGCAGTGGTCGACCGGCCATTCCGGCAGGAGCGAGCCGATGTCCTGGCTCGCCTCGAAGCGCAGCGGCCGTGAGCCCGGCAGTTCGACCGGGCGGCCGAGCCAGCAGAAGGGGTGGCGGGCGAATTCGAACATCGCCTCGCGGCCATGCGTCTCGTCGAGCAGCATGCCGAAGCCGGGCCGGCCATTGGCGACGCGGGCTGCGGCCTTGACGGCGAGCACCTTGAAATCGCGGATGCGGGCGGGGTCGGCGCCGGTCTTCTGCGCGACCTCCTCCAGTTGCGAGCGGTGGTCGCAGGCGAGCGCCATCAGCGAGGGGATGTCGCGGCGGCGCGTCGTCGCCCAGTGGATGTGGTTGATCGCCTCGTCCTTGCGCAGCGCCCGATGCGGGCTGCCGTGCCTGAGGAAATACTGCAGCTCCTCGAAGGTCGGGCTTTCGGGCGAGCAGAGCAGGCGCGAGACCGCGAAGGCGCCGCAGGCATTGGCCCAGGTCGCGGCGGTCTGCAGGCTTTCGCCGCCAAGCCAGCCGCGCAGGAAGCCGGACATGAAGGCATCGCCGGCGCCCAGCACATTGTAGACCTCGATCGGGAAGCCCTTGCCGATGATGCCGGCCTCCAGATCGTCCGAGATCGCGCCGTCATAGACGATGCAGCCCATCGGGCCGCGCTTGAGGACGATGGTGGCCGACGACAGCGTGCGGATCGTCTTCAGCGCCGGCAGGAGCTCGCTCTCGCCCGACGCGATCAGGACCTCCTCTTCCGTGCCGATGATCAGGTCGCAATCCGGCAGCACCGTCTTCATCCGGGCCGAGACGGCTTCCGAAGCGATGTAGCGGTTGTCGCCCTCGGCGTGGCCGGCGAGACCCCAGAGATTGGGGCGATAGTCGATGTCGAGCACCACCTTGCCGCCGCTGGCGCGCATCAGGCGCATCGCCTTGCGCTGGGCGGCCTCGGTGTTGGGCCGGGCGAAATGCGTGCCGGTGACGACGACGGCACGCGCGGTCGCGAGGAAGGCCTCGTCGACGTCGTCTTCCTCCAGCGCCATGTCGGCGCAGTTCTCGCGGTAGAACAGCAACGGGAAGGATTTGTCGCTCTCGACCGAGAGGATGGCGAGCGCGGTGAGCCGCGTGGGGTCCGTCTTAAGCCCGTCGAGATTGACGCCCTCGCGGCCGAGTTGCTCGCGCAGGAAGCGGCCGAACTGCTCGTTGCCGACGCGGGTCAGCAGGGCCGAGCGCAGGCCGAGGCGGGCCGTGCCGATGGCGATATTGGCGGGGCAGCCGCCGACCGATTTGGCGAAGGAGGTGACGTCCTCGAGCTTTGAGCCGATCTGCTGGCCGTAGAGATCGACCGAGGCGCGGCCGATGGTGATGACGTCGAGCGCCTGCGATGGTCCGCCTTGCGATCCCGTCATATCGTCCTCCCGGCTGTCCATGCCCATGCCCCACCGGTTGCCCGATGGCTCCGGCAGTGTCGCGCTTATGAAATGATAATTCTACCGAACAGTCAATTCGGAACGCCTGTTCCTGATTGACAGTCAGCCTCTAGGGCGGTCCTTGCCGGGCTTGCGGTCGCGGCGGGCGTCGCCGATGCCCACGGCCAGTGCCATCGACAGGGCCATTGTCGCCGACAGCGTGCGGAACCCGCCGAAATCGGCCTCCGCGACCTCGAACCAGATTCTGGCGAACTGGACCAGCGGCGAAAAGGCGCTGTCGGTGATGGCGATGACCGGGACATTGCGCTCGCAGAGCACGCGCGCCTCGTCGATCGTCTCCGCCGCATAGGGCGAGAAGCTGACCGCCAGCGCGATGTCCCGCTTCGTGGCGAAGGACAGGATCTCGGGGCTGAGGCCCGCCGCCGATTCGACGAGCTGGTAGCGGACGCCGAGCTTGCCGAGCGCATAGGCCATGTAGCTCGCGACCGGGTAGGAGCGGCGCCGCGCGAGGATGTAGATCGTCTCGGCGCTGGCCAGCGCCGCAATGGCGCGGTCGAGGGCCGCTTCGTCGAGGGAGCGCGCCAGCAGGTCGAGCGAGGTGCCCGACGCGGTCAGGAAGCCTTCGAGGATGCGGTGGTTGGCGCCGTTGCCGCCGACATCGGCGCGAAGCTGGCTGAGGCGCTCCTCATAGCTCGAATTGCGTTCGCGCAGGCGCTCGCGGAACACCGTCTGCAGGCTGGTGAAGCCGTCGAAGCCGAGATGCTGGGCGAATCGCACCAGCGTCGAGGGCTGGACGCCGGCCGCGATCGCGATGCTGGCGGCGGTCCCGAAGGCGATCTCGTCGGGATTGTCGAGTGCGTAGGCCGCGACCTGGGCAATGCGTTTCGGCAGCGACTGGCGGCGGCTGAGGATCAGCGCCCTCAGCCCGTCGAAATCGCGCGGGAGCCCGGGGGCCGTCCCGTCATCCATCAGAATGCGTCTCCCGGTCGCCGGAATGTCCATGCCGTTCTGGCAGCGCGGGCGGAATGGATCAAGTGTTCCATGGCTGGAATGTCGCTCACGGCCTCGGCGGCCTGTCCGAGCCGGCGGAGCCGGTTATGGCACGCAAGCTGCTACTCTCGCGCGCAAGCGTGGCACGGTGTCTGTCGTGGCGCGGACAGCCGGCGCCGGCCGGCTCGCTATGGACGGTGACCGATGAAGATCCTGCTGCTCAATCCCAACACCAGCGAGAGCCTGACCACGCTCCTCGTCGGCGCGGCCGCGCAGGTTGTCGCGCCGGGCACGGAGATCGTGCCGGCGACGGCGCCGCGCGGCGTGCCCTATATCTCGACGCGAGCCGAGGCGCAGATCGGCGGGGCGATCGCGTTGGAGATGCTGGCCGAGCGAGCGGGAAGCTATGACGCGGCGGTGATTGCCGCCTTCGGTGATCCCGGGTTGATGGCGGCGCGCGAATTGTTCGAGGTTCCGGTCGTCGGCATGGCGGAGGCGGCGATGCTGACCGCTTGCATGCTCGGGCGGCGCTTCGCCATCGTCACCTTCGCGACGGCGCTTGGGCCCTGGTACCAGGAATGCGTCGAGATGCATGGCATGGCCGATCGTTGCGCCGGCATCCGCATGCTGGACGGCGCCTTCCGCTCGATCTCCGATGTCCAGGAAGAGAAGGAGGAACTGCTGGTGTCGCTCGCCAACGACGCTGTCGCGAGCACGCAGGCTGATGTGGTGATCCTGGCCGGCGCGCCGCTGGCGGGGCTCGCCGCGAAGGTACGCGAGCGCATCTCGGTGCCCGTGATCGACCAGGTCCAGGCAGCGGTGAAGCAGGCCGAGACGCTGGCGCTGCTGCGCCCGCTCAAGGCGCGCGAGGGCAGCTTCAGGCGGCCGGCGGGCAAGGAGAGCACGGGGTTGGCGGGGCCGCTGGCGGACTGGATCGCTCGGCGGGGGTAGAGGTGTCGCTACCGCTTCAGCCCTCATCCTGAGGAGCGTTCCGCAGGAGCGCGTCCCGAAGGATGCTCCAGATGTTTCGGGAGCCTCCTGGAGCATCCTTCGAGACGCCGCTGAAGCGGTTCCTCAGGATGAGGGCTGGTTTTCGTAAGCGGTGCTGCCGAAACTCAGCCCATCGCCCCCACGCAGCAGGTCTGGCCGCCATCGACCGGCAGGCAGACACCGGTGATGAACTTGGCCTCGTCGGAGGCCAGGAACACCGCCGCATTGGCGATGTCCCAGGCGGTGCCCATCTTGCCCATCGGCACCAGCGCGTCGCGGGCGGCGACCATTTCGTCGGCCGAGGCGTATTGCCCGGAAATCTGCTTGTAGATCATCGGCGTGTCGATCAGCCCGGGCATGATGCAGTTCGCCCGGATACCCTGCCTTGCATATTGCATGGCGAGCGCGACCGTCGCCTGGTTCACCGCCGCCTTGGTGGCGTAATAGGCGAAATAGGGGTAGCCGACCCAGCGGATCGCGGCGATCGAGGAGATGTTGACGATCGCGCCGCCGCCGCCTGCCAGCATATGCGGGATGACGGCCTTGGAGCAGCGATAGACCGGGCCGAGATTGAGGTCGATCGCCGCCTTGAACTGCTCCTCGGAGAGTTCGACCGGCCCGCCCATATGGGTCACGCCGACATTGTTGTGCAGGATGTTGATGCGGCCGAAGCGCGTCATCGTGGCGGCGACGACGGCGTCGATCGAGGCTTGCTGCGTAACGTCCGCCGCCAGCGCGATGGCAACGCCGCCCTCGCCATTGATGATCGCGGCGGTCTCGTCGGCGGCTTCCTGGCTGATGTCGATGCAGGCGATGCGGGCGCCTTCGCGGGCATAGGCGACGGCCGCCGCCTTGCCGTTGCCCCAGCCTTCGCCGGAGGAGCCGGCGCCGAAGACGATGGCGATCTTGCCCTTGAGCCGGTCGGCCATGGTGCGGTCTTTCGTGTCGTGGTGGAACCGAGCCGTCATCCTGGGCAGCCGCAGGCCGTCCCGGGATCCATCATAGGGTGCCGACGTCGCCCTACGATGGGTCCCGGAGCTGCGCCGCTACGCGGCTTGTCCAGGATGACGGCGCGGGTGTTCAAAAGCCTCAGCTCAGCGAGCCGCCGACGGCCTTTTCCAGGATTGCCCAGGCCTCGTCGCCATACTTCTTCTTCCATTCGGCGTAGAAGCCGGCCTTGCGCAGGGCGTCGCGGAAGGGATCGGCCTTGGTGTCGTTGAAGACCATGCCCTTGCCCGTGAGTTCCTCGCGCAATCCGGCGTTGAGCTTGGCGACATCGGCGCGTTCCAGCTCGGCGGCGTCGTTGAGGTTCTTCGCCACGATCGCACGCAGATCCTCCGGCAGACGCTCCCAGGCGCGCTTGTTGCCGAGGAACCAGAAGCCGTCCCACATGTGGTTGGTGACGGAGAGATATTTCTGCACCTCGAACAGCTTGGCGGTCGAGATGATCGCGAGCGGGTTCTCCTGGCCGTCGACGATCTTGGTCTGCAGCGCGGTGTAGACCTCGGCGAAGTTGATCGAGGCGGGAGCAGACTGGAAGGCGGTGAACATCGAGGTCCAGAGCGGCGAGACGGGCACGCGGATCTTGAAGCCCTTGAGGTCGTCGGGCGTGTTGATCGGGCCCTTGGACGAGGTCATCTGGCGGAAGCCGTTGTCCCAGATCTTGTCCATGACGACGAGGTTGGCCTTGCCGATCTGGCCGCGAACATAGGCGCCGAGTTCGCCATCCATCGCCTTCCAGACGGCGTCATAATTGGGGAAGGCGAAGCCGATGCCCGAGACCGAGGCGTTGGGCACGAGCGTCGAGAGGATCAGCGGCGAGAGCGTGAAGAACTCGACGCCGCCGGAGCGGACCTGGCTCAGCATGTCGGTGTCGGAGCCGAGCTGGTTGTTCGGGAAGATCTGGATCGCGACGCGGCCCTTGGTCTGCTCCTTGATCTTCTCGACCGCCTCGTTGGCGCGGATGTTCATCGGATGCGCGACGGGCAGGTTGTTGGCGTACTTGTAAGCGAACTCGGGCGTCTGCGCGGAGGCTGAGCCGATGTGGAAGCTGCCGATCGCGGAGGCTGCGGCTGTGCCCTGCAGCAGGGTGCGGCGTGAAATGGTCATGGTCGTTTCTCCCTGTGGTGGTTTTGTTTTTGATTGGCGTCGAAGTCGATGTGTCTTCAGCTCGATGTCATTCCCTCAGCCCTCATCCTGAGGAGCCGCGCAGCGGCGTCTCGAAGGATGCTCCAGACGTCTCCGGAGCCTCCTGGAGCATCCTTCGAGACGCGATCCCTGCGGGCTCGCTCCTCAGGATGAGGGCTGTGGGGATGACGAGCGGCATTTAAAGCACCCAGGTCGAGATGCCCGGCACCACCGCGATGATGACGAGGCCGGCCAGGAGCGCGATCAGATAGGGCCAGATCGCGCCCATCGCCTCGTCGGGCGAGACGTTGCCGATCTTGCAGGCGATGTAGAAGCCGATGCCGATCGGCGGCGTCATCAGGCCGATATTCATGGCCGTGACCACCACCATCGAATAATGCACGTCGTTGATGCCGAGGTTCTTGGCGATCGGGAACATCAGCGGCGCCATCAGCACGATGGCAGGTAAGCCCTCGAGCACGCAGCCGAGGATCATGAAGACGACGATCGTCACCGCCATGAAGGTCAGCCAGCCGCCCGGCAGGCCCACCATGAAATTGGCGAGGTCGCGGGCAAAGCCGGTCTGGGTCAGGGCCCAGGCCATGGCGAGCGCGGTGCCGAGGATCATCAGGATGGCGCCCGAGAGCGCGGCGGTCTCGACGAACATCGCGTAAAATTTGCGCCGGCTGATGCCGCCATACAGGATCATGCCGATGATCAGCGCGTAGAGCACCGCGATGGTCGAGACCTCGGTGGCGGTGGCGACGCCGCCGCCGACCGCGCCGCGGATGATGAAGGGAAGGACGAGCGCCGGGCCTGCGATCAGCGCGGTCTTGCCGATGACGGCCAGCGAGACGCGGCGCACGCCCTGCATGTCCTCCTTGCGCGCCTTCCAGCGGGCGAGCACCGCCAAGGCCAGCAGCAGCACCATGGCGATGGCGAAGCCGGAGTTGAACAGGCCGGCTATCGAAACGCCGGCGACCGAGCCGAGCACGATCAGCACGATCGAGGGCGGCACGGTGTCGGCCATGGCCGCGCCGGTGGCGAGCAGGGCGATCAGCTCCTTGGGCTGGTAGCCGCGTCGCTTCATCTCGGGGAAGAGCGCGGGCGCGACCGTCGCCATGTCGGAGACCTTCGAGCCGGAAATTCCGGATACGAGAAACAGCGAGCCGAGCAGCACATAGGACATGCCGGCGCGAACATGGCCGAGCATCGAGGCGAGGAAATCGACGATCGCCTTGCCCATGCCGGTGGCATCGAGCACGCAGCCGAGCAGCACGAAGATCGGCACCGAGAGCAGGATGATGCTCGACATGCCTTCATCCATGCGGCCGACCATGACGATCATCGGCACGCTGGTGGAGAAGGCGAGGAAACAGAGGGTGCCCATGCCGAAGCAGAAGGCGATCGGCACGCCGGCCACCAGACAAAGCGCGACGACGCCGAGCAGGAAGATCAGGATGTTGCCGTAGCCCAGCCCCTTGAAGGTCGGCGTCAGCAGCCAGAAGGCGATGCCGATGGCGACGACCAGCGCAGTCGCCAGCACGAGATCGCGCAGGGTAGAGGTCCTGATCGCATGCCGTATCGCCAGCAGCGTCATCAGGATGATGCCGGTGGCCAGCGCCGAGACGCGCCAGCTATTGGGGATGTTCAGAGCCGCCGAGGTGACGAAGCTCTCCTCGATCGCATAGTCGATCGCCGGATAGACCATCGCCAGCAGGAAGGCGGCGATGACCAGCAGCGCAAAGGTGTTGGCGAAGCCGCGCAGGCGCTCCGGCATCATGCCGACGAAGAGCGTCAGCCGCAGATGCTCGTTGCGGTCGATCGCGATGGCCGAGCCGAGCATGGCGAGCCAGAGAAACGAGATCGAGGCGACCTCGTCGATCCAGATCACCGGCAGCGAGAAGACATAGCGCGAGGTGACGCCGAGCAGCAGCACGCCGATGATCAGCGCGACCAGTGCCGCGGCGATGAACTCGACCGGGCGCATGATCGGGGAGCCGGGACGGACATCCTCGATATCCGCAAGCCCTTCGGGCAGGGCGATCCTGTCGGCGACGTCGACCATCGTCCGGCTCAGCCCCGAGCGATGGCGCAGAGCGTGCCGACCATCAGGTCAGCCAGCGGCGCAGTGGTGGCGGGCACGGAGCCGGCGCCCTTGCGGGTTGCCTGCGTCGACATCGGTTCATCCTCCCATGCGCGCCGATCTTGGGTGGCTTGTCGAGCAGCCGTCGGCGCGGTCCATACTGTGACCGAGATCACATCAGGTTGGCGCGGAGATTACACGACAGGCACCGCATTGCAATCCGCAAAGGGGCGATCTAGGCTTCAGAAACAAGAACAAGGTCCATATCGTGGATCGGCTTGAGGAAGCCAAGGTGGAAGCCATCAACCAGCCGCGCGCCGCAATGTCCGGCTCGCAGAGCGTCGACCGCGCCCTGCGGCTGCTCGCGCTGATCGGCCGCGAGCCGGCTGGCGGGCTGCCGCTGGCCGAGATCGTGACCGGCAGCGGGCTCAACAAGCCGACGGCGCGACGGCTGCTGCTGGCGCTGATGCGGGCAGGCTTGGTCGAGCAGGAGCCGCAAACGCGGCACTACTGCCTCGGCGAGGAGGCTTTCGTGCTCGGCGTGCTGGCGGCGCGGCGGCACGGTCTGCTCGAACTGGCGATGGAGAGCCTGCGCCGGCTCTCGACTGTTACCATGGATACGAGCTTCCTGTCGGTGCGGCGCGAAAACTACTCCGTCTGTCTGCATCGGGAGGAGGGCACCTATCCGGTGCGGACCCATGCGCTTCAGGCCGGACTGCAGCATCCGCTCGGGGTCGGTGCGGGTTCGCTCGCCATGCTGGCGGCGCTGCCCGACGATGATGTGGACCGGATCATCGCCGCCAATGCGCCGGTCCTGCTGACGCGTTATCCGGGCTTCGCGCCGGAGCTGATCCGAGGCGATCTCGGGCTCGCGCGGCAGCGCGGTTTCGCGGTCAATCCGGGCCGGCTGGTCGCCAGTTCCTGGGGTATCGGCGCGGCGTTCCGCTATCCCGACGGGCGCGTCGCTGGTGCGCTGAGTCTGGCCGCGATCGACAGCCGCATGCAGCCGGAGCGGCAGCAGGAACTCGCCGGTCATCTCGCGCAGGAGGTCACCCGGATGGAGCGGTTGCTGGCCGAGATGTTCGTGTCGGGGCGCAAGACGACGGGCGGGATCGGCCGGCCCGCGGCTGTGCCGATCGAGGCAAGGCGGGCATGACGGGGTGGAGCGTATCGGTTCGAACCGCTGCCGGGGCTGGACCCAAAGCGCGAGTCATCCCGGGCGACCGCAGGGAGACCCGGGATCCATTCCGGAACGGTTCAGGCATGGATCCCGGATCTCCGCTTCGCTGCGTCCGGGATGACGGCGCGGTTGTTCGCGATGGCTGGGCTGAGCTGAAGCAATTTCGACGTGGGAGCGCCTGACATGGCTGAATCGTTGTCTTCAACCGTTCCGCCCGGCGGCGTCATCCCGATGACGCGGCGGGTGATGAATCTTGGCCATATCGCGGCGCAGAATGCGCGGCGGTTCGCCGGGCATCCGGCTTTCGTCTGGGGCGACCTGACGCTGGGCTGGGCTGATCTCGACGCGCAGGTCTCGGCGCTAGCCGCGGGCCTGCGGGCGCGCGGCATCGGCAAGGGCGACCGCATCCTGGTTCACTCCAAGAACTGCGACGCGATGTTCGTGTCGATGTTCGCAACGTTCCGGCTGGGCGCCGTCTGGGTGCCGACGAATTTTCGGCTGCTGCCCGACGAGATCGCCTATCTCTCGACCTCGTCGGGGGCGAAGGCCTTCCTCTGCCATGGCGACTTCCCGGACCATGCAGCGGCCGTCGCGGCCGCTTCGCCTGCGCCGGAGTTCACCTGGCGGATCGGGCCGGGCGGCTTCGGCGAGGACGAGGTCGGCGCCGTGATCGCGCGTCATCTCGGCGAGCGCGTCACGGATGTGGCGGTCGAGCATGACGACCCATGCTGGTTCTTCTTCACCTCGGGCACGACCGGGCGCTCCAAGGCCGCCGTGCTGACCCATGGCCAGATGGGCTTCGTCATCACGAACCATCTCTGCGATCTCGTTCCCGGAACGACCGAGGCGGATTCCTCGCTGGTGGTGGCGCCGCTATCGCATGGCGCGGGCGTGCACCAGTTGATGCTGGCGGCGCGCGGCGCGGCCTCGATCCTTTTGCCGACGGAGCGTTTCGACATCGACGAGGCCTGGCGGCTGATAGCGCAGCATCGCGTCACCAGCCTGTTCACGGTACCGACGATTCTGAAGATGCTGGTCGAGCATCCGGCGATCGACATGCACGACCATTCGTCGCTGCGCTATGTCATCTATGCGGGAGCGCCGATGTATCGCGAGGACCAGAAGCGGGCGCTGGCGAAGCTCGGCCCGGTGCTGGTGCAGTATTTCGGGCTCGGCGAGGTCACCGGCAACATCACGGTGCTGCCGCCTTCCCTGCACGCCGCGGAGGACGGCCCGCAGGCCCGCATCGGCAGCTGCGGCTTCGCGCGCACGGCGATGCAGGTGCAGATCCAGGACGACGAGGGCCGAGAAGTCGAGCCGGGCGTCCAAGGCGAAATCTGCGTGATCGGGCCGGCCGTCTTCGCGGGCTATTACGACAACCCGGAGGCCAATGCGAAGTCGTTCCGCGATGGCTGGTTCCGCACCGGCGATCTCGGCCATGTCGACGGGCAGGGCTTTGTCTACATTACCGGGCGTGCCTCGGACATGTACATCTCCGGCGGCTCGAACATCTATCCGCGCGAGATCGAGGAGAAGATCCTGACCCATCCGGCCATCGCCGAGGTCGCGGTGCTGGGCCTGCCCGATCCGGTCTGGGGCGAGATCGGGGTGGCGGTTTGCGTTTGTCGGGGCGGGGAGCAGGCGAGCGAGGCGGAAATCGCCGGCTTCCTGTCCGAGAAGATCGCCCGCTACAAGATGCCCAAGCGCTTCTTCTTCTGGGACGCCCTGCCGAAATCGGGCTATGGCAAGGTGCCCAAGCGCCTCGTCCGCGACGAGCTCGAGGCGCGCGGAGAACTGGACTGGCTGAGGAACACGGCTTCTTGAGACGCATCGAACAGCCCGGTCCCGGAGCGCCCGAGCGCATCGTCTTCGCCGAGAGCCATGGCTTGCGGTTCCAGATGACGCTTCAGGCCGGCCTGCCGCTGCTCGAGGCGATCAGGCGCAGTTTCGCAGCGGCGGGTTTCACCAGCGGCGTCGTCCGGATCGATGGTCTTGCGCTCGGCCCCCTGGCCTATGTCATGCCGGCGCTGTCGAAGACACCCGAGCACGCCGCCTTCTACAGCGAGACCTTCCGCCCGCCCGGCATCACGCGCGTCGAGGCGGGAGCGCTGACCTTCGGCCTGCGCGACGACCTGCCGTTTTTCCACTGCCATGGCCTCTGGTGCGAAGCCTCGGGCAAGCGCAGCGGCGGCCACATCCTGCCCGAGGAGGCGATGGCGGCGGAAGACATCACGCTGGAGGCCGTCGGTCTCGATGGCGCGGGTTTCGTGGGCGAGCCCGACCCCGAGACGCATTTCAAGCTGTTCGGCCCGGTGCAGGCGCCGCTGCTCGGCGCGACGCGGGAGGGACGTTTCTTCGCGCTGCGAGTCAGGCCGAACGTCGACCTCGCGACTGCGCTGGAGCAGTTCTGCGGCGAGCGCGGCATTCATCGCGCCACGATCCGTGGCGGCGTCGGCTCGACCATCGGGGCGCGGTTCGAGGATGGCCGGGTGGTCGAGAACTTCGCCACGGAGGTCGCGATCACCTCGGGGCGTGTCGCGGATGATGGTCAAGGCCTGCAGGCCGAGATTGACGTGGCGCTGGTCGATTTCACCGGGGCGACCGCGAGCGGGCGCCTGAGCCGCGGCGACAATCCGGTGCTGATGACGTTCGAGCTGGTGCTGGAGGTGGGGTAACTGACCGCTTGTTTGTGAGGCGCGGGGAACCCTCTCCCGGAGGGAGAGGGCAGGGTGAGGGGTTGGCCGTTGGACACAGTGGCCGAGACCTCACCGCCGCGTCGTCGCGAAGCGCTTTGCTGGTCCAGGGGCCGAGACCTCACCCCTGCCCCTCTCCTTACAGATTCCTCTGCGAAAGGGTT
>UCBZ01000033.1 GCA_900470775.1 Hyphomicrobiales bacterium | reverse complement strand
GGGCGCGGGAGTGGGGGCAGGCCGTACCTCAGCGCGAGGCGCCGGGGCGGCAGGCTCCGGAGCCGCGTCGAGCGAGGGCCGCAGCGCCATCGGCTCGGCCGCGGGCAGGCGCGCCTGCGTCACGGTGGTGGTCGTATAGGCCGGCTCCGGCCGGGGCTGGGCGCTCGCGGCCGATCGGCGGCTCTGGCCGGTATCGACGGGCAGCGCGACGTCGCTGCGGCGGCCCGAGCGGGTGACGATCTCGGTCAGCTCGTTCAGCGCCTTGATCTGCTCGNNGCCGCGCATGTCCTGCGCCGCGCCCTGGAAGCGTTCCGTGACCTTGGCGAGCTCGCTGCCGACTTCGCTGGAGACCTGCTCGTAAGCCTGGCGCAAGGCCTGGGCGGTACGATCGCGTTCCTTGCCGGTCGTGCTGCGGATCAGTTCGAACTGCTCCGAGATCGCCGTCGTCGTGGCCTCGGCGGAATCGCTCAGCACGCTGCCGATCTGGCGGGCCCGCGCTTCCGCGGTGCTCAGCGACTCGTCCATCAGCGCCGCGAAGGAGCGGGTGATCGATTCGACGTCGTCGGTGCGGTTGGCGATGAGGCCGTGGAGTTCCTCGAGCGAATCCTTGCGCTCGGCGAGAGCCTTGCCGACGCGGGCCTCGACCTGTTCCAGACGGGTCGCGACGGCATGCAGCGCGGCCGTGCTGGCCTGGGTGACGTCGCTCAGCGAAGCGCCCTTGTCGTCGAGCTGGCCGACGAGCGCGGTGGTCTCGCGCAGCGTGCCTTCCGAGAACGTCTTCAGCTCCGCGACCTGAGCCGCGATCTGCTCCGAAGCCTTGCCGGTCTCGTCCATCACGGTCGCGATCACGCTCTGCAGGTCGCCGACACGGGCGGACAACCCGCCCTCGACAGCGGCGAGGTTCTTGTTCGCGCCGTTGACGATCTGCTGCATCAGCTTGTTGGCCTCGCCCAATCGGCCGAGCATGCCGCCGAGCTCGCTGCGAAGCTGCTCGTTGGTGTTGACCAGCGCATCGACCGACTGCCGGGTGCCATGCTCCAGCGTCTCGCGCAGGCCGTTCGACGAGGTGTCGAGCGCCGTCGTGATCGCGGCGCCGCGCTCGCGCAGCCCCTCGATGATCGACGAGCCGCGGCTCTCGATCGCCCGCACGACGGTTTCGCCCACGGTCGCGACCTCGTTGGCGATCGCCTCGCCACGCTGGCCCAGAGCCGTGACCATGCCGCCGCCCTTGTCCTCGAACAGGATGCGCAGCTCCTCGGCGCGCTCGCCGAGCGAAGCCGAAATCGCTTCGGACCGGTTCTGCAGCGTGTCGGCGATCTCCTGGCCGCGCGTGTCGAGCGTGCCCGAGACCGTGTCGAGCCGGTTGACCACGCGCTCCTCGAAGCGTGCGACGCTGCGGTCGAGCGTATCGGCGATCTGGAGCGCCCGCCCGCCGAGCGTGGCATTGATCGTGTCGGCCTTGTCGCTGAGCGTGCGGGTGAGCGACTCGCTCTTGGAGGTCACGACCTCGCCGATCTCGTCGGCCTTGGCGGCCAGCGCGCGGGTGACCTCGCGGCCGCCCTCGGCCAGCACCCGGGCGATATCGACCGTGCGCTCGACCAGCGCCTCGTTCAGCGCCGTGGCGCGTGCGCCGAGGCTGCCGTCGATCCGGGCGATCAGGCTATCGAGCGAGGTGGCGATCTCGGCGCTCTTGGCGCCCGAACGCTCCTCGAACAGCTTGATCTGGCTCTCCATCGCATCGGTGGCTTCGCGCGTCCGGTCGGCGAGGATCCCCGCCGCTTCGGTCGCACGCGCGCCGACCCGGTCCGCCAGCGCCATGCCGTCGTCGCCGATCAGCTTCTCGACCTGGGCAATTCCGGTCGTCACTGCAGCGGTCAGGGCCTGCGTATCGTCGGACAGCCTGCTGGTCAGGTCGCCGCCCTTGTGAATGATGACGTCCTCGAAGGCAGCCAGGCGGGAGCCGAGCGCGGTCTCGACATGCCGGCCCTGGTTCTCGAACAGCTCCGCGAAGGCGCTGAGCCGTTCGCCCATAGTGGTCTGGATTTCGCGGCCCTGCTCGTCGAAGAGCCGGTTCAGCGCGTCGTGACGGCCGGCGAGCGCTTCCGTCAGTGCCTGGGCGCGGTCTTCGACCGAGCGCAGCATCGATTCGGCATTGGCCGACAGCGCCTCGTTGACGCGCCCGCCCTGCTGCGTCAGTGCCAGCACGATCTCCTTGCCGGTGCCGGCGAGCAGCGTGCGCGCATCCTCGGCGTGGACGGTGAAGGTCTCTCGCAGCCCCTGCGTCGCCTGCGCGACGCGATCGGCGACATCGCGGCCGTCGACATTGATGGTCTCGGTCAGGGCGCGGGTGGCGTCGCTCATCCGGCGCGCCAGATCCTCGCTCTGCTCGCCGAGCAGGGTATGGACTTCACGGCCGGTGCTGACGAGATCGCGCAGCATCGCCTCGCGCTGGTCGCCGAGCAGCGTGCCGACTTGCTCGCCGGTTTCGCTGAGGCGGCTCAGGAAGCCGCTCTGCTGCTGCTCCAGCGCCGCCTGCGCGGTTTCGGTGGCATCCCTGAGCCGGGCCGCCAGCGCAGCGCCACGCTCGTCGAGCCGCTGGTCGAGGCTTTCGCCGGTCTCGGCCAGCCGGGTGATCAGGGCGCCGCTGCGCTCCGCCAGCACGCCATGGACCGAGCGCCCGACATCGGCGACGCGGCTGACCAGGGCTTGGCTCTCGCTGCCGAGGAGGTCCTTCATCTCGAGCCCGGCCTGGGAAAGCTTGACGGTTAGGGCGGCCGCCTGCTCGTCGAGCAGCGCGCCGACCCTGGAGCCGGTCTCGGACAGGCTCGACGTCAGCGCATCGCTTTGCGCGCCGATCAGGGTATGGACCTGCTCGCCGGCCTGGCCGAGGCGCAGGACAAGCGTATCGCTCTGGTTTTCGAGCAGCTTGGCGACATCCGCACCGGTGCCCGAGACGCGCGAGATCAGCGTCTCGCTCTGGTCCGCGAGCAGCTTTGCCACATCGGCGCCGGTCCCCGACACGCGCGACACGAGCGTCTCGCTCTGGTCGGCAAGCAACTGGGCGACATCGGTGCCCGTGCCCGAGACGCGCGAGGCCAGCGCCTCGCTTTGATCCGCAAGCAGCTTGGCAACATCCGACCCCGTGCCGGAAACGCGCGAGACCAGGCTGTCGGCCTGCTCGCCGAGCATCGCCTGGACGGTCTCGCCGGTTTCCGACAGTCGGGTGACGAGCTTGCCGCCGCGCTCGTCGAGCACGGTCTGCAGGCCCTCGGTCACCTCGGTGACGCGGGTCGCCAGCGTCGCGCCATGCCGACCGACGGTCTCGCCGAGCGACTGGCCGGCTTCGTCGACGCGCAGGATGATCGCATCGCTGCGCTCGCGCAGGACGTCGTCGACGGTGCGGGCCGTGTCGTTGAGCCGGGTCACCAGCGCGTCGCTCTGGCTGCCGATCAGCGTATTGACGCTCTCGCCGACTTCGAGAAGGCGCGAGGCGATCATCTCGTTCTGGCGGGTGAGCAGGCCGTTGACGCCGCGTCCAACCTCGGCGAGGCGGGTGGTGACGCTGTCGCCCTCATCGGCAAGCGAGTTGCGCAGGCTCTCGCCGGTCTCGGTCAGGCGTGCCCTCAGGGCCTCGCTCTGGTTCTCGATCAGGGCAACCATGCTGCGGCTGCTGGTCTCGAAGCGCTCCGCGGCCTCGTTGCCACGCGCGGAAATGTCCTGCGCCAGCGTCTCGCCGGTGGCGCGCAGCGTCTCGTTCACGGTCTCGACGCGGGCGGCCAGCGTATCGGCGACCTGCGCGCCGGTCTCGCTGATCGCGCGGGTCACGTTCTGCGCTCCCGTTGCGAGGCCTTCCGTCAGCACGGCGCCGGTGCGCTCGAGCGAAGCCGCGATCTCGCGGGCGCGGCCGTCGAGGAGGGTCGAGAGGCTGTCGCTGGCGCCCGCGAGCCGCTCGCTGACCTCGCCGGACGTGACCTGCAGGCGCTCGACCAGCTCGCCACCGCGACCGCTGATCTCGTCGATCATGCGCTCGCCGGCACGTCCGAGCGCCAGGGTGATCTGGTCGCCCTTTTCGCCGAGCGAGCCGGTGACCCGGTCGCCAGCCTGGGCGACAGCATCCGCGATGGTGCGGCTGGCGTTGTCGAGATCCTTCGAAAGGCTCTCATGCGCGCCACTGATCGCGAACTTCACGCGCTCGGCGTTGCCGACGACAGCTTCGCGCTGCGTCACCAACTCGTCGATCAGCGAACGCAGCCGGATCTCGTTATCGGCATAGGCGCGTTCGAGCGTGGCGATCTCGCCGCGCACGATCGTCTCCAGTTCGCCGGCGCGCGCCACGGCGCGCTCGATGCCGTCGCCCATCGCCGCGACTTCGCGGCGGATGGTCTGGCTCAGCGACAGCACCGAATCGGCGCCGACGACTTCTGGCTCGGCCAGTCGCAGGGCGACTTCCGTCATCGCCCGGGCAACGAGGCGCATCTCCTGCGTACGGCGATAGAGCGCCGCCAGCACGAAGAAGAACACGATCGGCGCGCCGACGGACAACGCGAGGATGGTCCATTCGCCGACGCCGAAGGCGCCGAAACGCTCCAACAGACCGGTGTCGAGCGAACCGAAGCGGTTGAACAGAACGAAGGCGGCGCCGCCGAGCCAGGCGAGCGAGGCGAGCGCTGCGAACCAGTAGGGCTTGGAGGAGGGCCGCACGGAGAAGGCCTGGACGAGCGAACTCGAATCGCGCCGGTCGTCATTGGCGACGCGGCTCGTATCGGGCGCGATCGCCGGCCGCGGCGGAGCCTGCGGGGCCGATGCGGAAGCTTGCGGCGCGGCCGGTTCGACACGCGGCAGCTCGAGCTTGAGATCGTTCTCGGTGGTGGCCGGCAGCTTCGGCTCAGGCCCCGGATCGGTGTCGCCCTCGGACTTCGGCTGGTCCAGCCGGAGGGCCTCCTCGATCGCGGACATGGCGGCCTCGGTCGGATCCTGGAGCTTCTTCTGCCGATTCATGCTGTGCCGCCTCGTCACGCTACTGGGACAGGAGCCCGATCATGTTTCACCGCACTCGCGCAGAGACCGCCTCTGGTCCTGGCAAGGGGAGAAACACTGCGCCCATCATTTACCAATTGGAAGGGTAGTGGACGCTCTAAGCCTTGGGAACCCGTTTAAGCCGCCGATTCACAAACGTCGTTAACGCCTCATTCACCATGATGGCGCTTGATGAGGGCTGGGAAACCTCTTCCACGACGCCTGCCCATCCATCGTTTTCGAGCTACAAATGCCCCAAACTGCCATCGATCTCGACCATCTCGCCCTCCAGACCGGCGGCGACCAGGAGCTCGAGCGGGAACTGCTGGCCCTCTTCGCCCAGCAATGCGTCCGTCATCTGCGCACCATCCACAGCGGTGACGACACCAGGACCCGCATGGACGCGGCCCACACGCTGAAGGGCGCGGCGCGCGCGATTGGTGCCTGGCAGGTGGCCGATGCGGCCGACGCCATCGAGCGCCATCTCGCTGAAACCGACCTGCGCCGGACCGAAGCCGCCATGGATACGCTCGCGCTCGCCGCGGCGGAGGTGCGGGCCGTCATCGCGCGCTACGACGCTGCCGCATAAGGGCACAGCCCGATCTGCGCCGGCGAGCGGCGGGTGCGGCGGAAAGTCCTTTCCCCCACGGTTGGAAATGCTCTAAGGCGGGGCGCGCAATCGTCTGCCCGCTGGAGTCCAGGATGCCGAAGATCACCTTCATCGATGCTCGGGGCGAGAGCCGGACCGTCGAGGGCGAGACCGGATCGACGGTGATGGAAGTCGCCATCCGCAACGGCGTGCCGGGCATCGAGGCGGAATGCGGCGGCGCCTGCGCCTGCGCCACCTGCCATGTCTATGTCGATGACGCCTGGACCGCCAAGACCGGTGCGCCTGAATCGATGGAAGAAGACATGCTCGACTTTGCTTTCGAGGTGAAGCCGACCTCGCGGCTCTCCTGTCAGATCAAGGTCCGCGACGAACTCGACGGGCTCATCGTGCGCACGCCTACGCGGCAGGGCTGAGCAAGCCGGCCTATTCTGCAGCAGCCGGGATCACCCGCGCTATCACCGTCTCGCTCCCGGGGGCCGGATGGCGCGGAACGAGGAAGGCGAGCGACAGCGAGACCGTCGCCACGGCCGAGCCGATATAGAAGACGATCGCCGGGTCGCGCAGCCAGATCAGCCCGAACGTCACCGGCAGGACCACCGCCGCGATGTGGTTGATCGTGAAGGCGACCGCCGAGGTCGGCGCGATGTCGGCCGGGTCGGCGATCTTCTGGAAATAGGTCCGCTGCGCCAGCGTCAGTGTGAAGAACACGCCATCGACGATGAACAGCGCGCCGGCGACGAAGACGCCCCAGCCGGCGAAATGGCCGTGGCTGGCCAGCGCATAGCCGACGAAGACCGCGATCAGCGAGACGTTCTCGATCTGGATCGTCGCGCGCTCGCCGATCCGTCCGACGAGGTTGCCGAGCATCGGCCCCATGAAGGTGTTGATGCCATAGGTCGCGAGCAGCAGCATCGCCGTGGCCGAGACGTCGTAGCCGAAGCGCTCGACTAGCAGGAAGCCGCCGAAGGCCATGAAGATCTGCCGGCGCGCGCCCGACATGAAGGTCAGGGCGTAATACAGCCAGTAGCGCTTGCGCAGCACGAAGCCCTTGTTCTGCGGCACCGCACCCTGAAAGCCCGGGAACGCCATCCAGGCGATGAGCGAGAGCACGACGACGAGGCTGCCGGCCGCGACGAAGACGACGATGTATCCGGGCTGGAAGACCCGCCAGATCACGGCGATCGTGCCGAACGCGAGAAGCTGCGCCGTGGCCGACGCGCCTGCGATCCGGCCGAGCAGGCGCGGCGCCTGCGCCTTCGGCAGGAGCTGGAGCTGCAGCGACTGCTGGGCGGTCTCGTAATAGTGGAAGCCGAGCGACATCACCGTGGTCGTCAGCAGGAGCCCGCCGAGCGTGGGATAGAACCCCGTGATGGCGACGCCGATGCCGAGCGTCACCAGGCTGAGATAGGCCAGGATCTGCTCGCGCATGATCCAGAACAGGATGATGGCGGTGAAGGCCAGGAAGCCTGGAATCTCGCGCACCGATTGCAGGATGCCGATATCGGAGCCGCTGAAGCCCGCCGCCTCCTTGGCAAAATTGTTGAGCAGCGCGGTCCAGCTCGCAAAGCCGAGCCAGTTGATGAAGGCCACCACCATCAGAAATGCGGTCGGGGATCGCAGCAGCGCGGCAAGGCCGCGCGGGGCGGGAGCGATGTCGGTCATCGGGGAGACCCAGCAGGAGGCGCGACCCGGCAGGCCGCTGCATCGTACGGCAGCCGCACATGCGACGACCTTCTTAGAACGCCCGGCGGCAGCTGGATAGCGGCTTGGGCCGCACGGCGCATATGCATCGGATCCGGTCTATGATGGCGTGCGGACCAGCATTCTTTGCGCTGGATCATCGCAGCTCAACAGGCAAGCGATAGGATGTGACGACAACGCAGCAGGGAGGACATCATGTACAAGTCGATTCTGGTTCCCGTCGATATCGCCGAGCCCGACATGGCGGAACCCGCGATCAACGCTGCCGTTTTCTTTGCAAAGACCACGGGCGGTGCCGTCAGGCTGGTCTATGTGCGCTCGCTGGTGCCGATCACCTATATGGAGTTCGTGCCGGCTGACTTCGACGCCGAGCAGCAGGAGGATGCCGAGGCCAAGCTCGCCGCCATCGCCGCCAAGATCGATCTGCCCACCGAACAGGTTTCGGCCAAGGTGCTGATCGGCTCGGTGCATGGCGAGGTGCTGGCCGAGGCCGATGCCAGCGGCTCCGACCTGATCGTCATCGGCTCGCATGAGCCCGGCATGCTCGCCTACGTCATCGGCTCGAATGCCTCGGCGATCGTGCGGCGCGCGAAATGCTCGGTGCTGGTCGTGCGCTGAGCGTTTCCGCAAGGAGGCTCTAGGCGGGCAGGCGCCCCGGCACCAGGTCGTCGGGCACCTCGCCGCTGGCGAGTTCGCGCGGCCGGTTGAGCGTCACCATCGGACGGACCTGCCAGAACGACGCAGCCGTCAGAACCAGGCCGAGCAGGCCGGTCGTGTTTGCGCCCAGCAAGAAAGCGCGGCCGGTGAAAAAGACGAGCATCAGCAGCGACAGCGCGCTGACGAGGGCGAGCGCGAGCCAGAAGGCGAAGGGCTTGCCGGCGACGAAGCGGGCACGCGGATTGGCCTTCGCGATCGCGGCGGCCAGTGCCGAGACGAAGGCGTGGTAGCGCGCGTCGTCGCGATCCATATCGGTCAGCGAGCGCCAGGACAAATTGCCGAAGGTGATGCTCTTGCCGTCGCTCAGGCGCAGCTGCGTCTTGAAGCCCTTCGAGCTGACATTGCTCGGGGCATAGACGAAACGCACCTGCTCGACCGCCGCCAGCGCGACCCGGTCGACCTTGCGGGTGGTGTCGATCTCGAGCATGTCGCCATCGAGCGTGTAGGCGATCTCGAAGCCGACCGGCCTCGGGCGCTGGCGCCAGGACGGGTGAGGGGTGTCGTCGTCAGAAATGGGCTGCATGCGGGGAGCCATAGCGGCTCTCGTGATGCTTGTCAGCGCGCCAACACCTTCATCGCGCCATCCAGTCCATCGAGCGTCAACGGAAACATCCGCCCGCTCATCAGCCCGCCGATCTGGCGGATCGACTGGGTGTAGCTCCAGAGGTTCTGCTGGATCGGGTTGAGCCAGACCGACTTCTGGAAGCGTCCGGTCAATCGTTCCATCCAGACCGAGCCCGCTTCCTCGTTCCAGTGCTCGACCGAGCCGCCCGGCATCGCGATCTCGTAGGGGCTCATCGATGCGTCCCCGACGAAGACGACGCGGTAGTCGGCCGGGTAGGTCCGCAGCACGTCCCAGGTCGGGATGGCTTGGTCGTGGCGGCGCCGGTTCTCGCGCCAGACCTTCTCATACGGGCAATTGTGGAAGTAGAAATGCTCGAAATGCTTGAACTCGGCCCGTGCCGCCGAGAACAGCTCCTCGGCCAGCTCGACATGCCAGTCCATCGAGCCGCCGACATCGAGGAAGAGCAGCACCTTGACCGCGTTGCGCCGCTCGGGCCGCAGCTGGACGTCGAGATAGCCGTGCCTGGCCGTCTCGCTGATCGTTGAATCGAGGTCGAGTTCCTCGGCAGCGCCGGTGCGGGCGAATTTACGCAGGCGCCGCAGCGCTATGCGCAGATTGCGCACGCCGAGTTCGCGCGTGTCGTCGAAATCCTTGAACTCGCGCTTGTCCCAGACTTTCACCGCGCGGAAATTGCGATTCTTGTCCTGGCCGATGCGCACGCCCTCGGGATTGTAGCCATAGGCGCCATAGGGCGAGGTGCCGGCGGTGCCGATCCATTTCGAGCCGCCCTGGTGGCGGCCCTTCTGCTCATCCAGCCGAGCTTTTAGCGTCTCGAACAGCTTGTCCCAGCCGAGTGCCTCGATCTGGGCCTTCTCTTCGTCGGTGAGATATTTCTCGGCGAGCTTGCGCAGCCATTCATCGGGAATGCCTGTCGGCTCGACGCTCTCGCCGAGCGTCTCCATGCCCTTGAAGACCTGGGCGAAGACCTGGTCGAAACGGTCGAGATGGCGCTCGTCCTTCACCAGACAGGTGCGGGCGAGATAGTAGAACTCATCGACCCGGTGCTCGGCCAGATCGGCCTCGACGCCTTCGAGCAGCGCCAGATATTCCCGCAGCGTGACAGGAATTTTGGCGGCGCGCAGATCGGTGAACAGGCGCAGGAACATCGCACTACTGTGCGGCGGAACACGCCGCGGTCAAGCCGTGTGGCGGTGAAGATGTGAGCCCGCCGTCATCCCCGCCCGCATGTCGCGGCCGGGGATGACGGCGGATGACGATCACGCCACGGCGTCGGCGAGATCCTTGGTCACCTTGAACTTGACGACGGTTTTGGCCGGAACCTTGATCGTGGCGCCAGTCGAGGGATTGCGGGCCTCGCGGGCCTCGCGCTTGGCGGCCGAGAGCTTGCCGACGCCGCCGAGCGTGATGTCGTCGCCCGACTTCAGCGTCTTGGCGACGATCGTGCCGAGCGAAACCAGGATGGCGGAGACGTCGGTCTTCGACTTGCCGGTCTCGTCCGCGATGGCGGCGATCAGTTCGTTCTTGGTCATGAGATCCTCCTTGGGAGAGTGTTGTGGGGCGACACGCGTTGGGCCGGTTGTCCGCGGCAGAGTGGTCTTACAAAGCACCACTGCCGCAAATCGCATGGCGCGACTGCGGCAGTTGCCATGACCGCCGTCGAAAGGCGATGCCCGCAGGGCAAGATACGCACAGAAATCGCGTTCGTTCCCGCGAGATGGCAGCAAGATGCAACCTTTTGATAGCGTCTCGCGGCCCAATTGACAAAATGGACCCAATTATTTCAAGCTTGAAATAATAAGTCTGGCCTTGGGGGATCGGCATGAAGGTCATCATCGTCGGCGGCGGGATCGGCGGCCTGACGCTTGCTCTCATGCTGCATGCGCGCGGGATCGAGGCGACCGTCTACGAGCAGTCCGGAGAGATCCGGGAGGTCGGCGTCGGCATCAACACGCTGCCCCATGCGATTCGCGAGTTGGCCGATCTCGGTCTGCTACCGGCACTCGACGCGGTCGCGATCCGGACGCGCGAACTCATCTACATGAACCGCTTCGGCCAGACCGTCTGGAGCGAGCCGCGAGGCCTGCATGCGGGCTTGGCCGCGCCGCAGTTCTCGATCCATCGCGGTCGTCTGCAGGGCGTGATCCGGGACGCGGTCGTTGCGCGGCTTGGCGAGGGGGCGCTGCGCACTGGCCGCAGGTTGCAGGGCTTCATGCAGGACGAGGGCGGTGTCACCGCCCATTTCGCCGATTCCCGTCGCGGCGAGGCCGGCGAGACCGCCCGTGCCGACATCCTGATTGGTGCCGACGGCATTCACTCCACGGTGCGCGCGCATTATTTCCCCAATCAGGGTCCACCGCGCTGGAATGGCGTGCAGATGTGGCGCGGCGCCTGCGACTGGCCGGCCTTTCTCGATGGCGAGAGCATGATCATCGCTGGCGGCATGGCCGGCAAGCTGGTGCTTTATCCGATCGGGCCGGGATCGGGCCCGCAGACGCGGCTGACCAACTGGGTCGTCAACATCCGCACCGGCGACCCCGCCAAGCCGCCGCCGAAGGAGGCCTGGTCGAAGCCGGGCCGGCTCGAGGACGTGCTGCCCTTCGCCCGGCGCTTCACTGTGCCCGGCGTCGACATCCTCGCGCTGATCCAGGCGAGCCCGGGCTTCTGGGACTACCCGATGTGCGACCGTGACCCGCTGCCGCGCTGGACCCATGGCCGCGTCACGCTGCTCGGCGACGCCGCCCATCCGATGTACCCGGTCGGCTCGAACGGCGCCTCGCAGGCGATCCTCGATGCCCGCTGCCTCGCCGACCTGCTGGTGCGGGCCGAGCATCCGCGCCAGGCGCTTGCGGCCTATGAGGCGCAGCGCCTGCCGGCGACGGCCGAGATCGTCGCTCTGAACCGGAATGGCGGCCCCGAGCGCGTTATCGATGCCGTCGAGCAACTGGCGCCCAACGGCTTCGACGATGTCGAGCGCGTGTTGAGCTATGCCCGACGCGAGGCGATCGTGAAGTCCTATGCCGGCAAGGCGGGCTTTTCCCAGGAGCAGCTCGCCAGGCGCGGCTAGGGGGGCCGTCAGCCCGCTTCGGTCAGTTGCGAGATGCGCGCCTTGAGCCTCGCATTGGTCTGTTCGCAATGCTTCAGCCGGCGCGCCATATCGAGCGGTACGATCTCGGCCGCGGGCTGGCTTTCGAAGGCGACGCCGACGCGCTCACCATCGCGCCAGCGGATACGCGCGATGTAGGAGCGCTGGTGCTTGGCGACCTCAAGATCGAAGCTGGCCGGTAGCGCGACGGCGTCTGACACTTGCAGCAGGGCGCCGTCCTCCGAGAGATTGCGGACCACGCAATCCAACGTGGAATGGCTCTGGTTGAAGCTCACGCGTCCACCCAGCAAGGAACGCAGGCGCTGAGCCTTGCGACGTTCGATCATCATATGATGCCATCCAGCCTGTCTCGCGCTCTCGCGCAGTGCGACGTGAGCGTTCATAGCCGAGCAGACGTCGGATGGCAGTCTTAAGCCTTACTTAACCTTAACGGCCCGGACGCCGGTCTAAGGCGAGAAGATTTGCCGGCCGCTTACGCAGATGGCAGGCCGGTCCGGCCGCTGCGCCTGGCGCGGGCCTCCTGCAGCGAGACGACCTCGCCGGAGCGTTGTTCGTCCGCCGCGATGAAGGCGACGCCGACATCGTCTCCGTGCCGCCAGCATTGGCGCACCCGGACGCTGCCATCCGTGTTGGCGATGTCGAGTTCGAAGGTCTCGGGCAGGGCGATCCAGTCGCTCATGCGGACCATCGCTCCTGTCTCCGACCAGTTGCGGACCGTGCAGGCCAGGACGGATTGACGCCCGTTGAACACAACGCTGGCGCCCTGGAAGACGCGGGTTCGCGCCTGGATGCGGCGATTGGCGATCATGGTTTGCTCCCTGGCGGACGGGCCTTTCGCAGCCCGTCTCTTCGCTCGTTGATAGCAAACTGCCGGAAATCCAGCTTCGGCACAGCCTAAAGGTCGGTTTAACCTTAACCTGGCGGGTTCAGGCACCTTCGGGCGGAGGTGGCAGGAAATCGACCTCGTGCTTGGCCGATAGCGCCACGACATCGGCCGGGTTCTGGTCGGCCATCGCATGGATGCCCCAGAACAAATCGTAGAGCCGGCCCGTTGGCGCGACCCAGAACAGGCATTTCACCGTGGTTTCGCTCTTGTTGAACAGGCCGTGGGGCACGTTGCGCGGCAGCCGGATCAGGTCGCCCGGGAGCGCGTGGCTCTCGGTGCCGTCGAGGACGAGGTCGAGCCGGCCCTCGAGCATGTAGATGAACTCGTCCTGCGTCGTGTGGATATGTGGCGGGACGAAGGTGCCTGGCGGAAAGGTCGCGTGCCAGGAGAACGAATCCGGGCTCAGCGACTTCGGCACATAAATCTGGCCGAGAATGTTCCAACTGATCGAATCGAGCCCGTCATTGGCGCGGGTGACGCCGGCGGTCAGCGGTTTCATGGCTCTGTCCTCACTTGTCGGCACTGCGGTGTTTCTCAGAAATGCAGGAAGCGGTCTTTGACCGCGCTGTCGCTGCGCAGATCGTCGCTCGTGCCGCGCCAGACGACGCGGCCCTTCTCCAGCACGATATGCCGGTCGGCGATTTTCGCCAGTGCATCGACATTCTTGTCGATCACCAGGATCGACTCGCCCTCGGCCTTCAGCGCGGCGAGGCAGGACCAGATTTCCTGCCGGATGATCGGCGCCAGACCCTCCGTCGCCTCATCGAGAATGACGAGCTTGGGGTTGGTCATCAGCGCGCGGCCGATCGCCAGCATCTGCTGCTCGCCGCCCGACAACTGGTTGCCGCGATTGGCGCGACGCTCCTTCAGGCGCGGGAAAAAAGCATAGATCCGGCCGATGTCCCAACGCGCGTTGCCGAAGCGGCTGGAGGCCGTCGCGATCAGGTTTTCCTCGACCGAGAGCGTCGGGAAGATCATGCGTCCCTCCGGCACCAGCCCGATGCCGGCCTGCGCGATCCTGAACGAGGCGGCGCCGGTCAGGTCCTTGCCTCCGACGCTGACCCGCCCGGCCTTGGGCGCAATCATGCCCATGATCGCGCGGATCGTCGTGGTCTTGCCCATGCCGTTGCGGCCGAGCAGCGTCACGACCTCGCCCTCGCCGATCGCAAGATCGACCCCGAACAGGATCTGCGCCTCGCCATAGCCGGCATCGAGCCCTTCGACGATCAGCATGGCGGGGCGACGCCTTCTGTCATTCTGGGGCGCGTAGCGAACCCGGAACCCACGACCGGGCGAGACGATCCGACGGCGTCATGACGGGCGTACCCGGTCGTGGGTTCCGGGTTCTTCGCTATGCGAAGCCCCGGAATGACGGATGTGGAGCGTGTCACCATCACCCCTCCTCGCCGAGATAGGCTTCGCGCACCGCCGGGTCGGCCCGCACGCTGGCCGGATCGCCGGAGGCGATGACGCGGCCATAGACCAGCACGCTCACCGTATCGGCGAGCGCGAAGACGGCCTCCATGTCGTGCTCGACCAGCAGCATGGCATAGCGGCCCTTCAGGCTCGCCAGCAGTGCGATCAGGCGCTCGCCTTCCGCGCGGCCGACGCCGGCGAGCGGTTCGTCGAGCAGGATGGCGGCCGGCTCCAATGTCAGAGCCATGGCGATCTCTAGCGCGCGCTTCTCGCCATGCGAGAGCCGCCCCGCCAGCACATGCGCCCGCTCGGTCAGGCCGACGGCCTCGATGGCGGCCCAGGCCGGGCGGTTCAGGCTTTCGTCGCGGGCCGCGTTGCGGAACAGGGCGAGCGGCTGGGCAGCGCGCGCCTGCACGCCGAGCGCTACGTTCTCCAGCACGGATAAAGAAGGGATCGTCGAGGTGATCTGAAAGGTTCGGGCGAGGCCGGCCCGCGCCCGCTTTTCCGGGGGCAGCGCCGTGATGTTCTGCCCCTTGAAGCGGATGCTGCCGGTGTCGGGCCGCAGCATGCCGGAGATCTGATGCACCAGCGTCGTCTTGCCGGCACCGTTGGGGCCGATCAACGCATGCAACTCCCCAGGCGCGACCGACAGTGCGACACCATCGGTCACCTTCAGCGCCCCGAAGGCCTTGTTCAACCCGGACAGGACCAGCACCGGCTCAGCCATCGTTGCGTCAGTCATGACGACCGACCCCGAGCTTGCGCATCAGCCCGACCAGCCCGCCGCGTGTGAACAGCACGAACAGCACGATCATCGGGCCGAAGATCACCTTCCAATGCTCCGTCCAGCCCGACAGCACATCCTCCGCGAACAGGAAGGCGAGCGCGCCGATGATGGCGCCATGCAGCGAACCGACGCCGCCGAGCACGACCATGAAAATCAGCTCGCCCGAGCGCGGCCAGGACATGTAGGCCGGGCTGACGAACTCGGTCTGGTTGGCGAGCAGGAAGCCGGACACGCCCGCGATCATGCCTGAGATCACATAGGCGACAAGCCGGATGCGGCCGACATGGAAGCCGGTGACGGCGACGCGAGTGGCGTTCTCGCGCGCGGCCCCCAGAACGCGCCCGAAGCGCGAGGCGACGATGACGCTGACGAGGCCATAGCAGGCGAGCAGCACGCCCAGCACCAGATAGAAGAAGCCGATGCGGTTGCGGAACGGATCGAAGCCGAGGACCGTGCTGCGCTCGTAGAGCGTCAGCCCGTCATCGCCGCCATAGGCCGACAGCGCCTGTGCCAGGAAATAGACCATCTGGCCAAACGCAAGCGTGATCATGATGAAGGTGACACCGCGCGTGCGCAGCGAGACGAAGCCCGTCACTGCACCGAACAGCGCACACAGCGCCAGCACCACCGGCAGGATCAGCATGATCTCGCTGCGCCCCTCGGTGATCATGATGCCGGTGACATAGGCGCCGATTCCCACAAAAGCGGCGTGGCCGAAGGACACCAGCCCGCCGACGCCGAGGATCAGGTCGAGCGAGAGCGCGGCGATGGCGAAGATCATCGCCCGCGTCACCAGCGTCAGCCAATGCGCCGGCAGCCCGAGCGAGACCGCCACCGGCAGCAACGCCAGCAGGGCAAAGAGCGCGATGGCGACGAGCGGGCGTCGCCGGGCGGGCGCCGTCACTGGCGCCGGGACGGCTGCGCTGGCGAGGCTCATGCGCGCCTCCTCATGACCGTCCCTTGGCCGGCAACAGGCCCTCGGGTCGCACGAACAGCACGATCGCCATCACGAGATAGATCAGCATCGAGGAGAGGGCCGCGCCCGCAGCCCTGGCCGAGGGCGCGCTCATGAACAGCCGCAGCAGGTCGTTCATCGAGGAGCGGCCGAGCGTGTCGACGAGGCCGACGATCAGCGCCCCGACGAAGGCGCCGCGGATCGAGCCGATGCCGCCGACGACGATGACGACGAAGGCGAGGATCAGGATGTTGTCGCCCATGCCGGGCTCGACCGAGAGGATCGGCGCCGCCATCGCCCCGGCGAAGGCCGCCAGCATCGTCCCGAAGGCGAAGACGATCATGAAGAGCTTGTTGATGTCGACGCCGAGCGCCGAGACCATCGGCGCGTTCGAGGCGCCGGCGCGCAAAAGCATGCCGGTGCGCGTCTTCTCGACGATGAACCACAGCAGCGCACCGACCGCGAGGCCGGCGCCGATCAGCGCGAAGCGGTAGGTCGGGTAGAGGATACCGTCGAGCAGCGCGATGTTGCCGGCGAGGAAGGCCGGCACCGGCACGGACAGGGGCGCCGCGCCCCAGATCATCTTCACCGCCTGGTTGAGCAGCAGGATCAGCCCGAAGGTCGCCAGCACCTGGTCGAGATGGTCGCGTTCATAGAGATGCCGGAAGACGAGGAATTCGAGTGCGAGCCCGATCACCAGCGCCGCCGCCAGCGCCAGAACGAGTCCCAGCACGAAACTGCCGGTGAGCGAGACGAAGGTCACGGCGAGATAGGCGCCGAGCATGTACTGCACGCCATGCGCCAGGTTGATGAAGTCCATCACCCCGAAGACGAGCGTCAGCCCCGCCGCCACCAGAAACAGCAGGATGCCGAGCTGGAGGCCGTTCAGGATCTGGACGATGAGGAGGCCGGTGGTCATGTGAGTTAAGCCGCGACAATGCCGAAAGGGCGCGGGGAACCCTCTCCCGTAGGGAGAGGGCAGGGTGAGGGGTCGGCCCTTGGACGCTTTGCCGATTAGCCAACCGCGGCCGGCGGTGAGATCGGAGTACTGTCGTCAAACGGCCGACCCCTCACCCCAACCCCTCTCCCTACGGGAGAGGGGAGTTCGCGCGGAGGCTCCCCAAGATCACTTCAGCGCGCAATCCTTGGCATGCGGATCGGCGTAGTCCGTGAACACCTTCTGGGCGATCTCGGTCTGGAATTTGCCGTCGGCGCGTTTGGCGACCTTGACCAGATAGAAGTCCTGGATCGGGTAGCCATTGGTGTTGAACTTGAACTTGCCGCGCAGCGAGGTGAAGTCGGCCTTCTTGATCGCCGCCCGCAGCTTGTCCTTGTCGGCCGTGCCGCCGGCCGCCTTGACGGCGGAGTCGATCAGCATGGCGGCGTCATAGGCCTGCATCGCGTAGGAGCCGGGCACGATCTTATAGGCCGCCTCATAGGCGCTGACGAAGGCCTTGTTCTGCGGGTTGTCCATGTTGGGCGCCCAGGTCATGCCGCCGAACAGGCCGACCGCCGCATCCTGCTGCGCGGGCAGGGTCGATTCATCGACCGTGAAGGCGGAGAGGAACGGGATCTTGCCCTGCAGGCCGGCCTGCGACCACTGCTTGACGAAGTTGACGCCGAGGCCGCCGGGCAGGAAGGCGAAGACCACGTCCGGCTTGGTCGAGGCGATCTTGGCGAGGTCGGAGGCGAAGTCCATCGAGGTCAGCGGCGCATAGACCTCGTCGACCACCTCGCCCTTGAAATAGGCCTTGAAGCCGGCAAGCGAGTCCTTCCCGGCCTGATAGTTCGGCGCGATGATATAGGCGCGCTTGTAGCCTTGGTCCTGCGCGTATTTGCCCAGCACCTCGTGGACCTGGTCGTTCTGGTAGGAGGTCACGAAGAAGTTCTGGTTGCAGGCTTTGCCGGCCATGGTCGAGGGGCCGGCATTGGGCGAAATCAGGAAGGCGCCGGAATCGAGCACCGGCTTGGCGATGGCGCCGAGGATGTTGGAGAACACCGGGCCGACCACGAAATCGGCCTTGGAGCCTTCGACATAGCTCTTGACCTTACCGACTGCGACATCCGGCTTGAGCTCATCGTCGATCACGGTGATCTGCACTGGCACGCCGCCGAGCTTGCCGCCCATCTTGTCGACCGCGAGCTGGAAGCCGTCGCGGAGCTGCTGGCCGAGCGCGGCCGCAGGGCCGGTCAGGACGGAGACGACGCCGATCTTGATCGGCTCCTGCGCCTGGGCGCTGGCGATGCCGAGCGCCAGCAGACCGGCACCGAGCGAGAGTGAGAGCTTGAGTGTCATGTCGGATGTCCTCCCGGGACGAACGAGAAAGCGACAGCGCGGCAGGGGTCCCTCAACCCTCGTTGCCACGCGATGAAGGCATATTGTTTCAAGCTTAAAATATCTGCAAGGGGTTCTTGCGCAGGAATTTTCGTGGCTTCGATCAACCGCCGTCATCCCGGACCAGCGGCGAAGCCGCGCCGCTCCGGGATCCATCGTAGAGCCAATCCTTTGGGCCGTATCCGCCCTACGATGGATCCCGGAGCTTCGCTGCGCTGCGTCCGGGATGACGGCGCGGGTGTGACGCCCGGCACAGCGAACTCACGCCTGCACGCCGTCGACATACCAATCCATCTTGGACAGCACCTCGTCGGAGGCCTTCTCGCCTGCCTTGACGCGGACCTCGCCCTTGAGGTCCTTGAGCTCGCCGGTGAAGGGGTGGAGCGTGCCGGCCACGATGCCCTTCATCACATCGTCGGCGGCGGCGCGGGCGGCGGGCGTTACGGCCGTGTTGTAGGGCGCGATCTTGACGAAGCCGTCCTTGATGCCGCCCCAGACGTCGCCGGATTTCCAGGTGCCGTCCATCGCAGCCTTGACTCGGCTGACGTAGTAGCCCGACCAGTCGTCGACGATCGCCGAGAGATGGGCCTTGGGCGCGAAGCTGCTCATGTCCGAGGCCTGGCCGAAGGCGAAGACGCCGCGCTGCTCGGCCGCCTGCAGGGCCGCGGCGGAGTCGGTGTGCTGGGTGATCATGTCGGCGCCCTGGTCGATCAGCGCCTTGGCGGCGTCGGCCTCCTTGGCCGGGTCGTACCAGGTCGAGGCCCAGATCACCTTGGTCTTGAAGTTGGGGTTCACCTTCCGCGCGGCAAGCGTGAAGGCGTTGATGCCCATCACCACCTCGGGGATCGGGAAGGAGGCGATATAGCCGGCCTGGCCCGATTTCGACATGTGCCCGGCGATGGTGCCGATCACGGCACGGCCCTCATAGAAGCGGGCATTGTAGGTCGCGACGTTCTCGGCGCGCTGATAGCCGGTGGCGTGCTCGAAATGAATCTTCGGGAACTGCTTGGCGACCTGGATCGTCGGGTTCATGAAGCCGAAGGAGGTCGTGAAGATGATCCGGTTGCCGGCCTGCGCAAGTTGGCGGATGGCGCGCTGGGCATCCGGTCCCTCGGCGACGTTCTCGATGAAGCTCGTCTTGATCTTGGCGCCGAACTCCTTCTCCAGCGCCTTGCGCCCCTGATCATGCGTCCAGGTCCAGCCATGGTCGCCGACCGGGCCGACATAGATGAAGCCGACGCCGAGCGGCGCCTGCGCCGAGGCGCCACCGATCAGCGGCAGGGTCGCGGCGGCGGCGCCGGCGCCGAAGTTGAACCGGCGGCGCGTGATGATGGAGGTCATGATCCTGGTCTCCCCGTTATGGTGGCGGCGTCACGACGCCGAGAAAGGCTTGCCGAGACAGGCCGGCGCATCGAGCCGGCCTGTCTTGCGGCCTATCGACATCATGGTCAGAACCGCGACGGTCGCAAGATAGGGCGCCATGGCCAATAGTTCGGGGGCGAGCCAGGTGATGCCGGCGGCCTTCGCCTGCAGCTCCAGCGTCATCACCGCGCCGAACAGATAGGCGCCCAGCAGCAGCCGGCCCGGCTTCCAGGCGGCGAAGACGACCAGCGCCAGCGCGATCCAGCCGCGGCCCGCGGTCAGCCGGTCGGCCCACATCGGCGTCAGCGCCAGCGAGAAATAGGCACCGCCCAACCCTGCCAGCGCGCCGCCAAAGGCAATCGCGCCATAGCGGATGGCGATGACGGGATAGCCGATCGCATGGGCCGAGGCATCGTTCTCGCCGACGGCACGCAGGATCAGTCCGGCTCGCGTCCTGCGCAGAAACAGGCTGACGCCGAGCACGAGCGCGAGCGAGAGATAGACGACGATGTCGTGGCCGAAGACGGCGCGCAGCAGCGGATGCTCCGATAGCGCGGCGGGAAACACCGGGCCGAGCCGCGTGATCGTGCGCCCGACGAAGCCGGCCCCGATCAGCGAGGAAACACCGACGCCGAAGATCGTCAGCGCCAGCCCGGTCGCGACTTGGTTGGCGGTCAGCGATAGGGTCAGAACCGCGAAGACCATGGCGGTGGCGATACCGGCGCCGCAGGCCGCGACCAGCCCGAGCCCGGTGCTGCCGGTGCTGAACGCCACGGCGAAACCCGCGACGGCCCCGCACAGCATCATGCCCTCGACGCCGAGATTGAGCACGCCGGATTTCTCGACGACGAGTTCGCCCAGCGCCGCCAGCAGGATCGGCGTCGAGGCGGCGACAAGCGTCATCACGATCGAGACGAGGATGGCGGTTGTCATAGACGCGCCTCCGAGGGCCGCAACGCCGCTGCCAAAACCCGCGCCGTCATCCCGGACAAGCGGCGCAGCCGCGCAGCGCCGGGATCCATCGGAAGGCTCCGACGCTCTAGGATGGATCCCGGAGCTCCGCTTCGCTGCGTCCGGGATGACGCGGAGGGTGTAGAGAGCGAGGAGGAAAAGCCGCAAACGCTCATGCCGCCCGCACCTTCCAGCCGATCCGGTATCGCACCAGCACATCCGTCGCGAGCAGCACGAACAGCAGCAGCGCCTGGAACATGCCGGTCGCCGCCTGCGGCAGCCGTACCGTGGTCTGTGCGATCTCGCCGCCGACATAGGTCGCCGCCAGCACGATGCCGCCAAACACGATGCCGAGCGGGTTCAGCCGACCCAGGAACGCGACGATGATCGCCGTAAATCCGTAGCCAGTGGGGAATTGCGGCGTGAGCTGGCCGAAGGGACCGGCCGCCTCGAACAGCCCGGCCAGGCCGGCGAGCCCGCCGCTCGCAAGCAGCGTCGCCCAGGTCACCCTGTCGGCGCTGAAGCCGCCATGCCGCGCGGCGGCCGGAGCGAGGCCGACGACCTTCACCGCATAGCCGGCGGTGGTTTTCTCCATCAGAAGCCAGGCGACGAGCGCGATGATCACGGCGACGGGAATGCCGAGATGAACGAGGGAGCCCTCCATCATCACTGGGAGGGTCTGGTCTGTGGTGAACATCCGGGTCTGCGGGAAATTGAAGCCGTCCGGGTCCTTCCACGGCCCGCGCACCAGGTAATACAGGCCCTGAACGGCGACATAGGTCAGCATCAGGCTGGTCAGGATTTCGCTGACCTGCAGCTTCACACGCAGGAAGGCCGGGATCGCCGCCCAGGCCATGCCGCCGAGGATACCGGCCAGCGCCATGGCCGGCAGGATCCACCAGCCGGTCATGTCATAGGTCGCCAGCGCCACGCCGGTGCCGGCGATCGCGCCCATGATGTATTGCCCCTCCGCGCCGATATTCCAGACATTGGCGCGGAAGCCGATCGCGAGCCCGAGCGCGATGATGACGAGCGGCGCCGCCTTGACGCCGAGGTCGGCCCAGCGCTGCGGCTCGAGGAACGGCGTCAGGAAGATGTCGCGCACGGCGTGGAAGCCGTCATAGCCCATCGCGGTGAAGACGATCATGCCGATCAGCATGGTCAGTACGACCGCGATCAGCGGGCTGGCATAGAGCATGGCCGGGCTCGGCTCGCGGCGGCGGCGCCATTCAAGCATGGGCCGGTTCTCCGAGATCGGACGCGCCATGTCCGGACGCGCCGTGCCCGCTCTCGCCATGGACGCCGCCCATCATCAGCCCGATCTCGTCGATGCCGAGTTCGGCCACGGCGCGCGGCGCCGACAACCGCCCCTCATTGATGACGCAGAGCCGGTCGGCCAGCTCCAGCAACTCGTCGAGGTCCTGCGAGATCACCACCACGGCCGAGCCCTTGGCGGCGAGATCGACCAGTTCCTGCCGGATCGCAGCGGCGGCACCGGCATCGACGCCCCAAGTCGGCTGGCAGACGACGAGCACGCCGGGCTGCTGGCCGATCTCGCGGCCCATGATGAACTTCTGGAGGTTGCCGCCCGAGAGCGAGCGCGCCAGCGCCGCCGTGCCGGTGGTGCGGACATCGAAGCGCTTGATCACGGAATCGGCGAAGTTCTTGACATCGCCGGTGCTGATGATGCCGAGCGGGGTCAGCGGCAGGCGGTGGCGCGCCGTCAGGATGCTGTTGTCGGCGAGCGAGAAATCCGGCACCGCGGCATGGCCGTTGCGCTCCTCGGGCACGCAGGCGAGCCCGAGCGCCCGGCGCGGGCCTGCGCTCATCGTGCCGATCGGCTTGCCGTCGAGCGTGATCGCGTCGGCCTTCGTCGCGGGCCGCTCGCCCGACAGCGCGGTCAGAAGCTCCGACTGGCCGTTGCCTGCGACGCCCGCGATGCCGAGGATCTCGCCGGCCCGCGCCTCGAAGCTCACGCCCTCGAGATCGGTGCCGAAGGGCGGCTCGCCGGCCAGCGTCAACCCGGAGACCGAAAGCCGCACGGCCCCGGCGCCACTGCTGTCGCCGTGCACGATCTGGCGCAGTTCGGCGCCGATCATCAGCTCGGCCATGCGCTTGGTCGTCTCGATCTTGGGGTCGCAGGTCGCGACGACCTTGCCGCCGCGCAGGATGGTGGCGGCCTCGCAGAGCGCTTTGATCTCGTGCAGCTTGTGCGAGATGTAGAGGATGGCGCAGCCTTCGGATGCGATCTGGCGCAGCGTCAGGAACAGCTTGTCGACCTCCTGCGGCGTCAGCACCGAGGTCGGCTCGTCCATGATCAGGAGCTTGGGCTTCTGCAGCAGGCAGCGCACGATCTCGATGCGCTGGCGCTCGCCGACCGAGAGCGTATGGACCTCGCGCTCGGGGTCGAGCGGCAGCGAATAGCTGTCGAGGATGGCGGCGACGCGGGCCTTGAGTTCATCGCGATCGACCGCCTCGTCGAGCCCGAGCGCGATGTTCTCGATCACCGTCATCGCGTCGAACAGCGAGAAATGCTGGAACACCATGCCGATGCCGAGCCTGCGTGCAGCCTTGGGCGAGGGGATCGCGACGGTCTCGCCATTCCAGGCGATGCTGCCCTCGTCGGCCTGCTGCACGCCGTAGATGATCTTGACCAGGGTCGATTTGCCGGCGCCGTTCTCGCCGAGCAGGGCGTGGATCTCGCCTGGTCGCACGGAGAGGCTGATGTCCTCGTTCGCTTTCACGCCGGGAAAGCTTTTGGAGATGTGCGACAGGGCAAGCCGAGGGCGAACCGTCTGGTCAGGCGGTTGCGTCATGACCGGCACTTTCCTCCACTCCGGCTTCGTCGGAAGCCCTTGATCCGCGAAGCAAACTCCGCACCAGCTCGGCCGCCGTCAAGGTCGCGATGACCTCCGGGCGCTTATCCGCGACATCGCCGCCACCGATGGGACACGTCAGCCGCGCGAGCGCGTCGCTCCGGCCACCGGCGCGCAGGAAGCCGGCCTCGAAACGCGCCCGTTTCGTCGCCGAGCCGATCATGCCGACATAAGCCCCGTCGCCGCGCATCAGCGCCACCTCGCTGAGGCGGTAATCCAGCGCGTGGCTGTGGGTCAGGATGACGAAGGCGGAGCCTGCTCTGGCGGTATCGATGGCCGCGACCGGGTCGGCCATGCGGATGCAGGTGATGGCGGGAGGCAACCCGTCCATGACGCCGTCGCGGTCGTCGATCAGCGTCGTCGCGAAGGGCAGGGCGGCAAGCGCTTGCGCCAGCGCCCGTCCGGTATGTCCGGCGCCGAAGATCAGCACGGCCGGGCGGGAGGCGGCGTCGGCCTTGTCGCTCGCCGCGAGCATGGCGAGATCGGCAGCCGTCGCGCGCTTCAGTGAAACGGTCACCCGCCCGCCGCAGCACTGGCCCATCTGCGGGCCGAGCGGGATGTCGAGGCTGCGATCCCTGTCGCCTGCCGCCAGCATCTCGCGGGCGATGTCGATGCAATGAAATTCGAGCTGCCCGCCGCCGATGGTGCCGGCTGTGGCGCCGTGGCTCACGGCCATCGCCGCGCCGGCCTCGCGCGGCGTGGAGCCGGCGGTGCTGGCGATGGTGACGAGGATGGCGCCGTGGCGCAGGTTGCGGGCGAGGAAAGCTGAGAGGGTCACGCGCCCGCCTCCGCCCGCACCCTCTCGACCGCCGCCAGCACGCGCTCGGGCGTCGCGGGTGTATCGAGCTTCGGGCAGACCTTATGCCCGCCGACGCTGGCCACCGCATCCGACAGCGCATGCAGCACTGAGATCGCCAGCATCAGCGGCGGCTCGCCGACGGCCTTGGAGCGATGGATCGTCGGTTCGCGATTGGGGGCGTTCTCCAGCAGGGCGACGTTGAAGATGCGCGGGCGGTCTGAGGCGACGGGAATCTTGTAGGTCGAGGGGGCGTGGGTGCGCAGCCGACCCTTCTCGTCCCAGACCAGTTCCTCGGTGGTGAGCCAGCCCATGCCCTGGATGAAGCCGCCCTCGATCTGGCCCCGGTCGATCGCGGGGTTCAGCGATGTCCCGCAATCATGCAGGATGTCGACGCGCTCGACCTTGTATTCGCCGGTCAGCGTGTCGATCGCGACCTCCGCGGCCGCCGCGCCATAGGCGAAGTAGTAGAAGGGATGGCCGCGCCCGGCCTTGCGGTCCCAGTGGATTTTCGGCGTCGCGTAGAAGCCGGTCGCCGAAAGCTGAACCCGGCCCATATAGGCGGCGCCGACCAACTCGGCGAAACCGATCTCCTGCGCCCCGATCCGGACGCGTCCGGGCAGGAAGGCGATGTCGGCGGGCAGCACGTTCCATTTCGTCGTAGCGAAGGCGACAAGCCGCGCCTTGATCGTCTCGCAGGCATCGAGCGCCGCCATGCCGTTGAGATCGGAGCCGGAGGACGCAGCGGTCGCCGAGGTGTTGGGGACCTTGCCGGTCGTCGTCGCGGTGATCTTGATCTGGTCGAGCCCGATGCCGAAGGCCTGCGCCACCACCTGCGCCACCTTCACATAGAGCCCCTGGCCCATCTCGGTGCCGCCATGGTTCAGCGCGACGGTACCATCGGTGTAGATATGCACCAGCGCGCCGGCCTGGTTGAACCAGGTCGCGGTGAAGGAGATGCCGAACTTGACCGGCGTCAACGCGATGCCGCGCTTGACGATCGGGCTTCTGGCATTGGCCTCGCGGATCGCGTCCTGGCGCGCGCGATAGTCGCAGGAGCCTTCCAGCCGGTCGATGACCTCGCCGGCGATATTATCCTCGACGGTCTGGTGATAGGGCGTGACGTCGCGGCCCAGGGGTCGATAGAGGTTGCGCCGGCGCACCTCCAGAGGGTCGAGCCCGGTCGCGAAGGCGACCTCCTCGATGAAGCGCTCGGCCCCGACCATGCCCTGAGGGCCACCAAAGCCGCGAAAGGCCGTGTTCGAGACCGTATGCGTGCGCAGCGGCTCCGAGACGGCGCGCACAGCCGGGTAGAAGTAGCAATTGTCCATGTGGAACAGCGCGCGGTCCGTCACGGGGCCCGACAAATCGGCGTTCCAGCCGCAGCGCGCCGCATAGACGGCATCGACCGCGAGGATATGGCCCTCATCGTCGAAGCCGATCTCGTAGTCGCAGATGAAGTCGTGGCGTTTGCCGGTGATGACCATGTCGTCGTCGCGGTCGGGCCGCAGCTTCACCGGCCGCTTCAGTTTGCGCGCGGCCAGCGCCGCGACGCAGGCGAAGAGGTTCGACTGCGTCTCCTTGCCACCGAAGCCGCCGCCCATGCGCCGGACCTCGACGGTGACCGCATGCGAGCCGACGCCCAGCACCTGCGCCACCATGTGCTGCACCTCGCTCGGGTGCTGCGTCGAGGAGAAGACCTGCATGTCCTCCTCCTCGCCGGGAATGGCGAGCGCGATCTGGCTTTCCAGGTAGAAATGATCCTGCCCGCCGATCTCCATCGAGCCTTTCAGTCGGCGCGGGCTGGCGGCCATGGCGGCCGCGACGTCGCCGCGTTCGAGCTTGAGCGGGTCGGTGACGAGATCGCCGCCCGCCGCGTGCGCCGCCGCGACATCGAGGAGAGGCGTGGCCTCCTCATAAACCGCCTTGGCGAGCAGGGCCGCATGCCGCGCCGCCTCGCGTGTCTCGGCAACGACGGCAAACAGCGGCTGGCCATGATGCAGGATCATATCCGTCGCGAAGACCGGCTCGTCATGGCGATGCGTCGAGGAGATATCGTTGCTGCCGGGAATGTCGGCGGCGGTGAGCACGGCGAGCACGCCCGGCGCCGCCCGCACTGCGTCGAGGTCGAGCGAGACCAGCTTGCCATGCGCAATGCGGCTCAGGCCGAGATAGGCGTGCAGCAGCCCGACCGGGGCGGCGATGTCGTCGACATAAACCGCCTCGCCCGCGACGTGCCGCGCGGCGGAATCATGGATACGCGGCGCCCCGAGCGGCCCGGCCGCGATCTCCACTTCGAGCCGCTTGCGCGCGTCAGCCATGGCCGACCTCCGCCAGCAGCCCCGCAACGCGGGTCTCGACCTCCGGCTGCGTGGTCTCGATCAGGAAGCGCCGCAGCAGGTTTCCGGCGACCGTCAGGCGATACTGCGCGGAGGCCCGCATGTCGCTGAGCGGGGTGAAGTCTTTGGGCAGGGCGGCAATAGCGGCTGTCACGGCTGCCTCATCCCAATTCCTGCCGATCAGCGCGGTCTCCGCAACGGCTGCCCGCTTCGGGATCCCGGCCATGCCGCCATAGGCCAGCCGCGCCTCGGCAACCCGGCCGTCTTCACCGATCCGCAGCAGGAAGGCGCCGCAGACGGCCGAGATATCCTCGTCGAAGCGCTTCGAGATCTTGGAGACGTGGAACAGCGCGTCGGCCGGCAGTTTCGGCACGATCACGGCTTCGACGAATTCGCCTGGCCGCCGGTCCTGCTTGCGATAATCGAGGAAAAAGGTCTCCAGCGGGATAATGCGGTTTTCGCCGCCGCAACGCAGCACCAGCGTCGCCCCCAGCGCGATCAGCACCGGCGGCAGGTCGCCGATCGGCGAGCCGTTGGCGATGTTGCCGCCGATCGTGCCGGCATTGCGGACCTGCTCGCCGCCGAAACGGCGCATCAGCTCGTTGATCTCAGGCGAGAGCGCCGCCAGCGCCGAACGGACGTCCGTCTGCGTCGCCATCGCGCCGATCTGAAGGTCGTCGTCCCGATCCTCAATCTGCCGCAGCGCCTCGATGCGGCCGAGATAGATCACGGGGTCGAGCCGGCGCATGCCCTTCGTCACCCACAAGCCGACATCGGTCGCACCCGCGACCAGTGTCGCCTGCGGCTCGGTGATGACGAACTCGGCCAGTCCCTCGACGGTCGCCGGCGCGAGGAAGCGGCCGCTCGGACCCGAAAGCGAAAGCGTTGCCGCGTCGGAGAGCTCGCTTAGCCGCTTTGCAACTGCGTCGCGATCGAAGCGGTCGGCCGCGCCGAGGCGATACATCCGCTGCGCCGCCGCGATGATCGGCTCATAGCCGGTGCAGCGGCAGAGATTGCCCGCCAGCGCGTCCTCGATCCGCGAAACGGAAGGGCTGTCCTCGTTCAGCCAGAGCGCAAACAGCGACATCACGAAGCCCGGCGTGCAGAAGCCGCATTGCGAACCATGACAGTCGACCATCGCCTGCTGCACCGGATGCAGCGCGCCGTCGTCGCCCTTGAGATGCTCGACGGTGAGCAGATGGCAGCCATCCAGCGTCGGCAGGAAGCGGATGCAGGCATTGATCGCCTCATAGCGCAGCAGCCCGCGATCGAGCCGGCCGACGACCACGGTGCAGGCGCCGCAATCACCCTCGGCGCAGCCTTCCTTGCTGCCGGTCATGCGCCTGTCGAGCCGCAGCCAGTCGAGCACCGTCAGGGTCGGATCGCAGGAGGCGATCTCGACCCGCTCGTCGCCGAGGAGGAAGCGCAGGGTGTCACGCATCTTGGGTATACCCCCGGATGCCGACAACCTCCGCCGTCATCCTGGACAAGCCGCGCAGCGGCGCAGGTCCGGGATCCATCATAGGGATACGACGCTGCCCTAGGATGGATCCCGGCGCTCCGCTTCGCTCCGGCCAGGATGACGGCGGAGTATATTCTTGATGACAGACTGAAACGAACGCCTGGACCCAAATCATGCCCGCAGATTAGGCATGATCCCGGCTTGGCCGGAAGCTTTGATTTGGTGCAGATGTGATGTGAATTTGAGCCGGAGCCGAAAGCCCGTGACGGAAAAACCCGTGATTGCCTTGCGCGGCCGGCTGCTCTGGTTCGTCGCCGATCCCCATGATGCCGGAGAGGCCGCCCACCGCTATGTCGCGGATGGGATGGTCGTCGTGGAAGATGGCATCATCGCTGCCGTCGGCGAGGCGGGCGACCTGCTGGCGTCACTGCCCGCCGGCACCGAGATCGTCGATCACCGCCCGCATCTGATCATGCCTGGCTTCATCGACGCGCATCTGCATATGCCGCAGACGCAAGTCATCGCCTCCTATGGCGCGCAGTTGATGGATTGGCTCAACCGCTACACCTTCGTCGAGGAGCAGAAACTCAGCCAGCAGGGCCATCCCGAAAAGCTCGCGACCTTCCTGCTCGACGAGTTGCTGGCGAACGGCACCACGACGGCGGTGATCTACTGCTCGGTCCATCCGCAATCGGCGGAAGCTCTGTTCCGCGAATCGCAGCGTCGCAACACCCGTATGCTCGCCGGCAAGGTAATGATGGACCGCAATGCGCCCGACGCGCTGACCGATACGGCTACAAGCGGATATGCCGACTCGAAGGCGCTCATCGAACGCTGGCATGGCAAGGGCCGGCAGCTTTACGTCATCAGCCCACGCTTTGCCGTGACCTCGACGCCGGAGCAGATGGAGGCCGCCGGGCGGCTGGCGGCCGAGCATCCCGATTGCCACGTCCAGACCCATATCAACGAGAACAGGGCCGAGATCTCCTTCGCCAACGAACTCTATCCGGAGGCCGGCGACTATGCCGGCATCTACCAGCACTACGGACTGCTCGGACCCAAAAGTCTGCTCGGCCACTGCATCCACATGACCGACCGGGAATGGCGGCGTTTCGCCGAGACCGGCACGGTCGCGGTGTTCTGCCCGACCTCGAACCTCTTCCTCGGCTCGGGGCTGTTCGACTGGGCCCGCGCCCGGGCCGAGGGCGTGCCCGTGGGGGTGGCGACCGATATCGGCGGCGGCACCTCCTATTCGATGCTGCGAACGATGTCGGAAGCCTACAAGGTGCTGCAACTGCAGGGGCAGTCGCTCTCGGCCTTCGCCGCCCTGCACGCGATTACGCTCGGCAATGCCAGGGCGCTCAAGCTCGACCATCTGATCGGCTCGCTGGAGCCCGGCCGTGAGGCCGACATCGTCGTGCTCGACCCCGCCGCGCAGCGCGCGATGGCGCACCGACTGGAGACGGCGCGCGCCCTGGCGGAGGAACTTTTCGTGCTGGTCACGCTGGGGGACGATCGCAACGTGGTGGCGACCTATGTGATGGGGGAGCGGGTGGCGCCCGCGTCATCCTCGAGCGGAGTGTAGCGAACGAACCTCCCCGTCATCCCGGACGCAGCGAAGCGGAGCTCCGGGATCCANNTCCGGGATGACGGGGAGGTTCTCGAGGGTCGCGTAAAAGCGTCACCCCAGCGCGCCGCCCTTGCGCGCGAAATCGACATAGATTTCGCGCAGGCGCAGCGCCGCCGGCCCTGGCGCGCCGTTGTGGATGGTGTGGCTGTCGATCGTGGTCACCGGCATCACCAGGCTGGTCGCCGAGGTGATGAAGGCCTCCTCGGCCTCCAGTGCCTCGTCGAGGGTGAAGGCGCGCTCCTCCAGCGTGAAGCCGGATTCGTCGAGGAAGGCGAGCACGGCCTTGCGGGTGATACCGGGCAGCACCTTGTTGGACAAAGGCCGCGTGATCAGGGTCTTGCCCTTGACGATCCAGGCGGTCGAGGAGGCACCCTCGGTGACGACGCCGTCCTCGGTCAGCCAGGTCTCTTGTGCGCCGTTCTCGGCTGCGAACTGCTTGGCGAGCACCGGGGCGAGCAGATTGACGCTCTTGATGTCGCGGCGTGCCCAGCGCAGATCCGGCATCGACACGACCTTGATGCCGGTCTTGACGGTCGGGGCATCCACGAAGTTGCGGGCCTGGGTGAACATCACCAGCGTCGGCGTCACGTCCTTGGGGAAGGCGAATTCGCGGTCCGAGGCGCCGCGCGAGACCTGCAGATAGATGCCGCCTTCGTCGAGGCTGTTGCGCCTGATGAGTTCCTCATGGATGGCGACCAGTTCGGCCTTCGACCAGGGCAGGGCAAGCCTGATCTCGCCGCAGGAGCGCTCCAGCCGGGCCAGGTGCGCCTCGCAATCGACGAGCTTGCCACCGATCACCGCCGAAACCTCGTAGATGCCGTCGCCGAAGATAAAGCCGCGGTCGAAGATCGAGATGGTGGCGTCTTCTTCCGGCAGGTAGCTGCCATTGACATAGACGGTGCGGCTCATCGGTCTGGTCTCGTCGCTTCAGGGAGATGGATTGATGTAGCCGAGCGTTCTGCGCGAGGCGAGCGCCAAAGCAGGCTTGCGGGGCGGCGTCGCGCGCAACTCACGGCCGCAGCGCGGCCGCCAGCAGCCGTTGCGTATAGTCGTGATGCGGCGCCGCGAAGATCGCTTCCGTCGGCCCGCTTTCGACGACGCGCCCGTCCTTCATCACCATGGTCTCATCAGCCATCGCCCTGACCACGGCGAGGTCGTGGCTGATGAAGAGATAGGACAGGCCGTGCCGGGTCTGCAGGTCCTTGAGCAGGGTGATGATGCTCGCCTGCACCGTACGGTCGAGCGCCGATGTCGGCTCGTCGAGCACGACCAGCGCCGGATGCAGGATCATCGCGCGCGCGATCGCGATGCGCTGGCGCTGGCCGCCTGAGAATTCATGCGGGTAGCGGTTGCGCAGGGCGGGGTCGAGGCGGACCTCTTCCAGCGCCTGCGCCACGCGGGCCTCGCGCTGCGCCCGCGTCAGGCCGGGTGCATGGACGAGCAGGCCCTCGCCGACGATTTTGCCCACCGTCAGGCGCGGCGAGAGCGAGCCGTAGGGGTCCTGGAATACTGCTTGCAGGCTCTTGCGCAGGGGCCGCATCGCGGCGCGGTCGAGCGGTTCCAGCGCCCGGTCCTCGAACCGGATCGTGCCGGCGCAGGGCAGGAGCTTCAGTACCGCCTTGCCCAGTGTCGACTTGCCAGAGCCGGATTCGCCGACGATGCCGATGGTCTGGCCGCGTCGGAGCGTCAGGTCGATGCCGTCGAGCGCATGCAGCACCAGCCTGTCCCGGCCCAGGAAACCGCGCGACAGCGTGTAGCTGACGCGCAGATCGCGGGCCTCCAGCAGCACGGGCGCATCGGCCGGCGGCGGCGCCTTCATGCCATGCGGTTCGGCTGCGAGCAGCATCCGCGTGTAGGCATGCGCGGGCTGGGTAAAGAGCCTGTCCGTCGGCCCGCTTTCGACGATCCGGCCGGCCTGCATCACATGGATGCGGTCGGCATGGCGCCGAACCAGGCCGAGATCATGCGTGATCAGAAGCACCGCCATGCCGAGCCGCTGGCGCATTTCGGCGATCAACTCCAGGATTTCGGCCTGGATGGTGACGTCGAGCGCCGTCGTCGGCTCGTCTGCGATCAGCAGATCGGGATCGTTGGCGAGTGCCATCGCGATCATCACGCGCTGGCACTGGCCGCCGGAGAGCTCGTGCGGATAGGCATCGATCCGCGCGTTGGGGCGGTCGATCCTGACCAGCCCGAGCAGTTCGAGCGCGCGGGCCCGCGCCGCCTTGCGCGACAGGCCTTGATGCCGGCGCAACGGCGCCGCGATCTGGTGCCCGACCCGGAACAGCGGATCGAGCGAGGTCATCGGCTCCTGGAAGATCATCGCAAGCCGGCTGCCGCGATAGCGGTTGAGCTGCGCCGGCGGCAGGTTGAGCAACTCGGTGCCGCGATAGCGCACCGAGCCGCTGGCCTCGCCATTGCTCGCGAGCAGGCCCATCGCCGCCATCGCGCTCTGGCTCTTGCCGGAGCCGGATTCGCCGACGATGGCGGCGAATTCGCCCGGTGCGATATCGAGGTCGATGCCGCGCACAGCCTCGACCATGCCGTCACGCGTGCGGAAGCGCACCTTGAGATCGCGGACCGAGAGCAGGGGAGCGCCGGTGTCCATCTCAATGCTCGGTCGGATCGAGCGCGTCGCGCAGGCCGTCGCCGAGGAAGTTGAGCGCAAACAGCGTCGTCACCAGGAAACCGGCGGGGACGGCGAGCAGCCAGGGCGCGGCTTCGATGGCGCGTGCCCCGTCGGAAATCAGCGCGCCCCAGCTCGTCATCGGCTCCTGCACGCCGAGCCCGAGAAAGGACAGGAAGCTTTCCAGCAGGATCACCTTCGGCACCAGAAGCGTGACCTGCACGATCACCGGCCCGAGCGTGTTGGGGATGATGTGGCGGGTCAGGATGCCGCGTGTCGGCACGCCCAGCGCCTCGGCCGCCAGCACATAGTCGCGCCGCTTGATCGAGAGCGTCTGGCCCCGGACGATGCGGGCCATGTCGAGCCATTCGACCGCTCCGACGGCCAGGAAGACCAGCACGACGTTCCGCCCGAGGAAGACCACGAGCAGGATGGCGATGAAGATGAAGGGCAGCGCATAGAGCACATCGACGGCGCGCATCATCACCATGTCGATGCGCCCGCCGAGATAGCCGGCGGTCGCGCCGTAGGCGACGCCGATGACGAGCGCCACCGCCGTCGCGAGCAGTCCAATGGAAAGCGACATCCGGCCGGCCATCAGCGTACGGGTCAGCAGGTCGCGGCCGTTGCCATCGGTGCCGAACAGGAAGCGCATGGGTTTGAGCGGCGCCTCAACCACGAGCCTGCGGCCGTCATCGCCGCTCTCGACGATGCGGGCGACGCCGAACTGGTCCGAGCGCTCGAAATAGACCAGCAGCCGCGGGTCGATGGGGCGTGGCGAGGTCAAGGTCACGCGCGCCACACCGTTCTCGATGATGACATCGCCGGCCGTGGCGCGGATGCGCGCCGCGATGCGCGCGACGGCCGCCGGCACGGCCTCGGCGCGCGGATGGCTGGCGATGCCTGCCGGCAGGCGCACATAATCCGGATAGACCTTGTCGTAGGGGTGCCCGGTCAAGAGCGGCCCGATCAGGCACGCCAGCGCGATCAGCGCCAACACGACGAGGCTCGCCACGGCGGCGCGGTTGCACGCGAGCCTGCCACGCGCATCCTGCCAGAGCGAGCGGCCGGGTGCGGGCAGCGGGAGCAGGGCGGCGGCGTCGGTCATCGCCTCAGCCCAGCCGGATGCGCGGGTCGAGCAGCGCATGCAGCAGGTCGACCGCGAGGTTGAAGACCAGCACGAAAAGGGCGACGACGACCACCGTGCCCATCACCAGCGTGTAGTCCCGGTTGAGCGCGCCATCGACGAAATAGCGGCCGATCCCGGGAATGCCGAAGATCGTCTCGACCACGACGGAGCCGGTCAGCAGCGCCGCCGCCGTCGGTCCGAGATGCGAGACGATCGGAAGCGCCGCCGCACGAAGCGCATGCAGCGCGACGGTTGCCCCTGACAACCCTTGAGCGTGCAGGGTGCGGATATGGTCGGCGCGCAGCGTCTCGATCATCGCCGCGCGCGTCATCCGCGCGATCACGGCAAGCTGCGGCAGGGCCAGCGTCACGATCGGCAGGATGGTGTTGCGTGTGCCGCCGCCATTCCAGCCGCCGACCGGCAGCCAGGCCAGCATCAGCCCGAAGACGATCTGCAGTACCGGCGCCACGACGAAGCCGGGGATGGTGATGCCCACTGTGGCCAGCCCCATCACGGCGTGGTCGGCGGCGCTGTTGCGGCGCAGCGCGCCCAGCACGCCGAGCGGCGCCCCGATTGCGAGCGCTACCACCAGCGCGCTGGCCCCCAGCCGCATCGAGACCGGCAGGCCCTGTTTGAACAGCTCCGCGATCGTGAAATCGCGGAAGAAGTAGGAGGGTCCGAAATCGCCCCGCAGCAGCGCGGCGAGATAGGTCAGGTATTGCTCGTGAAGCGGCCGGTCGAGCTGGTAGATACGGCGCAGATTGGCCATCACGGCGGCATCCAGCGGCCGCTCCAGATCGAACGGACCGCCCGGAGCCAGCCGCATCAGCAGGAAGGACAGCGTCACGACGGCAAATAGCGTCGGGATCGCGCTCAGGAAGCGGCGCAGGATGAAGGGGAGCAAAGGCTCAGCGCCCTACGTCATCGCGAGCGCGGCGCTCAAGGCTTGAGGCTCAGGAACCGCGTCGGGATCGCCCCGCGCAGGTTCTGCTCGAACCCGGTGAGCTTTGGCGAGACCAAGTTCTTGGTCGAGTAGTACATCACCGGAATCCAGGGCTGCTCGCGGGCGATGATGCTGTCGGCCTCGCGCAGGATGGCGGCGCGCTTGGCGAGATCGGTCTCGTCGGCGGCGAGCTTCATCAGCGCGTCGAATTGCGGGTTGTTGTACTTGCCCGAATTGAAGCCGGTATTGTCGCTCTGGAACAGGAACAGGAAGTTTTGCGGATCGGAATAGTCGCCGATCCAGCCATAGCGGGCCACGTCGAAATCGCCGCCGTCGCGCAGATGGGCGAAATGGGTCTTGCCATCCGTGCTGATGAAGCTGGTCTCGACGCCGATGGCCTTCCACTGCTCGGCCAGTGCGATGGCCGTATGGCGGTTGTTGTCGGTGGTGTTGTAGCGATATTCCAGGCGCAGCGGCATGCCCGGCCCGAAACCGGCCGAAGCCAACAGCCGCTTGGCCTCGTCCTCTCGGTCGAGCGGCGAGGCCAGCTTGAAGTCGAGTTCGGCGCGCTCGCCGTAATTGCCGATATGGGGCGGGATCACGCCATAGGCCGGCAGCATCGTGCCGCCCCAGATCTCCTCGGCGATGAACTCGCGGTCGATCGCAAGCGAGAGCGCCCGGCGCACACGCTCATCGTCGAAGGGTTTCTTGGCCGTGTTGAGGATTAGGAAATAGGTGCCGAGATAGGGCGCAACCCGGACCTGGTTGCCGAGCTTCTCGCGCAATGACTTGATCTGGTCGGCCGGGACGTCGGTGGTGAGGTGCAATTCGCCCGCCTGGAAACGTCGTGCCGCCGCCGCGAGATCGGATGTCGGATAGTAGATCACCGTGTCGATCTTGACGTTGGCGGCGTCGTGGAAGGCCGAATTCCGGTCGAGCCGGATATGCGAGTTCGGCACGAACTCCTTCAGCACATAGGCGCCGTTCGAGACCCAGTTCTCCGGCTTGACGAAATCGCGGCCGAATTTCTCGACCGAGGCACGATGGACCGGGAGCCCAGTCTGGTGCGTCAGCAACTCGAGGAAGTAGGGCGTCGAGCGCTCCAGCGAGATTTCCAGCGTGCGCGGGTCGATCACCCTGACGCCGAGATCCTCGATCTTCGTGCCGTCCGTGCCCTTGTTGATCTTCTCGGCGTTCAGGATCGGGTAGAGGATGTTGGCGTATTTCGCTCCGGTCTGCGGATCGAGCATCCGCCGCAGCGAGAACACGAAATCGGCGGCCGTGACCGGATCGCCATTCGACCAGCGCGCATTGCCGCGCAGGACGAAGCGCCAGGTCCTGCCGTCCTCGCTCGTCGTCCAGCTCTCGGCGACGCCGGGGATGACTTCGCCCTTCATGCTGTGGATGACGAGCCCTTCCGACAGGTCCCGCAGGAGGTGCGCCTCGCTGACTGCAGAGGTCTTGTGGGCGTCGAGCGTTTCGGGGTCGCCGTCATTGCCGCGATGGAAGACACCTTGGGCAAGGGCCGTCGCGGCGCCGGAGAAAAGCAGCATCGCGGCCAGCACGAGAGGCGCCGCGCGGCGCGTGACGTCGATCATGAAAACCTCCCCTTGGCGACGGTCCGCGCTGCGATGCAAGGAACCCTCAAGGCGAAGTAGAACCCGGCTGCCAGGGCATGCCAAGCTGGAAAAATGGACTGACCTGCGCTGATTTTACAGGCCGGTGGTTGGTGGCCGGCGCTGCAATGGCCGATCGCGTCGTCAGCCTTGCGCCGCCGCCCGCTCCTGCGCTTCGACGACCGCGACCGCCGTCATGTTGACGACGCCGCGCGCCGTGACGTTGCCGGTGAGGATATGCACCGGCTTGGCCGCGCCGATCAGGATCGGGCCGACGGGCAGGGCGTCCGCCAGCACCTTGGCAAACTGATAGGCGATGTTGGCGGCGTCGAGATTCGGGAAGATCAGCACGTTCGCCACCCCCTTCAGCGTCGAGGAGGGCAGGACGCGCTCGCGGATCATGGCGACGAGCGCCGTGTCGGCCTCCATCTCGCCGTCGCATTCGAGTGCCGGCGCGCGCTCGCGGATGAGTGCCAGCGCCTTGCGCATCTTGAGGGCAGACGGCGTATCGGCCGCACCGAAATCCGAATGCGAGAGCAGCGCGATCTTGGGCTCGATGCCGAAGCGCGCGACATGGCTTGCCGCCAGCACCGTCATATCGGCGATCTCCTCGGCGGTCGGGTCGTTCTTGACATGGGTGTCGGCCAGGAAGAACGCGCCCTTGTTGGTGATGATCAGCGTCATCGCCGAGATGTCGCAGACGCCCGGCGCCAAGCCGATGATGTCCTTGATGTGCCGCAGTCGCGACATGAAGCGGCCTTCCAGCCCCGTGATCATCGCATCGGCCTCGCCGCGCGCCACGGCCAGCGCCGCGATGACGGTGTTGTTGGTGCGCACCAGCGAGCGCGCGGCCTCGGGCGTGACGCCGCGCCGTCCGGCGATGTCGAGATAGGTCTGGACGTAGTCGCGATAGCGCGGGTCGTCCTCGGGGTTGATCACCTCGAAATCGATGCCGGGCCGCAGCGACAGGCCGAAGCGCTGGACGCGGGTCTCGATCACGCTGGGGCGGCCGATCAGGATCGGGATCGCCAGCCCTTCCTCCAGCGCGACCTGGGCGGCCCGCAGCACGCGCTCATCCTCGCCCTCGGCGTAGATCACGCGCTTGGGGTCGGCCTTCGCCTGGGCGAAGAGCGGCTTCATGATGAAGCCGGAGCGGAAGACGAAGCGCGACAATTCCTCGCGATAGGCCTCGATGTCGGCGAGCGGCTTGCGCGCGACGCCGGTTGCCATCGCGGCTTCCGCCACGGCCGATGCGATGCGGATGATCAGGCGCGGATCGAACGGGTTGGGGATCAGCGAGTTCGCCCCGAAGGTCGAGGACTCGCCGCCATAAGCGCGCGCCGCGATGTCGGAGGTCGCCTCGCGGGCCAGCGCCGCGATGGCGCGCACGGCGGCGAGTTTCATCGCCTCATTGATCGTCGTCGCCTGCACGTCGAGCGCGCCGCGGAAGATGTAGGGGAAGCACAGGACGTTGTTGACCTGGTTCGGATAATCCGAGCGTCCGGTGCAGATCATCGCATCGGGGCGCACCGCCAGCGCATCCTCGGGCGTGATCTCGGGATTGGGGTTGGCGAGCGCCAGGATCAGCGGCTTCGGCCCCATGGCCTTCGCCATCTCGGGCTTGAGCACGCCGGCGGCCGAGAGGCCGAGAAAGACATCGGCACCGGGGATCACATCGGCCAGCGTGCGGGCATCGGTCTCCTGAGCATAGATTTCCTTCCAGCGGTCCATCAGGGTGTTGCGGCCCTTGTGGACGACGCCCTCGAGGTCGGTGACCCAGATGTTCTTGCGTTGCGCACCGAGCTCGACCAGCAGGTTGAGGCAGGCGAGCGCTGCCGCACCCGCGCCCGAGACCACGATCTTGACGTCGGCGATCTTCTTCTCAGCCAGGTCGAGCCCGTTCAGGATCGCCGCCGAGACGATGATCGCGGTGCCGTGCTGGTCGTCATGGAAGACCGGGATCTGCATCCGGGCCTTGAGCTGCTCCTCGATCTCGAAGCATTCCGGACCCTTGATGTCCTCGAGATTGATGCCGCCGAAGGTCGGCTCCAGCGCCGCCACCACCTCGACGAATTTCTCGATGTTCTTCTGCTCGACCTCGATGTCGAAGCAGTCGATCCCGGCGAATTTCTTGAACAGGACCGCCTTGCCCTCCATCACCGGCTTGGACGCCAGCGGCCCGATGTCGCCCAGGCCCAGCACGGCGGTGCCGTTGGTGATCACCGCGACGAGATTCTGGCGCGAGGTCAGTTCGGCCGCCTGGCTCGGGTCGTCGACGATCGCCTCGCAGGCGGCTGCCACGCCGGGCGAATAGGCGAGCGCGAGGTCGCGCTGGTTGCCGAGCGGCTTGGTCGCCTGGATCTCGATCTTACCGGGGCGGGGCAGGCGGTGATAGACGAGCGCGCCCGAGCGGAGATCGGGGGACAGGTTGCTCTTCATCGCGGTGGCTCCAGCGGCGTCGGCTCAATGTCAGGAGCAGTCGAGGTCGCGCGAATGAGGGCACGTCGTCAAGCGCGCAGCGTGGATTAATCGCAGCTATAGTCTGCCCCGGCGTCGATGGCAGGCTGGAGGGACTGCTGCAGCGTCGTTGAATCAGTCTGTGAAGGAGCTGAAGCAACCTCTCAGCGGACGCCAGCAAGTGACTCCGGCGATTCGCAAATCGCCTGCCGCGGTATCCGGCCAGCGGCTCAGCCCGTGAGGCTTCCGCTCAGAACGCCTTGAAGGTGATGATCGTGTGGGTGTCGGCGATCTCGGGGATCGACTGCACCTTCTGGGCGACGAAATGGCCGATGTCGACGTCCGCTGCGACATGGAACTTCGCCAGGATGTCGTAATTGCCCGCAGTCGAATAAATCTCCGAGGCGATCTCGCGGTCGGCGAGTTCGCTGGCGACCTCATAGGTCTTGCCGAGCTTGCATTTGATCTCGACGAAGAAGGTCTGCATCAGGAACTCCGGAACTTTCTGCCGCATCGGCTTTGCCGAAAACCGGGACCACTTTTCGGGCCGATGCTGTCGGCTCTGGATAGAGCCTCCGGCATGGTCAGATCAAGCGCAGTCAAATCAGACGCCTGCGAGTTCGGCGATCCGGCGGGTCATGCCGTTGTCGGGGTCGGCGAGGCCGGCGATCACCGTGAAATGGTTCGCGTCCGCAATCTCCTCATAGCGCGTCCGCACGCCCGACAGGCCCCAGACATCGACGATGCGCCGGCTCTGCTTGAAATACTCTTCGCTCTCCGCGCCGCCGACCACGGCGTCCATGACGAGCCCGGAGGGGGCAGGCCAGAACAGCGGGCTCTCCCGTTCGGCCGCCTCGAAGCTCAGGCCCAGCGCCGTGTTGATGCTGGTCTCGGTCAGAGGCTTCAGGTTGTAGAGGCCGGAAATGCCATAGGCCGCCGGCACGAGCTGTTCCGGCAGATCGGGATCGACATTGGCCCAGTTCGTCGCGAGCAGGCAGGCCGCGAGATGGCCGCCGGCCGAGTGCCCCGTCGCCACCACCGGCAACGAGAAGCGTCGCCACAGCGCGGCTGCCGCCTGCTGCAGTTCCCAGACGATGTGGCCAAGCTCGACCTGCGGGCAGAGATCATAGCCCACCACCGCGACCGGCACGCCAAGCCGGTTCAGCCCCCGCGCCATATGCGAGAAGAAGCTGCGATCGAGCGCCTGCCAATAGCCGCCATGGATGAACATCACGATGGACTGGCTGCGGATCGTCTCCGGCTTGAACAGGTCGTAGCGCTGGCGTTCGCCCTCGCCATAGGCGATGCCGAGTTCGCAGACGGATTCAGTCCGGTAGGCCGCCGCATCGCTGGCCCAGCCGGCGATGATGCCGGGATGCTCGGGCACGCGAGCGCGGTTGTTGTATTGCGTTTCGTAGTCGGGCGACATTCCTGGCTCCGGCTGGCCTCGCGCGCCGACGCAGGCGGTTGCGGGCGGGCACTCGTTGAATGGCAGTTGCGTACAGTCTGCGCCATGGCTTTTGACAGGTCGAGCACCGGGCGGCACAAGGCTCCGCGTTCCGCGCATGACACATCTGACCCGGAGACGACGATGGACAACCCGATCCTTGCCGAGGTGACGCGCGGAAACGCCGTCGAATCGCGCCATCGCGGCTCAGCGCTGGTGATCGACGCCGACGGCGCCGTGGTGTTCTCGGCCGGCGACGTCGAGCGGCCGGTGTTTCCGCGCTCGGCGGTGAAGGCGCTCCAGGCGCTGCCGCTGTTCGAGAGCGGTGCCGCTGACCGCTACGGACTGACCGAACTGGAGATCGCGCTCGCCGTGTCCTCGCATTCCGGCGAGCCGCTCCATGCGCAGACCTCTCTCGCCATGCTGGCCAAGGCCGGGCGCGATGCCGGTTGCCTGGAATGCGGCGCGCATTGGCCGATGAACGAGGCCGCGGCCCGCGCCATCGCCAGGGCCGGCGGCGAGCCGAGCGCGCTCAACAACAACTGCTCTGGCAAACATGCCGGCTTCATCTGCCTCGCCTGTGGCCTCGACGAGGATACGACCGGTTATGTCAAGGCCGGCCATCCCGTGCAGCAGGCCGTGCGCGGCGCGCTGGAGGAGGTGACCGGCGCCACGCACTCGGCCGATCTCATGGGCACGGATGGCTGCTCGATCCCGACCTATGCCGTGCCGCTGAAGGCGCTGGCGCTCGGGTTTGCCCGCTTCGGTACCGGCCATGGCTTCGGCCCGCAGCGAGCAAAGGCGGCCACCCGCATCCGTAAGGCGGCAGCCGCCCATCCCTTCATGGTCGCCGGCACCGGCCGCTTCGACACCCGCGCCATGGAGCTGCTGCGCGAGCGCATCTTCATCAAGACCGGCGCCGAGGGCGTCTATTGCGGCTCGCTGCCGGAACTGGGCTATGGCATCGCCCTGAAATGCGACGACGGCGCCGGCCGGGCGGCGGAGGTCGTCATGGCCGATCTGATCGCGCGCTTCCTGCCGATGAGTGAGGCGGAGCAGGCGGGCTTCGCGCCCCTGCGCGAGAGCGTGATGACGAACTGGAACGGTATCGAAGTGGGACGCGTGAGGGCGGCGAGGGTGGCTTAACCGACCGCGTTGTTCTCGACCCTGACGCCTGCCGCTCGTGCGTCGGGGGCCTTCGTCAAATCGCCCGTCACGGGTTTGCCGTATTCCGTGCCGACGACCGCGCCGCGCGTCGCATCAGTGATGACGTTGCTGGCGATCAGGGCGTTGCGCTGCTTGGGGACCAGCGAGACCGAGATGCCGATGCCGGTCCTGCGCACCATGTTGCCGGTCGCGACGAGGTTGCGCATGCCCCAGGACCAGCCCAGCGAGATGCCGATGTCGCTCGCGCCCTCGATGACGTTGCCGGTGACGGCGGCTTCCGCCTCGACATGGACGCCCATGCCGCCGATTGGCTCCTTGACGCCGGGATAGAGGCCCTTGCGGGCATTGCGGATGATGTTGTTGGCGAAGACGCTGAGCCGTCCGCCATGGTCGAGATTGGTCATGCTCGCGCCAAGGGCACAGTCCTCGACAAGGTTATTGGCGATGATCGCGCCCTCGAAGGCGAATTCGGAGAAGATCCCGCATTCGCCGCAGCGCTTGCCCTGGTTGCCGAGGATCTGCACGCTCGAGCCGGAATTGTTGCGGATGAAGGTGAGGGCGCAATCGCGCAGCGAATTGCCCTCGATGATCACGCCGCCGGCCTTGTAGAGGCTGATGCCGTTGCCGTTGGGGCCGTCGCCGCCGGCATCGGCGCGAATGCGCTCGAGGCGGTTGCCCCTGACGATCGAGCGGTCGTCGCCCGGCTGGCTGCGCCAGAGCTGGATGCCGTTGTTGCCGCAATCCTCGACGCGGTTGCGCTCGATCTGGAGCCCGCGTGAATCCAGCGAGAACAGGGCCGACTCACGCATGGTCTGGAACTGGCTGGCCTCGACGCTGCCGCCGGTCCGGGTGAGCGCGACGCCGACCGAGCCCGCGCTGACGAAGGCGCAGTCGCGGATGCCGAGATCGGCGACGTCGTCGGCATTCAGCAGGCCCTCGCGTGCCGTGACGCGGATATCGAGCCCGTCCAGCGTCATTCCTGACAGCGCGGCGCGCGCCAGCCCGCGAGCAAGCAGCAGCGGGCCGGTCTGCGCCGCGACGAGCCGCGTCGCGCCGGGCACGCCGATCAGCCGCGCGCCATCGGGCAGCACGATGCGCGAGATGCGGTAGCGCCCCGGCGCGATGACCAGCGGCGCATCGCGTTTGGCCGCCTCGATCAGCGCGTTCTGGAGCAGCCGCGATTGATCGTCGGCAGAGCCGGCCCGCAGGCCGAACTGTGCCGCATCGAGCCCGAACTGGCCAAGCGGGCCGGAGCTTGTTCGCGCCGGCGTCTGGCCGAACGCTGGTGCGGCCGCGAGCGAGGCTGTGCCGAAAAGGGCCGTCGCGATGAGCGCGCGCCGGGAGAGGGCCGTCGGATCCGTCATCATGGCCGGAACGTTCAAGCTCCGTGCCGCGCCCGTCCGTGCCGTTTCGAGACGGGCTTTAGCGCCCCCGCCGCGCCAGCGCGGCGCCGATCTCGGCAAGGCTGTTGGCCAATGCGGCCGCACCCGGCCGGAAGGACGCGACGCGCGATGCCGGCCGCTGGCCCGCTTCGGGCCGGAGCCAAGGCACATGCACGAACAGCACCGGCGTTCCCGCCGCGCGCGTGTCTGCGAGAGCCGCCGCATAGCAGGCGTCGCAGAGATAGCGTCCGGCCGAGGGCGAGAGATGGCTGCGGATGCTGCGGCGTCTCAGCACTGCGAGCGCGCCCTGTGCGTTGCCCGTGGTGCGGGCGGGCAGGGTCCTGGAGTGGGCCGCGCCAGCTTTCGGCGTGCTACCGGTCGCATCGGGATGAAGCGGGCTCGCATGGCCCCGCGCAAACAACTCCACACGTACGAAGCGGGCGCGCGCGGCCAGCCCGAGCATCAGCACCGCCTTGGGCTTCGTCGCCGCCAGATGCGCCCGCAGCGCAGGCAGACCCGCGCCATAGCTCGTCTTGACGACGAGCGCCCGTGCGTCGAGACCGGAGCGCTTCAGCCGTGCCGCGACGGCCCGCGCCAGCGTGGCGGTCGGATTGACGCGGACGCGCGGAAAGGGGCCGAAGCCCGTGACCAGAATATCCATGGGCCGCACGTCCTTCACATCAAAGCCCCAGCGCCCTGGCGATTTCCTCGGCCGCCAGCGTCGGCGCGAGCGTACCGGCCGCCACGGCCGCCTCCAACGCCGGTGTCCGCACCTTGAGCGCCGGGTCGTGGCGCAGCTTCGCCTGGAGCCGGTCCTCGACCATTGCCCACATCCATTTGACGTCCTGCCGGTGGCGCCGCTCCGTGATCAACCCCTTGGCCTCGTGGCGAGCCCGGTGATCCTCGATCTTGCGCCAGAGCGCATCGAGGCCTTCGCCGGTCAGGCCGGAGATCGTCACGACGGGAGGCGACCATAGCGCCGAGGACGGCGCGAGGATGTGCAGCGCGGCCTGATATTGCGCAGCAGCGGCGCGTGCAGTGGTCGCTCCAGCGCCATCCGCCTTGTTGACGGCGATCATGTCGGCGAGCTCGATGATGCCCTTCTTGATGCCCTGCAGCTCATCGCCGGCATTGGGCAGCATTAGCACCAGGAAGAAATCGGTCAGGTCGGCGACCGCCGTTTCAGACTGGCCGACGCCGACCGTCTCGACCAGGATGACGTCGAAACCCGCCGCCTCGCAGAGCAGCATGGTCTCGCGCGTCCGCGCCGCGACGCCGCCGAGCGTTCCCGACGAGGGCGAGGGCCGGATATAGGCATTGGGATCGATGGCGAGGCGCGCCATCCGGGTCTTGTCGCCCAGGATCGAGCCGCCGGTTCGGGTCGACGATGGATCGACGGCGAGCACCGCGACCTTGTGACCTTTGCCCGTCAGGTAGCTGCCGAGCGCGTCGATCGTCGTCGATTTGCCGACGCCGGGAACGCCGGTGATGCCGACGCGGATCGCGCCTCCTGTCTTCGGCAGCAGATGCTGGATCAGGGCCCGCGCCTGCTCGCGATGGTCGGCCCGGCGCGATTCCGCCAACGTGATCGCACGCGCCAGCGCGGCCCGCTCGCCGGCGAGAAGGGCTTGGGCAAGCGCAGCGACGGGGGAGGGCAGATCGGCCATGATCTCACCTAGCAAGACCGGGCGGCGCGCGACAAGGTTCGGCCCTGCGGTCGATTGCTTCGTGCCTGTGTCATGCAGGCATCTTGATCATGCGCGGGTTCGGTGAGACCAGTTCCACGATGATGATGCGTAGGGTTTTGCGGCTTCGGGTTCTGGCGGTGGCGTTGCTCGTGCCGCTGGCGCTCGCCGCCTGCGGTACGCCGCGCGTGCTGGAACTGAACAAGACCCTCTCGACCGATATTGCCGGCAAGGTCGAGATTTTCGTTGCAACCACGCGCGAGGCGTCTGCCGAGCCGGTCTATTTCAGCGGCGAGCGCGGCCCCAAGCTCTCCTTCGCCCGTCTCGATTTCACGGTGCCGCGCAGCCACAAGCCGGGCGAACTTGAACTGCCGGATTCCGGCCCGAGCGATCCGGCCAGGCACTTCACCGTTACGGGCGTGCAGCGGCTTGACCTTGCGCCGATCGTCGCCGATGTCCGCCGCGAGATCATGCGCCGGCCGGCTTCGCAGCGCGACGTGCTGGTCTTCGTGCACGGCTTCAACACCAACTTCGCCGATGCCGCCTTCCGCTTCGCCCAGATCGTCCATGATGCGGGCTTCAAGGGCGTGCCGGTGCTCTTCACCTGGCCGTCGCGCGGGCAGTTGCTCGCCTACCCCTATGACCGCGAGAGCGCGTTCTATTCGCGCGATTTCCTCGAGGCCAATCTGCGGGCGATCGCGCGCGATCTCGGCACCACGCGCATGGATATCCTGGCGCATTCGATGGGCACATTGCTGACGCTGGAGGCCGTGCGCCAGGCCGCGATCCGCGGCGATGGCACCTTCGGCGGCAAGCTGCGCGACATCATCCTGGCCGCACCCGATGTCGATCTCGACGTGTTCAAGACGCAGATGCGCGAAATCAGGCGCCCGGTGACCGTCTTCGTCTCGGCAGACGACCGCGCTTTGGACTTTTCGCGGCGTTTTGCCGGCGACAAAACGCGTCTCGGGGCCGTCTCCGCAAAGGACACCGAGATCATCGCCGAACTCGAAAAGCTCGGCGCGCGGATCATCGATCTGTCGGAAGTGGCATCCGGGGACAATTTGAACCACAGCAAGTTCGCCTCCTCGCCGAAGGTCGTGCAGATGATCGGCCAGCGCCTCCAGGCCGACAGGGGCATCGCCACAGCCGGACCCCAGTTCGGCGACAGGCTCGGCGACATCGCGGGCGGCGTGGTCGGCACCGTAGGCTCGACCGTGGGGCTCGTGACGTCACCGATCACGATCATCTCCGGCGCCCGCTGATCCGCGATCTTCGCGCGATCTGTCGTCTCGCCGCATTCTGGCCGCGTTAGCCTGTCGTTAAGACGACGCTGGCCAACTCGGCCCCTCACAAACGCTGGATGACCGACACGATGCCCCTTTTGCGGCACGCCCCTTCCTGCCGTATGGCGGCGCTCGCCGCGCTGCTGTCGCTTGCGCTCTCGGCCTGCGCCCAGACCGAGACCGTCGTCTCACCGTTCTCGGAGCCGACGCGCGCCGACGCCTCGGCGCTCGGCAAGGAGCCGGAACTGCTTGTCGTCACGACGCGCAAGGCGATCGGCCCGCGCCAGCCCTTCTTCGGTTCGGATCGTGGCGCCTTGACCTTCGCGGAGGCGCGACTCGCGCCGCCCGGTGCCGGCATCTCCGGCCGCGTCTCATCTGCCGTGAGCGGCGATTGGGCGGTGCTCGGCATCGATAGCCAGACCTCCGGCGACGCAGGCCGTGCCTTCGCACAGGCGGCGACCGGGCGCGACGTGCTGCTCTATGTGCACGGCTATAACGAGACCTTCGAATCGGCGGCGCGCAGCGCAGGCCAGCTTTCGCATTCGCTCGAATTCCAGGGCCGCACGGCGATCTTCTCCTGGCCCTCGGGTGGCAAGCTCTTCGACTATGCCTATGACCGCGAGAGCGCGCTCTGGTCGCGCGACGGCTTCGTCAAGGCGCTGCAGGCGCTGGTCGCCAACCCCACCGTCGGCCGCATCCATATCGTCGCGCATTCGATGGGCACCTTCCTGACGCTGGAAGGCCTGCGCGAGCTGCGCGAATCGGCCGATGTCTATGCCCGCATCGGCTCGGTCGTGCTGGCCTCGCCCGATGTCGACATCGACGCTTTCGAGCAGACCGTCGGCAAGCTCGGTCCGCTGGCCCGCCGCATGACGCTGATCATCGATCCCGGCGACCGGGCGCTGGCGATCTCCTCTCGGCTGGCCGGTGGCGTCGCCCGCGCCGGTACGGCGGATCGTTCTCGCCTGGAGGCGCTGGGCGTTCGAGTCGCCGACACGCAAGGGCGGGGCTGGAGCATGCTGCGCCACGACCTCTTCCTCTCCGACAGCGAGGTCACGCAGGTGGTGCGCCGGGCGATGGATCGCGCCGGCGCCTGACCCCTTCGGCTCGGATTGAAGCGGACGAGGGTGGCTGCTCGATCCGGACGGCTTGCGGTGCCCCTGCGTCATTCGTAGTGTCGCTGGATGTGGCCCCGCATTATCCTCGCGCTTGGCGTTCTCGTCATCGTCCTCACCTTCGCGGCCTGGTACCTCCTGAGCGGCTTCGGGTGTGAGATGAACACCAGCGGGTGCCGCACCGTCAGGCTCGACCTGGGGCGAGATGCGCTTCGGATATTTCTGCCGCCTATCGCGCTCAGCGTTGCCTTGATGGCGATCGGCTTCTGGAAGATGCGTCGCCCCTCTGGAAACGGCTGAACCTCACGTCGTCGAGCGGGTTTGGGGGCTGGTCGGTGTTGCTCACAACCCTCAGATCGGCGGCAGGCCAATGCGCCTCTTGACGGTGGCCAGGGCAAAGTTGGATTCGACCGACTGGATGCATTTCAGCCGCGTCATCTTCTGCTTCAGGAAGCGCTCATAGCCCTCGATGCCATCGGTCAGCACGCGCAGCAGGTAGTCCTGCGAGCCGGTCATCAGGTAGCATTCGGTGACTTCGCTCCAGCCCTCGACGGCCTTCTCGAATTCGGAGATGTGCTCCTGCGTCTGCTGCGACAGCCGCACCGAGACGAAAACGCTGAAGGGCAGGCCATAGGCCTTGGGATCGACGATCGCCGAATAGCCCTGGATGACGCCGGTGTCCTCCAGGCGCTTCAGCCGGCGCAGACAGGGCGTCGGCGACAGGCCAACCCGCTGCGACAGGTCCTGGTTGGTGATACGACCATCCTCCTGCAGCAGCGAGAGCATTCGGCGATCGGTCGCGTCGAGCATGAAATGCTCCATCAGGAGGGGTTGGTGGCAGGAAGATGCGGATGAGACTGTCACTGCATCGATGATCGGTCAAGCAATGCCAGTCCGATCGGATTATCCTTGGTGCAACGCGGCGGCAGGCCCTTTGGACCTGCGCTGCGAGCGGAAACCGAGGAGACAGCCATGAGCGACGACAACTATCACAAGGACCGGATCGCCAACCGCAAGCTCCATCCCGAGACCCTGATGATGGGCTTCGGCTATTCGCCGGCGATGTCCGAGGGCTCGCTCAAGCCGCCGATCTTCCTGACCTCGACCTTCGTTTTCGCGAATGCCCAGCAGGGCAAGGACTTCTTCGACTTCACCTCCGGCCGTCGCCAGCCCAAGCCGGGCGAGAAGCCCGGGCTTGTCTATTCGCGCTTCAACCACCCCAATATGGAGATCCTCGAGGATCGGCTCGCGATCTGGGATGAGGCGGAAAAATGCGCCGTCTTCGCCAGCGGCATGGCGGCGATCGCCACGACCTGCTTCGCCTTCCTGCGGCCGGGCGACACCATCATCCATTCGCGCCCGCTCTATGGCGGCACCGAAACCCTGCTGAAGAACCAGATGGGCGCCTTCGGAGTCACGCCCTTCGGCTTCACCGACGGTCTCGACATCGCCCAGATGCGCGAGACCGCGAAGGCGGCTGCCGCCAAGGGCCGCGTCGGCATGATCCTGGTCGAGACGCCGGCGAACCCGACCAACGGGCTGGTCGACCTCGCCGCCTGCGCCCTGATCGCCGACGAACTGGAAAAATCGCAGGGCCATCGCCCGCCGGTCGTGGTCGACAACACCATGCTCGGGCCGAAATACCAGAAGCCGCTGAAGCAGGGCGCCGACCTCTCGCTGCTCTCGCTGACGAAATATGTCGGTGGCCATTCCGATCTCGTCGGCGGCTCAATCAGCGGCTCGAACGAACTGGTCAAGCAGGTCAAGAGCTGGCGCGGTTCGCTGGGGACGCAGCTCGATCCGAATTCGTGCTGGATGCTGATGCGCTCGCTCGAAACCCTCGACATCCGCATGAGCCGCGCCAATGAGAACGCCAAGCTCGTCGCCGAATACCTGTCGAGCCATCCCAAGGTGGCGAAGGTGCATTATCTCGGCGATCTCAGCGACGGCGACCCGCGCAAGGCCGTGTTCGACCGGCAATGCACGGCAGCCGGCTCGACCTTCGCCTTCGACGTCGTCGGTGGCGAGAAGGAGGCCTTCGCCCTCCTCGACAACCTCCAGATCATGAAGCTCGCGGTCTCGCTCGGCGGCACCGAGACGCTGGTCTCGCATCCTGCCGCGATGACGCATTCGGGTGTCGCCAGGGAGCTTCGCGAGGAGATCGGGCTGACCGACGCGCTGATCCGCATCTCGGTGGGCATCGAGAACATCGAGGATCTGATCTCGGATCTGGCGCAGGCGCTGGAGGCGGTGTGAGGCGGGCGGCGCTTTTCGCCGCTCTCACCTGCGCGGCGTCTTTCGCCGCCATGCCGGCCTTTGCATCCGAGTCGCAGGATAGCGTCGCGGAAACGATCTGCCGGCTGATCGAACGGGCGGCCGGCGACCATGACCTGCCGGTCGCCTTCTTCACCCGGCTGATCTGGCGCGAGAGCAGCTTCCGGCCCGACGTCACCAGCCGCGCCGGGGCGCAGGGCGTCGCGCAGTTCATGCCAGGCACGGCGACCGAGCGTGGTCTCGCCGACCCGTTCGATCCGGAAGCCGCGATCCCGGCTTCGGCCGCTTATCTCGCCGCGCTGAAGGCTCAGTTCGGCAATCTCGGCCTTGCCGCCGCCGCCTATAATGCCGGGCCGGCGCGGCTTTCGCGCTGGCTCAACCAGGGCGGTGGCCTGCCGCTGGAGACGCAAGGCTATGTGCGCTTCATCACCGGCCGCAGCGTCGAAGAATGGCGCCCGGCGGCCGGCGAGGCGCCACCCGATGCTACGATCGACAAGACCGACTGCCTGCCGACCGTGGCGTCGATCCGCCGCTCGGCGCCGCCTTCACTGATCGAGGGCGTCTATGCGCCCTTTGGCGTCCAGCTCGCCGGCAATGTCTCGAAGGCCCGTGCGATCCGGTCCTATCAAACGCTCGCCCAGCGCTTTTCCTCACTGCTGGCGGACCGGCCGACGCTGATCCTCGGCTCGCGCATTGCCGGGCGTGGCCGCGCGCCGTTCTATCGCGTCCGCCTGCCGATGCAGACCGCGCGCGAGGCGAGCGTATTCTGCGACCGGCTCAGGCGCGTTGGAGGGAACTGCGCTGTGCTACGGAACTAGCGCGACAAGGGCGGGACTGGGGCGGATCGCGTTCAGACGCCGATCCGTCCCCAGCCAGGCAGCTTCAGTGCGGGATGGCGCAGGTCCAGCCCTGCCACCAGCCCGAGCAGGTTGACCTCGACGCCCTCGACCCAGCCGATGGTGATGCCGGCCAGCCCGTAGAGCGAGGCTTGTACGCCGGTGCGGCTGGGAGTCAGTCCGGCGAAGATCCCGTCGTCGCGCCAGTCCTTGCCGATCGCAGTGGGCGGCAGCGCCTGCGCGAGTTCGGGCACCTCGGCCATCACATGCTGGACGAAGCTGTTCGAGTTCGGGCCGGGCCAGGCGCTGTAACTGCCATTGGTGGAATAGGCATAGCCTTTCACGGCCCCGCGAATGCGCGGGATCAGTCGCTGCGCCGCTTCGCCCCGAATCTCGACCACGAGTTCGGGCACATTGCCGTACCAGCGGCCATCCGCCTCGCGATGGTTGACACGCACCGGCGTGCCCCAGCCGACGACGTCGAAGCGGGTATAGGCGCTGGCGCCGGCCTCCTTCACCACCACCCAGGAATGATGCGCGAAGACGCCACGCCACCGCCCAACGCGGGCGGCGAAGACATGCACGGTCGCCTCCGGCTCGATGGAAGCGGCGGGGAGGAGCTTGGCGCTCGACCAGTCGGCCCGCTGCCAGTCATCTGCGTTGGCCTGCATTGACCACCACGCGGCATGGGTGGCCAAAGGCAGGACGAACAGCAGCAGGAAAAGCAGGGGAACAAGCCGGGCGGGGCGCATGGGCCATGATATGTGGCAGCCTTGTTGCATCGCAAGGTCGTTTGCCGGCCGTGCCGGATCACAACGGCTTGAGGCGCGTGGCCAAGCTGCTAGCTTCGGCGCCGTCGCCAAAGGGGGAATCGGACGGATCATGACCGCGAGGAGCTGGCTGAAGGGGATCGTATCGTGTGCGGCGCTGGGGCTTTCGCTTCTGGCTCCAGGCTCGGCCGGCGCGCAGAACAAGGAACTGCGCATCTACAACTGGTCGGATTATGTCGATCCCGACGTGCTGGACGCCTTCAAGAAGGAGACCGGGATCACCGTCGTCTACGACACCTTCGACCAGATGGAGACGGTCGAGACGAAGCTGCTTGCTGGCAAGACCGGCTACGACCTGATCGTCGTCACGGCCTCATTCCTGCCGCGCCATATCCCGTTGGGGCTCTACGCTCCGATCGACGCCGCGAAGGTTCCGAACCTCAAGAACGCCTGGCCGGAGATCCAGGGGCGGCTGGCCAAATACGATCCCGGCAACCGGTTCGCCGTGAACTACATGTGGGGCACCACCGGCATCGGCTACAACGTCGCCAAGATCAGGGAACGGCTCGGGCCCGACGCCGTCATCGATAGCTGGAAGATCCTGTTCGAGCCCGACCAGTTAAAGAAGCTCTCCAATTGCGGCGTGCATGTGCTGGACGCGGTCGAGGAGATGTTCCCGGCCGCCCTGCGCTATCTCGGGCTGAACCCGGATTCCAAGGTCGAGGCCGATCTGAACAAGGCCGGCGACCTGCTGCGCAAGATCAGGCCGCATATCCAGAAGTTCCATTCATCGGAATACATCAATGCGCTCGCCAATGGCGATATCTGCCTCGCGGTCGGCTATTCCGGCGATGTGCTGCAGGCCAGGAAGCGGGCCGAGGAGGCCAAGAACAAGGTCGAGATCGCCTATGCGATCCCGAAGGAGGGCGCGCTGATGTGGTTCGATTCCTTCGTCATCCCGAAGGACGCCGGCAATCCGGAAGCGGCGCTGACATTCATCGATTTCGTCAATCGCCCAGCGATGGCGGCGAAGAACTCGGATTTCATCCAGTACGCCAACGGCAATCTCGCCTCGCAGCCGCTGCTTTCGGCGGCGGTGCGCGGCAACCCTGGCATCTACCCGCCAGAGGCCGTGATGGGCCGGCTTTACACGATCACGCCCTACGACCAGAAGTCGCAGCGGCTGGTCAACCGGCTCTGGACGCGGGTGAAGACCGGCAAGTGAGCAGGGCAGGAGAGGGCGCGGTCGCCATGCGCAGATCATCGCCCGGCAGCCTGCGCCGGGCCTTCCAGCCCTGGAACGATCCGAACGCGAAGCCGCTGATCGAATTTCGCGGCGTCACCAAGCGCTTCGGCAGCGTGACGGCCGTGTCGGAAGTGTCGCTGTCGCTTTATCGGCGCGAGTTCTTCGCGCTGCTGGGCCCCTCCGGCTGCGGCAAGACCACGCTGATGCGCATGCTGGCCGGATTCGAGCAGCCCGATGCCGGCGAAATCCTGCTCGACGGCGTCGACATCACCGCGGTGCCGCCGCATCTGCGGCCGGTCAACATGATGTTCCAGTCCTATGCGCTGTTCCCGCATCTCAGCGTCGCCGACAACATCGCCTATGGGCTGAAGCGGGAGGGACTTCCACGCGCCGAGATCGCGCGGCGCGTCGCGGAGATGCTGGCGCTGGTGAAGCTCGACGGTCTCGGCAAACGCCGGCCCGATCAGCTCTCCGGCGGCCAGCGCCAGCGCGTCGCGCTCGCCCGCGCGCTCGCCAAACGCCCGAAGCTGCTCTTGCTCGACGAGCCGATGGCGGCGCTCGACCGCAAGCTGCGGGAGGCGACGCAGTTCGAATTGATGGACCTGCAGAGCGAACTCGGCACGACTTTCATGGTCGTCACCCATGACCAGGACGAGGCCATGACGATGGCCGACCGCATGGCGGTGATGGACCATGGCGGGCTCGTCCAGATCGGTCCACCGGACGTGATCTACGAAGCGCCGGTCAACCGCTATGTCGCGGAGTTCGTCGGCGACATCAATGTGCTGGAGGGCAAGGTCGTCGCGGTCGAGGGCGATCTGGTCAGGATCGAGACCGCGCTGGCCGGCATGGTCGAACTCGACGAGGAAGCACCGGCGCTCTCGATCGGCGCCGCCGTTCTCGTCGGCCTGCGCCCGGAGAAGATCGACCTAAGCCATGACGAGCCGGCCCAGTCGTTCAACAAGGTCGCGGGCGAGATCTGGGACATTGGCTATCTCGGCGACGTCACCATGATCCAGGTCATGGTCGGCGGCGACAGTGGCCGGCTGATCAAGGTGGCGCTGACCAACCGCACGCGCCGCGCGGCGCGGCCCTTCGCCTGGGAGGACAGGGTCTGGCTCTCCTGGGACATCGAGGCCGGGCTGGTGCTGCCGCGATGAGCGCGCCGGCCGCCTTTGCCGCACGATGGAGCCGCCTCGTGGTGGCCGTGCCCTATCTCTGGCTGCTGCTGTTCTTCCTCACGCCCTTCGCGATCGTGCTGCGCATGGCGATGTCGGATGCCGACACCGCGCTGCCGCCCTATGCCCCGCATTTCGAGGGTTTCGCGACGCTTCGGGAGTTCATCAGCAAGCTCGATTTCGAGAACTTCCGCTTGCTCGCGGACGACGCGCTCTACTGGGACAGCTATCTCCAATCCCTGCGCCTCGCGGGGCAGACGACGCTGATCGCGCTCGCGATCGGCTATCCGCTCGCCTATGCGATGGCTGCGGCGCCGCGGCACTGGCGGCCGGTCCTGCTCGTGCTCGTGGTGCTGCCGTTCTGGACCTCGTTCCTGATCAGGGTCTACGCCTGGATCGGCATCCTGCGCCCCGAAGGCCTGCTCGACATGGTGCTCGGCGGGCTCGGCCTCACCAGCGAGCCGCTGCGGCTCCTGAACACCGAAGCCGCCGTGCTGATCGGCATGGTCTATTCCTACCTGCCCTTCATGGTGCTGCCGCTTTACGCGACGCTGGAGAAGCTTGACCGCAGCCTGCTGGAAGCTGCCGCCGATCTCGGCGCCACGCCGGTAAGGGCTTTCCTCACCGTGACGCTGCCGCTCTCGCTGCCCGGCATTCTCGCGGGCGCGGCGCTCGTCTTCATCCCCTCGGTCGGCGAGTTCGTGATCCCCGATCTGCTGGGCGGTCCAGATACGGTGATGATCGGCAAGGTGCTCTGGAACGAGTTTTTCTCGAACCGCGACTGGCCGCTGGCTTCGACTGTCGCGATCGTGCTGCTGATCGTGCTCGTGCTGCCGCTCGCTTTGCTTCAGCGTGCGAGGCTGGCGTGAGGAGGCGGCCCGTGAAGCGGCTCGGCCCCGGCCTGATCCTCGCCCTCGTCGTCGGGTTTGCCTTCCTCTATCTGCCGATCCTGGCGCTCGTCGCCTATTCCTTCAACGCCTCGCGGCTCGTCACGGTCTGGGGCGGATTCTCGACGCATTGGTATGGCGCCCTGCTGTCGAACCAGCCCTTACTGGATGCGGCCTGGCTGAGCCTCAGGCTCGCCTTCGTCTCCGCGACGCTGGCAACCGGCCTCGGCGCGCTGGCAGCGCTGGCGCTGGCACGGCATGGCCGCTTCCGGGGCCGGCTGCTGTTCTCGGGGATGGTTCTGGCGCCGCTGGTCATGCCCGAGGTCATCACCGGCCTGTCGCTGCTGCTGCTCTTCGTGGCTGTTGATGTCGAGCGCGGCTTCTGGACGGTGACGATCGCCCACGCGACCTTCAGCCTCGGCTTTGCCTGCATCGTGGTGCAGGCACGGCTTGCCGGTTTCGACCGCTCGCTGGAGGAGGCCGCACGCGATCTCGGCGCCACGCCGCTGGTGACGTTCTGGACCGTGACGCTCCCCCTGATCTGGCCGGCGGTCGCGGCCGCCTGGATGCTCGCCTTCACGCTTTCGCTGGACGATCTCGTCATTGCGAGCTTCACCACCGGGCCGGGCGCGACCACCCTGCCGATGCGGCTCTATTCGGCGATCAGGCTCGGCGTCTCGCCGGAGATCAACGCCGCCTGCACGCTGATGATCGGCGCCGTCGCGCTGGCCGTGATCGCCGCCTCGCTGCTGCTGAAGCGCGGACAGGCTGTGGGCGGCTAAACGGCGGGTGAACGCCGGCCTCAACGGCCGTTCAGACGCGACATGCGATGGTCCATGTCAGGCAAGGGGATGTCCCCGGGCCACCAGACAGGACGAGGACCATGTTCCGCAAGTTCGCCGCGACCAGCCTAGCCAGCCTTGCCATCGGTGCCGCGGCCCTGGCCGCAGCCAGCGTCATGACGGTCGGCCCCGCCGAAGCCTTCGGCCAGCGCTACGAGCAGGGTCGCGATACGCCGGCCTATGGCTGGCGTTCACCGCCGCCGGCCTTTCATGGCTACTGGGGCCGCCGCCGCTGGCAGCATTACAATGACGGCTACGGTTTCCGGCCGCCCCCGCCGCGCTACGGCTATGGTCACGGCTGGAGGTGAGACGGCGACAGCGGCAGGCTGGGTACACTCAGCCTGCCGCTCCGCGAGATCAGTCTTCGCTATGAAGGCAGAAGGCGACGATTTCCGCGGCCCGCTCGGCAGAGATGCCGTTGGCCTGATCCAGCGCTAGCGGGTGGCTGTCGGGTTCGAGTTCCACCCAAGGTCTCATTCCGTGATTCCGCAAATGGATCATGGACTTGAGCCCTGCGGTGGCCGGATAGAGCGGCAGGTCATCGACGATCCACGCAAAGAATGGGCCGATATGGTGACGCTCCACCCATTCGTAGGACCGTTCATAGGCTGCATAGCTGGCCTCGCTGAGTGCAACCCACATCAGCCAGGCGAAACACTCATCAAGCCCAACAACCGGAATCTCCAGCCGAGCCAGCACATAGAACTCGCGATCGTCGATAATGCACTGATCGCTGCTCAGTAGCGTGCGTGTCGCCCGCTCCGCTTCGGTGATGTCGAAATAGCGTGCAGGTGCGTGTGGGCCGAAGGCAGGCATGCCCTCATGCCACTGACCGCAGCTTGCGCATTTGAAGCGGAACATTTGCGACCCGAACGCTCTATCGTAGGCTGCATCTGCACGTCATGCAGTTTCACTCCGCGGCCGTGCGCTGGACGTATCCCAGCCGGCCGTTGAGGTCCTCGAGGAGCTTCTCGGCGGCGTCGGCGATGACCGTGCCGGGCGGGAAGATCGCAGAAGCGCCAGCCTCGTAGAGCGCATCGAAATCCTGCGGCGGGATGACGCCGCCGACGACGATCATGATGTCGGGCCGGCCGGCCTTGGCGAGTGCCGCCTTGAGCTCGGGCACCAGCGTCAGATGCCCTGCGGCCAGCGACGACACGCCGATGATATGGACGTCGTTCTCGACGCCCTGCCGGGCCGCCTCGTCGGGCGTGGCGAAGAGTGGCCCGATATCGACATCGAAGCCGAGATCGGCGAAGGCCGAGGCGATCACCTTCTGCCCGCGGTCATGCCCGTCCTGCCCCATCTTGGCGACGAGGATGCGCGGGCGGCGCCCATCCGCCTCCTCGAAGGCCTGCGTCATCATCTGCACGCGCATGACGGCTGGGTTCATCGTGCCGACCTCCCGCTTGTAGACCCCCGAGATCGACTTGATCTCGGCCCGGTGGCGCCCGAAGACCTGCTCCATCGCCATGGAAATCTCGCCGACCGTTGCCTTGGCGCGCGCCGCCTTGACCGCAAGGTCGAGCAGGTTCGCATCGCCCTTCGCGCCATTGGTCAGCGCGGTGAGCGCGGACTGGACATCGGCCTCGTTGCGCTCCGCCTTGAGACGCCGGAGCTTTTCGAGCTGCTGGGTCCGGACCGAGGCGTTGTCGACCTTGAGCACGTCGATCGAGGCCTCATTGTCGGGCTTGAACATGTTGACGCCGATGATGGCCTGCTGGCCGCCATCGATGCGGGCCTGCGTCTTGGCGGCGGCCTCCTCGATGCGCAGCTTGGGGATGCCGGCCTCGATCGCCTTGGCCATGCCGCCGAGCGCCTCCACCTCCTGGATATGCGCCCAGGCCTTCTTGGCGAGTTCGGCGGTCAGCCGCTCGACATAGTAGGAGCCGCCCCACGGATCGATGATCCGGCTGGTGCCGCTCTCCTGCTGCAGCAGGATCTGGGTGTTGCGGGCGATGCGGGCGGAAAAGTCGGTCGGCAAAGCCAGCGCCTCGTCCAGTGCGTTGGTATGCAGCGACTGGGTGTGCCCCTGGGTCGCCGCCATCGCCTCGATCATCGTGCGCGGCACGTTGTTGAAGACGTCCTGCGCCGTCAGCGACCAGCCGCTGGTCTGGCAATGCGTGCGCAGCGGCAGTGACTTTTCGCTGGTCGCGCCGAAATCCTTGACCAGCTTGGCCCAGATCAGCCGGCCGGCGCGCAGCTTCGCCACCTCCATGAAGAAGTTCATGCCGATCGCCCAGAAGAAGGACAGGCGCGGCGCGAAGGCATCGACGCCCAGCCCCGCCCGCTGGCCGGCGCGGATGTATTCGACGCCGTCGGCCAGCGTGTAGCCGAGCTCGAGGTCCTGCGTCGCGCCCGCCTCCTGCATGTGGTAGCCGGAGATCGAGATCGAGTTGAACTTCGGCATGTTCGCCGAGGTGTAGGAGAAGATGTCGCCGATGATCCGCATCGAGGGCGAGGGCGGGTAGATATAGGTGTTGCGGACCATGAACTCTTTGAGGATGTCGTTCTGGATCGTCCCCGAGAGCTTGGCCGCGGGCACGCCCTGTTCTTCCGCCGCGACGATGTAGAGCGCCAGCACTGGCAAAACCGCGCCGTTCATCGTCATCGACACGCTCATCTGGTCGAGCGGGATGCCGGAGAACAGCGTGCGCATGTCGTAGATCGAGTCGATCGCGACGCCGGCCATGCCGACATCGCCGCCGACGCGCGGATGGTCGCTGTCATAGCCGCGATGGGTCGCGAGATCGAAGGCGACCGAAAGACCCTTCTGCCCGGCGGCGAGGTTGCGCCGGTAGAAGGCGTTGGAATCCTCGGCTGTCGAGAAGCCGGCATATTGCCGGATCGTCCAGGGCTGATTGACATACATCGTCGGGTAGGGACCGCGCAGATAGGGCGCGATGCCAGGCAGCGTATCGACGAAGGGCAGGCCGGCACGGTCTTCTGCCGTGTAGAGCGGCTTCACCGGGATGCCTTCAGGCGTCAGCCAGTCCTCGCCAGCCGGCAGCGTTGCCGGGTGGGGCGCGGGGCCATCGCTGAAAGCCAGCGTCGTGAAATCCGGGATCGCGGTCATAGCCGTGCCTCCAGTTTCGCCAGGGCGGCGCGTCGTTTGGCCAGCGCCGCCTCGAGCTTGCGGCGACGGTCCGATTTCTCCGAACCCTTGCCGTCGCCACCGAAATCGAGCCCGCCAAGATCGCCCTCGAACAAGATGGCGAGCAGCAGAGCGACGAGGATCACCGGGATCCAGAGCGTGTACCGTCCGAGCCACCAGACCAATGCCGCGATCGCGACGCTCGCCATGATGACAGCGACGGGATGATACATGAAATAATGCAGCTTCGCCGCCGTCAGGGTCAAAAGCAGCGCGATGACGACCACGGCAACCGCTGAATCGATCAGCGCTTTGCGCCAGAGGCGGCCATCCATGTGTTCGAGCAGCCCGATCTCGCGCCGCAACCGCTCGGCGCGCCGCGCCCGGAGCGGGTGGGACGCGCGCGTCTTGCCGGGAGCAGCGCTCACGCCTTGCCCCACCAATGGTGGAAATGATGCACCGGCCCGTGGCCATGACCGACCGGGACCTCGTCGGCAGCAGCGATGGCGGCGGTAATATAGGTCTTGGCGTGGCCGACAGCCTCCGGCAGGGCCAGCCCCTTCGCCAGCCCGGAGGCTATAGCCGAGGACAGCGTGCAGCCTGTGCCATGGGTGTTGCGCGTCGCGATGCGCGGCGCATCGAAGCGCTGGCGGCTGCCGCCGGCGAGCAGGAGCAGGTCGCTGCTGGTCTCGCCGCCGCCATGGCCGCCCTTGATCAGGACGTTGGCGGCGCCGAGCGCGGCAAGCTTGTCCGCCTGCTTCTCGATGGTGGCCTCGGTTTCGGCGACGCTGCTACCGAGCAGGGCGGCCGCTTCCGGCAGGTTCGGGGTGATCAGGGTCGCGAGCGGGAAGATATGGCGTCGGATCGCATCGACCGCGTCGTTTTCAAGCAGGCGTGCGCCGGATGCTGCGATCATGACGGGATCGAGAACGATATTGCGCGCACCATGCCGCTTCAGCCCGGCGGCGACGGTCTCGATCAGTTCCGCCGTGGCCAGCATGCCGATCTTAACGGCGGCGACGTCGAGATCCTCGAACACCGCATCGATCTGCCTGGCGACGAAATCGGCCGGCACGGCATGGATCGCACTGACGCCCTTCGTGTTCTGCGCCGTCAGCGCCACGATAACGCTGGCGCCATAGACCTGATGCGCCGCGAAGGTCTTGAGATCGGCCTGGATGCCGGCGCCGCCGCTGGAATCCGAGCCGGCGATGGTCAGGGCGATAGTGGTCACGATGTTTCTGTCTCCCTCAGGCGGCCGCGACATCATGCGCATGTGTCAGCGCCTCGATGACATCGCCGCCAGCATAGATGAACCGGGAAACACCAGCCTTGTTCAACTCCACTTCCAGTTCTCCCGGCCGCCCGGCGAGACAGACCGTAGCACCGGCCGCCGTCAGCGCCTGAGCCGCAGCCGCGCCCTCGTCCGCGTAGGCAGCATCAGAACCGCAGAGGCAGGCGAGCCGTGCGCCCGATGCCGTGAAGGCCGCAGCCAGTGCCGCGATGTCGGTTACGCCGTCCTTCGCAAAACCGTCGCCGCTTGGCGCCGAAAGCCCGCCGGCCTCGAACAGGTTGCGCGCGAAGCCGGCCCGCGCCGCGAAATCCGCAATCGGCCCGAGTGTCGCCAGAAAGACCACGGGGCGGTCGGTTGCCGCGTCTGCGGTGTCGCGCAGAGCCTCGAACGGCTCGGCCAGTCTCTGTGATGGCAGCGGCTCGGCTCGTAGGCCGTCCTCCGGAGCGCTCAAGGCGACGTCGCGTGTCGCGCCCTTGGCCAATTGGTCGATGAGATCGCCCTGATCCTGATCGGAGGCCTTGGCGAGCGGGAGTTTCGGCTTGGCACGGACAGCCGGCGCGACGTCGAGCACCGAGACGGCCGCCTCCCTGAGATTGGGAAACTCGCTCGTGCCGGTGATCGGCTCGCGGCGCGTGGCGATGGCTTTGGCGCGCGTCTCTCGCTGTCTGGCAAGGTCGGCTTGCAGCGTGCCGGCGGCCAGCGCTGCGACGATGCCTGGGAGATCGTTGCCCGCCTGGCGTTCCAGCTTCTGCAATTCGGTCCATGCTTGTTCGCACAGCGCCTGCGTCAGCGCCTCAAAGCCGCCGGCTCCGGCAGCCGGATCGGTGACGCGCCAGAGGCTGGCCTCCTCCAGCAGCACGAGCTGGGTGTTGCGGGCGATGCGCCGCGCGAAGATGTCGGGCAGGCCCAGCGCCGCCGTGAAAGGCTGCACGGTCAGGCAATCCGCGCCGCCGACGCCGGCCGCGAAGGTCGCGATCGTGCCGCGCAGCAGATTGACCCAAGGGTCGCGCCTTGTCAGCGAGCGCCAGGCCGTCTCGGCATGCAGGACCATCGGCTTCGGCGTCAGGCCGCAGGCCTCCTGCACGCGCGTCCAAAGCAGCCGCGCAGCCCGGAACTTCGCGATGGTCAGGAACTCGTCGGTATCGGCGACGAGGACGAAGGAGATCGCGTCGCGCGCCTCCTCGAGCGAGAAATCCTCGGATTCCAGAGCGCGCAGATAGGCGATTGCTGCAGCCAGCATCGCGCCTAGCTCCTGCGCCTCGCTGGCGCCCGCCTCGTGCCAGGGCCGGGCATCGGCGGTGATGAACGGGCCTGCGAAGCCGCGCGCCTTCAAGGCGCGGATGGTCGCTGCGAGCCTGCGGCCGATCTCCGGCCATGACGCCGGAAAGCTGCCGGTGGTGGCGAGCTGCCCGATCGGGTCGAGCCCGAAGTCGATCGCGGTCGTGTCGGGCGCGATGGCGCGCCTCTCGACGAGCGCAGCCAGCATCAGCGCGTTGACGCGACCCTGCGGAGCAGGATCGAGCCGCAGCCGGATCAGGTCGAGCATGACGCCGTCGAGGCTGGCATCGAGCGCCCCGACATCATCGGCGACGAGCCCGTAGCCTCGCGCCGCGCGCGCGCCGGCAAAGGCGAGCGTCAGCGAATCCGCGCCGCCTTCGAGATCGGCCAGCGCGAGCTTTTGCGCCTCCGCCGGCTCCTGATGGTCGAGGCGGGCGGCGACATGCCAGCGGCCGGCCTCTCCGCGCAGCGGCCGGAGCGTCGGCGAGGCGGCGCCATAGAGCGGCTCGATGCGGATGCCGTCGGCTGTCTTGCCCACCAGCCGTTTCTCGAAATCGGCACCCTTGAGGACCTTGTCGACCGCCGCCCGCCACGCCTCCTGCGAGGGCGCCGGGAAGGCGTCCATGAAGGGCTGGTCGGATGCTGGGGCCGAGTTCATGCGGGGCCGATCCTCGTCTGTCGCGGCTCATCTGCAGTCGCGAGGCGGTGATTGCCACGGGCAGCGACGCATCGCCATTCCTACTTCGTCGCAACGGGGCTGCGCAAATTTGCGCCGACAGGAGAGGGCGCTGATACAACAACGCCGCCTTGCGGCGGCGTTGGGAATGTCTCAATCGCGGGCCAGCGTTAGACGAACTGGCCAAGTCCCGGAATGGCGCCGACGATAGCGCCCATCGCATCCTCGCCCGCCTTCTCGCGGCCGACCGCGAACATCTCCTTCGAGACCGACTGAATCTGGCCCATCGACAGGCCCGCGCCCATCAACTGGCCGCCGAGCGCCATCACGCCGCCGCTGCCGCCCATCATGCCGCCGACCATGCCCATCAGCCCGCCCTTGGCGCCGCCTTCGGCATTAGCGAGGTCCTGCGCGCCGGGCAGGGCGGCCATCAGCTCGTTGATCTCGGTCGGGGGGCCTTCCTTCTGCAGGAAGGCGAGGATGATGCCGATCGCCTTGCGGGCGAGCTCTTCGTTGAGGCCCGAGGCCGCGATCACGCGGGAAATCAGTTCATCCATGGTCTTGATCCTGTCGGTTGCGGCGGTTGGCGCGAGATAGTTCACATATCAACGATTGGATCAAGCCAGCAATCCACGTCCCGAGCGGGCTTCCGCCCGCGGGCGCGTTTCGCTACACCCTTGCCCTGACGTTTCGATAACACAACAGGCAGGTCCATGGCGGAAGACGGCGCGATTCTGATCGGCAAAAGCTGGAAGGCGGAAAACCTGCTTCTCAAGCTGGCCAACCGCCACGGCCTCGTGACGGGCGCGACGGGCACCGGCAAGACGGTCACCCTGCAGGTGATGGCCGAAGGCTTCGCCAAGGCCGGCGTGCCGGTCTTTGCCGCCGACATCAAGGGCGACCTCTCGGGCATCGCCGCTCCCGGCGATTCCAAGCCGCCCTTCGTCAAGCGGGCCGAGGAGATCGGCGTCACATACGAGCCCGACCAGTTCACCACCGTGTTCTGGGACGTCTTCGGCGAGCAGGGCCACCCCGTCCGCGCCACGATCTCCGAGATGGGGCCGCTACTGCTGGCGCGCCTGCTCGATCTCAATGAGACGCAAGAAGGCGTGCTCAACATCGCCTTCCGCATCGCCGACGAGCAGAAGCTGCTGCTGCTCGACCTCAAGGACCTGCGCGCGATCCTCGCCTTCATCGCCGAGAACGCCAAGGACCTGACCACCAAATACGGCAACGTCACCTCCCAGACCGTCGGCACGATCCAGCGCGCCTTGCTGGTGCTGGAGAACCAGAAGGGCGACATGTTCTTCGGCGAGCCGGCGCTCGACATCGCCGATCTGATGAAGCTCGATCGCTATGGCCGTGGCATCGTCAACATCATGGCCGCCGACAAGCTGATGGCCAATCCGCGCCTCTACGCGACCTTCCTGCTCTGGCTGCTCTCTGAGCTGTTCGAGCAATTGCCTGAGGTCGGCGACCTCGACAAGCCCAAGCTCGTCTTCTTCTTCGACGAGGCGCATCTGCTCTTCAACGGCGCGCCCAAGGCGCTGCTGACGGCCGTCGAGCAGGTCGTGCGGCTGATCCGCTCGAAGGGCGTCGGCGTCTATTTCGTCACGCAGAACCCGCTCGATATTCCCGATACCGTGCTGGCCCAGCTCGGCAACCGCGTCCAGCACGCGTTGCGCGCCTTTACGCCGCGCGACCAGAAGGCGGTCAAGGCCGCGGCTGAGACCTTCCGCCAGAATCCCAAGATCAAGACGGCCGAGGCGATCACGCAGCTCGCGGTCGGCGAGGCGCTGACCTCGACGCTGGAAGGCAAGGGCACGCCGACCATCGTCGAGCGCACGCTGATCGCGCCGCCGATGGCGCAGGTCGGCCCCTGTTCGGTCCAGATCCGCCAGCAGGCGCTGGCCGAATCCGGCTTCAAGGGCAAGTACGACGCGATGGTCGACCGCGAGTCGGCCTATGAAGAGCTGATGAAGCGCAAGAACCTGACACCGGATGGCGAGCCGATCGAGGCTTCGACGACGGGCGGCGGCGGCATCCTCGACACCATTGGCGGCTGGCTCGGTGGCAACGCCAATGCGCCCAGGCCCAAGACCGGCCCCGGCAGCCGCGGCGGCGCCCTGCCGCAGAGCATGACCGAGAAGATCATCACCTCGGCCGCCCGTTCGGCCGCGACCTCGATCGGCCGTCAGGTCGGAACCGCGATCCTGCGCGGCGTGCTGGGCTCGATGATGGGCGGGCGGCGCTGAGGAGGGCGTCATGCTCGGGCTCGACCCGAGCATCTCCGGGGAGAGATTCTCGGGTCTGCGCGGAGTTTACCCTGGGGCCGATCAAAGATCGGACCCGAGGGCTTCGCCCGAGAATGACGCACGCCGCATTTTCGCCATGCGGACAGCGAGGCTGACGCCGCCGCCAAGCCTTGTCATGATGGCGCCACCTGAACCGGCTCCCATTTGCCCGAGCCCAGCCTAGCCGAGTGCCATGTCCAAGCTTCCCGCGATCCTTTCCCGCCTCGATGCCGACCTCGACGCCGCGCTGGCGCGTCTGTCGTCCTGGCTCGAAATTCCCTCGATCTCGACCGATTCGGCTTACTCCGCCGATAGCCGCCGCGCGGCGGAATGGCTGCGCGCCGATCTCGAATCGCTCGGCTTCACGGCCGGCTTGCGCGAGACGCCGGGCCATCCGATCGTGCTGGCGCATCGCCCCAAGCCGGGCGCGCCGCATGTGCTGTTCTATGGCCATTACGACGTCCAGCCGGTCGATCCGCTCAATCTCTGGGACAGCGAGCCGTTCAAGCCGGTGGTCAAGGAGATCGAGCCCGGCCGCAAGGTCATCCTCGGGCGCGGTGCCTGCGACGACAAGGGCCAGGTCATGACCTTCGTCGAGGCGATGCGGGCGACGATCGCCGAGACCGGCGACCTGCCGATCGGCGTCACCATTCTCGTCGAGGGCGAGGAGGAATCGGGCTCGGTCAACCTGCCGGCCTTCGTCCGCGAGAACGCCGAGGAGCTGAAGGCCGATTTCGCGCTGGTCTGTGACACCGGCATGTGGGACCGCCAGACGCCGGCCATCACCGCCTCGCTGCGCGGCATGGTCTATCAGGAGGTGACGGTCACCTGCGCCGACCGAGACCTGCATTCGGGCCTGTTCGGCGGCGCCGCCGCCAACCCGGTCCATGTTCTCGCGAAGATCGTCGCGGCGCTGCATGACGAGGACGGCCGCATCACGCTGCCCGGCTTCTATGAGGGCGTCGAGGAGCCGACGAACCAGCAGAAGGCGGATTGGGCCGATCTCAACCTCACCGAAGCGGAGTTTCTCGGCCAGATCGGCCTGAAGCATTCCGTCGGCGAGAGGGGCCGCATGCTGATCGAGCAGATCCAGTCCCGCCCGACCTGTGACGTTAACGGCATCTGGGGCGGCTATACCGGGGAGGGCACCAAGACGGTGATCGCGTCGAAAGCCTCGGCCAAGATCTCGTTCCGGCTCGTCGGTAGCCAAGACCCCGACAAGGTCGCCGCCGCCTTCCAGGCCTTCGTGCGCGAGCGGCTTCCGGCCGATGTCACCGCCGAGTTCATCGCGCATGGTGCCTCGCCCGCCATCGCGGTGCCGGTCGATTCACCGGCCTTGCGCAAGGCGCAGGTCGCGCTGACCGAGGAATGGGGCCGCAAGGCCGTGACCATCGGATCGGGCGGCTCGGTGCCGGTCGTCGGCGATTTCAAGCGCCTGCTCGGCATGGACACGCTGCTCGTCGGCTTCGGCCTCGATGACGACCGGGTCCATTCGCCCAATGAGAAATACGACCTCTCCTCGTTCCACAAGGGCCAGCGCTCCTGGGCGCGCATCTTGCAGGCTCTGGGAACGGAAAAGGCCTGAGCAATGAAATCCATCTGCGTCTTCTGCGGGTCCAATCCCGGTAACGATCCCATTTATGCCGATGCTGCGCGCGCCATGGGTGCCGAGATCGCGCGGCGCGGCCTGGTGCTGGTCTATGGCGGCGGCGCGGTCGGGCTGATGGGCATTGTCGCCGATGCCGCCCTGGCGGCCGGCGGCGAGGTCCACGGCATCATTCCCCGCGCGCTGCGCGAGAAGGAGGTCGGCCATTACGGGCTGACCCGGCTCGAGGTCGTCGAGACCATGCATATCCGCAAGGCGCGGATGGCGGAGCTCTCCGACGGCTTCATCGCCATGCCCGGCGGCATCGGCACCTTCGAGGAGCTGTTCGAGATCTGGACCTGGGGCCAGCTTGGCATCCACGACAAGCCGTTGGCCTTCCTGAATGTCGCGGGCTTCTACGACCCGCTGGCCATCTTCCTCGACAACACGGTCGAGGCCGGCTTCCTGAAGCAAACCCACCGCGCCATGGCGATCACCGATACCCAGCCCGCGACGCTGCTCGACCGGATGGAGCAATACGTCCCGGCGGCGACGTATAAATGGGTCGAGAAGGAGCAGGTGTGACGGGGTTACAGGCCCGCGCATCATGACTTGTCCGCAAGCGGACGAGACCCCATCTGAGTCTCGAAAGCGCCGACCGATTTGCAAGACGCGCCGAACCGGCGCATGATTCTTGCTTCGCTGTGAGGTACCGTGATGGTCATCATGGGTTTCAAGATCGAGCATCGTGTCGTCGGGACGCAGCACGTCTTCACGTCCCCCGACCTGCCGGGCCTGTTTGTCGCTCATCGCGACCGTGATCAGGCGGAAGCCGACGTGCCCGCGGCGATCGACATGTTGCGCGGCATGGAACAGCGGCTCGCTGAAAAGCGTCGCGTGAAGGAGCGGATCGCGATCGGTGCCTGATGGCATTCTATCGCGAGGCCGACGTTCTGCGATTCCTCGAAGAGACCGGTTGCCGTTTCGAAGGCGACCGCTACCCGCACGGCATGGGCTGGATCACGCGTGACGAGATGCCGTTCACGCTGCCCGATGCGGAAGACGGCTGGCTTGATGCCGATGTCATCGACCTCATTCTCGCGGACCGGTGGATCTGGACAGGCGCATCGCGAATGCAGCGGCATCCGGCCCCGAGCAAGGAAATAGGAAATTAGTCCCAATTATCCGGTTGACACCACAAACCCTATATGGTGTAAATCGTCCCATCAAAGGACGAAGCCGATGTCGAACGCGATCTTTTCAGCCCCGCATTTCCAGAACGACGATGACGCTCGCAAGATGCTCGAAAGCATCCTGTGGCCCGCCGGTCCGGTTTGCCCGCATTGCGGCGTGATCAATCATTCCTATGCGACCAAGCGCACTGGCGTTTACCGCTGCGCTGAGGTCGTGTGCCGCAAGGACTTCACCGTCACCATGCGGACTGTGATGGAGCGTTCCAAGATCGCCCTGCATAAGTGGATGCAGGCGTTTCATCTGATGTGCTCGTCAAAGAAGGGCGTTAGCGCCCATCAGCTCCACCGCACGCTTGGCATCGGCTACGAGGCCGCTTGGTTCATGGCCCATCGCATTCGCGAGGCGATGCGGCAGGGTGGCCTTGCGCCCATGGGTGGCGGTGGCGGTATCGTCGAGGTTGACGAGACCTATCACGGCAAGGTCGAGACACCCCGCCCGCGCTCGCGTGGCCGTATCCCCAAGCCCACGAAGGGCGGCAAGAGCGGCCCCGCCGACAAGCGGGCCATCGTGTCGCTGGTCGAGCGCGGCGGCTCTGTCCGTTCCTTCCATGTCGCTGTGGCCGACAAGGCCAGCGTGCATGCGATCATCGTTGCCAACGTCGCCAAGGAAGCCCGCGTCTTCACCGACGAGAGCCGCCTGTATGGCAACGTCGTCGCAGATTTCAGCGAGCATTCCACCGTCAAGCACAGCGCTGGCGAGTATGCCCGAGGCGATGTTCACACCAACACCATTGAAGGCGTGTTCTCGATCTTCAAACGCGGCATGAAAGGCATCTACCAGCACTGCAAGGAGAAGCACTTGCACCGCTACCTTGCCGAATATGACTTCCGCTACTCCCACCGCGTGAAGCTTGGCTTCAACGATACGGACCGCACCGTTGCGGCTATCCGTGGCGCGGAAGGCAAGCGCCTTACCTATCAAGGCGCTCACTAAACCCGTCTTCGCCTATCAGGCGAAACGCTTCCTGCGCTGGCGGAAAAAGAACTGGAAGCCGCCAAAGCCCAAGGTCAAGCGCGTTTGGTATCGCTGAAATTGGGCTGTGGTCGCGGCCAGATCTCAATCTTTTCGCAGGTGCCGCATGGCACTGATTTGTCAGCGCATGTGCCGTAGCGACAGTAAGCAATAGTCGCCCGGCTGTTGGGCGTGAGCCTCGGCAACAACTCTGGCGCGTAGGTAACTGCCGGGCTACACTCTTTGCGCGGCAACAAAATGCGAGGGGGATGCGCCATGGCAAGAGCCCAATACGTCGTTGTGAGTCATCAGGGCCAGTGGAAGATTAGCTTTTAGGGCAAGCACTACGGCCCGTACGATACCCAGAAGGCCGCCATTAAAGTTGCGGTCGATTCCGCCCATTCTGCTGGTGCCAAAGGGCATGACGCGCAGGTGCTAGTTCAAGGAACGGACAGCAAATTCCGAACCGAATGGACATACGGGAACGACCCATACCCACCGAAAGGGTGACAATGAGCCCGGCTTAACGGCCGGGCTTCTTTGTCTCTGGCTTTGACTCTTTGGGTTTCTTGGGGTCGGCTGGCGCCGGCTTCGGGCCAGCGGCGCGCGCGCCGCGCAAGGCTGCCTCAAACCGTCTCCGTGCCTCGTCCTCTGAGAACTCGTCGTCTGGGAGTTTTGCGACCATGGGGAAGCCCGAAGAGGATTTCGAAGAGTGGGTGAGCGGCATGAGCCGCATGATCGATGCTAACATAGTCGTCATCTCAGTCTCCACCCTGGAAGACTGGCTTAAGGCGGCTCTGAAAGCCAAGATGAGGCCGCTTAGCTCGACGGCGCAGGCCCGCCTTTTCGAAGGGTATGGCCCGGTCAGCACCTTTTCAGCGAAAATCGACATCGCCTACGCGTTTTCTATGATCGACGACGCGCAATGTTCCGATTTCAAAGCCCTGAAAGATATCAGGAACGCTTTTGCGCACACCAGCGAATTCATCCACTTCAACAGCAAGGAGGTGGAGCCTAAATTCCAGAAGCTTTCCGGGTGGAAACGCGGCGGCGACAACAAGGCCACGTTTCAGGCGGCAGTTCATAACTGCATCAACGCTTTGAAGCCGACGCTCGATACTGCTGCGTTGATCCGGGCGATACGCGAGCATTCGTCATTGCCGAGAATAGAGCGCGAACCACCTCCCGCTCGTCCGATGATTCTCGATGGAAAGCCAAGAGATGAGGAAGACCCGCCTCCACCATCGCAGGCGTGATCTCCTCATCCTCAATCAGTGCCGGCCTGTCGCTGGACATCCTAGGAATATACCTTGTGGTGTCAACCGGATAATTGGGAAATTAGTCCTTGACAGCGTCACGCTGATCGGGTAGACATCAGGAATGCTCACGAAATGTGACCAGCAAGCCGCCGCGCCCTCCAGCCGGCGGCTTTCGCATGTCCAGCCCGCGAGGTTTCCCCATGTCCGATGAAGACGACGACGCGCCGGCGCTGCCGGCCGCGAAGGCCAAGCGCTTGACTGTCGGTCGCAAGGCGGTGGTGACGAAGCTCTGGCGCGCGGCGCAGCGTCATCTCGATGCCCATGAGGCGCGTCTCGACGAGTTGCCGAAAGGCGCGGCGGCGACCGAGGCCGACGCCAAGGCGCTAGCGGTGCTCGCCCGTACCGTGCGCGAACTCGTGGCGCTCGAAGCGACGACGGGCGGCCGGGAGGACAAGTCCAACAATGATCTCTCGCCTGCCGATGGATTGCGCCACGTCGCCGAACTCCGAAAGGAGCTTGCACGATGTCTTGAGTGCATTGCCGCCGCAGGACCGCCTTCCGGCCCTGCAGCTCCTGATGGAAACAGCGACGCCTGACGAATACGAGGTTCTCAAGGCCGAATGGCTGATCTGGGCGCGCCTTGATCAAAAGCCGACCTCGGAACCTCCCTGGTCGATCTGGCTGGTGCTGGGCGGCCGCGGCGCGGGGAAAACCCGCACCGGCGCCGAGTGGGTCAAGGGCATGGCGCTGGGGCAGCCGCCCTACGCCGACGTCCGGACTGAGCGCATCGCGTTGGTCGGCGAGACGCAAGGGCAGGTTCGCGATGTGATGGTCGAGGGCGTGTCGGGCTTGCTGTCGATCCACACGCGTTGGGAGCGGCCGACATGGTTTCCCTCGCGGCGTCGGCTCGAATGGCCCAACGGCGCGATCGCGCAGGCCTTCTCTGCCGAGGATCCCGAAGGGCTGCGCGGTCCGCAATTCGGCGCGGCCTGGTCAGACGAACTGGCGAAATGGCCGAACCTCCAGGAGTGCTGGGACATGCTGCAATTCGGGCTTCGCCTCGGCGACCGGCCGCGCCAGGTCATCACCACGACGCCGCGTCCGGTGCCGCTGATCAAGCGGCTCCTGGCCGACCCGCATGTTGCGGTCAGCCGGGCGGCGACGAGCGCCAACCGCTTCAACCTGGCTGCTGACTTCATCCGCAGCGTGACGCAGACCTATGGCGGCACCCGGCTCGGCCGGCAGGAGCTCGACGGCGAACTCGTCGAGGAAAGCGCCGACGCGCTCTGGACTCGCGCCATGATCGAGGCGTGCCGCGAGGCTGCGGCGCCCGCCTTGGCGCGGATCGTGGTGGCGGTTGATCCGCCGGCCTCGTCCTCGCAGCGGGCCGATTCCTGCGGGCTCGTGGTGGCCGGCATCGATCGCGACGGCGTCGGCTATGTGCTGGAGGACGGCACGATCTCCGGCGCGAGGCCGCATGAATGGGCGGCGAAGGCGGTTGCGCTCTATCAGCGCTTCGAGGCCGATGCCCTGGTCGTCGAGGTCAACCAGGGCGGCGAGATGGCGACCTCCGTCATCCGGGAGGTCGATGGGGGCGTGCCGGTGACGGCGGTTCGGGCGACGCGCGGGAAATATCTCAGGGCCGAGCCGGTCGCGGCGCTCTATGCGCAGGGCAGGGTACGCCATGCCGGAGCCTTCCCGGCGCTTGAGGATGAGATGTGCGATTTCGGGCCGGCTGGACTCACCACCGGCCGCTCGCCCGATCGGCTCGACGCGCTGGTCTGGGCGCTGACCCATCTGATGCTTGCGCCCAAGGGCCGGCCCCGGGTGAGGGGGATTTAGTTTCGAGAGCCGTCATTCTCGGGCCGCGCTAGCGGACCCGAGAATCTCAGGACGAGAAGACACCGGTTTCCGAGATGCTCGGGTCAAGCCCGAGCATGACGGCACGTCTATCAACGCTTCACAGCGAGACCTTCATGCTCAATTTCCTTCGCAACCTGCGCGGCATCGCCGCGCCGGAACGCAAGCGCTCGCGCGTCGGGCCGCTGATCGCGCTGCACGAGGCCGGGCGCCCTGTCTGGACGCCGCGCGATTATGCGGCGCTCGCCCGCGAGGGCTATGAGCGCAACCCGGTCGTGCATCGCTGCGTCCGGCTGATCGCGGAAGCCGCGGCGCAGATGCCGCTGATCGCCAAGGTGGGGCTGCGCGAAATGCCGGAGCATCCGGCGCTCGCATTAATCGACCGGCCCAATCCGCGCCAGGGCGGCATCGCCTTCCGCGAGATGCTGTTCGGCCATTTGCTGGTCGCCGGCAACGCCTATGTCGAGGCGGCGAGCGCCGGTCGCGAGCCGCGTGAACTCTACGCGCTGCGGCCCGACCGGATGCGGATCGTGCCCGGCCGGGACGGCTGGCCGGAGGCCTACGACTACACGGTCGGTGGCGAGACCATGCGCTTCCGGCAGGACGAGGGCGGCGTGCCGCCGATCCTGCATCTCACCCTGTTTCATCCGGTCGACGATCATTACGGCCTCTCGCCGATCGAGGCGGCGGCCTGTTCGCTCGACATCCACAATGCCGCCAGCAACTGGCACAAGGCGCTGCTCGACAATGCGGCAAGGCCCTCCGGCGCGCTGGTCTATGACGGGCCGGACGGGGCGAGCCTGAGTGACGCCCAGTTCGAACGGCTCAAGGCAGAGCTGGAGGAAAGCTTCCAGGGCGCGCGCAATGCCGGCCGGCCGCTCCTGCTCGAAGGCGGGCTCGACTGGAAGCCGCTCTCGCTGACCCCGGCCGAACTCGACTTCGTCGCGGCCAAGGGCGTCGCGGCGCGCGAGATTGCGCTCGCCTTCGGCGTGCCGCCGCTGCTGTTGGGCCTGCCCGGCGACAACACCCACGCCAATTTCGCCGAGGCCAACCGCGCCTTTTGGCGCCAGACCACGATCCCCTTGGTCCGGCGCACGGCGCAATCGCTGGCCCAATGGCTCGGTCCGGCCTTCGGCGAGGACCTGACTCTTGAACCCGATCTCGACGCCATCGAGGCCCTCGCCGAGGAGCGGGAATCGCTCTGGCGCAGGCTGAGCGCCGCGACCTTCCTCAGCGAGGACGAGAAGCGCGAGGCGGTCGGCTACGGCCGGGCGCCGACAGGTGGAGGAGGAGCCCCATGAACCTGCTCGAACAGATCGTCACCGCCTTCGTCGGGCGCGCCGATGTCGGCCATCTCGGCCTCCTGCTCTGGGCCGCGACGGCCTCCGCCGCCGCCTGGTTCGTCCTGCGCGAACTCTCCGCTGCCAACCGGCGCTTCGACGAGTTCGTCCGCGAACTCAACCGCTTCAACGCCCGCCATGAAGGGGACCAGCCATGACACGCGCCAGTGAGAAGAAGCCGTCGCCGCCGCCATCCTCCGGCGCGGGCCGGACCCAGCCGCAGAAGCCGGCACGCGGGCCTGCGAACGCCGAGACCTTCGGCCGCTTCATGCGCAACCTGGCCCGGCTGGAAGGTGGGTCCGGCCGCCTCGGCAAGGCTGGGCATCAACGCAACGGGGAGGGCGGCCGATGAGGACCGCCTTCTCGACCGGTCCCTTTGCACGCGAAGCCAAGTTCCTGGCGCTGCCGCCAGCGCGGATCAGGCCCGACGGACTGTTCGAGGGCTATGCCAGCCTGTTCGGCATCGCCGATCTCGGCAAGGACATCGTCGAACGCGGCGCCTTCCGCGACAGCCTGACCAGGCGCGGGCCGACGGGTGTCAAGCTGCTCTGGCAGCATGATCCGGCCGAGCCGATCGGCCGCTGGACCGCACTCACCGAGGATTCGCGCGGGCTGTTCGTGCGGGGCCAGCTCTCGCTTGCCGTTGCCCGCGCCCGCGAGATCCACGCGCTGATGCGGGAGGGCGCGATCGACGGCCTCTCGATCGGCTTCCGCTCAGAGAAGGCCCGAACCGAGCCGCGCAGCGGCCTGCGCCGGCTGGAGCGGATCGACCTCTGGGAAATCTCGATCGTCACCTTCCCGATGCTGCCGCAGGCGCGCGTCTCCGCTGTCAAGGCGCTGCGCGGCGCCCCGGCCTTCGCGCAAGCGTCCTTCGTGCACGCCGCCTTCGCCTGACTCCGAACCGATCCACCCGAGGAGAGACCATGACCACTGCCAACCACGCTCCCGAGAGCAAGGCGGCCGGCGCCGATCTGTCGCTGGCTTTCGACGATTTGCGCTACACGCTGGAGACCTACCGCGTCAGTAATGACGAGCGCCTCGCTGAGATCGAGACCCGCAGCGGCGTCGATCCGCTGACCGAGGAGAAGATGGCGCGGATGGATACCGCGCTTGACGACGCGATGCGCCGCATCGACCGCCTGACGCTCGACCGCAGCCGCCCGGCGCTTGGCCGCGACGAGCCACGCGATCCGCTGGTCGGCGAGCACAAGGCCGCCTTCGCGTCCTATATCCGCAGCGGCGAGGCCGGAGGGCTGAAGCGGCTGGAGGGCAAGGCGCTCTCGGCCGGCTCCGGCCCCGATGGCGGCTATCTCGCGCCCTCGACGGTCGAGAGCGAAATCCTGCGGCGGCTGGCAAGCGTTTCGCCCATCCGCTCGATTGCGACGGTGCGGACGATCTCCTCGGGCACCTACAAGAAGGCGTTCTCGACCACCGGGCCGGCCTCGGGATGGGTCGCGGAAGCCGCCGCACGTCCGCAGACCGGCACGCCGACGCTGGCCGAGCTCTCCTTCCCGGCGATGGAACTCTACGCCATGCCGGCGGCGACCCAGACCCTGCTCGACGACGCCATCGTCAATATCGACCAGTGGATCGCCGAGGAGGTCGAGAGCGCCTTCGCCGAGCAGGAGGGTGCGGCCTTCGTCATCGGTGACGGCGTCGACAAGCCCAAGGGCTTCCTGGCCTATCCGACGGTGGCGGAGACGAGCTGGAGCTGGGGCAATATCGGCGTGCTCAACACCGGCGTCGCCGGCAATTTCGCGGCCGCCACCCCCGCCGACATCCTGGTCGATCTCGTCTATGCGCTGAAGGCCGGCTATCGCCAGAACGCGTCCTTCGTGATGAACCGCAAGACGCAGGCCACCGTCCGCAAGTTCAAGGACACGACCGGCCAGTATCTCTGGCAGCCGCCGTCCTCGGTCGGGGCGCCGGCGACGCTGCTCGGCTTCCCGCTGGTCGAGGCGGAGGACATGCCCAACATCGCCAACAATGCGGTGGCGCTCGCCTTCGGCGATTTCCGGCGCGGTTATCTGGTGGTCGACCGGGCGGGCGTGCGCATCCTGCGCGATCCCTATTCCGCCAAGCCCTATGTGCTGTTCTACACGACCAAGCGCGTCGGCGGCGGCGTGCAGGACTTCGCCGCGATCAAGGGTCTGAAATTCACGGCCTGAGCGAGGTCAGCCCTGGGGAGCCGACAGGACGGGGCATTTTTGCCCCGTCCTCAGCGTCCGAACCACCAGCTGTAACCGGCGGCCGGTGCCCGCGGCTCATCCTGCCGCGGACTGGTGCCCATTGCGAGCAGGCGCGTCGCAGCCTCGGTGATCCAGCCGCGATGCTCGCTGACTGGCGTGATCGCGGTGAAGCCGCCGCAGATGCTGCGGACGCGCGAACTCAGCGGGCCGCTCGACCAGCTGACGATGCCGACGAGGTCGCGCGAATAGATATCGCCACGCAGCACGGGGCCACCTGAATCGCCGCGGCAGGCGCCGGCGCCCGGGCTTTCGCCCTTGGCCTCGGCATCGACCGCGACCTTCACGGTGTTTTGCGTGGTGTAGTTGCCGGCATTGACCAGGCGGGTCTCGCGCAGGCGCCGCGCCGTCGACTTGTTGTTCTCGATCGAGAGGCCGAAGCCCGCCATGGTCACGCTCTCGCCCTGCCAGAGCCCGCTGCCGAGCGTGGCCGGTTCGATGTCGCGCGGCAGCGGCGCTGCCAGCCGCAACATGGCAAGATCGGCGCCGGGCTGGGTGCGCGGCGTCGTGCCGGGCACGAAGCTCGGATGCGGCAGCACCGCGATGACGGCGTGCCGGCGGGTGCGGAAGCGCGGATCGAGGCTGACCACGCTGACCGAGCCGCCGCCCATCAGGCAGTGCGCCGCAGTCAGGACGAGTTCCGGCGCGATGACCGCGCCCGAGCAAAGCTCGCCACGGCTGGTCTCGACACGCAGCGTCGAGGCCCGTGCCCCGCGCACGTCGCGCGAGGTCGTGCCGCCGACAACGGCCAAGGCCGGAGAGGCAACGGCAACCAGCGCCGTGGCGAGAACGAAAGCGAATGCGCGCGATGTCATGATGAAGACCAGATGGACGAACCGGTCCAATCTATGGGCTGGCGCGGCGCAGTCCAGCCTTTCCGTCAGCGGCCCTGTGTCCAGGAGGCGCTCTGCCCCCACTGCGATAGGGTGCCATCGATCCAGTTGCGTTGCGGAGCGACCAGCACGCCCTGGCTCAGAAGGCCGCAACTCTTGCCCGCAGGGCCGGTCGACCAGCTCGTGACGGCAACGATACCGCCGTCGGCTGAGGTCATCGGACCGCCGGAATCGCCCTGGCAGGCGCCCGGCCCGGGACGCTTTCCGGCGCCCGTCGCATCCGTCGCCCAGAGCAGGATGCGTCCGGGACCATAAGGCTCGATCGCGACGAGATCCGCCGAACGATAGAGCCCGGTGCTGCGCGCCTCGCCTTCGCGCGCCACGCCATAACCGGCGAGCGCAACGGCTGCTCCGGCGCGCGGTGCGGGACCATCGACCAGCGCGGCCGGGACGAAGCGTGAAGGCAGCGCCTCGCCGAGCCGGATCAGCGCGAGATCGACCGAGCGCTGCCGCGCCGCGACGGCATTGGCCCTGAATTCGGGATGGAGCGCGACGGTGGCCGGCGCGATCAGCACCGGCTCGCCGCCGCCATCCTTCCAGTGGATGCGCAGATCCGTGCCGCCGGCGGCACAATGCGCTGCGGTCAGGATCGCCCGCGCCGACAGGACGATGCCGGTGCAGACGCCGCCACGCGCATTCAGAACCATCAGCGTCGAGCCGGCAGCAGGCCCGCCCTCGCGGCCGCCGACGACGGAACTGGCGGGGCTCGCGGCCAAGGCGAGCCCGCAAGCCAAGCCGGCCAAGGCGATCAGTTGTCCGACGCGCATCGGCGCTCCTCCTGAGGGGAGCGCTGGATACCGCGTCGCCCCTCGGAATTGAACCCTGAATCGGAGCGACCATGACGCCGCTTGCCCTGACCCCGCCGGCGCAGGAGCCGGTTTCGCTCCCAGAGGCCAGGATGTTGCTGCGCCTCGACCAGACCGCGGAGGACGAATTGCTGGGCACGCTGATCACCGCCGCCCGGCTGATGGTGGAGGCGGCGTCCGGCCGCTGCCTCGTCAACCAGGCCTGGCGCATCGTCATCGACCGCTGGCCCGATAGCGGCGAAATCCGCCTGCCGCTCTCGCCCGTCAGCGCCATCACCGCCGCACGGGTCTATGACGTGCTCGGCGGTGCACAGGCCGTCGGCCCCAGTGCGCTGCAACTAGACACCGCCGCTGATCCTCCGCTGGTGCGGATCGTGGCCGAGGTGCCCGAAATCGGCCGGGCGCGGGGCGCGATCGAGATCGACCTCGTCGCCGGTTTCGGCGCGACGGCCGCCGCCGTGCCGGCTTTGTTGCGGCAGGCGGTGCTGCGGTTGGCCGCGCGCTGGTTCGAGCGCCGCGGCGATGTCGTCGGCCGCGATGCCGAGGCGCTGCCGCCCGAGATCATGGCGCTGATCGCGCCGTTCCGCCGCGCGAGGCTCTGAGCCATGGCGGAATCGCGAGGGGATGGCGCCCCGGTCGGCGCGCTGCGGCGCCGGCTCGTGCTGGAGTCGGCGGCGGCGACGCCTGATGGACTCGGCGGGGGGACGCAAGCTTTTGAGACGGTCGCCGCGCTGTGGGCGCAGGTCGAATTCCTGTCCGGCGGCGAGCACTGGCGTCGCGGCAGGCCCGAACAGGCCGCGACCCATCGCGTCACGATGCGCTGGCGCGCGGGCGTCGATGCAGGCCAGCGCCTGCGCGACGGCGACCGCATCTTCGACATCCGCGCCGTCGCCGATCCCGATGGCAGCCGGCGCCGCCTGGTCTGCCTGGTGCTGGAGATCACGCCATGAGCGACGCGATCCTGGCCCTGCGCGCCGCAATCCAGTCGCGGCTGCAATCCGATGCTGGCCTCACGGCCTTGATCGGGGCGGGCCGCATCCATGACGAGGCCCCGCGCGCCGCGCGCGGCGTTTATGTCGTCCACGGCGATGTCGACGCGCGCGACTGGTCGACCGGCAGCGACAGCGGCTGCGAGCAGGAGCTCGGCCTTACCGTCTGGGCCGGCGAAAGCAGCTCGTCACGGCAGGCACTCGAAGCGGCGGCGCTTGTCGTCGCAGCGCTCAACGACACGCCGCTGACGCCGGCCGGGCATGCCTTGATCAACCTGCGCTGGCAATCGAGCCGGCTGGCGCGCGACGCCGCGACCGGGCTCGCCTTCGTCGCGATCCGCTTCCGCGCCGTGACCGAGACGTTCTGATTTTCGGCAGCACTGGACCTTCATCACCACTGGACAGGGAGAGGGCGGATGTCGGCACAAAAAGGCAAGGATCTGCTGCTCAAGGCGGCGGATGCGGAGGGGGCCTTCGTCACGGTCGCAGGCCTTCGCGCCCGCCAGATCGCTTTCAATGCGGAAACGGTGGATGTCACGCATTCGGAATCGGCCGGACGCTGGCGCGAATTGCTGGCCGGGGCGGGCATGCGTCGCGCGGCGATCAGCGGCGCCGGCATCTTCAAGGACGAGGCCTCGGACGCGCTGGTGCGCCAGATCTTCTTCGATGGCGCGATCCGCAACTGGCAGGTGATCGTGCCGGATTTCGGCACCGTCACCGGCGCGTTCCAGCTCTCGAGCCTGGAATATCGCGGCGACCATGCCGGCGAGGTCACCTTCGATCTTTCGCTCGAATCGGCCGGCCAGCTCGCCTTCACAGCGCTTTGAGGTGCCGGTCATGATCAACCGTTACCGGGGCGAAAGCGCTCTCATGGTCGATGGCGAGCCGCTGCCGATGCGCCTGACGCTGGGCGCGCTCGCCGAACTCGAGCACGCCTTCAGCGTCGACAGCCTGCCTGCGTAGGGCGAGCGCTTCGCCGGCGGGAGGCTCTCGGCCCGCGACGTGACCCGCATCCTCGCGGCGGGTCTGCGTGGCGCCGGCGGCAGCGTCAGCGAAGACCAGGTCGCAGCGCTCGCCTTCGATGGCGGCCTGAACGGCGCGATCAGGGCGGCGATCGCGCTGCTCGACGTGACCTTCAGCGACCAGACCGAGACGCCGGCTGCGGAAGCCGGAGCCGCAAACCGCCCTTCGCAGCCGCCGGTGGCCTGAGCCCGCCGGCGGCACCGACGCCCTTTCCCTGGCGCGAGGTCATGGCCTTCGGGCTCGGCCGGCTCGGCTGGCCGCCCGAGACCTTCTGGGCCGCGACGCCGCGCGAGATCGGCGCCGCGCTGCGGGCCCACCAACTCGTTGACCTGGCCGCCGCGCCGCCTCGTGAGGCGCTCCAGTCGCTGATGGCGGCCCATCCCGACGCCTGATTCCGGCCTTCCCGTTCTCTGATTGCGAGGTCCGCCATGTCCGACGACGACATCGTCCTGTCCTCCCGCCTGTCCGACATGCGGGCGCTCGGCTCGCTGACGCAAAGCCTGAGCAAATCGGCCGAAAGTTTCGGAAAATCGATCACCAACGCCTTCGCCAAGGGCATCATCGAGGGCAAGCGCTTCGAGGATGTGTTGCGCAGCGTCGGCCGCTCGATCACCGAGACATTGCTGAAATCGGCGCTGAAGCCGCTGCAGGCGGGGCTGTCGAGCCTGCTCGGCACCGGGCTGAAGAGCCTGACCGGGCTGTTCAGCGGCGGCCTGGGCGGGCTCGGCTTTGGTGGTGGCGGCGGCGCGCCAGTGATGCCTTTCGCCGAAGGCGGCGTCATCGCCTCGCCCGCCTATTTCCCGCTTGGCCGGGGTTTGGGCCTGATGGGCGAGCGCGGCGCGGAGGCGATCATGCCGCTGTCGCGCGGTGCCGATGGTCGGCTCGGCGTGCGCGCTTCGGGCGAGGCGAGGCGGCCGCTCAACGTGGTCTTCCAGGTCTCGACGCCTGATGCCGACAGCTTCCGCCGCTCCGAGGCGCAGGTTTCGGCGGCGATCGCGCGGGCCGTGGCGCGCGGCAGCCGCGCGCTCTGAGGGGCTGACCGCGATGACCGATTTCCACGAGATCCGCTTCCCGACCGATGTCGCGCGTGGCGCGCGCGGCGGGCCCGAGCGCCTCACGCAGGTCGACGGGCTCGCTTCCAGCGAGGGCGCGGCGATCCCGCGGGTCTATGGTCGCGCCCGCATCGGCGGGCAGCTGATCTGGGCGACGCGCTTCGAGGAGGAGATCAAGGTCTCGGTGACCCGCACCAAGAGCGGCGGCAAGGGCAGTCCGAAGCAGAAGACCGTCGAGACCACCTACAGCTACTACGCAAATCTCGCGATCGGCCTGTGCGAGGGCCGCATCGCTTTCGTCCGCCGCATCTGGGTCGATGGCTGCGAACTCGACGTCACCACCGTCAATATGCGCGTCCATGACGGCGATGAGGGCCAGGAGCCCGACCCGCTCATCGCCGCCAAGGAGGCCGGCGCCGCACCGGCCTATCGCGGCCTCGCCTATGTCGTGTTCGAGCGTTTTCCGCTGGGCGATTACGGCAATCGCGTGCCGCAATTCGCCTTCGAGGTCGTGCGCGCCGTCGAGGGGCTCGGCGGCATGATCCGGGCCGTGACGCTGATCCCGGGCGCCAGCGAGTTCGTCTACGAGATGCGCGCGGTCAGCCACGAGCCGGAACCCGGCGTGAGCGAAAGCCTGAGCCGCCACCAGCTCTATGGCGGCTCCGACGTGGATACGGCGCTTGGCCATCTCATGGCGCTGTGCCCGAACCTGCGGCGGGTCTCGCTCGTCGTGTCCTGGTTCGGTGATGATCTCCGCGCCGGCACCTGCACGCTCACGCCGCGCGTCGAGATCGCCCACAAGCCGACCACGGGCACGGAATGGTCGGTCGCCGGCGTGACGCGACCCTCGGCGCGCGTCGTCAGCGAGGTAGCCGGCAAGCCGGCCTTTGGCGGGACGCCATCCGATGCGAGCGTGGTCCGGCTGATCCGGCGCCTGCGCGACGATTACGGCCTGGAGGTCGTGCTTTATCCCTTCGTGATGATGGACATCCCGGCCGGCAACACGCTGCCCGATCCGGTGACCGGCGGCGCCGGCCAGCCGCGTTATCCCTGGCGCGGCCGCATCACCTGCGCCCCGGCGCCGGGCAGTCCCGGCAGCGTCGATGGCATGGCGGACGCCGACACGCAGGTCGGGTCCTTCCTCGGCACCGTTTCCGCCGCCGATATGTCGGCCGAGGGCGAGCAGATTGCCTGCACCAGCCCTGATGAATGGAGCTACAGCCGCTTCATCATGCACTATGCCATCCTCGCCCAGGCGGCCGGCGGCGTGCACGGCTTCGTGCTCGGTTCGGAACTGCTCGGCCTGACGCGGGTGCGCGGCACGGCAGGCTATCCGATGGTGGACGGGCTCGTCGGTCTCGCCGGCGAGGTCGCGACGCTGCTGCCATCCGCCACGCTGACCTATGCCGCCGACTGGACCGAATACGGCGCCCATGTCCGCAATGGCGGGCTGGATGTGAGCTTTCCGCTCGATCCGCTCTGGGCCTCGGCGGCGATCGGCGCGATCGGCATCGACTTCTATCCGCCGCTGTCGGACTGGCGCGACACCAGTGACCATGCCGACGCCGCTATCGCCAGCGGGCCGAGCGATCTCGGCTATCTGCGTGCCCGCCTGAACTCCGGCGAGGCCCATGACTGGTATTATGCCGACGCGACCGGACGCCTCGCGCAGACGCGGCTGCCGATCACGGACGGCGCCCATGGCAAGCCCTGGGTCTTCCGCCAGAAGGACCTCGTCGGCTGGTGGAGCAATGCCCATGTCGAGCGCGTCGGCGGCGCGGAGACCACCGCGACCGCGTTCGTGCCGGGGGCCAAGCCGATCTGGCTGACCGAGATTGGCATTCCCGCCGTCGACAAGGGCGCCAATGCGCCCAATGTCTTCCCCGATGCCAAGTCGGCCGAGAGCGGCTATCCGCATTTCTCCAGCGGTGCCCGTGACGATCTCGTCCAGGCGCGCGGGCTCGAGGCGATCATCTCCGGCTTCGATCCAGCGCGCGAGGGCTTTGTGGCGGCGCGCAACCCGGTGCATCCGGTCACCGGAATCCGGATGATCGATCCGGCCAACATCTTCGTCTGGAGCTATGACGCCCGGCCGTTCCCGGCCTTCCCCGATCTCGGCGCGGTCTGGGCTGATGGCGCGAGCTATGACACCGGCCACTGGCTCAACGGACGCATCGAGGGCACGCCCGTCGACCGCCTCCTGCGCCGGCTCCTGGCCGATTTCGGATTGCCGGCCGCCGATGAGATCGCCGTCGACGGCTTCCTCGACGGCTATGTGCTGGATCGGCCGATGTCGGCGCGGCAGGCGCTTGAGCCGCTCGGTCAGGCGTTCGGTTTCGATGCGACGATGAGCGCCGGGCGGCTGCGCCTCCATGGCCGGGCCGGCACCATCGCAAGGCGGGTCGACGAGGACGATCTCGTGCTCGATGGCGATGGCCGCCCCTATGAGCTGCGCCGCGCGCAGGAGACGGAGTTGCCGCTCGAACTGCGCCTCGCCTTCAGCGATGGCGAGGACGATTATCGCACCAGCGCGGCCCGCTCGCGCCGCCTGGCGGGTGCCGCCCGTCGCGAGGTCGGCGTCGAGACGGCGATCGTCACCCGGCCGGCCGAGGGCCAGCGCCTCGCCGACCAGCGCCTGCAGGAGGAATGGGCTGGCCGCGAGACGCTGGAGATCGAACTCTCGCCGCGCTGCCTGGATCTCGAACCGGGCGATATCGTCGCCGTTCCCGTCGATGGGCATGAGCGCCTCTTCCGCCTGACGCGGATCAGCGACGGCCCGAGCCGCAAGGCCAGCGCGCGGGCCGTCGAGCCCGCCATCTATCGCAGCAGCGGCGTGCCCAGCCTGCCGCGCCCGCCCAAAACCGCGCCGGCGCTGCCTGGTCGCCCGGCGGTCATACCGCTCGCGCTGCCGATCGTGCGGACGCAACCGCCGCCACTTCTGTCGCTGGCAGCCTTTGCTTCGCCCTGGCCGGGAGCGCTGGCGATTTGGCAGGCCAACGGTGCGGGTCAGTTCGAGCTGTTGCGACTGATCGAGGCGCCCTCCATCGTCGGTGAGACCCTGACCTTGCTGCCGCGGGGGCCGCTCTGGCGGAGCGATGCCCATACCGTGCTCGATGTCCGTTTGCGCGGTGGCGTCCTGCATTCCGTGTCGCCGGAAGCAGCGCTGGCGGGAGCCAATGCGCTGGCGATTCTCGATGAGGCGGGCGAGGTCGAGATCGTGACGGCCTCGACGGTCGAACTGATCGGGCCGCAGCGATTCCGGCTGTCGGGGCTGGTGCGTGGCATCGGCGGCTCGGAGACCGCTGCCGGTCGCAGCCTGCCGATCGGCTCGCGCATCGTGGTTCTGGACGGCGCGGCGGTGAGCCTGACCGACGACCTCGCTGATCTCGGGCAGGAGCGGCAGTACCGCATCGGCCCGGTCCAGCGCGATGTCGGCGACCCGTCGATGGCCGAACTCACGACCGCTGCCAGCGTCGCGGCCCTGCTGCCGCTGGCGCCGGTGCATCCGCGTGCACGGCGGACGGACGACGCGATCGCGATCGGCTGGATCCGGCGCACGCGCATCGATGGCGATTCCTGGGAGCTGGCCGAGGTGCCGCTCGGGGAGGAGGCCGAACTCTACGAGATCGCGATCTGGGACGGCGACACGCAATTGCGACGGATGAGGACCAACGCGCCTGTCTGGTCCTATCCGGCGGCCCTCGAACTCGCCGATTTCGGCGAGATGCAGGCCGAGATCGAGATTGTGATCGCACAACTCAGTGTTGTGGCCGGGCGAGGACATGAATGGCGTGGACGCGTAGCCGTGCGCTGACATAGGCTGGGATTTCCCAGCATTCATGGCGCGTTCACGCGTGCGGGATTAGCCCATGTCGATGATGCCCGTCGAACCTGTCCTTGCCCTTGCCCTGATGGCGACGCCGCTGCCGATCGTCCGGATCGACAGCCCGGAGCCGATTTCCTGCCTGTCTGCCGACGAGATGCGTGATGCCGTCGCCGAGGGCCGCGTCATGCAGCCGGCCCAGGCCTCGCTCCATGCCCGCCACGCAGCGCCGGGCGAGGTCGTGCGGATCAGGCTGTGCCGGCAGGGCGAGGACTATGTCTATGTGGTCACGACGTTGAAGCGCGACGGGCGCGTTGCCCGCGTGACGCTGGAAGGACAATCCGGCAAGGTCGCGACCATTCGCTGATTCCTGACCCCGCGCCGCCGACCCTATCGCCAACAGGAGCTGACCCGCCGTGAGACTGCTCGTCGTCGAGGACGACAAGGACCTCAACCGCCAGATTGTCACCGCGCTTGAGAATGCCGGCTACGCCGTCGACAAGGCTTTCGATGGCGAGGAGGGGCTGTATCTCGGCGAGACCGAGCCCTATGACGCTGTGATCCTCGATCTCGGCCTCCCCAAGGTCGATGGCGTCTCCGTGCTGCAGGGCTGGCGCCGCGCCGGCAAGCTCATGCCCGTGCTGATCCTGACCGCGCGCGACCGCTGGAGCGACAAGGTCGCGGGCTTCGATGCAGGTGCCGACGACTATGTCACCAAGCCGTTCCATGTCGAGGAACTGCTGGCGCGCGTCCGGGCCCTGCTGCGCCGCGCCGCCGGCCATGCGACCTCCGAGCTGGTCTGCGGACCCGTCAGGCTCGACACGCGGGCGAGCCGCGTCGTCGTCGACGGCAATCCGGTCAAGCTGACCTCGCATGAATACCGGCTGCTGGCCTATCTGATGCACCATCAGGGCCGCGTCGTCTCGCGCACGGAGCTGGTCGAGCATCTCTACGACCAGGATTTCGACCGCGATTCCAATACGATCGAAGTCTTCGTCGGCCGCCTGCGCAAGAAGCTCGGCGTCGAGGTGATCGAGACCGTGCGCGGCCTGGGCTATATCGCAGCCGCGCCCGAGAAGGTCTGATCACAGGAGATGCCGTTCAGGTCGCATCGCTATTCGCTCGGCGCGCGGCTTTTCATCTCGGCGGCGATCTGTTGCGCCCTGGTGCTGCTCCTGGCCGGATTCGGCCTGACGACGTTCTATCGCCGCTCGGCCGAGCGCGGCTTCGACGAGCGCCTGAGCGTCTACATCAAGGAGCTGATCGCCGATCTCGCCGCGCCGCCCGAGACCGAGCGGCAGGCGATCGGTGATCTCGGCGAGCCGCGCTTCGACCTGCCGCTGTCGGGCTGGTACTGGCAGATCATCCGGCTCGACGCCGAGCGGCCGAGCATCCGCGCCTCGCGCTCCCTCGTCGGCGGCCAACTGCCCAAGCTGCTCGACCAGCCGATCGCGCCCAATGCGCGCGGCCTGCGCGAAAGCTACATCTCCGGGCCCGACGACCGCTCGCTGCGCATACTCGAACGCGAGATCGATGTCGGCGAGGATGGCCGCTTTACGGTCGCCGTCGCCGCGCCCTCCGACGAGATCGACGCCGATATCCGCGACTTCCGCCTGGCGCTGACCATGACCTTCGTCCTTCTGGGATTGGCACTGGTCGCCTCCACCATCGCCCAAGTTCGGTTCGGCCTGCGCCCGCTGGTCCGCCTGGGCGCCGCCGTCGGCATGGTGCGCACCGGCGAGACGCCGCGCATCGTCGGGCAGTATCCGCCCGATCTGGCGCCGCTGGCCGGCGAGCTCAACCAGCTCATCGACGCCAATCACGAAATCCTCGACCGCGCCCGCACCCAGGTCGGCAACCTCGCCCATGCCCTCAAGACGCCGCTCAGCGTGATGCTGAACGAGGCCGAGGCCGATGGCGGCGAGGGCCAGTTGCCCCAGACGGTGAAGAGCCAGGCCGCGATCATGCGCGATCAGGTCCAGTATTATCTCGACCGCGCCCGTGCCGCCGCGCTGTCGGGCGCGCTCGGCGGCGTGACCGAGGTCGCGCCCTCGCTCGATGCGCTGATCCGGACCTTCACCAAGATCTCGCAGGGCAGGGGCATCGCTGGCAGTCACAGCGTCCCGCCGCGTGCCCGGTTCCGCGGCGAGAAGCAGGATTTCGAGGAGATGCTGGGCAACCTGCTCGACAACGCCTTCAAATGGGCCGAGGCGACGGTCGAGGTCTCGCTGGACGATCAGCAGGATGGCGAACCCGGCCGGATCGTCCTGCTGATCGACGATGACGGCCCCGGCCTGCCGGACGAGGCGCTGGCCGATGTGCTGAAGCGTGGCCGGCGGCTCGACGAGGCGATACCGGGTTCCGGCCTCGGCTTGTCGATCGTGGTTGATCTCGCCAAGCTCTATGGCGGCGAGCTCTCGCTGCAGCGTTCGCCGCTCGGCGGCCTGCGGGCGCGCCTCGCGCTGCCCTCGGTCTGAGCCGTGCGCCCGCGTGACCCTTTGTCGCCATCTTCGGACATGAAGCTGGGCCCGTCTTTGGCTAAGACCTTCCCATGCTGATCTGGATCATCTTCGCGGTCATGACGGGGGCGGCGATCTTCGCCCTGCTCTGGCCGCTCAGCCATGGCCGCGTGGCGGCGCTCGCTGACGTGGCCGATGCGACGAGCCTCTACCGGGCCCAGCTCGGCGAGATCGATCGCGATCTGGCGCGCCGGCTGATCGGGCCAGCCGAGGCCGAAGCCGCGCGCACTGAGGCCGCACGCCGCCTGCTGCGCGCCTCCGGCGAGGACGCGGGCCCGACAGGCGAGACCGAATCCTCGCTGCGCCGCCGCCGCGCGAGTTCTGCGCTGGCCCTGTCCTGCGTGCCGCTTCTGGCCCTGCTGGTCTATGGCGCCTATGGCTCGCCGGGAAACCCGGACCAGCCCCTGTCGGCGCGTCTGCAGGCCGATCCGTCGCGCCAGGATTTCGCGCTGTCGCTATCGCGGATCGAGACCCATCTCGCCAATAATCCGTCGGACGCCAAGGGCTGGTCGGTGATCGCGCCGGTCTATCTGCGCCAGGGCCGCTATGACGATGCGGCGAGCGCCTTTGCGGCTGCGATCCGCCATGGCGAGGTGAATTCCGAGGCGCTGGCCGGGCTCGGCGAAGCCCGCACGCTGGCCGCCGGGGGCGTCGTTACAGCCTCGGCCCGCGAGAGCTTCGCCGAAGCCGTCAGGCTCGATCCGGCAAACGCTCGCGCCCGTTTCTTCCTCGCCATCGGCAAGGAGCAGGACGGCGACGCGCCTGCTGCGATCACGGCTCTGCGTGAACTGCTCGGCATGGCCGATGCCGATGCGCCCTGGAGTGCTACCGTGCGCCAGCGCCTCGAGCGGCTGGAAGCGGAGACCGCCGGCAGAGCGATCACGTCACTGGCCCCGGTCGATCAGCAGGCTGCGATCCGCGCCATGGTCGACGGATTGGCCGAGCGCCTGAAGGTCGGTGGTGGTACCCTGCCGGAATGGACGCGGCTGATCCGCTCGCAGACCGTCCTCGGCGACAGGGCAGCTGCCCTGAGCGCTCTCGCCACGGCGCGGGAGCGCCTCACGGATACGGCGGCGCTGGCGGAGCTCGATGCGCTTGCGGGCGAGCTCTCGCTGAAGGAGACCGCGCCATGACGGCAGCCGAGCAGCCCCGCACCATGGCCCCGAAACGACGGCTGACGCGCAAGCAGCGGCGGCTCGTGCTGATCGCCGCGGCGGGCGCCGTGCTTTGCCTCGCTGCCGGGTTGGTGCTGTTCGCCCTGCGCGATACCATCGTCTTCTTCTACGGACCGACCGAGATCGCCGAAAAGGGCGTCGCGCCCGGGACCCGGATGCGCCTCGGCGGGCTGGTCGAGACCGGCTCCGTCACGCGCGGACCGGGCCAGCGCGTCACCTTCTCGATCACCGACAGCCGCACCGCGATCAAGGTCAGCTATGAAGGGCTGCTGCCCGACCTGTTCCGCGAGGGACAGGGTGTCGTTACCGAAGGCGTGTTCCAGGGGGCTGGCCAGTTCCGTGCCGACTCGGTTCTGGCCAAGCATGATGAGACCTATATGCCGCGCGAAGTCGCCGACACGCTGAAGAAGCAGGGGCATTGGCAGCCAGGCAGCAGCGCCCCCACGCCGCAGGCCAAGCCGTGAGGCGCGCATGATCGTCGAGATCGGCCATTTCGCGCTGGCGCTGGCGCTCGGCGTTGCCGTCGTGCAGGCGCTGGTGCCGCTTTGGGGCGTCGCGCGCCATGACAGGGCGTTGGCCGGCGTCGGCTCGGCCGCGGCGGTCACTTGCTTCCTGCTTGTCGCGCTGTCCTTCGGGGCGCTGGTCGCCTCCTATGCGCGCTCCGATTTCTCGGTCGAGAACGTCGTCGCCAACTCCCATTCGACGCAGCCGCTGATCTACAAATTCACCTCCGTCTGGGGCAACCATGAGGGCTCGATGCTGCTCTGGGTGCTGATCCTGACGCTGTTCGGCGCTCTGGTCGCGATGTCGCGGCGCTCCCTGCCGGTCAGGCTGCGCGCCGGCACGCTGGCCGCGCAGGGCATGGTCACCGTCGCCTTCCTGGCCTTCACCCTGCTGACCTCGAATCCGTTCCGGCGGATGCTGCCGGCTCCGCCCGAGGGACAGGATCTCAACCCGATCCTGCAGGACCTCGGCCTCGCGATCCACCCGCCGCTGCTCTATGTCGGCTATGTCGGCTTCTCGATCACCTATGCCTTCGCGGTCGCAGCCCTGATCGACGGCCGCATCGATGCGGTCTGGGCCCGCGCCGTCCGGCCCTGGACGCTGCTCGCCTGGGTCTTCCTGACGCTCGGCATCGCGATGGGCTCCTACTGGGCCTATTACGAACTCGGCTGGGGCGGCTGGTGGTTCTGGGACCCGGTCGAGAACGCCTCGCTGATGCCCTGGCTCGCCGGCACGGCGCTGATTCATTCCACTGTGGTGATGGAGAAGCGCGACTCCCTCAAGGTCTGGACGATCCTGCTCGCGATCCTGACCTTCTCGCTCTCGCTGCTCGGCACCTTCATCGTCCGCTCCGGTGTGCTGACCTCGGTGCATTCCTTCGCCAGCGATCCCTCGCGCGGGCTGTTCATCCTCGGCATCCTGATCTTTTTCGTCGGCGGCTCGCTGGCGCTGTTCGCCTGGCGTGCGCCGCTGCTGCGGCAGGGCGGGCTGTTCGCGCCGGTCTCGCGGGAAGGCGCGCTCGTCGTCAACAACGTCTTCATCGCGACCGCCTGCGCCACGGTGTTCATCGGCACGCTCTATCCGCTCGTCCTGGAGATGGTGACCGGCGACAAGATATCGGTCGGCCCGCCCTTCTTCAACGCGACCTTCATCCCCGTGCTGGTGCCGCTGCTGCTCGTCCTGCCGCTCGGCCAGTCGCTGGCCTGGAAGCGCGGCGACCTGCTCGGCGCAGCGCAGCGCAACGCCATGGCCTTCGGCATCGCCATCGTGGTCGCCTTGGCCGCCATCGCCCTGACACGCGGCGGCCCGGTGCTGGCGCCGCTCGGCATCGGGCTCGGCGTGTTCCTCGTCGCGGGCGCGGCCTTCGATCTCGGCGAGCGCATCGTGGCGCGCGCCAGCGGCTGGCCGGCGATGCTGTCGCGAGCCAAGGGCCTGCCCCGCTCGACCTGGGGCGCCGCTTTCGCCCATGCCGGCGTCGGCTTGAGCGTCATCGGCATCGCGGCGGCTGCCTGGAGCACGGAGGCGATCGGCGTGCTGAAGCCGGGCGAGCGCCTGACCAGTGGCCGCTACACGATCGTGCTGGAATCGATCCTGCCCCGCAGCGGGCCGAATTTCCGGGCCGAGGTGGCGCGCTTCCAGATCTTTTCCGGAAACCGGGAGCTCGGTCCGCTCGAAGCCGGCAAGCGCGTCTACACCGCCCGCGCCATGCCCACGACGGAGGCCGGCATCCACACCGACGGCTTGAGTCAGGCCTATGTCGCGCTGGGCGAACCGCAAGGCGACGGCGCCATCGCGGTGCGGCTCTACGACAAGCCGCTGATCCTGCTGATCTGGATCGGCGCGATCGTCATGGCCTTCGGCGGCGCCCTCTCACTCACGGACCGACGCTTCCGGCTGGCCGCGCCGAGGCGTGCCGCGCCGCAGCCCGTCGCCGCGCAGCCGGCGGAGTGAGCGCGATGCGTCCGGTCGCCATGCCCCGCCTCGTCATCGCTCTCATGCTGGGCCTTGCCTCGGCGTGTCCGGCGGTTGCGGTGCAGCCCGGCGAAATCCTGCCCGACGCCGCGATGGAGCAACGGGCGCGCGCGATCTCCTCGGAACTGCGCTGCCTCGTCTGCCAGAACCAGTCGATCGACGATTCCGACGCGCCGCTTGCCAAGGATCTGCGCGTGCTCGTGCGCGAACGGCTGGTCGCCGGCGACAGCGACACGGCGGTGCGCGATTTCGTCGTGGCGCGCTATGGCGACTTTGTCCTGCTGCGCCCGCCCTTCGATGTCAGGACCGCGCTGCTCTGGGCGGCGCCTTTCCTGATCCTGCTCGCCGCGCTCGGCTTCCTGTGGCGCCGGGGCAGGGCGATGGCGGCCCCCGCCAGCGCGGCCCCCCTGTCCGAGGATGAGCGCCGCCGGGTCGCGCGGCTGCTGGACGACGAGGCTCCCTGAGCGGCCCGGCTCCCGCGGAAACGATTCGTAACCTTACCAAAACGTCATCTTCGGGCGAAATCGGCGTAAGGCTGCGCCCGTCATGGTCCTCGTCACGAGCAGGGAAGGTCCTGCCGATGACTTTCGAGGTTTCCCATGACCACCACCAGTAGCTCACGCTCCATCCTGAAGCGCGGCGCTCTGCTTGCCGGCGCGGCGACGCTCGGCATCGGGCTTGCCGCCGGCCTCGCCGACGGCGCGCTGAAGTTCGACCATCCCGCTTTCGCACAGCCGATCCAGCTCTCGGGCGTCCAGACCAATCTCCCCTCCTTCGCCGACATGGTCGAGAAGGTGAAGCCCGCCGTCGTCTCGGTGCGCGTCAAGCAGAAGATCGACGGCGCCGAAGAGACGGACGGCCAGGGCAGCCTCGACGATCTGCCGCCCGGGCTGCGCCGCTTCTTCGAGCAGCAGATGCCGCGCAGCGCCAATCCCGGCCGGCCGCAGCCTCGCCAGGGCATGGCCCAGGGCTCGGGCTTCTTCGTCAGCCAGGACGGCTATGTCGTGACCAACAACCACGTCGTCGACAAGGCCGCCGAAGTCCAACTCGTCACCGATGACGGCAAGACGCTGAGCGCCAAGGTCATCGGCACCGATCCGCGCACCGATCTGGCGCTGCTCAAGGTCAACGAGAGCGGCAACTACCCCTTCGTCCAGCTCGCGACGGCCAAGCCGCGCATCGGCGACTGGGTGCTGGCGGTCGGCAACCCCTTCGGTCTCGGCGGCACGGTCACGGCCGGCATCGTCTCGGCCCAGGGCCGCGACATCGGCTCGGGTCCCTATGACGACTTCCTGCAGATCGACGCGGCCGTGAATCGCGGCAATTCGGGCGGCCCGACCTTCAACCAGAAGGGCGAAGTCGTCGGCGTCAACACGGCGATCTACTCGCCGTCGGGCGGGAATGTCGGCATCGCTTTCGCGGTTCCCGCCGCGACCGTCGAGCAGGTCGTCGCGGCCCTGAAGAAGGACGGCACTGTGGCGCGCGGCTTCATCGGCGTGGCGATTCAGCCGGTGACCAGCGAAGTCGCCGATGCGATCGGCCTGAAGGACGCCCACGGCGCGCTGGTCGCCTCCGCCGAGCGGGACGGTCCTGCCGCCAGGGCCGGCATCCGGCGCGGCGACACGATCATCTCGGTCGATGGCGAGCAGATCAAGGATGCGCGCGACCTCTCGCGGAAGATCGCCAAGTACGCTCCGGGCGCCAAGGCCAAGATCACCATTTGGCGCGACGGCAAGGAGCGCGACCTCTCCTTCGAGGTCGGCAAGCAGCCGGCGGCCTGAGCCAGGGTCCGATGAACATGCTGCCGACCCTCCGGTCGGCGGCATTCCAGGCAAGGCTCGTGTTCTTCCGGCAGCCTGTCGCCCCCCGCCGGGAGACCAGCCTTCACCGCGGCAGGCCGGATGCGTATCCTCCGGCCTGCCGTTTTTGCGTTTTGTACGCTAGGGTTAGGCCATGCGACTCCTGATCGTCGAAGATGATGCCGAGGCTGCGGCCTATCTGACCAAGGCCTTCCGCGAGGCTGGCCATGTCGCCGACCATGCCGGCGACGGGCTCGAGGGCTATGCGATGGCCGAGGGCGGCGGCTACGACGTGCTCGTGGTAGACCGGATGCTGCCGCGCCTCGACGGGCTCTCGCTGATCCGCTCTCTGCGCGAGCAGAAGGATGCGACGCCGGCCCTGATCCTATCTGCGCTGGCGCAGGTCGACGACCGCGTGAAGGGCCTGCGCGCCGGTGGCGACGACTATCTGCCCAAGCCCTATGCCTTTTCAGAGCTGCTGGCCCGGGTCGAGGTGCTTGCCCGCCGCCGTGGCGCGCCGGCCTCGGAGCCGACGACCTATCGCGTCGGCGATCTCGATCTCGACCGGCTTGCCCATCGCGTCACGCGCGGCGGGACCGAGATCCTGCTACAGCCGCGCGAATTCCGGCTGCTCGAATATCTGATGAAGCATGCCGGTCAGGTGGTGACGCGCACCATGCTGCTGGAGAACGTCTGGGACTATCATTTCGACCCCCAGACCAACGTCATCGACGTGCATGTCAGCCGCCTGCGCGCCAAGGTCGACAAGGGCTTCGAGCATCCGATGATCCACACCATCCGCGGCGCGGGATACATGGTCCGTGACACCGCACGCTGATCGCCCGAGCGGAGGCGCCGTCACCCCGTCGCGGCAGAAGCAGCACCTTCTGCCAAATCTGTTCCGGACGACCGCCTTCAAGCTCACGGCGGTCTATCTCGTCGTCTTCGCGCTCTTCGCAGGCGTGCTGCTCGGCTATGTCGCCTGGAACGCCAAGCGGCTGCTCGACGACCAGATCCGTTCGACCATCGACGCAGAGATCCAGGGCCTGGCCGAGCAGCAGCGGCTCGGTGGCATCAGGCGGCTCGTCAATGTCATTGAGCGCCGCTCGGGCGCGCCGGGGGCCTCGCTCTATCTCGTCACCACCCCGGTCGGCGAGCGCATCGCCGGCAATGTCGAGGCGTTGCCGCCGGGCACGCTCGACCGCCCCGGCGAGACGGAGATCGAATATGCCCGCTCCAGCGATACGCTGGACAAGCCGGGCCGGGCCATCGTGCGCATCTTCATGCTGCCGGGTGGATTCCGCCTGCTGGTCGGCCGTGACGTCGAGGAGCGCGAGCGGCTCGGCATCGTGATCCGGCGTGCGGCGGCCTGGTCGCTGCTGCTCGTCTTCGTGCTCGGCTGCCTGGCGAGCTGGTTCGTGGCGCGGCGCGTTCTGAAGCGCATCGACGACATGACCGGTACGGCCCAGTCGATCATGGACGGCGACCTCAAGGGCCGGCTTGCGATTTCCGGTACCGGCGACGAACTCGATCGGCTGGCGCTGAACCTCAACGCGATGCTGGACCGGATCGGCGAACTGATGGCCGGGATGCAGCAGGTCTCCGACAACATCGCCCACGACCTGAAGACACCGCTGACGCGCCTGCGCAATCGCGCCGAGGAGGCGCTGCGCACGGCAGCCACGCCGGATGAGCTGCGCGCCGCGCTCGATGGCTCGATCGACGAGGCCGACAATTTGATCCGCGTGTTCAACGCGCTGCTGATGATCGCGCGGCTCGAAACCGGCCGCATCCAGGACAGCATGGATGTCCTCGACCTCTCCGAGATCGTCTCCGGCATGGCCGAACTCTACGAGCCGCTGGCCGAGGAGGCGGGGCTGTCGCTGGTCACCGATGTCGCGCCCGGCCTGCGCGTTCAGGGCAATCGCGAGCTGATCGGCCAGGCGTTGGCGAACCTGATCGACAATGCGCTGAAATACGGCCAGCCGGCCGAGAACGGCGAGTCGGTGGTGACGGTCGCGGCACGGCAGGTGGATGGCGAGGTCCAGCTTTCGGTCGCCGATCATGGCCCCGGCATTCCGAAACAGGATCGTGGCCGCGTCCTCGACCGCTTCGTGCGGCTCGATGCCAGCCGCAGCAAGCCGGGCTTCGGCCTGGGCCTGTCCCTCGCGGCCGGTGTCGTCAGGCTCCATGCCGGCCAGTTGCGACTGGAGGACAATATGCCCGGCCTGCGCGTCGTCATCGCGCTGCCTGCCGGTGACGTCGATGCGATCGAGCCCCGGCTTGTCGAAACCAAGCCTGTGGACGCAGCCTCACCATCGCCGCTTCCCGCCTCGACAGGACCGGCAAACCCTGCTGGCTTGCCATCCCTCTGAGGCAAGGGATGCGAGATGGCCGGGCGGCTCTGTGACAGGCTGGAAGCGGCGCCGGTCCTACCGGCGCGGGCCCGCATCGAGACGCTGATCACGCGCGAGCTGATCGAGCGCCTTCATGACGAGGCAGCGGTGGAAGCGCTGAAGGCGCATTTCGTCGAATATCCGCGCTCGTCCGCGCTCGTCGCGGGCATCCTCGCTCACGCACCGTTCCTCACGCAGATCATGCGGCAGGACCCGGCCGGCCTGCTCGCCTGCCTGACGAGCGAGCCCGGAGCGCGCCGCGACGCGCTGCTCGCCGACATCGCCGCGCAGGGCACGGCCGCGACCGACGCGCCTGAGCTGATGCGCCTGCTGCGCCGTTTCCGCCGGGCGATGGCACTCCTGATCGCGCTCGCCGATATCGGCGGCGTCTGGGATGTCGAAACGGTCACGGCAGCGCTGACGGCGATGGCCGACATGGCGGTGCGGCTGGCGAGCGACCATGTCCTGCGGCAGGCGGCCGATCTCGGCCGTATCCGCCTGGCCAACCCGGCCGAGCCGGGGGAGGGCTCTGGCCTCGTCGTGCTGGCGCTCGGCAAGCATGGTGCCGGCGAACTGAACTACTCCTCCGACATCGACATCGTCGTCTTCTTCGATCCGGACATCGCCGAGGCGGCGGGCGTCGCCGAGCCGACGAGCTTCTATGTCAGGCTCACCCAGCAGATCGCCCGCATCATCCAGGAGCGCACGCCGGAGGGCTATGTCTTCCGCGTCGATCTGCGCCTGAGGCCGGACCCGGCCTCGACCCATGTCGCGGTCGCGTTGCCCTCGGCCTATTCCTATTACGAGACGGTCGGCCAGAACTGGGAACGCGCGGCGATGATCAAGGCGCGCCCCGTTGCCGGCGACGTCGCGCTCGGCCGACGCTTCATCGCCGATCTCGCCCCCTTCATCTGGCGCAAATATTTCGATTTCGCCGCCATCGCCGACATTCACGCGATGAAGCGCCAGATCCAGACGGTGAAGGGCCATGAGACCATCGCGGTGGCCGGCCACAATGTGAAGCTCGGCCGCGGCGGCATCCGCGAGATCGAGTTCTTCGTGCAGACGCAGCAGCTCGTCTTCGGCGGCCGGCGGCCGGCCCTGCGCGGCCCCCGCACATTGGAGATGCTGGGCGAGCTGACGAAGGAGGCCTGGATCACGCCGCAGGCGCGCGATCAGCTGGCGGAATCCTATCGCTGGCTGCGCACCATCGAACACCGCCTGCAGATGCGCCATGACGAGCAGACCCAGACGCTGCCGAAGCAGGTGGAAGATCTGGAGGCCTTCGCCCGCTTCTGCGGCTATCGCTCGACGGCGGCCTTCGGCAAGGCCCTGACCGCCCACTCAAGGCGTGTCGAGGGCCACTACGCATTGCTCTTCGAGGAAGGGCCGAGTCTGGCGAGTGAAGCCGGCACGCTCAGCTTCACCGGGACGGAGCTGGACCCCGACACGCTGGAGACCCTGCAGAAGCTCGGCTTCCGCACCCCGAAGATCGCGGCCGAGACCGTGCGCGGCTGGCATTTCGGCCGCCGCTCCGCTGTGACGAGCGCGCGGGCCCGCGAGGTCCTGACCGAGCTGACGCCGGCGCTGCTCGTCGCGCTAGGCCGCACCGCCGATCCTGACGGCGCGCTCGCCCATCTCGACAACGCCTTCGTGAGGATGCCGGCGGCGGTCGAACTCCTGACCCTGCTGCGCTCGCACGACTCGCTGCTGACACTGTTTGCCGAAATCCTGGGCAGCGCGCCGCGCCTGGCCAAGGTCGCGGAACTGCATCCTCATGTCCTCGACGGCGTCATTGATCCCGCCTTCGGCCAGGCTGCGCTCGATTGCGACGCGCTGACACGGCGCATCCGCAGCGTCGTCGGTGCGCCGCCGCCCAGCGTCGAGGACGGACTCGACCGGCTCCGCGATGCAGCGCGGCAGGAGAATTTCCTGGTCGGCGCGCGGCTCCTCTCCGGCGTCTACTCCGCGCAGGCGGCGGCCCAGGCCTATTGCGCCGTGGCGGAGGCCTGCCTGCGTGTCGCCTTCGCCGACACGCGCGAAGCTTTCGCGGCCGATCATGGCATGGTCGAGGGTGCGCAAAGCGTCGTGCTCGGCCTTGGTCGCCTGGGCGCGGGCGAACTCACCCCGTCCTCCGATCTCGACCTGATCCTGCTCTATGACCGGCCCGAGGATGCCGAGCCCAGCAACGGCGGCAAGGCGCTCGATCCCGTCACCTGGCATGTCCGCTTCACCCAGCGGCTCGTCGCGGCGCTGACCGTGCCGACCCGGCGCGGCACGCTCTACCAGGTTGACATGCGGCTGCGGCCCTCCGGCGGCAAGAGCCCGGCCGCCACCCAGTTCGCCGGCTTCGAGGCCTACCACGGGGGCGAGGCCGAGATCTGGGAGGAAATGGCCCTGACGCGCGCCCGCGTCGTGGCAGGCGATGCGGAGTTAGCAGCGCGCGCCGAAGCTTCGATCCGGGCGATCCTGACCCGTCGCCGCAAACCGGCGAAGGTCGCGGCGGCCGTGGCGGAGATGCGCGCGCTGATCGCCAGGGAGAAGGGCGAGAAGAATCCTTGGGATCTCAAGCTCGCGCTCGGCGGCCTGACCGATCTCGACTTTCTCGCGCAGTTCTTCGTGCTCGCCTATTCCTGCGACCATCCCGGCCTGCTGGCGCGCGACACGGCGTCCATTTTCGCCGCGGCCCGGGAGGCCGGGTTGCTGGCGGGGGCGGATGGGGCGGCGCTGGAGCATGCGGTGCGGCTGATCGGCGACATCCAGCTCTGGCAGCGCTTCACGGTGGAGGAGGCCTTCGATCCCGCGGCCGTGCCGCCCCGCGTCCTCAACCGGATCGCGACGGCCCTCGGGCGGCCCGATACGAAGGTGCTCAGGGCGGAGCTTGACGAAATCCGCACCGGAGTGCGTGCCATCTTCACCCGGGTCCTGGCGGCAGCGCGGGCCGGCTGAGGGCGCGCTGGACGCTTACGCGGCGCGGGCGATGGCCCGGCCCGTTCCTTCAAGCGGCAGATGGACCATGACGATGGTGCCGGCGCCGATCGCGGAGCGCAGGCGCAGCGAGCCGCCATGCAACTCTGTCAGCGAGCGGGCGATGGCGAGGCCCAGCCCCGAGCCCTTGTAGCTGCGGGTCAGGTCGCCCTCGACCTGCTCGAAGGGCCGTCCGATGCGCTCGATCTTGTCCCGGGGGATGCCGATGCCGGTATCCTCGACGAAGATGTTCAGAGCGCCCGGGACCTGGCGGACGCGGATGGCGATCTGCCCGTCATCCGGCGTGAACTTGACTGCGTTGTCCAGCAGGTTGCCGAGGATCTGGTAGAGCGCGTGCGGGTCGGCCTCGAGATGCGCGTCTTGCGTTCCCTCGATGGTCAGCGCGAGGCGCTTGCGGTCGATCTCGTCCTGCGACTTGCGAACCGCCTCGTTGATGACGAGCCCGAGCGAGATGTCGGATTTTTCGAGATTCACCTTGCCGGATTCGAGACGCGACATGTCGAGGATGTCGTCGATGATCCCGAGCAGATAGCCGCCGCTGGAACGGATATCGCGGACGTAGTCGGTGTATTTCTCGCCGAGCGGCCCGAACATGCCGTTCTCCATGATTTCGGAGAAGCCAATGATGGCGTTCAGCGGCGTGCGCAGCTCATGGCTCATATTGGCCAGGAATTCGGATTTGGCGCGGTTGGCGCTTTCGGCCGCCGCCTTCTGTTCGAGATAGCGCTCGGCCATGTCGGCGAGCTGCTGCGCCTGCGCTTCGAGCTTCTGGCGCGAGGCCTTGAGGTCGGTGACATGCATGAGGAGCTGATGCTCGGACTGGGTCAGCCGTTCTTCCTGCTGCTTCAGCTTGGTGATGTCGGTGCCGACCGAGACCGAGCCGCCATCCTTGGTGCGCCGGCCGTTGATCTGAAGCCAGCGGCCATCCGAAAGGCGCGCCTCATAGGACGAGGCGCCGTCGATGCTGTGGAGCGCCCGCATCGATTTGCGGTCGATGTTCGGCTGTGCGCTCAGCTGCATGATCTGGTCATGGCTGGCGCCACCCTGGGCCAGTTCGGAGGGGAGCTGGTGCAATTGCTGGTACTTGGCGTTGCAGAGCACGAGGCGGTTATCTGCATCCCAGAGCACGAAGGCCTCGGAGATCGCCTCGACGGCGTCGCGCAGGCGGCTGTCCGCGGTCGCGGTACGCTCGGCCATGCGGCGCTGCTCGGAGATGTCGACCACGATCCCGACGAGATGTTGCGAACGGGTGCGGCGATCCGTGACGAGTTCGGCGCGGGCCTTCAACCAGATCCAGTTGCCGGCGCTGTCGCGGACGCGGAATTCCTGGTCGAGATGAGTCGCCTCGCCACGGCTGATCGCATCGGCGAAAGCATAGAGATCGACGTCGTCGCGATGGATGAAGCCGCTGACCTCGCCAAAGGACATGTACTGGCCGGTGCGGTCATAGCCGAGCATGGCGTACATCGAATCCGACCAGTAGATGCGTCCGCGCGCCAGATCCCAGTCCCAGAGGCCGCAATGGCCGCGGTTGAGCGCCGTATCGATGCGTTCGCGCACGCAGTCGCAATCCTCGTCGGCGGCGCGGGCCCGCTGCGATTGCAGGACGAAGCCGACCGTGATCGCGGTGAGCACGATGCCGGCCATGGCGAAGAGCAAGGCGAGGCCGCTGCGACGCTGCTGCCAGGTCGAGAGCACCCGCGAAACCGGCTGCATCACGGCGACCTGGCCGAGGGGGGCGGCGAGGTTCCTGACGGCGGCGAGGACCTCCATGCCGCCGGGCAGCGTGATCCGCATGACGCCGGCGCGATCGCCGAACACCGTCAGCGGCTGGGTCTGGCCGAGGAAATCGACCAGCGTCCGCTGCGTCTGTCCGATGACGGGCTCGCTCGCGACGAGATGGCCATCCTGGTTGCTCACATGGACGATGCGGCCTTGCGCGGCGAGATGGCGGGAGGCCAGCGCGGCGAGCACGCTGGAGGGCTCCGTGCCCGTGCGGGTTGCGTTGTCGAGATCCCGGGCCAGCAGGGCGGAAACCAGATCGATCTCGCCTGCTGCGTCCAGCAAGGCGTCTTCGCGCATGGCCGTGGTCTGCATCGCCGCGCCTGCCGCGAGGATGATGATGAACAGCGCGACCAGTCCGGGAATGACGGTCCTGAACGTGGGCTCGAGGCTTTCGAACCGCTGATACAGCGGATGTGTCAGCGATCTCGCTACGCCCAGAATCGTATCTGCGCGCACAGTTGCGCAGCTCGCGTTGGCACGCGTCATGCCCGTCCCCCTTCGGATACTTTACCGTCAGCAGATCGGGAGACGTGCCGCATCCCCGCGAATCACGTTCAATAGAATCCGCAGGGGTCGCTTTGTCTAGCCTTGAGTTGAGTATCGCCTTACGAATTCATCTTCAGGTTGCATGGCTGAGTCGGATGAATCCTGAGCGGGTAATGAAACGTTAACCTTGCCGACAGGTGAGCGAATCGAGGCTCAGGCGAGGGCCCTTTCGGCGATGTCGGCGACGTCCCGCGAGAGGCTCGGCGTCTGGGCCACCATGGCGAGCTTCTGTTCCGCCAGCGCCTTGCGGGTGGGCTCCAGCATGCGCCAACTCTTGAACGAACCGAGCAGGCGCGAGGCGACCTGCGGGTTGGTCCGGTCGAGCGCGACGACCATGTCGGCGACGAAGGCATAGCCCTCTCCGTCGGGCCGGTTGAACTGGGTCAGGTTGGCGGCGAAGCCCCCGATCAAGGCCCGCACCCGGTTGGGGTTGCCGAGCGAGAAAGCGGGGTGCTGCATCAGGCCCCTGACCCGGTCGAGCGTGCTCGGTTCGGCGATCAGCGCCTGCGCCATCAGCCATTTGTCGAGCACCAGCGGCTCGGCCGCATAGGTCTTGCTGAAGCGCGTGATCAGCGCCTCGCGGGCATCGCCGGGCACCAGCGTCATCGCCGCCAGCGCAGCCAGCCGGTCGGTCAGGTTGTCTGCTGCCGCAAACTGCGCTTCGGCGAGACGGGCGCCGGCATCCGGATCGGCCAGTGCGATCAGCCCGAGAGCTTCGTTGCGCAGCGCGCGCCGGCCGGCGGAGGCCGCATCGGGCCGATACGGCGCTGACGTGTCCAAAACCTCGCGCAGTTCTAGGAGATGCGGGCGCAGTCGCAGGCCGATCTCCGCCGCGAGGCGGCGATGAGCGGCATGGATCGCATCCGGATCGACGTCCCGGCCGATCTCGCGGGCGATGTCGGCCGGCACCGGCAGGCGCAGCACCTGCGCCGCGAAGGCGGGGTCGGCCGGCGCCTGGACATGCAGGAAATCACCCAGCGCTTCGGCGAGTTCGGCAGCCGTCGCAATCAGGGCGTCGTCGCTGCCGTGCATGCGCCCGGCGCTCACCAGCGCCCGGCTCGCCACGCTCTGCAGCGCCTGCCAGCGGTTGAAGGAATCGCTGTCGGCAGAGAACAGCCGCAGCAGGTCGGCATCGGCCAGATCGAGTTCGAGCCGCACCGGCGCCGAGAACCCGCGCAGGAGCGAGGGGATGGGCGGCTCCGCCACATCGTCGAACGTCACACTCAGCGAGGGCTGGTCGAGCACGATCACGCCGTCGCTGGCATAGGCGCCGGAGCCGGTCTTCAGCGGCAGGTCGCCGGCCTTGCCGACCAGGCCGAGCGCAACCGGCAGCACGACCGGCAGTTTGTCGGGCTGGCCTGGCGTTGGCGCGGTCGTCTGGGCGAGGTCGAGCGTGTACGTCCTGGCTGCGGCATCGTAGCGGCCCGAGGCGACGATCGTCGGTGTCCCGGCCTGCTCGTACCAGCGCGCGAACTGCCTGAGGTCCTTGCCGGAGACCTTCGAAAAGCAGGCGAGAAACGCTTCGATCGTCGAAGCCGTGCCGTCGCAGCGCTCGAAATAGAGATCCATGCCGGCCCGGAAGGCCTCGTCGCCGACCAGGGTCTTGAGCATGCGGATCACCTCCGCGCCCTTCTCGTAGACTGTCGGCGTGTAGAAGTTGTTGATCTCCTTGTAGGCGCGCGGCCTGACCGGATGCGCCAGCGGCCCGGCATCCTCGGAGAACTGGGTCGAGCGCAACGTGCGGACATCGGCGATCCGCTTGACCGGGCGCGAGCGCTCGTCGGACGAGAATTCCTGGTCGCGGAAGACGGTCAGGCCCTCCTTGAGGCAGAGCTGGAACCAGTCACGGCAGGTGATGCGGTTGCCGGTCCAGTTGTGGAAATACTCATGCGCGATGATCGCCTCGATCGAGGCGTAATCGCCGTCGGTCGCCGTCTGCGGGTCGGCCAATACATATTTGTCGTTGAAGATGTTGAGGCCCTTGTTCTCCATCGCGCCCATGTTGAAGTCCGAGACGGCGACGACGTTGAACACGTCCAGATCGTAGTTGCGGCTGAAGACACGTTCGTCCCAGCGCATGCAGCGCACCAGGCAATCCATCGCCCAGCCGGCGCGGCCGGCCTTGCCCGGCTCGACATGGACGGCAAGCTCGACCTTGCGGCCATCGGCGGTGACGTAGTCCTGCCGGACATGATCGAGCGCGCCGCCGACGAGCGCGAAGAGATAGGCCGGCTTGGGGTGCGGGTCGTGCCAGACGGCAAAATGGCGCTCGCCGCCGGGCATTTCACCGGCGGCCACGAGATTGCCGTTAGAAAGCAGCACCGGCGCCTCGAGCTTCGCCGCCTCGAGTCGCACCGTATAGACCGACATCACGTCCGGACGGTCGAGGAAATAGCTGATCCGGCGGAAGCCGTCGGCCTCGCACTGCGTGCAATACACCCGCGACGAGCGATAGAGCCCCATCAGCTTGGTATTGGCGGATGGGTCGACATGGGTGTCGATCATCAGCGTGAAGCGTCTGCGCGGTGGCTCATGCAGCGTCAGCGCCTGCGCCGTGGCGCTGTAGGCGCTGTCGTCGATCAGCAGCCCGTCCAGCCTCAGTGCGCTCAGCGAGAGTTCGTCGCCGTCGAGAACGAGCGGCGCGCCTGGTCGCCCGGCTGGATTCGGCCGCAAACCCAGCAGCGCCCGCACCCGCGTCTTGGTCGGGTGCAGGCTGATGTCGAGGTCGACCGTATCGATCAGCCAGTCGGAGGGGCGGTAATCCTCGAGGCGGATCAGCGGGGTATCGTCGGAGCGCATGACAAACTCTGAAAGGCCGCGTGTTCGGGCAAATTGACGGAGTAGCAAATGACACGGACAATTGCGTGTCTTTGCAATCTAGTCCCTCTGGCTCGTCTGTAGCTGGCTCGCCGGCGCGCTGAAAGGGCGGGGCTTGCCGCTAGCTTGTCGCGGTCCCGATCGCGGGCTCTGCATGACTCACGAGGCGGCAGACCTGCGGCCGGGCAATCCTGACCGCGCGCTCGATCTGGTCGACGGCGGCGTGCACGGAGGCGACGTCGAGCGCGGGATCGACGCGGCAATGATAGTTCACCACCAGCCCGTTCTGGGTCTGGCGCACCCTGACGCTGTGGATGTCGTGGATCGGCCCGTTTCGCTGTGCCGTCTCGCCCGCCAGCGCCTTGCCGATGTCCTCGACCGTATCCCAGGCGGCATCGTGGCCCGTCGGCGTCTCGGTCTCCATCGGCTCGATATGGGTCTCGACCTCGGTATCGCCGCCGAATTCGGCTCGGATCGCCGATTCGAGGCGCGTCGCGATCTCATGGGCATGGCCGAGCGGCAGCTTTGAATCGACCTCCATGTCGAGGCTGACCGAGAGGCGCGGGCCGATGCTGTGGACGGTGACGTGGTGCACCGGGATCTTGAGCTTGAGCGCGATCAGCAGCACGCGTTCGAGCGCCGTCTCGTCGTCGACCTGCACCGGGTCGGCCGTCACGGCGATCTCGACGCCGGGCTCGATGCGCTCGAACTCCGCCGCCAGAGCCTCCCGGATCGCGGCGACACGCTCGAGCGGCAGCGTGCGCGAGACGCTGATCCCGATCTCGCCATGGACGCGCCCGCCGATCGGTCGGACCTTGAGCCAGTTGACGCCGACGACGCCCGGCACCGCCTCGGCCGCCCCGCGCAGCCGCTCGCTGACGCCCTGCGGCGCGGCGTCGAGCAGGGCGTCGATGGTCCGGCGCGCCAGCCGGTAGGCCGACAGCGCGGTGAAGGCGGCGATCGCGAAGGCGGCGATCGTGTCGGCCCGCGCGATGCCGTACCAGACCCCGATCAGCCCCGCGAGCACCAGCGCCGAGCCGACGAAATCGGTGGAGAAATGGGTCGCTTCGGCTGCCAGCGCTTCGCTGCCGGTCTCCTTCGCGACCTTGGTCAGCGAGCGCCAGCGAATGGCATCGACGACCATCGACAAGAGCATGATGCCGATGACCACAGGCGTGACCTGCACATGCTCGATGAGGCCGGTCCAGAGCCGGTTGCCGGCCTCCCACAGGATCGCGCCGGCCAGCGTGAACAGGATCCCGGTCTCGACCAGCGCGGCCAGCGCCTCGACCTTGCCGTGGCCGTAATGGTGCTCGTCATCGGCCGGCTTGTCCGAGACGCGCACGGCAAACCAGGTGAACAGCGTCGAGCCGACATCGATCAGCCCCTGCAGCGCGTCGGTCAGCAGGGCGAGCGAGCCCGACAGGATCGCGCCGACGATCTTCGCGCCGGTCAGGAGCAGGGTCGCCATCACCGAGAGGATGGCGGCGCGCTGCTTGATCTGCGCGATCTGGGCCGGCGTGGCGCGAACAGGCTTACCGTCCGGACCGCCTTGCGTTGAGGTCATGGCCTGTCCTGCGCGCTTGCGTCTTGGAAGTGTCTTCCGGAGCGGGGATGCTTTCGCCCGATTCACGGGTAGGATCAACCCGCACTCCCTTGCGGACTTAAAGCTGGAACGAGCCCGGCCCCTCAATGCCGGCCGAAGAGGACCTTCAAGATGCGATATCTCCACACCATGGTCCGCGTCACCGATCTCGATGCGGCGCTCGACTTCTACGTGACCAAGTTCGGCCTGATCGAGACGCGGCGTATCGAAAGCGAGAAGGGCCGCTTCACGCTGGTCTTCCTCGCGGCCCCCGACGATCTCGATACCGTCAAGGCGACGGGCTCGCGCGGCCGCCCGACGCTGGAACTGACCTACAACTGGGACCCCGAGGTGTATACCGGCGGCCGCAATTTCGGCCACCTCGCTTATGAGGTTGATGACATCTACGCCACCTGCGACAAGCTGATGAAGGCCGGCGTCACCATCAACCGCCCGCCACGCGACGGCAACATGGCCTTCGTTCGCTCGCCCGACAATATCTCGATCGAAATCCTGCAGAAGGGCGATCCGAAAGCACCGGCCGAGCCGTGGCTGAGCATGGCGAACATCGGGGTCTGGTGATCCGGGTCTGTTGTCGCTGATATCACTCCCTGATATCATAAGGTGATATCAGGGAGCCGGTCATGGGAATTCTCGTCAGGGATGCGCAGATCGATCGCGACATTCGTGAACTCGCTGAACAGGACGGCCTGACTCTTCAAGGCGCAATCGGTCTGGCCGTGCGCCTTGAACTGGACAGGCGTGCCGAACGGCGCAAACTCGTCTTTGACGCGGCTGAGAAAGCGCGCGCCCGTATTGCGACTTTCAATCTCAAGGATGACGGTTTGTCCCATAAGGAGTTCTTCGACCGCGAATATGGCGACGCCTGATGTTTCTCGATGCCTCGGTCATTTTGGCTGTTCTGCTCAAGGAGCAGGAGGGAAACGCGGCTCTCGAAGCGATCGCTTTGTCGGCACGAATCAGATCGTCCGCTTTGGCGGTGTTCGAGGCTTCGTCCAGGCTGGCAGGCCAAGGGGCAACATTCGATGAGGCTCTCGCCGTCGTCATGCAGTTCGTCGATGACGTTAAGGGCGAGATCGTCGAGATCGGGGAGCCGGCCATGAGGGCCGCCCATGCCTGCGCCTCCCGCTATCATCACCTCACGGGGCATCCCGCGCGTCTGAACATGGGCGACTGCTTCGCCTATGCAGGCGCCCGGACATCGGGGCTGAAGCTCGCCTACAAGGGCAACGACTTCATCCATACCGATATCGAAGGCGTCCGCTTCGGACCGGGCGACGCCCCGTCCCGTCCATGACCGGCGTCTTCTGCCTGGGTATCTCGACGCTCGACTATGTCTACAGCGTCGAGACCATGCCGACGCGTGGCGAGAAGTACCGCTCGAAGGGGCTGGCCGTGGTCGGCGGCGGTTGCGCCGGCAACGCTTCGGTTGCGATCGCCCGGCTCGGCGGTCGCTGCTGGCTCGCGACGCGCCTCGCCGACGATCTGACCGGAGACCAGATCGTCACCGGTCTGGCGAGCGAGGGCGTGGAGACGCGCTTCGCCCGCCGCGTCGCTGGCCTGCGCTCGCCGGTCTCGGCCATACTGGTCGATGCGCAAGGCGAGCGCATGGTCATCTCCTATTCCGACCCGGAGATGCCGGAGGATACCGACTGGCTCCCCACGACGCTGCCTGCTGAAGCCCGTACCGTGCTCGCTGATACCCGTTGGGGCGAGGGGGCGCTCGCTGCGCTGCGGCTGGCGCGTTCGGCCGGCGTCCCCGGTGTCCTCGACGGTGACCGCAAGCCACCCCATCCCGATCTCGTCGCGACCGCGAGCCATGTCGCGTTCAGCGCCCAGGCGTTGGCCGAGCTTTCCGGCGAGGACGACCCGCGTGCAGGGCTCGCCCACCTGGCGCAGGGCGTTCCGACCTGGCTCGCCGTCACGCTCGGCAAGGAAGGTGTCCTCTTCGTCGAGAAGGGCGAGGTCGTCCATGATCCGGCCTTCGCGGTCGAGACCGTCGACACGCTCGGCGCCGGCGATGTCTGGCATGGCGCCTTTGCGCTGGCATTGGCAGAGGGGCAGGGCGAGCGCGCCGCGATCCGCTTCGCCTCAGCCGCTGCCGCGATCAAATGCACCCGTTTCGGGGGACGCGCCGGTGCGCCGCGCCGCGACGAGGTGGCGGAGTTCCTCGCCTCAGCCGGCTGATCGGCTCGTGGTGCCACGCGTTGCCTGAAATTTGGGCAGCGCGGGTCGCGCAGGCCCTTGCCCGGCAAACGGCCGCGCGGAAGATTGGCGGCGTTCTTCGTTCCGGGATCCTCCATGTTCGCGCCGCCCGTTCCGGCAGCCAGTGATCCACTTCTTCCGGCCTATGTCCGCGCCGCGGGCGGTGTCCGGCTGCGCTTCGGGCGTGTCGGCGCCCAGACGCACCGTCTGGACGTGGCGGAATCCGGCGGCTACCGCGCCCGCTTCCCGACCACCTTCGACACGACCAGCGAGGCCGTGCTGATCAACACTGGCGGGGGCATGGCCGGCGGCGACGCCATGCGCGTCGCCGTGACGCTGGAGCCCGGTGCCGACGCGGTGGTCACCTCCCAGGCGGCGGAGAAGATCTATCGCAGCCAGGGCTCGGACACCCGCGTCGAGACCACCCTGTCGGTCGGGGCCGGGGCGAGCCTCGCCTGGCTGCCGCAGGAGAGCATCCTGTTCTCCGGCGCGCGGCTCACCCGCAGCCTGACGATCGATCTCGCCGCCGATGCCCGCCTGATCGCCTCCGAGGCCGTGTTCTTCGGCCGCAGCGCCATGGGCGAGACGATGCTGCGCGGCGCTCTGCGGGATCGCTGGCGCATCCGCCGCGAGGGCAAGCTGGTTTTCGCCGAGGATCTGCGGCTCGAGGGCGCCGTCTCCGAGACGCTGGCGCGGCAGGCCGTGGGGGCGGGCGCCCGCGCCGGGGCCACGATCGTCGTTGCCGGCCAAGGCTTGGCCGGCCAAGATCTGCAGGACAGGCTGGAGCAGGTCCGCGCGCGTGGCGATGAAGCGTCCGCCGGCGCGGTCGAAATCGGTGCCGGCATCGTCGCGGAGCTGCTCCTGATCCGTCTGCTCTCCCGCGATGCCCAGGCGCTGCGTCGCGTGCTCGTCACGCTGCTCGGGCATCTGACCGGCCGTGCGCTGCCGCGCACCTGGTCAACTTGAGGAGAGCATCATGCTGGCGATCCAGGGTCTGAAATGCATCTATGACACCGGCGCGCGGGGCTGGGCGATTGAATTGGCGCTCAGCGGCGAAGGCGAGGAGGCGGTACGCCGCTTCGACGTCGATGGACCCGACGATGCTGAAATGCTGATCGAGGCCTTCGAGGATTCGACCTCCAGCGCCTTCGATCCGGCGACGGGCGAGATCATCTTCGCCTATGAATATGCCGATTTCGGCGCGGACGACGAAGAAGAAGACGAAGACGAGGATGCCGAGGACGAAGACGCCGAAGAAGAGGCGTCCGAGGACGGCACCGACGAGGATGAAAAGAAGGGCAAGCAATGAATTTGACGCCGCGCGAAAAGGACAAGCTGCTCGTCTCCATGGCCGCCATGGTGGCGCGCAGACGACTTGAGCGCGGCGTCAAACTCAACTACCCCGAAGCCGTCGCGCTCATCACCGACTTCGTCGTCGAGGGCGCGCGCGACGGCAGATCGGTCGCCGATCTGATGCAGGCCGGAGCCCATGTCGTTACGGCCGACCAAGTCATGGACGGCATCGCCGCGTTGATCCACGACGTCCAGGTCGAGGCGACTTTTCCCGACGGCACCAAACTCGTCACCGTGCACGAGCCGATCCGCGGCGCCTCCGATACGATGAAGCCCGGTGAGGTGACCACGCTTCCGGGCGACCTGATCATGAACGAAGGCCGCGAAAGCCTCTCGCTGACCGTAGCCAACACCGGCGACCGGCCGATCCAGATCGGCTCGCATTATCATTTCTACGAGGCCAATCCGGCGCTCGCCTTCGAGCGCGACAGGGCGAGGGGCTTCCGCCTCGATATCCCAGCCGGGACGGCGGTGCGCTTTGAGCCCGGCCAGACCCGCGAGGTCAGGCTCGTCGCGCTCGCCGGCAAGCGCGAGGTTTACGGGTTCAGGCAAGAGGTGATGGGGAAATTGTAGATTTCCTTACATTATGTTATTTGTAAGGGGTTTCTCGATTTACGGAGCCAACCGATGACCGCGATCGTTTCGACGGTGACGTCCAAGGGGCAAATGACAGTGCCGGCGGAGATCCGCCGCGCGTTGAAGCTGCAAGCCGGCGATCGTGTCGAATTCGCCATCGCTGCAGACGGGCGGGTCTATCTGAGGCCTCTCAATCTGCCTGTAGAAGCGATCTTCGGATTGCTTTCGCATCTGAAGGCAGATCCCCGTTACGCGGACGACGATGACGCGATTGGCGACCAGATCGTCGCTGAAGACGACGCGACCATGTCGCCTGAGGGGCGTCGCCGGCGACGGGCCGCATGATCGGGTTGGACTCCAACATTCTCTTGCGAGCCTTGATGGATGACGACCCGGTTCAGTCCCCGCAGGCTCGAAAGCTGCTGGCAGGGCTTTCAGAAGATGAACGCGGCTATATCAACCTCGTCGTACTCGCGGAGGTGACATGGACGCTGGCGCGAAAATTCAAGTCGCCGCGAGATGAGGTGTGTGCGGTTGTGGCCTCGCTCTTGGGCAGCGCGAAGCTTCTGGTGGAGTCCCATCGGCAGGTCGGTCTGGCCATTGACATGGCCAGGGAGACCCGTTGCGGGTTCAACGATGCGCTGATCGGCGTGCTGAACAGGACAGCTACATGCCGGTCGACGCTCACATTTGATCACGGCGCTCCATTGGAGGCCGGTTTTGCCATCGTGACCTGACCGGAGCTCCCATGCCCTTTCCCTTCCCGCGCAATGCCTATGCCGCGATGTTCGGCCCCACCACCGGCGATACGGTGCGGCTTGGTGACACCGAACTCGTCATCATGGTCGAGAAGGATTTCACCACCTATGGCGAGGAGGTGAAGTTCGGCGGCGGCAAGGTCATCCGCGACGGCATGGGCCAGAGCCAGGTTACCAACGCCGACGGCGCGGTCGACACCGTCATCACCAATGCGCTCATCCTCGACCATTGGGGCATCGTCAAAGCCGATATCGGCATCAGGGCAGGGCGCATCTGCGCCATCGGCAAGGCCGGCAACCCCGATATCCAGGCCGGCTTCGGCAATTTCGATCCCCACGAGACGATCATCGTCGGTCCCGGCACCGAGGTCATCGCGGCTGAGGGCAAGATCATCACGGCCGGCGGTTTCGACAGCCACATCCACTACATCTGCCCGCAGCAGATCGAGGATGCGCTGATGAGCGGGCTGACCACCATGCTCGGCGGCGGCACCGGCCCCGCCCATGGCACGCTGGCGACGACCTGTACGCCCGGCCCCTGGCATCTCGGCCAGATGATCAAGGCGGCAGACGCCTTCCCGATGAACCTCGCCTTCGCCGGCAAGGGCAATGCCGCATTGCCCGGCGCGCTGATCGAGATGGTCGAGGCGGGCGCATGCGCGCTCAAGCTGCACGAGGACTGGGGCACGACGCCCGCCGCGATCGACAACTGCCTCTCCGTCGCCGACGATTACGACGTCCAGGTGATGATCCACACCGACACGCTCAACGAGAGTGGCTTCGTCGAGGACACGATCAAGGCCTTCAAGGGCCGCACCATCCACGCCTTCCACACCGAGGGCGCCGGCGGCGGCCATGCGCCCGACATCATGAAGGTGGCGGGTCTTCCGAACGTCCTGCCGTCCTCGACCAATCCGACGCGGCCCTTCACCGTCAACACGCTCGACGAGCATTTGGACATGCTGATGGTCTGCCATCATTTGTCGCCGTCCATCCCGGAGGATCTCGCCTTCGCCGAGAGCCGCATCCGCAAGGAGACGATCGCCGCCGAGGACATCCTGCATGATCTCGGCGCGCTCTCGATGATGTCGTCGGATTCGCAGGCGATGGGCCGCATCGGCGAGGTCATCACCCGCACCTGGCAGACCGCGCACAAGATGAAGGTCCAGCGTGGGGCCCTGCCGCAGGATGTCGGCACCGGCGCCGACAATTTCCGCGCCAAGCGCTATGTCGCGAAATACACGATCAACCCGGCGATCTCGCACGGCATTTCCCGGCATATCGGCTCTGTCGAAATCGGCAAGCTCGCCGATCTCGTGATGTGGTCGCCGGCCTTCTTCGGCGCGAAGCCGGACATGGTGATCAAGGGCGGCATGATCGCCGCCGCCCCGATGGGCGACCCCAACGCCTCGATCCCGACGCCCCAGCCGGTGCATTACCGCCCGATGTTCGGCGCCTTCGGCAAGGCGGTGACCTCGACCTCGCTGGTCTTCGTCTCGCAGGCGGCGATCGCCAACGGACTTCAGAAGCGGCTCGGCACCGACAAGGAGATGGTCGCGGTCGAGAACACCCGCGGCGGCATCTCCAAGAAGAGCATGATCCACAACGACGCCACGCCCGACATCCAGATCGACCCCGAGACCTATGCGGTCGTAGCGGATGGGGAACTGCTGGTCTGCGAACCGGCGAAGGAACTGCCGCTGGCGCAGCGCTACTTCCTGTTCTGAGCCCAGTCCGCGCCGAGCCCCAACGGCACGGAACAGCCGGGCCGAGTGGACGTTCCTCCCCTGCCAGAACAGGGAGGCTCGCCATGGCCAATGAGAATGCCGCCGATCCGAAGGGCCGGCAACCCGAAGCGCTCGCCACTTTCGCCGCCAGCGCCCGCAATGACGCCAGAAAGCCGGACGATGTCGGGCTGACGGCGACGCCCGAAACGGCTCCGCTAAAAACCTCTTCCGACAAGAAAGCCGAGGCGACGACGAAGGTGTTGCGCGAGGGCGTGCTCAAGCGCGATCAGGGCGCGGATGAAGCGGTCGACGCCTTGCCGGATCGCACGCGCGATAACTGACTGACCAAGCGGCATTGACACCATCAGGCCCGCCAGCTTTCTAGTCGGCAAAAGATTGCCAACCGGGAAGAACGCCATGGACCGATGCCGCGCTGCCACCCTTTTCGCTGCCTCGTTAACGACGGCCGTCAGCTTGGTCGCCGCAGTTCCGGCCGCCGCTCAGGGCGAGGTCACCGTCTATTGCTCGATCCTCGAAGAGCAGTGCCGCGAGGGCGCGACGATGTTCGAGAAATCGACCGGCATCAAGGTCGCGATGGTCAGGAAAAGCACCGGTGAGGTCTACGCGCAGGTCAAGGCGGAGGCCGGCAATCCGCGCGGCGATGTCTGGTGGGGCGGTCCCGGCGAGCCGCATCTGCAGGCGGCCGACGAAGGCCTCCTGGACGAGTACAAATCGCCGAAGCTGCCGGACCTGCTCGATTGGGCGCAACGCCATGCCGAGCAGTCCAAATTCCGCACGAACGGCATTTATCTCGGCGCGCTCGGCATCGGCTACAACACCGAGGTTCTGAAGAAGCGCGGCATCCCCGCGCCGAAATGCTGGGCCGACCTGCTTGATCCGAAATTCCGCGATGAGGTCCAGATCGCCGATCCCAACTCGTCGGGCACCGCCTATGTCTTCCTGGCGACGACGGTCCAGCGTCTCGGCGAGGAGAAGGGCTTCGACTACCTCAAGGCGCTGCACAGGAACGTCAACCAATACACCAAGTCCGGCATCGCTCCGGTGAAGGCGACGGCCCTGGGCGAGACGGCGGTCGGGATCGCCTTCATCCACGACATGTTGACGCAGAAGCTGCAGGGCGCGCCGATCGAGACGATCGCCCCCTGCGAGGGCACAGGCTACGAGACCGGCTCGGTCTCGATCATCAAGGGCGGCAGGAACCCGGAGGCCGCGCGCAAATTCGTCGATTTCACGCTGTCGCCGGAAGCGCAGAACATCAACGCCAAGCTCAAGATCAACTCCATCCCCTCGAACCGGAATTCGGCGCTCTCGCCGGACGCGCCGAAATTCGCGGAGATGAAGCTGATCGACTATGACACCCCGCGCTGGGGCACTCCTGCCGAGCGCTCGCGGCTGCTGAAGAAGTTCGACACCGAGGTGAAATCGCAGCCGCGCTAAAGTTTCGTGGATAGAGCGACGCGATACCGGACTGCTGTCTTGGCTCGGAACCACGCGTCATCCTGGAGTTGCGCCGTTTCGCGGCTTGTCCAGGATGACGTCGCGTTTCCAAGCTCACACGGAAGCTGCGGATCGCCGCCACCACTCAGGCACAATCGATATCAACGTATCGGCGGCGCGTATTGCAGCCCACCTTGCGTCCAGAGCCGGTTGGGGCCGCGCGGCAGGTTGAGCGGCGATTTTGCGCCGAGATGCCGGTCGAAGCTTTCGCCGTAATTGCCCACGGCCTTGACGATGCGGACCACCCAGTCGTTGGTCAGGCCGAGGCTTTCGCCGAACTTGCCCTCCTGGCCGAGCAGACGCCGAATCTCGGGATTGGGCGATTTCAACATCTCCTCGACATTGGCCTGGGTGACGCCGAGTTCCTCGGCGTTAAGCAGCGCATGGACGGTCCAACGCACGATGTCGAACCAGCCATCGTCGCCCTGGCGCACCCAGGGGCCGAGCGGCTCCTTCGAGATCACCTCGGTGAGCAGCTCGTGATCGCCCGGCGCCTTCAGCTTGAGCCGGTTGGCGGCCAGTTGCGACAGGTCGGTGGTGTAGGCATCGCAGCGCCCGGCCTCATAGGCCTGAATCGTCTCGTCGAGTCCGGAGAAGGCGATCACCTCGTACTTCATGCCGTGGGTGCGGAAATAATCGGCGAGGTTGAGTTCGGTGGTCGTGCCCTGCGCCACGCAGATCGAGGCGCCGTTAAGCGCCTTGACCTCCTTCACATTGGCGCTCTTGCGGACGAGAAAACCCTGGCCGTCGAAATAGTTGATCGCGGTGAAGTTGAGTCCGAAGCCAGTGTCGCGCCCCAGTGTCCAGGTCGTGGTGCGCGAGAGCACGTCAATCTCGCCGCTCTGCAACACGGTCAGCCGGTCCTTCGAGGCCAGGGAAATGTATTTCGCCTTGTTCTGGTCGTTGAAGATTGCGGCCGTCAACGCCCGGCAGAGATCGGTGTCGAAGCCGCGCCATTCGCCTGCCGCGTCGGGTAGCGAGAAGCCGGCGACGCCCTGGCTGGTGCCGCAGATCAACTGACCGCGCTGCTTGATGCGGTCGAGGGTCGCTTGTGCGGCCGCGGCGCCGGACAGGCAGATGCCAAGCCCGAGCCCTGCCAGGAAAGCACCCATCCGTCTGCGGTTGCGCGCGCTCGCCATCGTTTTCATCGTCCACCTCTGATTATGGTTGTCCGGCGGAAGCCTCCGGAGCTCCGTTGATAGCCATGATCGCTGAAGCCGCAAAACAGATGGTGGGCTTCAGCGTTATCTCGGTTGCCCTAAAGGCCTCGCCTGCTGGGCTTCTCCGCTGTGGTGAAGGGCCGCTTCGCTGTCTGCACTGCGCGATTGCAGTGCCGCTGCTCTCGGATGACAATGGCTTGCGGCAGTTCGCGGGGCTTGCGTCACGGCGCCTCCGGTGGTCGAAGTGATCGAACCGCGGTCGATCGACCGGCTTTGATCCCATTCTGTCACGGACGTCCCATCATGCTTCGCGCCACCTCCGTCGTTCGCAAGGCCGCCGTCAGGCCAGACCGCGTCGTCGATACGCTGACGCTCGACCATGACGATCGCAACCGCCGCCGCCTCGCCCTGACGGCCGATGGCGGGCTCGGCATCCTGCTCGATCTCGACAAGGCGGCTGCGCTCGGTGACGGCGACGCCGTCAAGCTGGAAGATGGCCGGCTCGTGCTGATCAAGGCCGCGCCGCAGAGCCTGCTCGAGATTCGCGCGGAGAACCCTCTGCGGTTGATGCGCGTCGCCTGGCACATCGGCAACCGTCATACCCCGGCCGAAATCACCGCCGACGCGATCTACATCGAGAACGACCATGTCCTGGCGGAGATGGTGCGCGGGCAGGGTTGCGCGATGAATGCCGTGAACAGGCCGTTCCAGCCCGAGCGCGGCGCCTATGACCACGACCACGCCAATTGCGATCATCCCAGCCACGACCACGGCAGCCACGATCACGCAGCTCATGATCACGCAGCTCACGATCATGCCCACCATGGCCACGATCATCACGGCCATGACCACGGTCGCGATCACGGCTCCCATGCTCACAGCCATGCCGAGGCGCATGCGCAGGGCGACCACGCCCACGCCCATGCCGAGACCCATGCTCACGCGCATGGCGATGCCTGCGGCTGCGGGCATGACCACGGCCATCACGACCACGGCCACAAGCATGGCGCGCAGCACGGTCACAAGGGCCATACGCACGACCATTGAGCGCGCCTGCCAGTCCTGAGCGAGTATGCATGGCGGCCCATCTGCCCCTGATGGTCTGGCTGTCGCCGTCCTTCCCAGTCGGCGCCTTCGCCTATTCGCATGGCCTGGAATGGGCCTTCGAAAGCGGCGACCTGCATGATGCCGCGACCCTGCGCGACTGGCTCGACGCGCTCGTCGGCCATGGCTCGCTGCGCAACGACCTGATCCTCTTCGCCTGCACGGCCCGCGCGATCGAGGACGATGACGAGGCCGCGCTGATCGAGATCGCGGAACTCGCGCTCGCGCTCGCGAACTCCGCCGAGCGGCGCCTTGAGACTGTGACGCAGGGCAACGCCTTCGTCGCGGCGCTGCGTGCGGCCTGGCCCTGCGCCGCGATCGAACGCCTCAAGGCCGTCTGGGGCGGCGACGTCGCCTATCCGGTCGCCGTCGCTGTCGCCAGTGCCGGCCATGCCCTGCCGCGGCCGGCATCGCTGGAGGCTTACGGCCTGGCCTTCGTCGCCAATCTGGTCTCGGCCTCCGTTCGGCTCGGCATCGTCGGCCAGACGGACGGGCAGAAGATCACGGCTGGTCTGGTGCCGGCGTTGCACAAGGCGGCGGAAGCCGCCGGCTGCGCCACGCTCGACGATCTCGGCAGTTGCACGCTGCGCTCCGACATCGCCTCGCTGCGTCACGAGACCCAGTATTCGCGGCTGTTCCGCTCATGACGGCGATGGCCGGCCTGCCGCATTCGCCGCTTTGTCATGCCGTCGCGGCCGGCTAGGCTGGCGATTGCTCAAGGGATTCTGATCATGTCGCGCTCTCCCCATGGCCCGCTCCGAGTTGGCATCGGCGGTCCCGTCGGCTCCGGCAAGACCGCGTTGATGGAGGTGCTCTGCAAGCGCATGCGCGGCACCTACGACATCTGCGCCATCACCAACGACATCTACACCAAGGAGGATGCGCGGCTGCTGACGGTCGCCGGCGCGCTGCCGCAGGAGCGCATCATGGGTGTCGAGACCGGCGGCTGCCCCCATACCGCCATCCGCGAGGACTGCTCGATCAACCTCGCCGCCGTCGAGGAGATGCGGGGCAAGTTCCCGAACCTCGACATGATCCTGATCGAATCCGGCGGCGACAATCTCGCCGCCACCTTCTCGCCCGAGCTCGCCGATCTGACGATCTACGTCATCGATGTCGCGGCCGGCGAGAAGATTCCGCGCAAGGGCGGCCCGGGCATCACGCGCTCCGATCTGCTGGTCATCAACAAGACCGATCTCGCCCCCCATGTCGGCGCGGATCTTGCAGTCATGGACCGCGATTCGAGGACGATGCGCGGCAAGCGCCCCTTCGTCTTCACCAATACAAAGGCCGGCGAGGGCGTCGACGCGGTGATGGATTTCATCGAGACGGCCGGCGGGTTGCGAGCTGCTCCGGCAGCGTGATGGACGGGGACGGGAGATGACCATGCAGGCGGTTGTGAAGCGGATGGGTGTGGCCGTGCTGACGGCAGGTGTTCTGGCAGCAGGCATGGCCGCGCCAGCTCTGGGCCATACGGGCGTCGGCGCCGTGCATGGTTTCCAGGCCGGTGTGCTGCATCCGCTGCTGGGCCTGGATCATGTCCTCGCCATGGTTGCTGTCGGCCTTTGGGCCGGGCTGGTCGGCGGCACGGCGCGCCTGGCCTATCCGCTCGCCTTTGTAGCGATGATGGTCGTTGCCGGCCTTTGGGGCATGTCGGGTGCGCAACTGCCCGGCGTCGAAATCGGCATCGCCGTCTCGGTCATCGTGCTCGGCCTGGCGATCGCGCTCAAGGCGACCCCGCCTCTGGCGGCGGGGGCTGCCGCCTGCGCCATCTTCGCGATCTTCCACGGCCATGTCCATGGCGCCGAGCTGCCCGATGGCGCCGGTGCCTTCAGCTATGCCGCCGGCTTCGTGCTGGCGACGGTGGCGCTGCATGGCGCGGGCTTGGCTGCGGCTGGTGCCCTGGCGCAGCGCGCACCGCTGCTGGCGCGGGTCGCGGGCGGCGGGCTGGCGCTGGCCGGCGTCGCCATTCTCGCCAGTTAGGACTAAGTCTCGCCGAAGCAGCCGCGTGGCAGGCGGGCGAGCCTGAGGGCTCGCTGCTCCACCGGGGATCATGAGGCCCGATCTGAAAATCCTGATCGTCGATGCCAATCCGGTGCGCGCGGCCATCATTGACGAGGGCCTGCGCGAGGCTGGCTTCACCGACCTCGTCCGCATCGGCGTGACGCATGGGCTTGTCGCGGCGATCGAGACGCATGATCCCGATGTCGTGGTCATCGATCTGGAAGACCCCAGCCGCGATGCGCTCGCCGACATGTTCCTGGTCAGCCGCCATGTGAAACGGCCGATCACGATGTTTGTAGACCAGTCGGATTCGGCCTCGATCGAGGCGGCGGTCGAGGCCGGCGTCTCCGCCTATATCGTCGATGGGCTGAAGAAGGAGCGCATGCAGCCGATCCTTCAGACCTGCATCAGCCGCTTCAACGCCTTTCGCAAACTGCGCGAGGAACTCGACGAGGCCCGTTCCCAGCTCGAGGAGCGCAAGCTGGTCGACCGCGCCAAGGGCATCGTCATGCGCATGAAGAACCTGTCGGAGGACGATGCCTATGCCCTGCTGCGGCGCACGGCGATGAACGACAAGCGCAAGCTCGTCGATATCGCGCGCTCGATCATCACCGCCGCCGAGGTGCTCAAATGACCAAGGTGCTCACATGACCCTGCACCTGCGTGTCGGCTTCATGCCGCTGGTCGATTGCGCGCTGGTCGTGCTCGCGAAGGATGAGGGCTTCGCCGAGGCCGAGGGGCTCAACCTCGAACTGGTGCGCGAGGTCTCCTGGTCCAATCTGCGCGACAAGCTGAATGTCCGGCTCTTCGATGCCGCGCATATGCTGGGGCCGGCCGCCATCGCCGCGACGCTTGGCGTCGGCGGGGTCAAGGCGCCGATGGCCGTGCCGCTGGCGCTCAATCTCGACGGTGCGGCGATCACCGTCTCGGTGCGCCGCTATGAGGAACTGGCGCGGCTGGCCGATGGCGAGATGGTCGACACGACGGTCTCGGCCCGCGCGCTTGCGGCCATGGTCGCGCGGCGCAAGGCGTCCGGCCTGCCGCCGCTGACATTCTCCGCCGTCTTCGGTTTCTCCAGCCACACCTATCTGCTCTGCGAGTGGCTGGCCAAGGCCGGGCTGGTCCTTGGTACGGACATCCGCTTCGAGGTCGTGCCGCCGCCGCAGACGGTCGAGGCCCTGACCAGCGGGCGCGTCGACGGCTTTTGCGCCGGCGCTCCGTGGAATGCGGCGGCGGTTGCCGCCGGTGTCGGCGCCATGGTCCACACCGGCACCGATCTGCGCCGCGACTGCCCCGAGAAGGTCCTCGCCTGGCAGGCGGATGACATCGAGCGCCGCCCCTCCGCCGTTCGCAAACTCACCGCCGCGATCCTGCGCGCGAGCGATTGGGCCTGCGACCCGGCCAACATCCCCCGCTTCGCCAAACATCTCTCGGCGCCCGACCGGCTGGCCCTGCCCGTCGAAATCCTGGAACCGACGCTGCGCTTCAGCCTTCTCCAGGGCGCCGGCCGGCCGCCCCGCCAGGTCGAGCGCTTCATCCGCTTCGACCGTGCCGCGCTGCGGCCGGAACCGGCCCATGCCGACTGGATTCTGGCCGGGATGGAAAGCGCCGGACAGATCGTCCGCACGCCCGAGATGAGCGAGCAGGCAAGGGCGGTTTTTCGTCCTGCCTATTTTCCGGGCACCATCGACTGATCGGCTAGTTTGCGAATTACTTATGCAAATGCGCTCGTTTTGTGCGGCGCGGGATAAGTGTGCGCATTGCTGCTCCGTGCAGCTCTCATAAGCTAACTTATTGTAATTCCGAATTTCTCGTGAAGTCAGCGGGATTGGCACGATCCTTGTAAGGAATGCTGCAACGCGGCCAACGCTGCCCGCGTCATCCTCCGAACCGGAATGCACAGCAACGCCGCTGTCGAAACGTGCCTTCAGGCGCATTTCGCGCGGCGTTTTTCGTGTTCGGCGGTTGGCGGGCATTCACTTCCACAGCGAGAGGCAATCGATGACCAAGACAGTCGGCACCAAGCCTAAAGCCATTGCCATCGACGACAGGGCCATCGACGCTGGCCGTCGCCAGTTGCTCAAGCTCTCGGGCGCCGCCGCCCTGCTGAGCGCTGCCAAACTCGCGCTGCCGTCGGGCGCCTTCGCACAGGCCGCCGGCCCCGAGGTCAAGGGCACACGGCTCGGCTACATCGCCCTGACCGATGCCGCCCCTCTGATCATCGCCAAGGAAAAGGGCCTCTACGCCAAATACGGCCTGCCCGACATGGACATTGCCAAGCAGGCCTCCTGGGGCGCCACGCGTGACAACATGGCGCTTGGCTTCAAGGCCAATGGCATCGATGGCGGCCACATCCTGCGCCCGAAGACGCATCTCTACGCGACCGGCAAGGTGATGCAGAACGGCCAGCCGCTGCCGATGTACACGCTGCTCAACCTGAACGAGGACGGCCAGGCGATCTCGGTCTCCAACGAATACAAGGACCTCAACGTCCAGAAGGATTCCTCGCCGCTGAAGCAGGCTTTTGAGCGCAAGAAGGCCGCCGGCAAGGAACTCACCGCCGCGATGACCTTCCCGGGCGGCACCCATGATCTCTGGATTCGCTACTGGCTCGCCGCCGGCGGCATCGACCCCGACACCGACATCAAGGTCATCACCGTGCCGCCGCCGCAGATGGTGGCGAATATGAAGGTCGGCACCATGGACTGCTTCTGCGTCGGCGAGCCCTGGAATGAGCAGCTCGTCAACCAGAACATAGGCTACACCGCGCTGACCACCGGCGAGCTCTGGTCGCGCCACCCCGAGAAGATCCTCGGCATGCGCGCCGATTTCGTCGACGCCAATCCCAAGGCGACGCAGGCTATCCTGATGGCCGTCATGGAAGCCCAGATCTGGGCCGACAAGCGTGAGAACCGTCAGGAACTCGCCGAGATCGTCGGCAAGCGCCAGTGGTTCAACGTTCCAGTCACCGACATCAACAAGCGCCTGCTGGGCGACATCAACTACGGCAATGGCCGCGAGGTGAAGGGCACCAATCTCCAGATGAAGTTCTGGGGCGAGGGCGGCTCGTCCTCCTATCCCTGGAAGAGCCTCGACACCTGGTTCGTCACCGAGAACATCCGCTGGGGCAAGTTCGAGCCGACGATCGACATCAAGGCTCTCGTCGACAAGACCAACCGCGCCGATCTCTGGCGGGAAGCCGCCAAGACGCTGGGCGTGGCCGGCGCTCCAACGGCCGACTCGCGCGGCGTCGAGACCTTCTTCGACGGCGTGAAGTTCGATCCGGCGGCGCCGATGGACTACCTCAAGGCCCTCAAGATCAAGCGGATCGCCTGATCCAATGGCCGAGCCCCTGATCATCGTCGGGAAGGGCATGGCCGCGACGCGGCTGGTTGACGAACTCAGCCAGCGCGCGCTCGGCCGCTATTCCATCGCGGTGATCGGGGCGGAAAGCCGCCTGGCCTATAACCGGGTGCTGCTCTCGCCCCTGCTGGCGGGCGAGATCACCGAGCCCGACATCGAGCTGAAGCCAGCCGCCTGGTGGAAGGCGCGCGGCGTTTCGACACTCTATGGCCGCGCTGTCTCCGGCATCGACCGGGCAGCAAAGAGCGTGACGCTCGAAGGCGGCCTGAGCCTGCCCTATGGCAAGCTCGTCCTGGCGACAGGCTCCAAGCCGCTGAAGCCGCCCTTTCCGGGCGGCGACCTGCCGGGCGTCGCGACCTTCCGCGATACCGCCGATGTCGGGATGATGCGGGCCTATGCCGGCCGCGGAGCGAAGATCGTCGTCATCGGCGGCGGCCTGCTCGGGCTCGAAGCCGCCTATGGCCTCTCCAAGGCCGGCGGCCAGGTGACGCTGCTGCATCTCGTCGACCGGTTGATGGAACGGCAGCTCGATGCCGAGGGCGCCGCCTTGCTGGCCTCGGCCATCACCGCGCGCGGCATCAGCGTTCGTCTTGGCGCTGCCACCAAGGGCTTCGTCGGCACGGACCGCGTCGAAGGCGTCGAGCTCTCGGACGGGGAGGTGATCCCGGCCGATCTCGTCGTCATCGCCATCGGCGTGCGCCCCAATGTCGACCTCGCCAGGGCGGCGGGGGTCGGCGTCAACCGCGGCATCGGCGTCGATGACGGCATGGCCAGCGACGACGACAGCATCTTCGCCATCGGCGAATGCGCCGAGCATCGCGGCAGCGTCTACGGGCTGGTCGAGCCGGCCTATGAGCAGGCGCGCGTGCTGGCGACGCGGCTGGCAGGCAAGTCTGCCGCCTATGAAGGCTCGCTGCTCGCGACCAATCTCAAGGTCAGCGGCGTCGGCGTGTTCTCGGCCGGCGAATTCGAGGCGGGCGATGGGGCGCAGACGCTCGTGCTGCGCGACCGCCTCAGTGGAATCTACCGCAAATTCGTGTTGCGCGAAGGCAGGCTCGCCGGCTGCGTCCTCGTCGGCGATACCCAAGGCGCTCTATTCTATCTCGGCCTGATCCGCTCCGGGCAGGACATCTCGGCCATCCGCGCCGACCTGCCCTTCGGCGAACCCTATTGCGTCAGGGAGGCGGCCTGAGATGCGCAGCGATGCGAACCTCCCCGGCCCCGGCATGCCGGATGGCGCGATCCGCACGACCTGCCCCTATTGCGGCGTCGGCTGCGGCGTCCTCGTGACTCCGGGTGAGAACGGCGTCGTGACGGTTGTTGGTGATCCGGCGCACCCCGCCAATCTCGGCCGGCTCTGCTCCAAGGGCTCGGCGCTGGGCGAGACGCTGGGGCTGGGCTCGCGCGTGCTGCATCCGCTGCGGCGCAACGATGCCGGCGGCTATGACCGGGTGAGCTGGGACGTCGCGCTCGACGCCGTGGCCGAGGGCCTGACGCGCATCATCGCCCGCGACGGCCCCGAGGCGGTCGCCTTCTACCTCTCGGGTCAGCTTCTGACCGAGGACTATTACGTCGCCAACAAGCTGATGAAGGGCTTCATCGGCTCGCCGCATGTCGACACCAATTCGCGGCTCTGCATGTCCTCGACGGTCGCCGGCCACAAGCGCGTGCTCGGCTCCGACACCGTGCCGGGCAATTACGAGGATCTCGATTGCGCCGACCTGATCGTGCTCGTTGGCTCCAACACGGCCTGGTGCCACCCGGTCCTGTTCCGTCGCATGCAGCAGAACCGCACCGAGCGCGGCGCCCGCATCGTCGTCATCGACCCGCGCATCACCGCGACGGCGGAAGATGCCGACATGATGCTGGTCATCAAGCCCGGCTCGGATTCGGTGCTGTTCGCGGGCCTGCTCGTGCATCTAGCCGCCAATGGCCTGACCGACGGCACCTATCTCGCCCGCCATGTCTCCGGCTACCAGGACGCGCTCGCGAATGCCCGCCAGCTCGCCCCGACGATCGCAAGCGTGGCCGAGCGGACGGGACTGACCCCTGTCGCGATCACCAGCTTTTACGAATTATGGGGCGCGACGCCGGCCGTCGTCACGGCCTGGAGCCAGGGCGTCAACCAGTCTGCGCAGGGCACCGACAAGGTCGCCGCGATCCTGCACTGCCATCTCGCCACCGGTCGCATCGGCCGTCCCGGCGGCGGGCCGTTCTCCCTGACCGGCCAGCCCAACGCCATGGGCGGGCGCGAGGTCGGCGGCCTCGCCAACATGCTGGCCGCCCATATGGGTTATTCGCCGGCTGAGATCGACCGTGTCGGGCGCTTCTGGCAGGCGCCGAACATGGCGCGTCATGAGGGCCTCAAGGCCGTCGCCATGCTGGATGCGGTCGCCGAGGGGCGTATCAAGGCGCTTTGGGTGATGGCGACCAATCCGGCCGTTTCGCTGCCCCGCGCCGACCATGTCCGCGCGGCGATGGCGGGGCTCGATCTCTTCGTCGTCTCAGAAAACGTGCTCTCCAACGACACGCTCTCGGCCAAGCCGCACATCATCCTGCCTGCCGCAGCCTGGGGCGAGAAGGAGGGCACCGTCACCAATTCCGAGCGCCGGATCTCGCGCCAGCGCGCCTTCCTGGCCCTGCCCGGCGAGGTCAGGCCGGATTGGTGGATCATCTGCGAGGTGGCGAAGCGTCTCGGCTTCGGCGCGGCCTTCCCTTACGCAGGCCCCGACGAGATCTATGCCGAGCATGCGGCGCTCTCGGCCTTCGAGAATGCCGGCACGCGCGATTTCGACATCGGCGCCCATGCGACGCTGCCGAAGCGGGCCTATGACGCGCTGAAGCCGGTGCAATGGCCGGTGCCAGTCGGCCAGCCGCTCGGCACGCAGCGCCTCTTCGCGCAGGGCGGCTTCTTCACCGGCGACGGCCGCGCCGGGATGGTGCCGCTGGCGGTGCCGGCGCTTGCGTCCGCGACGAGCGAGGCCTTGCCGCTGCTGCTCAACACCGGCCGCGTCCGCGATCATTGGCACACGATGACGCGCACGGGCCTCAGCCCGCGCCTCAGTGCCCATGTCTCCGAGCCCTGCGTCCATGTCCACCCAGCCGATGCAGTGCGCTTCGGCCTGATCGAGGGCGGTTTCGCTCGCATCGCCAATGCCTTCGGCGCGGTCGTGCTCAAGGTCGGGCTCGACGCAGGCGTTCAGCCGGGCTCGCTCTTCGCGCCGATCCACTGGTCGGGCGAGACCGCTTCGCATGCCCGCATCGGTGCGGCCGTCCAGCCGGCCTGCGACCCGTTTTCCGGCCAGCCCGAGATGAAGGCGACACCGTCTTCGATCGCGCCCGTGGCCTACGCCTCGCAGGGCTTCGTACTGTCGCGCGACGGCTTTGCCCTGCCCGAGGGCAGCTGGTGGTCGAAGCTCGCGGTCGAGGGCGGCGAGGGCCGTCTCTTCGCCACCAACGCGACCTCGGCCGAACTGATGGAAAGCGTCCGCGCCGCCTTCGGCGAGGACGGCCTGACCGAGATGATCGACAGCGAGGGCGGCGTCTATCGCTGCGCCGTGATCAGGGACGGCGCGCTGGTGGCTGCGCTTTTCGTTGCCCCCGCCGGCCGCGCGCCGCTCTGGGACACGGTCAAGCTCGCCTTCGCCGATGCCGGTGCCATGCCGGAGAACCGGCTCGCCTTGCTTGCCGGCCGCAGCCTCGATGGCGCCGCCGATCCGGGTCCGACCGTCTGCGCCTGCTTCGGCGTCGGGCTGAACGCGATCCGCGCTGCTTTCGCGGGCGGCGCGGCGACGCCCGAGGACATCGGCAGTCAGCTCAGGGCCGGAACCAATTGCGGCTCATGTCTGCCTGAAATCCGCCGGATCGGCGCGCAGTCACGCAGCCCGGTGGCGGCATGACCATCAACGCATTCAAACGCATCAACCAGAGGAGAACCGGCATGGGTCGGGCTGTCTTGAAGGAAGTGCCGGCGGGAGCGAAAGTCGTCGCGCTGCCGGGGGGCAATCCAGGCGTCGTCTCGCTTCCGGCAGCGGCGAGCAAGCCATTGTCCGCGCGCCTCGCGCCCTGGCTGACCTCGCTTCTCGTCAACATCGTGCCGCCGATGATCACGGTCGCGCTGATTCTGCTGTTCTGGCAGCTCGCCGCGCATGGACCGCAATCCTCGCTGCCGACGCCGACCAAGATCTGGGCCGAGGCGAAGGATTTGATCACCGAACCGTTCTTCTGGAACGGCTCGCAGGATATCGGGCTCGGCTGGCGCATCCTCGTCTCGCTCCAGCGCGTCGCCATCGGCTTCAGCCTGGCGGCGATCGTCGGCGTGCTGCTCGGCGCGCTCGTCGGCCAGTCGGTCTGGGCGATGCGGGGCCTCGATCCGGTGTTTCAGGTGCTGCGCACGGTGCCGCCGCTGGCCTGGCTGCCGCTCTCGCTGGCGGCGTTCCGCGACAGCCAGCCCTCGGCGATCTTCGTGATCTTCATCACCGCGATCTGGCCGGTGATCATCAACACGGCAGTCGGCATCCGCAACATCCCGCAGGACTATCGCAATGTCGCGCAGGTGCTGCGGCTCAACCAGATCGAGTTCTTCTTCAAGATCATGGTGCCTTCGGCCGCGCCCTACATCTTCACCGGCCTGCGCATCGGCGTCGGCCTGTCCTGGCTCGCCATCGTCGCGGCCGAAATGCTGACCGGCGGCGTCGGCATCGGCTTCTTCATCTGGGACGCTTGGAACTCCTCGCGCCTGTCCGACATCATCGTGGCGCTCGTCTACATCGGCGTCGTCGGCTTCGTGCTCGACCGCCTGGTCGCGCTCATTGGCACCATCGTCACCCGCGGCACCCTGACCAACTGAGGAGGATGCGATGAGCTATCTCAAGATCGACCACATCGACAAAACCTTCCAGCGCGGCGCGGCCTCGACCAACGTGCTCAAGGATGTCAGCCTCGATATCGAGAAGGGCGAATACGTCTCGGTGATCGGCCATTCCGGCTGCGGCAAGTCGACCCTGCTCAACATCATCGCGGGGTTGACGCCGATCAGCGCCGGCGCCGTGCTGCTCGAGGGCCGTGAGGTCAATGACCCCGGTCCGGAGCGCGCAGTGGTCTTCCAGAACCACTCGCTGCTGCCCTGGCTCACCGTCTACGACAACGTCGCGCTGGCTGTGAACAAGGTCTTCGGCGGCCGGAAGTCGAAGGCCGAGCGGCATGACTGGATCATGCACAATCTCGACCTCGTCCAGATGGGCCACGCGAAGGACAAGCGCCCGGCCGAGATCTCCGGCGGCATGAAGCAGCGTGTCGGCATCGCGCGCGGCCTCTCGATGGAGCCCAAGATCCTGCTGCTCGACGAGCCTTTCGGCGCGCTCGATGCCCTGACCCGCGCGCATCTGCAGGATTCGATCATGCAGATCCACGCGGCGCTGGGGAACACGATGATCATGATCACCCATGACGTCGACGAGGCCGTGCTGCTCTCGGATCGCATCGTGATGATGACAAATGGCCCCTCCGCCCGCATCGGCGAAGTGCTCGACGTCCGGCTCGACCGCCCCCGCAAGCGGCTCGACCTGGTCTCCGACCGCACCTACATCGCCGCCCGCGAGGCGGTGCTGAAGTTCCTCTACGAGCGCCACCGCTTCGTCGAAGCAGCCTGAGGGGAAGTGTCATGACGCCCGATCAGATCGCCCAGGTGCGCTCCAGCTTCGCCAAGGTCGCACCTATCGCCGAGCCGGCGGCCACCCTGTTCTATGGCCGCCTCTTCGAGATCGCGCCCGAGGTCCGCGGCCTGTTCAAGGCCGACATGGCCGAGCAGGGCCGCAAGCTCATGACGACGCTGGCTGTCGTGGTGAACGGCCTCGACAATCTGCCGGCGCTGATGCCGGCCGTGAACGCGCTGGCCAGGAAGCATGTCGGTTACGGCGTCACCGCCGCCCACTACGTGCCCGTCGGCGCGGCTCTGCTCTGGACGCTGGAACAGGGCCTCGGCGAGGCATTCACGCCCGAGGTCAGGGATGGCTGGACGCAGGCCTACACCACCCTGTCGGGCGCCATGATCGCGGCGGCCGAAGCCAGCCCCGCCGCGGCCTCCTGATCCGCAGGGAAGACAAGACCACGATGAGCGAAGACTTCACCCCCGACCAGAAGCGCTATCTCGAAGGCTTCATGTCCGGCATGCAGTCGGCCCGCACGGCGCGTGGGCTGGCTCCGCTTGGCGGCACGGGCGGCGGCGGCAGCGCGGCGCCCTCCGGCCCGGACAGGGAGCATCTGGAAGCGCAGGCGAAAACCGTTGCGGCCGGCGGCAAGCTCGTCGATCAGGAGAAGTGGAAGGCGGCCGAGCATCCCTTCGATGCCTATGCCCGCTTCAAGGACCAGGCCAATGCCGGCATCTACCCCAAGCCCGAGGACAATTTCCGCTGGCGCTATCACGGCCTGTTCTATGTGGCCCCGGCGCAGAACAGCTATATGTGCCGGCTGCGCATCCCCAATGGCATCCTGAAGGCCTGGCAGTTCGCGGGCGTCGCTGATCTCGCCGAGACGCTGTGCGGCCCCTATGCCCATGTCACCACCCGCGCGAATCTGCAGGTGCGCGAGATCTCAGCCGAGAATGCACCGCTGCTGCTGGAAGGCCTCGCCGATCTCGGCCTGACCGCCAAGGGCTCCGGTGCCGACAACATCCGCAACGTCACGGGCTCGGCGACGGCGGGCATCGACCCCCATGAACTGCTCGACACACGCCCCCATGCCCGCGCCTGGCATCACCACATCCTCAACGACCGCTCGCTCTACGGCCTGCCGCGCAAGTTCAACGTCGCCTTCGACGGCGCCGGTTCGGTCGCGACGCTGGAGGACACCAACGACATCGGCTTCCAGGCGATCGACGTCATGGAAGGCGCGAGCTTCGACGGCCAGCCGGTCGAGCCCGGCATCTGGTATCGCCTGGCGCTCGGCGGCATCACCGGCCACAAGGACCTCGCCCGCGACACCGGCGTCATCGTCGCGCCTTCGGACGCCGTGGCTGTCGCCGATGCGATCGTGCGCGTCTTCACGGCAAACGGAAACCGCACCGACCGCGCGAAGTCGCGGCTGAAATATGTGCTCGATAGCTGGGGCTTCGAGAAATTTCTGGCCGCCGTCGAGGAGAAGCTTGGCCGGAGTTTGGTCCGGCTCGACACGGCCTTCGTCACGCCCCGTCCGGTCTATGATCGCCTCGCCCATATCGGCGTGCATCCTCAGCTCCAGCCGGGCCTCAACTGGGTCGGTGTGGCTCTTCCGGTCGGCAAGCTCACCGTCCAGCAGATGCGCGTCATCGCCTCGATCGCGCAATCCTGCGGCGATGGCGATATCCGCCTGACCGTCTGGCAGAACCTGCTGATCTCCGGCGTGCCGGACGACAAGGTCGAGGACGTCGTCGCGAACCTGAAGGCCATCGGCCTCTCCGCCGAAACTTCGATCCTGCGCGCCGGGCTGATCGCCTGCACGGGCGCGACCGGGTGCAAATTCGCCGCCGCCCATACCAAGGAGGATGCGCTGGCCATCGCCGCCCATTGCGAGCCGCGCATCACGCTGGACACGGCCGTCAACATCCACCTGACCGGCTGCCACAACTCCTGCGCCCAGCATTATATCGGCGATCTCGGCCTGATCGGCGCCAAGGTACCGGTGAGCGAGGAGGGCGACACGGTGCCGGGCTACCATGTCTTCGTCGGCGGCGGCTTCGGCGTCGAGGGCGGCATGGGCCGCGAGTTCCGCACCGATGTGAAGGCGGAGGAGGCACCGGCGCTGGTCGAGGCGATCCTGCGAACCTGGCAGACCCATCGCGCCGCGCCCGACGAGAGCTTCGTCGCCTTCGCCCGCCGCCACGAGATCGCGGCCCTGCAGGCGCTGGTTGCAGAGACGGGAGAGGCGGCATGACAGTCCAGACCGCAAATCCGATCGTCCAGGTCCTGCCCGAGACCGCGCCCTTCAGCGAGGAGCAGCGCTCCTGGCTCAACGGCTTCTTCGCTGGGCTGCTCTCGCTCGACAATGCCGGCGTCACCGCGCTGTCACCGGCCGAAAACGCCGCCGTGATGGGTGAAGCCGATGACGGCGCGCCCTGGCACGATCCGTCGCTGGACATGGTCGAGCGCATGCAGCTGGCGCAGGGCAAGCCCTTGCCGCGCAAGCTCTTCGCCGCGATGGCGCAGCAGGATTGCGGCCAGTGCGGCTATATCTGCGAGACCTATTCGGCCGCTATCGCCGACGGCAAGGAGCCGCGCCTGAATCTCTGCGCGCCCGGCGGCAAGGACACGCTGCGGATGCTGAAGACGCTCGTGGAGGAGGGCGGTTCCGCGCCCGCCGCCGCCCTGGCCGAAGCCGCGCCCACTGCTGCGCTCGGCCCGCTCGGTCGCTGCCGCGAGAATCCGGCGCTGGCGACGTTCCTCTCCCGCCGCAAGCTCAATGGCGAGGGCTCCGAGAAGGAGACCTGGCATGTCGAGTTCGATCTGGCTGAGTGCGGGCTCGACTACGTCGTCGGCGACGCCTTCGGCATCGTCGCCCAGAACGATCCGCGCCTCGTCGATGCGGTGATCGCGCTGCTCGGCGCGCGTCCTGACGCGATGGTCGGCGGCAAGACGCTGCGTGAGGCGCTGATCTCCGACCTCGCGCTTGGCCCTGCGCCCGATGCGCTATTCCAGCTGATCTCCTATGTCACCGGCGGCGACACCCGCGCCAAGGCGAAACGATTGGCGGCAGGCGAGGATCCCGACGGCGATCTCGACCGGCTCGACGTGCTCGGGACCCTGCACAAGTTCGGGCAGGCGCGACTCTCGCCCGAGGCCTTCGTCGAGGCGCTCGATCCGCTGCAGCCGCGGCTGTACTCGATCTCGTCCTCGCACAATGCCGGTCCCGGCCGCATTTCGCTGACCGTCGACACGGTGCGCTACAAGATCGGCAGCCGGCCGCGCTGGGGCGTGGCCTCGACCTTCCTGGGCGAGCGGGTCCAGCCCGGCGACAAGGTGCCGGTCTATGTCCAGCGCGCCCATGGCTTCGGGCTTCCGGCCAACCCCGAAACGCCCGTGATCATGTGCGGCCCGGGCACCGGCGTCGCGCCGTTTCGCGCCTTCCTGCATGATCGCAGGGCGACGCAGGCGCCGGGCAAGAACTGGCTCTTCTTCGGGCACCAGCGCCGAGCCAGTGACTTCTTCTACGAAGACGAACTGACGGCGATGAAGGAGGAAGGCGTCCTCACAGGCCTGACGCTGGCCTGGTCGCGCGACGGCACGGAAAAGATTTATGTCCAGGACCGCATGCGCGAGCGCGGCGCCGAGCTCTTCGCCTGGCTGGAGGAGGGCGCGCATTTCTATGTCTGCGGCGATGCCAAGCGCATGGCCAAGGATGTCGAGCGCGCGATGGTCGATGTCGTCGCCGAGCACGGCAAGCGCTCGCCCGACGAGGCGGTCGCCTATGTCGCCGCACTGAAGAAGGCGGGGCGCTACCAGGCGGATGTCTACTGAGGCGCTTTTCTTCCCTTGCGAGAGAAGCTGGAGCGCCGTCATGCTCGCCCTTGTGGCGAGCATCCACGTCTTTGACATAGGGCTCGACAAGCGAAGACGTGGATGGTCGGGACAAGCCCGACCATGACGGAAAAGATCTCGCCCTTCGTCGCCCCGTCATCGCCCCGTCATGATATCACGCCAACCGCGACGGTTTGAACGGCGACGGAGACGGGCGTGACTCTGCATATCACCGGCGGCAAGGTTTTGACCGCCGAACTTGAGCCTGCCGATCTCACCACCGATGGCGCGACGATCTCTGCGCTCGACGCGCCGGCCCCGGCAAACGCGCTGCATCTCGACGCCACCGGTCTGCTCGTCCTGCCCGGCATCGTCGATATCCATGGCGACGCCTTCGAGCGCCACATCATGCCGCGTCCGGGCGTCTCCTTCGATATCGAGGTCGCGCTGCGCGATGCCGACAGGGCGATGCTCGCCTGTGGCATCACCACGGCCTGCCACGGCGTGACCTGGTCCTGGGAGCCCGGCCTGCGCGGCGCCGGCAATGCCCGCGCGCTCGTCTCTGCGCTGGAACAGCTCAAGCCCGCGCTCGGCACTGAGACGCGCTTCCATCTGCGCCACGAGATCTTCAACCTCGAAGCCGAAGCCGAGGTGATCGAGTGGATCGAGACCGGGCGCATCGGCGTGCTGGCCTTCAACGACCACACGCCAGGCATCTTCAAGGCAGCCGCCCGCCCTGGCAAGGTCGCCAAGATGGTCGAGCGCACCGGCCTGTCCGAAGCCGCCTTCATGGCGCTGGCCCGGGACGTCTTCAGCCGCGAAGGCGAGGTGCCGGCCTCGATCGCGCGGATCGCCGCCGCCGCGCGGGCTGCCGGCGTGCCGATGCTCTCGCATGACGACATGTCGCCGCAGATGCGCCGCGATTACCGCGCGCTCGGCGTCGGCGTGGCGGAGTTCCCGCTCGATGTCGAGACGGCGCGCGAGGCTTCGGGCGCCGGCGAGGCCATCGTCTTCGGCGCGCCCAATGTCGTGCGCGGCGGCTCGCATCTTGGCTGCCCCGGCGCCGAGGAGATGGTCCGGGCCGGTCTCTGCACCATCCTCGCCTCGGACTACTACTATCCTGCCCTGACGCTGGCGCCCTTCATCCTGGCCCGCAACGGCTCGGCCGGCTTCGCCGATGCCTGGCGGCTGGTCTCCAGGGCACCCGCCGCGGCGCTCGGCCTCGCCGATCGCGGCGAGATCGCGCCGGGCCGGCGCGCCGATCTCGTGCTGGTGGAGGAGGGGCCGCAACCCCGTGTCGTCGCGACGATCGTCGGCGGGAACCTGGTCCATCTCGCCGATCAGCGCATCCTTGGTTGAACGCCCGCGCGCGGATCGTTGCCCGTTGCCGCCACGCGGCCTAGTCTTGTCACTACGAGGGGGAATGGGTCGGGGGAGCCATGGCGCGTTGGTCAGATGCGATGAGGTTGTCAAGGTATTACGAGTACTCTGCGGATCTGCAGTATTATGGAGTCTATGAAATCGGTTTCATTATCGGTGGTGAGTTCGTGCCGAAATATATCGGAATGGCTGATCGTCAATTCCTGATAAAGCGCATCGAGACATACTGTTTGAGCGCGAAATGCCACAATGAGGGAGTGCGGCGTGCCATAGCTAGGCAGCGGCGTACGCTCTATTTCCACGTCATGAAGATCACGCGGCCCAGAGGTGCAGCATTGCGGGAAGCGCTAATGCTGCACCGGCACGGGCGCGGTAACGAGTGGCTTTATGAGTGGAATCGTCGCTACGAATACCAGATTCTTCGAGACTCCGGCTACGTCGTCTCCTGAGCTTGGCGCTTCAGGCGGCGTAGCCCTTCACGCTCGCCAGCGCCGTCATCACCCCGCGCAGCTCTGCCAGCCCGCGCAGGCGCCCGACCGCCGGATAGCCCGGGAATGAGCCCTTGCCGACATCGTCGAGCAAAGCGTGGCCGTGGTCCGGCCGCATCGGGATCTGCCAATGGGCCAGGCCTTGAGCCTTGCGGCGCTGCTCCTCGGCCAGCAGTGCCTCGACCAGCGCGATCATGTCGGTATCGCCGCCGAGATGCTCGGCCTCCATGAAGGAGCCGTCGGCGTCCTTGGCGACGTTGCGCAGATGCGCGAACCAGATCCGATCGGCGAAGCGCCGCGCGATTCCCGGCACGTCGTTCTTCGGATTGGCGCCGAGCGAGCCCGAGCACAGGGTCAGGCCGTTCGCCGGGCGATCGACCGCGTCCATGATGAAGGCGATGTCGTCCTTGTCCGAGCAAATCCGCGGCAGGCCGAAGAGCGGGCGCGGCGGGTCGTCGGGGTGGATGCACATCCGGATCCCGACCTCCTCGGCTGTGGGGATGATCGCCTCCAGAAAGCGCTTGAGATTGGCCCGCAGGGCGTCATGGCTCATGCCGCGATAGCGCTCCAGCATGCGCTTCAGGCCCGGCACGTCGTAGCGGTCATAGGCGCCCGGCAGCCCCGCCATGATGTTGGCGAGCAGCCGGTCGCGGTCGGCCTCCGAGGAGCGCTCGAACCAGGCCTTGGCGCGGTCCATCACATCGGCCGAATGCCCGTCCGCCGCGCCGGGACGCCGCAGCATGAAATGGTCGAAGGCGACATATTCGTGGATGTTGAAGCGTAGCGCCGTGCCGCCGCCGGGCAGGGGGAAGGCGAGTTCGGTGCGCGTCCAGTCCAGCACGGGCATGAAGTTGTAGCAGACCACCTCGAGCCCGCAGGCGGCGAGATTGCGCAGCGACTGCCGGTAGTTCTCGAACACCGGCTCGAGATCGCCTTCGCCGATCTTGATGGTCTCGTGCAGCGGCAGGCTCTCGACCACGTTCCAGCGTAAGCCCAGGCTCGGATCGGCCGCGATGATCGCCTTGCGCGCCTCGATCTCCGCGACGCTCCAGACCACGCCATAGGGAATTTGATGGAGCGCGTTGACGATGCCGCGCGCACCCGCCTGCCGCGCCTGGGCAAGTGTCACCACGTCGTCGGGGCCAAACCAGCGCCAGCTCTGTTCCATCAGAAGGCCCGTCCGTTGAGAGCATGGGTCATGGTCGCGTATCCTCTTGGTTTCTTGTTCTGGGTGTAGCCCGGCCGTCAGTCGAGCCGGGCAGGGGTGGCGCTGCCGGCGAAGGCATCGACCTGGTCGCGCGCGATGGTCTCGATGGCGTCGAAGACGGTGCGCAGATGCGCGCGCATCGCCGCTTCCGCGCCGACCTCGTCGCCTGTGACCACGCAATGCATGATCTCGCGGTGCTGCGTGAGGATCATGTTGGGCCAGGCCGCGCTTTCGAGCGACAGGCAGCGGACGCGGTCGAGCTGCGCCTTGACGCCTTCGATCAGGCTCCACACCGACGGATGGCCGGCGAGCTTTGCGAGTTCGGCATGGAAGGCCTCGTCATGACGAAAGAAACTGGTTCTGTCGCCGATCGCGAGATCGCGCTCCTGCTCGCGCACATTCTGTTCCAGCGCCGCCTTGCCGGCATCGTCGGCATGGCGGGCGGCGAGCGCGACCGTGCGGCATTCCAGCGTCTCGCGAACGAACTGGCTGTCATGCACTGCAGCAAGGTCGATCGGCGCGACGAAGGTGCCGACCTGCGGCACCACCATCAGGAAGCCTTCCTCGACGAGGCGCTTGAAGGCCTCGCGCACCGGCGTGCGGCTGACGCCGAAACGCACCGCCATGCGCGCCTCCGACATCGCCTCGCCAGGGCGCAACACCGCCGCGAGGATGTCTCCTCGCAACAGGCGGTGGATCTGTTCGGTGCTCTGTCGTGTCGCGGGAAGGGCCATTGCCAAGCTCTGGTCGACTAGTATACTAGGATACCGACTAATCCGGGGCTGCGTCAATCGGCGCGAGTCACGGACCTGTTGAGACGGCATCCTGATAGGGAGCCGGTGGCTCGATCAACAAAAACAAAGCGGAAAATCCGCATCATCGGAGGAGAAGTCATGGTCCAGAGCAGAATCAATCGGCGTGCATTCATCGGCGGCGTCGCTGGCCTCGCGGGCGCCGCGCATGTCCCCTCGGCCTTCGCCCAGCTCAAGCTGCCGACATCCCCGGTCGTCCTGTCGATCGTCGATGTCGCCGGCAATCTCGCGCTGACGCAGAAGGCGATCGAGAACTACCGCAAGGCCAAGCCCAATCTGGTCTCGCGCATCGTCTTCACCAAGGCGCCGTCGCCCGAGCTGCCCGGCAAGATCAAGGCGCAGCAGGAAGCCGGCCGCGTCGATATCGACATGGTGCTGACGGGGACGGATGCGCTCTCGGCCGGCGTCGACCAGAAGCTCTGGGTGCCGCTGCTGCCGCAACTCGCCTCCAGCCTGCCCAAGCTCGACGAGATCTATCTCGAAGGCGCGGCCAAGATGCAGGCGCTCGCCAGCGGGCAGGGTGTCGTCGTCACGTACTACCCCTCCGGCCCGCTGCTCGAATACATGCCGGCCAAGGTCAAGACGGTCCCGACGACCGCCCAGGAGCTGCTCGACTGGACGCGCCAGAACAAGGACCGGTTCATCTATCCGCGCCCGGCCAACTCCGGCCCCGGCCGCACCTGGATGATGGGCCTGCCCTATCTGCTGGGCGATTCCGATCCCAAGGACCCGGTCAAGGGCTGGGACAAGACCTGGGCCTATCTCAAGGCGCTCGGCGAGAACATCGAATACTATCCCGGCGGCACCGGCGCGGTGATGAAGGAACTCGGCGACGGCTCGCGTGACATGACCGTGACGACGACCGGCTGGGACATCAACCCGCGTGTCCTCGGCGTCGTGCCGAAGGAGGCGAAGATCGCCGCGCTGAAGGGCTTCCATTGGGTCACGGACGCGCATTACATGTGCATCCCCAAGGGCGTCTCGGACGAGAAACTCGCGGTCCTGGTCGACCTGATGAACTTCCTCCTGACCAAGGAGCAGCAGGCCTACACCTATGACGAGGGCTATTTCTATCCGGGTCCGGCTGTGAAGGGCGTCACGCTCGAGATGGCACCGGCAGAAAGCCAGGCGGCAATCAAGGAGTTCGGCCGGCCCGAATACGAGAAGCTGATCGCCGACAACCCGCTCCAGACGCCGCTCGACCCCGACAAGATGGTCGTCGCCTTCCGCATCTGGGACGAGCAGGTCGGCGGCGCCAAGCGCAAGTGATCAGGCGCTAGACGAGTGACGACGCGCCAATAGGCTGGCGCGAGTGAAAATGACTGGCGGCGGCCCGATTGCGGGCCGCCGATCGGACCTTCGACGAGCCTCCAGCACGCGGTAGCCATGACGATTCAAGCAGCCAATTTCAAAGAGCTTCGGCTCGACCGCCTGAGCCGCGATTTCGGCACGCACAACGCACTCAAGGACGTCTCGCTGACGATCCGGCAGGGCGAGTTCATCGCGCTTCTGGGCCCCTCCGGCTGCGGCAAGTCGACGACGCTGAACATCATCGCCGGGTTGTTGCCGGCGACCGGTGGCGGCATCTGGCTTGATGAGAAGCGCATCGACCCGCTGCGGCCCGAAGAGCGCGGCTTCGGCATGGTCTTCCAGAACTACGCGCTGTTCCCGCATATGAGCGTGACCAAGAACATCGGCTTCGGCCTGAAGATGCGCGGCGTCGCCAAGGCCGAGATCGAGCGTCGCGTCGCCGAGGCCGTGGCGCTGGTCAGGCTCCAGGGCCAGACCGAGAAGCTGCCCGGCCAGCTCTCGGGCGGCCAGCAGCAGCGCGTCGCCATTGCGCGCGCCATCGTCGTCGAGCCGCCGCTGGTGCTGATGGACGAGCCGCTTTCCAATCTCGACGCCAAGCTGCGCCTCGAGATGCGCGCCGAGATTCGGCGCATCCACAACACGCTGGGCGCGACCACGATCTACGTCACCCACGACCAGGAGGAGGCGCTGTCGCTCGCCGACCGCATCGTCGTGATGCGCGATGGGCAGGTGCGCCAGGTCGGCATTCCTGAGGATCTGTTCTCACGGCCCGACCATCTCGACGTCGCCGAGTTCATGGGCTTCCGCAACAAGATCGCCGGCAAGGCTGCCTCGGTCGCGGGCGAGCATGCGACGGTCGTGATCGACGGCGCCGCCATCGTCGGCCGCGCCCGCAACACCATCACGCAGGGCGCAGCGGCCCATGTCGCGATCCGCCCCGAGGATCTGCATCCCGTCGCCGCCGGCAGCGTCGGACTGAAGGCGCAGGTGATCTCGACCGAGTTCCGCGGTCGCGAATTCGTCGGCTTCGCGCGCATGGCGGATGGCACGGATCTGTCCTTCCTCGCCCGTGACAAGCTGGCGCCCGGAGCCGAGATTACGCTGGCTGCCGAGCCCGACCGCGTCCTCGTCTATGGGGATGCGGCGTGAGCGATACAGCCCCCTCGATCCCGCTGGGCCAGCGGCTCGCGGCGCGCGGCCTCGACGGGCTGACGCTGCTCGTCGTGCCCGCCGTGCTCTTCCTGCTGGCGCTGTTCATCTACCCGTTCTTCTACGGGCTGTTTTTGTCCTTCAACCCGAAGGCGGGCGGCACCTTCGCCAATTACCAGCGCTTCTTCTCGGATTCGTTTCTCTACGGGACGATCGCGACGACGCTCTGGCTGGCGCTGCCGGTGACGATCGTAACGCTGCTGATGGCGATCCCGATCGCCTTCCGCGTCCGGACGATGAGGCATCAGCGCCTGCTGACCACGATCCTAGTGATCCCGATCACGCTCGGCACCGTGCTTGTGGCGCAAGGGTTGCTGAATTATCTCGGCCCGCAGGGCTGGTTCAATCGCGCGCTTCTGACGATGGGCCTGATCTCGACGCCGGTGAAACTTCTGCACAATTACTGGGGTGTGATGATCTCGCTGGTGATCACCGGCTTCCCCTTCACCTTCCTGCTGACGCTGTCCTATCTTTCGGGCGTCGATCCCGCGCTCGAACAGGCCGGCGCGACCCTCGGTGCCGGCCCCTGGCAGCGCTTCAAGCACATTCTGCTGCCACTCCTGCTGCCCGGGCTGGCGATCACCTTCTGTCTCTCCTTCGTGCAGGCCTTCTCGGTCTTCCCGTCCGCCGTGCTGCTCGGCGCGCCGGCGGGCCCGACGCGGGTGATCTCGATCGCCGCGTATCAGGCAGCCTTCGAGGAGTATGATTATTCGATGGCCTCGGCGGTGGCGATGATCATGGGCGTGGTTCAGCTCTCGATCGTCGTCGCGGTTCTGGCGGCGCGCGGGCTTTTGTATCGCGGGCCTGCCGGCGGCGGAAAGGGCTGATCCGATGGTCAAGGACAACAGATTGTCGGCCCGGCTCTGGGCCTTCGCCAACTGGGCCGTGATCGGCTTCTTCATCCTGAACCTGTTCGGGATGATCGCGACGGTGGTGACCAGCTCCTTCGCCACGCGCTGGCTTGGCACCTGGCTGCCGGCGGGCTGGACGACGCGCTGGTATTCCTCCGCCTGGGACGAGTTCCAGCTCTATGACGTGCTCTCCGTCACCTTCCAGATCGTCTTCCTGGTGGTCTTCCTCTCCGGCCTGATCGGGGTGCCCGCCGCCTATGCGCTGGCGCGGCGCGACTTCCCCGGCAAGAAACTGGTGATGCTGCTCTTCCTGCTGCCGTTGCTGGTGCCGCCGATCACCTTTGGCATTCCGCTGGCGACGGTGCTCTACCGGGCGGGGCTCGCCGGCCAGATGTCGGGCGTGGTGCTCGCCAATCTCGTGCCGACGGTGCCCTTCGTCATCCTGGTGATGATCCCCTTCATCGAGCAGATCGACACGAAGATCGAGGCGGCGGCGCGGGTCTTCGGCGCCAACACCTTCAAGCTCTTCATCTACATCCTGCTGCCGCTGCTGGCGCCGGGCATCCTCGCGGCGCTGCTGCTGGTGCTGGTGCGCACCATCGCCATGTTCGAGCTGACCTTCCTCACGGCCGGCCCAACCAGCCAGACTTTGGTGGTGGCGCTTTACTATGCCGTCTTCGCGGCCGGCGTGCGCGCCGTGCAGTCGATCGACGCCATGGCGGTAATCTACATGGTCACGACGCTGCTCTGGCTCCTGATCGCGCTGCGCTTCGTCAACCCGACGCAGATTGTCGCTCGCGCCAAGCGCTGAGGCCTCGGCCCGAATCGCTGCTCGAAAGAAACACAGCCCCGTCCGGAACCGGACGGGGCTGTTTGCGATTGAACCCGGCAGTGCGGATGGCGATCGATCCGCCCGCCCCGGAGTCCAGTCATGGCGCGCGTGATCTTCGACGAGACCGTTCCAGCCTCTGCGCCCGCCACTCGGCTGAAACGCAGTTCGGCTGACAAGCTGACGATCGCCCGCCGCCGCGCCGGAAAGGGCTTCAGTTATCGCGACGGAAACGGGCACGTCATCAGCGACCCCGCGACCCTGGCCCGAATCCGCTCGCTCGCCATCCCGCCTGCCTATGTCGACGTCCGCATCGCGGCCGACCCGCGCGCTCATCTCCAGGCGGTTGGTCATGACGAGGCCGGCCGCATCCAGCATCGCTATCATCCTGACTGGGAGAAAGTCCGCGAGCGCCGCAAGCTCAAGCGCCTGAAATGCCTGATCGACGCGCTGCCGAAGCTGCGGGCCGCGATCGCGCGCGATCTCAGGGACCGCAAGCTCAGCCGCGACAAGGCGCTGGCCTGCGCGGCTGCCGTCATCGACCGCTGCCATATCCGCGTCGGCAACGAGACCTATGCCAAGGCCAATGGCAGCCATGGCGCCTCGACGCTGCTGAAGCGCCACGTCACCATCACCGGCAGCCGTGTCGAACTCGCTTTCAAGGGCAAGAGCGGCAAGCAGATCGCCTGCAGCGTCGAGGACGCCACGCTCGCCCGTGCGCTGGCTCGCGTCATGACGCTGCCGGGCCGCCGCCTGCTGCACTACAAGCGTGAGGACGGCACGATCGCCGAAATCAGGGCCGGCGACATCAACGCCTATCTCAAGCGCGTCTCGGGCCTGCCCGTTAGCAGCAAGGATCTGCGCATGCTGGCCGCCAACGCAGCCGCCGCGGAACTGCTGCTGGCCGGCGAGATCGTCGCGACCGAGACCGGCCGGAAGCGCCAGCTCGCTGACATCATGCGCGCCATCTCGGAGCGGCTGGTCAACACGCCGGCCGTGGTGCGCAAGAGCTATGTCCATGAGATCGTGCTGCGCGCCTATGCCACCGGCCGCCTCAAGCGCGCCTATGACAAGGCCAGGGGGCGCGGCGCCTGCTCGCGCATCGAGCGGGCGCTGGGCCTGCTGGCGGCGTAAGCCTCAGGGCTTTCGCGCCGGCGCCTTGCGTCCCTGCGTGATCAGCCGGGCACTGTGCTGCCCGGAAATGAAGGTCCAGAACCAGCTCCAGGCGACGGCGACTCGGCTGCGCGCGCCGATCAGGAAGAAGATGTGGGCGATGCCCCATATCCACCAGGCGATCCAGCCGCGCAGTTGCAGCCAGCCGAAATCCACCGCGGCCGCGCTCTTGCCGATCGTGGCGAGGTTGCCCTGATGGCGGTAGCGGAAGGGCGAGGGGGCCGGCTTGCCGGCAAGCCGCGCGCGAACGACCCTGGCGACATGGGCGCCCTGCTGCTTCGCCGCCGGCGCGATGCCGGGCACCGGCTTGCCGTCCGCCGTCATGACCGCAGCCGTATCGCCGATGATGAAGATCTCCGGCCGGCCGGACGCGTTCAGATGGGGATCGACGCTGGCCCGTCCGGCCCGGTCGGCGGCGATGCCGAGCCAGGCCGCGGCCGGCGAGGCCGCGACGCCCGCCGCCCAGACCACGGTGCGGCAGCCGACGGACTCCGTCCCGATCGTCACCCCGTCCTCGCGGATCTCCGAGACCGGCCGGCCCAGCAGGACCTCGACGCCGAGCTTTTCGAGCGCTCCTTGCGCATAATCCGACAGCGAAACCGGAAAGGCCGGCAGAACCCGCGAGCCGGCCTCGATCAGCAGCACGCGGGTCCCGCGGGTGTCGATGTTGCGGAATTCGCGCCAGAGGATCTGCTTGGCGAGTTCGGCGATGATGCCGGCGAGCTCGACGCCGGTCGGCCCGGCGCCGATGATTGCGAAGGTCAGCAGGGCCTGCCGCGCGGCGGGATCGCTCTCGCGCTCAGCCTGCTCGAAGGCGAGCAGCAGCCGGCGCCGGATCGTCGTCGCGTCCTCGAGTGTCTTGAGGCCGGGAGCGAAGGTCTCCCACTCGTCGCGGCCGAAATAGGAGTGTCGCGCGCCGGTCGCGAGCACCAGCGTGTCGTAGGGCACGGTGGCGCCGTCATCGAGCAGCACGCGCTTGCCATCGGCATCGACGCCCGAGACCTGCGCCAGTAGCGTCGTGACGTCGGCGCGCTCGCGAAAAAGCCGCCGGATCGGCCAGGCGATCTCGGATGTGGCGAGGATCGTGGTCGCAACCTGATAGAGCAGCGGCTGGAAGAGATGGTGGTTGCGCTGGTCGATCAGCGTGATCCGCAAGCCGGCGCCGGCGAGATCGCGCACGAGCTGCAGCCCTGCAAAGCCCGCGCCCACGACGACGAGATGGTGGGCGTCCGGCGAAGACGGTTGGGTGTCGGCCATCGTAGCGTCCCCCCTGCATGTGCAAGGCGGCCGCAGGGGGGCCGCTGCATCGATATTTGGCCCGCCTCGCACCGGGGTGCAACCCAAGAGCCCGCCTGCGGGGATGCATGATGCGCCATTTTGAGTTAGTCAGCCGCGATGACCGCCCTTTCGCCCGAACTCCTGCGCTTTACCGTGGCACCGATGATGGACTGGACCGACCGGCATTGCCGCGTCATCCATCGCCTGATGTCGCGCCGCGCCCGGCTCTATACCGAGATGGTCACGGCGCAGGCCGTGATCCGCGGCGACCGGCAGCGGCTGGTCGGCTTCGATGCGGTCGAGCATCCCGTCGCGCTCCAGCTCGGCGGCAATGATCCGGCCCTGCTGGCGCAGGCCGCGCGGATCGGCGCCGATTTCGGTTATGACGAGATCAATCTGAACTGCGGCTGCCCCTCCGACCGCGTCCAGGGCGGGGCCTTCGGCGCCTGCCTGATGCGCGAGCCGGCGCTGGTCGGCGACTGCGTCGCGGCGATGAAGGCTGCCGTCGAGATTCCTGTCACGGTGAAATGCCGCATCGGCGTCGACGACCAGGACCCGGAAGCGGCGCTCGATGCGCTCACGGCGTCAGTGACATCAGCCGGCGTCGATGCGCTGATCGTCCATGCCCGCAAGGCCTGGCTCCAGGGCCTCTCGCCGAAGGAGAACCGCGAGGTCCCGCCGCTCGACTATGACCGCGCCTACCGCCTCAAGGCCGCGAATCCGGATTTGATCGTCGCCGTCAATGGCGGCATCCGCGCACCCGACGAATGGGCCGGCCATCTTGCCCATCTCGACGGCGTCATGATTGGCCGCGAGGCCTACCAGAACCCCGAGATCCTGCTCCAAGTCGATCCGCTGCTCTTCGGCGAGCCCGCGCCGGTGGCGGACGCCTTCGCCATGCTGGAGGCGCTCGAACCGCATCTCGCAGCCCATCTCGAAGCTGGCGGACGGCTGCATGCCTTCACCCGCCATCTCGTCGGGCTGTTTCCGGGGCGCCCGGGCGCGCGTCAGTTTCGCCGCCATCTGTCGGAGCATTGCGTGGCGGTTGGCGCCGGCATCGCCGATCTGCGTGCGGCCGTCGCCCATGTCGCGCGCCACGACGGCGCCCGCGTCGCCGCCTAGAGGTCGGCCGCGACGGCGTCTCCGGGCGGGGACAATCAAGTTTGCCGCACCAGGGTGGCTCCAAAAGCCATTGAAATATTGAGATCTGCGTATTGGGTTGTTTAGGTAAAAGTGCCGCAGTTGAGGCGAAGTGCTACCGCAGCGGACTGCTGAACTGCAGTTGAATTGCCTATTGGGAGCCTTCCCTTCGGCAGCATCCGAGAGGCGCTGCTTTCCGGATCTGGCCCCTTGCGGTCCTTAGGAAGGCAGCTTTCGGGGGGCAGTTGTCGTCAAAGGCACCGCGCCCGCATTCCCTCGAATCGGAGCCGGCCACCTCGTCTGCCGACGACGAAAGGTTTTACCGCCAGCGCCAAGCGATCGTCATCGCAAAAATAGGAGAGGCGGTAAGCGAACCTGCTCGCGAGACGCTTTCCATTGTGTGCAAATCATATACGTTCGAAGCGCAGGAGCGCTTCATGAATCGGTTCGATACGATTATCCGCGGCGGGACCGTCGTCACGGCCGCAGACACGTTCAAAAGCGACGTCGCGATTAAGGGCGGACGTATCGTGGCTCTGGGACTCGATCTCGGCGAGGCGGAGACGGTGCTCGACGCCACGGACAAGCTCGTGCTGCCGGGCGGGATCGACAGCCATGTCCATCTGGCGCAGCCTCAGGCGTCGGGCGTGGTAATCGCCGACGATTTTCTGACGGGCACGCGCTCAGCCGCGTTCGGCGGCAACACGACGGTGTTGCCCTTCTGTCTGCAGGAGAAGGGCCAGTCCCTTCGCGAGGCGGTGAAGGCTTATCACGCCGAAGCCGAGGGGCGCTGCTTCGTCGACGTCTCGTTCCATCTGATCATCTCCGACCCGACGGAGCAGGTGCTGGGCCAGGAACTGCCGGCGCTGATCGAGGCGGGTTACACCTCTTTCAAGGTGTTCATGACCTATGATGGACTGGCGCTCACCGATTGGCAGATGCTCGACGTTATGGCGGTGGCGCGCGAGACCGGCGCCCTCGTCATGGTCCATGCCGAGAATTACGACGCGATCCGCTTCTTGACCGATCGGCTCGAAAAGGCCGGCAAGACCGCACCGAAATACCATGCGGCCTCGCGGCCGATCCCGGTCGAGCGCGAGGCGACGCATCGCGCCATCTCGCTGGCCGAGCTCAGCGACGTGCCGGTGATGATCGTCCATGTCTCCAACCGCGAAGCCATGGAGGAGATCCGCAGGGCCCAGACGAAAGGCCTCAAGGTCTTCGGCGAGACATGCCCGCAATATCTCGTGCTGACCGAGCGCGATCTCGACAAGATCGACATGGAGGGCGCCAAATTCGTCTGCTCGCCGCCGCCTCGTGACAACGAGAGCCAGGTCGCCTGCTGGGAGGGGCTGCAGCAAGGCGTCTTCTCGGTGTTCTCCTCGGATCACTGCCCGTATCGTTACGAGGGCGACGCCGGCAAGCAGTTGCCGAAAGGCAAGTCGAGCTTCCGCTGGGTGCCCAACGGCATTCCGGGTATCGCCGCGCGCTTGCCGATTCTGTTTTCCGAGGGTGTCGTAAAGGGCCGGATCGATCTCAATCGCTTCGTCGCGCTTTCCGCGACCAATCACGCCAAGACCTACGGGCTCTATCCCCGCAAGGGCACGATTGCCGTCGGCTCCGATGCCGACATCGCGATCTGGGATCCGGAGCTGAAGCAGACCTTGAGCCACACGATGCTTCATGACGGGTGCGACTACAGCCCCTATGAGGGGCTCGAGATTACCGGCTGGCCGGTTCTGACGATGGTGCGCGGGACGATCGTCGTGCGGAACGGCGCGCTTGTCGGAACGCCCCGCCATGGCGAGTACCTGCCGCGCGAAAAATCAGCGCTGGCGCAAGACGGCGGCCGGAACCGGCGATGAGCGAGTTCTCGGAACTGAGCCGGCCGGCCACCAACCTGTCGAGCCAGGCCTATAACGCCGTCTCGGAGATGATCCGCCGGCGCCAGCTTCGCGGCAACGAGGTGATCGTTGAATCGCGGCTCGCCGAGCATCTCAGCATTTCGCGCACGCCGCTGCGGGAGGCGCTGCAACGCCTCGAGGGCGAAGGGTTGGTGGTCAAGGGCACTGGCCGCTCGTATGTGGTGCGCCATGTCGATCTTGGCGAGTATCTGCAGAGCCTCAAGGTGCGCGAGATCCTCGAGGCCGAGGCGGCCGCGCTGGCGGTCGGCCGGATTCCCGCCGGAGCGATTGCCACGATGCGCCACGAAATCGTGGAGCTTCGCGCGGCGACCACTTACCATACGGACGACCATTGGCGCTCGGACGACCGGCTGCACCGCCTTTTCGCCACGCATTGCGGCAACGACGTGCTGAGCCGGATGATCGAAGAACTGCGTGTGACGACCCGTCTGTTCGAGATCGCGCGCCTCTCGCAGCGCCTCGAGCCGGATTCCATCGAGCATCTGCAGATCCTGGAGACACTTGGCCAGGAGGATGCGAAGGCCGCACGCAAGGCGGTGCAGACGCATATCCGCAGCCTGGCGAACTTTGCGCTCGATACGGTGCGATAAATCAATCCATCAGCCCCGCGCTGCGAGCCTGACGATCCCAATCCCGCTGGCGGCCACGATCGCGCCGCCGATCAGGGCTGTGGTGGGCGGGGTCTCGCCGAAGCCGAAGTAGCCGATCAATGTCGCCCAGACGATTTGGCTGTAGAGCAGAGGCGAGACTGTCGCCGTCGATGCCCGTCGGAAAGCGGCCGCCGCGAAAAGATGCGCGAGCGTGCCGAAACTGCCGGCGATCACGAGCAGGCCGAGCGCGCGCGGTGGCAGCGGCTCATAGATGGCTGGCACGGCGAGCAGGCACCATAGCGAGGCCATGGCGGCGCCCCAGAACACCAGCGTAAGGGTCTCTTCGCTGCGGCTGCCATAGCGCGTCAGGACATAGAAGGTGGCGTTGGCCGCCGCCATGCCGAGCGGATAAAGCAGCGGCCAGCCGAAATTCGGGGTGCCGGGACCGATCGCCACGACCACGCCGGCAAAGCCGATGACGATCAGCAGCCATTGTGCCGGCCGGGGCCGTTCCTTCAGGATCAGGAGCGCGAGCAGCGAGGCCATCAGCGGCGCGGAGAACGTGATGGCATAGCTCTGCGACATTGGCAGGTGCACCAGGGCAAGCACGATCAGTACCGTGGTCGCGACGACGCAAGCGCCACGGGCCGCATGAAGTGCAAAGCGCCGGGTGTGAAAGATCTGGCGACCGACGATGGGTGCCAGCGCCGACAGCAGCAGTACCTGGACGAGATTGCGCACCAGCACGAGCATGCCGAGGCCATGCTCCTGCGCCAGCGATTTCAGGATGGCGTCGAGCGAGGTGAAGCAGAGCGTGGCCGACACCATCAAGCCGGCGGCGAGCCAGGGCCGTGCCGGCACGGGCGTCGGGGTGTCAATCACGGGCCAGCGCCGCGGTGGGGTAAAGCGTCACCACGGGCCTGCTGCTCTCAATGTCTCAGGATCTTCGAAACGAAACTGCGGGTGCGCTCCTCACGCGGCGCGTCGAAGATCGTCCTTGCATCGTCCATCTCGATGATCCGGCCCCTGTCGAGAAAGGCGACGCGGGAGGACACCTCGCGGATGAACCCCATTTCGTGCGAAACAATCAGCATCGTCATGCCGTCCTCGGCGAGCAGCCTGATCGAATCCAGGACCTCCGACACCAGTTCAGGATCGAGCGCGGCCGTGACCTCGTCGAGCAGCAGGATTTCGGGCTTCAGGGCCAAGGCGCGGGCGATCGCGACGCGCTGCTGCTGACCGCCGGACAGCTGATCGGGGAAACGGTCGAGCTTGTCACCGAGGCCGACCTTGGCGAGCAGTGCTCGCGCCTCCGTTTCGACCTCGCCCTTGGGACGCTTGCGGATCTTGACCGGCGCGACCGTGACGTTCTCCAGCACCGTCATGTTCTGGAAAAGGTTATATTGCTGGAAGACGATGGCGACGCGCTCGCGCAGGCGCCGGACGGCCGCGGCATCGCGGTAGTCGACGAGGTTGCCCTCAAGCGTGACCGTGCCGGCTGTCGGCGGGATCAGACCCATCAGCACGCGCAGGATCGTGCTCTTGCCCGAGCCCGAGGGACCGATCAAACCGATGACGTCCCCTTTGGCGACAGGAAGGTCGATCCCGGACAGGACCGGCACCGCGCCATAGGCGGCCTCAAGGCCCTTGATGTCGAGATGGTGCAAGGCGTTCCTCCAGTCGCGCTCCGAAACGCGAGAGCGGATACGAGATGGCAAAATAGATCAGCAGGATGGCCGCAAACACCAGGGCGGCGGAGAAGCCCTTGTTGTTCAGGACTTTGCCGGCATAAGTCAGTTCGAGCACGCCAATCTGCGAGGCGAGGGCGGTGTCTTTGATGAAAAGCACGAAGAAACCGAAGGCGGGCGGGAGAATGACGCGCCAGGCCTGGGGCAGGATGACGTGCCGCACAGTGTCGAGCAGCCCGAAATTCATCGCCGTGGCAGCGTCCCACTGATTTCGGTGAACCGAGTCGAAGCCGCCCCGGATGATCTCCGAGAGGAACGCCGCCGCGATCAGGCTGACGCTGATCGCCGCGACGACGAAGAGCGGCAGGTCGGCGCCGGAGAGCTGGAATGAGAAGAACACCAGCATCAGCGTCACCAGGAACGGCACGCGCCGGAACGTCTCGACGAATAGAATGGCGAGCCAGCGCAGCGGTGCCAGCGCCCGGCTCCCGGTCATCCTGATCAGCGCCAGCAGCAGGCCCAGCACCGTGCCGACCACGCAGCCGATGGCCGAGAGACCGAGGGTGGCGAGCGCCGCCTTGCCCAGGAAGAGCACATTGTAATAGCCGAAGAAGCCCGGCAATTCCTCGATCAGGCGCGCGAACATCAGGCGAGCCTCATCCTGGCGCGGAAGGCGAACTTGCCGAGCAGGCCGAGCGCGACGGAGGCGATCAGCGTCAGGACGATATAAATCAGCCCCGTCAGCGTGAAGACCTCGATCGAGCGGAAAGTCTGGGCGTTGACGTTGAGGGCCTGGCCCGTCAGTTCCTCGACGCCGAAGATCGCCGCCATGGATGTGCCGAGCGTCATCAGGATGAAGTGATTGGAGAGCGGCGGAAACAGCACACGCGCCACATGAGGCAGGACGACGTAGCGGATCTGCTGAAGGCGGTTGAAGCCGAGAACCTCGGCCGCCTCCATCTCCGACTGGCGGCGGGATTCGAAGCCTGCGCGCTGGATCTCGGTCAGATAGGCGCCGGCATTCAAGGTCATGCCGATCAGGACGGCCGCATAAGGCGACAGCAGGATGCCGGCATCGGGCAGCGCGAAGAACAGAAAATAGATCTGCACGAGCTGCGGGGTATTGGTGAAGAACACGACATAGGCGTTGATCAGGCGACGCGCCCAGACCGGGCCGAACGCCTTCACCGAGGCGAGCGCCGTGCCGATGAAGAGGCCGCCGCAGAACGCCAGAAGCGCGATCTGCAGAGACAGCAGCGCTCCGTCAAGGAGACGAGGCAGAAAGGGCCAGACCTGACCGAACTGGAGCGTATAGTCCATCGACGGCACTCTCAGGGGGCGCAAGGCGACGAAGTCGTCGTTCCGGACGCGTTGGCGAGCCCGGAACGACGGAAAATTCAGAAATAGGGCGAGAACTGCGTCGGCTTGATCATTTCGATGCCGAACCACTTCTTCCAGATTTCGTCGGTCTTGCCGCGACGGTGCAGCTCGAAGATCGCGACATTGAGCCAGTCCTTCAGGCCCGTGGCGTTCTTGGCGATGCCGAGGCTGCAGTAATAGATGTCGACGGGTGCCTCGAGGATCTTCCACTTCACCTGGTGCTTGTTCATGTGCTCGCCAAGGAAGTCGACGACGTCGATGATCGCATCGCCGCGGCCCTGCGCCAGGGCGCGGATCGCATCGGGATAATTGTCGAGCAGCGTGACCTTGGCGTTCTTCAGATTGTCCTCGATGAACTTAACCGGGGTCGAGCCGCGGACCTGGATCAGGTTGATCTCGGGCTTGTTCAGCTCCTTCCAGTCCTTGAAAGGCTTGCCATCCAGGGTCAGCACGCCAAAGACCTCGGTGTGAACCGGCACGGAGAAATCGATCACCTTGGCGCGGTCGGGATTGCGCGTCATCGCGCCCATCACGAAGTCGATCTTGCCGGACGCGACGAAGGGAATCCGGTCGGGCGAGCCGACCTGGACCAGCTCGAGCTTGACGCCGAGCATCTTGGCGAGCTCCCCGGCGAAATCGACGTCGAAGCCGGCGATCTCATTCTTGTCGTCGAATTTGGCGAGCGGTGGAAAGGTCGGGTTGACGCCCACCTTGATTGTCCCGGATTTGATGATCTCGTCCAGCGTTCGGGCCTCCGTAGCTTGCGGCGCGGCGATGACGGCGGCGCTGACAAGCGCGACTGCTCCCATAACAAGATGCTTCAGCATGACAATCTCCCGGCTGTTGACCAGCGAACCTTAAACCGCGTCCCCATTGCGCGTACGGTCGATAGTTTGTATACGTTTTGAAGACATGTAAAGCGCAATCAATGTGCTAAGAGCGGGCATGAGTGACCGATGATGAGTCGCTTGGCAGCGGCTGCGAGCCGTCCAGCGGAGATCTCTTTCGAGGTCGACGGTCGCATCCTGTCCGCGCCGCAGGGGGAGCCGCTGGCAACCGCTCTGGCCGCGGCAGGCCTGCTCCAGCTTCGCCACAGCCCGCGCAACGGCGCTCCGCGCGGGGCCTTCTGCTTCATGGGCGTCTGCCAGGAATGCGCGATCCATGTCGACGGCGTGCTGCGACAGGCCTGCATGACGCCTGTCGCGGACGGCATGGTGGTCGAGTTGCGCGGCGTGCCATGAGCGGGGAGTGCGATCTCATCGTCATCGGGGCGGGGCCGGCGGGAGCGAATGCGGCTCTTGTTGCACGCCAGCACGGGCTCCGCGTCGTGCTGATCGACGAGCAGCCCGACGCCGGAGGCCAAGTCTGGCGCGCGCCCTGGCCCGGGCTGGCGCGGGACGCGAACGCGCCCGAGGCCCGCGACGGCGATGCGCTGCGGGCCAGGCTTGGCGCCTCCGCTGTGGATTGCCGTTTCGGGCGCAGGGTCTGGTCGGTCACCAGCGGCTACCGCGTCGATGCGCTCGGCCCAGACGGAAACGAAGCGGTCTGCGCGCCGCTGCTCATCGCGGCGACCGGCGCGCATGAACGCGTCGTGCCCTTTCCCGGCTGGACGCTGCCGGGCGTGATCGGTCTCGCTGCCGCCACGGTTCTCCTCAAATCCCATCTGGTGCTGCCCGGCGAGCGTGTTGTCGTTGCGGGCTGCGGACCGCTTCTGGCGGCGGTCGCCGCCGGCATCGTCAAGGCCGGCGGCGAGGTGGTAGCGATCGTCGATCTGGCGGGGCCGGCCGAATGGCTGAAGGCTTTCCCCGCGATGGCCAGCCGCCCCCGTCTCCTGGCGCGGGGTATGGGCTGGGCCCTGAAGCTCGCCAGCAAGCGCGTGCCTGTGCATTTCCGCTATGGCATCGCGGCGGCCGAGGGTGAGGGTCAACTCGAGCGCGTTCGCCTGGTGCCCGTCGACGAGCACGGCGCTCCGTGCGCGGAGCCGACGCTCACGCTGACCAGCGATGCGCTCTGCATCGGTCATGGATTGGTGCCTGGCGCGGAGATCACGCGATTGTTTCGCGCCCGCCATCTTTATCAGCCGCTGCGGGGCGGCTGGGTTCCGGAACTGGACGGTTTCGGGCGGACCTCGGTGCCGGGCCTGCTCGCGATCGGTGATGGCGCCGGCCTCAAAGGCGCGGCTCCCGCCGAGATCGGCGGCCGGATCGCCGGCCTGGCAGCGGCACATGATGCTGGGAGACTCGCCCGCGACGCCTTCGAGCAGGCGGCGGCGCCTCTGCTGAAGCAGCGCGAGAATCTCGCAGCCTTCGCCGATGCCTCGGCAGGAATGATGGCGCTCCGCCCGGCACAGGTCGCGGCGATCTCGCCAGAGACCATCATCTGCCGCTGCGAGGACGTGCCTCGCGCCGAGATCGACGCGGCCTTCGCGGCAGGCGCACGCGACGTCAACCAGCTCAAGCACTTCACGCGTTGCGGCATGGGGCCTTGCCAGGGCCGGATGTGCGGTGACGTGGCCGCACAGCTTCTCGCTGCGCAGGTCGGCAGCCGCGAGGCCGTCGGCTACTGGACGGGGCGACCACCGCTCAGGCCGGTCGGCTTCGAGGCGCTGATCGGGTCGTTCTCCTATGACGACATCCCGATCCCGAAGCCGGCGCCGCTATGAGCCATATCCACGATCTCGGCGTGATCGGCGGCGGCGTTCATGGCGCGACGGTGGCGTTGTTCGCGGCACGTGGCGGCATGGACGTCGCGCTGTTCGAGCGCGGCCCGCTTTGCCGCGAGGCATCCGGGGTCAATGCCGGCACCTTGACCATGCAGATGACGCGGGTGGCGCTCATCCCCTACGCGCTTGAAGCGCACGCGATGTGGGCGTCGGCAGGCGACTGGCTCGGCCATGATGTCGGGGTCGTCGTCTGTGACGGACTCTCGCTCGCCTTCACGCCGGCGGAAGCGGAGCTCCTGACCTTCCGCGCCGGCAAACGCCGGGAGGCCGGCGCTCCGATCGAGATCGTCAGCGGCGCCCGCGCCAAGGAGATCGAGCCGGGGCTGTCCGGCCAGGCGTTAATCGCCGGCCACTGCAAGGTCGATGGCTTCGCCAATGCCTATCTCACCGGTCTGGCCTTTCGCGCCGCGCTGATCGAGGCCGGCGTGAGCCTTCATGAGAATTGTCCCGTCGCTGGTGTCGAACGCGAAGACGGCGCGTTCGCGATCCGCACGTCGCAGGGCGTCAAACGCGTCCGCCGGATCGTGCTGGCCGGCGGCGTCTGGATCGAGCCGATGCTCGCTTGGCTCGGTATCAGCCTGCCGATCAAGACGCTGATCAATCAGCTCTCGGTCAGCGAGCGCATCGCGCCGGTGATGCGCACCGTGGTCGGCATCGCCAACGGGCTGTTGTCATTGAAGCAATATCCGCATGGCACGGTGGTGATCGGCGGCGGCTGGCAGGCCGTCGGCGACCGCGAGCGCGGTGGCGTCGAGCTGTTGCCGGAGCGGCTGATCGGCAACATGCGTCTTGCGTGCCATGCCATTCCCGCACTGAGGCAGGCCCGCATGGCCCGGGCCTGGGCCGGCCTGGAAGCCGAGACGCGCGACGCGCTTCCGGCTGTCGGCCCGCTGCCCGGCATAGCCGATGCCTATGTCTGCGGCAGCGTCCACTCCGGCTACACCAGCGGCCCCTATATCGCGCGGCTGCTCGCCGAACACATCCTCGACCGTGAGCCCGCGATGCCGCTTTTCCCGATCGACCGCCTGCTCGCGCCGGAAGGCGCGGGGACAACCGCCTGAGGAGTGGCTGCTGATGTTCGAGGCCTTTTGCCGCGCTCTGACGGGCATCCATGCCGCCACCATCGTACCGATGCGCGATGATTTCAGCATCGACGAGGCCGCCTTGGCCGACCACGTCGCGTGGCTGACGCAGCGGCCCGGGATCGGGGGATTGCTGGTCAACGGCCATGCCGGCGAGAATTTCGTGCTGAGCGCTGCAGAGAAACGCCGCGTCGTCGAGATCACACGCGCATCCGCGCCTACCGGGCTGACGATCGTGTCCGGCGTCAACGCCGAGTCCAGTCTCGACGCCGCGCGCGAGGCCGCCGCCTTCGCCGAGGCCGGCGCCGACGGCCTGCTGGTGTTTCCGCCGAACAGCTGGGCGCTGGGCCATGACGATGCGATCGTGTTCACGCATCACGATCATATCCGCGACGCGACAGCCCTGCCGATTCTGATCTACGGCGCGCCGATCGGTGCCGGGGCGATGGCCTATTCCCCCGCTGTCCTGCGCAAGCTTGCCGCCGAGCCGCGCATCGTCGGCATCAAGGAAGGCAGCTGGGAGGTCGCCAATTACGAGGCGAATTTGCGCTTGCTCAAGGCCGATCGGCCCGATTTCGTCGTGCTCGGCTCTGGCGACGAGCATCTGCTGACCAGCTATCTGATCGGCAGCGCCGGCAGCCAGGTCAGCCTGGCTGCGGTGATTCCGGATCTCGTCGTGTCCCTGTGGCAGGCGGCGCAGCGCGGCGACTGGGCGGCCGCGCGCGCGAGCCACGAGCTGCTTTATCCGCTTTCAGTGGCGATCTATCGCGACGCGCCGGGCGGCCGGGCGACGGCGCGGCTCAAGGCTGCCCTGTGCATCCTCGGCAGGCTTTCGTCCGACGCGATGCGACCGCCGCAGCCGGCCGCGACCGCCGCAGAATACCAGATCCTCGAGCAGGCGCTGAAAATCGCCGGAGCCTAGAATGCTGAGGTCTACGGCTTCCGAGAACCCTGGGGACGTTGCGGCACGATAAAGCCGCCGGACTGATGCGCCCAGAGGTCGGCATAGAGCCCGCCGGCTGCGAGCAGTTCCGCATGTGTGCCCTGTTCGACGATGCGGCCCGCGTCCATAACCACCAGGCGGTCCATGAGCTGAAGCGTGGAGAGCCTGTGGGCGATGGCGATAACCGTTCTGCCACGCATCAGCTCCGCGAGCGCTTCCTGGATCGCGGCTTCGACCTGCGAGTCGAGGGACGACGTCGCCTCGTCGAGCAGGAGGAGAGGGGCGTCCTTCAGGAACACCCGGGCGATGGCGATGCGCTGGCGCTGCCCGCCGGAGAGCTTGACGCCGTGCTCGCCGACAAAGGCTTCGAAGCCCTGGCGTCCCTTGCCGTCCACCAGCTTGTCGATGAAGGCATCTGCCTGCGCTTTTCGGGCGGCATCACGCATCATGCCCTCGTCGGCCTCGTGGCGGGCATAGAGGATGTTCTCGCCGATGGAGCGATGCAAAAGCGAGGAGTCCTGGGCAACCACCGCGATCCGGGCGCGCAGCGATTCCTCGGTGACATGGGCGATGTCCTGCCCGTCGATCAGGATGCGGCCCGATTGCGGTTCATAGAAGCGCAGCAGCAGATTGATGAGCGTCGACTTCCCCGCGCCGGAGCGCCCGACGAGACCAACCTTTTCGCCGGCGCCGATGGTCAGCGACAGCCCGTCCACCACGCGATGCGGCTGGCTGTAGTGGAAATGCAGATTCTCGAACCGGATCTCGCCATGCCGGGCCTCGAGCGGATGTGCGTCGGGCTTGTCGAGCTGGCTGAGCGGATGCGCGATGGTTTTCATGCCCTCCTGCACGATGCCGATGTTCTCGAATATCCCTGCGATCTCGAACGCCACCCAGCCTGACATGGCGATGATCTGGGTAGTGAGGAGAACGGCGGTCGTCAGCGTCCCCGCATCGACGCGTCCTTCGGAGAAAAGCCAGACGCCGATACCGCCGGTCGTCACCAGCAGGACTGCGTTGAGGCAGATCAGGCAAAACACATAGACGGTGTTGAGCTGCTGCTGGCGGGCGAAGGCGGTCTGGAAGCGAAGGAACCCGTCGCGGATATAGGCGTCGTCATCGGCCCGGCGCCCGAACAGCTTGACCGTCATCATGTTGGTGAAGGTGTCGACGACCTTCCCGGAGATCGCCGAGCGCGTCTCCGAGGTCTCGCGGGATCGGATTTGCACCTTCGGCAGCGTGTAGGCCAGGAGTCCGCCGTAGAACAGAAACCAGACCATCATCGGCGCCGCCAGGCGAAGGTCCTGCGTCCCGAGAAGGCCAATCGCGGTCGCGCCGAAGACGAGTATCTGCCAGACCGCCCGAACGAAGGCGACGATGCTTTCCCGCAGCGGCCGGGCCGTTTGCATGACCCGGTTGGCCAGCCGCCCGGCGAAGTCATCCTGGAAGAAGGCGAGCGGCTGGCGGACGACATGCCAGTAGTTCTGCCAGTGGATCAGCGTCGTGAAGGACACCGCAATCGAGTGGTTCACGAGCAGACGGAACAGGACGGTGCCGAACGGCCGGACCACGAGCACGATCGCCGCCATGATCAGAAGCAGCTGGCCGGCCGCGTCGAAAACCCGCTCGCGCGCGACCGATGACAGTACGGAGACGAGGCGACCGATCAGATAGGGCACCACGGCCTCGATGACGGCGAGCGTGAAGCCGATCAGGAACAGCGCGGCGAACAGTCCCTTGGCCTGACGAACAAAATGCCAATAGAACGATAGAAGTCCGCTGGGAGGCTCACCCGGGGGTAACGCAGTCGAATCCACGAGTGAATCGAAAAACCTGAACATCGTTCCTTATGATTGCAGGGGCGTCGCCGTGGCAACCTCGAACGGCCGCCATCAGGCGCGAGTTCTCTGATCCAGTCAGGTCAGGCCGCGAGCAGTTTGGGGTGGTCTGGCCCGAAAAGCTGCTGGTCTCGACCGTCGTGATTGTCGTCGGGATGTCGAAGATCTTGCCGCCTTGGCGAGGCCGACGACGGTGTTCTTCAGCGCCTGCCGATTGGGCGAGCGTGTCAGACGGCGCGCGCGGCGGCGCGGGCGGCCAGGAAGCCGGGAACGATCATCGGCGCCAGGCGCTCGACGGGGGCGATATGCTCCTCGCGGTAGAAGCCTTCGGCCGCGAGCAGGTTGATCGTGCCGATGACCTTGCCGTCATAAATCGCGGGAACGTTGATGACGGAGCCCAGCCCCATGCTCTCGATCAGCTCATGGTCGAAGAAGGCCCAGCGGATCGCGGCCTTGTCGCGGCCGAGATAGGATTGCCTGCCGTCCATGACATGCTTGCCCCAGGGCGTCGGGCCCATCGGCTTGCGGCCGGAGACGGGGTATTCGGCGGGGCGGTTGGAATAGATCCGCGCGACCTCCGAGCCATCGACATAGAGCAGCGTGAACAGCTCATGGCCGACCAGCGTCTTGGTGATGGCGTCGAACGCCTTGAACACGGTGTCAGGCTGGCCGGGCTCGGCGAGCAGGACCGACAGGGTGGCGAGATCGTCTGACATGATGGGCTCTTCGGGTTCAGGCTGTGGGAGAAGTCGATGGCGCCGGCGCCTTGGGGATGCGCTCCGGCCAGATGCCCTGCGGGCGCAGATGCAGCACCAGGATCAGCGCCACGCCGATCATGATCTCGCGCAGCGCGGCGACCTGAACGGGTTGCAGGCCCGGCAGCCATTCGGTGGCGAAACGCGTCGCTTCCAGGAAGATCACGACGAGATAGGCGCCGAAGACCGCCCCGCTCGGCCGGCCGACGCCGCCGGCGGTGACGGCGAGGAAGATGTAGATCGTGATCAGCGGCTGGAAATGGTCGGGCGAGACATAGGACTGGAAATGCGCGTAGAGCGCGCCCGAGAGCGCGGCGATCGCGGCCGAAAGCGCAAAGGCCTGGAGCTTGAAGCGCAGCACGGCCTTGCCGGCGAAGGCGGCGAGCTGCTGGTCCTCGCGGATCGCCTTCATGGCGCGGCCATAGGGTGAGAGATCGAGCCGCCGCAGCAGCGCCCAGACGCCAAGCACGGTCAGCGTGACGATGGCGAGGTAGACATAGCTGAAGCCCTGCAGGCCGAGCTCGGCCTTGAGCGGGGCCTTGATGCCGGATATGCCGTCCGAGCCTCTGGTCAGCCAGCGCTCGTTCAGCGCGATCAGCCGGATCACCTCGGCGAAGCCGAGCGTAACGATGGCCAGATAATCGTCGCGCAGGCGCAAGGTCGCGAAGGTGACGACGAGGCCGACGACGGCGCCGACGACAAGGGCCGCGCTCCAGCCGATCAGCACCGGTGCGCCGGCTCCCGTCGCGATCGCCGAGGCATAGGCGCCGACGGCAAAGAAGCCGGCGAGGCCGAGATTGACCAGCCCAACGCCGCCCCAGATCAGGTTGAGGCTGAGCGCCAGCAGGGCGTAGATGCCGCACAGCGTCAGCGTGAAGATGACATAGGACAGCATCAGGCGGCCCTCTCGCCGAGAATGCCGCAGGGCCGGAAGGTCAACATGAGCAGGATCGCCACGAAACCGACGGCGGTGCGGTAGGTCGCGGGCGTCACGATCAGCGCCATCTCCTCGGCGATGCCGAGCGCCAGCGCTCCCACCACGGCGCCAGGAATCGAGCCCAGGCCGCCGAGCACGGCCGCGGCGAAGACCGAGAGCAGGACGCGATAGCCGGTGAGCGGGTCGATCGAGGTGTCGAGCCCGATCAGCACGCCACCGACGCCCGAAAGTCCCGCGCCGAGGAAGACGGTGACGATGGCGATACGGGCCGGGTCGATGCCTTTGAGGCGGGCGAGGTCGGGGTTGTCGGCCACCGCGCGCATCGCCTTGCCGAAGCGGGTGTAGCGCAGGAACAGGAACATCGCCGCCATGATGATAACCGCGAGCGCCAGGCTCTGGAGCTGCTGCGGGCCGATACGCAATTCGCCGAAGCGCAGATCGCGCGCGATCGGCAGGTCGTAGCCCTTCATGTCGTTACCGAAGGCGAACCGGATGACGTTCTCCAGCACGAGATTGAGCGCGATCGAGGCAATCGCCACGATCAGCGCGCCCTTGTCGCGCAGGCGCTTCAGTGAGGTCTCCTCCGCCACCACACCGACCACACCGGTGACAGCGAAGGCGATGGCCAGCGCCGGCACGACGGCCAAGCCGAGCGTTGTATTCGCCCACCAGGCCGCGAACGCGCCGATGGTGGCGTAGGCCGCGATGGCGAAGTTCGGATAGCGCAGCACCGCGAAGATCGCGGAGAAGCCGATAGCCGGGACGGCGATCAACGCCCCGGTCATCAGCCCGTTGATGAGGGCCTGGAGGATGAGGATCATGATGCGCGATGCTCCACCGTCATTGCGATGAGCGACAGCGACGAAGCAGTCCAAGGGCGGAAGAGCTCGACGGTCCCCTGGATTGCTTCGCTACGCTCGCAATGACGGATTTGAGTCTGCATGGACGTCAGGCGATCTTCACGAGCGCGATCTTGCCGGCCTGGACCTGCTCGTAGCGGAACTTCGAGTCGCTGATGTCGCCGATCTCGGTGAAGTCGCAGGGGCCGCTGGCACCGTCATAGTCCACAGGCTGCTTGGCCGCGATCGCCTTCAGGCCGTCGATGGCGTTGTCGATCTTGGCGCCGCCCGGGGCCTGGCTGACCTTGCGGATGGCGTCCTTGATTGCGGCGCCCGAGCTATCGCCGGCGATTGCAATCGCCATCAGCACGAGGTTGATGTGGTCATAGATCTGGGTGGTGTAGGGGTCGGGCGAGGCGATGCCGATCAGCTTGACCAGCCGGTCATAGGCCTTGGAGCCTTCGGCCGGGGAGGGCGAGATCGTGTAGGTCTTGTCGACGACCTCGGCCGGCACGCTCTCGACCAGCTTCTGGTTGACCGAATAGCCGAAGGCCACCTTGAGACCCTTGAAGTCGGCCCGGTAAAGGTCCTTCAGCATCACGGCGGTGTCGGGGGTGTAGCCGCCGAAGACGACCGCGTCGGGCTTGAAGCGCAGGACTTCGTCGATCTCGGTGCGGTAGGCCGGCTTCTTGTCGTCATAGATCAGCGAGGAGGCTTCGCCGCCGCCGGCCTTCATGGCAAGTGTGATGTTGTCGATCTGGCTCTTGGCGAAGGGCGTCTGCGGCGAGACAATGAAGACGCGCTTGGCGCCCTGGGCGATGATGAACTCGCCGAACTTCTTGCCCTGCAGCGCCGTGATCGGCTGGGTCCGGATCAGATAGCCCTGATGTGGCAGCGCCGTGATCGAATCTGCGCCCGAGACGGTGCAGAGGAAGGTTTTCGATTCCCAGCAGAGCGGGGCGACGGCCGTGGTCACCGAGGAGGCCCAGGTGCCCAGGATCGCCGAAACCTTGTCGACGTCGATCAGCTTGCGCGCGGCGCGGATGCCGGCTTCGGGGCTGGTCTGATCGTCTTCGGAGACCAGTTCGACCTTGCGGCCAAGCACGCCGCCGGCGGCATTGACCTCGTCGATCACGGCCTTGACCGCCTTGACCATGACCGGGCCATAGGGCCCGCCGGCGCCCGTCAGCGGCGTCAGCGTACCGATCCTGATCGGCGCTCCCTGCGCCGGCGCGAGGCGGGGAAAGGCGGCGGAGCCGGCGAGAGCGGCAGCGCCGCCCAGAAGGTCACGGCGGTTGGTCAGAAGCTCGGTCATCATCATCCCCTGCTTTGGTTGGTGTCTTCTGCTTGGTCTCTTGGCTTATGCAGGCATGGTCAGCCGCCGAGGAAGAGCCGGCGGATTTCGGGGTCGGCGGCGAGCGCGGGGCCTGCGCCCTCGCGGCTGTTGCTGCCTGCGACGAGGACGTAGCCGCGCGTCGAGATTTCGAGCGCCTCGAGCGCGTGCTGCTCCACCATCAGGATCGGCAGGCCACCGCGATTCAGCACCATGATCGCCTCGAACAGCTCTTCGGCGGCCTTGGGCGAGAGGCCGGCGGTGGGCTCGTCGAGCAGCAGCAAGGTCGGCGCGTTCATCAGCCCCATCGCCATGGCCAGGATCTGGCGCTGGCCGCCCGAGAGCGTGCGGGCAAGCGCGCGGCGCTTAGCTGCCAGCATCGGGTAGCGGGCATAAAGCGCCTCGCTGCGCTCGCGGACCCTCGCCGGCTCCTGGAAGCCGCTGATGTCGAGGTTTTCCGCGACCGTCATTGCGCCGAAGACATTGCGCTCCTGCGGCACGAAGCCGATCCCATGCCTGGCCCGGCCGAGCGCGCCTTCGGCCGTGACATCGGCGCCGTTCAGCATGATCGCGCCCTCGCGCGCCGCCACCAGCCCTGCGATCGTCTTCAGCAGGGTCGATTTGCCGGCGCCGTTGGGTCCGATGATCGAGACGATCTCGCCGGCCTCGACCCGAAGCGATGTCCCTTTCAGGATCTGCTCGGCCGCGCCATAGCCGGCGACAACGCCCTCGACGGTGAGCAGGCTGCCGGTGCCCACGCTCAATGCCGCCTCCCGAGATAGGCTTCCTGGACGCGGGCGTCGGCGGCAACCTCGTCGAACGAGCCTTGCGTCAGCACCTTGCCCTCGGCCATGACGATGACGGGCGCACAGAGGCGCTTGATCAGCGCCATGTCGTGCTCGATCAGGCAAATCGTCAGGCCGTCGCGGTTCAGCGCGGTGAGATGACCAGCGATCTCGTCGGCCAGCGTCGGGTTGACGCCCGCCATCGGCTCGTCGAGCAACAGGATTTTCGGGTCCGCCATCAGTGCGCGGCCGATCTCGACCAGCTTCTTCTGGCCGCCGGAGAGGGCGGTGACGGGGTTGTCGAGGACATGGTCGAGCCGCAGCCGCCGCGCGATGCCATGCGCGCGCTCGGCAAGCTCGGCCTCGCGCCGTCTGGCGGTGTGCGAGCGCCAGAGCGCGGGCAGCAGGGACTCGCCCGGCTGGCTCGCGCCATAAAGCATCAGGTGCTGGAAGACGCTGAGCTTGGGGAAGCCGCGTGCCAGCTGGAACGAGCGCACCAGCCCTGCCGCGACCAGCTTTTCCGGCGGCAGACCGGTCGTCTCGACGGCGCCGAGTCTGACCGAGCCGCCCTTGGGCCGGTAGAGCCCCGAAACCGCGTTGAACAGCGTCGATTTGCCAGCGCCGTTGGGGCCGATCAGCCCAGTGAAGGAGCCGGCCGGAACCGTGAAATCGACCCCCCGCAGGACATGGACGCCGTAAAAGTCGAGCTTGAGCTCTGCGATGATCAGGGCAGCCGTCATCTCGCGCCTGCCTTGAGTCTGGAATCGTGCGAGGACGGCGCCTCGATCGGGAATTGCTGGCGGACCTGCTGCTTCCAGAAGGCCAGCATGTCCCGGTAGTAAGCGGGGTCGTTGGGGCGCAGCACGGTCTGGCTGATCATACCGCGTACGAGGCACATCGTCGCGTTCATCACGATGCGGGCATGATCGGGCTCGACGCCGGCCCGCGTGGCGAGCGCGGTCCAGATCGCATCGAGACCGGCGTGGAAATCGCGAACGGTCGGAATGAGTTCGGCCCTGAAGTCGGGATTGTGTCGCGCCTCCGGCAGATACTCCATCGTGACGTAGAACAGCCGGTCGTCCATCATCTGCCAGATGTAATCGACGATCTCGTCGCTGGAGCCGCCGCGCGCGATGAAGGTCTCGGCGAAGCGATGCAGATCACGGGTCGCCTTGCTCAGCATGGCCGCGACGGAGGCGCTGATGATGGCCTCGCGCCCGGCGAAATGATGCGTCAGCGCCCCGCGCGAGACGCCGGCCGCGCGGGCGATCTCGGACGTCGAGGTGCGGACCAGACCGCGGTCATGCAGCAGGTCGATGGTCGCATTTATCAGCCGCGTCGAGGTCTCCGCGCTGCGTTCCTTCTGCGATCGTCGTTTGCCGGTTCCGGTCACGCCGAGCCTCAACCCAACAGAAGGATCGAGTCTGCGATTCATTTTACAAACAATCAAGTCTGTTTCTTGGACATGCCGTGCCTGCGAGAGCGGCGGGTTCAAGCCCCTTCCAGCGGTGAACTGGTACAGCGTCTTCCGGCCGCGCGAGGCCGGAGCCTGGTCGCGCTGTCCCGTTCGCGCCATACGAATGCCGTGCCGGTCCGGAACCTTGTTGGCCGCCCAAACATTGTGGGCGGAGAAGAGGATTTCAGCATGCTGCGAAAGTTCGCGATTCTTGGCGTCATTGGTGCAACGTTTGCCTCGACGCTGCCTGCAATGGCGCAGCTCTATGGCGATCCTTTCGGGGATCTTCGCCCTGGTTACGGCCGCCGCGGACCGCCGCCCGAGGAGAGCCCGTATGGGCGCGGATACGACGATCGACCTCGCTACGACTATGACGATGGCCGTCGCTATCGTCGCGGGGGCGGACGGTTCGGAGACTATTGCGCCACCGGGCGCGGCGCATGCCAGACGGCCCCGCAACCTGTCGGCAGTTCATGTCGCTGCAACATCGACGGACTGACGAAGCGCGGAATCATCCAATAATCGACACTGAGCGCTCCAAGGCCTGGCCGTGAGCCCGGCTAACGGAGCTTGGCGATCCTGATGCCATCGAGTTTGGCGCGCTCCTTGATCGATTCTTCGCTGCGGGTCATCGCCTTCGAAATCGCCTTCAGTGCCATGCCCTTCTTGGCGAGCAACTTTAGCTTCTCGAGTTCCTCATATGTCCAGGGCTGGCGATGTCGTTCAAATCGCTCGGTCATAATCTGCTCCTGCTTTGCCAGGACCTCTCCGGCATTCGCCCATCTATAGCAGTGATGGCGACGTGCCGAGCCCATCCGGCCAGCACGGGCGGGCGGCGGCCACGGCCTTAAGAGTTTACGTCCGATCCACCGGCCGTTGTAACCTGTTGGAGAAGAGCCATCGCAGCCGCGCCATCGGCGGCGCTCGGTGCCGTCGTCGGCTCGCCGCGTGCAGCGCGCACGAAGTCGCCGAGCAGGGCGTGGTAGCCCTTGTGGTCCTCGTTGGCGGCGGCGGTGAAATTCGGCTCCCAGACCAGCGTGTCCTGCCCGTCGATCAGGCTCGCTTCGGGCTTGGAGACCTTGAAGGGCGGATTGCGGAAATAGCGGACCTCGTGGAGGTTGCGCACCTCGACCCGGGCATGGTCGCCCATCACCTGCCACCATTCCATCGGCGTGCCGCGCGATTGATGCGTGCCCATAACCAGCGTGCCGATGCCGCCATTGGCGAAGCGGAAATCGACATGCAGGAGCAGCTTGCCGGGCGCCAATTCATGCCTCCGCACGCTCACCGAGGCGACTTCGCCCATCAGATGCGGCACCAGATCGAAATAATGCACGCAATGATGCAGGTAGAAGCCGCTATAGTCCGGGTCTCCCGCGAAGTAGGTCGGCGCGGTCATGTATTGCCCGAGAAAGCTCGCCGTCTCCCCGAACTCCGCCGACCGCAGGACGTTGCGGGCGATGCGGTTGGCGGTCGAATAGCGCTTCATGAAACCGAGCACGACCGGCACCTCGCGGCTCGCCGCGGCCTGCGCCAACTCGGCGGCCTGCCGCGCCGTCGGCGCCGGCGGCTTCTCGATGAAGAGCGGCCTGCCTCGCGCGATCGCAGCCAGCCCGATCTCGTGATGCAGGCCGGGGCCAACCGCGAGGCCGATCGCGTCGAGATCGTCGCGCGCCAGCAAATCACGCCAGTCGCGCAGGCGGCTGGCCTCGACAACGCCATAGCGCCGGCCGGTCCCCTGCAGCCTGGCTTCATCCGTATCGCAAAGCGCGACGATCTCGACCTCATGCCGGGTCAGTTGCGGCAGCAGCATCTCGTTGGCATGGGTGCCGCAGCCGACCCAGCCGATGCGCAATGCGCTTGTGCGGGAACCGGTCATGCCGTCCTCCCCGCGAAAGCCAGCGCGGCCTTGAGGAAGGCGATGCTGGCGGCCAGGGGCTCATCCTCGTTCTCGGTCGGCGCGCGCCATTGCGCCAGCGGCGTGCCGGCCCGCTCGTCGCTGCGGCGGAAGGGCTCGAGCACGATCGGACCGCGATAGGAGACGTCGCGTAGCGCCCGCGCGACCGCCGGCCAGTCGATATGGCCCGAGCCGACGAAGCTGCGATTGTTCTCGTTGGCCTGGAAATGCACGAGCTTCGATCCCGCCTGCCGGATGGCGCCAGCGAGATCGAACTCCTCCATGTTCATGTGGAAGGTGTCGAGCATCACGCCGACGGCGGGATTGGCGACGCGCCCGACGATCTCGAGCGCGTGCTTCGTCGTGTTGCAGATATCGGTCTCGAAGCGGTTGAGCGGCTCGACGCCGAACAGGATGCCGGCATCGGAGGCACGCCGGCTGGCCTGCGTTAGCCCGGTGACGATGGCGTCGATGCGGCGCTTGCGCTCGCTCTCGTCGACCGGGGCGGGCGCGCGGCCGGCGAAGACCAACGGCGCGCCGTAGAGCGGCCCGCCGACGATGTCTGCGCCAAGCGCTGAGGCGACATCGACGCAGGTTTCGAGATAGGCGATGCCGGCCTTGTGCGCGCCGGCGTCGCTGCTGGCGAGGTCGCGCGTGAGGTTGACGCGGGCGGCGAGCACGCAGGACAGCCCGGCATCGGCGATGGCGGCGCGGGTCTCCTTGAGATCGAGTTCGCCGGGCTCCGGCACCAGCAATTCGACGACATCGGCTCCAGCCCGCTTCATCCGCGCAAAGCAGTCGAAATGCTCGCGCGTGAAAGGCCGCGCATAGAACATCGAGATCACCCCGATGGAATTGACCGTCATGACTTCACCGCACCGGCCGTGAGTCCGCCCACGAGCCGCCTTTGCACCAGAAGGAAGAGGAAGGTGACCGGCAGCGCGATCAGCGTGCCGCCGGCCGTGAGAAGGCCCCACTGGATGGTGAACTCGCCGATGAAGAGCTGCAGCGCGACGGTGACGGTGCGCACCGCCTGCCCCGACAGCATCATGGCGAAGAGATATTCGTTCCAGGAGGTGATGAAGATGTAGATGCCGGCGGTGGCGACGCCCGGCATCACCAGCGGCAGGATGATCAGCCGGATCGTCTGCAGGCGGCTCGCGCCGTCGATCGTCGCGGCTTCGTCGAGATCTTTCGGGATCGCGTTGAAATAGCTCGTCAGCATCCAGATCGCGAACGGGATCGCGAAGGTCGAATGGCCGAGGATGACGCCGAGAAACGTGTCGATCAGCCCGAGCCGGCGCATCATCAGGAAGAGCGGGATGATCAGCAGCACGACCGGGAACATGTTGATGACGAGGAAGCCAGTCAGCAGCATCTGCCGGCCGCGAAAACGGAAGCGGGAGAAGGCATAGGCCGCCGGGATGCTGACGCCGAGCCCGAGCACGCTGGCGCCGATCGCGATGATCAGGCTGTTGCCGAGGCTGCTGGCGAAACTCGTGCGCGCGATCAGGTCGTTGTAATGCTGCAGCGTCGCCTCGCGTGGCCAGTAGTTCAGCGGCCAGGCCGAGAGTTCGACTTGGGGCTTCAGCGAGGTCAGGATCATCCAGGCGTAAGGGCCAAGCGCGAACAGCACGATCAGCAGGACGGGAAGCTCGACCTCCAGCATGCGCCTCGCATAGGAACGACGCTCGATCATGCCTCGATGCCCCGCGCTGCGCGTCTGACATAGAGGAAGACGACGCCCAGCAGCATCGCGGTCAGGATCAGCGCCAGTGCCGCGCCATAGCCGAACTCCATGCTGCTCGACGCGCGCAGGAAGGCGTAGAGCGGCAGCGTATGCGTGGCATAGCCCGGCCCGCCGCCCGTCATCACCAGGATGACGTCGAGCGAATTCGCCACCCAGATCGTGCGCAGTAGCAGCGCGGTTGCGATCACGTCGGCGATCGACGGCAAAGTGACGTAGAACAATTGCTGGCGCGCGGTGGCGCCGTCGATCTCTGCCGCCTCGTAGAGTTCGGCCGGCACAGTCTGTAGCCCTGCCAGGATGGTCACGGCGAAGAAGGGAAAGCCCTGCCAGATCAGCGCCAACATGATCGCGTAGAGTGCGGTGTCGGGCCGCGCCAGCCAGGCGATCGGCGCTGCGATCAGCCCGAGGCGCAGCGCGATGTCGTTGATGACGCCGAGGTTGAAATCATACATCCAGGTCCACATCAGCCCGATGATCACGCTAGGCAGCGCCCAGGGGATGATCACGAGCGAGCGTGCCAGCCCGCGCCACCAGAAGCTCTGGTTCAGCAGCAGAGCCGCGACGAGCCCAAGCAGGAACTGCAGCCCGACGACGCCGACGATCCAGATGAAGGACTGGCCGAGCGAGATCCAGAACACCTCGTCGCGGATGATCTTGGCGAAGTTGCCCAGGCCGACGAAGCGGGCATTGTCGGGGTCGTAGAGCAGATAATCCTGCAGGCTGAGCCAGGCCGTTTGCGCGACGGGAACCAGCACGACGCCCGCCGTGATCAGGACCGCCGGCAGCAGGAACCAGAACGGCGTCGCGCCGCGCCCAAGGGGCGGCCTGCGCCGGTCCGCAGGGGTGAGCGAAGCCACGATGCCAACCTGTCTGAACGAGGGCGAGGGGCGGGGGCCTGAGATCCGGCCTCCGCCGGTGCCGTCAGCCATGGAAATGCTGCTCGATCGCACGCATCATCTCATCGGGCTGGATCTGGCCGAGCAGCGCCCTTTGCATGTTGGCCGGCCAGATCCGGGCGATGAAGTCGGGCGTCTTCGGCGAATCCGGCAGCGACGCGGCAAAGGGCAGGGAGGCGGCGCTGGCGTCGACGAAGCGCTTGGGATGCAGCGTCCAGTCCTTCGCCGCCGAGGTCGCGATCGGCAACTGGCCGGTGAACTTGTTCAGCACGACGTTGTTCTCGGCCGTGGACAGGAAGGCGCACCATTTGAAGGCAGCCTCCCGCGCCTTGCTCACGGCGAAGACGGCGTTGGACTCGTCGCCGAAATAGGTCCAGCCCTTGCCGTCCGGGCCGCGCGGCACTGGCACCGCCGAAACCTTGTCGCCGAGCACGCCGACGATCTCGTTGGCCGAGCCGACATGGTGGATGGTCATGGCGGTGCGCCCGGCCTTGAAGCTGTCGACGATCTGCCGGAAGCTGTCGGTCGGGGCCGAGGCCGGCACCACCTTGTCCTTGCTGGTGAGCTCGACGAACCAGCGATTGGCGGCAAGAGCCTTCTCGCTGACCATCCCGCCCTTCTCGAAGCTGGCGCCGCCACCGAGCACGAACGGTCCCCAATGGTCGAAGCCGCCGGCCCCACCGCGCAGGCCGAAACCCGAGACGTCGCTCTTGGTCAGCGCCTTGGCGGCGCTGCGGAAATCCTCGAAGGTCGCGGGCGGCTTCAGCCCGGCCTGCTCGAACAGATCCTGCCGATAGTAGAGGTAGAGCACGACATATTGCAGCGGCAGGTAATATTGCTTGCCGTCGGCGCCCTTGTTGATGGTCCAGATGTTGTCGGCGATGTCACCGCGCCCGGCCCAGCCGGCGATCAGATCGTCGATCGGGGCGAGTGCCTTCATCTGCTGGAAGCGCGCCGCCCAGGACAGCCGCACCATGGCGCAATCGGGCGCATTGCCGGCGACGAGGGCCGCAAAGAGGCGGGTCTGGTAGTCGTTGCCGCCGCCCCAGGGAATGCTCTCGGCCTGAACCTTGATGCCAGGGTTGCCCGCCTCGAACTTGGCAACGAGTTCGGCCGGCGAATGCTGCGGATTGTCGAAATGATACCACCAGCGCACCGTCGTCGTACCCTGTGCGAGGGCGGGGCGGGCGAGGGGCGTGGCAAGCGCGGTCGCGCCCGCTAGCTTGATGAAAGTCCTTCGTTCCATGGTTGGTTTCCTCCGGTTTTTTTGTTTTTGAGATGGTCTGCGATGTAGGCGCCTCCGGCCGCGAGCATGGCGCGCGCGGCATCGAGTTCTCGGGCCATGCGCAGGCAGCCATGCACGACGCCGGGAACATGGTCGAAACGGAAGGGGACGCCGGCCTCGCTCAAGCGCTGCGCCAGCCGGACCGTGTCGTCGCGCAACGGATCGAGCCCGGCGGCGGAGAGATAGAGCGGCGGCAGGCCAGCGAGATCGGCACGGATGGGCGCAGCGAGGCTCACCGTCGTGTCCGGTTCGCCGCCAAGGAAATTGTCCCAGTACCAGCGCATGTTCGCGCTGGTGAGCAGGTAGTCGCCGCCGCCGAAAGCCGCATGGCTCGAACTGGCAAAATCGGGTTCATAGGAGCCATAGAACAGGGCAGCGGCCGCCACGGGCGCCAGGCCCTCGTCGCGTCGGCGCAACAGTGCGGCGAGGGCGAGGTTGGCGCCGGAGGAATCGCCCGCCAGGGCGATATGGCCGGGAGCAACCGCCGCGCCCAGGCCGCCGCGTTCGACGAAGGCGACGGCGGCCAGAAGGTCGTCGAGCGGCGCCGGGAACGGGTGCTCCGGGGCGAGCCGGTAATCCACGCCGAGGACGGCGCAGCCAGCCGCCTCCCCGAGATCGCGCATCGTGCCGTCATGGGTGTCGATCGATCCGAAGGTCCAGCCACCGCCATGGGCGTAGACGATGACAGCGTCGGGCGGTGCGGCGGTGGCGTGATAGAGCCTTGCGCGCATCTCGCCCCACGGCGTGGCAATGCCGAGTTCCCGCATCGGCATGGCCGGAGCGCCGAGGCTCCATGGCAGGGCCGCGGCATCGACGGTGGCGCGGGCTTCGGCGATCGGAGCGAAGCGGAAATCAAAAGCGGGGCCGGCGCGCAGGCGCTCCAGAATCACCTGCATCTGCGGATCGATCCACGGCCGCATCAGGCGGCCCCGTCACGCAGGACGATGGTGTCGATATGATCAGCTATCGCCTGTGACAGGCCTTCGCCGTCGCGGGCCTCGAGCAAGGCGAGCAAACAGCGGTGGCGTGCCGCGGTCTCGGTCAGCGAACGGCGGTGGCCTGGAGCCCAGAGTTTCGAGCGGTGCGAATGCAGGGTGCAGCGGGTCAGGATCTGTTCGAGGGCATCCAACCCAGCGAGCCGGAAGATTGTCAGATGAAATGCCATGTCGAGGATGATGAGGGCATATTCGTCGCCGGCCGCGGCAACGGTGTCCATGTCGGCCTGAATGGCCCGCAACCGCTCCAGGCTGCCGGGCTCGACATGCTGGACTGCCCGTAGTGCCCCACGAATCTCGATGCGGCGGCGCAGGGCCAGGATTTCCTGCGCCTCTTCGGGGTCGAGCCGGGTCACCATCGTGCCGCGATGGCCCGAGCGGGCGACGAGCCCATCCTCCTGCAGGCGCAGCAGTGCCTCGCGGATCGTGCCTTGGCTGCAGCCGTGTTCCCGCGCCATGCCCAGTTCGGTGAGGGCGCTTTCGGGGCGCAACTCATTCAGCATGATCTGCCGCTTCAGCGACTCGTAAACGATGTCACGCGGCCTTCTGATCAGATTGGGCAAGAGTGCATTCATCAATATCAATAATGATAATCACCTGTGAGGAGTCAAGGAGTTTGTCTTGCAGCATCTCGGCTATGCCGCCTGCTTTGTGCTCGCAAGCGGCGTGGCGGTGATCGCTGCGCCGATCGCCTCGGTGTTGTGCGGCAACGTGACTAGGCTTCGCCGACCGGCTGATGGAGCGCTTCGCCAAAACCCATCCGGACGGCGACTGGCACACGCTGGCAGTTTGCACGCGGGCCGGGTCGGAAGCCAACTCTACCCGTAGGCGGTGGAACCATCGGGCCGCCGGGGCACTTTTCGCTCCCAATGCACATAGTCCTCCTTGCCGAGGACCTCCATGTCCATCTCGACGCCCCACCCCGGACGGTCGGGCCGCAAGTCGAGATAGCCGTCCTTGGGAAGATAGGGATCCTTGACATACCAGGCGCCCTGCGAGCGGTCGGCCTTGGTGTTGGCGTCGCCGCTGCCGTCGCCGAAGATGTACCCCGGACCTTGCGGGAGCCGGTATTCGAGGATGCGGAAATTCGGCTGCGCGGCCGAGAAATGCAGATTGATGGCGGTCGCCAGCGGGCCCATCGGATTGTGCGGCGCGACCGTGACGTGATGGGCCTCGGCGATCGCGGCGATCTTGCGCATCTCCAGCAGGCCGCCGACGACGCAGATGTCGGGCTGGATGATATCGCAGCCCCTGACGGACAGCAGGCGCAGGAACTCGTAGCGGCTGTAGAGCGATTCACCCGTCGCCAGCGTGCAGTCGAGCCGGCTCTTCAGTTCGCCCCAGGCCTCGAAATTCTCAGGCCGCAGCGGTTCCTCGAAGAATAGCGGGTCATAGGGTGCCAGTGCGTTGCCGAGCTGGATCGCCTGCCCGACCTCGAAGATCTTGGCGTGGGCGTCGAAGGCGATATCGTAATCGGAGCGCACGGTCTCGCGCAGGCCGCGGAAATACTCGGCGCTGGCGCGTACCACCTCGCCCCAGCGATGGGCGTGCATGTCGATGCGCCAGGGGCTGAGCTTGAACGCGGTCAACCCCCATGTCTCGTTGAGCGCATCGAACTCGTCGCGTGCGATCGCAGGATCGGGCGCGGTGTAGACGCCGGCATAGACGCGCACCCGGTCGCGGACATGGCCGCCGAGGAGCTGATAGACCGGCACTCCGAGCGCCTTGGCCGAGATCTCCCACAGGCAATGATCGATCGCGGAGATCGCCGCCAGGCCCAGCGCGCCCGGCGGGAAACGGCACTGCTGCATCAGATACTGGATCAGATATTCGATCCGGCGCGGATCCTGTCCCTTGATGAAGCCGAAGAGATAGTCGAGCAGCGGCTGCAGCGCCTTGTCGGGGCCGTGATTGTAGCATTCGCCCCAGCCGGTCAGGCCGTCATCGGTGTCGATGGCGATGACGAGCCGCGGACGGTCCTTGTCGCGGGTCATGTAGGCGCGCAGCCGGTCGATCTTCATGGGCGTCCTCCGGTGGTGCAGGCGCACTCGCTGGCGTGCCGCCTCTTCAAGTCTGGTTTGATGCGAAACGCACGTCGGAGCGCGCGCATGTCAGGCCGCGGTGTAGCGGTGCCGGTTGTGGATGCTGCGAGCCCGCGGATCGGGCCGCGGGATCGCCGAGAGCAGCGCCTGCGTATAGGCGTGCCGGGGCGCGTCGCAGACCTGCTCGGCCGTGCCGGTCTCGACGACCGTTCCGCGATACATCACCGCCACCCTGTCGCACATATAGCGGATGACGCCGATATCGTGGCTGATGAAGACATAGGACAGGCCGAGCCTGTCCTGCAGGTTCATCATCAGGTCGAGCACGTGCGAACGGACGGACACGTCCAGCGCCGAGGTCGCCTCGTCGGCGACGATGATGCGCGGGTTGAGCGAGATCGCCCGCGCGATGCCGATGCGCTGGCGCTGGCCGCCGGAGAAGGCGTGCGGATAGCGCTCCCTCCAGGACGGCTCGAGCCCGACCTGGCTGAGGAGGTCGGCCACGCGATCGTCGAGTTCCTTGCCCTTGGCGATGCCGTTGACCAGGAGCGGCTCGCCGACGATCTGAGCCACCGTCATGCGCGGGTTGAGCGACCCGACCGGATCCTGGAAGATCATCCGGATCTCGCGCCTGCAGGCCTTCAGCGTCTGCGCATCGGCCTTGAGCAGATCGACGACACTGCCATCCGTCCGGCGGTAGTCGATGACGCCTCCTTGCGGCTCGTAGACCCGCAGCAGGCAGCGCCCCATCGTCGTCTTGCCCGAACCGGACTCGCCGACGATGCCAAGCGTCTCGCCAGGCTTCAGATCGAGCGACACGTCGTCGACCGCCTTGAGCGGCGCCTTGAGCGAGCCGAAATGCATCTGCAGGTTGCGCACCTGCAGGACGGGCAGCGCATCCTCCGGGATCGGCGGCCGGCGCAGGCGGATCTCCGCCTTCTGCTCGAGCTTCAGCACGGAGCCGATCAGCATGCGGGTATAGTCGTCCTTGGGCGCATGGAAGATCGTATCGACCGGACCGCTCTCCTTGATCTTGCCGTAGTGCATGACCAGCACCTCGTCGGCGATCTCGGCCACCACGCCCATGTCATGGGTGATGAACATCACAGCCATGCCGTGCTGTTGCTGCAGCCGCTTGATCAGGTCGAGGATTTCGGCCTGCGTCGTGACGTCGAGCGCCGTCGTCGGCTCGTCGGCGATCAGGAGCGAGGGGTTGCAGGCCAGCGACATCGCGATCATGACGCGCTGGCGCATGCCGCCGGAGAACTCGAAGGTGTAGCGATCGACCGCGGCGTCCGGCTTGGGGATTTCGACCTGGGTGAGCAACTCGACGCAGCGCGCGCGGGCGTCCTTCCTGCTCATCTTCAGATGCAGCCGCAGCACCTCCATGATTTGGTCGCCGACCGTATGAACCGGCGACAGCGACGACATGGGCTCTTGGAAGATCATCGCGATCTCGCGTCCGCGGACCGCTCGAATCTCGCGGCCGCGCGGGTTGAGCCCGGCCAGATCGACCGACGAGCCATCGAGCCGGTTGAGCATGATCGAGCCCGAGACGATACGGCCGGGCGCATCGACGATCTGCAAGATCGAGCGTGCGGTGACGCTCTTGCCAGAACCGCTTTCGCCGACGATGCACAGGGTCTTGCCACGGTGGAGCGTGAAAGAGACGCCATCGACGGCCTTGACCACGCCGTTGCGCACGGGGAAGTGCGTGACGAGGTCGCGGACCTCGAGGATGGGCTGGGACGGTGCGGCGCGCTGTTCCAGATGGGACGCGAGATCGGTCACATTCATTTGTTGTACGGGTCTGCGGCGTCGCGCAACCCGTCTCCCAGGAAGTTGAGGGCGATCACGGCGATCACCACAGCGACGCCGGGCGCAAACAGCCAGGGCGCGGTCGCAATCGAGCGAATATTCTGGGCCTCGCGGAGCAGCACGCCCCAGGAGATCGTCGGCGGCTGCAGACCGAGGCCCAGGAAGCTGAGCGAGGTCTCCGCCAGGATCATCGCGGGGATCGCGAGCGAGACCGAGGCGATGATGTGGCTGGCGAAGCTCGGCAGCATGTGGCGGAAGATCACGCGCCCTTCCGAGGCGCCATCGAGCCTGGCAGCCGTGACGAACTCCTCCGTGCGCAGGCTGAGGAAGCGGCCGCGCACCACGCGGGCAAGCTGGGCCCAGCCCGTGAGCGACAGGATCAGCGTGATCATGAAGTAGTTCAGCGTGGCCGGCCAATCCTGCGGCAGCGCCGCCGACAAGGCGAGCCAGATCGGTATGCTCGGCAGCGACAGCACGAACTCGACGACGCGCTGCACGGCGAAATCGATGCGCCCGCCATAATAGCCGGAGATGCCGCCCAGCAGCACGCCGATGGTCAGCGACAGGAGCACGCCGACGAGGCCGACCGACAGCGAGATCTGGGCGCCCTGCATGATCCGGCTGTAGACGCAGCGGCCGAGACGATCGGCCCCCAGCAGGAAGATCGGCTGTGCCTTGTTCTCGCTGGCGATGAGATGCGTCGTCGTGCTGAACAGCCCGAGCAGCTTGTATTCATAGCCCTCGCCGAAGAACCGGACATAGCTCTTGCGGGTCTTGTCCTCGCTATAGACCGCCGCCAGCGTCTGCGGATCGCGCTTGAAGACGTAAGGGTGAATGTAGGGACGGATCGCCCAACTGCCATCGGCTGCCGTATCGAAGAGATGGATCGCCTGCGGCGGATAGAACGCCGCGCGGGCATTCTGCTGCCAGGGGTCGTTGATGGCGAAGAAGCCCGGCACCAGCGCAATGATGTAGAGGAAGATCGTGATGTACAGGCCCACCATCGCCAGGCGATGGCGCTTGAACGCCCACCAGACGAGCTGCCATTGCGAAGCGACGGCGAGCCGCTTGGTGTCGATGGATGCAAGTGCCGTGTCGGTCATGGGCTATTCCAGCCTGATGCGGGGATCGACGAGGGCGAGCAGGATGTCGCTGATCAGCGAACCGACGAGCGTCAGCGTGCAGATCAGCAGCACGAAAGCCCCGGCGAGATACATGTCCTGGCTCATCAGCGACTGCAGCAGCAGGGGGCCCGCGGTCTGCAGGCTGAGGACGATGGCGACGATGATCGAGCCCGAAACCAGGTTCGGCAGCAGCCAGGAGATCGTCGAGATGAACGGATTGAGCGCCAGCCGCACCGGATACTTCAGCAGCAGGTGAAACTCCGACAGGCCCTTGGCGCGGGCGGTCGTGACATAGGGCTTGTGGAGCTCGTCGAGCATGTTGGCGCGCATGACGCGGATCAGGCTCGCGGTGCCGGACACGGCCAGGATGATGACCGGAATCCAGAGATGCTTCGCCAGGTCGATCATCTTGGCGATGCTCCAGGGCGCGGTGAGATACTGTTCGGAGAACAGTCCGCCGACCTCCTGCCCGTATTCGACGGCGGCAATATACATCAGCACGAGCGCGAGCAGGAAGCTCGGCACGGCGAGCCCAAGAAAGCTCAGGAAGGTGACGATGTAGTCGCCGATCGAGTATTTCTTGACGGCCGAGAAGATACCGATCGGCAGCGCGATGCCCCAGGTTGCGAGCAGCGTCGAGAAGGTCAGGACCAGCGTCAGCGCCATGCGCTCCCAGATCAGGTCTCCGACCGGCTGCTGCCATTCGAAGCTGATGCCGAAATCGCCCCGCAGCACGATGCCGGTGATCCATTTGAAGTATTGCACGATCATCGGCTGATCGAGCCCGAAGCGGGCCCTCAGATCGGCTGCGGTGTTCTGGTCTACCACCTCGTTGGAGGCGGCGAGCGTCGCGATATAGCTCGTGACGTAGTCGCCCGGCGGCAGCTGGATCAGCACGAACGCCAGGAAACTGACGACGACGAGCGAGGGCACCATCCAGAGGAGGCGCTTGGCGATGAAGAGGAGCATGGGACTGCCTGTCTCGATGCGAAGGAGCCCGGCTGCGCCTTGAGCGTGGCCGGGCTCGTGCAGATCACGTCGTGAAGAAGAACTGCTGCGGCAGAGCCGGGCCCGGATTGGGCCAGGACCAGGCGTTGGGATATTTCGCCGGCACGTTCTGCAGGTTGTTCTTGGCAATGCCGAAGGCATTGACCGCCAGGCAGATGCCGATCGTCTCGAACGCCTCGGCCGTCAGGTCGAAGAGCTGCTTCATCAGCTCGCCGCGCTTCTGCAGATCGGCCGTGGCGCGGGCCTGGTCGTAGAGCTTCATGCGCTGCTTCTGGCTCTCGGGCGGCTCCTGGCCGTCCTTGCCGCCCGACACATACCAGAGCGTCCATGGAATCGCGTAGCGCGAGCCCTGCGGGTGCTGGGCGAGGTAGTCGCGCGGGTCGAGCATCGGGTCGAGGCCACCCGGCCCCGGCCAGACCGCGGCGTCATGGTCGTTGCTGTCGCCGCGCGTGTAGAAGAGCGCGCGCTCGATCGTGTTGACCTTGATGTCGATGCCGATATCGGCCCAGTGGCGCTTCACCAGTTCGAGCGCATCAACCTGGTCGGGATAGAGCGTCGGGATCACGTCGATGGCGAAGAACACCTTCTGGCCGTCGGGCCGGAGGCGGATGCCGCTGGAATCCTTCTTGGCGTAGCCCAGCTTGTCGAGGATCGCATTGGCCTGGGCCGCGTCGAAGCCGGTGAACTGCTCGGCCAGCGTCTTGTGATACCAGGGATGGCCCGGGCGCGGACCGGTCTGGTAGGGCTGCGACTGGCCGAGATAGACCAGGTCGATGATCTCTTTGCGGTCGAGCCCGAGAGAGAGCGCCTTGCGGAACTCCTTGTTGACGAACATCTCGCGCATCTTCGGGTCCTTGTGCGTCATGTTCAGATAGATCTGAACCTGCTGCGCCGAGGAGTTGACGAGCTCGATCAGCCGATAGCCGCCCTTCTGCATGTTCTGGGAGAGGGTCGGCTTGTTCTGCAGCGTGTCGATATGGCGCTCCTGGATATCCAGGCGGCCCGAGATCGCGTCGAGCATCAGCGACTCGACATCCTGCGAGATGCTGAAGGTCAGCCGGTCGATATAGGGCAGCTGGTTGCCGGAGGTGTCGACCTGCCAGAAATAGGGATTGCGCTCCATCACCACACGCGTCGTGCCGCCGGTATAGGCTTCCTTGACCACCCAGGGGTCGAGCGTCGGCTTGTCGACATTGCCCCAGCGCGCGGGAATTTCGATGTCGCCGCATTTGTTGCGGAACAGCGCCGCCCAGTCGGAGAGGTTCGCCGCCTTCACGAGGTCGGCGACGCTCGTATTGTACTTGGGATGGAACTGGCTGCAGTAGTGCTTGGCATAGAGGGTCGGATACTGGCCGAGCGGCGTGGCAAGCTGCTCGAGGAACAGCGCGAAGGAGCCGGCGAAGGCGATCTTCACTGTCGTCTCATCGATCTTCGTGGCCGTGCAGGCCTTGCCGTTGATGACCAGCGTCGAGGGCGCCGATTTGAACAGGTCCGGGTTCTTGGCGCAGTCCTCGATCGAGAAGACGACGTCGTCGGCGGTAAAGGGCTTGCCGTCCGACCACTTCATGCCCTTGCGCAGATAGAAGGTGAACTCGCTGGAATCCGCATTGACCTCCCATTTGTCGGCGACATTGGGCAGGACCTCGGTGAAGGCGAGGTTCCAGCGCACGAGGCCCTGGTTGCCGACCAGACGCAGGATGCCGTTATGGTCCGATGAGCCGCGCAGGCCGCGCCGCAGCGCGCCGCCATAGCGGCCGACCTTCTCCACAGCAACGACCATCGGATTGGCGGGGAGACGCTCGGCCAGCCCCGGCAATTTGCCGTCCGCCGTCATCTTGGCCAGTGCCGGAGCCTCTTTGGCGGCCTGGGCCATCGCGCCCTGCGGGATCGCCGACAGCGCGGCTGCGCCGGCGAGACCTTTCAGCACGTCGCGGCGGCCAACGCCGCGCGCTCCATCAGACCCGTTCTTCGAGTTCATCATTGTACCCTCCCTGTTGAATTCATGGCCATTTTTGGCCTTATCTCGTTGTTCGAAGCTTGGCTTCGGCGTACCGCCGGCCCGGGTTTCTCCCCCCGGTCCGGCGGTACGATTCATGTTACCCCGATGCGCATCCGTCCCCAAATGGCCCCACCCGGCGCCAGCACGCGCATGCCTGTGCCAGCGACTCCGCGCGAGGCGAGATTGAAGGCGTCGGCGACATGGCTCACCGGCTCGATACAGAGATAGGCCCCGCCCGGCGGAACATGGACGACGAGGTGATCGAAAGGCTGGTCGGCCTCGATCGTGATCGTCGCACCATCCTGCCGCGTGATCACGGCGCGCCCGTCCCAGCCGGCATAGTAGAGCGTAAAGGGCTCGCCATCATGCCGCCGGTCCTGCTGGCGCGCGGAACCTTCGAGGCGGCGTAGCCGGGTGGCGCAGCCATCCTCGTCCTGCTCCCACTCGCCCTGCGCGGAAAAGCGGATGCTGTCGCCACGCGCGACCGCAAAATAGGGGTGGAGACCAAGACCCACCGGCATATCGGTGTCCGCATGGCTCTCGACGCCGATCTCATGGGTCATTCCGGCAGGATCGAGTGTGATCTTCTGGATGGCCTCGAACATCCACGGCCAGGCATCCGAGGCCTGGGCGGGATCGTGCCGATAGCGGATCTCGATCTGTGCCGCACTCCGCTGCGTCACGCGCCATTCCCGCAACTGGCTGAAGCCATGCAGCGCATGTGGCTCACAGGTCGGATGCGCTGCCAGCCTGACCTCGAGCCCGCCGAACGAGAAGGCGCCGGCCCGGATGCGGTTTGAAAAGGGAACCAGCGGATAGGTGCCTGCCTTGGGCCAGAACAGCGGGTCGAAGCCGCGATCGTCCATCGGCATCAGCACCTCGGCGCGCTGGCCGGCCGCCTCGCGCCAGAAAGCGGCGACCCGCCCGCCCGCTGCTGGCCGTACCAGAGCCCGCAGTGCCCCCGCCGACAGGCCGAGCGGCTGCGGGGAGCCCCGTTCCAACATCAGCGCTGACGCGTCCTCGGGGATCATAGCACTCGTGTCTTGCTACGGCTGATATTTCAGATATCAGACTCAGCCATAGGATTTGCCTCCGGCTTCGTCAACGCAGCATTTCGAAGCCACCGCTTTTCTCGTAACCGCGCCGCCGCGGCAGGGAGGATTGTCGTTTGACGCTTGCAGTGGGCCGCGAGGTGAGGCCGCGCTGCCTGACCGCTGTTGACCTTGACGCCCACGCGGGAGGCTTGCCGGCGGGCCTGCGCCTTATCAGTTCCGATCGAGACCGACCACTGGAGACAGCCATGGGCCTGACAAGACCGACAGCCATCCGCACCCTGCTGATCACGGGTGGGATGGGCCAGATCGGCCGGAAGCTGCGGAGGCAGATGAGCGCTCGGTTCGAACATGTACGTATTCTCGATCGCGTCGATCGTGGCGATCTCGCCGCCAATGAGGAGATCGTCCTTGGCGACATCGCCGATCTTGCGGCGGTCGATGCGGCGATGGCGGGCGTCGACGGCGTGATCCACATGGCCGGAATCAACCACGACGCCGAATTCGAGACGATCCTGCAGAGCAATGTCGTCGGCATCTGGAACATCTACGATTCGGCGCGGCGTCATGGCGTCGGCCGTATCGTCAACGGCTCGAGCAACCATGCGGTCGGGTTCTATCCGCGCCACCAGCGGATCGACGCCACGGTCCTGCCCCGCCCCGACAGTTGCTATGGGCTGAGCAAGTGCTGGGGAGAGGCAGTCGGGGCGCTGCACGCCGACAAATACGGGATCGCGAGCCTGCATGTGCGCATCGGCAATGCCGCCGAGGTGCCTGGCAACGCGCGCAGCCTCAGGCTCTGGATCAGTGCGCGCGACCTGGCCCAGCTTTGCATGATCGGGCTGGAGCACCCCGATATCCACAACACCATCGTTTATGGCGTCTCCGCCAATTCCGGCTCCTGGTATGACAACGGTGAAGCCGAGCGTCTCGGCTACAGTCCCTGGGACAGCGCTGACGACTATGCAGAGGCCGTGATGGCGGCTGAAGCCGGGGTCACCAGTCACCCGGTGGCGCTCTATTTCCAGGGCGGCGATTTCTGCGCGCAGGGCTATACCGGTGCAGTCCTGCCGCCAGTCGAACCGAACGCTTGAGCCGAGCTTTCCTCCTATCCTCATCCGTTGTCCGGAAACCTCCATGCGCATCACCGATGTTCGGGTGACCCCCGTCGCCTTTCGCGATCCGCCCCTCCTCAATGTGGCGGGCGTCCACGAACCCTGGGCACTGCGCAGCATCATCGAGGTCGAGACGGCCGATGGCCGCATTGGGCTGGGAGAGAGCTATGGCGATCTCGAAACCCTGGCCAATCTGGAAAAGGCGAGGCCCGGGCTCATCGGCCTCGATCCCTTCGACCTCAACGGGCTCGCCCGGGTGGTCTATGCTGTCGTTGGCGGCGATCCCGACCCCGGCCAGAGCTACCCGCCGGGCGGCGACAAGGCACGCGCCTCGGCGCTCGCCGCGTTCGAGGTGGCTTTCCTGGATCTTCAGGGCCAGCTTCTCGATCGGCCACTCTACGAAATCCTGGGCGGCAAGGTCCGCGACCGCGTCCCCTACAGCGCCTATCTGTTCTACAAGTTCGCCCAGCACAAGGACGACCCCGGCTATCCTGCCGATGACTGGGGCGAGGCGCTTTCGCATGAGCAGGTGGTCGGACAGGCGCGCCGCATGGTCGATGAGTTCGGCTTCGGTTCGATCAAGCTCAAGGCCGGCGTCTTCGAACCGGAATTCGAGATCGAGACACTGCGGCACCTGCGCCGCGCCTTCCCGGATCATCCGCTGCGGATCGACCCCAATGGCGGCTGGTCGGTGGAGACGACGCGCCGCCTGATGCCGCAGCTCGAGGGTCTGCTGGAATATCTGGAAGACCCGGTGAAGACTCTGATTGAGATGGGCGAGGTCGCAACGTTCTCGCCGATGCCCCTCGCCACCAACATGGTCACGATCGCGTTCGGGCACATACCACAGACGATTCGCCTGAACGCCGTGCAGGTCGTGCTGTCGGACCATCACTATTGGGGCGGACTTCGCGCAACGCAGCATCTCGCCCATCTCGGGCGCGTGTTCGGCTTCGGTATATCCATGCACTCGAACTCGCATCTCGGCATCAGCCTGGCGGCGATGACCCATGTCGGCGCAGCGATTCCGAACCTCGCTTATGCCTGCGACACGCACTACCCTTGGCAGGTGGAGGAGGTCATCGAGGGCGGCAAGCTGCCGATTGAAGACGGATCCGTGGCGCCGCCTCCAGGTCCCGGGCTTGGCGTCAAACTGGATCGCGACGCCCTCGCACGGCTCCACCGGCAATATCTGGACTGCGGCATCCGGGTGAGGGACGATGCTGGCGAGATGCGAAAGCACCGTCCCGATTTCGATCCAAGGCGCCCGCGCTTCTGAGCGGCGTCGGAGGACCGCACCGACTGACGCCGCACCAGCAGGGCTTGCGCCTGTATCGAGGGGGCGGGGCCTTGATCGTGCCACCGACCTCGCTAAGTGGGTCAAGGCGGACCTCGCCCTCATAGCAGCTTCTCGCCCCCGGGTTTCAGCTGCGAATCGTGGCGGAGGCGCTGTCGGTGCAGGGTGTAGAGACCGCTGCCGACGATCAGCGCAATGCCGGCGAAAGCGATCCTGTCCGGCGTCTCACCCCAGACCAGCCAGCCGATCAGCACGGCGACGAGAACGACGGAATAGCGATAGCCCGCGACGACGCCGACATTGGTGTTGCGGAATGCATTGATGATGCAGAAGCTGGCCGCCGTCACCAGCAGCGCCGCCAGCCCGAGATAGAGCAGCTCGATGCGCCAGGGCGATTGCCAGGTTTCGACCAGGCCCATGCCGAAGCCCAGCAGCCCAACGAGGATCATCGCGGCCAGCGAGACGATCGTCGAGGGGATATCGTTGCTGATGAAACGGGTTGTCAGGTCGCGCATGGCGACGAGGCCGGTGCTGGCGAGCGCGATGAGTGCGGCTGCGCTGAAGCCGTCGGCGCTCGGGCGCATGACGATCAGCACACCAACGAAGCCGATCACGAGGGCCAGCGTCCGGTGCCAACCGATGACCTCGATCCGCAGCACTGCGGCGAGCAGGACGATGAGCAGGGGCGAGGCCATCACGATCGCTGTGATGTTGGCGAGCGGCAGCAGCCCCAGCGCCCAGTTGAAGGTCAGCGCGCCCAGCGCTTCAACACCTGCGCGCGCAAGCACCAGCGGCCGTATCGCCAGCGGGAGCTTGCGCGTGTCGCCCATGAGTACGACCAGCACCAGGCCCGCCAGAATGGCGAAGACCGTGCGCAGCGCCACCGCTTGTCCGGCCGGAAAGGCCTCGCGGGCGAGCTTCATCAGGGCGTCGTTGCAGCAGAAGAGCGACATCGCCGCCAGCATCGCGATGATGCCGCGGCGGTTCTGGGCGGCGGTGGCCAAGGCTGTTCCTGTCAGAGCCGGGCGGGCTCGAGCGTCGTCGCGGGAAAGGGAGAAGGCGGAAATTTCGAAGGCTGCGGCCACTGATCGAGAGGTCGGCAAGGATCTTGCCGGTCCGTGCTGGCGAATTTGGAGCGGTGGCCCGAACCGGCTTAGCCAAACACTGCCTGCGCCAAGCGCGCCACTTACCTTCATACGCCCAGCCGACCGCATGAACGGCCGCAGTTTCTCTCACAAGCTTGCCCCTCCTCGCCAGCGATGGCGCGAGCGCCCGGTCGGGATCAGCCGCGCCGTTTCGATCGGGCGCCATAGGCGTCGGTCGAGCTCGGGAAACACCCTGTCCTGCCACGCTGCGGACTGCCGGAGCCGGGATCGATAGGTTTCTTCGGCTTCTGCGTCCGAAAAGGCCGAAATCCAGACAAATACAGGTTCACCTTCTCGGACAGGAAGCCGGGGAAACGAGTTTCTCTCCGCTGTGGTGACGAAGGTCGCGTCGATCCGGGCGCCGGCCTGCTCGATGAGGGGCCTCGCCTCGGTCTCGAAGAATGCCGCGAATTCCTGTTCGCGACCCGGAGCGAGCGAGCAGATCGACGTGGTGACCAGCCCCTTGTCGGCTGGATCCGGTGCGCTTGTCCTGCGCGCACCAGACCTCGCGAAAAAGTCCGAACCGAGACGTCCGGGCGCAAGCAGCAGCACATTGTCCGAATTGACCATGGTTGCGTTCGCGGCAGGCCCGAAACGGTTCCAAGCCTCGCCGTTGTAGAAGGTGGCGAGAGCTCCTGCACGGGCGTCGATGTTTTCGAAAGAGCGGAGCCATACGAAGGCGTTGGGATCGTCCACATCGCGATAGACCGCCGGAACGTCGATTCCGACGGCCTGCTGAGTGTGAACGAACTCGCGCTCGAACAGTGTGAGGAGATCGTCGAACGCGCCGGGCTTCAACCGATAGCGCCGGAGCTCGAAAAGGTTGGACATCGAAGCTTTCCTAAACAGGTCAATCATCCTGTTTTACAGGATGGTTGACCTGTTTTGTCAATCGCCTATTTTGGAAGCCATGGATATGAACGGTGAGGAGGGAAGCGTGCAACGACGGGCGGAGCGCAACGACCCCCATGGCCTGCGCACCGCGATCGTCGACAGCGCGTTCGAGGCCTTCGCGGCCGACGGCTTCGGCTCGACCTCGATTGGCGACCTGAAGGCGTCCATGGGCATTTCCGGCGGCGCGTTCGCGCACCATTTTCCGACGAAGAAGGCTTTGGGTCTGGCCGTCATACGCGACCGTGTCGCGGCCGCGATCGAGACCACCTGGATTGATCCGATCCGTCGCGCACCCGATGCCCTCTCCGGCCTCGACGGCGTGTTCCTTTCGGTGATCGACACGTTGGACAGCAACGGCAAGGTATCCGGCTGCCCGCTCGGGAATCTGGCCGTCGAATTGTCACGGCAGGACGATGATTTCCGGCGGGAAATGGAGGCGATCTATGCGCGCTGGCGCGCAGTCATTGCCGAGCGCCTGCCGCATCGGGCACCGGAAGACCCGGCGGGGTCCGACGGGGCGGCCGACCTCGCGGCACTCGTCGTGGCGACGTTTACGGGCGGGATCGCTATGGCAAAGGCCTCGCAAACGTCGGAACCGCTGCGACGAAGCTGGCAGATGCTTCGGTCCTTGCTGTCCGCGGGCTGACTTTCGCGCTCTCGATCACCTGAAGTCGTGTGGGCCGACGAAATCCGCGTTGGGCGCAAGTATCCGACTCAAACGAAACAGCCTCCGGCAAACCCGGGCGTTTCACTCCTGGAAAAATGCCAAGCCATGAAGCTTCTCTACCAGACCCATTCGCCTTATGCCCGGAAGGCTCTCGTCTTCGCCCACGAAGTCGGCCTCGCTGGTGTCATCGAAGTCGTCAATCACGAGACCAGTCCGGTTCGCCGCAACCAGGCGGTTTTCGCCGCCAACCCACTGGGAAAAGTTCCGGTGCTGCTGCGCCCGGGCCTGTCCGCCTTGTTCGATTCCGATGTGATCTGCGCCTATCTCGACACGCTCCATGACCTCACATCACTATTTCCAAGCACGGGCGAGGCGCGGTGGGCGGCGCTGCGCATGCAGGCGGCCGCGCAGGGCATGGCCGATGCCGGCATAGCCCTGCGCTGGGAAACCGTGCGCCGACCGCAGGCGCAACGTTATCCCGCCCTGGCGGAGGGGCATGCGGGCAAGCTGATTGCGGCCTATGATTGGCTGGAGGCTGAGCTGTCCGATCCGGGGCCCCTCCACATCGGGCACATCGCCGTTGCCACGGCGCTCGATTGGCTGGAGTTCCGCAGCCTGTCCGATTTTCGCAAGGGACGCCCGACGCTAACACGCTGGTTCGACGACTTCGCCCGGCGCCCTTCCATGCTTGCGACGCCACTTTCGGGCGAAACGCAAGATTGACCAGACGCAGCCTGGTTGAGCGTTCTCGGTCATGAAAACGATCATATGACGGAGTTCGCTCGGGGCCGTTTGCGGCGATTTTGTTTCACTGCGGCAAACTTCGGTCTTCCCTACAGGGTCTCCCGACCGAGCCGCGATTTTGGCGCTTGACGACATGGCGTCCGCGCCTTAACTTAACTCTATGGTTAAGTTTCAAGAGACGCAGCTCGATCGCACCTTTTCCGCCCTGTCGGACCCGACGAGGCGGGCGCTGCTCGCACGCCTCGAGGGGCAGGACACCGTGTCCGTCAGCGAGCTCGCGCAACCCTTCGCGATGTCGCTGCCGGCCGTGATGAAGCATCTCGACGTCTTGTCGGATGCCGGGCTGATCACGCGGACGAAGACGGGACGCACCGTCTCCTGCCGCCTCAATGCCGATCCGATGGAGGAGGCGATGGGCTGGCTCGCACGCTACCAGCGATTTTGGACGCAGCGCCTCGACGCGCTGGAGGCCATGCTGAACGAGCGCCGCCGGGAAGGCGGCCAGGACGACGGCGCAAACGGCGGTGCCGGCGCTGAGGGGTAACAGGGAAGGACGGATGCCATGGACAAGCGGGTCGAGACGACGCCCAGCCTGACGATGAAGCGGCGGTTGAATGCCTCGCCGGCCGAGGTCTTCCAGGCTTGGACCGATCCCGAGCTTCTCGTTCGCTGGTTCGGGCCCGAGAACGTCAAGACGATGGAAGCGCAGGTCGATCCGCGCGTCGGGGGCGGCTTTCGGGTGGTGATGCTGGAGAATACCGGGGAGCGACACGAGGTCTCCGGCACCTATTACGAGGTCGTCGCGAGCGAGCGGCTGATGTTCAGCTGGTCCTGGGTGACGACGCCTGAGCGCGTATCGAGCGTCACCGTGACCTTCAAGCCCGATGGCGACGGCACGATCCTGACGCTTCTGCACGAGAAGCTGTTCGACGAGCAGGCGGTCAAGGGCCACACCCATGGCTGGACCGGCTCGCTCGTCAAGCTGGAGGAGCTGTTCGCCTGACGAAGAGGCATCGGCCGACGACCTGTCTCGCAAGCCGATGCCGCAAGCAGACCAGGGGGGAAAACCGCCGGGCCACAGCCTGCTCCGGGGCCAAAACCTGGTTCAGGCAATGCCTGGCTCAGCAAGGAGACGAGACCATGCAGCACCAGATCGTATCCCGCGACGAATGGATCGCCGCGCGCAAGGCGCATCTCGCCCGCGAGAAGGAGTTCACCCGCCAGCGCGACGCGCTCAGCGCCGAAAGGCGCGCGCTGCCCTGGGTGAAGGTCGACAAGAACTATGTCTTCGAGGATGGCACCGGCCGCCGGACGCTTGCCGATCTCTTCGGCGCCAACAGCCAGCTCGTGATTTATCATTTCATGTTTGGGCCGGGCGCGAAGGAAGGCTGCCCCGGCTGCTCCTTCCTGGCCGACCATTTCGATGGCCCCAACCAGCATCTCAAGCATCACGACGTCAGTCTGGTCGCCGTCTCGCGGGCGCCCTATGCCGAGTTCCAGCCGTTCCGGAAGCGCATGGGCTGGGAGTTCGACTGGGTCTCCTCCGCCGGCAGCGACTTCAATGCCGACTTCCACGTCACGCCGAGCGAGGCTGAACGCGCCGCCGGCCGCTACGAGTACAATTACGAGATGCATGACGGCCAGGGCGGCGAGATGCCCGGCTTCAGCGTCTTCCACCGCAACGATGCCGGCGAGATCTTCCACACCTACTCGACCTACGGCCGCGGCGGAGATCTCATGATCGGCGCCTACAACTTTCTCGACATGATGCCGAAAGGCCGCAACGAGGAGGAGATCATGGATTGGATGCGCCACCATGATCGCTACGGGGACAAGCCGCAGGCCAGCGCCAGCGTCATGCCGGTGGCGGCCGTCGCCTCCTGCTGCGGCTGAAGCGCGACAAAGCGCGGCGACGGGCACGGCGCCCGCCGCCGATAGCCGGGCGATCAGCCCGCACCGAACCCAATGGAGGATAAGCCATGACCTATGTGCAGGGATTCGTCGTCGCCGTACCGGCCGCGAACAAGGAAGCCTATCGCAAGCTCGCCGCCGATTTCGCACCGCTCTTCAAGGAGTTCGGTGCGGTCCGCGTCGTCGAGGCCTGGGGTGACGACGTGCCCGACGGCAAAGTCACCGACTTCAAGGGCGCGGTGAACGCCGAATCCGATGAGGTCGTCGTCTTCTCCTGGTGCGAATATGCCGACAAGGCGACGGCTGATTCCGCCAGCGAAAAGATGATGAGCGATCCGCGCATGAAGGAGATGGGCGCCAACATGCCTTTCGACGGCAAGCGCATGATTTATGGCGGCTTTTCCTCGATCGCCCAGCAGGGTGCTGGAGGCGACATGGCCTATATCGATGGCATGCTCGCGGCGGTTCCGGTTGGCAGCAAGGACGCCTATCGCGACTTCGCAACGCATCACGGCGCGATCCTGTGCGAGCACGGCGCTGCCCGCGTCGTCGACAGCTGGGGCGAGGATGTTCCGGACGGCAAGGTCACCGATTTCAAGCGCGCGGTGAAGGCGACCGGCGACGAGAAGGTGGTCTATTCCTGGATTGAATGGCCTTCGAAGGCGATCCGCGACGCCGGCTGGCAGAAGGTCATGGCCGACCCGCGGATGCAGCGCGAGATGCCCTTCGACGGCAAGCGCCTGGTCCATGGCGGCTTCGCTCCGATACTCGACGCGTAACCGGTCCGGGGTCGCCGCCGGTATGCCGTCATTGCGGACGTCGGCGATGCAATCCACGCGATGCCCGCAATGACGCAGGAGCCCCGGAGCGGCACTCCGGGGCTCCTTCTTGTCTGACGTCGAATTGCCTCAGCCCGGCCCGGCGCCCTGCGTTCCCAGATAGAGCGCGTAGATCGACTGGCTCGCGGCCATGAACAGCCGGTTCCGCTTCGGCCCGCCGAAGGTGATGTTGCCGCAGACCTCGGGCAAGCGGATGCGTCCGATCAGCTTGCCGGCGGGGTTGAAGACGTTGACCCCGCTATAGCCGACATTGCGCCCGGCATTGGACGAGGCCCAGAGATTGCCCTCGACATCGCAGCGCAGGCCATCGGGTCCGCAATTGATGCCGTCGATCATGCAATCCGAGAAGCGCTTGCCATTGCTGAGTTTGTTGTCGGCGCCGACATCGAAGACATGGATGTCGCCCTTGCCGCCCGGCCCGGTATCGCCCGGTCCCTTGCCGGTCGAGGCGATGTAGAGCTTCTTGAAATCAGGCGAGAAGCACAACCCGTTAGGGTCGGGCACCTGAGATTCCGGCACGACAAGATCGAGGCGCCCGCTCGGATCAAGTCGGTAGGTGTTGGTCGGCAGCTCGCGTTTGGCAAAACCGATGCCCGGCAACTGGCCCAGCCTGGGGTTGATCTTGCCATTGGCGTTGCTCGGGCCGCCCGGCGCATCGGGCGCGCCCTCGTAGAGCTGGCCGCCATAGGGTGGATCAGTGAACCAGTAGCTGCCGTCGGGGTGGGCTGCGATATCGTTGGGCGAGTTCAGCTTCTTGCCCTCGAATGAATCGGCCAGCACCGTCGCCGAGCCGTCCAGTTCATAGCGCACGACCCGGCGGTTGAGATGCTCGCAGGAGAGCTGCCGGCCCTGGAAGTCGAAGCTGTTGCCGTTGCTGTTGCCCGATGGCGCCCGGAAGACGCTGACATGGCCGTCATCCTCGATCCAGCGCATCTGTCGGTTGCGCGGGATGTCGCTCCAGACGAGGTACTGGCCTTGCGCGTTCCAGGCCGGGCCCTCGACCCACAGGCCGCCGGTCCAGATCCGCTGGATGGCGGCATTGGGCTGGGCCAGGCCGTTGAAGGCCGGATCGACGGCGATGACGTCGGGGTCCCAGAAATAGGTCGTCGGCGCGGCCCGCCGGCTGAAGTCGCGTGGTGGTGTCGTGATCGTGGTCGGTGGGCCAACCGGCGTCGCCGCAGTCTGGGCGAGAGCGGAGTTGACTGTGGCGGCCACAGCTCCCAGCCCTGCCGCGCGGATCAGCGTGCGTCGGGACAGCGCCGCGGATGGCGCCTGCGCGGGATTGCGGTCGTGAGCAGATGGGTCTGTCATCGTTTACCTCCCTGATGTGTTGTTGTTCGTACCGGTGTCTCCCGGTCGTTGGCCTTGTCTTGCTTCGCTTCGGGCTCCTTTCGTCGTGCCGCGCGTGTGGCGCGTGGCAGATGCTAGCGGACAGATCAGCAGCGGGACAGGCCCTGGTCGAGCGGCGATGGCGCGGGGTCGGCCGTGCAGCGCGAGCATATGGCAGCTTCGGCCGCGGCACCGGTCTTGCAGTCGCTGGCGCCAGTCACCTTCGTCTGGCGGGTGTCGGGAGAAGGCGCTGCTGCATATCCGCCCCGCCATGGCGTCCTTGCTCCGGCACCCGAAATCGCCCACAGGAGCCCTTCCTTCTATCGGATCATCTTATGTTTGCTGGATTTGCCGTCGAGGAACTCGTTTTCCTCGCCGTTTCGCTTGTTGCCGCGGGTGCGCTCACGGGCCTGCTCGCGGGCGTGTTCGGTGTCGGTGGCGGCGCGCTGGTCGTGCCGGTTCTTTATGAAGTCTTCCGTGTGATCGGCGTGCCGGAGGACGTCCGCATGCCGCTCTGCGTCGGCACCTCGCTCGCCGTGATCATCCCGACCTCGATCCGCTCCTTCAATGCCCATCGCGCCAAGGGCATGGTCGACATGTCGATCCTGAAGATCTGGACGGTGCCGGTCGTGCTCGGCGTCATCTTCGGCAGCTACATCGCGCGCTTCGCTCCGGCGGATCTGTTCAAAATCATCTTCGTCATCGTCGCCGTCTTCAGCGCGCTACGCCTGCTCTTCGCCGCCGATCGCTGGAAGCTCGGCACGCAGATGCCCGGCAAGGTGCTGATGAGCTTCTATGGCGCCGTCATCGGCATGCTGTCGGCGCTGATGGGCATCGGCGGCGGCCAGCTCTCCAGCCTGTTCATGACCTTCTATGGCCGCCCGATCCATCAGGCGGTCGCGACCTCCTCGGGGCTTGGCGTGATCATTTCGATCCCCGGCGCGCTCGGCTTCATCTATGCTGGCTGGCCCAAGATGGCTGTGCTGCCGCCGCTTTCGCTCGGCTATGTCTCGCTGATCGGCTTCCTGCTCTTCGTCCCGACATCGGTCTGGACCGCTCCGATCGGGGCCCGTCTGGCCCACCGGCTCTCGAAGCGGAAGCTGGAGGTGGTGTTCGGCATCTTCCTGCTGACGGTAGCGGGGCGCTTCCTCTGGTCGTTGCTTGTCTGAGGGAGCTGTCGAGATGCGCGACAAGGATGAGCTCTGCATCCGGCCGATTGCAGCCTCCGACCACGAGGCGCTTGCCGCTCTCATGGCCGAGATGCAGGCACATTACGGCGTGCCCTGTCCGACGTCCGCGGAAATCCGTGCGGGCCTTGCGAAGCGTCCGCAAGGCGTCGAAATCCTCGTCGCCGAGTGGGACGGCGCGATGCAGGGCTTTGCCGCTGCCGCTGCGATCTACCCGGGGCCCGGCCTCGCTTCCGGTCTCTTCCTCAAGGAGCTCTATGTCGCCCGCGACGCGCGGGGCGGCGGCATCGGCCGCGCCCTGATGCGCGCGCTGGCCGAGCTTGCGTTGATGCGCGGTCACAGGCGGTTGGACTGGACGGCGGATGCCGCTAATCCGGAGCTGCTGCGCTTCTATGAAAGCCTCGGTGCGGTAGCGCAGACGGAGAAGATCTTCTTTCGGCTGACCGGCGAGGCGCTTGCCGCGACGGCGCAGGGATCGTCGAAAACCGGCGCGTAAAAGCCTCAGGCCGAGCGCGCGGCCAGCCGCTCCGGCAGCCTCGCCATGATCGCCAGCCGCTCGGCCTCGCTCATCGAGCCCCAGCGCGCGATCTCCGTCATGGAGCGCCCGCAACCCCTGCAGAGTTTGCTGGCGGGGTCGAGCATGCAGGCCTTGATGCAGGGCGAGGAGATCGCGCTCGACGACATCGCGCTCATGGGCTGCCGATGCCGAGAACCAGCGCGAAGCCGAGATAGATCGCGATCTCGTCGAGCTGCTGCGTCGCGCCCGCGATGTCGCCGGTCTGTCCGCCGATCAGCCGCAGGCAAAGGCGCCTGACGAGCGGGGCGTTCAGGCTCATGAGCAAGAAGCCGAGCACGAGCCCCCAATGCGGAAGATCGAGAAGACCATCCAACGCTATGGCGACGGCAGAGCCGATGGCGTAGCCGATGAGCGCGGTGCGCATCGATGGACGCCCGACGGCAGCCGAAGCTCCGTCGATTCGGGCCGACGGTACCATAGCGAGAAGATGAACTCCCGACAGGCGCGAAACCATAGCCGCGATGATGAAGATGCCCGTCGCCGCGACTGGTCCCTGCCGATCCACGATCAGCGCAAGCGCCGCGACCCGCAGCAGCAGCGCAATGCCCATTGCCAGCGCGCCATAGCTGCCGAGCCGGCTGTCCTTCATGATCTCCAGCCGCCCCTCAGGCGTACGCCCCCCGAACAGTCCATCGGCGCTGTCGGCGAGCCCGTCCTCATGCAAAGCGCCCGTCGTCACCGCGAGCGTCGCGATGGCCAGCGTTGCGGAGAGCAGCCCGCCAAGACCTGCCAGGCCAGCCCCCAACAGCACGAGCGCGGCGGGCAGGGCGATGACCAGCGCGGCGAAGGGCAGCGCGCGCGGCACCGTGCGGAAATCGGGCGGCGCATGGGGGTCGGTCTCGCCGGCTAAGGCCGGCACCGGCAGGCGCGAATAGAAGCGGATGCAGATCGCGGTGGCGACGAGCCAGCCTGGCCAGACCGGTTCGTCCTGCACGGGTGGCGCCGTCGCTGTCGAAGCTTCGGCCACGCCGTCTTCGCTGTCCTCGATTGTCTTCATGCGCCGCAGCCTATAGCAGCAGCGGCGGCCGGCCAGCCATCGCGATTGCGCCGGCGTATCATGATCCGCCGCACGAGACCTCGCCATGGCCGCTTCAGGACTGCCCTTCGACGACATCCGCGAGCTCATCGCCGCGATGCCCGGCCCCGACATGGCCGCCGCCAACGCGGTTCGTGCCCGTGACAAGGAACTCACCAAGCCGGCCGGCAGCCTCGGCCGCATGGAGGAGATCGCCGAATGGCTCGCCGCCTGGCAGGGCAAGGGCAAACCCACCGTCGATCGCCCGCTGGTCTGCGTCTTCGCCGGTAATCACGGCGTCGTCGCGCAAGGCGTCTCCGCCTTTCCGCAGGCGGTGACCCGCCAGATGCTAGAGAATTTCGCCGCCGGCGGCGCCGCGATCAACCAGATTTGTGCCGCTTTCGATCTCGGCTTCAAGGTCTTCGATCTCGCGCTCGACCTGCCGACCGGCGATTTCACCCAAGGCGATGCTCTGGATGAGCGCGCCTGCGTCGCCACCATGGCCTTCGGCATGGAAGCGCTGGTCGGCGGCACGGATCTGCTCTGCTTGGGGGAGATGGGCATCGGCAACACCACCTCGGCGGCAGCGATCTATGCGGCGCTCTATGGCGGCGGGGCCGCGATCTGGTGCGGGCGCGGCACGGGCGTCGATGACGAAGGCCTGAAGCGCAAGATCGCCGCCGTGGAGACCGGGATCGAGCGCCACCGCGCCCATCTCAAGGATCCGCTCGAAGTGCTGCGCCGCCTTGGCGGGCGCGAGATCGCCGCGATCTGCGGCGCCATCATCGCGGCGCGCTCGCAGCGCATCCCTGTGATCCTCGACGGCTATGTCGTGACGGCCGCCGCCGCGATCCTGCACGCGCTCGAGCCGTCCTCGATCGACCATTGCCTAGCAGGCCATCTTTCGGCCGAGGGCGCCCATGCGCAGGTTCTGGCTCGTCTCGGCAAGCAGCCGCTGCTGGCGCTCGACATGCGGCTGGGCGAGGGCTCCGGCGCGGCGCTCGCCGCAAGCCTCGTCAAGGCGGCCGCCGCGATCCATTCGGGCATGGCGACGTTTGCGCAGGCGGGCGTGGCGGGGAAGGGGAACTGAGGTCCGGTCAGCCGCCGGCCGGCTGCAACCCGCAGGCGATCAGCACGAGCGCGACGGTCATCAGCATCCAGCCCGGATGCAGGCCGCGCGTGCCCCAGAGATTGCCGAGCGCGCCGTACAGGAAGAGCGCTCCGACGAGCAGCCCGGTCGCCAGTCGCGCGTCGCGCCCGAACCAGTTGGCCGCGGCGACCAGGCTCAGCCCCCCGAGAAACCAGGCTGCCGTACTGAAATGCAGCAGGAGCGGCACGATCCGCCTGACCGGCTCGCTCATTCTGCCGTCGGCAAGGGCTTCCCAAGGCGCGACCATCAGCCGTTGGACCAGGATTCCGTGGACCACGGCGACGCAACTGCCGATCACCCCAGCTAACGTGAGAGCGGTATTCTGCCAGTTCATGACCATACACCTCTGTATGGAAACATGCAGTCGGAATTGGCTCATGTCAATACACCTGTGTATGGTGCTCGCTATGACTGACCGTTTGACGAAGACCGACTGGATCCGGCACGGCTTGCGTGTCCTGGCGGGCGAGGGCCACGGCGCCCTGAAGGTCGGTCCGATGGCCACGACGCTGAATGTGTCACGCGGCAGCTTCTACTGGCACTTCAAGGACATGGCCGATTTCGAAGCGCAGATCCTGAGCCGCTGGCAGGAAGCGACGACCGAGGAGGTGATCCGGCAGCTCGAAACCGGCAAGGCCGGGCCGGAGCGGCTGAAACATCTGATGCAGCGAGCCTTCGGCGAAACGCGCAAGCTCGACCGCGCGATCAGGGCCTGGGCAGCAAACGATGGGACCGTCGCCGCGATCGTTGCATCCGTCGACGCCCGCAGGGTCGACTATATCGCGGGACTGCTCACTGCGTCCGGAGTGGCGGAAAGCCAGGCCTGGTCCCGCGCCACCTTCATGTACTGGGCCTATCTCGGTCAGGCGACCGTGATGGAGGCCCGCCACGCCACTCTCACGGCAGCGGCGATGGATGACATCAGCGGCTTGTTCGAACGCTGGTAGTGCGGGCAGAACCGATGTTCAAAGCCGCCGCCTCTCCGACCCGAACAACCGTGAGCGTATCGATCGCTAGCCCTCGTAACTCGTCTTCAGCCCCGCCCGCTCGACGTGGCGCTCCTGCGCCAGTTCGATCAGTCGGGTCAGCAGCGCGGGGTAGGGCAGACCGGAGGCCTCCATCATCTTCGGATACATGCTGATCGCGGTGAACCCCGGCAGCGTGTTGATCTCGTTGAAGTAGAAGTCGCCGCTCTGCCGGTCGAGGAAGAAGTCGACCCGCGCCAGCCCGTTGCACTCCAGCGCGACGAAGGCGTCGATCGCCAGCTGCCGGACGCGCTCCATCTGGGTCGCGTCGAGCTTTGCCGGCAGATCCACCGTCGCGCCGTCGCTGTCGATGTACTTGGCCTCGTAGGAGTAGAATTCATGCTGCGGGCCGGCATTGAGTTCGCTGGCGACGCTCGCCACCGGCGGATCGCCGTCGAGCACCGCGATCTCGATCTCGCGGGCGTCGATGCCCTGTTCGATCAGCACCTCGACGTCGTAGTCGAAGGCGTCGGCCAATGCGGCATCGAGCGCCTCCCAGCTCTTGACCTTATGGACGCCGACGCTGGAGCCCATATTGCAAGGCTTGACGAAGACCGGCAGCGTCAGCGCTGCGCGCGCGGCTTTGGTCGAGCCTGTGGGGGCGCGCCGGTAGTCGCGCCGCGACAGGGCGAAATAGGGCGCGACCGGCAGTCCGGCGAGCGCGGCCAGGCGCTTGGCGATGTCCTTGTGCATGGAAACGGCCGAGCCCAGCACGCCGGAACCGACATAGGCCGCTCCCGCAAGCTCAAGCAGGCCCTGCACGGCGCCGTCCTCGCAAAGCGGGCCGTGGATCACCGGAAACACGACATCGACCGGCGCGATGGCGGCTGAGGCATTGTCGGCGGGCAGGATGGCGGTCCGGCCGTTGGCCCGCGCTTCCAGCCGGATCGCCGGCGACTCGGTGGGGATCGGCAGGCTCTCGGTGTTGGCCGCCTCGATGGTGCGCAGGTCGTGGCACTGCCAGCGGCCTTCCTTGTCGATGCTGACTGGCACGGGCTCGAACCGCTCCCGGTCGAGATAGCGCAGCACGGATGCCGCCGATTTCAGCGAGACCTCATGCTCGCCCGATTTTCCGCCATAAAGCACGGCGACGCGCGTTTTCCGGTTCATGGTCCAGGGGTCCGATGGGCTGGCGGGAGAATCGCCCGCGACTGCGGGCGATTATGGGTCTGCGACAGGTGGGGCCAGATTCGGGCGGAACTCAAGCTGCCCGCGTCTCCGGCTCGGGCAGCGCCGCGAGCGTATCCATCACGCGCACCGGCGGCAGCGTGATCGTGACCTCGGTGCCGGCGCGCGGCTTGGACTTCAGGTTGAAGCCGCCGCCATGCAGGTCGATCAGCCCCTTGACGATCGGCAGGCCGAGCCCCGAGCCTTGCTCCGCCGTCTTGATCGCCAGCGAACCGCGTCCGAAGGTCTGCAGCACGATCGGGATCTCGTCCTCGGGGATGCCGGGGCCGGTATCGGTCACGGAGACATACTGGCCGCCATTGGCCGTCCAGCCGACCTTGATGGTGATCTCACCGCCCTGGGGCGTGAACTTGATCGCGTTGGAGAGGATGTTGAGCACGACCTGGCGGATCGCGCGCTCGTCGGCCCAGACCTTGGGCAGATCGGGCTCCACCGCCTCGCGGATGACCTGGCCCTTGGCCTTGGCACGCAGGTTCAGCATGTGGCGGCAATCATCTGCGATGTCGGCCAGCGAGAGCGCCTCCTCGTTGAGCTCGTATTTGCCGGACTCGATGCGCGACAGGTCGAGGATCTCGTTGATTAGTTCGAGCAGATGCTGGCCCGAGCCGTGGATGTCGGCGGAGTATTCCTTGTAGGCGGCATTGGCGTGTCCGCCGAAGACCTCGTTCTTCATCACCTCGGAGAAGCCGAGGATGGCGTTGAGCGGCGTGCGCAGCTCATGGCTCATCGTCGCGAGGAAGCGCGACTTGGCGAGGTTTGCCTCCTCCGCCTTGCGGCGGGCCTCGTCGGAATTGGCGGTCGCGGTTTCGAGCTCGGCGATCAGCGCATCCTTCTCGGCGCGGAATTCGATGGTCGAGACCGAACTCGCATAGAGCCGGTGTGCGAGGAAGATGAAGAAGAACTGGGCCGAGGCCGCCATCACGGCTGTCGTGAGGCTGTCGATGTCGGTGCGCCCCCAGAAGAAGGCGGCTGTGCCGACCGTGATCGGGAACAGCCCGGCATAGACCGCCATCGGGATCGAGGCCGCCAGCATCACGGTCAGCGCGCTGACGATGAGCAGCGTGGTGGTGACGAAGACCTTGGCGCCGGGCGCGTCGATCTCCGCGAACACCATCAGGATCAAGGCCCATGACGATCCGTGCAGGCACTCCGCCAGCGCGAACATCCGCCGCCACCGTCGGATCGGGACGTCGCTCGTGGCCTGCGACAGGAAACGGCGGCACATCACCACGATGATCATGGTGGCGAGCAGCACGACTCCGACCCAGGGCGTCACCTTGTAGACCGGCACCCACAGGCAGGCCGCCGCGGCGATACCGATCGCGAGCACGAGCGTGCCGACCGAGCCGCTCATCCGGTACTCGGCGAAGACGCGCAGCAATTCATAGTCGAAGGCGCGTTCGAGGCCGGTGGAAGAGGTCAGCCGCTCGCGCACCGATTTGACCTCGCGGGTGACGAGCTTGCGGCGCGCAAGTGCGGTCGGGTCCGGCCCGCGCCCGCGCTGCACCTGTTCGGCCGTCAGTTCCGCCATGGTCTAGGGACGCAAGTCTCTCTTCCTGCGCGCGGGATGCGCGATGGGCTCGCCATCATGGTCGGCAAATCGTTAAGCTCTTCCTGATGGCGCGCTTTGGATTCAACTCGTCGAAATTCGGTCCCCTCGGCTGGCGGCGCGTCAGCCGGCCCGTGGATTTCGTCGTAGCCCTTGGAATCATTGGCTTGCTGGCGATCGCGGGCGCGGTTTTGCAGTATCGCCTCGGCCCGGCGCGGACGCTGGTCGGCGCGGCCCGCGTGATCGACGGCGATTCTCTGCGCCTCGCCGGCGAGGAATTGCGGCTTCAGGGGCTCGACGCGCCTGAATTTCGCCAGAGCTGCACCGACAAGGCCGGCCGGCCGGTCGATTGCGGCCGTTCGTCGCGGCGCGCGCTCGAGGCGCTGGTGTCGCGCGGCATCGTCACCTGCGAGATCGGCAAGGTCGATCGCTATGGCCGCGGCCTCGCCCAATGCCGCCAGGGCGAGACCGACATCAATGCGACGATGGTGCGGGATGGGCACGCCGTCGCCTATGGTGGCTACCGCGCCGAGGAAGACGAGGCGAAGGCGGCCGGGCGTGGGATCTGGGCTCTCCAGTTCGAGCGCCCCGAGACCTGGCGGCGCGGGCAGGGGCACTGAATAGCCGATCCCCGTGCCATACAACCATCACGAAAAGCCCTGAAAGGATTGACCATCCGGCCCCCGGCATGGTCGGGTCGCGCGGCTGTGACGGAGAGGATGTCGATGAAGCTTTATGATGGCGGGCGCGCGCCTAATCCGCGACGGGTCCGCATCTTCTTTGCCGAAAAGGGCCTGGCCCTGCCTGAGATCGTCCCGGTCGACATGGCGAAGAAGGAGCACAGGAGCGAGGCCTTCACCAAACTCAACCCGGCCCAGCGCTTGCCGGTGATGGTGCTCGACGACGGCACGGCGCTCGCCGAGACGATCGCGATCTGCCGCTATATCGAGAGCCTGCACCCGCACCCGCCCTTCTTCGGCAGGGATGCCAGGGAGCAGGCTCTGGTCGAGATGTGGAACCGGCGCATCGAGCTCGGGCTCTTCGCTAGCGTCGCGGCCGTGTTCCGCCACAGCCACCCCTCGATGGCGGAACTCGAGGACCAGGTGCCGGAATGGGCCGAGGCCAATCGCGAGCAGATCGACGATCATCTCTGGATCCTCGAACTTCAGCTCGCCGGAAATCCCTATCTCTGCGGCGAAACCCTGACCGTGGCCGACATCACTGCTGGCATCGCGATCGACTTCATGAAGCCGTCGCGCATTCCGTTGCCCGAGGATTTCGTCCATATCCGCCGCTGGCACGGCGAATTGTCGGCAAGGCCGAGCTGGAAGGCCTGATGCGAGCCGCTGTCCTGATCCTGGCTGCGCTTGCTGCGTTCCAGACGCCGGCCCGGGCCGTCGAGCGCCTCGACGGCGAGGCGATCAAGCGCGCCTTCGAGGGCAATACCGTCAGCGGCCGCTACACCAATGGCGGCTTCTTCACCGAGTTTCACGACCCCGATGGCCGGGCGCTCGGCCATAATGGCTGGCAACCCAATCGCGACGCCTGCTGGACCACCAAGGCCGATCAGGTCTGCTATTATTATGGGCCGCAGAGCGACCGGACCGTGCATTGCTTTACGGTTGAGCTTAGCGGCGGCCTCTATGTCCTGCGCAACACCACCAACGCGCAGATCAATGCGCTGGCCTCGGTCGAACTGGGCAATCCGCGCAAGCACGGCGACAACGGCGAATCCTGGTATTGCGACGGCCTGATCTCGAGGGCGCCAGCTCCGCCGACATCTCCGCTGATGTCGCGCCGGCGCCTTGCCGCACGCTGATGCGCTCGGCCGGCCTGCAATCGCTGGCGCTGGTTGCGGCGCTGTTTGCCGGTGCCGCCGCTGCGGCAGCGGAGAGGTTGGACGGCGAGGCGATCAGGCGCGCCTTCCAGGGCAACACCGTTGCCGGGCGCTATTCCGGCACCAACCAGCCGTTCAGCGAATATCACCACCCCGATGGCCGGGCGACCGGCCATAACCGCAACGTGCCCAACCGCGATGCCTGCTGGACCACGACGGCGGATGCCGTCTGCTACTATTACGGACCACACGAGACCCGCCGGACCTACTGCTTCACGGTCGAGCGCAGCGACCGTCTTTACGTCCTGCGCAGCCGGCCGAGCGGCCGCATCAACGGCATGGCGACGGTCGAGGCAGGGGATGCCACGGGAAGCGTCGACGCCGATATTCCAGCCTGGACCTGCGACGGACTGATCTCGCGCGCACCCGGTGGCGAGCGGCTGGCGAGCCGATGACGGAATCCCTCGACACGGTCCTGCGCGATCTACGCGCCTGCCGCATCTGCCGTGACGCGCCGCTCTATCTGCCGCCGCTGCCGCATGAGCCGCGCCCCGTCATCCAGGCATCCGCGACGGCACGGCTCTGCATTGCCGGCCAGGCGCCCGGCACCCGTGTCCATGCCAGTGGCCAGCCCTTCACCGATCCCTCTGGCGTGCGCCTGCGCAACTGGCTCGGGCTCGACGAGACGGTGTTCTACGATGCCGCGAAGGTCGCCATCGTACCCATGGGCCATTGCTTTCCCGGCCTCGACGCCAAGGGCGGCGACAAGCCGCCGCGCCGCGAATGCGCTCCGACTTGGCGTGCCCGGGTGTTTGAGGCCCTGCCTGCGATAGAACTCGTCCTGGCAATCGGGCGCTATGCCCAAGCCTGGCATCTCGGATCGAGCCAGGGTGCCAATTTGTCGGAGACGGTCACCAACTGGCGCGCGATCCTGGCGCGGCCGGGCCGGCCGCGCATCCTGCCGCTGCCGCATCCATCCTGGCGCAATAACACCTGGCTGAAGCGCAATCCCTGGTTCGATGAAGACCTCGTGCCGGTGTTGCGCCAGGAGGTCGCGCGGCTCATTGCCTAGAGGTCAGACTGGCCTAGAGGTCAGATCGCCAGCCACGACCGGCGGAGCGAAGCGTCGTAAAAGGCCTCAATAGCGATAGGGGCCGGTGGGCAGGTTGCGTTCCAATTGCCCGCGCGCCTGGATGACGGTGCGCAGGGAGCCCATTCCGGTTTCGCTGCGGGTTTTCAGATAGGCCATGCCGCCAGCCGCCGAGCCCATGCCGTTGCGCGAGCTTTTCCCGAACTCCGCCCGCACCGCGCCGCCGACGCGCACGCAGGCCGACGAGCCATCGACGCGCACGAAGCCGGGGCCGTATTCGGGGCAGGGCCGCGTCGCATTCGACTCGGCGCGGGCCGGCTTCGCGCGTTCCTTGGCCGGGCCGCGACCCGGCAGCGGTTCGCCGATCGATTGCGCCTGCGCGGATGCTGCAGTGAGGAGGACGATGAAGGCGGGGCCGACGAAACCGAGCATGGCGCACAATCCAGAGCGTAAAGGTCAGCCTGTCATCACCGGGCAAGAAGGCATGACGATGGCGTCTACCATACGCCGCTCCGCGGCAACGGAAAACCCCGGCCTTTCGGCCGGGGTGGGGTTCCAGTTGGGCCGCAAGGCGCGGCCGGTCGCTCCTTGTCAGAGCTGATTGGCCGCGCGGGCGCGGATCAGGAAGTTGTCGTAGGTGTATTCCGCGATCTGGAACCAGAGATACTCGTCGCCGCGGAAGGCCGACATCGCGTCATAGACCTTCTTGAAGTCGGGATTCTTGGCCGAGGTCTCGGCATAGACCTCCTTCGAGGCCTTGAGGCAGGCTTCGAGGATCTCCTGCGAGAACGGGCGAAGCTGGGCGCCGGCGCCGACGAGGCGCTTCAGCGCGGCGGGATTGCGGGCGTCGTACTTCGCCTGCATGTCGATATTGGCGAGCGCGGCCGCCGTCGTCAGGACCGACTTGTAGACCTTCGGCAGAGCATCCCATTTCGCGGTGTTGAGGAAGAAGTGCAAGGAGGCCCCGCCTTCCCACCAGCCCGGATAGTAGTAGTATGGCGCGACCTTGTTGAAGCCGAGCTTCTCGTCGTCGGCGGGGCCGACCCACTCGGCGGCATCGATCGTGCCCTTCTCCAGCGCCGGATAGATGTCGCCGCCGGCGATCTGCTGCGGCACGACGCCGAGCTTGGCCATGACCTGCCCGGCGAAGCCGCCGATGCGCATCTTGACGCCCTGCAGATCGGCGACGGTCTTGATCTCCTTGCGGAACCAGCCACCCATCTGGCAGCCCGTGTTTCCGCCGGGGATCGCGTAGATGTTGTATTTCTTGTAGAATTCGTTGAGCAACTCGTTGCCGCCGCCATGGTAGAACCAGGCGTTCTGCTGGCGGGCGTTGAGGCCGAACGGCACGGCCGTTCCAAACGCGAAGGTCGGGTCCTTGCCGACATAGTAGTACGACGCCGTGTGGCACATCTCGACGGTGCCGTTGGTGACGGCATCCGCCGCCTGCAGGCCCGGAACGATCTCGCCCGCGGCGAAGACCTGGATCTGGAACTTGCCGTCCGTCGCCTCGGAGACGGCCTTGGACAGCACCTCCGAAGCGCCGAAGATCGTGTCGAGCGATTTCGGGAAAGAGGAGGTCACCCGCCACCTCACCTCTGGCGTCGCCTGCGCAATGGCCGGGCTTGCGATGGCACCGGCGGCCGTACCGGCGCCCGCGACCTTCAGGAACTGACGACGCTTCATACTTTCTCCTCCCTGGAGCCGTTTGCGCGCCGCTTGTCCGGTCGTCGCAAGGGCAGCAAAGCAGGTCTGCAACACAACGCAAGAGAAAAATGCATGGGTTCCATGCTCCATAAGCATGAATTACCATGCGGAAGCGCGCCACCCTGCGCCAGCCGCGGCACGATGCGCCATCCCGGCACAACCGGCCGTGTCAAACGAAAAAAGCCCGGCCGGAGCCGGGCTTTCGCGGAAGATCGATCCAGCGCCGCAAGGGCGCCGGCGTCAAGCATCAGCGAGCGCGCGAACGCACCTGGAAGACGTCGAAGCTCAGCTCCGCCACCTGCCACCAGAGATACTGGTCGCCACGGAAGGCGGCCATCGATTCGATCGCCTTCTTGAAGTCGGGGTTCTTGGCCGAAATCTCGCCATAGAGCTCGTTGGAAGCCTTCAGGCAGGCTTCCAGGATCTCCTGCGAGAACGGGCGAAGCTGGGTACCGGCGCCGACGAGACGCTTCAGCGCGGGCGGGTTCTGCACGTCGTACTTCGCGGCCATCTGCGTGTTGGCATAGGTGCAGGCGGCGGTCAGCGCTGCCTGATAGGCCTTCGGCAGCGCGTTCCACTTGTCGAGATTGACGAAGGCATGGACGCAGGGGCCACCCTCCCAGAAGCCGGGATAATAGTAGTACGGCGCGACCTTGGAGAAGCCGAGCTTCTCGTCGTCATAGGGGCCGACCCACTCGGCGCCGTCGATCGTGCCCTTCTCGAGCGCCGGATAGATGTCGCCGCCGCCGATCTGCTGCGGCACCACGCCGAGCTTGGCCAGCACCTGGCCGGCGATGCCGCCGATGCGCATCTTCAGGCCCTGCAGGTCGGCGACGGTCTTGATCTCCTTGCGGAACCAGCCACCCATCTGGGCGCCGGTGTTGCCGCAGGGCATCCCGTAGATGTTGAACTTCTTGTAGAATTCGTTGAACAGGTCGTTGCCGCCGCCCTGGTACAGCCAGGCGTTCTGGCCGCGCGCATTGAGGCCGAACGGAACCGAAGCGGCCACCGCGAAGGTCGGGTCCTTGCCGACATAGTAATAGGACACGGTGTGGCACATCTCGACGGTGCCGTTGGTCACGGCGTCGGCGGCCTGCAGGGCCGGCACGATCTCGCCCGCCGCGAAGACCTGAATCTGGAACTTGCCGTCGGTCAGCTCGGAGACCATCTTGGCCATGACTTCGGCGCCGCCATAGATCGTATCGAGCGACTTGGGGAAGCTCGAGGCCAGGCGCCACTTCACCTCCGGGTTCGACTGGGCGACGGCCGGGGCGGCGACCGCGGCGGCGGCGGCGCCGACGGTGGCGGTCTGGATGAACTGACGGCGCTTCATGGGGGACATCTCCTCAGATGGGTCTCGGATTTCCGAGCGTTGTGATGGTGGGAGGCGGTTCGACCGCCATCGCCAAGCATTCGATACTTGCCTGGCGTTCTAGAGGAAGGCCTCGCCAATCGCGAGCGTTTTCAACGTCGTGGCCTGCGACTTTCGGCTAGTATGACGCAGCGCTTTCGCTGTGCCGGGCGGCTCGGCTACAACGGCACTGAGACCTGCAAGGCAGGGCAGATCGACGACGGGTTGCAGAAGCCGTGCGGCCTCGCCGGCGCGGGCTTGGATTGCGGACGAAAGGGCAGGGCATGGACCAGGACAAGCTGGAGCGGTTGAGGGCGCGCTATGCCGGCGCGAGCGGCGCCGATATCCATGATCCGCATTTCGCCAAGGTCGCTGCCGACCAGTTTAAGGGCGACAAGCGCAAATGGCCTTTCTCCGATGTCGCGACCTTCATCAGCGCACCCTACCGCCCCGATGCGCTGAGCCTGCCCGATCTCGGCGGCCTCGATGTCGCGATCATCGGCCTGCCGATGGATCTCGGCGTCACCAACCGCGCCGGCACCCGGCTGGGGCCACGCGCCGTGCGCGCCGTCGAGCGCATGGGGCCGATGGATCATGTTCTGGGCACTGCGCCGCTCAGCATGCTCAAGGCCGCCGATATCGGCGACGTGCCGTTCCGCTCGCGCTATTCGCTCGAAAGCTGCCATGAGGACATCGAGACGACCTTCAAGACGATCGTCGCAGCCGGCGTCTCGACGCTCGCGGTCGGCGGCGACCATTCGATCACCTATCCGATCCTGAAGGCGGTCGGCGCCAAGCGCCCCGTCGGCATGGTCCATATCGATGCCCATTGCGACACCTCGGGACCCTATGAAGGCTCGAAGTTCCACCATGGCGGCCCGTTCCGGCAGGCGGTGCTCGATGGCGTGCTCGACCCCCAGCGCGTCATCCAGATCGGTATCCGCGGCGGCGCCGAGTATCTCTGGGAGTTCTCCTATGAGAGCGGCATGACCGTGATCCACGCCAACGAGGTCGACGATCTCGGCATCGAGGCCGTCATCGCCAAGGCGCTCGCCGTCATCGGCGACGGGCCGACCTATGTCTCCTTCGACGTCGATTCGCTCGATCCCGCCTTCGCGCCCGGCACCGGCACGCCCGAGGTCGGCGGGCTGACCCCGCGCGAGGCGCTCGCGATCCTGCGCGGCCTGAAAGGCGCCGACATCGTCGCCGCCGACGTCGTCGAGGTCGCCCCGCAATATGACGCAACCACGAACACCGCCCAATGCGCGGCGCAGGTCCTGTTCACGGAGCTCTGCCTGATCGCCGAGGCACGAGCATTGGGGAAGGGGCGGCCGCCGGGCTGACGCACCCTGGTCTGGCCGTCAGGTCCGACGCGCCAACCAGATGATGTGGCGGGCGCCGCTGATGCCGCGATGGGCCCTGACCATCACCTCCTCGACGGAGAAGCCGGCGTGCCGCAGCCTCTGCGTGAAGCGCCGGTCCGGCCCCTGCGACCAGACGGCCAGGATACCGCTTGAGCGCAGGGCTGCCTTCGCCAGGCCGAGCCCGCCATCCTCGTAGAGCCGGTCATTGGCCGCGACCGTCAGCGCCTCGGGGCCATTGTCGACATCGAGCAGGATCGCGTCGTAGCGACCGGCATTCTCGGCGATCACGCGTCCGACATCCTGCACCACGATGCTGATGCGCGGATCATCGAGGCACCCTGAGAAGAGCTCCGCCATCGGACCGCGCGCCCAGGTGACGACCTCTGGGATGAGTTCCGACACGGTGATCTCGGCGCCCGGCCCGAAGCTCTTGAGCGCCGCGCGCAGCGTGAAGCCCATGCCGAGCCCGCCGATCAGGATGCGCGGCTTCTCGCGACCGGCGAGGCGTGTCGCGACGAGCGTCGCAAGCGCCTCCTCGGAGCCGCTGAGGCGGCTGTTCATCAGTTCGATGGTGCCGAGCATGATCGAGAATTCGGCGCCGCGACGCTTCAGCCTCAGCTCGCGGTTGATGCCGGGCAGTGTCGCGGTGTCGAGCGGAATCCAGGGAATCACGGGCGGGTCTCGATCAAGGGCGCAAGTTTCGGTGAGGTCAAAGCGCAGCAGGGCAGGGGTATGCGGCACCGTCTATAGCCTTTGGTCGCCGCGCATGCAGGAAAATCATGGCGCTGCGCCTCACGCTGTGTTGATCCGACGCAGACCGCATGGCTATGGCATATGCTGCAATGCAGCGTAACCGCTGCGCTGCCATGAATGGACCGAAAACTCTTATGACGCTTGCGACGAACGACACCGGCATCTCCGCCTCTCTGACGGGAGCGGCGACGGATCGGCCGGCTGCGCATCTCGGGCTCGTGCTGTTCGCGCTGGCGATGGGCGGCTTCGCCATCGGCACCACCGAGTTCGCGGTGATGAGCCTGGTGCCGTATTTCTCAACCGGTCTCGGCATCGACGAGCCGACCGCGGGCCACGTCATCAGCGCCTATGCGCTCGGTGTCGTCGTCGGCGCGCCGGTCATCGCCGTGCTGGCGGCCAGGGTCGCGCGCCGCACGCTGCTGATCGGCCTGATGGCGGTGTTCGGCATCGCCAATCTGCTGAGCGCGCTGGCTCCGAGCTATGGCTGGATGCTGGTGTTCCGCTTCCTCAGCGGCTTGCCGCATGGAGCCTATTTCGGCGTCGCCGCGCTCGTCGCCGCCTCGCTCTCGCCACCCAACCGGCGGGCGCAAGCCGTGGCCCGCGTCATGCTGGGCCTGACCGTCGCGACCATCATCGGCGTTCCCTTCGCCAACTGGATGGGCCAGGCGCTCGGCTGGCGCTGGGGCTTTGGCGTCGTCGCCCTGCTGGCGCTGCTGACCATGGCGCTGGTCTACGCCTACGCGCCGCGCGACAGGGTCCAGCCGGGCGCGAGCCCCTTCCGCGAACTGGGCGCGCTCAAGCGCCGGCAGGTCTGGCTGACGCTGGCCATCGGCGCGATCGGCTTCGGCGGCATGTTCGCGGTCTACACCTATCTCGCCTCGACGCTGATGGAGGTGACGCGGGTTGCGCCCGGGCTCGTGCCCATCGTGCTCTGCGTCTTCGGCCTCGGGCTGACGGCGGGAACGCTGGTCGGGGCCTGGCTGGCGGACCGCGCGCTGATGCCCGCGATCGGCGGCATGCTGTTATGGACCGCTGCCGCTCTGGCGCTGTTTCCCTTCGCTGCCGGCAACATCTGGGCGGTCTCGGTCGTGGTCTTCCTGATCGGCACCAGCGGCGGTCTCGGCGCCATGTTGCAGACCCGCCTGATGGATGTCGCGGACGACGCGCAGACGCTGGCCGCGGCGCTCAACCACAGCGCCTTCAACACGGCCAACGCGCTCGGCCCCTGGCTCGGCGGCATGGCGATCGCGGCCGGCTATGGCTGGACCTCGACAGGCTGGGTCGGCATGGCGCTGGCGCTCTGCGGTTTCGCGATCTGGGCGCTCGCGGTGCTCGACGAGCGCGCCGCCAAAGCGAAAGCTCGCTGACTGAACAGGGTTGGCGGCCGTCTCGGCGGGCTCGCCACCAAGGCACCTGCTGACGCCCTGCTGAATAATTCGGCGCTCCGGCTCACAAAAGCTGCGACGCCCCACTTGCGGGCATGGCCGCGCATCGCCCAATCTGTAGGCAGAGCCGGCGGTGGGAATTCGGAAACGCCCGCCGGCCGCACCTTGTGGGAGGTATCATGAGAGGTTTCGCGCGCATCATCGCCGCTGCCATGCTGACTGCCGTCGGCGCGACTGGCGCCCTGGCCCAGGCCAAGGAGTGGAAGGAAATCCGGATCGGCACCGAAGGCGCCTATCCGCCCTTCAACAACCTCAATGCCAAGAAGGAACTCGAAGGCTTCGAGATCGACTACGGCAACATGCTCTGCGAGAAGATGAAGGTGAAATGCTCCTGGGTCGTCCAGGACTGGGATGGCATCATCCCGGCGCTGCTCGCCAGTAAATACGACATCATCATCGCCGGCATGAACGCCACCGACGAGCGCAAGAAGCGCGTCGATTTCACCTCGGTCTACACCAAGACGCCGATCTGGATCATTGGCCCGAAGACGACGACGTCGACCGACGTTTCGCCGGCCGCGCTGAAGGGCAAGGCCATCGGCGTGCAGGGCTCGACCGTGCACGCCAACTTCGTCGAGAAGGTCTACAAGGACTCGACCGCGCGGCCCTATCCGACCCAGGAAGAGGCCAACCTTGACCTGCTCAGCGGCCGCCTCGACTACATCATCGCCGACTCGCTTTCGCTCGAGGACTTCCTCCTCGGCAAGGGCAAGGACTGCTGTAAGCAGATCGGCGTGATCGAGCGCGATGCGTCGATCCACGGCGCTGGTGTGGCAGGTGCCGTCCGCAAGGACGACGTCGCGTTGAAGGAGCTGTTCAACAAGGCCATCGCCGAGTCGATCGCCGACGGTTCGCACAAGAAGATCGCCGACAAGTACTTCAAGATCCCGATCCTCTGATCGTCGTTCATGACCGGCGCGGCTCCTCCGCGCCGGTCTTCATGTCAGCCCCGGCGCCATCTGCTTCATGTTCGATAAGTTCGCCCTGCTCGGTTTCGGCGAAGGCGGCTGGGGGCTCGCGCTGCTTCAGGGCACGGGCATCACCCTCTCCATTGCCCTTGCGACCCTGCCTTTCGGCCTTGCGCTTGGGCTCGTCGTCGCGCTCTGGAAGCGCTCCCGCCATGTCGTCCTGCGCGCGATGTCGACCGCCTATACGACGGTGTTTCGCGGCGTGCCGGAGCTGCTGACACTCTACATCATCTATTTTGGCGTCCAGGTGGTGTTTCAGGAGCTTTGGCAGTGGCTTGGCCTGCCGGGCGCCTTCTCGATGCCGCCCTTCGTCGCCGGCATGGTCGCGCTCGGCGTCGTGCTCTCGGCCTTTTCGAGCGAGGTCTGGGTCGGCGCGCTGAATTCAATTCCCCAGGGCCAGCGCGAGGCGGCTGCGGCGCTGGGCCTGTCGCGACCGCAGGCCTTCCGGTTGATCGTCTTCCCGCAGCTCATCCGCGTCGCGCTGCCCGGTCTCGGCAACAACTGGATGGTGCTGCTGAAGGAGACCTCGCTGGTCTCGGTCATCACCCTGCCCGACATCATGTTCATCACCACCCGCGCCAATGTCGCGACCAAGGAGCCGTTCCTGTTCTTCGGGGCGGCGATCACGATCTATCTCGTCATCTCGCTGGTCTCGGCCTGGGGCATGGGCAGGATGGAGATCCGCGCCAATCGCGGCATCGCCGCCTTCCAGGGCGCGACCCGATGAACTGGTGCGAATATCCCGGCTGGGTCGTCGGCAGCGAGGTCTTCCAGAACTATGGCTGCCGCATGTTCGGTGGCCTCTGGATCACGCTGCAACTGGTCGCCTACTCGGTCGTTCTCGGCTTCGTGCTCGCGATCGGTCTCGCCGTGACCCGGCTTTACGGGCCGCGTTGGGCGCAGGCCGCGGTCAAAGGCTACACCACCTTCTTTCGCGGCACGCCGCTGCTCTGCCAGCTCTTCCTGGTCTATTACGGCCTGGGCCAGTTCCGGCTGTTCTGGACCGATATCGGCCTCTGGTGGTTTTTCCGCGAGCCGTTCTACTGCGCGCTCCTGACCTTCGTGATCAACACGGCGGCCTATCAGGCCGAGATCCTGCGCGGTGCCATCCAGTCGATTCCGCGCGGCCAGTTCGAGGGCGCGTTGTCGCTCGGCCTGCATCGCTGGGCGACCTTGCGCCATGTCGTCATGCCCCAGGCGATGATCCTGGCGCTGCGTCCGCTCGGCAACGAGCTGATCGTGATGATCAAGTCCAGCGCCGTGGTTTCACTGGTGACGATCTATGACCTGATGGGCGCGACCAAGCTCGCCTTCGCGCGCTCCTTCGACCTGACGATCTATCTCTATGCCGCGCTGATCTACCTGATCCTGGTCGAGGTCGTCCGGCGGGTCTGGGACGCGCTGGAATTGCGCCTGACAAGGCATATGGCGCTGCGCTGAACATCCTGCGTCGCGAAGGTCAGCCCGGAAGCGTCAGGACCAGCGGGCCGTTCGCCGTCGCCACGACAGTGTGCTCGTACTGGACGGTCGGCGCCCTCGGCTCGCTGTAGAGCGTCCAGGGATCGTCGCCATTGCCGGCCCAGCCCGCTCCCAGCGAGAGAAACGGCTCGACCGTGAAGACCAGCCCTTTCTGCATGACGCGGCGTTCGGAGCGCTCCGGCCATGTCGCGATTTCCTTCGGCTCCTCATGGAGCGAGTACCCGACGCCATGGCTGGCGAGGTTGCGCACCAGCGTATAGCCGTTCTTCTCGGCAAAGCGTCCGACAGCATCGCCGATCCCGGCCAGCGGCTTGCCCGCACCGACCTGCGCCAGCCCGGCCCAGAGCGCGCGGCGGCCGTCGCGGCACAGCCGCTCGGTTGCGCGTGTGACGGGCGGCACGGCAAAGGATGCACCCGTATCGGCGAAGAAGCCGTTCATCTCGGCGGACACATCGATATTGACGAGGTCGCCGGCTTCGATCCGACGCGACCCGGGGATGCCATGGGCAATCTCTTCGTTCACGCTGATGCAGGTCGCGCCGGGGAAGCCATAGGCCAGTTCGGGGGCCGGCCTGGCACCGGCATTCTCCAGCGCCGCCCGGCCGATGCCGTCGAGCTCTGCCGTCGTCATGCCCGGCTCCAGCGCCTTGCCCATCGCCGCCAGGGCATTGGCGACGATGCGGCCGATCTCCCGCAGGCCCTGGAGTTCATCCTCATTGGATACTGTCATGCCGACAACCCCTAGCCGGTCCCAGGACGTCGGACAATGACAGCTGCCGCAGGCCATGCATGAGCGATGGCATGGCAAGCCGCTTCCCACCCTTGCGACCGCGCGCTAAAGCGCGGGGACACGGATCAATCTGCGGAGCATCCCATGGCTAAAGTCGCCTTCCTCGGTCTCGGCGTCATGGGCTATCCCATGGCAGGGCATCTCAAGGCCAAGGGCCATGAGGTCACGGTCTACAACCGCAATCCAACGAAGGCGCAGGCCTGGGTCTCCCAGCATGCCGGCATCTCGGCGGCGACGCCCGCCGACGCGGCCCGGGGTCAGGAGATTGTCTTTGCCTGTGTCGGCAATGACGACGATCTGCGCTCGGTGACGCTTGGCGAGCAGGGCGCTTTCGCCGGGATGGAGAAGGGCTCTCTCTTCGTCGATCACACCACGGCCTCGGCCAATGTCGCGCGTGAATTGAATGCTGCGGCGCAGGCCGGCGGCTTCGGCTTCGTCGACGCGCCGGTGTCCGGCGGCCAGGCCGGTGCCGAGAACGGCGTGCTCACCGTGATGTGCGGCGGCGAGCCGGAGGTTTATGCCCGGGCCGAGCCCGTGATCGCGGCTTACGCCCGCATGTGCAAGCTGATGGGCCCGGCCGGTTCCGGCCAGCTCACCAAGATGGTCAACCAGATCTGCATCGCCGGCCTCGTGCAGGGCCTCTCGGAAGGCATCCACTTCGCCAAGCGCGCCGGGCTCGATGTCGAGACGATGCTGGAGGTGATCTCGAAGGGTGCCGCCGGCTCCTGGCAGATGGACAACCGCGGCAAGACCATGAACGCCGGCAAGTTCGACTTCGGCTTCGCGGTCGACTGGATGCGCAAGGATCTCGGCATCGTGCTGGAGGAGGCGCGCGGCAACGGCGCCCAGCTTCCGGTCACGGCGCTGGTCGACCAGTTCTACGCCGAGGTCCAGAAGATGGGCGGCAAGCGCTGGGACACTTCCAGCCTGCTCGCCAGGCTCGAGGACTGAGGAACCTCGCCGGACGCCGTCAGCGCTCCGGCGAGGCTCCCCGCCGGCCGAAATGGATCGCCAGCAGTCCTGCCGCGGTCAAAAGCCATATCAGCACGACCAGCGATGGTGGCCAGACCGTCACCAGCCAGCTGATCAGGACGGTCATCAGCGCGCTGAGCCCGAGCTGGATCGCGCCCATCAGCCCGGCGGCCGAGCCGGCGAGTTCGGGCCGGGCGGAGAGGGCTTCGGCCGTCGAGCCGGGAATCGTCATGCCGTTGCCGATGGCGTTGATGGCAAGCGGCAGGAACAGCATCAGCGGCGACCAGTCCTGGCGAAGCGCCAGCGGCACAGCGATCGTGATCGCAGCGGTCGAGATGACGAGGCCGAGATGGACCATGCGCGGGGCACCGAGGCGGACCACCAGCCGCGCCATCGCGAAGTTGCCGAGCATGTAACCCAGTGCGTTCAGAATGAAATAGGAGCCATAGACGTCGCTGCCGCGCCCCATGGTCTCGACGACGATGTAGGGGGCCGCCGCGATGAAGGCGAAAAAGGCCGACGAACTGGTCGAGACGGCAATCACGTTGAGGACGAAGACGCGATTCGTCGCGAGCTCCGGGAAGGCGCGGAAGACGCCGAGAAGCGGCGTGCGCAAGCCGGTGTTGGGCGCGGTTTCCGGTAGCCGCGCCAACGTCAGCAGCAGGACGATCGCGCCGATCGCCGTCATGAACCACAGGATCATGCGCCAGCCGAACCGGGTCTCGATCTGTCCGCCGAGCCAAGGCGCGACCATCGGTGCCACGACCATGACCATGGTCACGGTCGCGATCTGGCTCGCCGCCTCGTCGCGGCTGGCCGTGTCGCGGATGATCGCGCGCGACAGCGCGAAGACCGAGCCCGAGCCCGCGCCCTGGAGCACCCGTGCCAGCAACAGCCATTCGATCGACGGCGCGATGGCGCCGAGCAGGGAGCCGACGACGAACAGTGCGATCCCGGCATTGACGCAGGGCCGCCGGCCGAAGCGGTCGGAGAGGGGGCCGCTGACCAGCTGCGTCAGCGCCACCGCCACCAGGAACAGCGTCAGCGTGAGCTGGATCGTCGCGTAGCTTGCGCTGAAATGGCGTGACAGGTTCGGCGCGGCAGGCGCCACCAGATTGAGCGCGAGCGGCTGCAGCGCCGAGATCGCCACCAGCACGGCAAGGGTGGGTTTTGCGATCGGAGCGGTCATGAAGGCGGGGTGCTCGGGATCTTCAGGTTGGATTCGGGCAGCACGCGCTGCCGGTGCATCGTGTAGAGCCCGCTCGCGACGATCAGCGCGATCCCGAGCCCGGCGACGGGGTCGGGAACGTGCCCCCAGACGAAATAGCCCATCATGACGGCCAGGATGACGACGGAGTAGCGATAGCCCGAGACGACCCCGACATCGGTGTTGCGATAGGCACTGACGATGCAGATGCTGCCGGCCGCGACGAGGGCCGCTGCCCCAGCTACATAGAGCGTCTCGCGGCGCCAGATCGGCAGCCAGACCTCGAAAACTCCGTAGCCGCAGGCGACGAGCCCGACGAGCGCGGTCGTCATCAGCGCGATCACGGTGGCCGGGATTTCATTGCCGATCTTGCGCGTCAGCAGATCACGGCAGGCAGCGAGGCAGGCACTGGCGAGCGCGACCAGGGCGGCGATGTTGAAGGAATCGGTCGCCGGCCTCAGCACGATCAGAACGCCGCAGAAGCCGACGAAGACCGCAACCGTGCGACGCCAGCCGACGCGCTCGATCCGCAGGACCACGGCGAGGATCACGATGATGATCGGGGAGGCGAGCAGGATCGCCGTGACATCGGCCAACGGCATCTCGGCGAGCGCCCAGATGAAGGTCAGCGTGACCGCGGCGTCGATCAGCCCGCGCAGCACCACGATGGGCTTTGTCGCCAGCCGCAGCTTGGCTCCTTCCTGGAAGGCGATGACGAGGCCCAGCGCGGTCAGCAGCGCGAAGGCCGTCCGCAGCGTGATCGCCTGCCCGACGGGATAAACCTCGCGCGCCAGCTTCATCAGCGCGTCATTGCAGACGAAGAGCGCCATCGCGGCCAGCATGGCGAGGATGCCACGGCGGTTTTCGTCAGGGCTGGCCACGGCGTCGTCTGGTCCCTCTTCGTCGGTCTGGGCTCAGGCCGCGAAGCGATTGAGCGAAAAGGGCTTGAGATCGAACGCAGACTGGCCCGATGTCGATAGATCGGCGAGAATCTCGCCGATCGCGCTGGCGAATTTGAAGCCATGGCCTGAGCAGGCCGAGGCGAAGACGGCCTGCGGCACGCCGGGCACCGTGTCGACGATGAAGTCCTCGTCGGGCGTGACGCTGTAGACGCAGCCCTTCAGCGTCAGCGGCTCGCCCGCCGCATCGGGCAAATAGCGCGCCAGGCAGTCCCGGATCAACTCGACCTGCCGTGGGCTCGGCGTTCTGTCGTCCTCGCGTGGGTCCATCGGCTCGCGGCCGAAATGCGGCCCGCCCAGCTTGAAGCCGGGATGTTCGTAGAGCGGGAAGCCGTAGAAGGTGCCCTCGTCGGCGCTCAGGATGAAGACCGGGAACACATCGGGGCGGTAGAGTTCCGGGCGGCGCGTGGTGAACCAGCCGATCGCCTGCCGCACCGTCGCGACGTTGTCGGCCAGCGCCGGCACTGCATCCGCGATCCAGCCGCCCGAGGTGATCACGAGGCGGCCGGCGGAATAGGTGCCGCGCTCGGTGCGAACGATGACGCCGCCCTGCGCCGTTGGCGTCCAGTCGAGCAGCGGTTCATTCGTGCGGATCTCCGCGCCGCGCGATTGCGCCAGCCCGACATGGGCGTAGATCGCCTTTTCCGAGGCGACGAAGCCGCCATCCGGCTGCCACAGCCCGATATGGCCGGCGGGCAGCTGGAACCCGGGGAAACGCCGCGCGAGCTCCCCGGCGTCGAGCTGCTCATGCACCAGCCCATGGTCGAGGCAGGATTGCAGCGAGGCCTCGACCGGTCCGCCGCCGGCCGGGGCGAGATCGAGCGAGCCGGTGACGTGCAGCAGCTTCATGCCCGCCTCGTCGCCCGTCTGTTGCCACAGCTCATGCGCACGCCGGACGATCGGGACATAATGCGAGCCCTCGAAATAGGCGATCCGGATGATCCGGGTCAGCCCGTGCGAGGAGCCCATCGTGTGGCCGAGATCGAAGCGCTCCAGGCCGAGGACCTTCAGGCCGCGCTTCGCCAGATGCCAGCAGGCGGCCGACCCCATGGCGCCGACTCCGGCGACGATGACGTCGTAGCTGTTGCTCGTCATGGCGGGTCTCGCTGGCAGGCAGGCAAGGCAGGGCGCAGGCACCGGCAAGGTCGGAGCCTGAGCCTGCGGGAGCAATACAGCTGCAACCTGCGCGGGTCCATGCCCGCCGGCGCCCGATCGGCCTGTTCGGGGCGCAGTGGTGAGTTTTTCTTAACAATGTCCGACCATAACAAGGAGGGACGTAAATCTAACCGGATGGGCTGATGCACCGCAGGGTTCGACGCTGGCTGAGCGGTCGGAACCAGACGATTGCGGTGGACGCCACCGCGATCGATGAGGCCGTGACGCCTGTCGTCCCGGCCGGCGCGAGCATTGCCGGCGATGCCGCCAATCGTGAAGCCGTCACGGTGCTGGAACAGGACGTGGTGGCCGCGATGCGCCGCCTCACCTTGGATCTGGCCAGCGCAGAGCGGTTCTCGACGGAGTCCGAAACCCGTTCCAGCGCCATCCACGAAAGCGTCATCGGAATGCGTGCGGCGACCGCGACCGCGAGCGCCAATTCGGCGGCGCTGGTGACGGCGACGCAGCAGGTCTCCGATACGGCCGAGCAGATCGGCACCTCGATGAACCATGCGCGTGAGAGGCTCGATGCCGCCGCAACCCGCGCCGGCGAGGCGACCGAGATGATGACCGGTCTCGCGATCGCGACGGCGGAGATCCGCGGCATCGTCGATTCGATCGCCGAGATCGCGCGACAGACCAATCTGCTCGCCTTGAATGCCTCCATCGAGGCGGCCCGCGCCGGCGAGGCCGGACGCGGCTTCGGCGTCGTCGCCCAGGAGGTCAAATCGCTCTCGGTCGAGGTGCGCGAAGCCGTCGAGCATATCCGCAACCGCGTCGACCGGCTGACGCAGGCCGCCCATGGCTCGGCCGCCATCGTCACCGACGCGCTTCAGATGGTCCGCGACGTCAATCCGATGATCGCCGCGATCGGCAACGCGTCGCAGGAGCAGGCCAGCGCGACGGCGGAACTCTCGCGCAATGCCGGTGCGACGGCGCGCTTCGTCGAGACGGTCGTGCAGCGCGTCGATGAGATCGACCGGGTGGCGCTGTCGGCCGCCACCGAAAGCGCCAGCGCCCGCAAGGCGACGACCAAGGGCTCGCTCCTGGCCGGGGGCATGCTGCGCCGCTTCATCCCGACGCTGCGTCATTCATCTTTTGCCGACCGCCGCCAGCATGACCGGTTTCCGGTCGAGCACAGCGCCAAGGCGCGGCTCGGCGCGGTCGATTTCGTCAGCCATACCATCGACCTCGGCCGCGGCGGCGTGCTGCTGGCGCGCCCCGACGATCAAGATCTCATGCCGGGCGTCTCCGGCACGATCGAGATCGCCGATCTGCCGCCGATGCCGTGCCACATGGCGGCGACGAGCGAACTTGGGCTGCACGTCGCCTTCGACCGGCATGCCTTTGGCGAGAACCGGCTTCTCGACGGTCTGATCGAAACCATCGAGAGTTCCTATCGCCCGTTGATCGAGAAGGCGCAGGCCTTCGCCGTGGAGGTCGCCACGGTGATGGAGGAGGCTCTTGGCGGCCGCCTCGTCGACGAGGCGGAGCTTTTCGACGTCGAATACATCGCTGTGCCGGAAACCGAGCCCCTGCAATACCGCAACCGCGCGCTGCCCGTGCTCGAGGCGATCCTGCCGCCCCTGTTGGCCCGCACGCTTGCGAGCGACCCACGGCTGCTCTTCACCATAGCCATCGATCGCAACGGCTACATTCCCGTTCACAACGCCGCCTACGCCATGCCGCAGCGTCCGGCCGATCCGATCTGGAACGCGTCGCATTCGCGCAACATGCGCATCTTCGACGACCGCGCCGGCATCGCCGCGGCGCGCTCGGTGCGGCCCTTCCTCGTGCAGTCCTATCTGCGCGACATGGGCGGCGGCGTCACCGAAATGGTCCGAGAGGTCGATGCACCGCTCAGGATCAATGGCCGCCACTGGGGCGGCGTGCGCATGGCCTACCGGATGTAGGTCGCAAGCGAGCGGCTCGCTCTCAGAGCCGCTCCCAGACGAACGGGATGTTCAACCCGCGCAGGGTCTGCTGCCAGAGCGAGCCGGCCTGTTCGAGTCGCTGCGCATCGTAGACGCCCTGGACCTGGTGGATCTGCAACTGCCAGGCGCTGGCCCCTGAATCCTGCCAGACCTTGCCGACGAGCCGCTTCAGGCGCTCGGGATCGCGCGCGGCCGCATTGGAACCGAAGACGGTGAACTGGCTGGAGTTCTGCAGCATGTCCGAGACGAGGACGAGCGACCGCTCGCCTTCGCGCACACGGGTTTCCGGCCGCGAGACGACATCGCCGACGGCCTCGACGATGGGCGACAGATTGCCCTTCGCCGGCTGCGTCAGCACGGCCAGCGCATCATCGAGCGGCCGGCCGAATTTCTCGACCCAGCGGAGATAGTCGCGCCGGGGATTGCCGATCAGCTCGCTTGCCGTCCGGCCGGGGTTGCACAGCGACAGCAGCGCCGGGAAGCCCGGCTCGAACACATCGTTGAAGACATAGATCGACAGCATCCGGTCGGCCGGCAACTCGTCGCCGATGCGCTTGACCAGCCGCTTCAGCCGCCCGGCCTGGACCTCGCTCCAGGGATCGCTCTTGTCGACCAGCACGAGCGTATGGCCCACCGCGCCGGTTTTCAGGCACAGCGAATCGGCGTCCCGTGGCGGGCCGCGCAGCAGCGACGGCGCCGCGAAAAAGCCGACCACCGCCACGCCCGCCAGGATGGAGGCGACGATCGCCCAGCTCTCGCTCTTCATGCCTTGCTCTTCATTTGCTCGCTAAACCGCACGCATCGCTTAGCGCGGCATTGCGGCAAATTCCGCATTGATCTGCCGGCGCGCCGCCTCGTCCTGCTCGAAGGCGTCGCGGCCAGCCTCGGCGGCCCGCGTCTTCAGCCGTTCGATCTCGCCGGCGAGATCGAGGCCGCGCACCAGCGCCAGCCGGTCGCGAAGCTTCGTCTCGACCAGTGCCGGCATGTTCGCCAGCTGCCGCTCGAAATCCTCGATCAGGGCCTTCACCGCTCGATGCTCGGCAAGCGGCGTCGGCTGATCGATCTCGGCGAGGTTGAGGGACTGCGAGAAATAGGCTGGCGGGATATCGGTCCGCACCCGCAGATTGGCCTCGCGATACTGCATCAGGGCCGCGTCCTTGGCGCTGCGGAGCTGGGTGAGCCTGGCCAGATAAAGGTCCCGCGCCTGGTCGGCCGCGGCCTTGGAGGCCTGCAACCGGCCGAGTTCGCGGGCGCAGTCCTCCTTGAAGCCGTCGATCTGGGAGCGGAGCATCTCGAGTTCCGGCAGGAGTTCGACATCGAGTCGGCGACGCTCGTCCTCCACCTCGCTCCAGCGCTGCCGCCAGCGCTTGTAGGCGGCGCCGTGGCCTGGGTAGGTGCCGAAGGCGGAATAGCCCTTCACTGCCGCAGCAAAAGCGACGATGCAGCCGACGATGACCAGCGCCGCCGATTTGAGTTCGGTGATCGCCAGCGGGTCCGCCAGCATGCGCGGGATCACCTGGAGCGAACGGGCGTCGGGCGTCGCGATCAGCATCTCGCGATAATGCCCCACGGTGAGGTTGAACATCACGATCAGGATGATCATCGCGACATAAGCCGGCAGGGCCCAGAACAGATGCGAGGCCCGCACATGCTGGCAATAGCGCGCCGGCCACATGCCGGTCAGGAAGCCCAGCGCGATGTTGAGCGCCGAGATGATCACGGCCGTCGCGGCGCCGCCGACCAGCCCGAACTCGCTCGCCTCGGCAAAGAAATTGCCGTTCAGCAGGCTCTCGATCGCCAGCGGCACCATCAGGAACAGCAGGATGAACTGCCATTTGTCGATTTTCGGATCGGCGGTGCGGCGATGGGTGTAGTTGAAATACTCGTATTCGCGCTTGGCCTTGAGCGCGTCATAGACCCGCTGCTCCAGCTCGCCGCCATGCCGGTTGAGGAGCGCGCGCATCGATGCCTCGATCGAACGGACGCGGCCCTCATAGCGCTCCTGCGTGAAGCTCTCGCGCCGCCCGGCGATCTCGGCGTGCAGGCCGTTCAGCGCCACGGCCGCCTGCTGCCGGATCGCGCCGAAGAGTTCGACGACGCGCGACAGCAGGGTCAACTCGGTCTGCGAGGGCAGGGCCGACTGGGGCGGCGGGTTGTTGTCGAGTGCGTCGCTGGCGCCGTGATGGCCGGCCTGCACCAGTTCGGCGAGGTGATGGGCGGTGATCGGCGGAATCGCACCGCCTCCAGGCCTGGATTCATCCGCCATGGGCGGCTCTCGCCAGGAACTGCTGGGCACCGACGACATCGGCATGGAAATCCCGGAACCCGTGCCGCGCCGGTCTGCGATAGGTCCGCTGGAACCAGCCGGTCATGGCGAGCAGGACGGCGGCGACGCCAGGCGCGGCCCAGTCCGAAGCGGCCAGTCCCGCGGCATCGGACGCAGCCCGCAGCGTCACCGCCACAGCGAGGATGGTGGCAAGCCAGAGCAATGCACCGACCCGGTGCCGGCCGAAGTCATGGGCCAGTTGCAGCACGGCTTCGATGCAGGCGAGCGCGGCGAAGGCGCAAAGCGCGAGCACGAGCAGCGCGGCAAGGCCCGCGGCGACCCCGGCGCCGACGCCGCTGGGCGAGGCCGGCGACAGCGCTGCGAACACGCTGCGCGCCGACAATCCGGCCAGGGCGAAGCAGGCGACCACGAGCAGGGCCAGCAGCACCGAGAGAAGCCGGACCCGCGGCCACAGCTTCGCCGCCATGACCGCGAGCCTGGCGATCCAGGTCTCCAGCACGAAGCGCGAGATGGCGTTGGCGATCGACTTGAGCCGAGGAAGAAAGCCTCTGTTCATCGAACGCCCGCAACCTCCACCATCAATGAACCGTTAATCCTTTGGAGGAGCCCGTCAAGACAGCGGGCGGACAGGCCTGCTCACCGTCCCCGGCTGGACGACCCGGCCGCTTGGGGCTGGCTAGGCGCTCAGCCGCCGGTGACGCTCATA
>UCBZ01000070.1 GCA_900470775.1 Hyphomicrobiales bacterium | reverse complement strand
CAACGACCTCGTCGCGGCCTTCAGGACGGGGCAGGAGGGCGCGGGAGCCGGCGGCAGCCATGATGCGCAGCCTGCCTACACACAGCCCGAAACCAGGCGCCGCGCCGCCTGAAATCCAGGCCCTTCTCCCGCCGCGGCCTCACCAGCCGCGGCGATCGATCCGATAGCGCACATGAAAATCCGGCGATCTCCAACAAATCGCTCCGCAGGCGTTGACAGTACCGCGACGCCTCCGTAAACGAACCGCCGTTGCCCAGGTGGCGGAATTGGTAGACGCACCAGCTTCAGGTGCTGGCGCTCGCAAGGGCGTGGAGGTTCGAGTCCTCTCCTGGGCACCACTCTTTTTCCTCAGCAGGTCAAAGAGTTACGGTTTTGTAAGGGCTTATCGGGTATCCGCTTTCACACAGCGGTTTCACACATGGCCCTTGCGATGCCCCGTCCCTTCGCTACCAAGTCGGGATCCTACTACCTCAATGTTCGGGTGCCGAACGAGCTGCGCGAGGTCGCGCGCGGCCGCGCCGTGACCCTGCCGATCGCTGGCGAATCGGTCACCGTCACCGTCTCCGACAAGGTCTATGTCTCGCTGCGCACCAAGAGCGCGAGAGAGGCCAAGGAGCGTTTCCAGACCGCGCTTGGTCGGCTGGCTGCGTATTGGGATTCACTGCGTATCGCTCCCCTCGCGCTCAAGCCCGGCGAGGTGAAGGCCCTAGCCGGCGAAAGCTACAGGGACGCCGTCAAGCAGTTCGAGACGGACTACGACTTCAACGACCAGATCGAGGCGTTCGTCCAGGAATATGACCAGGCCACGCAGTGGCATCTCGACCATGGCGTCGATGATCCCAAGCTCGCCGAACGCATGGCATCGATCGAGATGCAGGATCCCCTAGCGCTGCATGCCTACGCGCTGCGCCACGGCGATGGCGTCCTGTCGCGGGAGGAGATCGTTGAGGCGGCCTTCGGCGAGGACGCGCGGCAGCTCGTCGCCCAAAAGCAGATGCAGGTCGATGAGACATCGATACGACGGGTGGCCAAGGAGCTCGTCAACATCGCCGAGGCCTTCGGCGATCTCGCCATGCGCCGCCTGTCCAGTGCCGACCATTCCGACGAGATCGGCAAGAACCTTCCGGCTTGGAAGCCGCCCGTTACGCCAGTGCAAGCTTCGGGTCCGAAAGGCGACCGCGAGCTCGAGTCCATCGCAGATCTCTATAAGCGCTGGTGTGCCTATCAGACCGACAAGAAGGCGGCGAGCACACTGCGCCGGTATGGCCCATCGCTCGAGTCGCTCGATCGGTTCTGGAAGGGCAAGGATTGGAGACTGGTCAGCGGCGACGACATCTTCGATTGGGCGAACCATCGCAGGGATGTCGACGGTATCGCCCCGCGGACGATCAACCGTAACGACCTCGTCGCCGTTTCCTCGATTTTTGCTTGGGCGACGACACGCCAGGGTGGCCGCAAGCGCGACGAGAATCCCGCCAGAGGTATCAAGCTCGACGTCGATCGACAGACGACGACCCGGGAGAAGCATTTCGAAGATCACGAGGTCTCCGCGATCCTGATAGCCGCGCGGAATGCCAAGCCGAGCCGCCGATACCCGCGCGCTTCCGCCTCGCGCCGGTGGGCGCCATGGATTTGCGCGTACACCGGCGCCCGCATCCAGGAGGTCTGCTGGCTCAGCCGCCACGACATCCGCCAGGAGGGTGGGATCTGGGTGATCCACTTCCCGACGACGAAGACGAATGTGGCGCGCAAGGTGCCTTTGCATCCCGCTCTCGTAGACGAGGGCCTTTTAGCCTTCTGGGAGAAGGCGCCAGCCGGCTTCCTGTTCGTCGGCGACGTTCCTCAGAAGGAAGGGGCGACGCGCAGCCAGCAGGAGCAGCGCGCCAGCGAACTCGCAGAATGGGTCCAGGAGCAGGTCACCCTTGAGGACGGCGTCAGTCCCAACCACGGTTGGCGGCACACCTTCGTTACCCGTGCCGAGGAAGCCAACATCTCGAAGCGCTTCAGCAACGCGATCACCGGCCACAACCACGGCAGGGACGTCTCGGACGGATATTTCCGTGGGCGGATGTCTGCCTTGAAGGTGCGGATGGACCGGTACCCGCGCTACGTCATCAGCAAGAGCTGAGGTTGCGCGACCGGTGGGCCTCGCTCGATTTGCTCGGCGATTAGTCCACAGGCCCTACTCGAGGATGGCGTGTCGCCTCGGACTTAGACCGCCGGAAGCGCTTTGACGTAGCCTTGGCCGAGCGACTTGTAGCTGACGAGCTTGCGCCGCGACGCCGGGTTCATGACCCAGTCGTGGATGATGACCTCGGCGATGCGGATGAGGCGGTCCGCGTCATCTGATTTGGGCCGGAAGAAGTAGAACTCCTTGGCCTCGCTGAAGCGCACGCTATCGCCGAAGCCGTAGGCCGTCTGCCGGGTGAACTCGGCCGGGGCGTGGCCGATCTGGGCGCAGTGGCGCAGCGCCTCCGGCGTCTTCAGCCAGGCATTCAGGGAGGCATGGTGCATGCGCTGGTGCAGCCGCTCCTCGAATTCGTCTTTCGAGAGCCCGACGGGCAGCCTGACCGGAAGGCAGCGGTTGCCGATCGAGACCGGCGAGCCAGGGAGGGCTGCGCCTTCCGGCAGGATGTGCTGCAGCATCCAGTTGTCGAAGCCGAGATCGGAGCAGATGTGCCCGTCGGCGCTGATGGTGATGCTGCCATAGCGATCCCGGTTCAGCTCGCGCACGCGGTCGGTGAGCTTGACCTGCGACGTCACCGAGACCTTGTGGATCGCGGCGAAGAGGCGCCTGGCGACGCCGAGCAGGCCGTTGGCGACCTGCGGCATTCGGTGATCCTCGCCGCAGCCGGCGCAGTAGATGTAGGCGAGTGTGCCGGGGACGTAGGCGTTCTGGAAGGCTTCGCTGGTGAAGGCAGCAGCAGACAGCGGCAGGAGCGCGACGCCGCCGACCCGGGGCCAGCGCACCGGCCACCAGCGCGTCACCGCGCCGGCGCTTCCGGGCGGCAGCAGCGGGACACCGGGCTGCTTCTGTGAGGTCTGGTGGCTCTGCGGGATGACGCCGGCACCGGTGCCGGTTGGTGGTGTGATCGATTTGGTGGTCATGATATCGTCTCAGGTCTGGTCATCGAGCGGCTTTCAGGGGGGTATTCCTCTTCAGCCCTCACTTTTCGCGATCCTTTCCACTGTTCTGATGAACGTCGCGCAGGCGATGGCGTTCGTCGCCTTCCTCGCGCCCGCCCGCTTCACTCTTCTCCATGGAGTGGATGAACCCGATCGGCCGACTCTGCGCGGGGCCGACCGCAAGCGCCTCGGCTGCCGCGATGTCGTCGAGCGTCAGTTGATCGCGTTCCGCCGCGGCCGCGAAGCCGAAGGCCAGCCGCAGCAGCTTGCCCAGACGACGCGGGTTGTGCCGCGCGGCACGCAGGATGACCGCCTCAGAAGGCATCGCAACGGCATCCCGTAGTTCGGCGACCACGCCCTCGGCGATCAGCCGCGTGACCGCCAGAAGCGCTTTGCCGATCGGTGCATCGACCGCGAGGATCGTGAAGCGGTCGATGATGAATGGTGGCAGCGCCCCGATGTCATTGGCGGTTGCAATGATGATCGCGCCCGAGAGGTCGAACGAGACGCGGAGGAACTCGTCGACGAGCGCGCTGCTGTTCTCACGCTCGAGCAGCGTGAGAAGCGTGTTGTAAGGCTTCTCACTCCAGTGGGTCTCGAGCTTGTCAACCTCGTCGAGCAGGACGACCGGCTGGGCCGAGGAGCCCGACGCCATCGCCTCGGTCAGCACGCCCATGCGCGCCGCTTTCCACGAGGTCGGGTGTCCGACGACGAGGGCTTGGGCATCGCTGTTGGTCGCGCAGTTGATGGCGTGGATGTCGGTTCGAAGGGCGCTGGCGATCTGACGGCTCGCATGGGTCTTGCCGGTGCCGGGCGGGCCGACCAGCAGGAGCGGCGGTACGAAGAGCGGCGTACCCGTCCGCATGGCCAGCGCGGCCGCGCGGCTGATAAGATCGATGATCGCCTCGAAGCCGGGGCAGCGGTCCCGGATCCGCGCCAGGTTGGCGACCAGCTCCGGGCTCCCGAACAGCAGGTTGCGCCGCCCGGTCCGGGGATCATGATACAGGCTGATCAGCCGGTCGAGCCTGGACTGGTCCGACTCGCTCAGCGTCGGAAACGGCGAGCCGAGATACTCTTCCTTGTCGCCATAATACGGCCTGCCGATCAGGAGCTCGATCTGGCGCTCGACCGCGGCGTGGTCATAGACCGCCATCGTCGTGGCGCTGTCGTCGACAGGCACATGCAGCGGCGCCTCAGGGACCGCATCGACCTCAGTCACTGCCGGCTCGGTCGCAGCCGCCTTTCGCGAGGCCCGCTTGGCCCGAACGACCCGGGCCTTCAGGGCCGGGTCGGTAAACTGGAAGTCATATCCGTCTTTGGTCATCGTGTTGGTGTTGTCCGCGCCGCGGAACAGAATCGTCCCGCGGGGTGGCCGGTCCGGCCTTCCGCTAGCCTGGCTCCAACGAAAAAAGGCGGCGCCTCGTGGCGCCGCCAATCTGGGTCTTAAAAGTCGCTCATTTGCGATGAGCGATGTTCATCTCGGGATGAACGAGGTTCAGACGATCTCCGTCCAGGTAGGCATCCGGGTGGCCATGCGCTCGGCGCCGAGCAGCTTCGCCAGCCAGGTCGCCTCCTCGAAGATGTGGCGGATAGCGGCCTGCATATGGAGCGGATCGCCCCGGCAGGCGCGATCATCGATCGCCTTGGCCATCCTCCGCTTCGCCTTGACTCCGGCCGAGCCGCGCTCGACCGGCCAAAGTGCGACCTGGGCGGCGGCGAGGTAAGCGATGATCTGCGCGCCCTCGGCGGCACGGCGCAGTTCTGCGCTGTTTTCTGTCGGGCGCGCAGCCAGCAGGAACAGCCGATCGGCCGTCGCCAGCAGGCGCTCGACACGATCCGCCAGCCGATCGAGGTCAGGCGGCGCCGACAGGAGACCGGCCCATGCACCGGCCTGCTGATCAGCGAAGACCGGCTCGCCGCCGCGCGGCGGCAGGAGGAGGGTCAGATCGAGGCCCTGCAGCGGCCAGGATACGAGCCCGCGATCGTGCGATGCCGGCCCGGTGGCGCGCGGCGGCACCATCAGCTCGCCGACGTTGAAGGCGGCGCGCCGCACCCGGATGAACCGGGCGGTGTCGGGTTCAAGCATCGCGGCGTAGTCGTCTTCCTGGTCGTCGCCATGCGGCTTGCGGACTTCGGCCAGCGCCAGCTTGGCGTCGACCTCGTCCAGGCTGTCAGGCGGCCAGGTGCAGACCATCGCCGTGAAGGAGAGGCCGACCAGCATCAGGCCGGCCGCGACGCGATGGGCGGCTTCGACGTCAGTGGATCCAAGCCGGATCCGCATCGACTCGTCTAGGCACATCTTGGCCTGCCGGGCTGCGTACTTCAGATCGGGCCTGCTGTCGCGGAAGGCGACGAGCTCAGAGACGCTGGGATCGTCTCCGACGCTGCTGGTGATCATGGCGATGGGATCGCCAGGGATCTGCTGCCGGGTTGCGATGGCGCTGGGCTCGCTAGGCGCCGGCACGCCGTTGTCTTGGTTGGTCACAGAGTGATCCTTTTTTGCGTGGGTTGCAGTCACGTCGCTGCTCCCTGCGATCTCCTCTGACGTCGAAAAGGCGCCCCCTGTGGGAGCGCCTTCATCTCATCGGACGCGGTCCTGACCGTCCTGGTGTCGTGTTGTCGCCGTCCTGGCTCCGTCGCGGTCAGAATTGTGGTGGGAGCGCCGTCCTGGAGGCGACCGGGAGCCACCGGTCTTTTCCGACCGCCGGCGGGCAGCCAGCGTTTCGGGAGACTGGTGGCTTCCTGGCGGCTTCCTGCGAGCTCCTGAGCCGGTTCGGCCGTCCTGTGCGCTTCCTGTGGCCGTGTTTGTTGGCTACCGGGTCGCCCATGCCCTCCCGGAGCCCGTCAGATTTCGGCCTCGCTCAGTCGCGCGGTGAGCGTACCGAAGGTCGACCGCATCTGATCGCCGATCGAGAAGGCGAGCTCGACGATCGCCTTCGGGCACTGCGGATCTTGCCTCGTCCGCATCAACTCGCGCGCCTGGGACTTGACCTGATGGTCCTCGGGACCACGGCTGGGCCAAAGTGCGATCCTGGCGAGATCGGCGAGCGCCAGGATCATCGCGCCCGCCTGGGCCCGGCCGAGCCGATCGCGATGGGTCGGGCTGAGCTCGCCATTCTCAAGCAGTGCGGCGAAGTTGTCGGCCCAGCGCAGATGGTGACTGACGGCATCGAGGCGGTACTCGAGGTCGAGGTGGTCGGTGATGTAGTCGGTAAGCGTTTTGCCACGCTCGAGCCAGTGAACCCCAGCGGCGTAGTCGTCACTGTCCCTGCTGGGCTCCAGTGCGCTGGTTGCCGCGAGGAGGCGGTCGGCTCCCGCGATGAACGCCCGCGGCGACGTCAGGGCCGCATTCACCGTGGGCGTGTCCAAGCCGAAGGCCGCACGAGCCAGTTCGGCGGTCTCCGGGTTCTGATGCTGCTTGGCCGCCTCAACGACGCTCTCGCCGGTGTCGCCGCGGATCCAGTCGTCGACGGTGTCGCTGGTCGGCAGCAGCGCGACTGCGAGCGTAGCGGCGTGGTTCAGCATCGTCAGCGCGACCAGCCAGGGCAGCCGCCGCTCGACCAGCGCGTGGTCCGGCGTCCGGCTGGCGAGATCGAGGAAGCGTTCGACCTGGCCCGCGTGGTAGCGGGCGCGGGCGGCGACGTCGGTCAGCGACGGAAGCCCCTGCAGCACGAGGCTGTAGCCTTCAGCGTTGCCATCTCCCCAGGGCCGCTGCTGCGCGATGGCATGGAGTTCGTCGACAACGGCGCCGTTCCACACCTCCGGCTTTACATCAGCGAGCGTGGTCTTGGTCTTCGTATCCGGCATGGTCTGTCCCTTTTGTGTGGGGTTCTGCCCAGTTGGCAGCGCTGACCTCCTTTCTCCTGGAACGAACGAAGGCCCACGAGCGGGAGCGCGCAGGCCTTCGCCCTTGTCCGTCCTGTGATCCGCCTAGGCTGCGGATGCTCGCGCCAGTTCCTGCTGGCGCTCCACGAGCCAGCGCTCGATCTCTCCGATCTGACGTAGGCGTTCGCCGGCGCCAGCTTCGGTTTGAGCGCGAATGGCATCGATCTCGCCAAGTGCTTTCTGCAGGGTCAGCCAAGGCACCTCCTCCTCCGTCAGGAGGCGATGGCGCAGCCACTCCCGGCCCTTTGCCCAGGCTGCCGGCGAGAGATGCTCGGCAGCCTCAAGGAAGGTCAGCCGGTTGGCGAAGGCCCGCAGCCGCACGTCGGTGAACAACTTGTCGGCGAAGGCCGGACGTTGAGCCCAATCCAGTTCATGCCAACGCCGGGACAGGCGGATCTGCTCGTCGGAGATGAAGCCGCCGCTATACAGCGTCGCCTCGGGCCAATGCGATGGTTCGGCATCGGCATATTGGTTGGCGAGCGCCAGCAGCAGATGCTTGCGGAAGCCTGCGTGATCGCGGACCTGGCGCGCGCGCTGGCGGTAGACGGCGTCATCAAGGCGATCGGCCGGCATGGCATGCGCCCCATTCTCCCATCCGACGAGGATCGGCTGGGCATTGGTCCGAACCGTCCTGATCGAGCGCGGTCCTTTCGCGGTCAGCAGCGCCGCGATCTCCTCGGCCGAGCCGTCGAGATAGCTTGCCGGGTCGACCGAGAGGTCGGCCACCGCCCAGCCTGCGGCGTTGCGCGGGCTCGGCGCGATGCCGATGACCGGCACCATCGCGGTCATGCCGCCGAGCATGATGGGCTCGTCACCGGCCAGCAACGCTGCGGGTCCGGACTTGTGCGTGTTCTCCAGCATCCGCGCGATGGTGGACGGGGCCACCTCCCGAAGATGCCGGAACAGCGCCAGGGTGGCGCGGGTGTCGGCGAGCGCGTCATGAGCATCCTCCTCGTGGAGGGCGATGCCGTTCGCGCGGCAGACGTCGCCGAGCTTCATCGACGGCTTGCCGTTGACACCGATCGGGATCGTCACAGCGTTTGGTTCAAGCAACCGAACCGCGCGCAACATGACCAGAAGGTCGGCCCGCTTCAGCCCGGGCCCCTGGCTGGAGTACGGCGGCAGCAGGTGCGTGAAGAAGGCATGCCGCAACACCTCCTCGTCGAAGCGCAGACCGTTGTAGGTCACGATCGTTGCCGGGGCCCATTCGTTGAAGGCCCGGGCGATGAGGCCGAGCATCTCCCCGACCGAAAGCGGCGCCTGCTCCAGCATCGCTGGCGTCACGCCGGTGACGAGAAGCGCACCCGGCGACGGCACGATGTGGGCCGGCAGCCGCGCCCGGAACGAGAGTTCTGCCTGGATATTCAGATCGGCATCGGTGTGGATCAGGGCGGACTGCAGCGGCACGTCCCATTGGGCCGAGAGGCCGGACGTTTCGAGGTCGTAGAAGATGAAGCTCATCACCGGCGACCTCAGTGCCAGCCGCCGGCGTCGGGCATGATCGGGCCTTCGTCTATGACGATGCCGAGGTCCCGCGCGTCGCGCCGGATGGCGGCCTCGATCATCGCTACAGCGCGTGAACGCTTGAGTTCATCGACGTCGATGATCATGGCCTCGTAGCATGCGATTTTGAGGCGCAGCAGCGGCTCTGAGAACGCCGGCGGCTCGCCCAGAAGCAGCGCGAAGCGGCGCGCTGCGATCCGCGCACCCTCGCCGATCTGTCTGCCGTTGAGACCGCCATGCTCGGCATAGATCCGGGTCGGATCATGTTCGAGCAGCATCGCATGGGCGGTATGCATCTGCCAGCGCAGGTAGAAGGTGTCGGCCTCCCCACGCTGCCGGTAGGCGCGGGCGTACATTTCCATTTCGGCATCGTTCGGGCGCGGTTCGCCGCCCGCAGGGGTCTTCAAGGTCATCGAGTTATCCAAAGGTCGGAGCATCAGGCCCGGCCGCTCACCCCTCCTTGTCAAAGGCTGTCGTGCGCAGGTTCCGGGGGTTCCCTTCGACGGGTTCCGTGCGCTTCCCTTCTCCACCCTCGTCGACCGCACGTTCGTCGGTGACGGCTCGACCAACGGGTAAAGTTGGCCCCTAGCTGACGTCTGGAAGGTCCGCTCCTGGGCGATGTAAGATCGACAGCTGAGCGGACGGGCTATCCAAAGCGGTCCTTGATCAGCGGCGATCGCCGATTGGCTGCCGGTGAGCCGTGCCGTTCTGGATCGGCTGTGATCCGGCGGTCAATCCTTTTTGAAAGCGGGCAGGATTTTGCTGAGCGGTATGGAGTTATGCATGCATATCGTTGCACGAATCACGATCAGCGACGACAATTCGCAACTTACCGGCGATCGAAAACAAAAGTTCATAAGGAACTACCGGATGGCCGCCTGACCGTTCGCTAATGGGTCAGGCGCTCGCTGAAGTAAGGGGCGCATTCTTGGACACGCGAAACAATTCGGTTGCCGGTTGGTGGTCCGAATGGAAGGAGCTTAGCGATGCAGACCGTCTTCGGACGCGAAGGCCTGAAGAGGTGGTCCGAGCATGCTGTCAGCTCGACCAACCGCAACACGATCGCCTCAGGGGCAAGCTCCTCAAGCATTTGACGGAACTAGCCAGAGCATATCTTCGGCCACGCGTTCGTCAGGACCTGGTCGATGGCGGGCGAGAGGTCATCGAAGAGGTCATAGAAATCCTCACCGTCGCGGTATTGACGCCGTCCGCTGCTGACGGTGTCGGCTTCGAGACGGCCTTCCACGCCAAACTTCGCCAGCGATTGGTGGATCGGATAAGGGCGTCACTCAAGGATCGCGTCATCGAGCAAGAGGCCGTCGATCCCGAGACAGGGATCGCGAAAGAGCCACCGGACTGGAATCAACTCAGTCCGGAAGACAACGCCATCATTGCCGACACCATCGCACAACTGCCGCATCTGCAACGAAAAGCCTTCCAGCTGCACCGCCTGGGATTTCGCTACACGTCTTCCAACCCGAACGAGAGCATTGCCGTGATGCTTGGGAAGACGCCGAAAACCGTCCAGGACTGGGTCGAGAAGGCCGAAAGGCAGATCCTTCAAATCTTGGGATCGAACAAATGATCAGCGCACCCGAAACACTCGACGACGTCCTATTTGATTTCCACCAGGTCGAGGACCCGATCTCTCCCGAACTGCTGAACGTCTGGACGGGTCGTTACCCTCAGTTCGCCGATGAAATCCGCGCCCATGCCGTCGAGATCATGGACATGGAGCTGCTTGCCTCGACCGCCCTGCAGTCACACGTCGGCGAGGTGGTCACCCTACGCGCAGCGCTCCAGGAAGCCGGAACGACACTTCGCGACTTCGCCGATCGGCTCGACATATCGCGATCGGTCGTCTCGGACATTAACTCCGGTCGGATCGACCCGGAAACCATACCGAAGCGCTTCGCTCGATTGGGAGCCGCGCAGATCAATCGGGCCATGGACTGGTTCGAATCCATCGTGATGTCGTCTCGCGAGACGGCGCCGACGCCCGCGTTCAAGGCGAAGGTTGCGCCGAGCGCCGGTCGCCAGAGGACTTGGGAGGAGGCCGTCCGCGGCTCGGACATGGACGAGGATCGCCGATCCTTCTGGCTTTCCGACGAGGGTTGATCATGGATATCTGGCGCGACATTCGACTGAAGGCGCGCCAGCGCCACAGGGAAGCCGCAGCAAGTGCATCGGCCGACACGGCCGATGCACTCGTCAGATCGGGGCTCAAGGTCGCGAAGCTTCAGGTCGACGAGTTCGATCCCGGAACGGTCTTCGGACCGGGAGTCCTCGGCGCATTGGAACGCGACGACGGCTTCGTTCGGCTGGCGTCCAACCTGGACGATAGCCAGAAAGCCGTGGTGGCCGCGCATGAGCTTGGCCACTTTTGGCTTCACGACGAGACGGCCTTCATGATCCGCTCGACGGAGGCCGGTTTCGGCGGACAGCCGGTAGAGACCGGTTCGGATCGCGTCGTCGCCTATTCCCCTCGCGCTAGGCAGGAAGTCCAAGCCGATATTTTCGCGCAGGAGTTTCTTCTGCCTGCCGATGCGCTCCGCGACAAGCTTGTCACCCAGCGTCTGCGTCCCACGAAGATCGCCGAGGAGGCTGGCCTCCCCGTCGAGTTCGTTCGCATGCAGGCGATCCGTGCCCTGTTGCTTCCGCCCCTGGTCGCTCCGGTGACGCCCGAGGCCTCCGAGCCTGGCCATCCCCTTGATCCCGAGCAGCGCGAGGCGGCCGATTGGGACGAGCGCCCGCTTATCCTTGATGCAGGTCCCGGAACCGGCAAGACAAGGACGCTGATCGCCCGCATCACCCACTTGATCGACGAGGATGTCCCGCCGTCGAGCATCCTGGCGCTGACCTACTCGAACAAGGCCGCGGCCGAGATGATCGGGCGGATCGAGACGGTCAGCCCCGCCTCCGCTCCGCTGATCTGGGTCGGCACGTTTCACGCCTTTGGCCTGGAATTGCTTCGCCTTCATCATCAGGCTGCGGGTCTGCCCCCCGATTTCAAGGTTCTGGATGAGGCTATGGCCCTGGCCGTTCTGGAAGGGCTCCTTGCAGATCTCTCCCTCGTTCATTTTCAGAACCTCTGGGACCCGACCCTTGAATTGAAGCCGATCCTGAAGGCGATATCCCGTGCCAAGGATGAGATGGTTTCAGCGCAGGAATACGAAACGGCTGCCGACGAGGCGCTCAGGGACGCGACGAGCCCGGAGGATATAGAGAGGGCCCAGAAGGCGGTCGAGGTGGGCCGAGTTTACAGGATCTATCAACGGGCGTTGGTCGACCAGCATTGCCTGGACTTCGGCGACCTCGTTTACCGATCGACGGAACTGCTATCCCGCAACCCTGCGATCCGGGACGAGGTCAGGACCAAGCACCAGTACGTCCTTGTCGACGAATATCAGGACGTCAACTTCGCGAGCACGTCGCTGCTCGAACAGATCACCGATCAGGGTAAGAGGCTTTGGGTCGTGGCCGATCCACGCCAGTCGATCTATCGGTTCCGTGGCGCCGCCCCGGCCAACACGGTCGACTTCACGAATCGATATCCGAGGGCCCAACGCCGGCAACTGAAGACGAACTACCGGTCGTGCGAGACAGTGGTGCGCGTCTTCGAACGCTTCGGCGCAGGCATAGCGGCGGCGCCACGTCCGGCGGCGATCTGGGAGGCTCACCGCGGCAAGGTTGGCTTCGTCGAGTTGGTGCAGGCCCCAGACCTGCAATCGGAAGCCGTTGCGATGCGGCAGCAGATCGAGCGCCTTCGCTCCCTAGGCATCGGATATGAGGACCAAGCCATCCTAGCGGGCACGCACCTTTGCCTCGCACGCTTCGGCCGGATCCTCCAGGAGCTGGGCGTTCCCATCCTCTATCTAGGCGACCTGTTTGAACGCCCGGAAATTCGCGACCTTCTGGCCCTGATCTCGTTGGGGGCAGAGCCGGGCGGCCTCGGACTGGTCCGCGTCGCGCAGTTCCCGCAGTACGGCGCGACGCGCGAGGATGCGATACGGGTCATCGCTCACGCCCGCGAGGCAAAGGAAGACGTCGTCGCAACCTGCGCCAAGGCGGGCACGATCGCTGGCATATCCCCCGCAGGCGCCACCGGACTTCGCCTCCTGTCGCAGCATCTGATCGGAACCGAATGGAAGACGAGTTCGTGGCACCTCCTGAGCCAATACCTGCTCGAATCCAGTGATTACCTGCGTGCACTCCTTGATGCCGGCGACATTCGTTCCCAGCAGTCGCTCGTCGCGATCTACCAGCTCCTTAAGTTCTGCCGCGAGCATCTCGACGCGAACCGCGGCGTCGGAGGACGGCGCAAGCTGCTGGACGATATCCGCAGGCTCGAACGACTCGACGACGATCGCCAGTTCCGCATCGTCCCGCCGGAGGCCGCCGGCATAGCGGCCGTCCGCATGATGACGATCCACGGCTCGAAGGGACTGGAGTTTCCGGCGGTTCACCTGCCGCAGGTCGCGACGCGGTACGTACCGGGGAGTCGGCGGGCTGTGACCTGCCCAGCACCGAAAGGGCTGGAGCGACTGGAGCTCTCCCCCGCCGAGCATGAGGCAGAAACGGAATGCTTGTTTTTCGTCGCTCTGTCGCGAGCCCGGGACGCGATGACCATCAGCCATGCGGGCCGATACACCGCCAAGGCAACATGCAATCCTTCGAAGTTCCTCAAGGATCTCGGGGGCGTCCTGCCGCGTGCGCGCGCTGTGAGCCTGTCGCCAGGCATGTCCACGAAGGCAGTTAGAATCCCGATCGCGCCACAGGCAGAGTTCGAGGAGAGGCACCTTGAAGTCTATTCCAAATGCCCTGCCCGGTATCGATACGAAGTCATCGATGACCTGAGAGGGCCTGGCGACGACAGCGCCTATCTCAAATTCCACGGCTGCGTGAGGAAGGCCATCCGTTGGATCTTCGACGAGATCGGGGAAGGCCGGACAGTGACGGCATCTTCGGCCGTGGCTCAACTCAATGCGATATGGGCCGAGCGGGGTCCCGACCATGCGTTCGCGCCGCTCTACCTCGCCGAGGCGACGAAGATGGTCGACGGTGCGGCGAACATGCCGATGTTGGGAATCGATGCCGACCGGACTTGGTTCGCGGACGTAGCCGGAAAGCGGATCACCATTCGACCGGATCGCGTCGTCTTGTCGCCCACCGGAGGTATTGTCGCGCAGAGGCTGAGGACGGGTCGCAAGACCAAGAGCGAGCCGACGAAGCCGATCTGGGAATTGTTGCAGTTGGCCGGTCGCCAGATGTTTCCAGGCCAGGCGGTCGAACTGGAGGCGTATTACCCGGCCCGGTCGGACCGGTCGCCGATCCCGACCGCCGCCGGCAAGGGGCTGGAAGGCTACGCCGAAAGCATTGCCGGCATCGAGCGGGGCGAGTTCGCGCCGGTGGCCAGCAAGGACTGTCCGACTTGCCAATTCTACTTCGTCTGCACGTCGGAAGATTTTTCCTGACACGACTACCGAATCCGCCGGGTCAGGTTCGCTGAATGGGTAGAAGGGGCGGCAGGTGTCGCCTCGCCATTCAAATAGCGAGTCTTTTTCATGACCCAGCCTGCCCATGCCAACCTCCCGCGCTTCCAGATCCTGATCGGCAACGCGGAGCTCAACTTCCGTCAGATCGAGATCCCCGATCCGATCGTCACCGGACGCCAGATCCTCGAAGCCGCCGGCGCCCGCCCTGTAGAGGAGCATCTGGCCATCGCCGTCCTGCAGGATGGTGCGCTGGAGACCTTGCGCGAGGAGGAGCTCTTCGACCTGCGCGCGAAGGGGGCCGAGAAGGTCCTGGTCTTCAGGACCGACAGGACCTTCCGCTTCAAGATCGATGACCGCGAGCGGGAATACGGGACCAACGTGGTCAGCGGCCGCACGCTCAAGATCCTGGCCGGCGTCGATCCCGCCACGCACGATGTCTATCAGGAGATCCGGGGCGGCGAGGACCTGCTGATCCGCAACGCCGATCTCGTCGATCTGGCGAAGCCCGGCGTGGAGAAGTTCTTCACGGCGATCGCGCAGACGACCGAGGGCCTTTCCATCTTCCTGCCGCCTCGCGACGTCGAGTATCTCGCGGGCCGCGGCATCTCCTACGAGGATGGGAGCCAGCCCGGTCAGGCGGGTTTGGTGCTGAAGGGCATTCCGGTCCCGGACGGCAAGTTCGACGCGGCTTCCGTCGACATCCTGATCCTGCTGCCGCCGGGGTATCCGGACTGCCCGCCCGACATGTTCTACTGCATGCCGTGGCTCAAGCTCCGGTCCGCGGGCCGATACCCGCGTGCCGCCGATCAGCCGCACTCCTTCCGCGGCGAGCCGTGGCAGCGCTGGTCGCGCCACAACAACGCCTGGCGTCCCGGCGTAGATGGCATCCACACGATGGTGAAGCGCATCGAGCTCGCCCTCGCCGAGGCGGCCTGACATGCTCGACATGATCCTCCTCGAAGGGCACGAAGCGGAGTTGCGTGCCCTTCTGTCGACCGAAGATGGCTCCGAGGCGTCGGCCTATGTGCTCTTGGGCAAGGCTGACATCGCTGCCGATCCGTGGACCGGTAAGGCGCGTCGGCGTCTTGTCTCCCACACGGTGGTCCCCGTGCCGGTCGAGGACAGGATATCGGCTTCCGGCGTTCACGTGACGTGGTCGACGAGGTCGTTCGTCAGGTTGCTGAAGCAGGCCGAGGCGAGCGGTCTCACGCTTGGCATCGTCCATACGCATCCCGGCAGCAATGCCTTCTTCTCCGACCAGGACGATCGCAACGAAGCCGATCTGCTCCGGATCGTCACGAACCGGTCCGGCGCCGGCCATGGCTTCGCCAGCATCGTGCTCGGCGGCGATGGAAGCGCCTGCGCTCGCCTGTGGACGAGTCTGTCAGAGGCCGCGCCTTGCGAGCGCATCATGGTCTCGGGCCGGCGCCTGATCTTTCACGGCATCCCCGCCCTCGCGGACGACGCGATGCTCGACCGGCAAGCGAGGCTGTTTGGCGCATCGTTCAATCCCATCGTGCGCGGCCTGCGGATCGGCGTGGTCGGCTGCGGCGGCACCGGCAGTCCCACGGCGATGCTGTTGGCCCGTCTTGGCATAGGGCGCTTGCTTCTGCTCGACGACGACATAATCGAGCTGACCAATCTTAATCGTGTCCACGGTTCCCGTCGAAGCGACGCCGAGGCCGGTCTTGCGAAGGTCGATGTCCTGGCACGCGAGATCCGGGAAGCCGGTCTCGGGGTCGAGGTCGCGACCTTCAAGGGATGGGTTGGCGATGCGCGAGCCCGCGATGCCCTGCGCTCCTGTGACGTCGTGTTCGGATGCACCGATGATCACGACGGCCGCCTGTTCCTGAACAGGCTCGCGTACTTTTACGGCATCGCCGTCATTGATATGGGGGTCCGCATAATACCGGCCAGTAAGGACCGCCCCTACGAGATGGCTGGTCGTGTAACGCTGGTGACGCCGGGTGCGCCGTGTCTTTTGTGCCGTGGCTTGGTGAACCCCGTAAGGGCCCGCGACGAGGCGCTCAAACGCACCGATCCGACCGAGTACGACCGTCGTAAGGCTGAGGCCTACGTCACGGGTGGGGGCGACCCGGCGCCGGTCGTTGTCACCTTCACGACCGAGACCGCCTGCATGGCCGTGAACGAACTCCTGCAGGGCCTGACGGCCTTCCGAGGCGAAGGCGGCATGAAGACGGAACGCCGGCGACGCTTCGATACGGTCGAGGATCGTTCGAGCACCTGCGTCCCCCGGCCCGAGTGCGACCTGTGCGCGAGCGACACGATTTGGGGGCGAGCCGATGTAAACCCGTTCCTGCACAGGATGGGGTAGCCATCATGAAGCGCCTTATCGCGAAAACCCTACGGCGGCTCGGCCTGATCGACTTCGATCTGCTGTCGCGCAAGTCCAAGACCTACCCTGGCGATGAGCAGATCGTTCCTGGTGACCTCATTTTCGTGGTCGATGCGGGAATTGAGAAATGGGCTTGCTTCAAATGTCCGGGAGGATGCGGCGCAACGATCCCTCTCTCCCTTAATCCCAAGCGCCGGCCAAGCTGGGCTGTCGTCCTGGACTGGTTTCAACGTCCCACCGTGAAGCCATCTGTGCATCAGAAGAACAACTGCGGTTGTCACTTCTGGATTACGAAGGGGCGCTTCGACTGGTGTAAGGGCGGGAGGCCCAGCACAGGTGCTTGAGCATGATACTCGAAGTGTTTTGTTCTGGTTGCGGATCAGCGGTTGGAATGTCCGGTTTAAGATAGGCCGCCAATTTCTGCTGATGGCGCGATGCAGGGATAGCCGGTGACGAGCCTAACGGTGCGGCACGTCCGTCGGAATGATTGCTCACCTGTTAGCGAAAATCGCGCGTCTTCACCCTGATCGTATCGATATGCAGATCTGGGATGTAGATATCGCGCGTGCGAAGCCCTTTCGGCGGAAGCCCGCGCGGATCGGGAGCGGGGCTCCCGTGGTGGAACTCGTCGCCGCGCCCATGAGGCAGCGGGAACGCAACCTCGCGCTCGCCGACGCTGGCCAGCTCTACCGACAAGTCCGTCAACCGCTGGGCAACCAGATGAACCACCTCCCCCTCGCGCTGAATCCGCCCCCGCACGCCGATCATCCCGGCGGTCAGGATGGTCCGCCGATTGAGCTCGAATACCTTCGGCCAAACGACGAGGTTGGCGATGCCGGTCTCGTCCTCCAGGGTGATGAACATGACGCCTTTAGCCGAGCCTGGTCGCTGGCGGACAAGGACGAGCCCGGCCGCCTCGAGCCATCGTCCATCCCGGGCGAGCATCGCGTCTCTGCAGGTGACGATGTGCCTGCGGGAGAGTTCGGCGCGCAGGAACGAGACCGGGTGGTCCCGGAGCGTCAGCCCGACATGTGTGTAATCCTCGACCACCTCACTGCCTGCCGTCATCGGGCGAAGCGACACGTCCGGCTCGTCGAGTTCCGGAACGACCGCCTGCTCGCGGTCCGACGCCGCTGAGAACAGCGGCATCGGTTCGTCCCGCAGCCCCTTGATCGCCCAGAGGGCTTCCCGCCGCGCGAGGCCGAGCCCCGGCCGAAACGCGTCGGCCTCGGCCAGTTGCGCCAAGGTCGAGGCTGGCACACCCGCCCGGCGCCAGAGGTCGTCGATCGACTGGAAGGCGAGCTTGGCCCGGCTCGCCACCAGACGACCACCGTGTGCGTTGGCGAGCCCCTTGACCATCCGCAGCCCGAGCCGGACCGCGAACCGATCCTCTTCGGAGGTCGACTCCAACGTGCAGTCCCAGCGCGAGGCATTGACGCAGACGGGACGGATCTCGACGCCATGCAGCTGGGCGTCACGAACGATCTGGGCCGGCGCATAGAAGCCCATGGGCTGGGAGTTCAAAAGCGCCGCACAGAAGACGTCGGGGTGCCAGCACTTCAGCCAGCTCGAGGCATAGGCGATCAGGGCGAAGGAGGCGGCATGGCTCTCCGGGAAGCCGTAAGAACCGAAGCCCTCGAGCTGACGAAATGTCTGCTCGGCAAAATCGCGCTCGTAGCCGTTGGCGACCATGCCGTCGATCAGCTTATCCTTGAACGACGAGACCCCGCCCGTGAACTTGAAGGTGGCCATGCTTTTCCGCAGCATGTCGGCCTCGCCTGGCGTGAAGCCGGCGCACTCGATGGCGACCCGCATTGCTTGCTCTTGAAAGAGCGGCACGCCCAAGGTCTTGCCCAGCACCTTCTCGAGCGCGGGGGTCGGATAGTGCACCGGCTCCAGTCCCGACCGCCGGCGCAGATAGGGATGCACCATGTCGCCCTGGATCGGGCCGGGCCGCACGATCGCGACCTGGACGACGAGATCATAGAAGGTCCGGGGCTTCAGCCGCGGCAGCATCGACATCTGCGCCCGGCTCTCAATCTGGAAGGTGCCGAGCGTATCGGCCTTTCGGATCATCGCATAGGTGCGCGGGTCCTCCGGAGGGATCGTCGCCAGATCCAGCGCGATCCCCTTGTGGTCGGCGAGGAGGACGAGGCCACGCTTCATCGCGGTCAGCATGCCGAGCGCCAGCACATCGACCTTCATGAAGCGCAGCGCGTCGATGTCGTCCTTATCCCACTCGATGACCTGACGATCGGCCATGGCCGCGGGCTCGATTGGCACGAGCTCATCGAGCCGGTCGTGGGTCAGGACGAAGCCGCCGGGGTGTTGCGACAGGTGCCGCGGCGCGCCCATCAGCTGCCGGGCGAGGTCGAGCGCGAGGAGCAGGCGGCGGTCGGGGGCGAGCTTCAGGTCCTGGACCTCCTTCGTGCCGACGCCCTCCTTGGACCAGCCCCAGACCTGCGACGACAGCATCGCAATCAGGTCCTCGGTCAGGCCCAGCGCCTTGCCGACGTCGCGAAGGGCGCCCTTGGTGCGGTAGCGGATCACGGTCGAGCAGAGCGCGGCATGTTCGCGGCCATAGGTCTCGAAGATCCACTGCATGACGATCTCGCGGCGCTCATGCTCGAAGTCGACATCAATGTCGGGAGGCTCGCGCCGCTCCTCCGAGACGAAGCGCTCGAACAGCAGGTCGTTGCGCCCGGGATCGATGGAGGTGATGCCCAAAACGAAGCAGACGGCCGAGTTAGCCGCTGATCCCCTGCCCTGGCACAGGATCTCCTGAGACCGGGCGAAGCGGACGATGCTGTTCACGGTCAGGAAATAAGGCGCATAGGCGAGCTTGGCGATTAGCCGCAACTCGTGCTCGAGCGCCTTGCGGACACGGTCGGGCAGGCCCTCGGGATAGCGCGCCTGCGCACCCTCCCAGGTCAACTTCTCCAGCGTCTCCTGCGGGGTCAGCGCTGGGTCGTCACGTTCCTCCGGGTACTGGTAGGCGAGTTCGTCGAGGTCGAAGCGGCAGCGCTCAGTGATCTCGATCGTCCGCGCCAGAGCTTCGGGGTAACGCTGGAAGAGGCGATGCATCTCCTCGGGCGGCTTGAGATAGCGGTCTGCGTGCCGCTCGCGCCGCTGCCCCAGTTCGTCAATGGTGACGTTGTGGCGGATGCAGGTGACGACGTCCTGAAGCATACGGCGGCTGGGCTCGTGAAAGAGGACGTCGTTGGTGACCACCGTCGGCACCCCCATGCGGGCTGCCAGGTTCGACAGCTCATGCAGGCGCAACTGGTCGTTGGGCCGGCGCCGCAGTGTCAACGTCATGAAGGCCCGATCCCTGAAGGCTTCGCGAAGTCGGCGAAGCCAGACCGCGCAGATCGCGTCGGCTTGGTCGGGTACGAGGACTGCGATCAGCCCCTCGCCATAGGCCACGAGGTCGGCCCATTCGAGGATGCAGCGCGCCTTGCCGCCGCGCTTCTTGCCATGGGTCAAGAGCCGGCAGAGCCGGGAATACGCCGGTCGGTCCGTCGGGTAGACCAGGACCGACGTCCCCTCCGTGAGGTCGAGGCGACAACCGACGATCAGCCGAACACCAGTCGCCTTGGCGGCCTCGTGCGCTCGGACAATGCCCGCCAGGCTGTTGCGATCGACCACGGCCAACGCCTCGATGCCGAGGACGGCGGCCGTGGCGAAGAGCTCGTCAGCCGAGGACGCGCCGCGCAGGAAGCTGAAATGCGAGGTGACCTGCAGCTCGGCGTATCGGGCCGGCGCGGTCATCCGAAGATTCCATGGACGAACCAGCGGTGCGATCCGGTCCCGGGGTCCTCGCCATCGCCGGCGCGATAGATCCAGTAGCGTTCGCCAGCCTCGTCCTCGACCCGGAAGTAGTCCCGCACGGCCGACAGCTCGGCATCACGGCGCCACCACTCGCCGAAGATCCGTTCGGGGCCGTCGGCCCGCTTCACGCGGCGGCGGACGCCGCGCCAGGAAAACGTCACCGGCGGATGGTCAGGCAGCAGCGCGACCGTCTCGATCGGCTCCGCCGGCGCCAGAAGCCGCGAGGGACGAGGCCACTCGCCGTTCCAGCCCCCACCCGTCTCGGTCGCCATGGGTAGAACCTTGCGGACTGAGCGCTCCGGCACGTCGCTGGCGACGGGTGCGATCCGATAGAGCTTACGCTCCCCGACCCGGTTGGCGAGTGTGTCGATCAGGCCGGAGACGTCCGGCACCGCCGGCTCCACAAGAGATGCGACATGCTGCGTGTTGGCCAACGGCTCCGCTAACGTCGCCGCCAGCGACATGATCTCGATTCCAAACCCGGGGTCGATGGTCTCGATTTTGTCGGTAAGCAGGCGCGTCAGCCGCCTGGCGTCGCGAACCGGTATCGCTGTCATCACGCGCACGGCTTCGGTCCGGCTATCGACCCGCTCGCAGATCAGGTCGAGATGCCTGACACCCAGACCGCGCGCTTCCAGCTGCCGACAGAGTTCGCCGACGAGCTTGGCAACGTACTTGGCGATCGTTTCCGCTGCGCCGATCGGCTCGGCGAAGACACGTCGCACCTCGACGATGTCGCGCGGGCGGATCGGTTCGATCGGCTCCCGAACTTGCCCCAGGGCCTGATCGAGCCTCCGCCCCAACTCGGGCCCGAAGCGCAGGACCAGTGGCGCACGCGGCTGCGCAAGCAGATCTCCCACCGTGTCGAAGCCAAGCGTCCTGAGGCCGACGACGATCTCGGCCGGTAGGCGCAAGGCCGCCAGTGGCAGGGGAGCGATCACCGCTTCGGCGCCAGCCTCCGCGATGACGATCCGCGACCGCCCGAACCGAGCCAGCCCGTGCGCGACGCCCCAGCTGTCGGCGACAGAGGCGCGTGCGTCGACCCCCGACGCTGCCAATCGCACGACCAGGCCCTCCAGCATGGCCTCCTCGCCCCCTCGGAGGTGATCGGCGCCTGTGGTGTCCAGAACGATGCCTGCGGGCGGGTCCGCCGCGACGATGGGTGAATAGCGCAGCATCCATCCAGCCAGAGCATCGAGCGACTCCAGGTCGGCGGCGATGTCGGCATCCTCGAGCGTCAGCCCCGGCACGAGGACCTGTGCCTTTGTCGCGGGCATGCCGATACGCACGCCAGCCTGCTGCGCCAGCAGATCCGCAGCGACGACGACGCGCCGGCGGCCGTCATGGGCGGCGAGAGCCAGCCCGGCCTCAGGCTGAGGCGAAGCGGCGCCAGATCTCCTTCTCCGGCGATCGGTGGCCCAGGTCGGGAGGTAGAGCGAGACGACCCGTGCCATCGCAGGCCTCCAGTTCGAAATCGGCGCTTTCGCCGGCACGGCAACGGATGAGTTCGACGAGCCATCGGGCACGTCCGACGCCGGGAACAGGCAGAGGAACGGAAGGGAGTACTGAGACCCGCCATCGCGTCACTGCAGCCGTCGGTTGACCGAAGTCGACCGCATCGGTCTGTCGTCGCCATCGCCGGATCGCGAGTGCGATCGTCCCTGAACCCTCCGCCGCGAGCTGAAGGCGACGTGAGGCGGTCATCGACAACCGTGCGATCTCGCCCACGACAGCGCCGAGCCCACCATGACGCAGGCCTTCTTCGGCGCAGGCGAGCACGGTCTTGTCGTCGCCGGCCTCGACGTAGATCACGCGATCGGCGGCGAGGCCGACCTGCGCGATCGCCGGCGCGAAGAGATCGGCACGCGTCAGGCACCAAAGGACCTTGCCCGTCGTGCGCGCGGCGATACCGGCGACAAAAAGCGATGCGGCCGCCCCGTCGATCGCGCCGTTGCCGCCCCCGGCAACTTCGTGAAGGGCACCGAGCTCGAGACCACGATTCGGCAAGCGTGCGTCAACTTCCGGCACTCCGAAGGGCATCGTGGCAGCGCACCGAAGCCCGCTACCCTGCAAGCGACTTATCTGAGCGCGGAGGTCCTCGATGATGACTGGGCTGGACAAGAGGCGAAACTCGGAAGGTGTATGTTCCTTATTTGTTCGCCTGCAACCGCTGAGGAGTCAACCTGCTGAAAAGATGGCGAGCGACTGACTGGACGTGAGCCCGAGGCCACTGTTCTGCAGCGTCGGGAGCGGTGGTACCTGTTACCGCCCTTGTTTCGGTGCGTCGTAGCGCCGTTCTTGGAAATCACGCAGCCGCCCTGTCAGGGTGGCGCGGCGGATGAAATCCGACGCGCGGGATCGCCTCGCTTGCGAGGATAAACGAAGTTGCTGCGGCGTGGTGCAGCGACTTTGTATCTCGTGCCTTAAAACTGCAGGTCGTGCACTGATCCAAATCTGGCGGTCCAGCGCCAGATTTGTGGTATCGTGCACTCTTCAGTTCACTTCGCGACGCAAACCTGACGGAACCGCCCCCCGGCGGACTCCGTCGGGTTTGCGGTATCGTGCCCTTGAAAGACGAAAGCTACGGCACCGCCGTAACTTTTGTATCTCGTGCCTTCGCTTCCCGGCACGGCCCTTACGAAACTGGCGGTCCCGAGCGCCAGTTTTGTATCTCGTGCACTTTATCGACGGACCGCTTTTGACGCTGCTCCACCGGACTGCTGCAAAAACGTGGTATCGTGCGCTTTCCAGGGGGTTTTCTCCTAGCAATCAGAAATCTTCCCAAAAAACTCAGCAGACAGCCGAAATCGCGCCGGGTCCCGGCCGGTTTCGCAGTTCTGGCCATTGATGGCCCCTGTGGCTGCAGCGCCGCGACCGAGCGTGAATGGGATGTCTTGAACCGCGGAAAGGCGCCGAAGCGAGAGATCAGGCCTGCCGGAGGTCGTCGGCGGAACATACGCGTCATGCACCACCATCGAATCCGCTGGGGATAGGGGAGCATGGAGGAATCTGGGGGTGCACAAGCACTCCCGATCGCTGTCGGACCGGCGGTAGAGGGTGGAACTGCGCGAATCCTGGCCCATTCTATCCGCGCTCGGCCCTGATGGGGGTGCAGGCCTGCCAGGCCTGAGGCGGCGTATCGAACCCATTGCTTGCCGCATAGCTCGGCGATGCGGACCGCAAGGGCAAGCCTTCCTGGATGTGCGCATCTTGGTAGCCACCTCTCGCGCTATCGCCCATCGCATCGCTTGCCTCATTCTCGAAGTTGCTCGCTGGCGACGCCATATGAACTGCCAGCGCATTGGGGAGAGATTGTTATGCGGAAGGGTTCTGATCTGCTGGTTGCCGCTTTGGAGGCAGAGGGCGTGGATCGCATCTTCGGCGTCCCGGGTGAGGAAAATCTCGACGTCCTCGAATCGCTGCGGACCTCGAAGATCCAGCTGATCCTGACGCGGCACGAGCAGGCGGCCGCGTTCATGGCGGCGACCCATGGCCGTCTAACGGGTAAGCCCGGTGTCTGCATCGCGACGCTGGGGCCGGGCGCGCTCAACTTCTCGACCGGCGCGGCTTATGCGCATCTCGGCGCCATGCCGATGATCCTGATCACCGGCCAGAAGGCGATCATGACCGCCAAGCAGGCGCGCTTCCAGATCGTCGATGTCGTCGCCTCGATGAAGCCGCTGACCAAGATGACGCGCCAGATCGTCAACGCAGCCAGCATCCCTTCAGTCGTGCGAGACGCTTTCCGCGTGGCCATGGAAGAGCGGCCGGGCCCGGTCCATCTCGAACTGCCCGAGGACGTCGCAGCGGAAGAAGTTGCGGATGTCTCCCTGATCCCGATCCACCCGCTGGAGCGACCGATCGCGCAAGGCGCGGCGCTCGATCGTGCAGCCGAGATGATTCTGGCGGCCAAGCGGCCGCTGGTGATGATCGGGGCGGCAGGCAACCGGCCCCGGCTGGTCGAGGAACTGTCGTCCTTCGTACGGCGGACCCGGCTACCCTTCTTCAACACGCAGATGGGCAAGGGCGCCGTCACGGGCGGCTCCAACCTCTATATGGGCACCGCCGCGCTATCGGAGCGCGACTACGTCCACCAAGCGGTCGACCATGCCGACCTGATCATCGCGATCGGGCACGACACGATCGAGAAGCCGCCCTTCCTGATGAAGAGGGCCGGTGGTTCCAAGGTCATCCATATCGGCTACCAGTCGGCCAATGTCGAACAGGTCTACCACCCGGACGCCGAGGTGATCGGCGATATCGGCGCGACCGTGACGGGGCTTGCCGACAGGCTCGAAGGCAAGCTCGTCGGCGATCCATCGATGCTGGAGCTGCGCCAGAAAATCCTGGCCAGGATCAATGACCGCTCCGAGGAAGACCGCTTCCCGATCACGCCGCAGCGCATCGTCCATGATGTGCGCGCGGTGATGCCGGAGGACGGCATCGTCTGCCTCGACAACGGCATGTACAAGATCTGGTTCGCGCGGAACTACCGCACCCATGTCGCCAACACGCTGCTTCTCGACAACGCGCTGGCGACGATGGGCGCAGGCCTGCCCTCGGCGATGATGGCGGCGATGCTCTACCCCGAGCGCCGCGTCATGGCCGTCTGCGGCGACGGCGGCTTCATGATGAACTCGCAGGAGATGGAAACCGCCGTCCGGCTCGGCCTGAACCTCGTCGTCGTGATCCTCAACGACAACGCCTATGGTATGATCCGCTGGAAGCAGTCGGTCGATAACTTCCCCGATTTCGGCATGACCTTCGGCAACCCGGATTTCGTCCGCTATGCGCAGGCCTATGGTGCCAAGGGCTCGCGGGTGACGGCTGTTGCGGAGCTGATCCCGACGCTGGAGGCCGCCTTTACCGGCGGCGGCGTCCATCTCGTCGAGATCCCGATCGACTATTCCGAGAACACGCGCGTGCTCGTCGAGGAACTGCGCAACCGCAGCCCCGACATCCAGCTCGCCTGATCAGGAGATTTCCTCATGCTGCAAGTCGTCCAGGCATTCGACCGTGCCCCGATCATCGAAATCGCGACCGACGACGCGGCCGCGCTTGAGACCAAGCTCACGGCAGCGGAGCGCGCCTTCCGCGACCGCGACGGCTGGCTGAAGCCACATGAGCGCATTGCCATCCTGCGCCGCCTCGCGACATTAGTGGAAGGCAAGCGCGACCATTTCGGCATGCAGATCGCGCGCGAGGGCGGCAAGCCGCTGACGGATGCCATCGTCGAGGTGACACGCGCCATCGACGGCATCCACAACGCTGCCGACGAGCTGCGCAATTTTGCTGGCCGGGAGATCCCGATGGGCCTGTCGCCTGCGGCGGTCGATCGCTGGGCCTTCACCACCAAGGAGCCGATCGGCATCGTCGCCGCGATCTCGGCCTTCAACCATCCGCTGAATCTGATCGTGCATCAGGTCGTGCCGGCGATCGCGGTCGGTTGCCCGGTCATCATCAAGCCGGCGGGCACGACGCCGCTGTCCTGCCTCGACTTCGTCGCGCTGGTGCATGAGACCGGGCTGCCGGAAGCCTGGTGCCAGAGCTTCATCCCCGAGACGACAGAACTCGCCGAAAAGCTCGCCACCGATCCGCGCGTCGCGTTCCTCAGCTTCATCGGCTCGGCGAATGTGGGCTGGTATCTGCATTCCAAGCTGGCGCATGGCGCGCGCTCGGCCCTGGAGCATGGCGGCGCGGCCCCGGCCATCGTCGATCGCAGCGCCGATCTCGGCAAGATCATCGAGCCGATCATCAAGGGCGGCTACTACCATGCCGGTCAGGTCTGCGTCTCGACGCAGCGGATCTTCGTGCATCGAGACATAGCAGCCGAATTCACCGAGCGCCTCGTCGCGCGGGTGAACGCACTCAAGGTCGGCGATCCCGTCTCGATGGATACCGAGCTTGGCCCGCTGATCCTGCCGAAGGAGGCCGGTCGTATCTCCTCCTGGGTCGAGGAAGCGGTCGTAACCGGTGCCAGCATCGCCACGGGGGGCGGCTGGGTTTCCGAGACGACCCTCGAGCCGACCGTGCTGCTCGACCCGCCCGGGGGCGCCAGAGTCTCGCAGCTTGAAATCTTCGGCCCGGTGGTCTGCGTCTACCGCTACAGCGAGCTCGACGACGCCATCGCGCGGGCGAACGCGCTGCCGGTCGCATTCCAGGCCAGCATCTTCGCGCAGGACATCGACATCGCCATGCGGGCCGCCAACCGGCTCGACGCCTCGGCCGTGATGATCAACGATCCCACTACCTTCCGCACGGACTGGATGCCCTTCGCCGGCCGGCGCGAATCCGGCTACGGCACCGGCGGCATTCCATTTTCCATGCGCGACATGACGCAGGAGAAGATGATCCTGATGCGCAGGAGCTGAGCGGCGCCTGCCGCTCGGTGCGATTCTACGAGGACGGCGGCGGTAGCGTCCCTGATGCGCTCAGTACCAGGGCGAGGTCGTCAGCCTGAAGAATGACGGCCTCAAGATGTTTGAGCAGCATGCGCACGACACGGTCGATGGTGGCGTCATCGTCTGCGCGCACGGCCCAGCATTTGAAATGGATGTTGAACTGGATGTTGCCGTGGCCGAAGCTTTTGAGCCGCTCGTTCAAGCCCGGACGATAGGGGCAGACCACCAGTGCTCGCCGGCAAGAGACATGGGCGACAACGCCTTGTTTTTCGATCACTACGACAGCGACTGATCGCTCGTCGTCGAAGCCCAGATATCTGCATATTGCGGCGTAGCGCCGGCGACGCTCTGGCGGACGGCATCGAAGCAGGCGCTGGGTTTCAACGCCTGCTTCGATAATGTTGATCTCGCGAGCGAGAATATGGACGCGCCTGGGCATCGCGAACGCTCAGCGCCGAATCCGCCATCCCACGACGTGGGGTACGCCATCGCTCCGGATGACGCTGAACGGGACACAGTGCTCACCCCTTTTCGTCCAGCCCGGTTTGTCGCAGTTGGCGAGCGAAGAAAGCTCGCCGCCCGCGATTAGTCCCGCCACCGCAGGCCCGTCGGGGGACGCCAGGACGTCCCGCAACAGGTGAGTAGATTGGAGACCTTCCGCATACCCAACCCTGAATGACGCAGCGGATGTGAAATAGGCTCCCGCCATCGCCGATAGGGCCATGCCGGCAGTGATCAGCAGCCCTGCGAATCGGCGGGCAAAGGACTGAACCTGGAGGCGATCGCTCGCCTCCAGGTTCTTCTGTGCGGCCTGCTTTAGCGTCGTCGCCGAAGCGTTGACCGCCTTCAGCGTCGTCATGACCATGCCGGCCCTAATCCAGGTCAGCATGAAGACCAGAAACATCGGATCCCGAGCATGCAGCTTCATCATGCTCGCGATCTTCCGGATCTGTGGGGCCTGATCGACATCCTTATCGACCTCACACGCCTCGATCGCATTGACGACGTTCCGGATGAACTCCTCCTCGGGATCCGCCATCACCGATAGACCCGCGAGAACATCTCGTCGGTCTGCCTCAGCCAGTCCTTCGCCTTCAAGCGCTGGCTGAGGAACTTCCCGGCTTCGGCCTGCACGCCAAACGCGACCTTGTCGTCGACATAGGCGTTCATGACCGGCATCGCGCCGACGGGGAGCCAGAGCGTGTGGCCCTGCTCCTCGATGCGCTTGCGCGCGTTCGACGCGAGGTAAACCTCGAACTGGGTTTTATCCTCATCCTCCGCATACTTCAGGTTGCAGATGACGTTGAGGGCCGCCTCGGGGAACAGCTCCCAGAAGTCGACCAGGAGTTCGACCCCCAAGCCCTGAGTGTTCAACAGCCAGAACACGTCGAGCGCATACTGCGTCTCCGCGCAGGCCTCGCGGAGGATCCAGCCATGCACGTTCATCGTCTCATTGAGGGACGCGGTGCCGTTGATCACAACGACGTCGTACTCGTTCGTCTGGAGGATGTTCGCGATCGCGTCGTAGGCCGCTTCCTTGCGCATGTTGAGGTACTTGACCGGGATCGCGAGGGCCTCATACGGGGGCCCGAGATCCGTCACGGTCTTGTCCGTCTCGAGGAGGAGCACCTTGATGCCGAGCTTGCGGCAGTACTCCATGAACGCCGCGCATGCGGTGCTCTTACCGCAGCCGCCCTTGTCCCCGCTGAAGAGGATGACGCGCTTGGCACCCTTCAGGAGTTTGCGCTCCTTGACGATCTTCTTCGGGGAGAGCGCGGGCATGATGATGTTCGACATTTGACTAAATCCTTGTGATTGAGGCTGGGAGGAAGGAGTGTTTTGGGCGAGCGAAATCATTGGCTGAGCGCGAATGTTGGATCGCCGCCTTGGGTCGTTGGATGGATGGGGGTGGACGGCCGCGGTACGCGTCCGTCGGGGCTAGCCGCCGAGAGGCGGGCCGCGGTTGCGGATTTGGACGATCATCACGTTGTGATTTCCTGATGTGCCCGGCTATTGGGAAGCCGGCATTTTTTGAACGCGGGTCGCCAGAGACTTAGAACGGTCGGTTGACCGCAGCCGAGGGATCGCTTGTCCGTGGGGGGGGCCGGATCGCGTCGCGCGAGCCGACTTTCTCAAACGCGCGGCGGCGGCCCCCTGATGGAGATCAGCATGCTCATCACAGCTTCGACCTCCACTTACGCGGCACGAAAAACGGGCTGGTCTCGTGGTTGTTCGCGCTGCGGTCGCCTTCGTCCCCCGGACGATCGGCGGCCGCGGGCTCGGCGGACGCAGCCTTGGCTGTCGACACTCGCACGGCGGGGTGCAGGTAGCTCGGCGGCGGGCGACGTTCTTGGCTAGGCTGAGCCTCGTTCCGGTTCGATTTGCCTTGGGGAGCCGAGGCTCTCACGGCAGGATGGAGGTACCTGGGCAGCGGGCGCGGCTCTTGGTTGACCTGAGCGTCAGCCAGATTGACTTCGTCCTGAGTAGCCGACCCTCGCAGGCCAACACCCGAGTTGCTCGGCGATGCCGAATGCCCTTGGCTGCCGCTCGCTCGAACCGCCTTCGGTTGGGCAGAATGCTCCAGTTGCCACTGCACCTTGAGATTCTTGACGAAAATCTTCAGCTCGTCGGTATCGATCTCATCCACGTTGGCCCCCATGAGGGCCGCATCGTAGATCGTTGCACCTTCGATGGTCTTGACCAGCATCCGAAGTTCGGCGGCATTGAACGTCCGCGAGCGCCAGTCAACCGGCAGGAGGTCCTGGAGCAGCTCAGGCAGTGCATCGGTCTGTGCGAGCACCACGAGCAGGTTCTCGGCGTGGCTCTTCTTCGTGACCTGCGTTTCGCGGGCGGCCTTTTCGCGGCTTCGGAATGCCAGCGGCCCTTGGTGGAGGGTCGACTGTTTCTGCCAGCCAAACCTCATCAGGCGATGGAAGATTCCCTCCCCAGAGGATGTATCGCCACTCATGGCGTCCTCCGCTTACGTTTAGAGACAGCCTTCTTCGGTTTCGCCCCGGCGGCTCTCGTTCTTACGACCGAATTCATCGCCGCGTTCACCGCCATCATCAGCGCGACGCAAAGGGCGGCACGAACAACGTCGCGGGTCGAGGCAACGGTCATGCGCTCGCGGCTCGGCGTCGAGCGCCTGGGTACGACGTAGCGAATATCGTCAGTGAGGGAGTTCATCGTATCAACGCCGACGGGGCCGGCAAGCACGTCGAGCTGTGCCGCCGTCAAGGCGTTGATCAATCGGTCAAGCGCCCGATCGCTGAACAGTGGCTCGTGCTGGCACTGGTAACGCGGGTCGAAAGCGGCGCTCGTGCTGTCGCCGAAGAGCTTCTCGAGCGCCGGATACGCCGCGACCATATCGACAAATCCTGCCGTAGCCTGCACCAGGGCAACGCCCTGCAGGAACTTGGTATTTGCCAGAAGGAGGCGGTCGACACGCCGCATCGGAAATTTCCTCGTTTTGCGAGCGCAAGGACAAATAGTCTTGCGCTCGGCGTTATGGACGTGCTTCATCGCTCGATGAGCATTGTCGCGAGACGATGCATCACCATTGAAGAATGAGTGCTAGGGCCGTATTGAAGTGGTCAGCTACGCATTCGCCGTTGTTGGCGGCTCGCGCAAGGAAAGTCCCTTTTTCGGACTTTGAAAAGCGAAGAATGCTGCGTGTGCCACATTTTCACATTTCCCGAATCAGACAACAACTTGGCTGTCGGATCGGGACGAGATGTCAATACGCTTATAATAGAAATTGGAGATGGGCCTCGGCGTATTTTAGAGCTGGATGCCTTTGCATCATTCAACCTCTGGCAAAAGCAACCATCGCATCGAGCGATGGTCGTTGCGACACGATCAGGCGACAAGAATCCTTGGAGAGGGGTGGCGACTTTGGCTGACGGGCGCGACCCGTTACGTTTTGCGCGAGGGAACGGTACGACAGCAGTTGGCGCTGGTCTTGGGCGCCTCCGATTTTAAACATCAACGGCTTTCTTGCGCAGAGACGCTCTGGGCCAGAGACACAGTGCGCGCGGCTTGATGCCGGATGGCGGTGGACTTGGTGGACCAGTTCCGACAGGGGCAGCTCCGGCTGCGCCCGACGACGTCGCGTCAAAACCTGCAGCTCACTTGTTTCCTAATATGGATCAGAAACTGATCCACCAGATCCACCAAAGGAGCTAAAAAGGAAGAGCCGTCTATTTAGATTTTTCCCTCGCGCAAAACCGCAAAAGTAGCCACCCCGACGAAAGCGCCTTCCAGGTCGACGTTCAGCGCTCACCCCTCCTATCGTTCCATGGGTCTGTCCCGTGCTCGGCGAGCGGAATATGCGGAGGCTCTGAAGTGCGCCGAATTTGACGCCCAAGTCCGACCGACTTCGTGCCGAAAAAGACGATGTCAAAATGAAAAACGGCGGGATGCACCAGGTGCTCCCGCCGATAGCTTGTGTGAAGGTTGATGGGGTCGTGCCCCTCTCGCCTACTCTCGGGCTAGCTCTTCAACTGCCACCTGCCGAATCCCGATTGCGGGGTAGACGCCTCGATCCACGAGCCGTCGATGATACGTTTGGACACCTTCCCCAGATAAGTGCCCAGCCGCTTGGTGCAGATGCTACCGTCATGAGAACCTGCGACCGAGATGAGCACGTCGTGCATCTCGATGGCCTCGGGCGTTGGCGAGCTTGTGACCCGCGAGATAAGATCTGCCGCCCTTACCGGCGCCGGTCCGATCACGGAGGACCAACCACGGATCAGCGCCTCAAGCGCCCTGCGCTCCGGGTCGTTGCCCCGAACCTTGTTGATCGTCGACGCTACGTCGGGCTGATCCAGCCAGACGAGTGCATCCCTGACCCGCCGCGACCAGTCGACGTAGGATCCAAGGGGGTTAAGCCCGACGTCAGGCTGCCCGGCCACATGGTAGGCACGGAGGATCGTGATCGCCGCGACGACGAGCGCGGCCCGGTTTTTGGCCGCCTCCTCGACCGGATCGAACGTGAAGTTGCGCGCTCCCGGATCCGCCACCCCGGCGTTGAGCTCAACCATCAGCATCCGGCGGCAGAGATCGCCATTGGGCGTCAGGTTGTTTCCGTTCAGGAATAGCTGCGGCGCCCTGACCGTCACCATGGTGGACGTGCCAAGGGCCCGAACCTTCACGAGCGGATTGGTGAGCACGGCGCACATCTTAGCATCGCCGATGACGCCGACCACGTTATCGATTCCGATGAGGGGGTTTCCCTCGATGAGGAGCCCGTCGACGCGCTTCTCGGTTTCGGTCTCCGTCTTGCCCACAGTGATCATGGGGATCGCGCTTCCCGTCGCGATCATCGCGATCGCGTCGACCAACTTGGACTTTCCCGTCGCGGGGGCATTTGCGCTGACCCCGATCGCGGGCTTCGCCGGCAAGGTCGACGAAAGAATCGACGCCAGGATGGCCGCTGCGACGACGGTGCGATCGACCTGCTCGACGAACGGGTATTCGCGGAACGGCGACATCAGGATCTGTAGCGCAGCCATCGCGTCCTTCCGGCTCGGCTCTGCCGGAATGGGGGGAAACGCCATGCCCTTGCGCACGAAGATTCCGGTCGTGTGATCATAGCCATCGGCCTCGATCACAGATCCATCGGCGCGGATCAGGGGCGTATTGGAAACCCTGGTCAGGAGGTTCAGCCCTTCGCCCTTGCGGTTGAGGAACGCTTCCGCCACCACAGCGGGCGGCGCAGTCTTCCCGCTCTTCGTGCGCTCGCCCTTCTCGGCGTCAGGCTGCTTGAACGTGATGACCTGGGAGAGCAGATCGCGAGCTCCTGCGACGTTGACCTCGCAGATCTGCACGTTCGTGATCGGCTGGCCGGCCTGGACGTCCACGATGACGTCTAGAATCTTCACGACACGACCTCCCTGGACGAAGGCCTTGTCTTTTTCCCTGAGCATCTGGGTCGAGTAGGATACAGCCCCGCCGAGTTCGGAAGGGTCGTAGCTGAAGACCGGCTTGAGGTGAATGCCGGCGATCGGAGCTGCCGAGGTGGAGGTGTTGGCGGTGCCCGAGGCACTCGGGGTGTTGGTGTGCATAGTCTATCTTTCCGTCGACTGAGCGGTGCTCAGACAAAACGGATCTCGAATCTCCGCTCGTGACCCTGATCCGGAGGTCACAAGCGGGGCGATGTCGACCAGTGAAGGTCGGCGATCTACAGAGAAGGCCCGCACTCTGTCAGCGGTACGATTTGGATGATCGTGAGGGACCCCCCCATCGCTTTTTCCGCTGTCCCACGCCGGCGGGCGATGCTCCTATGCCCCGCGACATAGGAGAATATCTCTTTGATGGGCCAGACGTTGCCGCCTGGCCGATCTACGCTGCTCTGGCCGATGCGGGCCGAGTTCTCTCCAGGCGCAAACTGCCCGATTCTTGGCAGCAAGCGTCTTTGCATCAGCCGTCATGAGTGAGCTCACGTCCGGAACTGCTTATGAAGATGCATGCGTCGCTGCGTTATTTAAAGAGCGGGCGCAAGTCTGAAATCCAACGTAACTAATGTCGACCTTAAAGCATCGTCTCGATTTTATATATTCACCGTCTTCGCCGGGTCGTTTTCAGCATCTAATTCTTGCGCTTTGAAATGAAGAGGTCACCGAGCACTGAGCATGTACGGACGCGGATTTCGACATATGGCGCTGCGGCCTGAGAACCTGGATATGCGGTTTTGGCTGTGGGCTGGCCGACTGACAATGAACTGGCATTTCAGCGCCATTGTGGGAAGTCAGGGCGCGGAGGCTGCGCCCGTTGCCTATACGCGGATGGGCCTGCTGCCGGTTTCTTGGACACCGAGACTGGGTGTTTCATGAAGCCGGAGGCGGCGCTAGGGAACCTCGTCCGGTTTCGTGGATTCGTGGAGGAGCGACCAGGAGGTATCCATGGCAGACGACAAGACGAATCGCGGCCCGCAGGACCGATCCCGCATTAGCCTCTCTGAGGACTATGAAGTCCGCTACTGGACCCACAAGCTCGGGATCTCGCGCTCGCAGCTAGAGAACGTTGTCCGCAAGATTGGTTCGTCGGCAAGCGCGGTCGAGGAGGAGTTGCGCAAGTCGACGCTCGCCAAGGGCTAGGCGTCGACGCGGTAGACCTCGCTTGTGTCGGCATCCTCGCGCAGGCCCTTGTAGGAGGCGTGCCGGAGGTTGCCATCCTTCGTCCAGCCGCCAAAAGCGACTTCGGCAGGCAGGACGGGCGTCACCCAGACCATGCCGCGCTTCCTGATCGGAACGGCCGGCTTTTCGATTGTGAGCCCGGCCAGCTGCTTTCGCAGCGCGGTCGCCGTTGTCGCGGTCAGTCCTGTTCCGACGTTCCCGACATAAGCCAACGCGTCGCCCCGACGGGCTCCGAGGAACAGGCTGCCGATGCCGCCGAGCGCGGCCGGCGACGGCTCATAGCCCAGGATCAGGAACGTCTCGGACTGAATGCACTTGATCTTGAGCCAGTCCCCGCCCCGCCCGGAGCGGTATGGTGCATCGCGCCGCTTCGCGATGATGCCTTCCAGGCCCAACGTGCAGGCGAGCTTTAGGAATTCGGCAGCGTCGGCGTCGAGCTCCTCGCTCACGCGGATTGATGCATGAGGTTTGATCGCAGAGGTCAACATGTCTCGCCGCTCGTCCAGGGTCAGGCCCCGCAGGTCGCGTCCATCGAGATAAAGCAGATCGAAGGCATAGAGGATGGCTCCGGCCGCCGAATTCTTCCCGCCTCGACCGCCCAGAGCGCGCTGAAGCGCCCCGAAATCGGAAGCACCTCGCTCGTCAAGCACCACGGCCTCCCCGTCGAGGATGGCGCTGTCGAGGCCAAGCTCGAGCGCATCGTGCGCGATCGTCGGAAAGCGGGCCGTCCAGTCATGCCCCCCTCGGGTCAGGATGCGAACTTTGCCGCGCTCGATGTGGATGGCCAGACGATAGCCATCCCATTTCACCTCGAGCAGCCAGTCGTTCCCCTCCGGTGGCTTGGCAGCCAACAGGGCGAGGCACGGCTTGATACGATCAGGCATCGGATCGAGCGCCAGTGCAGCCTGCCGGCGATTTCGCCGTGGAAGAACGGCGGGGCTTCTCGCAACATCTCCGCCGACACCGACCTTGAGCATGCGACGCGCCATGCCGAACTCCACGCAACTGACTCAACGAAACCGGCGATTCAACATTTTCGCCGTCGTTACGTTCCGCTGCCGCGTCCTAAGGCAGTGGGACAAGGTCATCCTTCTTGCCGCCCCTTTGTACCGTCATCAGCGCGCCATCCGGCAACGGCCGCTGCAACGCCTTGGCCTCGTCCCATGGCGCCGTCATCCAGGTCTCGATTTCTCGAGGCTCGGTCAGAATCACTGGCATGGCCTTTGGATGAACAGCGCCGACTTCGGCGTTCGGGTCCGTCGTGAGAAACGCGAACAGGTCAGCCGTCTCGATGCCGTTCTTGATCTTGCGGACGCCTGACCATCCTGCAGTCCAGATTCCGGCGAAGAACGCGAGTGGCCGGTCCTTGCCGAGGGCGAACCAGACGTCCTGCTTGGCGCCGTGGTCAAACTCGCTGAAGCTGGTCAACGGGACCACGCAACGGTTCGCAGGCCCGAGCCAAGGCCGCCAGTGCGACGATGACGTGTTTCTCACATTCGTCGTCCCACCGTCCGGCTCCATGCGCAGAAGTTCTTCAAAGTCGACTGCCTTACCCTTGGCCTCCAGCTTGCCGGCCCGCTTTTTCGCCGCCTCGAAGATCGCTTTCTTCGATGACGGCATCCCCCAGCGAACGAAGGCGAGCTCGCGTACGCCGTCGGGAGCGTTCCTGACGATGGGGGCGGGATAGTCCGGGAAGATCCCAGGCAGCGGCGGGAGATTTCCGGTGGTGTCGCGCATGGCCCGAGCGAGCGCGATGATAGCGGCCTGGCCTTTGGTGAGGCTATAGAGGTTGCACATGATCAGCTCCTTGCTCGCCCGCCGCCGTGCATTCAACCAGCTTGTCGACCAAGAGGCGACAGCACTGTTGGAACGCGAGGGCGGCGCCGGCTACTACACGGCACGCCAGGTCTCTCGGCTCGCCCGCGAGCGGGGAGATCCCGATGCTGCAAGGCTATGGGGACGCGTCGCGCGCCAGGTTGCCACCAGGACCGGCCTCGTTCCCGGGCGCTCCAAGATCGGTCGCCCCGAGAGCGAGTGGTAGGTCATTCTCGCTTCAGGGCCCACTCCGCGTAGGGTGTATTCTTCGCCAGATGGCGATTGAAGTCAGGCGCGCCGTCCTCCCACCAGACCGGACCGCGCTCACCTAGCGCGACCTTAGCAGCGTTGACCTCGGCTCTTGCCGCGACCATGTCGCCCCGACCCGACTTGGCATCCTTGACGGCGCGTCGCGCGTCCATCAGCCGGCTGACCAGCCGCTGCCTCTCGGCTTCTGGGATCGCCGGGCTCGTCGATCTCCACAGTCTGCCTAAGACCAAGAAGTACCGGCCGTCCGGCGTCGTCGGGTAAGTCCTGCCCGCCAATCTGGGTTGCTCCCTGACCATGCCGCTCCCGGCGCCCACACATCGTAGGCGAGAATCTTTGCCAATTGACGATTTGAGTCGGGTGACGTCCCCCCAACCGATCCCTCGCGCCCTGAAGCGACATGCCGGCCGTCCCTGATGAACGCCGTCCTTCGACGTCATGCTTTTGGTCGGATGGCGCCATCGAACCATCCCGCCGGCCGCTCGTTCAAGTTCTTTGCCACAAGCGCGAGGGATACCTGTCATGGCTGCGAAATTGACTGGAATGTTCGAGACGAGACGTGACGCGGAGATGGCGGTGGAGCGACTGGTTCAGGAATACGGCGTCGATCGCGGCCTTATCCTCATTGCGCCGGCGGGGGATGCCAACAGTGCGGGCGAGCAAACGGCCGGGGCCGACAACGATGCTGCCGCGCCGAGCTCGGGTGAACGATCCGACGCCAAGTTGACGGGGCCGATCAAGGTCTCGGTCGATATCCAGGATGACGCGACGGCGAGCACAATTCGCGATGCATTCGCGGAATTTGGTGCTCACGACGTCGGTCGCGGATGAGGGCGGAACTGGAGCGGTGCAGGGTGGCGCTAATCGAGCCACACTGCCGCCGCGCTGAGGCTCGATGCCGCGTCTAATCCGTCGATACGATGCTGATCTCGCCGCCGCTTCGATACCCTTATTGGCCTCTATCAGGCGACTGTCGCCACGCGATCCAACAGCGCCGGATTGGCATTTGTGATCTTCAGCCCGGCTGCGTTGTGCGCTGGTGAACCGCCCTGCCGTATAACGGGACATGATGAGGCACCTGCAGTTCAGGCTCCTAGTTCTTGTTCGGATCTCGCCCGGCGACGATCGAGCAGACGCATGACCGGCGTGACCGTTATGCCGTGCATCAGGATCGACATCAGAATAATTAGGCCGACGATCGACCAGAGCCTATCCGCGCCCTCGACACCGCCCATGTGGTTCAGGCCGTAGGCGAGATAATAGATCGATCCGACTCCGCGTATGCCGAAGAACGCCAGCGTCAGCCTCTCGGTCCCGTTCGCATCGTGACCGATCAGTCCGATCAGCCCTGTGACCGGGCGTAGGATGAGAAGGATGACCAACGCCAGCACAACGTCGGCTCCCGAAAGGGGCGCCAGCAACCCACTGACCAGCGCGCCGCCGAATGCCAGCAGCAGAACCATCATCGCGATGCGCTCGATCTGTTCGGTGAGCTCGTGCATCTCGAGCTGGAAGTCGTGATCGCGATGGGCGTTGCGGAAGGTCAGCGCCGTGACGAAGACAGCGAGGAAGCCATAGCAATGGATGAGTTCGGTCAGTCCGTAGGACACGAAGGTCGCCGAGAGCGCGATGAGGCCATCGCCGGTCTTGGCCAGCTTGGTCCTGGCCGGCGCGTTAAAGGTCAACCAGCCAAAGGCGCGGCCGATGACGTAACCCGCCGCTATGCCCGCACCGATTTCCCAAAGCACGTTATAGGTCAGCCACTCCGTCAGCCACGGTTCGCCCGTGGCTGAGGCCGCTGCGAGAGCGATTGCGAGGTGGACGAAGGGGAAGGCAAAGCCGTCATTCAAGCCGGCCTCCGAGGTCAGCCCGAAGCGCACCTCGTCCTCCTGACCCGATTGTGGCGGGCCGACCTGGACATCGGCTGCCAGTACGGGATCGGTCGGTGCCAACGCTGCGGCAAGGAGGAGCGCGATAGCCCATGGCACGCCTATCAACCAACCGGCCAACAGGGTGATGGCCGCGATGCTTAGGGGCATCGTGATCGCGATCAGCCTCCACGTGATCGCCCATTTTCGGAAGCTGAAAAGCCTGTCGAGCTTAAGCCCGGCGCCCATCAAGGCGATGATGACCACGAACTCCGAGAAGCGCTCGGTGATCTCGGGATAATTCATCGGCAAGGGATGGAGTGTTACCCAGGGCAACGAGAAGATCGCTGCTCCCAGGGCTATGCACACGATCGGCAAGGATAGGGGCAGGCGCTGCAGCGCCAAGGGCAGCCAAGCCACGAGCGCGATGAGAAGGCCGGCTCCCGTGAGCACGAGGATATAGGGATCGGGACCGAGGTCGGTTGGCGACTGCATGTCCGTCAACCGCCGGTCAGCCCATTCGATCCTCGGGACCCACGAACTTTCAACTGCAACCGGTCATCTTATAGAAGCAGCGCTTGTGCTCTCCCCTGCGCCGAGGAACCGCCGAGATTTCCTCGCGCAAGCTGTCGTCATGTCGGGCTCAACGGAGGAGACCGTCGGCTGCGAACGCATCCCAGCCTTCCAACGGCGCCCGCACGCTATCGTCCTTGTTGCCTTCCGTCTCGCTCACCTTGCTATCTTGATGCTTGGAAGCGCGCGCCAGAGCTGCTTTGCCGGCCGCGCGCCGTCGGTTTTCGGCCGCCACACGCGCATCGTCCTCACGCCAAACGACTGGACGGTCCTCATCGAGGATGTCCTCGATGTGGCGGGGGTCGAAGACGTGAAACGTCACGGCCTTGGCGCGACCGCGCAGTTTCACGGTCCGCGTTCCGGCGCTTTTCAAGCGCCCATCCTTCAACCACTTGTGACGCTCGCGCGAAGACATGGAGAGGATATCCTCCGCCTCGCTCGGGAGGATGGACAGAGCTTCGATCCCGACCAGCGCTTTTGCGATAATCACCGAGGCGGCGTCAAACGCATCCTGCCCGGCCTCGGACATCCTCAGCACGATCCCGCCAGCCATGGCGACGACGCACTTTCGTGTCGTCCAGGGCAGGCGGCGTCGGACCTCCCGCTCGATCCCTTTCAGACGCACTGACGAGCCGAGCGTCGCCGCCGATGGCAGAGGCCATTCGGCAACCAGCGCAGGCGAAACTTCGGCAACCTGCTTGAAAGGCATCATGCCAACTCAGGATAGGAAATGTGCATGATGAACCTGAGCCGATCACACGTGTTCCGGCACGCGGTCGCCAGTGCGAACATAGCCGACGTCACAGCAGCCGCGGCTGCACCGGCACGGTCGGCGGCGGGTCATCTGACCTGTCGCCGCGTCGGGCCAACTCCGTCTCGGCGCTGAAGCGCAAGTCGACGTCACGGTCGCGTGCCAGGTCCCGTAGCGCGGCGATGTCGACCTGGTTCCAGCTCTTGCCTCGATCCGGACCGGAGGGCACGCGCGGCAGAAGGCCTGGCTGCCGGCTCCATGACAGCAGTTGCTCCAGCGAGGCCTGGTTCAGCATGTCGCGAAGGTGATGCGCTGTGACATAGGCGTCCGGCATGGCGCGATGCGCTGGAAGCCCGATCTCATGGATTAGCCCGTCCGGCATGCGCTGGTAGCGCAGGAGTTGGTTCGAGAAACGCGGCAGATGCGGCCAAAGCCGCAAGGCGCATTTCCAGGTGCAGATCCAGTCGGCCCCGCCGCTCAGCCTGGCCGTGCAGTAGCGCTGCTCGAAGGCCGCGCGATGGGCCGCCAGAGCGACGACTCCGCCTACGGGACACAGGACGGAGGGCGCGATATCCTTCCAGAATGGCGCGCCAACGACATCCTCGTTGCGGATGTGATGGACCGCCATGGTATCGGGCGAGATCGGCCGGCCGGGGTTCACGAAGAACGCCCCGCGCGCCTCGTCGACTTGCCATGAGCCGTCCGGCGCCAGCGCCACGTCCTGCCATCCAATCTCGCAGACGTCGTGGGAGCCGTTTCCTGCGGTTTCAAGGTCGATGACGCGGACGCGCGTGGTGAGCATGTCTTGGAGATCACCATCGCGGCCGACCGATACAAGTCAGGAGCGACGCTCTGTCTCGGTTCGGCCGGCGCGGTTTCTAGGGCTGGCCGGTGAAATGCTCGCTGCAGGCTCCCAGGGCGCTCCATAAAATCGCCAAAGGAGCACTGGTCGCCATGGCTTCGAACGGGGCGCAGCGCTGAAGACATCGGGGTGCCAGCACGTCAGCCAGCTCGAGGCATAGGCAATCAGCGCAAAGAGTTGTCATGGCTTGCAGCGCGTGGCGGTCATCGGCGCCGTTGCAGGACGCCTAAGGAACAGGCTCCAGTGCTCGCCGTTCTCCTCCTGACCTATTCAGACAGGGGACCTCAGATGAGCATTTTCGACAGCATCAAGAAGGCGATCTTCGGTGAGGCCAAGGCCGACACCGCCTTGGCGCCGACCCCCAATCCCGCGCCAGGCGCCGTCGTGCCGCCCATGTCCACCTCGACCTCGCCGTCGTCCTCGCCATCGGGAACCGCTATCGGCGAGGAAACCACCAGCGTCGGGCCTGCGCCGATGTCGTCGGCGACCACAGAGGTCGAAGTCGCTCCGATCCTCGACAAGGCTGTCAAGGACAGCGGGCAGAACCTCAACTGGAAAATCTCCATCGTCGACCTGTTGAAGGCGCTCAAGATCGACAGCAGCCTCACCGCCCGCAAGGAGCTGGCACATGAGCTGGGCTACACTGGCTCGACCGACGACAGCGCCACGATGAACGTCTGGCTGCACAAGGCCGTCATCAGGAAGCTGTCCGAGAACGGCGGCAAAGTGCCCGCCGACCTGCTTGATTGATTGGCCCTGGTAGTGCGACCCGAAGGTCGGGGAAGCCATGACTGGTCAACACAACCCTAGCGCACCGTCTCCCAATGCACTGCCAGAGACGGTCGCGGCTGAACTGCTCGACGAGTATCAGGAGGCGGCGATCGACTACTGCGCTGACGGCGTCCGCGAGGCGAAGGCGGCTGATGATCAGGTTGCTGTTTATCACTGGCTGCGGGTGACGCGGGAGGTCGTTCGCAAGCTCATTGCTCAGCGCGAGGAACTCGGTGGCTGAGCCATGTTGGCCGCCGACCTGAGCCGACTGAACAAATTGTCGGGCCTCTGGTTGTGCATCGGCAGGACGTGATCGGAGGACGCTATGACGAACAAGCCGCAGAAAGTGTGGTCACGCCAGATCGACCAGGCCAGACGGTTGCAGATGGCGAACTACCTCGCCGATCGCCACGCTGAAGGCGATAAAATGAAGGTTCTTGTCGAGCAGCTCGAACAGCAGGGGCGGGAGCAGGGATGGAAGGAGCCGACGCACCATTAGGATCTGCGGACTCGCCAGCGAACTCCATCAGGCGCGATGCCGCGGGTCATCCGCGGTGATCGCCTCCGGATCCGGCTCGCGGGGAGCCATTGTCGTCTAGATCGCCAGGTGGCACGACCAGCAGGGGAGTCGCCGCACCGCCTCGTCGGCGGCGGGCTCGCGTGGGTGCCGGCACGGTTCCGCCGAACGATACCATTGCCGTACAAGTCGCGAGGCGGAGCACCATACGATCCATGTCGCAAAAACCGGTCCGCGCGATGATGGATGGCATTCGAACCAACAGCATCATGTCCGGGGCACGAGCCGTAAGGTCCCAAGACCGACCGCTCATCCGATCATACCCGTAGGCATCGTCCACATGGCAGGCGGATCTCAGGCCTTGCGATCAGCAGCGTCGGCGCCGCGAAGTCCGATCGGCTTCGCAGGGCCTTTTGTCGTGTCCTGGTCAGTCTGCCGTTCAGCCTCCGAGTTCAACTCCGCGCCAACGAGGACGATAGTCGCAGAGAGCCACAGCCACGATAGGAGGCCAATAACCGCGCCGATCGTCCCATATGTCTCGTTGTAATCCTCGAAATTCGCGACGTACCATGAAAATAGGAGCGAGCCGATCAACCAGGTGACGCTTGCGAAGATGGCACCGGGGCTGACCCATTTCCACTGCGCCTCGTCGCGGCTGGGGCCGAACCGATAGAGCGCCGATAATCCAGCCATCAAGACGATGATCAAGAGTGGCCATCGCCCGGCCGATTTCAGCCACTCCGCCGTCCTTCCCAAATGCAGATAATCCAGCGCGACCGGGACGGCCGCAATCCCGACGATAGCCACGACGACGAACGTCAGGATGCCGACCGTAAAGCAAAGCGAAACGAGGTTCAGTTTGACGAAACCTCGTTTCTCATCCTCGCCATAGCTCGGCGCAGGCGGTGGAGCACGACGAGATGACCCGCTACGGCACCCTTAAGGCGTGGGCCATGCAGCTTGGCCAGCAGGACGCTGCCGCCCTCCTTGAAGCCACCCTGGCCGAGGAGACCAAGACGGACGAGCTCCTCACCAAGATCAGCGCATCGACGAACAAGGCCGCCACAGCCAAGGCTTGAATTCCGGGCGTTGTCGGAAGGCCCGTCGGGCGGCGCCCGGCGGGCCTGTGCCCATGGAGCATGGCACATAGGCGGCGCCTAGCAGTCCTGGCCGATCTCCTTGATCACCTCCAGCCGTACACGGTGGACCAGCTTACGGTTCTGATCGAATTCCGACAGCGTCAGCGTCGTCGGCTCCGTGTTGACAGCCATCTCGCGGAGGGCTCGATTGGCCTCACTGCAAGCATCCTTCCACGGTGTCGAACTTCAGCCCCTCGTCGTCCTCCACGATATCCGTAGCGTGCTCGCTGTCCGCAAAGAAGAACCTGCGTCCCATGCACATCTCCTCGACCGGAAGGGTCGACGAGCCAGCAGCTAATCATTCACCTATGCTAACTCGGACGGGCGCCCCCAAGGGAACCGCCACCTCGCTCCACCGTTTCGATACGGCGGCCCCGGAGGCAACGACATGCCCAAGTACACGATCACGACCGACAACGGCGACGGCGCCGAGCGAACGGAAGAGCCCCTGGAATTCCGGCACACGAAGGCCGCGACCGACGACGCCCAAGTGGCCTTATCCGACATGGCTCGCGAGAAGCTGCCGGACGGCAAGCACGCGGATCGACGTGTCGGTTCAGGACGATGCCGGGAAGGAGATCTACCGCGCGGAGCTGACCTTCGCGGCCAAGGACGAAGGCGACCTGGACCAGGAGGCCGAGGAATCCGACGAAGCGGCTGACGACGTCGCTAATAGTCTAGGCGGGGGCGGTCCGCGCGAGTGATCCAACCGGAGTGCAGCAGCTGCTTGCGCACCACCTCCACGACCATCTTGCTCGGCGCCGGTTTTCCCAGCCAGGCGCCCTGAAGGAACACTGGGGCTATCGTAGGCTCCCCCGGATCGCTTCCTGAGAAGACCACGAACGGGACCTTAGGTCGAGCAAACGCTGCGCGACGTGCTCGCATGACCCGTCTTGGAGATCGATGTCGAGGATCGCGACATCTGGTCGGTTCGCCGTGAGCCATTCCACCGCGCCGGCGCAACTGGATAGCGTCGCCGCCACATCCAGCCCCGCATCGGTCAGGATGCCCTCGATGTCCAACGCGATGATCGCCTCGTCTTCGAGGACGAGGACCCTTGGGGCGCTGCCGAGCGTAACCGTCCACGCGTCCAGGTAACGCGCCGCTACGGGTTCTGCCGCTTGAAGGGCCTCTACCTTGTTCACGTTCCAAGGAAAGAGTCGATGGTGGCCTAGGGCGGGGATCCCAGGCTGGCGAAGGTGCCCGACATCAGGTCGGACAGTCGCTGCGCCGAATTCGGATCGAGCGCCTTCTGAATGTCGCCGGCATCCGTAAGGGCGATCCACAGCAGGATCTGCTGCACCCGTAACGCAAAGGCCGTGCCGGAATGGACGTCATCGGCATCCATGCGACCGAATGCCGCTTGGATCTCTAAGAAGGCCGTTCGGACGACATGGGCGATTTCCTCTTGCTCGCCGCCCTCCTGCTGCACGATATCGTCGACCGCTGCGAACAGCGCCTTGTTCGACGCCGCCAGGAAATCCGCGTCCTCGCCGTTCTCGCGGTGGTTCCACCACGCACAAATGAAGAAGGCGTAGGCGGCGCTGGCCAGCGAGACACGGCCGGCGGTCCAACGGTCCGGACCTATGGACGCCTCGCTCAGCCTCTCTTGCAGCAGCAGGGCGACCTCCGTGGCCGTCTGCTTGAACTGGCGATGCACGATGTCGACGGGTCTGCCGCCGACGTCCTTGTCCTTGCCGCCGAACATGCGGCCGATCAGATTGCCGATACCCAAAATCCGTTAGCCCTTCGCTTCGCCGCAGCAGCGTATCATGCTTTGGAGGTGCGAGGCCTAGAACTCAGGCAGGGCCCGGTCCCTTCGCGTCTTGACCCGCTGTCGCCGGAAACAACGGCATCCGGAACGTGAATCGCGTTTCCACTTCGGAGGACGCCACGGTGAGCGCACCGCCGTGAGCCTCGGCGATCATAGACGCGATGTGCAGCCCAAGACCGAGGCCGTTGGCTTTGGCGTTGGCGCGCACGTCGCCGCGGAAGAACGGCTTGAACAGCTGGGCCATCGCGGCGGGCGGGATCGGATCGCCGGCGTTCGCGACGGAGATCGTCAGCCGATCCGCGCTAACGGAAGCCTCGATCCGCACCGGCTGCCCGGGGGTGCCATGGGTCAGCGCGTTGCCCAGGAGGTTGGAAACCAGCTGTCCGATCCGCGCCTGGTCCATTCCTTCCCACATCGAGAGCATCGGAATAATATCCAGCACAGCCAACTGGCTAACGCAGGCCGGATGATCCAGCGCCAGCCGCCGACCCCTTTCGCTCGATCAGCTGACTAATCGGAACCGCTGCACGGCCGGCAAGGAAGGACAGCCGCTTTAACGCGCCTGGCCTCCGAGCGTATGCCTGCCGTGCGCTCCGAGAAATCGATTCAGCCTGCGTGGGCTGGTGCCGACGCCGGCACTGCAATGGCGCCAACCACCATCCGGCAGCCGGTGCGCCCTAGACTGAGTCTCGCCAACCGCGCCGATCCTGGCCCGCCGGAATCTCGTTAGCCGGCATATCACGATTTGCGGACCTCATCACTTCCAGCGTACGTATCGACGCAATTCCCAACAGAAGCGAGATTCCAGATCGGCCAATAACCGCCGAGCTTTGAATGCGATTCGTGAAAATGTGAAAATACGCGACAAGGCTAGGATTCAGCTTGAACCGCTTTGTCACTGACTGCATATGGTACATAACATGAACGAAGCCATGCTTCATTTAGGAAGGGATCGTCAAATGGCTGTGCAGACCCCATTGGCATGGCGGATCAACGTTGTCAGTCCGCCTGGACACGTCTTGCTCGAGTGGGGTGGCATAGCAGAAAGCAAAGAAGACGCTCTGCGAAAAGCCGAATCGACGTGTCATGATACCTGGATGCTGTTGTCGTCTGCTTACCGCAAGGTAGATAGGGCAGTTCCGTCGAATATGATCGGGGAGATCGTAGTTGTCGAATCCGGCCAACCAATTTGGGCTTTAGAATATTGTCGCCTGACGGAGCGGTATTTCGATCTTTTTAACCCTTACGAGAACGTTGCTCGGGGACGCCCCATCCGACAAAAAGATTTGGCCGCCTATCTCGAACAACTTCTAAAGATTGACCCTCTTGTCCGAGCCCATTGGATTGAGGGCGATGAGCCCCTTATCTATGCGCGGTCGATGTCGAAAGCGCATCCCATGCGCATGTTCATTCAGACCGATACGACAACTTTGGTCACCGGGGGTGTACGGGTCTTGTCGGAGCCAGTTCGATACGCCCTTCGGCTTCTCGCATTCCATAAGTGCTGCGGTGTGAGATCCGATCGCATGGACAGCAAGACAGCGGCACGCTTAAGGCAGCCTGCCTCAGCGGTACTTCGCGCATCCCTGAAAATGCGCGATCCAATCTTGACTGAGGCTGAATATCTGCCAGTCGTGTCGTATTTCCAAGATCTCGGCCTGTCGGGCGTAGCGGCGGAACTCGAATCACAAGCCAAAATCGACGCTTTCATCTATGAGTATGATTAGACGATAGACACATAAATTGGATTCCCTTCATCTGACGGCTTACTCGCTGTCCAACAGTATCTCGACAAAGCATGTCCCGAGGCGGCTCAAGGGCCGGCTTCGCACCGTCATCAGACATATGGAAATCGGCAGTTCCGGTGTCACCACCAGCTTGACCAATCCCTCGAAACGCTGGGCCTGGGTAAGCAGGCTGTCGATCAGGATGACATCGCCCTGCCGCGCCAGCAGATGGGCTGCGGAAATGCTGTAAGGCACGGTCATGAACGGCGCGTAGACGATGCCGGCTTGCTCATGAGCGCGCGCGATCAGCCATCCCAGTGGCGATTTCTCGCGATCGAAGCAGATCAGCCGCCGTTCACTGAGCTCCGGCAGGCTGACCTGGCCGCGACGGGCCAGCGGATCGTCCTCGCGAACAAGGGCGATGATCGAGGCCTGTGCGAAGGGCGTCAGCGCGATGTCGTCGGTGACGCGTGGCGAGAACATCACGCCGAGGTCGGCGGCGCCCTTCGACAGTTCTGTCGGCGCGTCGCCCATGATCAGTTCGATGCGGGCGTGAGGATAATCTGTCACCAGCCGCCGGATGGCCTGCGCGATGAGCCCCTGCGCGATGCTGGGCGTCGATGCGATCCGCAGCGGCAGGGCGCGCCCGGACCGCACGTCGCTGGCGGCGCCTCGTAAGGCGCGCCATTCGTCCTCGACGTGGCCTAGTGCCGACATCAAGCCGTGGGCCTCAGGACGTAGGACGAGGCGGCCATCGCTGCGATCGAAGACCGGAACGCCGAGGGCCGCCTCACTGCGGGCGATGATCTTGCTGACGGCCGATTGGGTCAGGTGAAGTTGCCGCGCAGCTTCGACGGTCGTGCCGCAACGGTCGACAGCACGCAGGACCGTCGAGTGAAATGGCGTCAATGCCTTCATGAACTCGCTCGCACGAGATGCTCCAGCAGAACGCACGCAGCATGGTCGAGCGGCGCTCCTTCACGGTGATGCGCGAAGGCCGTGACGAGAGGGCTCTCGTCGAGCGGACGCACCGCCAGCCCCTGCGTCAGGCCGCTGCTGATGACGAAGCCATCGACGACGGCGATCCCGACGCCCTCGCGCGCCAGGTGGCAGGCGCTGTCTGTATGACGGACGGTGATCGCGATCCGGTCCGTCAGTCCGATCCGCCCCAACGCGTCCTGAAAACTGTCAGCCAGGCTGATGCCGTCGGGCCCGTAGCTGATCAGGCGCTCGCCTTCGAGGACGTCGCGCGACAGCCTGTCACGGGCGGCGAGCGGGTGCGCCTGGTCGAGCACGCAGACGAGCGGGCTGCTTCGCAGTACGATATCCCGCAACCCTTCCGTCGCCATCGGGCCGTAGGAAATCGCCAGATCCACTTCGTTGGCGCTGAGATGATCGCGGACATGGTCGAACATCACTTCGACAGCGGCGCGATCGGCGAGGTCGCGACGCGCTCCGGCGATGGCGGGTGGCAGGATGCTATGCGCCAGCCCAGGCACGGTCGCGATCCGCAGGCGATCGGCCATGCCGACGCGGATCATGTCGGCTTCATGATGCGCCCGGCGCAAGGCGCCGAAGACTGGCCGGGCGAGCCGGTTCAGTTCCAGCGCCTCGGGCGTCGGGGTCAACCTTCCCTGAACGATCGCGACCAGGCTGAGATCAAGTTCTCGTTCAGCGAGGCGCAGCGACTTGATCACGGCGGACTGGCTGACGCCCAGACCTTGCGCCGCTTCACCGGTACCGCCGAGCCGGACGAAGGCATCGATCACCTGAAGAGCGCCCAGTCTCACCCGTCCTACTATTCCATTTGGTTGATAATCTTGCCGAATGTTTCATTTGCGAGACTAGGCGTGCCCATGGAAGGTTGCAAGCTGCCGCCGCCGAGGCAGAGCGGCCAAGATCAGGGGATATCCATGACCACATTCCGCTCCATGGTGTCGGCCGCCGCGCTCGCGCTCTCTATTATCGGCCCCGCGTTGACCGTCGCGCCTCCCAGCGCCTTCGCGCAGGGCATTCTCAAGCTGGCGCAGACGCAGGATCTCGTCTCGCTCGACCCGATCGCGACCAGCGACAACCCGTCGATCCATGCACAATTGTTGATCTACGACACCCTGCTGCGTCCGAGCACGGACGCCAGCAAGCTGGAGCCCGGGCTCGCCGAAAGCTGGACCGCGAGCGATGACGGCCTGACCTACAGCTTCAAGCTCAGGGACGCGAAATTCTCGGATGGCACGCCTGTAATCGCCGAAGATGTCGCCTTCTCGCTGAAGCGCGCCGGCAGCGATGCGTCGAGCTGGAAGCGCTTCTTCGCCGGCATTGACGCCATCGAGACTCCGGACGAGCGCACCGTCGTGCTCAAGCTGAAGACCGTGTTCACGCCGCTGTTGAACAACCTCGCCCTGTTCTCCTCGGCGATCCTGCCGCAGAAGGCGTTCGAGGCCGCGCCCGACAAGTTCTTCGAGAAGCCGATCGGCTCCGGCCCTTTCACGGTCGCCGCATGGAACAAGGGGCAAGCACTTTCGCTGAAGAAGAACGCGCATTACTGGCAGGCCGGCAAGCCGAGCCTCGATGGCGCCGAAATTCTCGTCCTGCCCGAGGGCAACAGCCGCGTGCTGAAGCTGCAGGCGGGCGAAATTGACGCGGCGTTGGAGATCCCGCTCAACCAGATGCAGAGCCTTGGCCGCGCTGGCACTGTCAAGACTGCCGTCGCCAACGTGCTGCGTAGCGATTTCGTGCTGCTGAACACCAAGAAGAAGCCCTTCGACGATGTCCGCGTCCGCCAGGCCCTGAACTACGCCATCGATAAGGAAGGCCTGGTCAAGGCGCTGCTCTATGGCGCCGGCAAGGTGGCGAACTCGCCGATGCCGCTGATGGCCTATGCCGATCCCGATCTAAAGCCCTATGCCCATGATGTCGCCAAGGCCAAGGTCTTGCTCAAGGAAGCCGGCTATGCGGATGGCTTCAAAACTTCGTTGCTGGTGCATTCCGGCAGGCCCCTGCATCGTCAGGTCGGCCAGGCATTGCAGAGCGTGCTGGCTCAGATCGGCGTCACCGCCGAGATCCGCCTTGTCGAGGGTGGCACTCACTGGTCGACCACCAAGGCTGGCGACTATGAGATGGCCGTGTCCTACGCTTCCAGCGACACGATCGACCCCGACCAGATGGCGGGCTTCCTGATCGTCAATCCCGAGCGCGCCAACGCGTATCACACTGAGTGGAAGAACGATCGCGTCAACGAGCTCTATGCGAAGGAACGCGCCACCAAAGACGGCCCCGAGCGCGGTGCGATGTTCAGGGAGATGGTCAAGCTCTCCCATGAGGGTGCGCCGTCGATCTTCCTGTTCTACCCCGGCACGCCTTATGCCCATCGCAGCAATGTCAGCGGGTTCGAGGTGCTGCCGACCGGCAATTTCCGGCTCGAAGACGTGAAGCTGAAGTGAGCACGGGGCGGACTCCGACCACCCTGCTTGGAAGCCCGCCCCCATGCTGACCTACATCCTCAAGCGGCTTATCCAGCTCGTCCCGGTGCTGTTCGGCATCACGCTGGCCTGCTTCTTCCTGCTGAGGGCGTTGCCGGGCGACCCGGCGACGCTGCTGCTCGGCGCGCGCGGCGGGCCTGAGGAAATTGCCGCGATGAAGGCGCGGCTCGGACTCGATCTGCCGATGTGGCGGCAATACGTGCTCTTCCTCGGTGACATCCTGTCCGGCAGCCTCGGCCGCTCGGTCGTCTATGGCCAGCCGGTGATCTCGCTGGTGTTGGAACGCCTGCCGGCGACGCTCTGGCTCGTCGCCTACTCGACCGCGATCGCGGTCGTGCTGACGATCCCGTTGGCGCTGTGGTCGGCGGTCAAGCGCGACCGGGCCCCAGATATCCTGGTCAAGCTCGTCTTCACGGTGCTGCTCGCGATCCCCTCCTTCTGGCTGGGGCTCGTGCTGGTCGTCATCCTCGCCATCTGGGTGCCGCTGTTTCCGACCTCAGGCTATGGCACCGGCTTGTTCTCGCGCCTGCATCACCTGACGCTGCCCGCTTTCGTGATCGCGCTGGCGACGGCTTCGCTGACCATCCGCAGCCTCCGCAGCGGTATCCTCAACGTGCTCGGCTCGGACTATGTCACCACCGCTCGCGCCAAGGGTAACGCGACCGCACGCACCATGCGCGTCCATGTGCTGCCCAACGCGCTGATCAGCTCGATCTCAGTGCTCGGCGCCCATACCAGCTGGGTGATCGGCGGGACGGTGGTGATCGAGACCGTCTTCGCGCTGCCGGGTCTCGGCTCGCTCTTCGTCGAGTCGATCTTCGCCCGCGACTACCCGATGATCCAGGGGCTCACCATCGTCTTTGCCGTGCTGGTCGTCCTGATCAATCTCGCGACAGACATCGCCTATGCGCTGGCTGACCCGCGCATCCGGCTGGATTGATCCGATGAGCAAGCGCCGCCTCGACCCGACGCTCCTCGTCGGCCTCGTCATGCTCCTTCTGCTCGCCCTGCTCGTCGGGCTCGGGCAGATCTGGACGCCGCACGATCCCTTCCTGGTCGATTACGGCAACACGCTGCAACCGCCTTCCGCCAGGCACTGGCTCGGCACCGACGATCTCGGCCGCGACGTCGCCTCTCGGGTGATGGCCGGCGGGCTGGTCGACCTGCGGGTCGCGCTCATCTGCGTCATGGCCCCGGCACTTCTCGGCATCGCGATCGGCGCCCTCGCAGGCTTCGTCGGCGGGCGGGTCGACACCGTCATCATGCGGATCACCGACGTCTTCTGGGCCTTTCCATTCCATGTGCTGGTGATCGCCATCGTCGGCGTGCTCGGGCCGGGTGAGGCCAATCTCTATATAGCCTTCCTGCTGGTGAACTGGATCTCCTTCGCGCGCATCACCCGCGGCGAGGTACTGGTGCTGCGCGAGCTCGAATATGTGCAGGCGGCGCGCAGTTTCGGCTCAAGCGATACACGCATCATCGCCGCTCATATCCTCCCCAATGCGGTGACTCCGGCGATCGTCTACGCCATGGCCGACGTCGTTCTGACGATCCTCGCCGTGACCTCGCTCTCCTTCCTCGGCCTCGGCATCCAACCGCCAACGCCGGAATGGGGGTTAATGATCGCCGATGGCCGCCAGTTCATGTTCGACGCCTGGTGGATCGCGACCGCTCCGGGCCTCGCCATCATCTACACCGGCGTCACCTTTGCCTTGATCGGCGAAGGCCTCGACACGGCGCTACGGCCCAAAGGCTGACCCATCTTCCCGACCGACCTGCCTCGCGAGACGATCATGAGCTTTTTCAAAGACAGTTTCGACCTCCGGCAGATCGGCGCCCTGATCGAGGCCCACGCCGCACCGATCTATGCCGCGCGCAACGTCCCCTTCACGCAGTTCGCCTATGTCCTGACCCGACCCGCGCTGGAGCCTGGCGACACGCCCGATGGAGCCGCGTTGAGACAGGACTGGCGCGCCTATCCCTGCTCGCTGGTGAAGGTGTTCCATCTCGTCGCCGCGCAGTTGAGACTGGAGGACGGGCGGCTCTCCGCCCATGATGAGCTCGACCGCGCCATGCGGGACATGATCCTGTGGTCGTCGAACTCCGCGACGAACTACATCATCGACTTGCTGACAGATACGACCGGCGACACCTTGCTGAGCGATCAGGACATGGGCGCCTGGTGCGAGCGCCGCGAGGAGATCAACCGGATCTTCGCCGGGCTGGGGTGGCCGGAACTCGCAGGGGTCAATCTCAACCAGAAGCTGATGGACGACCTGCGCTACGGTCGGGAAAAAATTGCGCTCGATCGCTCGCCCGCCGGGCACAACTGCCTGACGCCGATCGCAATGGCGCGACTGATGCACGAGATCTTCAGCGATTCCGCCCTGCTGCTGCCGGCGCGTCGCGCCATCATCCGCAACCATCTCGCACGCGATGCGGACGCACCAGATCGCGGCCGCGGTGCCTACCAACTCCTCGGCTATCTCGGCGATGCGCTACCGTCGGGGACCCGGATCTGGTCTAAGGCCGGGCGGACGCGCTGGCTCGGCGACGAACGCGCCTCTTTCCGCCGGCACGACACGCTGCGTGCGATCCTACCGCAGGGCCCAGAATTCCTGCTCACGGTCTTTACCCAGGGCGAGCCTATCGCCGAGGATGACGGCTTCCTGCCTGCGATCGGAGCGTTGGTGGCAGCGGAGATGACGGATAGGCTCTGAACCACGCTCGCGACGACTGCGACCCTGAAGGTACCGAAATTTGGGGATACTGATCGCCCTCTGATGTCCGCTTCTTCGGACGCTCAAAATCCGCTTTTGGCGCGATGCGCGCATTGTTTCCGCGTACCAAGCGGCTGAATATCTTACGATGGGTTCCGCAGCCCTAGAGTGTCTCGATGAGCCCCCGACAGAACTGGAGTCCCGGCCTTCGCGTACGCGAGCTGTCCTATCGTCTGGTGGGATGGGGAAGCGAGACGGGCTCTGGGGGTGAGGCGGAATTCGGCCACCGTCTGGCCAGCCTTCTTCGCGAGATCCCATATTTTCGGGATCATCCGGACCAGGTGCGTCTGGTCGACAGCCATGGTGATCCGATGACCCAAAGCGTTGTTGCGATCGTGCGCGGCAAGGGGCCGCGGGCTCTGGCGATGGCCGGGCATTACGACGTCGTCTCTATCGAAAACTACCGGGAGCTTGCGCCGCTGGCGTTCAAGCCCGACCAGTTGCTGGCAGCCGTGATCGCCGATCTCGAAAGCAGGCCCCTCAAGGCTGCTGAGCGACGCGCGCTTGAGGACCTCAAGAGCGGCGAGTTCCTGCCAGGCCGCGGCCTGCTCGACATGAAGAGCGGGATCGCGGCAGGCATCGCTGTTCTCGAGGATTTTGCTGCCGATGCGGAGCGGGTCGGCAGTCTTATACTGATCGCGACGCCGGACGAGGAACGTGGCTCACGCGGTATGCGCAGTCTTCGCCACGCGCTTCCGGCGATAGCCGCCGAGTTCGAATTGGACATTAAGGCAGGCATCAACCTGGATGCGACAAGCGACCAGGGGGATGGCTCTGAGGGACGTTCCATCTATCGCGGCACGATCGGCAAGGCACTGCCTTTCGCCCTCGTCGTCGGGCATTCTTCGCATGCGAGCTACCCCTTCGAAGGCATCAGCGCACAGCTGATGGCAGCCGAGATCACCAGGGCGGTCGAGGCGAATCCCGCGCTATGCGACAGGGCGGCAGGCGAGATCTCGCCGCCGCCGATCTGTCTCGAAGCAAAGGACCTGCGCGCAGGCTATGAGGTCACCACTCCCGAGCGTGTCTGGATCGCCTTCAACTGGCTTTCTCACGCTTGGACGGCCCGTGAACTTCTCGGCCTCTTTGAGCAAGCCGTCCGAAGCGCGACGATTGCCGCGCTCGACCAGTTCAATCAACATGCCCGCAGCTATGCGGCGACGCTGGGAACGCTCCAAGCGGCTCCGGCGGCCGCCGCCAAGCTCATTTCGGCATCGGAATTGCGAGAGCTGGTGGAACTGGTCGGTGGCCCCGAGGCGGTCGCCAGGGTGAGCAACGTCGAGCAGCGATCGCGCGGCATCGACGATCCGCTATCCCAGACACGGATCATCGTCGACGCGATGGTCACGGAAGCCGGTCTGACCGGTCCTGCCGTCGTCTATGGCTTTAGCAGCCTCATCTACCCCTCGACTCATCTATCGAGAACGGAGGGAGCGTCGAGCTTCGCCGACGCAATCGAGAGCGCTCGGCTTGCTCACGAGCAAGCCGGCGGAAGTTCTTTGTTTTATCGGGAGTACTTCACGGGCATTTCGGACATGAGCTTTTTCGGGCACCGGCCTTCCGATGCCAATAGCGCCTATGTCGCGGCCAATACGCCCGCCAGCGATCTCATCGACGAAGTCTCTCCGGATGCGCTCTCGTTCCCCGTCGTGAACATCGGTCCGTGGGGGCGGGAGTTTCATCAAAGGCTCGAACGGGTGCATGCGCCCTACGCCTTCGAAGAGCTGCCGAAATTCATCCGGGAAATCGTCGGCCGATTCCTCAGCTAAGCGGCCCGCTGTTGCAGCAAGTCCGCTCCCGGGCAGCATGACAAAGTCCGCTACTGGCGGATACCGTTGAAAAA
>UCBZ01000020.1 GCA_900470775.1 Hyphomicrobiales bacterium | reverse complement strand
GACGACGAAGGGGTCCGCGTTTCTCTTTCCAGCTTGATCCGCTCGCTCGGATACAACGTGCGCAGCTATGCGTCCGCGAAGGAGTTCCTGGCCGACAGCGATGCGGCCGAGCCCGACTGCATAATCTCCGACGTTCAGATGCCGGAGATGTCCGGCGACCGCCTGCAGGCGGCGCTCATCGCCGCGGGGCGATGTTCCCCGATCATCTTCATGACGGCCTTCCCGACGTCGGCAATGCGCGAGCGTGTGCTGGCGGCCGGTGCCCAGGCCTTTCTCGACAAGCCGGTCGCGGGAAACACCATCGCTCTCCACCTCGAGCTCGCGCTTCAGCGGCGCGCCGGTACCGCGCCCAGCTAAGCCGATTGGTAGCGGCCCCCGGCTTCAGAGGCCCTGAAATTGGGCCGGGGAGTGGCGCGGTTCCAGTTGGCTCAAGGCTGCGATGCTGGCCCATGCACGCCAAGCTTCCGCCGCGATGTGCACCGAGGAAAAGGCCACCTCCTCATGCTGTTCCGTCAGATCGCCTGCGAAGCGCCTGATCGCCTCGGCGTGGGCCAGTATGGCGGTCAGCGCGTTGGCGGCTTGGTGATAGAGTTCCAGTTGGCCAGTGGCCGCCAAGGGTCGCTCAGTCCCGTCCGGCTGGACTGGCTTGGCATTCGGCGACGAATTCGCAGCGGTGCCAGCAGAGAGATGCTGCAATGTCGCGGGTTCCTGCGTAAGAGGTGCAAATGTCTTCGAGAGCAGATCCATGTCACGTCTCCACACATCCCTGTGGCAGTACAGTGATGCGATTTGCCTCCGCTGGCATGCTAATAGTTGCAAAATCGCGCAAGTAGTTTGCGCTGAGGTCCTGCGGAGTTTTCGCTGTTGGAGGCAGAGACCTCTTGGTGGGTGCTCCGGTCCCTGCGCCGGAAAGGAACGTCTCCGGGGCGAAGGGGCATTGCAGGAAGACGAGATGCTCGATCTTCCCCTCGGCTAAGGCAAAGTAGAGGTTCAGAACAAGCGGGTTGGGCAGGCCTTCCTGCGGAAAGTCTCCAAAGGCGCGCGTCGTTACGATGATGCTGTGTCGCGCCGCATGTATTTCGACAGCGATCAGGCAGAGCCTGTTCGCGATCACGTTGCTCTCCATCCAGTCCCCTATGCGTTGCTCGCCGCGATAGTCCACGAGTTCGTCATTGACTACTGCCCTGTCCGCGAAGAGGCTGAGAGCTGCGACGCGGTCGCCACGATTGATGGCATCGATCAATCGCTCCGCCGTCTCCGGCAAATCCAGCTGATAACGCGACGAAAGTTCCACCCCGAGGATCTTGTCGTCGGCCATTTGGATGAGGCCGCGCCACATCGAGCGGGCTCCGGACTTCCTGTCTTCCACCTGTGCGGTGAAATGAAACGCGCCGGATTTCCACCTGGGATCGAGAATTCTGATGCTGTCTGAGGCGCGCGGGGCCAAATGCTTTACCCATTCGGCGACCGCTGCGCCTTTGTAAGAGCAACCGTCCGCGACGATGTCAGCGTCGCGGAGAAGGGCTTTCAGCCCACGGGAATGGCCAGCTTCCAGCGCGCGGACGAAGCGCTCCACCAGTTTTGGTAACAGCGAGATCTCCATCGCAAACCCCGCAGGGTTTCATCATCCGAACGGGCGAAGTTTAAGCCTATGTCGTCGGGCGCGTCCCCGCGAGCAAAGAGCAGTAAAAAGATGTAAATCGCCGATTTGCGGGGGCCTCTCGTCAGGCCAGCAGCGCTCGCGTTGGGTCGTGTCCCCACTGGTGGTGTAGCTTCGCGCAGCCACCACGATGCCGGCTTTGGCCGGGCTGGTCAGGCGGCCACGGCTGGCAGGCTGACGATGGGATCATCCCTGATCGGCGCGGTGCTTTCCAGCGTGATGTAGCGAGCGCGCTGGACGGCCCATTCATCATTCTGTTCGAGCAGGATGGCGCCGACGAGCCGGGTGATGCGGCGAAGCCTTCGAGCGCGATCTGGATCGGCGTGGTGAAATAGGCCACTTACCTCTCCGTTAGAATGGGCGGTGCAGCGGATCCCAAGGTGTATGCATTCGGTGTCCCGCAAAGCTTTCCGTCGTACCATGCTGCCGTCGTCGCGCCGATCGCTACCCGGTCGGGTGTGAATATCGAGCGCTGGTCCAGCTCGCCATATGGCTCGAGCGACATGCTCGTCGTGCAACGAAGCGGTTATCCATCGCGGCTTGGGGTTATTGGCGCATGCCCCGGGGCCGAAGAATCGGCCGCGGCTGACGATGGTCGCCACGATGCGTGCGAGGCTTCTCCACGGCGCTAGGCCATGCGTCGCACTCAACATCGGCAGCAGGCTGTTCATCGGGCTGCCTTGGCGGTGTTGGCCGCTCCCCAAAGCGACCCCGTGTTGATCCGATCGGGATAGAGAGCGAGCATCGCATCGAAGAGCTGCCGCGCAGTGTCGGTCGCGGCATCTAACCGATTGAAATCGCGCAGATATTGCTGCGTTTCGGCGAGGATGCGGGGATCGTTGCCGTTCTCGGGGATCTTGTGTCCTGCGACTACGGCAAGTGGCTCCAACGCAGCCAGCCGTTCAAGCGCCGCGATCCATTCAAGCCGGCTCTCGGTGTCGGTCTCGCTCAGATAGAGATGCACACCATTATAGACCGTGTCGCCGCCGACGATAAGTCCGATCGAGGGGACGTGAAGGACGGCCGAATGCGTGGTGTCGGTTCTGCCGGTATCGGCGACGCGCAGCTCATGCCCCTCCAACTCAAGCACGTCGCGGTCGATCGGTTCGGCGACCCGCAGTTCATGCGGGATCTGATCGGGAAAGCGCGGCCGCCAGAAGCCTTCCACCCATGGTCGGGTGATCTGGCCGCGCATCGCCTCGACGACTGCAGGGGTCGCCACGGCCCGCGCTTCCGGGAAACGGGCAAGCAACGGCACTAGACCGAAGAAATGGTCGCCATGCCCATGCGTCACGAAGATGGTGGTCAGCCGTTTGCCACTCGCGACGACCCAGTCGATCAGCATATGCGATTGCTCGATGGTCAGGAACGTATCGATCAGCACGGCATCCCGTTCGCCTTGAATCAGCGTCACGGCGTTAGCCACCCACATGCGGTCTTCGGTGCCGGGCGGCAGGTCGCGGTTGAGACCCGCCCGCGTTGCGCAAAGGACATTCCAGCTAAGTGCGCCAGCCGGCTTGATGGTGGCAGTCATCGTGCATTCCTTGTGTGCAGCGCCACCCGCTAGCCCGGCGCAGCCGGGCGAGGCAGGCCGCTCATTTGTTGCCGCGGGCAGCTTTCTCGATCAGCGAGGCCACCGCACCGGGATGCGAGATCATTACGACATGCGAGGCGCCTTTCACTTCGACGGTCTCACGCGAACGAGCGCGCTCGGCCATGAACTTTATTGCGGCGGGTGGAATGTTGCGGTCGGCCGAACCGTAGATCCAGTAAGACGGTACCGTCTTCCACGGCGAAGCGCTGGTCGTCTGGCCGAGGGCGGTCTGAGTCACGGGCCGCTGGGTCACCGCCATCAGCCGCGATTGGGCCAGCGGCACGTCCGCGGCGAATTGCTGAGGGAATTTGGCTTGGTCGATATAAAGATCGGGCTGGCCGTCGCTCAGTATAACCGGTGTCGCCAGTGTGCCGCCGAGCGTGCTTCCGGGGAAACGATCGGTGAGGCTGAGGCTCGTCTCGCCAGTGTCCGGTGCGAATGCCGAGACATAAACGAGGGCCTTCACATTGGCGTTTCCGTTCGCCGCTTCGGTTATCACCGCGCCGCCATAGGAATGGCCGACAAGGACGACCGGGCCGCGGAGCGACTTGACGATGCTCGACACGAAGGCGCCGTCGCCCGCGACGCTGCGGAGCGGATTGGCGGCGGCGACGACGTGATAGCCGCCCCTTTCCAGCTTGGCGACCACGCCATTCCAGCTCGATGCACCTGCAAAGGCGCCGTGAACCAGAACGATGGTCGGCTTGGCCGGGACGGCGGTCTGTGCCGATGCTGCAGTGGCAAGGCCGGTGGCAGTCGCGAAAGCAATCCTCTTGAACAGGCGTCGCATCGTATCTCTCCTCGGTGAACACAATGGAGCGATAAGCGCGCGACAGCTCGCGAAGAGGAACTATACGTAGGTAGAGATCCTCATATCTTCGTATGCTGGCTGTCACGGCGCTGACCATCGATACCATCTGGACCCGCCGGGAGAGATGCGATGATGTTTACAGGCCCTCACCAGACAACTCCGACCAGCTTCATCGAAGCTGCGGGGAAGCGTTTCAGCTACCGCAGGTTCGGCGACGGCAGCGCCCCTCCGCTACTGTTCTTCCAGCATTTCACCGGCACGATGGACAATTGGGATCCGCTGCTGACGAACACGCTGGCCAGTACCCGTCCCGTGATCCTGTTCGACAATGCCGGAGTGGGGCGATCGACGGGCGAGACACCCTCCACGGTTGGGGAAATGGCCGATGATGCCATAGCCTTTGTTGAGACGCTCGGCCTCGACCAGATCGACCTCTTCGGTTTTTCTCTGGGCGGTCTTGTTGTGCAGGAACTATTGCTCCGCTGTCCGGCAAAGGTGCGTCGCGCGGTGCTCGCGGGTACCGGGCCTTCGGGGAGAGAAGGAATGGCCGAATTCTCAGCCGAAGTCGTGTCTATCATCGGGCGGCCGAATGCGACGCCCGAAGAGCGCAGCTTGGGCCTCTTCTTCGCCTGGACGGAAACGAGTCAGGCGGCGGGACGCGCCTGGCTGGAGCGAATTGCTACACGATACGAGGATCGTGAGCCACCTTGCGGACCGCAAGTGGCGCAGGCTCAGCTCGCGGCGATCCAGGCCTTCGGCCGCGGCAGTGGCGACCGAGCCGCAACGCTTGCCTGCATTGCCCACCCAATCCATGTGATCAACGGTCGAAACGACATCATGGTGCCCACGATCAACGCCTACATCCTGCAGCAGGAACTGCCGGATGCTAGGCTGATCCTCTATCCCGACGCCGGCCATGCGGCGCAATTCCAGTTTGCGGCGGAGGCCGCATTCCAGACCGAACATTTCCTGGGTTGAAGCGGATGTCACCACACCCGCTCCCCGCATTCGACGCTGTTACCGCAGAGGCGCGAGGCAGTGTCCTGTACGTCACCATCCATAGCCCGCCGATCAACTTGCTCGGCCCCGCGCTGGTCGCGGACCTTGTGACGCTGATCGAATATGCCGACACTCCCGACAGCTATCCGGTGATCGTGTTTACCAGTGCCGACCCTGAGTTCTTCATCCCGCATGTCGATGTCAACCGGGTCGCAGAATATCGCCACGTCGCTTCGAGGCTGACCGGCGAGGCATCGCTCGGACTTCTGTTTCGCCGGCTCAGCACGACGAGCGCGGTGACCATTGCCCAGATCGAGGGCCGGGTCCGCGGAGCGGGCAGCGAATTCGTGCTCGCCTGTGATATGCGCTTCGCTGCGCTGGAAACGGCGATCTTCGGGCAGATAGAAGCAGGCTTCGGCCTGGTTCCAGGCGCGGGCGCAATCCAGCATCTCGTGCGCCTTATGGGGCGATCGCGCGCGCTGGAAGTCATGCTCGGAGCCGAGGATTTCGACGCCGCCGCGGCTGAGCTTTATGGATGGATAAACCGTGCGCTCCCAGCCTCTCTGCTACCTGAATATGTGACCGCGCTGGCCGAGCGCATCGCGCGATTTCCCGTCCCTGCGCTGCGCGCGATCAAGGAGCGCGTGAACGCGATCGCGCTCGCCGATGAAGCCGCGTTCCGGCGCGATTCCGACATGTTCGCGGAGGCCATCGGGCATAGCGAGACCCAGGCGCGTGTCGCGGCGATGATCGAGCGCGGGATGCAACAGCGTAGCTGGACTGAACGCAACATGGGGCAGGCCCTGGGCGAGCTTTGAGCCGGCCCGACTATGGAGACTAGCAATGTTCACCAAGCACGATGTCCGTATCCCGGCGGAGGGCGGAATCAATCTCGGTGCCTGGCTTTTCGTCCCCGCCTCCGGCCAGGGGCCTTATCCCGCGATCACCATGGCGCATGGCTTTGGCGGCACGAAATATCATCGGCTCGGGTCATACGCTGAAGCCTTTGCGGCGGTGGGTGGAGTGCGTCCCTTGAGGCGGACAGCGTGACGACAGGGAATTGACCGGGGAGCCGGGCTTTCGAAGGATGAAAGCCCATGGCCCGACACCGCACCCACAGCATCGAGTTCAAGCGCCAGGTGGCGCAGGATTACCTGGCTGGCGAGACGCTCCATAGCCTTGCCCGCCGACATGACCTGTCGCGCAACCTGATCCGCATCTGGCTTCAGAAATTCGAGGGCGGCGCCTTTGACGACGAGGCCGTCGCCGTCGATACGATCGAAGCCTACGAGGCGCGCATCGCCGCGCTGGAGCGGCTCGTCGGCAGGCAGGCCCTGGAGATCGAGTTCCTAAAGGGGGCTCTGAAGCACGGACCGCGGCCGAGAAGCGCGACTACATCCGTCGTTACCGGCCCCGCGGCATCTCCGTCGCAGAAGGATGCCGGCTGATGGGGATCGCGCGCTCGACCTACTACGACAAGCCGGCCATCAGCATCGACGACACGGCCCTCGTCGAGACGATGGCGGCGATCTCCGACAGTTTCGAGGCTTATGGCTACCGCCGGATGCAGGCGGCGCTGCGGCACCGCGGCTTTGTCGTCAATCATAAGAAAATCCGGCGCCTGATGCGCGAGCATGGTCTTCAGCCGCGTCGGCGTCGGCGCTATGTCGCCACCACCGATGGCGATCACGACCTGCCGATCTTCCCGAACTTGGCGAAGGACATGATCCCGGACGGGCCGAACCAGCTCTGGGTGGCCGACATCACCTATGTCGCGATCACCATCGGCTTCGTCTATGTCGCCGTCATCCTCGATGCCTGGTCGCGCAAGGTCGTCGGCTACGCCATCGGCCGCTCGATCGACGTCAGGCTGACGCTGGCCGCCCTGCGCTCGGCTATCGAAGAGCGAGGACCGCCGCCCGGCTGCATCCACCACACGGACCGCGGCTCGCAATATGCTGCGGGGCGCTACCGTCAAGCCCTCGCCGAACATGGTCTCGTCGGATCGATGGGGCGCCGCGGCAATCCGTACGATAACGCCAAGGCCGAGAGCTTCATGAAAACGCTCAAGGTCGAGGCCGTCTATCCGATGGCCTATGAAACCTTCGAGGATGTCGCTGCCGACCTTCCGCGCTTCATCGATCAGGTTTACAACGCCAGCCGACTGCATTCCGCGCTCGGCTATCTCAGCCCGCAGCAGTTCGAGGATCAACACGCCCGGCTCACGGTCAAAACCGCAGCCTGATCCTGTCTACCTGCAGGGGCGCACTCCAGGGCTTCGTCGTCCTGGTGCACGATCACCGTGGCTTTGGCGACAGCGAGGGGACACCGCGCCATGATATCAATCCCTGGCAACAGATAGCCGATTGGCGCCGGGCTATTTCCTATCTGCAATCCCGCGACGAGGTTGATCCCGAGCGGATCGGCATCTGGGGAAGCAGCTTCGCCGGCGGGCATGCAATCGTTCTGGGCGCAACCGATCGGCGGATCAAGGCCGTCGTTGCGCAGGTTCCGACGATCAACGGTTTCGAAACCGGTCAGCGGCGCGTACCGCCTGAGGCGATTGCCGAACTCGAACGCAAGTTCGACGAGGACGAACGCGCACAACTGGCTGGCGAACCTCCGCGTATGCAGGTACTCGTCAGCGACGATTTATCGGTTCCGGCATCCTATCGCACGCGCGAATCTATTGATTTCTATCTGCAGCAGTTGCCGAGGCCGATCTGGACCAACGAGGTCACCCTGCGCTCGAATCGTTGGGCGCGGATGTACGAACCCGGCACATGGATCACGCGCGTCTCGCCGACCCCGCTGCTGATGGTGGTGGCGGAGCAGGACCGCGTCGCGGTTACTGATCTGGCGCTCAAGGCCTACGAATGCGCGCTGATGCCGAAACGGCTTGCTTATGTTCCCGGCGGTCATTTCGATGTCTATTTCCTCGACAAGGCGATCGAGGAAGCGAATGCTTGGTTCGAGCTGCATGTTTGAGCCGTGCGGCCGCTCGAGCTCACCTCAAAGCGCAACGCATGCACTGCGCGAAAACCAGGACATTGACCAGATCCGCGTGCGACGGCACTTGGCCGGCCAGCATGTCCACGCCGCGCGAATGCAACAGCCCTGCTGACGTGTGAAGATCGCGCATCCTCGGTGACGTGTCAGCGCG
>UCBZ01000045.1 GCA_900470775.1 Hyphomicrobiales bacterium | reverse complement strand
TAAGCGATTGAGGTCGAAGTCTTTGCCCCCGTGCTGCGGGAAATGATTCGAAAATGCCTGCTGACGCGAGGAAGGATGCCTCATATCATCGGCGCCGGCTGAGCAAACATTGTCCATCAAGGTCTGCAAAGCCCGAACCGGGGCCGTTCCGGAAACTCCGGTCCCGGTTCGTATTCGCTCCTGCCCAGCTACGGGGTGGGCGGACGGATCGTCAGGGCCGCGATCTGAATTTGTCGATGGCGCGACGGGTTAAATCGTCTTCGTCCTGAGCCACCAATGCCGTCGTGGCAACGATGTTCGACAAGCGCTCGCGCTCCCATGTTTCGTATCCATCGCGGATCGTTTTCCGCACGGCCTCCCAAGCGCGATCGAGCGCAGCATGCGCCCGTGCAACATCGGCGGGATCCTTCAATGAAGAGAATGACACCCATTTCCCCCAGCGGTTTTCCCGGAGTCATGGGCCCAATTCCTGTGCCGCACAAGTAGGCAGCCCCAACACCTGTGCAGCGTGCGGTGGGGTAGCTTGGATTTGGCATCGATCTTGAGACGCAGCCCTTACCGCGATCTATTCACAAGCGAGCCGCCCCAAGATGACACTTCGAGTACCCAACGTAAGGAAATCACCGGCCACCTGTCATGGCTCCGATTCCGATGAGGAGACTTGGCTTAGCCTCCTCATCGGACGGTCAATGATTCTGGGAGTCGGATGTGGCCTGATTTCGGTAGTTGTGTGGGCAGTCTGGAAAATGGGTTCGCTGCTCTTCGTCTGACAGCCGCCCTGGCTGCGGGTGTGGGCCTTGCGCTCGGCCACTGCCGCCGTTCCGGCTAGCAGAACCCGCTGCGCCAGCGGGCCCTCATAAGAGCCGAGGATGAGGGTCTGGTGACGTGCCGCCCGTGCTGCGGGTGGAGGTTAGGTCTTGCTTAACACTAAAGCGCCAGTCTCAGCATTACTCGAGTGGTGAGCTACTTTTCGAGCCGCTGCCGACCACGTTTGGCCCCCAAGCGCGTGGTCGGCAGCAACGATCTCAGCGCCAGCGACTGTGACATCGCCCCCTTGATATGTGCCGTGGGGGATGGTTAACAAACTGAGTTGAAGCTGCTATACTACTGTCATGGACACGCTCTGGACGGATCCTCGCCTCCCGTGGGCGGCAACTCTGCTAGGCATCGCCTTCGTTTTGGGCGTGCTCGGCTTCCTTGGATGGCGCCGAGAAATCCACGAGGACGCGGAAGCTGAAGAAACTCAGCTCGAGACCAGTATGACCGGCTCTGGCCGTGCCGAAATTATGACCCATCGGCAGCCAAAGAGCTTCGCCGGCATCCCGGAGCGCCTTACGAAGCGCGCCGGCTAAAGCCGCCGCCGCGGCGGACGGATCGAAAAAGTTCTAAGTTCTAAGCGCGGGGCCAGGCGCATCGTTCCGCCGCTTGATGGAAGTGCCATGGACCAGCGCCGCATCGTCGAAGCAACTGAGGCGGCCGCACGCGCCCTCCATGAATCCGTCCGCGACAAGAACCAGTTCAAGTGGGAAGGCATGACGCCAGAATGGCGAGCTGAGGTGTGTGATTACGTGCGCCCCGCAGTTGTTGCCGCCCTCCAAGCGTCAGACCAGTATCTGGCGCGCGATCGCCCGAAGACACGCCACCCCAAGATTGGACCGTCGAACGGTGAATGACGAATAGGTCGCTGTTCCTAAACAGCCTTGTTGCTGGCGGAATGTTGTAGCGACTCACGCTCAACGGCAAATTCAGAAACCGCTGACAGTGACCTTAGGTTACGCTAATAAGCATCAGCCATGCGAGGCGGGCGCCCCCCGGCCCGCGTGGTTAGAGTCGGAGCGGCTTTTCCCCAAGATCCGCCGCTCCGGCTCGACTGCGGGAGCTCTGTCGGATGCGCTTGGCTCAAGAAACCGGCTGAAGGCAGTCAAAGTTGGACGCGGATCTGGAGTGCGCCCCTTTAGGCCGACAGTGTGACGACGAGCAATTGACCGGAGACCTGGGCTTTCGAAGGATGGAAGCCATGGCCCGACACCGCACGCACAGCACCGATTTCAAGCGCCAGGTGGCGCAGGACGACATGGCTGGCGAGACGCTCCATAGTCTTGCCTGCCTACACGATCTGTCGCGGGGTCTGATCCGCATCCGGGTCCAAAAACATGAGGCCGGCGCGTTCGACGACGATGCTGTCGCAGCTGATGCGATCGACGCCGACGAGGCGCGCATCGCCGCTCTGAAGCGCTTAGTCGGCAAGCAAGCGCCGGAGATCGATTTCCTAAAGGGGCTGTGAAGGACGGACCGCGACCGAGAAACGCAAGTACATTCGTTATCACCGGCCCCGCTGCATCTCCGTCGCAGAAGGATACTGAATGATGGGGATCGCGCGTTCAACCTACGCCCCGTATCTCGCGGTGAGATCGTGGTCGCGAGGCGAGATCTGCACTTAATCGGTCAATTGTCGATTGCAGGCGGCGCACTCAGCAGCCCGGCAGTTGCCCCACCTCTCGGGAGCCGCCACAGACGCAAAAAGCCCCGGGTTTCCCCGGGGCTTTCCGATCAAATCGCTTTGAGGCGATCAGAAGTCGCGCTGGATGCGCAGACG
>UCBZ01000053.1 GCA_900470775.1 Hyphomicrobiales bacterium | reverse complement strand
AGACAAACCGAGCCAGCTCTCTCTTACCGGATGACGCATTGTCATTGAAGGAAAAACCTTATTCTATAAATTTTCTGAAAGGCCCGCCCTATAAGGGTATGGAGCTATGGCATGCCAAACAACGGCGATTTCGCCGACGTGATGATAGTGGATTGCCAGGCGGCGGGCCCGGCACGGGCTGTCACTAAGAAGTCGCTGGCGATCTTCGTCGCGGAGGGCCTACCCGTCGATCAAGCTTGGCTGGAGCCGGGGGATACAGCTCGCGTCGCGGACGTGGTCGCGAGCAGGCTGAAGGCCCGCCGATCCCGGCTTGACACCACAATTCCCACCTACTCGACGAGCGTCGTCATTTGCACCCGCGATCGCCCCAATGATCTGCGGCGGTGCTTGGCGAGCCTCCCGTTGCAGACGCGGCCGCCCGACGAGGTGATCGTCGTGGACAACGCGTCGGGTGGGCGCGAGACGCGCGATGTGGTCGAGGCCGCGGGCGTCCGCTATCTTCGCGAGGATCGCCCCGGCTTGGATTTTGCGCGTAATTGCGGCGCCCGCGCTGCGACCGGCGACCTTGTGATTTATACTGATGACGACACGGAGCTTCATCCGGACTGGATCGGGAATATGATCCGTGCATTCGACGATCCGGCCATCGCCGCCGTAACGGGCCTGGTGCTTCCGGCCGCGCTGAAGACAGAGGCGCAATGGCTATTCGAGGATCAATGGAGCTTCGGTCGAGGCTACGACCGCATCGATTACGACAATGCCTTCTACACCGCGAACCGTTCCCGTGGCTGCCCGGCGTGGATTATCGGGGCTGGTGCGAACATGGCTTTCCGCCGCGGCATCTTCGACGAGATTGGTTATTTCGATGAGAGGCTCGATGTCGGTCAGGCGGGGTGCTCGGGCGATTCAGAATACTGGTATAGACTTCTCGCCTCAGGCCACACGTGTCGGTACGAGCCGACCGCCGTGCTTTGGCATCACCACAGGCTTCGTATCGAAGATCTGAACAAGCAGATCTATGCCTATATGCGGGGGCACGCCGCGGCACTGATGGTTCAGTATGAGCGGACCGGTGATCGCGGCAATCTGCGCCGCGCCTTCCTGACGATGCCGAACGATTATCTTCGGCGCTTCATCCGGCGCATGCGTGATGGAAAGAAGTCGTCGAACCGGTTTCTGAGCGCTGAAGCGCGCGGCATGGCCGCAGGGCTGATTTTCTATTTCCGGTCTTCCCGCCCGAATTGACTAGACGCCGACCGGCCAATTGGAAGGGAATGGACTTGGCTCGCGTAAGTGTCGTCGTCCCCGCTTATAATGCGTCAGCGACGATCGACGAGACGATCCTCTCTGTGCGCGCGCAAACGCTGAGTGATATCGAAGTTGTCGTGGTCGACGACGGCTCGAACGATGCGACCGCGGACATAATACGTAAGCACGCCGAACTGGACGGGCGCATCCGGCTGATCTCCACAAAGAATGGCGGTGTTGCGCGCGCCCGAAATGTCGGTATCGCTGCAGCCCGGACGGACCTGATCGCGCCTATCGACGCCGATGATCTCTGGCATCCCCGCAAACTTGAACTCCAGTTCGCAGCCCTCAACAAGGCGCCGGAAGGGACGGCCCTGGTGTATTGCTGGTTCGTGATCATCGATGAGTTGGGAAGGATCATCGGCTACGGCAGCAGGGACGAGAGCAGAGGCGACGTGCTGCGCCGGATGTGCCTCCGCAATCTAGTCGGGAACGGCAGCGGGCCCCTGATGCGCAAGGCGGCCGTCCTAGAGGCGGGCGGGTATGATCCGGGCCTCCGGGATCAGAATGCGCAGGGATGTGAAGATCTGAAGCTCTATTTCGCGATCGCCGAGAGGCACAGGTTCGAGCTCGTGCCGTGCGACCTCCTAGGCTATCGCGCTACCATGGCCAGCATGTCCAGTGATGGAGCGCGCATGCTGCGATCCTACGATCTGGTGATGCTGCCAGCGCAGCACCGCCATATCGACTTCCGAAGAGAGTTTCGTGAAGGACGGACCCATCTGGTGAGATGGCTTCTCGAAAGAGCCATAAACTACGGTACCGCAAACCAGGCAAGGCAGATGTGGCTGGAACTTTACCGGCAATCGCCTTACGCCGCTCTATCCATCCTGCCGAAGGGCGGCGCGCTCTTGCGCCGGCGTTATTTCAGCCCCCCTCCCCGTCTGCGTTTCGAAGATCTGCCCGGATGCGCCTCCGGGCTGGACCCTTTGTGAGGCAGGACTGTTGGCAAAGCTCCGCTTCATGCTCGGCGAGAAGCCCCAGTGCCATGACCGCGCCGGGTTCTGAACGGCATCTTCTGGGTGTTTCGGTCGGGTACGCCCGGGGCGGATATGCCGGTTCGCTACGGCCCACCGACGACGATCTATAATCGCTTCAACCGCTGGCGGGAAGCTGGCGTCTGGGATCGGCTGATGGGCGCGATCACAAAGGTTTACGACGGCGACGTCCAGACGATCGACACCTCGGTCGTGCGGGTACACCAACAGGGTGCGACCGGAACCGTATGGCCCGCCCCGCCTGCAAGCTGTTTCGGCGATCCGATCTGAGCAGTCTGCATCAACGTATCCGGTCATAGGCTTGAACTTGGCCAAGATGGAGATTCGTGCGTCCCAGTACTCATAAAGGGGCCGGTATCGAGTGCCATTTTCCGCTGTAGGCTGATGCAGCGCCGCCCGGGCACCTTGGATGGACCATTTTGCGCAGGCGCTTGCTGCCGCGCTTGGTACCCCGAGCAACTTCGGCTTGCCGCCCGTCGTCGCTTGCCTGGGCACCAGCCCAAGCCAGGCGGGGAGGTCGCGGCCGCGGCTGAATGTGCGCCCGTCACCGATCGCGGCCACCAACGCAGTCGCATTTATCACGCCGATGCCCGGTATCGTCGCCAGACGGCGAGCCGCTGGGTCGTTGCGCGCCATCTCGGGAAACTCATCGTCGAGCTTCTTGATGCACGCATCGAGGGCGCGCCACTGGTCGAGCATGTCGTCCAGCAGAAGCCGAACGCGGGCGCCCACTCCGCTCCCTCCGACTCCGATGACAGCCCTTCCAACTCGTCCAGCAGGCTTCGCCGGCCCTGAGGCACGACGATCCCGCGCTCGAGCAGCATGCTGCGGATCTGGTTCGTCAATGACGTACGCTGCCCGACCAAGGGGCGCGGACGCGACCCATAACCTGTACGTCCAGTTGCGCCTCGGTCTTGAGCGTCACGAACCGCATCGTCGGCTGGCTCGCAGCCTCCGCGATCGCTTCGGCGTCGCGATCGTCGTTCTTCTGCGACTTGACGTAGGGCCGTACATACTCCGGCGACATCAGCCGTACCTCGTGGCCTTGGGCGCCCCAGATGATGCGCTCCGCACCATGCCTCCATCGCAACACGCGGTCGGGCAGCTTCGCCGCAAGAGCGATTACGCCCTCCCGCCACATCCGGCAGCGCAGCAAACCCGACCAGCCGCGTCCAGACCGACCACGCAGCAGCTGTCCTTACCCAAGTCGCCCCCCAGAATCTGAATGTCCTTCATGACACCCTCCTATTTCAACCCGCTCAGTCAGGAGAGGGGCGGGCCATTCCATAAAGGGAGAGCGCAACCAGCCCATCGGTCGTTCGCGCGGAGCCACACGACCAAAACCAACGTCAAGGCCAACCCGCGCTGGAAGAACTGCTTCTCGCCCGTGCTCGACCGCGACCAAACCCCATCGAGCGCAATGTTCCGCCGCCTCAAGGACTTCCGCCGCGTCGCAACCCGCTACGATCGAAACGCCGTCAACTTCCTCGTTGCCGTCTGCATCGCCGCAACCCTCAGCTACTGGTTATGAGTCTCGACCTGATCACCCCCCGAGATGTTGGCTTACTGCCATCGGCGAGTTTGACCGACTTGAATCGGCACAAGAGCGCGCGCGAACCGCGAGTGGATTATCGATTGGGCCCCGGAGAGCGTAACCGGAAGCTGAACCCCCGTGATTTACTACGAATAAATTTACGAGTTTCGCAACAGCTGCGTGTGTGTTTATAATATGATAATTGGAAGTCTAGAATGTCTGAAATTATTGAACATGGTATGGAGTACGTTCGTGCGAGTTCTCATTACCGGTGGCGCAGGCTTTCTGGGATCACATCTCTGCGAACAGCTGCTGAAACAGAATCATGAGGTGATCTGTGCAGACAATTTCTTTACAGGCTCCCGTCGCAATGTTCTACATTTGCTCGGGAATCCTGATTTCGACTTAATACGTCACGATGTGACCGTGGCGCTCTCGGTTGAAGTCGATCAGATCTACAACCTTGCCTGCCCTGCGAGCCCGATCCATTACCAGCGCGATCCCGTCAGTACCACGCGTACGAGCGTTGTGGGCGCGGTCAACATGCTCGACCTGGCAAGGCGATTGCACGCGCCGATCCTCCAAGCCTCGACATCCGAGATCTATGGCGATCCGGAAATCAGTCCGCAGTCCGAGGACTACTGGGGCAGGGTCAACCCGATCGGCCCACGTTCTTGCTATGACGAGGGCAAGCGATGCGCAGAAACGTTATTTTTCGATTACAGAAGGCAATATGACCTTCAGATCAAAATAGCGCGGATCTTCAATACCTATGGACCGAGGATGCGCATCGACGATGGTCGCGTGGTTTCGAATTTCATTGTTCAAGCCCTGCGGAACGAAGAGATTACGATCTATGGTGACGGCAAGCAGACACGGTCTTTCTGTTATGTCGACGATCTCATCGAAGGCTTCATCCGCCTGATGAACAGCCCGCCGAACTTCACCGGCCCCGTCAATCTCGGAAAGCCAGACGAGTTCTCAGTCCTGGAACTGGCTGAAATCGTGATCGAGCTGACCGGCAGCCGTTCGAGCATTCGACAGCTGCCGTTGCCTGTAGACGACCCCCGGCAACGCCGGCCCGACATAACCTTGGCCGAGACGAAATTAGGCTGGTTTCCGCAGACATCGCTTCGCGTCGGGCTGGCTCACACGATCGCCTATTTCGACCAAGTTTTGAGCGCGGAGCGCAAAACGACCGCTTCCGTCTGAACGGAGGCGACCGCAGATGAGCTCCCACAGCGAGGACAAGCGAAGCGAGATCGCAGGTGAACTCGTATCGGTAATCGTGCCGGCTTACAACGCAGGCCGGTACATCGACCGAACTCTGCTCAGCGTGCGGGGCCAGACTTATGGCAATCTAGAAATTCTCGTCGTCGACGATGGGTCGAACGACGATACCCCTGACATCGTCATGCGTCATGCTGGCATGGATACGCGGATCCGGCTCATCCGCCAGGACAACGCCGGAGTTGCCGCCGCCCGCAATACCGGCATTAGTCAAGCCCGTGGGCGCTATATAGCCCCAATTGACGCCGACGATCTGTGGGCGCCTGACAAGATCGCACGACAGATCGCAGCGGTGCTGGATGCGACCGAAACGATTGGCCTGGTTTATAGCTGGTATACCTTGATCGGCGAGACCGACGACATCATCGGCTCGATGAACAACACGCCCGAAGATACCGAATTCCTGCAGCGGATGTGCAGATACAACGTGGTAGGCAATGGCAGCTCGGCTCTGCTGTTGCGACGTGCGGTTCTGGAGGTCGGCGGCTACGATACGAGTTTGCGCGACCGCAACGCCCAAGGCTGCGAGGACTACAAACTTTACTTTCTCATAGCCGAGCGGTTCGCCGTCAAAGCCGTGAAGGACTATTTGACCGGTTACCGTATGCATGGAGACAGCATGTCGGGGCAGGTGGAGCAAATGATCCGCTCAAGACGTATCGTGACCGGGGAGATCATGGCACGACGCCCGGCACTGACGGCCGAACTTCAGCGCGGCAATATACGAGTCATGCGTTTCCTGCTCGCACGTTGCCTGCGGACGAGGGACTTCGACCGCGCCCGCGGCGTCATTTATAGCATGTTTGCGCTCGATCCCATGGCTGCCATGAGGGAATTGGGCCTTCTGGTGCTGCGCGGAGCGAGAACCGGCCTCAGCGCGGCTAGCCGCCGCTTAGGCTTCGCGACACGCCAGCGCTTCCTCAATGATGACACCCTGTAGGCCACGGAGAGCAGGCATGACGGTTGGTTCCCGAAAAACAGTGCTGGTAACGGGTGGGGCAGGCTATGTCGGCTCCCATTGCTGTAAAGAATTCCATCGGAACGGCTGGCAGGTCGTCTGTATCGACAATCTGTCGCGAGGGCGGGTGGAGGCGGTCAAATGGGGGCCTCTCGTCATAGGGGACATAGCCGATAGTGAGATCGTGGATGCGACGATCGCGACGCACCGTCCCGATCTCATCGCCCATTTTGCCGCCTACGCCTATGTTGGAGAGTCCGTCGCGGCGCCGCACATCTATTATGACAACAATATCTGCCGCACTAACTCGCTGCTCAATTCCGCACGATCTGTGCTAGAGAAGCCAATCCCCGTCCTGTTCTCGAGCACTTGCGCGACATACGGACACCCGGTGCAACCCCTCATCGACGAGCGCCATCCGCAATGGCCGATTAATCCATACGGATGGTCCAAGCTCGTCATCGAACGCATGCTTTCGGACTATGCAGTGGCTTATGGATTGCCCTCGATCGCCCTCCGCTATTTCAATGCCGCGGGCGCCGATCCAGACGGAGAGATCGGAGAGGTTCACCATCCCGAAACCCACGCGATTCCCCTGGCGATCGAGGCGAGTCTGACAGACGATGGGCCGTTCTCGGTTTTCGGAACTGATTTCAATACGCCCGACGGCAGCGCGATCCGCGACTATATCCACGTCACTGACCTCGCCAGCGCACATGTTCTGGCGGCCGAGCGTCTGTTGGCAGGAGATCGGCGAGCGGAGGTGTATAATCTCGGCACGGGGCGCGGGACGAGCGTTCTGGAAATGATCTCCGCAGTACGTCGCGCCACGCAGCGCGACGTACCGGTCTCGATGGCGCCGCGCCGAGCCGGTGACCCCGCTCTCCTGATTGCGGATGCCAGCCTGGCTCGGTCTGTCCTAGGGTGGGAGCCTACCAACTCGTCGATTGATCAAATTATGATGACCGCCTTGCAATGGCGCCTGCGCGCTGAGGCCTAGTACCAACGGCGGCCGAGACTGCCTCACGGGCCTTTAGGCTGTCTGTCGCTACTCCATGGGGCCCGTTGAGCGCGCCTCTGATTGATCATCCGTGTCCGGTCATTTTGGGGGGTGCTTCACAACGCTGGGATTCGGGAGGGATCATGTCCCGAGGAGCGCGCGTCGTCATTGATGCCCCCAGCCAGCATGAGAGCAGTGTTGAGAAAGGATGTCATCCTGACCTAACTGCTGAGGTGGGAGCATCTGAGGTCAACGATAATGTTGGTTATTGCCCCGACAGATATGCGCCTGACAGCTTAGCGCAGCCATGACCGCAGGGACCGACGTACGTACGCGCCCCGGTTCGCCAGGCAGCTGTCACGTACCCAACCGAAGCACTGTCTATCGCACACGGTCTCGTGCAGCGCCCGCGATGCCGCTTAACTGGCCTTGGAGACTGGGTCTTGGTCCATGCGGGACATTGGATAAATGAACCTCTATTGACAGCGTACCCGTGTTAAGGCCGAACGGCGCGGCGTAGGATGGCGCTGTCTTGAATGCCATGGCCAGTGATGCGAAGATTTGGGCCGTCGAATAATCCTATGAAACGATGGTTTTTGATCTGGAAAATGACCATAGACCCCGTGATGTTGCGGATCATAAGCGGATCGCGCTGGAATGGCTTCTTAATATCCAGATTGGCTTGCATGCGCTGTGTGTCGAGCAGGAAGTAATGACCATCACCGATCCATGCCCCATGCATCAAGCGCAGCGCGGGGTCTGCGGTCGCGCCAGCGCATCCGAGGGCTGTAGTTGCAAGAAAAACAAATAGGCGGAGCATCCCGTAGCTTAGGCTCAGGACTCGTTGCTCACAACCAAAGACGACGGCTGATGCGACGCGGATGGCTGAGAAGAAGGTGTGGGCGCGACGGTGACCTGACGCCCAATTCGCCACATTGCTCGAACTAGCACACAGGGCGCCGGTCATCGACCGAGGCACCACCCGCTCCCGAGATGGAGGCAGGGTCACTTGGACGCGCGATCTGCGCGTTCGACCCAACGGTTTGCAAGCGCGCCGATCGCCGCGCCGATTGTGACACCAAGGGATTTTACGATGAAATCGTCCAGTCGAGCATGCCGAGTTGGCACCATTGTCTGGAGCCATTCCAGCGTTCCCGCACATGCCACGAGCAGAGCAAGGAGTAAAAGGGCGCGCTTTGGGAGCGCAAATGTGAGAGCGCATCCGAGGAGCATAAAGGCAAGCTCGCGCTCTAGACTCGTGGGCAGCTCCGATGTCGGCCGCATTTGAAGTGGCGACAACGTCGCGACGACAATTATTGCCGACACGACTAGTGCTACGGCCAGTGCGATATTGCGTGCCCGGTCAATCATGGTGTCGCGTTTCATCGGTGTCACCTAGCACAACCTACGCAGGTTCCTAGGGTTCGGACTCAGAACCATTAGCTGATGGTCGCGGCGGTGTAGATGGCTGCGAGGAAGTTGACGGCGAGGCGGCCGTATCGGGCAGCGACGCTATGTGTCCGTTCTTGGCGACGCGGCCTTTAGCTTGCCGTTTCCTACGATCGCGACGACCATGACCCATGAGATTCGAGGACTGCCGCCTAGCATGGACCCTTCCCCTGTGATGCAGGTGGCGAGGTGCGATAGAGACGGCGTTCCTGTCGCTCACCCGCTATGGATCAAACCGTTTTCGCCTTGATAGGATGGGTGGCCGCCGGAATCCCGACGGCGACGTGATCATCTGGAACGTCGCGCGTGACCACAGCATTCGCTCCAACAGTCGCGTTAGAGCCAATCGATATTTGACCCAGCAACTTTGCCCCGGCAAACAAGGTCACATCACTCTTGATGCAGGGATAAGCGCCGCGCTGCCAATCCCCCGTGCGTGCACCGCCGACAGTCACCTGCTGGAAGATGGTGCATCGCTCGCCGATGACAACGCCCTCACCTATGACGATGCCATTCGGATGAGGAAGCTTCAGACCGGGTCCTATTTCACATTTTGCATTCACCATGCACCCGAATTCCCGCCGGAGGCGGTGGCCCATCCACCTGCTTAACCGGCGGCGGCCGCCCCTCTCGAAATGCTGACTTAACCTGATATAGGCGTTCGCTGCGCCGTTATTCGGAAAAACGAATAGAAGCACGAGAATCCGTAACCAGAAATAGGTCGCTCTTGGGGTTTGCCAGAGCTCGACCGAGAGATCTTCCAAGTAGCGCGACATATCGAATGGTCCCTTCCCACGTACATAATATGCATGACCGCACTACCACAAATGCGCAGCGCCAGAGCTACCGACCGCTTGGTCACGAGGGTGGGGTGACGGATTCAAAACGTCTTCGGCGAACAGGCTGGCAGTGGGAGTTCATCGCTCGCCCGTTGCATTGAGCGGGTATCGGTCCGGGCGCCATGCCGGAGAAGTGGCCGATGTGGCGTTTTGAACCCCTCGCCATGTGAGTGACACACCTGTTGTCCATCGCTGTCAGGCGATCGATGCGCATTTCGTGCCAGACGTAGACCGCGCTTGAACTGCGCCCCTGTTGGTAGACAGGATCAGCCTGCGGTTTTTGACCGTGAGCTGAGCGTGTTGATCCTCAAACTGGACGGGCTGAGATAGCCGAGCGCGGAGGTCAGTCGGCTTGCGTCTTAGACCTGATCTATGAAGCGGCTAAGTCGACAGCGACATCGTAGAACGTCTCGTAGGCCATCGGATAGATGCACACGTAGCAAGGAGCCAAGCCCAATGATGTCCGTCGCCATTACCTGGCTTGCTTGGTTCGCCGTGTTCCTTGAACTGGCGGACCGGGCTCCTGGCTTCGACTGACCCCACCACCCCATGAGGGGGCGCTGTCAATTTCGACCGTCGTACTCTAACCTGCCAGCGAGCGACTCAAAGGGGGCAAGACCGGATGAGATTTGCGTCAAGAACTGAGGGGCTCCCTCCAGCCCATGGTGTTTGGTCTGGTATCGGCCACCTCATTAGGCAGTTAGGGCTCGTCGCGTTCTGGGCCTTCATCGTTATATTCGGCGCTGTATTGGCAATCGCTCTAGCGCCTTCGATTTGGCTTTATCGACACCGCCATCTGCTGCGGCGCAAATCTCATTCTTAGGCCGGGCGACCGACCGGAATCGTGGTAAAGTCGTAGGCCGCCAGCCTGAACGAAAGGTGGCGCGAGCTTAACGTGATACACGCATTCTGCGCGCGTAGCAGCGAGAACTTAGCCCTCAAACCAGCTGTATGCTGCGCGACCCAAGACAAAGAGCCATACAATTTGGACTATGGCTACCAGCACAACGAGACTTGGCCTGGCAAGCACATCCAAGAGTTGCTGGAGCATGCCGCCCTCGGAACAGCTTTTGGACGAAGTAGGGAGGTTAAAATCCGCCATGTGACCGAGTTCCTGCAAGCCGCCCTATTTCTTAACATAACCTTACCGATGGGCAATAGGATTCCGCTCGGTAAGTTTACCTAGCGTCATTATTCGACCGAACCGATCCTACTCAGACTATCGACCTGGCCCATGCCCGTCACGAGGACGCCCAGCGACGCGACAATTGCGCCGCAGGTCGGGCACTGTGCGCAGCTTGAGGTCAAGTTCACGCCCCGTGTGTAGTAATCCAGAAGACTGCATTTGGATGCATCATCTGATCGAATGACGCATCGACGGGAGCTACCATCCCGCAGAGGGTCATTCAGCCCAAGACGGATCAATGGGCGCATTGCCTGCCATTTCAAGGAAAACGGCGAAGCAGGCGAGGTGAACATTGATGATGATGAGCCAGGTCATGTTCGGACCATGACCGCAAACATCTGCGGTGCCTTGAATCCGATCCGTGGCATTTGAAGCATTTATGCGATAGGAGAGCCGCACTCGCAGCAGGTGGGCGGGCCTATCTGCCGTGCCGCTTTCGCGTTATGTTAGGCGGTGTGGACGAATTTCCGCAAGCAGGCGCTCGGCCGCTCGCGCGGCGGCTTCGCGACCAAAATCCAGGCCAAATCAGACGCTTCGGGCGCGCTCATCGGCTTCGACCTGACGGGCGGGGAAAAGGGCGACGCGCTACACTTCACCGTACTGCTCGACCTCGGGCTCAATATAGCGCCACGCGCCGTGATCGGTAACAAGGGCTGTGCCAGCAAGCCAACAGGGCCATGGCCTTCGCCGAGTTCGGCGTTCGCGACGTTCAGGAGGACTAGGCGTCCAGCGTTCTGCGGACAGCTGCTTTGTCATACGCGCGGAGCCGCTTGGCCGCGCCAAGCTCCCGCACCCTGCCGCCTGTCCGGAGGGTGTCAGCGACATCGTAGCGCTGCCCCTAAGGAACCAAACGCATGCCTATCTGTTGGGTGCATGGCGTCGAAAGACGATGCCTGCCTGCTCTCCAGTTGGTTGCGTAGCCGCGGATGTACCGGTCGCACCAGCGGGAGAGCCGAAAAAACTCCCGGCAGCCCCGGGGCCGTGAAGGTTACCCACTATGCCAGAGGCCCGTGGCAACGAGACGGGCTCATGGTTTGGAGCGTCCATGTCCGACGTAACGTCGTTTAGCATCCGGGATCTGCGGGAGCTGTTCGAAGCGCTGCGTTCGGCGGCCGGCGATGCTGTTATGGCCCTGGATGCGCAAGAGGGCGGTCTAGGATCGAAGGCATTCGCGGTGGCCAACAGCCGTGTGCTGATACTGGCCCGCGAAATTGCGGCTGTTCAGGACGGTGAGCAAAAAGTAGCCGCAGGCCAAATCGGCGGGTAGCACCCATGGCAGCCCGGTGTCGTAAAACCGTTCGGAAAATATCGCAGGAGTTGCCCCCCAAAGAATGCCGCAGGGTGACATGCGAGAAGCCGCAAACTTGTCGGGCAGCTTAATGGACACTCCGGTCGGGCACATTGAACAGGCGCGGATTATCCGCATTGCGCGTGCCATGTGCCGTTCGCGTCGCCTGAACCCTGATAGCCCGGTTGATCTTTCCATTCCCGAACGGGTCGGGCTAGAGCCATATCTCCAAGGGGTTAACTGCCTCGAGACACCGACGTGGCTGCTCTTTGTAGGTGAAGCGAAGCGCTTCCTGACATCAAATCCCAGTGCGGCGTCGAACCTGTAATGGCGGCGTCGCCAGAGAAACTTGGAGCATCGAATGACAGATAGTCCGTTTCAGATCGGGCTTACCCTCCAGCGCTTGGTTCACAGCGCCATTCGTCGTCTTTTCCGGCAGCAATCCGGGGGAAGAGACGATCGATCCCGTCTTCCTCAAGGGCGCTTGGCTCGCCAAGCCGGCGGCTAGCCCAAGGATCGTGGAAGCAGTTCGGGCGCAGTTGCCCGTTAGCCTGGATCACTTGCGCGGTCCGCGACCACTCAGGCAATTGGCGACGTCGTCGGTGGCCGCCTCGTTTTCCTCGCGCTCCCGGGCTAAGTCGTTCTCGTCCTTCGCTGTAAAGCTCAGCCCTGCCCGATAGACTTCCTTACCGGTGTCGTCCTCGACCGACACGGCGAAGTCCGCCCGCTTGCCGTTGGGCAGTTTCTCACGGGCCATGTCTGACAAGGCGACCTGAGCGTCGTCGGTTGCCGACTTGGTATCGGGGAACTCGATAGGCTGGTTGGGCGTCTCGGGGCCGTCGCCGGCATTCGTCGTGACTGTGAACTTGGACATTTTGCATTCCACTCCGGCCGCATAGGCCGAAGGTGAACGGCAAAGCGGGTTTTCTGTTCCGCAAAATGGAATGGAACTTAAACAGGCAAGCTGCCGTTTTCCCGGGCACCGCGGAAACCTCCGCAACCCTCTGGGAGACCACCATGAAAAAGCTGATCATCGCTTCCTTGATCGCCACGGCGACCTCCTTCGGCGCCCTGGCCCAGACATCCACCACGTCGCCGGCCCCGACGCCTGCCCCTGCCGACGCGAACGCCCCGCTGCCGGGCGCCAACAGCTTCACCGAAGGCCAAGCCAAGAGCCGCCTCGAAGCCAACGGCTACACCAATGTCACGGACCTGAAGAAGGACGACAACGGCGTCTGGAAGGGCAAGGCCACCAACGCCGGCGCGCAGGTCAACGTCTCGGTCGATTACCGCGGCAACATCGTCAAGAACTGATCGATTCCCCTCCCGTCACGACCTTTGGAGACCAACATGACCCGCACCATCACCCGTTCCTACGGCGACTACGAAACCGCCCGGTCAGTCGTCGAGCGACTTGAGGAGTCAGGAATTTCGAGCAGCAACATCAGCATCGTCGGTCGCGACGCCAAGACGGGCGAGACCAACGCCGAGGAAGGCGCCGGGATCGGTGCTGGCGTCGGCGGTGCCGCCGGTCTCCTTGCCGGCCTGGGCCTGCTCGCCATTCCGGGCATCGGCCCGGTCGTAGCCGCAGGCTGGCTAGCGTCAACCGCTGCCGGCGCCGTCGCCGGCGCGGCGGCCGGCGGCCTGGTCGGTTCCTTCATCAAGGAAGGCCACGACGAGGACGAGGCCCACTACTACGCCGAGACGGTTCGGCGCGGCGGATCGGTCGTATCCGTCCGCGCAGAGGCCGATCAGGTGCTGAACGTCGAGGCGATTCTGGACGGCGCGACACCGCTCGATCGCGCCGAGCGCACAGCTCAGTACCGTCAGGAGGGCTGGACCCGCTTCGACGAGAACGCCGATCCCTATACGCGCGGGCAGGTCGGGATCTGACGCCTTTACCAACGACCAATTGAGCCTCCGGAGTTCGCTCCGGAGGTTTTTGCGAGCCGTTTGATGAGCGGGTGAGGTCGACCGTGACCTGGTAAATGGGCGACGTTTGCTCGCACATCGGAACGAGCAGCTGTCGTGTGCGTTGCTTGGCGTACTCACACCGAGCTGCCGGACCAGGCGGCCGGCGCGGAGCGCAGATGGCTGGGGAGCCTGATGAAGATTTCCAGATACCCGCTCGTCCTCTCGGCCGTGTCCGCGGCCATCGGTGCTCTCGCCTGCTTGGTCGTGGCAAATATGCTGCCCGAAAGACGGGACCTAAAGCGACCTCTGCCTCACCATCTCGCTTCGTCCGACGGCCAGTTCAAGACGTCGATGGGTGCGTTGTTCGGCTCCAACAGCATCCCCGGGAACAAAGTCGAGACCCTCGTCAACGGCAATGAGATTTTTCCGGCGATGCTACGCGCCATGCGCGCAGCCGCAAACACCATCACCTTTGAGACCTACATCTATTGGCGTGGCGACATCGCGGATCAGTTTGCCGACGTTCTGGCCGAGAAAGCGCGTTCGGGCGTCAGCGTTAAGGTCCTGCTGGACTGGGTCGGAAGCCTTCCCATGGATGAAGGCCTAATCCAGAAAATGCAGAAGGCGGGCGTGGAAGTCGTCCGATTTCGTCCCGTCAAGTGGCACACACTCGACCGCGTCAACAATCGAACCCACCGCAAGCTTTTGATCATCGACGGCCGCGTCGGCTTTACGGGCGGCGTCGGCATTGGGGATGAGTGGAACGGCGATGCTAGGACGCCCGCGGAGTGGCGCGACACACATTACCAGCTCGAAGGCCCAGCAGTGTCCGAACTCCAAGCCGCCTTTGCCGAGCACTGGATCGAAGCCACCGGCGAACTCTTGATGGGAGATCGGTACTTTCCGCAGCTCGCCCCGGTCGGCGCCTTCGACGCACAGGTCGTTCTGAGTTCGACGCACCAGCGCAATGTGATGCATCTTATGCTGATGACGGCCCTTGCATCCGCCGAGAGGAATATCCGTATCGGAACGCCGTACTTCGTCCCTGACGCGATCACCCTCAACCAGCTGCTCGAGGCGAGGAAGCGCGGCGTGGAGATCGAGATCATCGTGCCCGGCGCAAAAACTGATTCGCGCGTCGTCCGCAGCGCATCGCGCCATTTTAGGGGAGAGTTGCTCCGGGCCGGCGTCAAGATCCATGAGTTTGAGCCGACGATGTATCACTGCAAGGTCGTGATCATCGACGGGATCTGGACATCAGTGGGATCGACCAACATCGACGAGCGCGCGCTTCGCCTGAACGACGAGGCCAACATCAACTTCTATGACGAACGCCTGGCACGCAGGCAGATCGAGCTTTTCGAGGCCGACCTGAAGCGCTCTACGCCTTACACGCTGTCGCGGTGGGAGCGGAGAACCGTCAGCGAGAAGCTGTCTGACTGGCTGTCGAGCTTCTTGCGCTCACAGGTTTAAGTACCCAGGACAGCCCGACGGGAAAGCGCCTTGCTCATCATAATCTTACGGCGGCTCTCTTGGATCATCCGCGGTCGCCTTGTCCATCATCGTTGAGCCTGCCCGCGAGAGCGAGACCAGCCATTCATCAGGATCAACCCGATCGGTATCGCGATGAGGACGATCCAAAAGACGAAACCGTAACCGCCGCTATCCATGTGAGCCTCGCCCGCAATTCGTTTGGGCTGCAACCTCAACACGCCTAATCCAGTTCCGGCCAACCCTGCCTCCTACAGGGACCTCGAACCCGTTGCATCGTGTCGCATACCCTCCGAAGGCGTGTCGGAGCTCGCCGTCAGAGAGCGACCTCAGTCGACAGCACCGGCACGGTCGACGTTTTCGTGGTGAGGCCGGCGGCAACTTGCGGGGATCGTTCACCTTTCGCGGCCTGCGCCATCTGAGCGGCGCGGGTCTTGACGAGCAATCGGGCCATTCCAAGATAATGTCAGCCGGGGGCCAGCTCGTCCCCGCCCTGAACCCATGTTGCTTCTAGGAGGATATGGCTTTGGCACCGACTTCCGATCAATTCGAGCGTCCCGTCGTTATTTTCACCGCCTTCGGCGTTCCAGCCGCAATCTCGTCGGCCATGGAAGCTTACATGTTCCTCACCGACTGGCCGGTGGCCGAGCGAGACTCTGGCCACGCCTTTGCCCTGAAGGGCTGTTTGGCCGCGGTTCGGGGAGAGATAGAGGCAGAGACGGCCCGTGGACTCTTTGCGTCATGGGCAGAACGACAAGACATTCTCGCTCCCGACGTCGCGGCATTCGCCCGCGGTGAACGCGGCAGTTCGCACGGCACTTGTTAACAAAAATGGGCCGGCCACCCCGAAGGTTGGCCGGCCCAAGTCTAGGGAGGAAACGCCCGAGGGGGCCGCCCCTCGCCCCGGAACCATTGCCCGCTTCGCGCGTCTGATCCGCCGACGCCTGTTGGAGCCTCCCATGAAATCAATGCAGCCAAGCCATACAGATCGCTAAGGCTGCGGCGTCATGCACCGGCACCTAGAGTTCTGGATTGCGCTCACGATCATCAGCATCATTGTGGCGTCAGCGATATTCCTGTTGGCGCGGTGACCAGTGTCTTGTTGGACGCGTTTCGTCTTGTTCGTCCCGCAATTCGACAGCGTCCTGCTAATGTCGAGCTCGGTGAGAACGCTATTGGTCAGCTGCGGCGCGGTAGCTGCGGGCCTGACGCCGGCTGGCACCGCGAGTTGGTAGAGGAGTGACGGGTTTTGAACACCATCGCAGGCCCGACCGGGAGGGTGAACCGCTTCGCGACCACGGCGGTGTAGGCGCGTAGGTAGCGCGAGAACTCACCCTTCGGTGCGCTAACCCCGTTGGCGCGCTGCGCGAGGTGTGGCTCGGCCTCTCGACGGTCCCACTTGCTACATCGAACGCGGTAGCCAGACCTCAATGGCGAAGATGGACGTGTTTGCGATATCCGTGCGAGATGGCGCCAAGAGCACCGTGACCGGCGGAGTCGGAACGGGCAGTTGGGGACCTCAATGTTGGAAGACAAAGCGATCCTGATCGTCGAAGACGAACCGATGATCGCCATGATGCTGGACGACCTGCTCACGGACCTTGGTTGCCGCGTGGTAGGCCCCGCCCTCAGTCTCGTCCAGGCGCAAACCCTGCTTGAGACGAGCAAGTGTGACGCCGCCATCGTCGATCTGAACTTGAATGGGACGATGTCACATCCTCTGATCGAGAAACTTATCGCACAGGGAGTTCGCGTCGTCGTCGCGACGGGCTATGGCAGCAATGCCTCCGATCTGCCGACCGGATGCCGGGTGTTGGCCAAGCCTTATACGATCCAACATGTCGAACAGGCGCTGCGGGCTTGCATTGCCGACTAGTGCTTGACCGTTCGCCTTCTAGCCCTCGCTTGGCGACGTGTCAGGCGCCGTCTCGCCGCTGCTTCGGCCCGCCTCGGGTCGCAGAGCGCAATATCCGTGACAAGTCCTCGACGGCATAGGGCTTCTGCAACAGTTCGAACCCATGGCGGCCTTCCTCGGCCAAGACGTGGCTGTAGCCGGAGGTGAGGACGACGGGCAGTCCAGGATGCCGCTTCCGGATCTCTAGTCCGAGTTCCACACCACTCATGCCGGGCATGACCACGTCAGAAAACACTGCGTCGAAAACGTCTGCTTCGGACAATATTCTCAGCGCCTCGTTGCCATTCGCTGCCCAGGTCGTCTCATAACCGAGGTCGCTTAGAAGCTGCGTGGAAAAGGCCCCGACCTCTACGTTGTCCTCGACGACCAGGACTCGCTGTCCGCTACCGTTGCTCGTACTCGGGGCCCCTCGGTCGCCGCGATCACCTTCGACCACCGGCGTACGTTCGACCCGCGGCAGGTAAAGCGTGAACCGCGCGCCCGAGCCGACCTCACTGTCGACGGCGATATCGCCGCCTGACTGCTTGGCGAAGCCGAAGACCTGCGAGAGGCCGAGGCCCGTCCCCTTGCCGACCTCCTTTGTCGTGTAGAACGGCTCAAAGATCTGGGAGAGTTTTTCTGCAGGAATGCCCATGCCGCTATCGGCGAGCGACACCGCGACGAACGGGCCGGAGCCACCGGCATGGCCCCGGATCGGAGGCATCCGCGCCAGGTCCTCGACCGTAATCGTCAGCCTGCCTTCGCCGTCCATCGCATCGCGCGCATTCACCGCCATGTTGACGAGAGCCGTCTCGAACTGGCTGACATCGGCCTCGACGAAGCAGTCCTGTGCGCGGATGTCGGCGTTGATCTCCACGCGCGATCCCACGATGGTGCGCAGCATCTCGGCGATCGCGCGCACCCGGTCGGCAGGCTCGAACACCTCCGGCTTCAGCGATTGACGGCGGGCGAAGGCCAGGAGCTGACCGGTGAGCTTGGCCGCCCGATCGACTGTGTCGGAGATGGCGTCGACATATCGACGCCGACGTTCCTCCGGTAGGTTCGGTCGGCGCATCAGGTCCGTGGAACTCTTGATAATCGTCAGCAGGTTGTTGAAGTCGTGCGCGACGCCACCCGTGAGCTGCCCAACGGCCTCCATCTTTTGCGCCTGGCGAAGCGCATCCTCGGCCTTGGTCCTCTCTGCGACCTCATCTACGACCCGGTTCTCTAGGGTCTCGTTGAGGTGGCGTAGTTGATCTTCTATTGCCTTACGCTCGGTCACGTCGATGGCCGTGCCGAGGAGGCGGATGCACCGGTCACCTTCAAAGACGCCGCGCCCCTTGGCCGCCACCCACCGCAGGACGCCGTCTTCCTTGCCAATGGTGCGGTACTCCACGTCGTAGAGCGCGCGTCGTGCCGGGTCCGCTGCCGCTGCGTAGGCTGCGCCCGTCGCCTCCCGATCGTCCGGGTGCAAGCCGTCGTAGAAATCCTGCATGGACACGGGAACGTCTGGGGAGATTCCGAACATGGCCTTGACGCGAGCCGGCCAGACAAGCTGGTCGTGGATAGGGTCCACGTCCCAAAAGCCGATATCGGCGTGCTCCGTCGCAAGTCGCAGGCGCTCTTCGCTCTCGCGAAGGCGGGCCTCGGCGCCTACCCGTTCGACATGCGACCAGCAGCGATCGACGACTGTCTGGACGAGGGCGAGTTCACCAGATTGCCAGTCGCGCGGGTGGCTTTGATGGAGCGCCATCATGGCGACCAGGCGACCGTCCTTCACAAGCGGGCAGCACACGATCGCGCAGATACCTATCGCAAGGAACATCTCGCGACCCTCGCCGGAAGCGAGTTCGGCAGCGACGTCGCGGACGACCAGCGTGTGCCCGCCTCGCATGTCGGCCGCGGCGCGGGGGCCGAAAAGGTCGAGGCTGTACGTACCAGCCGAACTTGCGATCCCCGGCGCGGTAAAATCGTTGCGAATGAAGAAGCGGTCATTGTCGGCATCGACGTCGGCGTAAGCGCATCGGGAAGCGCCGAGGCGGTTTGCAAGCAGCGTAGCCGCCGTCAGCATTGCCGCCGGCGCGTCGCGTGCACCTCGCATGGCTTCATCCAGTTCGCTCAGGAAGCGCAGTTCCTCGACGCGCGCCCGTGCCTCATATTGTCGCCGCCGACCGCGCAACGCGGCGCGAACCAGACTGACCAAGGTCGTGGGGTGAAACGGGCGTTCAAGGAAGGTCGTATTGCCGAGCACGTCGAGGTAACGGCGCGCTGCCGGGTTTCGCTCCAACCCGCCACCTTGGCTGGTCAAGAGCACGAAGGGCAGATCCGACCATTCCTGTTGGTCCGCGATCCAGGCCGCCAAGTGGCTCAGGTCCGCGGTCGCGAGCGCATCCTCAGTGACAACTACGACGCCTGCGCCGACATCAAGCTGCGTAATCAAGTCTGGTAGCGAGGCGCAGGCCTCGGCGGTCGTACCAGCTTCGCCGAGCATGGCCACAGCGATGGCTGCATCACGTCCACGAGGAGCCAGGATCAGGGCACGCTCCGAGTAGGTCGAACGCTTCACGCGTGGTCTTCCCGGATTAGCTCAGCACCGTCGCCGACCAAGGTCGGCACGCCCCGCAGCACGCCCTGGAAGTTGATAAGTGGCTCGCCGAGCGAAATCCCCTGTCCCCCAATCCGGTACTCGCGGATGGTGTCCTCATGTGCACCAGTGCGCTTCTTCACCACCGAGATCGCCCGCCGCACCCGACCCAGAGCCTCAAAATAGCGCATCAGTATCACGGTGTCGGCCAGGTAGGTTACGTCGACCGGTGACTTCATGTCACCGACGAGCCCGTGCTGGGCGACAGTGAGGAACGTCGTGGCACCCTGCCGATTCAGGTATTGCAGCAGCTCGTGGATGTGCAGCACCAGGGCCTGCTCGTGCGGCATGGCGGCTTGATAGCCGTTCAGGCTATCCACGACCACCGTTCTGACGCCATGGGCCTCGACGCAACGGCGCACCCGTTCGGAAAATTCGCCCGGGCTAAGCTCTGCGGCATCGACCTGCTCGATGAACAGCCTGCCTCCATCGACCATTCCCTGCAGATCGATACCGAGGTTCTTGGCCCGATCGAACAGAAGCCCGAGCTCCTCGTCGAAGACGAATAATGCCGCGCTCTCACCGCGGGCGACGGCGCCCTGGATAAAGGTTAGCCCAAGCAGCGACTTGCCCGCGCCGGCCGGCCCGAGCACCAACACGCTTGATCCACGCTCGATGCCGCCACCCAACAGCGCATCGAGTTCGGACGACCCGCTCTTTAGCACGTCGCGGACGAACTGCGTCTTGTGCTCGGCAGAAACAAGGCGCGGGAACACGCGGACGCCGCCAGTCAGGATGGAGAAGTCGTGATATCCGCCGCGATAGCGACGCGCACGATACTTTGTGACCCGAAGACGACGCCGGTCCGCGCCGTATTCGGGCGACGTCTCCTCCAGGCGGATCACGCCGTGGGCAACGCTGTGCACCGTCTTGTCGTTGACGTCGGTCGTCAGGTCGTCGAGCATCAGCACCGTTGCCCCCTGCCTGGCAAAGTAGTGCTTGAGAGCCAGGATCTGACGTCGGTAACGCAGCGAACTCTGCGCGAGAAGTCGGATCTCTGAGAGGCTGTCCAGTACTACTCGGTCCGGCCGGATCCGCTCGAACGCCTCGAAGATGCGCTTGGTGGTCTCGCCGAGTTCCAGGTCCGAGGAATAAAGCAGGCTCTGCTGCTGGTCCTCGTCGAGGAGTATTTCCGGAGGAACGAGTTCGAAGATGTCGATGCCGGCCATGTCCAAGCCATGCGAGGCGGCGCCGGAGCGCAACTCCTCCTCGGTTTCAGCCAAAGTGATGTAGAGCGAACGTTCGCCCACTTGTGCCCCAGCGGACAGGAACTGGATCGAGACGGTGGTCTTGCCCGTGCCGGGGTTGCCTTCAAGAAGGAACAGGCGCCGCCTTTCCAACCCGCCCCCAAGGACGTCGTCCAATCCGATGACGCCCGTCAGGGCCTGCTTGTCCAATAGCTCCGTCACGATCGACTCCCGCGGCGGTTCAAGGTCGTCGACGACCCGAACGACGAGCTGTTAAAGCCCGCATGGTCCACCCTATCCGTTTGATGGGTGTAAGGTCGATAAACAAAGGGCGTTCCACTAGTTATGTCTTAAGACATGGATCGACGTGAACGCAGCGCCATGCTCCGAGGTTCTCATGCTGGGATTTGCCCGACGTTTGATTTGCCCGGCGTTGAAACCCTGGGCGAATAGCCGGCAATGTAACGGCCACTGAGAATTTTGGGTGGAGGAGGCCAGAAATGCTCTCTCGGCTGAGTTTATTGCGGTGTCGTGGATGGTACTTTGGCAATGAATTGCCGCACGGCTAAGTCGGTGATGTCGCTTCGGGTTCGCTCAGTCGCGAGCGCCAAAATGATCTGCGCCAGCCATTCTTTGTGCTCGTCCTGCCGGCTCACATCAAGCGTGCGCAACAAGTTCACGTCTTGCCACGCGCGGCGGACTGAACTCCAGTTTGGCTAACTGAGCAGGGCTTGAATTCAGAGACCGAACCGGCATGCCGTCGTCCTTGTTCGGTCAATAACATTCCTGCCTACGAATGGTTTCAGAGATGACCGTTCTCGATCGGCTCCAGCAGCAATACGAATGGTTGACGCTGACGCGCATGAGCGAGGCGTTGAGTCGGACAAGAAGGGTGTTGGCCCATATCCCCGCAAATAAGGCGTGACGACGCGAGCACCTTGCGCGACCAGAAGCGGCGCCACGCCAGCGAAGGCTGAAACGTCGTACGGGGAACCATGCAAAAGTATCACCGGCCAGCCAGTGGGGTCGCCCCTTTTCTCGTATGCGACGGAGAGAACGCCTGCTTCGACGTGCTTCAACATGATGGCGCTCTCGGAGGTTGCTGATGACGCCAGACACCGCGCGCATATCGCGGGATAAAGTCGGTGGCCGCCCTCATGGACTTCGCCTCAGTATGGTTCCCACACTCGCGCCGATCGCCAGTCCGCTGGTGTTGCCGAGCGAGATGGACGTGATCGCTTCTAAACGAGGCAATGCACATGGACGGCCCAAAGCTCCAATTTTTTCTTCATGGCTCCAATTTTTTCTTCATGCCGTAGCGACATCTTCCAAATTCGGTGTAGCTTTCCGTCCAACAGCCAAAAGGCGGGCGGCTGCGTGGGAGGACGTCCAATGCTCAAGCACATCACCTTCATCGTAGCCATTTCCGTTGCGGCGGCTCTAGCCGGCTGCGCGACCGGGCCCACAGTGAACAGCGAAACAGTGATTGTAGCTGGTGTAGGTCCGGTCACGGTCGAGCACATGAACGTTGAGATTGTGGACGTCGATCCGGACACTCGCATCGTTCGCGTGCGTCAAGGCCGCAACACGTGGCCCGTCGACGTGCCCGAGGTCTTTGGCGACTTGATGAACATCAACGCCGGTGATCGGGTCCAAATCCGGCGTGTTGAAGGCGCGGTAGTCGGCGTGAGGCCTGCGCGCAGGGGCACTCAACCCGGCATCGTCTATTCCGAGACGACGACCGGCCCATCATTCCAGAACCTGCCCGAAAAGTTCGTGGTGCGCACGCTCACGCTGACGGCGAAGTTCGAGAGTTTCGACGCGGCAACTCGGATCGTGAACTACGAAGGCCCGCTCGGCCCGCGCACCCACATGGTCGTCGATCCCGCGATACAGACCGCTCTCAAACGGATGAAGCGCGGCGACATGGTGCAGTTGACGTTCGCCGAAGGCTTCCATTTCCAGAAGTACTAAGGCCCGAGAGGTGGGGCTCAGTCCGCGCCCCACTTCTCGCCACTGCGCCAGCGTTTGGGCTCGACAAAGGTGCCGGCGTGCATGCTGGCATCGGCCCCAAGCGCTTCGTCATAGACCTTCCTGTACCTGACGCCGTCATATCGCCAATACGGAATGGCCCAGCGTTGGCGGATAAGCTCGCGCCCGACATCAAGGCCCGTCGGCGTGACGCAGGTGGCTACATCGCGGCCATAGCGGTCGATCGTCTCGAACGCACAGCGAACGCCCGGGCGGATCAGCTTGGATAAAGCGTCTCGGGCATCTCACCCACATAATGTGGCCCGGCCCTTATCGCTGCGGCAGACTTGGCTCAACTCGGGCGCGTCGATAGCGGAGAGTCGATGCGTATGGCGCCGATGCGCAGTGTGTCACCATCGGTAGCGGAGACTGCGTCGGCGGGCAGTTCGTAGGTCTGAGCGACGGCCGGTCAGGCCGATGCCATAGTAGCGAACAGGATGGCGATGGCCTGCTGACTGATCTTCATGAACCACCCGGCTTCCGCTGGCCGAGTGTCGCCCGACCAGCGCTTCCATTCCGCGTTCCGTTCCGCCAGCAAAACGTTAGAGCAAAGGATCGTTCCGAGGCTAAGGGCGACGTGAAGCGAGCCCTACACGCTTGGCTTTCGCGCGTCCTTCGATCGAAGGATGGAACCAGTGATGGCGTCTCCTATGAATGTGAATACCTATTTCGGCTGCTCGGCAGCGCTCCTTCGTCAATCGGCATCCGCCGCCGCCCAACGATATATTCGCGCTGCGTCAGGCTTTCTGCATCACGTGGGAGAGCTACATGCTTGATCTGACGCTGGATATGCTTAGTCGGCGACCGCTGCCTAAATCAATCAAGGGCGACCCCCGCGCGATTGCCAATTGGATTAGCAGTATCGTGCCCTGCATGGCCTCAGGTCACAGCCAATCGGCGAGGGATACCAGTTTGATTATCTCAGCGCTGTCGCGAGAACCGATCGAAGTGATTGATCGCGCTCTAGCAATGACAGGGTATGCTTGGGACTTTTCGGAGCCACCGATCTTTTACGCTCGTGCAAAACAGATGCGAGCCATGGCGAACCCCAGCAAGCATGCGACCATGGGGCCAGCTAAACCCATTGACCCGACGTGGGCCAAGATGCGCGCCGAGCAACTGAATACGCTCTACCTTGCAAACCAGCACAACCCGGAGTTCCAGAAGCGACTCGCTGAGGCGCTACTGGATCTCCTCATGCAAGCGGGCAACGGCTTCAACAAGATGCGCCAGGACAAGGATAAGCTTCAACGCGTGCAAGAAGAAATCATGAACACCGCCCGCGAATTAAACGGTCATGTTTACAGGGTGTCGCGCGGCGAACTCGCGCGGATGCGGCTGCCGGCTCCACCGCCGGGCAATGTGCGTGTTATCATGCCGCCACCCACACCCAGGGGACGGTGATGGGGTTCAGCCGCAAGCCAAATCTTGCGCGACCGACGGGCCCACGGCCGTCATCGCGGATAGCGGTTTGCCGTGAGCCAAGCCTAGGCGACTGGGTCTGCATCGCTCCCTTTATTTGCGAGTCTCGTTGATCTGTCAGCGGGAAAGCCACTCGGCCTCCTCCCGCGGCAGCCCGCAATCGTATTCGAGGATGGCAGCGCGCTCCTCGTAGAGCATCGAAGCCTCGGCCAGCCCGTAGTGGTACCGAACAACACTAGCCGCCGCTACCTAGCTCTCACTGCGACAGGCGCAGGCTGGTGAGCGACTGGCCGATCGCCTGGAAGGCGGCGGCCAGTGCGGCGGCGTTGGTCGCGTCGTAGTAGTGCGCAGCGTCGGTGGCGCAGCCCTGCAGCATCGTCTTGGCTGCCACATCGGTCACGGCGAAAGCGACGGTGTAGACCTCGATGTTCTTGGACTTGGCGTAGTCGCAGAGTTTCGTCGTGTCGAGATTGGCGGTGGTGACGTCACCATTGTTCCTCTTGTCCTGATGACTGCCGTCCGAATTGCGGAAGTACATTGTGTTGGCACCGTCGGTCATCAGCACCAGCGCCTTGCGCGGCATCCTGTTGGCGGCGTCATAGGCTCTGCCCTCCGAGAATGGCGCCGTCGGTGACAGCACGTTGACACCCCAGATCAGTCCGGCCGGGATATAGGTCGAGGGCTTGTAATTCCCGATGTTAGTGATGAGGCCGTCGATCGCGCTGGTGAGAGTCGCCCTATCGGATGTTAGCGGAATGATGGGTTTCAGACAGGTCTGGCTCGATCCCATGACGCCAGGGTAAGGCGTGGTCGGATCGGAATCGTTGAGGCGCAAATTTCCGGTCTTGCGCGAATAGACGCAGCCGAACCATTTGTTGACGGTTGTTCTCGTGCTGGGGCCGCCGCTGCACGATTGATAGGGCGCGACCGTCTGCTGCGTGCAGGTTTGGGGGGTGCAGTCGTAGGTCTCACGCACGCCGTCTTTGCCGGCGCGCGTACAGGTGGCGGGAGATCCTCTAGTGCAAACCTGCTTCGTGGTCTTCTCGACACAGATGCGCGGCGTCGACGTGTCTTCCGTTTTCGTGCTGTCGGCCGGCACCGACAGCCACGCCTCGCTGCGATTGCCCATTCCGACGTTGACGTAGTCGGCAAACGGCACGATGCCGATCCTGACATTCGTGCCGCCTTCCGAGAGGACGGTCTCGACCAGTTTCTTGGCCGCGCTCTTCAGTACGGTGATCTTCGAGTCGCTGCCGCCGGCGCTCTCGGACATCGACCAGGTATTGTCGAGGACCAGCGCCATCTCGACCGTACCGGTCACTTCCTTGACTGCGGCCGATTTCGCGCTGAAGCCCATCGTCCTGAAGCCGGCGATCGACATCAGCGTGGTGTCGAGCACACCGCTTGTTTCGACCGTCACGGTGCCTGTCGTGGCCTGGAAGGTGAAATTCGTGATCTCGATGGTGTGACCGTTGATACTGGCGGTGTTCGCTGCGAAAAAATTATTCGCCGCGGTGCGCATGGCGGCCGTGTCCTTGCTCGGGAGGCGAGCGGCCGCCAATGCCGCGGAATCGGTCGCCGCCTGCAGGGCCGTGTGCGCCTTGGTGAGGCGACCGTAATCGACGACTGCGCCTCCCAGGCAAATCAGCACGACCGCAGAGAATGCGAAGACCGTGACTGTGGCGCCCGATTCCGCTTTGCGGAAACGGCGGGCAAGCCGAAAAAACGACTCCGTCATGGACTGGCGCATCGCGGCATCTCTCTTGACGCAAAGGCCTCGCCGTATGTCGGGATACATGCGCGTTTGCGATCGGTTGCTCGATAGCACCAAGCTTTGAAGCGCAGATATTGATATTCCGTTCCGGCAACCGTCGAAACACCAACGGATCGGAGCCGCGCCGGATCGATTTATGCAGCCCATGCGGGAACGCTCGCAGGAGCCCCCCACAGGACGGACCTGGTTTTTGGCGCCCTCGGATCAAGCACGACAGGCCTTGCCGGCCTGTAACAGGATATTCGTCTCGGAAAGAGCAGATAGATGCATCTGCAATGCCCACGCGGCAGTCCGAGCGAGGATCGCTGACTTCAGCCTTCTATAGCCCGACAATGATGTAGGCCAGGCGCTCCCGCTGCGCCGGAACCTTCAAAGGGTCGGGCTTCGGACTACGCTCGACCGGCCTCCGGGCCTCCTGTAGGTGCCTTCCCGGCCAGTATCCCGGCCGGGGCGCCCGCTTCGGTTCGGTCATCCATATGATGGATGCGCCCGCGCGCACTAGCCCTCGATAAATGGCGCGAGCCAGCGGTGATTCCGAAGGCCAAAGTGTCTCGGGAGGTCCTATGGTCTCGGCTTTTTTGGTTCCGCGTACAGCGGGTGGGCGTCACGGTTGGAACATCGACGGTCGCGTAGGCGCCAAGTCGCCGAACCTGATCGACGACGTGCAACTCGTGCAATTTGGATACTACTGCATGCTGAAGAACACAAAAGGATTAAGCGCTGACGAGCGCCAAACGTTCAGCAGGATACCGATTGGACGGATGTGTACCGGCCGCGACGACGATCCGCTTGTACAAGCTATTAAGGCTCATCAAGCGTCGAGAGGCGGTACCCAAGATGGCTTTATCAGCGTCCTTCAGCCCACGCGCATTACATATGACTCGGGCGGAAAAAAGCTCGGCGTAATACTGAACGCTTTGCAAAATGCAATGTTCGATGAGATTGGCGCGGAAAAATGGCCGAGAATTCAGGATCACGAGAAATGCCCTGCCGAACTAAAAAGTAAACTTGCTGCGCTTTCTATTTTCAAAATTTAAACGTTCCTAGAATTGAACACGCGAGACCTAAAATAACCTGACACTACACACTTTTTCCGATCGCATTCATCGTCCGCCTTGTCAGCGGCGGCATCCGCCGTCCGCACCTCGAACGCCTGCGTTTCAATCAACGGGATTTTCAGCCATGGGCCGGACGCCTTCAGTCCATGGTCTTCAGCATCCTTGATGACGGACGTGACCAAGGGATCTGCGTCCTCGGCGATCATTTCGATGCTGGCGTTGACCTTAGACGCGTCCTGGTCGTCGGGATGATCAGTCTCAATCGGCGAGAGCTGCACGATCTGAGCAGCGAAGTTGACAGCTAAGTCAGCAATGGCATCGGGCTTGCTATTCCGACCGTGCACGGTGTCGCGTACGCGACCGCTCGGATCTTCGATCGCCGTGGGCAGTCCCCCGCGCGCTGACCGGGAAACGAGCTGTGCATTCTCGTAGGCCAGGCGATGGATCATCCGCTCAGCGCTGGTCGTGCTGGGGTCAAGATCAAGCACGCCCTGACGCGCGTCTTGCGCTCGATCTAGCGGACTTTGGACCACCTCCAATGACTGGCCGGAACGCAACATCCGCTGGGGCACATGACACCAACTCCGAACTGAGCACGGAGTCGCAACGGCGGCAACGGGGATTCGTTCCTGTCGATTTGCGTGCGAGCTTAGGCTAAGTCTTGTCGGCGCCAAAATGATCAGTTAGTGCCTCGATATGATCAAGACGATCCTCCTGCTCTGGGTGATTTGCTTCGGCGTCTTCCTGGAGATTGCTGACCGCGCCCCAATCGTGCCGCCCGCACCGACCCTGCTGGACGAGCCCGACAACGAGCGCGATAGCAAAGCCGACTGAACGTCTCACCCGCAGCAGTCGTGCGGAAGGCAGGACTTGAACCTGCAACCACACGGTTGTGAGCGCCGATTGACCGCACAAGCCGTGGCCAGTTCAGCGTCCTACGCACGGCGGAAACCGTCGGATCATGCCGCGAAGCTTTCGAACGAAATCACTGAACTTTGTCATGCGATCCACTGTCATTTCTGCGCCGCGGCAACAGACGTCACCGCCCTGTGTCACAGACCCAAAGCAGATGGGTTCCCCGCCTTCGTCGTCGCTAGGCGCTCGCCGTAGCTGGTTAGGAGAACGCCAGTACGCCTATCTGACAGGCGCACCAGGCGAGCAGGGAGAACCAGCCGGCTGAGAGCGCTGCGAGCGTCGTTATGAAGAGGCGCTCCACTGTCTTAGGTTGGAGCGCCCCAGGCTCATCCTCGGAGCGGACCATGCGGTGTTGTTCGGCCAGATGTGTCATTTCGGAACGCCCTCGCTGTTATTATAGAGGGCGTCGCAAGGGGTGAGCCAACGCCACGTCATGGAAGGCAGGCCGGTTCCGCTACCTCCGCACAACCGCCGCGCTCGGCGGGGCGCCAAGGCGCTTCGGACCCAGAACTAGCGCGGCTGCGCGTCAGGTGTTTTGCCAGCCGACATGTCCGCTATGAGTTCGAGAGGAGATGCCCGACCGCACACTCGCAGCAAGAGGGCGACCGTCTCTGCCGGTCGTCAGTCCTCGGCCCATCAGACGTCGTTATCGCGATCGTAGGTAACGCCCAGCTCCAAGCCCCGTCGCCAAAGAATGGACGCGGAGCGCACCGGAGGCTGATCGGCACCGATCGAGATCAGGAGGCGCTGCGGTAAGGCTATGTCAGCTTCGAGCAGCAGCTGAGCGCCGTCGCTGCTGTGATCTCGCGCGAGACAATCAATCGGTGATCCATGTGGACGAAGTTGTAACGTTGCAGGGAGGTAAACCATATGCCGGGCTCGCTCTGCGCAGCTGCTTCATTGACGATCATACGGATGAAACTGAAGATCGGATGCCGCCGTCCCTTGGGCGAGCCGGAGCGGCGAATCTTTTGGGGGAATCCCGCTCCGACTCTAACCATGCGGACGGGGGGCGCCCGCCTCGCAAGGCTGACTCTTTTTAGCGTAACCTATGGTCACTGTCAGCGGTCGCTAAAATTTGTCGTTAAAAGTCCGTTGTGACGAAACTGCACCCGTAGCAGTGGTGGTAAGCGAACCGGGGCAGAGTTCTCAGGGTAACCCCGGTTCGGGCCGAGCTGCCTTTATGGCTCCGACGGATCGGCAGCCCCCTGTGACCGGGTGACTTGCGGCATTGCGGCGTCGAATTGGTGCGCTGCACCTTTCGGATTTAAGAATCCGTTAACCAACATGAACTGTTATTGGAATGAGGTCACCAGGAGCGCGCCTTTGCAATACATCGCTTTTGCTTGGATCGCATGTTTCGTTCTTTTCATGATGTTCGCATCAACCGCACCGGTCCTTCGGGATGCTCGCAAGCGGCGTGTCCGGAACCACCGGGGTCAGGCACACCATCCTAATCGGCGTTGGACCGCTAGGGCGTCGGCGGGAAGTCATACGGGTGCCGGCGGTCGCCCAACCACGACCACCAGCAAGGCAGGACGCGCCTTTCACGAAATGCTGGTGCTCTTTCGCGCTTGAACCGGACGACCTTGTAGGACGCGGCTCTCTATTTCTCTCTCGATCTGGACCAGTAGATCGGCATATTCGTGAGAGATTGATGTGGCATCCGGTCGGGTGGACCCGACCCAGAATGCCGCGGCTACTATCGCTACCTCATAGTCGCCGCACATTTCAGCAAGGACATGATCCGTCTCGGTCGCCCGCGGAAGGGCAGCGCGGAAAAGCGGTGAACGAAGCATCAGCCTTGCCATGCCAGATCGCTGCTGTGGCGTCATAGCCGCTCATCAATAGGCCTCGCGGGCTCGCGAGCGATCCGCACAATTTGAGTGATATCTCGTGTTTAGCCAAGGCTTCAAAGCGCCACCGCAGCACAGGCGGTAACCCGCCGAATTACCCAGCCGCCTTCGGGCGGCTTTTTCATGCCCGGAGCATCACGACGAAGACGAACGCTGACATTCGGCGGGCGATGCTGGCGCTTGGCTATGACCTCGGCAAGGGCGCCGATGACGAGACGCCCTGGTGCGGTCTGTTCGTCGCGCATTGCATGGGCTTCAGCCTGCCAGGTGAAGCCCAGCCCGCCAACCCGTTCGGCGCGCGCAACTGGCCTGAAGTTCGGTCGCTCGATCGAGACGCCAGCCGAGGGCGCCGTCCCCGTCTTCTGGCGCGGCAGCAGGACGGATGGAGCGGCCATGTCGGCTTCTATGCCGGCGAGCGTAAAAGCGATGGTGCGCTGCACGTGCTCGGCGGCAACCAGTCCAACGCCGTGACCGAAGCCTGGCTCGATCGCGGCCGACTGCTCGGCATCCGCTGGCCCTCGACCTATCCGATGCCATCCAGCGGCCGGGTGGTCCTGACCTCGGCCGGGAAACTTTCCACGAACGAGGCCTGATGACCCTCGGAAGAGATGGAGTTCTCGTTGGAGGCCTCAAGCGCTGTCTTGTCGCCGCTTCGACCCTGGGCCGCCGTGGCCCGAAGCCTCTCACGTCGGGCATAGTACGAGATCGAGCGTAGCTTCTTCATTGCGACTTTACCCCATTACCCCCGCGATAAGCTGCGGAGGTGATAGCAGATGCACATCCTCTATTTGGAGGATGACCTCCCGCAGCAGCCGGGTCCGCCGCCTTTCATCACCTCCGGAACACCACCATGAAACACGTCCTCGCGGCGATTGCGTTCGCCTGTGTGCTCGCGGGCTGCCAGGACAAGTTCGCAGCCTTTGGATTGGAGCGCCGTGCTAAGCGTGGCGAGCGAACGCGACAGCCACCAACAGCTGGCGCCGCCGAGCGGACGGCGAGTTCCGCCTTCGTCGAGGATGTAGAGGAAAAGCGTCGGGCCATGAGCGACAGCCGCCGAGAGGGCCGGGTTGTCGGCAAGGCGAAGATCGTCGCGGAACCAGTGGAGCGATGAAGCCGGCATGCGTTTGGCGTCAAGGCTCCGTTTGGCGAGCCTTGCGAATGCACAAGGCCTTTTGCCGCCGGGCGCGAGGCCCGGCGGCGGGTCGTCAGGTCACCAGCGGCGATCCCACTGGCGATCATTGTAGCGCCGGCCATAGGCGCGCGCACGCGGCGGCGCGCCTCTGACCATAGTCACGCCTACTGAGATCCGGGGCTTCCGGGTATAGGCTTCAGCTCTCCCGCTTGTGCGACCGGTACATCCGCGGCAACGCATCAACTGAAGAGCAGGCAGGCGCCGTTTCCGGCATCGGGCAATCAGCAGATGGCTCCGCGGTTGGTTCCATACAAAAGCTGCTCGCGGAATGGATGGCCACCTTGCAAAGAATTCCCGCGA
>UCBZ01000061.1 GCA_900470775.1 Hyphomicrobiales bacterium | reverse complement strand
CCGTCGGCAGCGTCGCCGGCAGGTCGGTGGGCTCGAGCGAGCGGTCCGCCGCCGCCTCGCCATGGAAGCTGTAGCTCGGCTGGCCGTCGCGGGCGGTTGCGATGGCCGAGATGGTCGTGAGCCGATCGGTCCGCACCAGGAAGCGGTCGTCGACGCCTTCCTGAGCCAGGATTTCGGCGAGCAGCGTGCCGAAGCGGTCACGCGAAATGCCGCCGAGGAAGGCGGTCTCGACCCCAAGCCGGGCAAGGCCGATGGCGACGTTGAAGGGCGAGCCGCCGGCGACCGCGCGGGCCGGCATTTCGGCGCCTTCGGGAGGTCCGACGAACAGGTCGATCAGCGCTTCGCCGCAGACGAGGATCATGGCGCGGCCCCTTCATGCGCGATCACGCCCTTGCGCAGGATGATATTGCCATGGAGGCGCCGCTCGCCGCTGGCGACGATGGCATAGGCGGCTCGGATGCGATCGTAGAAGGCCTCGCCGACGATCGGCACAAGCCGGAAGCCGGGCTCGCGGTGCGCGATGGCGGCCTCGAACGCGGCGAAGACCGGCTCTAGCCGCCCGCAATCTCCGAAGGCGCAGGGGCGGAAGGCGGCCTCGGGCACGGCCGCGTCGAGCGGCATGAGCGAGAGCACGGCATCGAGGATCGCCGGCGCGTCATGGCCGTCCATGCGGACCAGCCGCTTTGCATGGGCGTCGGCAGGGTAGTTGGCATCGACGATGGCGATCTCGTCGCCATGGCCCATCGCTCGCAGGATGGCGAGCAGCCCGGGGCCGAGCAGGGGCGGGATACCCTTGAGCATGCGTCAATCCTTGAACAGCACGTCGTGGTCGCGGGCGAAGGCGGCGAGCAAAGGCAGCGCCGCGCCGCCGATCGCGCGCGCATCGCGCCCGATCGAGCCTTCCAGCACCACAGCCTCCGTCAGGCCCTGGCGGTCGATGCGGGTGAGGCACTCGCGAATGCGCTCGACGAGGCGGCGGCGCACCTCGGCCGGAAAGGCGCCATCGATGATGACCGCCTCGAAATCGATTACCGCGAGCGCAGCAGTGATGGCCTGCGCCAGCGCCTCGGCCGCCTCCGCGATCCAGGCGTCAAGCGGCTCCTCGAAGTTCGACCAGTCGTCGGGAGACAGCCAGATATCGGCGCCGCGCCGGCCCGCGGCGATCAGCCGGCGCTCCAGCTGGTAGATCGAGGCGGTGCGGATCAATTGCTGCAGGCTCGCCTCGCCATTTTCCTCGCGCCGCATGATCGGCATCGAGCCCAGCGCCCCGGCATTGCCGCTGCGGCCGGGAAACAGGCTGCCATTGAGCACGACGCCGCCGCCGATGAAGGCGCCGACATAGAAATAGGCGAAGTCCCTGTAGGCGCGCCCCGCGCCGAAGGTGAGCTCGGCGGCGCAGGCCGAGGTCGCGTCATTGCAAAGCCGGATCGGCCATGGCGCGAAGCGGCGCGCAAGCTCGCCGGCCACGTCGAAATCGCGCCATGCGCCGAGCGCTCCCGGCGGCGCGCCGATATCGGCCTCCCAGTTCCACAGCTCGAAGGGCATCGCGACGCCAAGCCCGCTGATCCGCTCCCGATGCGCATCGGGAAGCACGGCAAGCAGGTTCGGCATCTCGCGTTCGGCAAAGGCCAGGATGTCGTGCGGCACCGGGAACGGATAGATCATGCGCTGCCTGGCGCGGATGCCAGCGGTGAAATCCATCAGGACGAGGTCGGAGCTGCGCCGGCCGATCATCAGGCCAAGCCCGAACGCGCCGTCCGGATCGAGCGAGTAGGGGACCGATGGCTGGCCGACGCGGCCGCGCTGCGGCTCGCCGGCGCTGAGCAGCCCGTCGGCATCCAGCCGGTTGATGATCACCGTTGTCGTCTGGGTCGAGAGGCCGGTGAGGCGGGCGATCTCGACCTTGGCGAGGCTGCGATGACGGCGGATGAGCGACAGGATCAGACGCTCGTTGTAGAGCCGGGTACCCGTCTGGCTGGTGCCGCGACTTCCTGCCGAGGCTATTGCCGCGGGCTCGTCGGTCTCCAGGAACGGCGCGCGCTCTCCCATCCTCGGCTCCCTGAAAAAAAGTGTTCTTCTTGTTCTCGCTGCGATTGGCAGCTCCGTTTCGCAATACGCATGGCGCATCGCGCCCATCAGAATGATCCGGGCAGAGCGAACCTGTCAATTAATAAATCGGAATGATTTATTAATTGACAGGTTGTCGGGCTCCGTGCCTGATAGGGGCAGAAACAACATGCGTGCGGTCGAACCGCGCCGATCGACAACTGTCCCAAGGGAGGGAAACCATGCGTCAGTCAGCAGGGCTATTCGCCGCATCCGCGCTTGCGCTTGCACTGGGCGTTCAAGGCGTCCGTGCCGCCGACAGGCCCATCGTCGGCCTCATCACCAAGACCAACACCAATCCGTTTTTCGTCAAGATGAAGGCGGGCGCCGAAGAGGCCGCCAAGGCCAGTGGCGTGGAATTGCGGTCCTTCGCCGGCAAGGTGGACGGCGACAATGACGGCCAGGTCGCAGCCGTTGAAAACCTGATCGCCTCCGGCGCCAAGGGCATCCTGATCACGCCGAACGATTCCCGCGCCATCGTGCCGGCCATCGAAAAGGCCCGCGCCGCCGGCATCCTGGTGATCGCGCTCGACACGCCGCTCGATCCGCCGACCGCGGCGGACGCCACCTTCGCCACCGATAATTTCCTGGCGGGCGAGATGATCGGGCAATGGGCAGCCAAGACGCTCGGCGCGAAAGCGGCATCGGCCAAGATCGCCCTGCTCGATCTCAACGTGAATCAGGTCTCGGTCGATGTCGCTCGCGATCAGGGCTTCCTCAAGGGCTTCGGCATCAATATCGGCAATCCCGCCAGGATCGGCGACGAGAAGGATGCCCGCATCGTCGGACATGACGTCACGCTCGGCAGCGAGGAGGGCGGCCGCAAGGCGATGGAGAACCTGCTGCAGAAGGACCCCGGCGTCTCTGTGGTCTACACCATCAACGAACCGGCCGCGGCCGGGGCCTATGAGGCTTTGCGGTCGGTCGGCCGCGAAAAAGGCGTGCTGATCATCTCTGTCGATGGTGGCTGCCCCGGCGTGCGGAATGTAAAGGATGGCGTGATTGGCGCGACCTCGATGCAGTTTCCGCTGCTGATGGCGGCCAAGGGCGTCGAGGCGGTGAAGAAATTCGCTACCGACGGCACCAGGCCGCAGGCCTCGCCGGGGCTCGATTTCGTCAATACCGGCGTCGAGCTGGTGACCGACAAGCCGGTTGAAGGCTTGCCCTCGATCGATAGCGCTGCTGCCATGAAGAAGTGCTGGGGCTAGTCGCGTTGCCTGATACGGGCGCTCTTCCGCCCTTGCAAGAACTGGCGCCCCTGATGCGGAGCGCCTGAAAAAAGCGGGACACCGCGCCGGCAGGCGCGAAGGCAATCCCCTGTGCGAGGAAACCATGATGACCGATATTGGCAACAGCCGCCCCGGCGTCCAGGCCTTCGAGGCCGCTCTGGAGAAGCGGGACACCCGGGTGGCCGAATTCGAGGTGCTGGCGAACTCGCCGCTGCGGAGGATCCAGCATTTTCTGCACGCCAACCCCACCGCCGTGCCCGCCATCGTGCTGCTGATCGGCGTCGCGGCGTTCAGCCTGATCGTCGGCTCGCGCTTCCTGTCGGCCTTCAACCTGTCCTTGATCATCCAGCAGGTCACGATCATCGGCGTGATCGGCATCGCCCAGACGCTGATCGTGATCACCGCCGGAATCGATCTCTCGGTTGGCGCCATCATGGTGCTGAGTTCGGTGATCATGGGCAAGCTCGCCATCACGATGGGCTTGCCGGCGCCGGTCGCGTTGATGGCCGGTATCGCCGCGGGGGCGGGCTGCGGCGCCGTCAATGGCATGCTGGTGACGCGCTTCAAGCTGCCGCCCTTCATCGTCACGCTGGGCACCTGGTCGATCTTCTTCGCACTCAATCTCTGGTATTCGGCCTCCGAGACCATCCGCTCGCAGGAGGTGGCGGGAGCCGCTCCGTTCCTGCAATGGCTCGGCACGCCCGTGGACGTCTATGGGGCCCGCTTCACCTATGGCTCCTTCTTCCTGCTGGCGCTGGTCGGGCTGGTCTGGTTCGTGCTCAACCGCACCGCCTTCGGCCGCCATCTCTATGCCGTGGGCGACGATCCCGATGCGGCGCGGCTCGCCGGCATCCGCACGGACCGCGTCCTGTTCACCGTCTATGTCGTGGCCGGCATCATCTGCGCGCTCGGCGCCTGGACCCTGATCGGCCGGATCGGCTCGATCAGCCCGCAGGCCGGCCAGACGGCCAATCTCGACAGCATCACGGCGGTGGTGGTCGGCGGCGCCAGCCTGTTCGGCGGGCGCGGCTCGATCATCGGCACCCTGATCGGCGCGCTGATCGTCGGCGTATTCCGCAACGGCTTGGCGCTTTCGGGCGTCGACGTGCTCTGGCAGGAATTCACCGTCGGTTGCCTGATCATCTTCGCGGTCGCCCTCGATCAATGGATTCGGAAGGTCTCGGCATGACCATCGAACTCGAATCATTCCAACCCGCCGAGCCGCTCCTGCAGGCCCGCGGCCTCGTCAAGCGCTACGGCCGCGTGACCGCGCTGGATCACGCCGATTTCGATCTCCATCACGGCGAGATCCTCGCGGTGATCGGCGACAACGGCGCCGGCAAATCCTCGCTGATCCGCGCGCTGTCCGGGGCGCTGGTGCCGGATGCGGGCGAAATCCGGCTCGACGGCAAGATGGTCGCGTTCCGCTCGCCGATCGAGGCCCAGGCCGCCGGGATCGAGACCGTGCATCAGACGCTGGCCCTCTCGCCGAGCCTGTCGATCGCCGACAACATGTTCCTCGGCCGCGAGTTGCGCCGGCCGGGCATGCTCGGCTCGGTCTGCCGCATGCTGGACCGCAAGGCGATGCAGCGCATCGCCCGCGACAGGCTGACGGAGCTCGGCCTGCTGACGGTGCAGAACATCAACCAGCGCGTCGAGACCCTTTCCGGCGGCCAGCGGCAAGGCGTGGCTGTGGCGCGGGCGACCGCCTTCGGCTCGCGCGTGGTGATCATGGACGAACCCACCGCGGCGCTGGGCGTCAAGGAATCGCGGCGGGTGCTCGAGCTGATCCTCGACGTGCGCCGGCGCGGCGTGGCGGTCGTGCTGATCAGCCACAACATGCCGCAAGTCTTCGAGATCGCCGACCGCATCCATGTTCACCGGCTGGGGCGTCGCCTGACCGTGATCGATCCCAAAGCCCATTCGATGTCGGACGCGGTCTCCTTCATGACCGGGGCGAGGGCGCCGGTCGAGATGGCCGCTTAAGCAAGGGGGCTTTTTTGCCCGCGAGAATGGTGCCCGCAGGCCGACGGGGTCCATTCGCGTTCTACCGCCCGTCGGACAGCGGTCGGGTAGGTCGGCATGAATTCATAAGTCGCTCATTTCAGCGGGAATTTAGATGATCGACCCCCAGGTGTTGGATCCCGGGCTTTGATGGCGCAGTCTTTTCGCAGGAGTGGGAAGAAGCACTATGGGCCAGGTTCTCCATGGGAGCGCCACGACGACGGAGGTGGTCTGTCGAGCCATGCGGTTGCGCTATTCCCTGTTTTTCTATGCTGGGATACGACGCCCGGCGTTTCTCTATTGATCTGACGCGCCGACAAGGGCCATCTTCCACCGCAGCGAAGCGGTCGCCGCGTTGGGGAGATGCCGGACAGTCAGAGCAGACCGAGCCCCCTGAAGCTCGCATGTCCGTCGCGGCCGACGATGACGTGATCGTGGATCGCGATGCCCAGGGGCTTTGCGATATCAACGAGTTCGCGCGTCATCTTCACGTCGGCTCCCGACGGCGTCGGGTCGCCGGAGGGATGGTTGTGCACGAGGATGACGGCCGAGGCGGAGAGCTCGAGGGCCCGCCGCATCACCTCGCGAGGGTAGACCGGCGTGTGATCGACGGTGCCGGTCTGCTGGACCTCGTCGGCAATGACGGCATTCTTCTTGTCGAGGAAGAGGATGCGGAACTGCTCGCGCTCGGCAAAGGCCATCGCCATGCGGCAATAGTCGAGCACGGCCGACCATGAGGAGAGCACGGTGCGCTTGGCGACCGCGCCCTTGGCCATGCGCCGCAGCGAAGCCTCGACGATCTTGAGGTCGAGCGCCACGCCCTCGCCGACGCCCTTGACCTCGGTCAGCCGCGAGGCGGGCGCGCCGAGCACCTCGGCAAAGGAGCCGAAGCGCGCGATCAGGGCCTTGGCAAGCGGCTTGACGTCGCGCTGCGGAATCGAGCGGAACAGCAGCAGTTCCAGCAATTCGTAATCCGGCAGCGCATCGGCGCCGACCTCCTGGAAGCGGCTGCGCAGGCGGTCGCGATGGCCATGGTAATGCGGCGGCTCGACCGGAACGGCGGTCGCAGCGGGCAGGGCGGGCGGCGCGGAGCGGCCCGAACCGTTGCCCGCGCCTGTCGTCATTGATGGGCGAGGGGGTTGTCGCGTCCGGTGGGCGACAGCGTGAAGACCTCGCAGCCGGTATCGGTGACGCCGATCGTGTGCTCGAACTGGGCCGAGAGCGAGCGGTCCCGCGTCACGGCCGTCCAGCCGTCGGAGAGCACCTTCACGCCGGGCTTGCCGAGATTGATCATCGGCTCGATCGTGAAGATCATGCCGGGCTTCAGCTGCGGGCCTTCGCCGGGCGAGCCGTAATGCAGGATGTTCGGTGCGTCGTGGAACAGCTGGCCGACGCCGTGGCCGCAGAAATCGCGCACCACCGAGCAGCGCTCGCTTTCGGCATAGCGCTGGATGGCGAAGCCGATATCGCCGGTGGTGCCGCCCGGCCGCACGGCCCTGATGCCGCGCAGCAGGCTTTCATAGGTGATCTCGATCAGCCGCTCGGCTTTGCGCGCGATGTCGCCGACGCCGTACATCCGGCTCGAATCGCCATGCCAGCCATTCACGATCAGCGTATAGTCGATGTTCATGACGTCGCCCTCGCGCAGGGGCTTGTCATCGGGGATACCGTGGCAGACGACATGGTTGATCGAGGTGCAGATCGACTTGGTGTAGCCGCGGTAGAACAGGGTCGCCGGATAGGCGCCGTTGTCCATGGCGAACTGGAAGGCGAGATCGTCGAGACGCTGCGTGGTGACGCCCGGCTTGACATAGCCGCCGAGCATGTCGAGGCCCTCGGCCGTCAGGCGGCCGGCCTTTTGCATGGCCGCGAAGGCCTCGGGGCCGTGGAGCTTGATGGCGGGTTCGCGCATGCGCGATCGGCCAATCGTTTCATCGAATGTCATCGGGTTTCGTCGAATGTCGTTTTGCGCGGAACGCCCCGCCGCCCATATCTATTGGGTTTGGCGGGGCGCGCAAGGACCGAGACTGCGCCGACGGCCGCGATCAGGCCATCGAATCGAGGATGGCGATGCCGACATCGGTGAGGGTGACGCTGTGATCGGTGTGCAGCGTGCCGGTGAACGACACGAGCCTGAACTCCGTCGCCGGCTCGGCGGACCATGTCAGGGTCAGCGTGCCGCTCGGTTTGACCCGTGCCGCGTCTTGCGCCGGAATCGCCTGAACAGGTCGGCCCTTGGTCAGCGTCACCGCCAGCGGGCCGCTGCCGGGATAGGTGATGGTGACCTTGACGCCGTCGCCCTGGCGCACCGTGTCGAAGACGAAATTGCGGTTGTCTGCGCCGCCCCCCTGATCGTCGACGAGGAACTCGGCATGGTCCGAATAGCCGCTGACCGACATGTTGCCCGGCGGCGTGGCGGCAGGCGGAACCACGGCGACGATCGCATTGGTCGTTTGCAGCGAGTGCTCGGTATGGAGCACGCCGTTATAGGCGACGAAGGCATGCTCTCCGGTGCGCAGCGTCGTCAGGACCATGCGTCCGGACGGTTTCACGCGCGATGCCGAATAGTCGGGCAGGGTCTGCTGGCCGGCGCCAGGCTCCATGCGCATGGCCATCGGTCCGGAACCTGGCATCGATGCGCTGACCGTGCAGCCTCCGGCGTCGCCGGTGGTGTCGAAGCCGAAACTACGCGTGTCGGCACCGCCGCCCTGGTCGTCGACGTCGATCCGGCAGTGGCTCAGCGTGCCATGCATAGTCATGGCGATCAGGGTCTCGACATAGTCCGGCACCACCGTGAACCAGTCGATGATGACGATGTTCAGCGGGCGGGAGGTCCAGCCCCTGAACCAGTCGAACATCGTCGGCGTGCTGGCGGCGGCGTACTCGGCCAGATTGTGCGGGTATTGGATCAAGCCCATGATCCAGGCATTGGAGGCGTCGAGGATCGCCTGCGAGACAAACAGCTTGTCGAGGCTTCGTGACGACAGCGTTTGATCGAGATAAGTCCGTAATGCCTGAAGATCCGTGGTTTGCAGCCAGGGCGAAGCTATCCGCGCTCCCGGCGCCGTCTGCGATCCCGGCCAGAGGGCGGGGTGAGCCGCCACGACCTGGTCGTTGTCGAAGAGCACGACCGCCTGCCTGCCGGCGCTCCAGAACTGGTCGAGCGTCGATTGTGGCGTGAAGGCGTTGGCGGGCGCGACGGCCGAGCCGAGCTCGATCAGGATCAGTCGCGCGAGCTGGTCCCAATCCGTGATGCTGTAGAAGTGATTGAAGTCGAGGATCACCACTTCCTTGGGATGCGCGGCGAGGAATTGCGCGACTTCCCGAAGCATATTCGCCAGGCGCGTGCCGAGCATCGAATGGACGGTCCAGTATTCGCCGTTCATTTCGGCGACGCGCAGATCAAGATACCGGATGCCGGCAGCAAGCTGCGTCGCGATGTCGAAAGCCTGATTGCGCGCCCACCTCGCCATCATGCTGGTGGCGACCGGCGCCAGATAGGGAACGTATTGCAGGGCGACCAGCTTCTTGAGATCGGCATTGGGATCGATCGGCGAACTCAGATTGATGTCGCAAGTGGCCGAATCATGGGTGCCCGGCAGCACGAGATCGCAAAGGCGCCTTGGCCCGATCACCTTCTGATTGGCGCCCATCCAGTCGGCATGTTGCGGCGGCGGCGCAGGGGTCGGCGCCGGAGGAAAGTCCGGCGTCACCGGCGGCAGCAGCGGGCCGAGCTCAAGATTGAACGGGTTGTAGATCGCCGCGGTCATCCCGCCGATCGAGGCCAGGACGGTGAGTGCGTCGGCAGCATTGTTGGTCTTGCCGTTGAGCGAGGTAACCAGGCCGCTGACGGCGAGGGCGTAGCTTTCCAGCGCCAGCAGATAGGCCGGGTTGTAGTTGCGATCCGCTCCCATCTCGTGGATTTCCAGCCGAGCCAGAGCAGCGCTGACGCCGACTTGGGCGACCGTCGTGCCAAGGGTGATCAGATCCTTCGGCTGGATCGTGAATCCAGGACGGATCGCCCCGAGCTGCTGGCAATACAGATATGTCGTGAAGCAAATGCCCTTATGATAAGTCGGATTGAACGCCATCATATCATCCTCCCCTTTTATGCACGTAAAACGTGTATCAGGGATGTTGCACGGCGCCAATGAATAAGCGTTCGGCCCACCGCTGCAGGCCCGGCCGGCGACGCCGAGGCGCAATGGCTGGCGCCCAGCCGCGACCGGGTGTATCAGGCTGCCGCAATGGCCATCATCGAACAGTCTCAGGGCGAGGACCAGCCTTACGGCGCCTTCGCGCCGCAGCGCGGTCTCTCGCGCATCATCGCCTGGACGCGCTGCGCGTCCGACAGCTTTCTCGGGCGCAAGGTCGCCTATGCGCTGCGCCGGCTCGGCCTGCGCTCGCTTCACGGACGCCCCGTCGACATCGAGGCGCTGGGCGCAAAGATGCGGCTCTATCCGGACGGCAATGTCTGCGAGAAGCGCGTGCTCTTCACGCCGCAGTATTTCGATCCGCTGGAGCGCGGCCTGCTCGCCGAGCGCCTGCGCGACGGTTTCCGCTTCATCGATATCGGCGCCAATATCGGGGCCTATTCGCTGTTCGTCGCGGCCAAAGCCGGGCCCAGCGCGCGCATCCTGGCGGTCGAGCCGCAGCCCGAGGTGTTCGCGCGGCTGGCCTTCAACATCGCCCAGAATCCGTTCGGCACGGTCAAGGCCGTCGCCTGTGCACTGGCCGACAAGCCGGGCGAGCTGACGCTCTTCATCGACCCGACCAATCGCGGCGAATCGAGCGTCCGCATCCTGCGCTCCAGCGCCGGCAGCACGGTCCGGGTGCCGGCGATGACGCTGCTCGCGCTGGTCCAGAACGAGGGCTATGACCGGCTGGACGCGATCAAGCTCGATGTCGAGGGTGCCGAGGATCTGATCCTCGAGCCCTTCCTGCGCGATGCGCCGGAAAGCCTGTGGCCGGGCTTCATCATCATCGAGGATTCGCGCGAGCGCTGGCAGAGCGACCTTGCGGGGCTGCTCGCGGAAAGCGGCTACAGCCTGCTGGCCCAGACGCGCCTCAACCTGGTCTATGAGCGCAAGGCGTAACGGCCGCCGCCGGCGTCGTCGCATCCGTCGGGGTGCATGACGGGCGCGCTCGTCGCGACGCTTGAGCCCGCGCTGGCAAACCCCTAGCTCTAGGGATAGCGCGGCGCCCGGCATGAAGGGTGCGCCGCCGGAGCCAGGAGACGGCCATGACTGCGAGCGACACCCCATCGTCCCCGGCGCTCGTCACGGCCGCAATCCTCGTCATCGGCGACGAGATCCTGTCCGGGCGGACCAAGGACAAGAACATCGGCTATATCGCCGAATACCTGACCAATATCGGCATCGAACTGCGCGAGGTGCGCGTCGTGCCCGACGTGCAGGACGAGATCGTGGCGGCGCTGAATGCGCTGCGCGCGCGCTATTCCTACGTCTTCACGACGGGCGGCATCGGCCCGACCCATGACGATATCACCGCCGATGCCGTCGCAGCGGCCTTCGGCGTCTCGATCGATCACGATCCGCGCGCCATCGCGATGCTGTCCGAGCGCTTTCCCGCCGATCAGCTCAACGAGGCCCGGCTGCGCATGGCGCGCATCCCGGCGGGCGCCGACCTGATCGCCAATTCGGTCTCGAAGGCGCCAGGCTTCAACATCGGCAATGTCTATGTGATGGCGGGCGTGCCGTCGATCATGCAGGCGATGCTCGATGTCGTCGCGCCGACGCTGAAGACCGGGGTCAAAATCCTGTCCGACACCGTCCGCGCCGGCCTGCGCGAGGGCGATATCGGCACGGCGCTGGCCGAGGTCGCCAAGGCCCATCCGGACGTCTCGATCGGCTCCTACCCGTTCTTTTCGGACGAGGGGCCGGACACAAATGTCGTGGTGCGTTCGCGGGATGCGGAGAAGCTGGCCGAGGCGATGGCGGCCGTGAAAATGATGCTTGCGGCCGAACAGGCGCGGCTCGGCGCCTGAGACCCGTCGCCGGGCACGGCTTCGACGCCCGGATGCCACAGCGTTCCCGCATCTGGGGATGGCGGCGGCATCGCCTCTTGCCAGCGGGCCGCCGATAGGGTTTCGGACAGGAAGGGCGCGCTTGGCGCCGTGATCAGCCCGGAGCCGCGTGCCATGGCCGAACCGACCTCCAACAAGGCCTTCCCCGTCTCCTGGGACCAATTCCACCGCGATGCCCGTGCGCTTGCCTGGCGTCTGGCCGAGAAGGGGCCGTTCGAGGCGATCGTCTGCATCACCCGCGGCGGGCTGGTTCCGGCCGCGATCATCTGCCGGGAGCTCGGCCTGCGCCTGATCGAGACGGTCTGCGTCGCGAGCTATCACGACTACAAGAACCAGTCGGAGCTCCAAGTGCTGAAGGATGTCGCGCCTTCGATCAAGGCGATCGGGGACGGGAAGGGCAAGGGCGTGCTCGTCGTCGACGACCTGACTGATACCGGCAAGACCGCGCGCGTCGTGCGCGAAATGCTGCCCAACGCCCATTTCGCCACGGTCTATGCCAAGCCCGCCGGCGTGCCGACCGTCGACACCTTCGTCACCGAGGTCAGCCAGGACACCTGGATCTATTTCCCCTGGGATATGGGGCTGTCCTATGTCGAGCCGATCGCCAAGGATCACAAGGGCTGAGAGGCGTTCCGTGGCTGCTTGCGAGCCAGCGCCTACCGCGCCCTCAGAGCCACGCTCATCCCCGCGATGACCAGCAGCATGCCCGCGACCTCGATCGTGGACGGATACTCGCCCAACAGCACCGCGCCAGCGAGCGCGGTGACGACCGGGTTCAGCGGCAGGAACAGGGTCGCGCGCGCGGCGCCGAGCAGTTCGACCGCCTTGGTATAGAGAAACAGCGCGCCGACACCGACCAGCGCGCCCTGATAGACCGCCTGCAGCGCAATCGCTGGCCAGGCGACCTCGCCGAGCCGGATCGGCATGATCAGCGCGAAGACCGGCAGCAGAAGCAGCGAAAGCAGGCAGGTCGCGATCGTGACGTCGATGGCCTCAGTGCCCCAGCGCCGCGCCAGCAGGCCGAAGACCGACCACAGCACCGCGTTGGCGACGAAGAAGAGATCGCCGATCCAGGCGCTTTCCTGGGTTCCGATCGGGCCGAAGGCCTGCCAGCCGAAGGCGCAGATGCCGGCGAGCACGAGGGCGAGCCCGAGCAGGCGCAGGATGCCCGGACGCTCGCCCATCACGGCGAAGGCCAGCGCCACGGTCATGACGGGAATCAGCCCCGGCACGATCACCGAGGCATGCAGGGCAGGGGCAAAGGCGGCCCCGGCGACCAGGACCAGCGCATAAGGCGCGCCGGCAAGCGCCGTCAGGACCAGCGCGCGCCGCCAGCCGAGCCTGCCGACCGGGAAGGGCCGCATCCGCCGCAGCGCGAGCGGCAGCAACAGGAGCGAGGCGACCGCGAAACGCAGGATCGTGACGTCGGCCGCGCTCAGGCCATCGGCCACGGACTGGCGCGAGACGACTGCCTGCACCCCCCAGATCAGGCTCGTCAGCAATCCGCAGCCGAGGCCAAGCCAGAGCCGATGACGCGCGGCCGCATGATCGGTTTCGCCGTGCTTGTCGACGAGGGCGGCGGGCGCCGTATCCGGCGGTCGGACTGCGCGGTTCACGCGGGCGCTTTCGGGACGGGACGGCGGGGCGTCGGGCGCGTTCTATGCAGGACGGTGTCGTGGCGTGACAAGCTTCGGTGGCGTGCAGCAGCCTGCGCCCGACGCATGGCCCGGCCGGGCGCCGAAGCTACGCGAACGTTGTGGATCGCCTCGGCCCCTGGTCCGGAGAGTCAAGATCGGGGCCGGTCGCGGATCGCAAGACCCGGTCTCGAACCCGGTCGGTTCAGTGCGGGCGTGCCATCGCGGCCAGATAGACCGTGGCCTCCATCAGGGCCTGCTCGATGGCGGCGATCACCGTCTCGCGCCGTTCGACCGAGGACCGATTTTGCGCGAGCAGGGTCAGGCAGGCATGAAACAGATCGCTGAAGCCGAGGAAGCCGCTCACCGAAGCGAGATCATGGACTTCATGCCGCTGGCGCTGAAAATCGATGCTGTAGTCTTTCATGATGATGAGGCTTTGCGCCAATGACATCGTGAACATCTGCAGGGAATGCGTGACTTTCTCGGTGCCGATATGGGCCGTCAGATTGTCCAGGGCGATCATGTCCCAGCCGGAATGCGTCTGCGGCACCTGTTGACGGCGCCGGGCTGAAATCGGGTTCTGGCGGGTCGCTTTATCGACGGTCGTGGCCATGGGGCACCCGTGATTTCAACTGGCGAAACGTTAATGAATCTTAACCTTTCCATTGCCGCGCGAGATGGTTAACAAATCATTAATTTTGCGGTTGTTGCGCTGAAATCCGCATGGCTTGCTTCATATATTACGGGCTGTCCAGGATTGCGCTGCCAAAGGCAGGATAGCCCCTGCCCGAGGCGGCTTTCTATTTTAAAGATCACATCCGCCGCGTCGCTGTCGTCTGTGGCCCGAAGTGTCGCCAAGGCTCGAAGACAAGGCAGAACCAATCATGCGAACAGACGTTCGAACATGCCGGCGAGTTCCTCATATTGAAACGGCTTCTTTAGCACAGGCCTGTCGCGAAAACGCTCCGTCAGACCGTCGATGCCGTAGCCCGAGGAAAACACGAAAGGAATGCCGCGTGCGGCGAGGGCATCGGCAACCGGAAAGCTGGTCTCGCCATTCAGGTTCACATCCAGCATGGCGGCGTCGAAGACCTGACCGTCGATCAGGTCGAGGCCCTGCCGGACATTGGCGGCAGCGCTGACGGACTGGCTGCCAAGATCGTCCAGCATGCTCTCGATCAGCATGACGAGCATCATCTCATCTTCGACGAGGAGGATGTTGCGGCCGGACAGTGGCTTACTCATGGATGTCCGCCTGCGGCGCTGGAATGGAGATCATGCAGGCCAGACCATCGGGCCGGAATTCGAGTTCTACCAAGCCGTCCAGTTCATGCGCCAATCCGCGCTCGATCGCCTGCGAACCGAAGCCCTTTCTGGATGGCGGCGAGACCGGCGGTCCATCCTTCTCGCGCCAATGCAGCACCAGCCGTTTGCCTGCCCGCGATGGCTCTATTGCCCACGAGATCGAGATGGAGCCCGTCGCATTGGAAAATGCACCGTATTTGACGGCATTCGTCGCCAGTTCGTGGAGTGCGATCCCAAGCGCCAGCGTCGCCTTAGGGGGAATGCGAACACTGCTGCCCCGGATCGAAAAACGCTCCGATCTACCGTTGGCGATCCCGAAAGGCTCCATGGCCGTCTTGACCACATCGGCCAGTTTCGCGCTCTCCCAATGCTCGAGGGTCAGGAGATCATGCGACCGGGACAGGGCAAAGAGGCGCGATTCGATCGTGTCGCGCAGCGTGACCGGGTCGGCATTGCGCAAGGCCTGCCAGACGATCGACTGCACCGTCGACAGGGTATTCTTCACCCGATGGTTGAGTTCGTCGATCAGCATCCTGGACTGCGCGCGCTGATCCCTGTGCTTGGTCATGTCCACGAACGAAGCGAAATGCATCACCACGGCGCCGGCTTCATCCAGGACGGGGCTGATAAAGGTCGCGGCCCAGAATTCGCTGCCGTCCTTGCGACGGTAGGCATTCTCCGTGCCGCTCTGGCCCTGGCTTTCGAACTCGCCTTCGAGCATCGCCAGCGTCGTGGCGTCCGTGCCCGGCGCCAACAGGAAATCGAAGCTCTGGCCGAGCACCTCCTCGCGCTCGTAGCCGGTGAGCAGGAGGAAGCTGTCATTGGCAAAAATCAGCGGGTTGCCATGCGCCTTCGCGTCGGTGAACACCATCGCCATGCGTGTCGTTTCGGCCGCGACCACGAAGGGGCCCAGATCTTTTCGGAAGCTGTCGACCTCGGCTTCGGCACCTTTTTGCTCGTCGCTCTTGGGCGCGATTCTGGACATGCCGCAGCTCTTTTCTGTGTTCGACGGCATTCCTGCCGCAGCAGCTGCCGCTTCCGCTGATGACGGCGATCGCCGCTCTATGGGAAGCAGGCTTTCGAAGCGGAAACGCCGACCCTGACGGCAAGCTGTTTCTGAGATTGGGCAATCCGGCCGGTCGCTGGAGCGATGAAACCGAAGGCATGCTGAGCCATGTCGACGGGCTGCTCGGAGCGGACGCCTTTTGCAAATCCGCAAGCAGCACGGTTTCGATCCTATGATCGATCGAATTGGATGCTATTTGAGCCGCCCACAAGGATAGCGCGAGTAGCTGGCCCTATTCAACGAAATTAACGCTTCAGAAGCAATAAAGTTCCGCGCCGGTCATATTATGAGACATAATCGGGCAGGCAGCTGTGTACCTGCCGACCCTCATGATGGACGCGGGTTGGGTCCCCAACCTAGCTTGCGAGAAAGCGCTCGGCGGCGCGGTGCAGCACGCGCATTCCGAGAGCCAGATCCTCGTCCCGGGTGTCCTCGGACCAGTGATGCGAGATGCCGCCGATCGAGGGGACGAAGAGCATCGCGGCCGGCATGCGCCGCGCGATGACCTGCGCGTCGTGACCGGCGCCGGATGGCATCTCCTGCCAGCTCGAAGGCGCGAATTCGGCGGCGGCCTCCGACAGTGCCTGCATCATCTGGGGATCGCAGAGCGCCGGAATGGCCTTCGACACCGGTTCGAGCGTGATCGTGCAGCGCTCGCGCCGGTTGGCCTCCTGGACCAGCGCCCGCAAGCCAGCCTCCAGCCTTTCGAGGATCGGCACCGAGACGTCGCGGAACTGGAAGAGAATCTCCGCACGCCCCGGAATAATGTTGGGCGCACCCGGCTCGAGCAGGATCTTTCCCGTCGTCCAGGTGCTGCGCGGCCCGCAGATGCGCGGGAATTCGGCGTCGATCGCCGCGAGCAGGCGAACCGCGCTCAGGCCGGCATCCTTGCGCTCGGCCATGGTCGTGCCGCCGGCATGATCCTGCTGGCCCTCGACGACGATCCGCCATTGCCAGATCGCGACGATGCCGGTGACGACGCCGATCTGCAGGCCTGCGGTTTCGAGCTGCGTGCCCTGTTCGATATGCATCTCGAAATAGCCCTTGTGGCGGCCGGCTTCGAGCTGCCGGCGCGGCAGGCCTTCGAGACCCGCCGCGCGCAGGGCCTCGCGCATCGGTGTGCCGTCGGTGCGGTTGGTGGCGCGGTCGATGGCGTCCTCGGTGAGCTCGCCGATGATGGAGCGACTGCCGGGAAAGCCGATGCTGAAATGGCCTTCCTCGTCGGCAAAGGCGCAGACATCGACCGGCAGGCCGGCCCGGGCGAGCGCGAGTCCTGCGACGACACCGAGCGCGCCATCGAGCCAGCCGGCCTCATTCTGCGATTCGATATGGCTGCCGGCCAGGAGATGCGGGCCTTGCCCGCGATGGCGCCCATAGACATTGCCGATGCCGTCGATCGCGGCCTCAAGCCCGCATTCGGTCAGCTTCGCAACGAGCCAGCGGCGCGACTCCATGTCCTCAGGCGAATAGGTCGGTCGATGCACGCCGGTCCGGAAGGCGCCGATCCGGCGCAATTCATAGAGATCCTGCAGGAACGCGGCGGTATCGACGGGCGGCATGGCTGGCGGGCTTTCGAGGCTGAAAGACATGGGCCGCGACGCGTTGCGGCGACGGGCGGCCGTTCGGTTTTCGGTTCAGCAAGACACATGCCGCGTCAGCACAACACATTCCAACTCGGCAAGACACTGCGTCCGCCGAGCGACCTCACCTATCGGTCCGAAACTTGCCTAGTGTTGGGCGGGAGGGCAACGCGATGAACGATAGGGCTGAGGTTCCGATGTCGGGCGATGTGGCGGTAGGGCTGGCCGCCCAACTCCAGGCCGAGATCGCGCAGGCACGCAGCGATTCGCGGGAGGACCCGTTCGGCAATCCGGTGCTGCGGGTGACGCTGTGGCTGACGCGCCGGATGGATCGCGGCGAGCTTCCCGTCGAGGCGGCGCAGGATCTCGTCAGGCTGCTGGGCCGTGAGGCCTTGCGGCAGCGTGCCCGTCGCGTCGCGCGTTATGTCGGCATGGAGGGCGATGGCGAGCAGGCTTTCGCCACATTGGCCGAAGGGCTGGCGGATGCGGCGGCATCGCATGCCCAGCCCTTCGAGAGCTTCAAGGCAGCGGTCGAGCGTGTGCGCTTCGCGGCCGTCTTCACCGCCCATCCGACCTTCGGCATGAGCCGCAAGCTGGCGCATGCGCTGGCCGATCTCGCCTCTGGCGGCATTGCCGGAGACGGCGTGATCGACGATCCGGCGCTGTCCTTCCGGCCCGACGGCAAGATCACCCTGCAGGACGAGTTCGAACAGGCCCGCTACGCCGTGCGCCATGCCCGCAACGCGATCGACGCGCTCAACGCCGCCGTGCTGCGCGTCGCCCGCGACCGCTGGCCGCAGCGCTGGGCTGAGCTTGCGCCGCGCCCGGTGATCCTGGGCTCCTGGGTCGGCTGCGATACGGATGGGCGCACCGATATCGGCTGGTGGGACACGCTGCGCTACCGGCTGGAATCGAAGCAGGGGCAGTTCGCCCGCATCCTGGAGAAGCTGCCCGCGAATGCGGCGACCACAGGCGTGCGCGATCTGGTGGAGCAGGCTCTGGCGGCGGTCGATCGGCAACTCGCGCTGGCACCGCCGATCACCTCGCAGCCGACGCTGCCGGCCCTGCAGGCCTTCGCCCTGGCGCTGGTCAACGAGCGCGAGACGGCGCTGCCCGAGGCCTCGCGCCTGATCGCGGCGCTCGACGACGCGCTCGCGATATCAGACGACGACGAGACGACGATGGCGCTCTGCCTCGTCAAGGCCGGCTGCGCGGCGCATGGCGTCTCGATCGCGCTGCCGCATTTCCGGCTCAACGCCTCGCAGCTTCACAATGCGATGCGCGCGGTCATTCCGCTCGACGAGGAACCGACCCAGCCGGCGCAGCGGCGCGCCTTCCTGACGGCGGTGAATGCGGCGCTCGCCAAGGTCGAGCCGATCGCGATCGATTTCGGGGCGCTGGCGGCCGAGCGCGCCTCGGCGACGCGCATGCTGATGACGATCGCGCAGATCGTGAAGCATGTCGACGGCACCAAGGCGGTGCGCTTCCTCGTCGCCGAGACCGAGACGGGCTACACGCTGCTCTGCGCGCTCTGGCTCGCCAGCCGCTTCGGCATCGCCGATCGGGTCGAGATCTCGCCACTGTTCGAGACCGCGGACGCGCTGGAGCAGGGGCCGCGCATCATCGACGAGGCGCTGCGCAGCCCGCATTTCCGCGCCTATCTCAAGCGCCATGGCCGGTTCTGCATCCAGTTCGGCTATTCCGATTCCGGGCGTTATATCGGCCAGGTCGCGGCAACCTTCTGGATCGAGCGGCTGCGCATCCGGATCTGCGAGCTTCTGGTCCGCTACGACCTGGCCGATGTCGAGCTGGTGATCTTCGACACCCATGGTGAATCCGCCGGTCGGGGCGCCCATCCCGGCAGCCTCGCCGACCGGCTGGCCTATCTCGAACCGGCCTGGGCGCGGGCCGCCTTCGCCAAGGCCGGGGTCAAGACGGTGCGCGAGACCAGCTTCCAGGGCAGCGACGGCTATATGCTGTTCGGCACGCCGAAGCTGGCGGCGGCAACGATGGGGCGCATCGCCGAGGCCGTGCTAGCGCCGGCCGACCAGCCGGTGTCGGACCCGATCTATGACGAGCCGGATTTCGCGACCGAGTTCTTCCAGACCGTGCGTGAGGAGATGACGACGCTGGTCGACGACCCCGGCTATGCCGCGCTGATCGGCACTTTCGGGCCGTCGCTGCTCGACAAGACGGGCTCGCGGCCTGCCGCGCGCCAGAGCGATGCCGGCGGGCCGACGCGCATCCGCCATCCGCGCGAGCTGCGCGCCATCCCCAACAACGCGATCCTGCAGCAGCTCGGCTGGCTCGCCAACAGCGTCCACGGCATCGGCCAGGCGGCCTCGCGCGCGCCTGATCTGTTCAACGCGATGCGCGAGCGCTCCGACCGCTTCGACCGGGCCTATCGGCTGGCCGAGCATGCGATGGCGGCGAGCGATCTCGACGTGCTGCGGGCCTATCTCGACTCGCTCGACCCCGGAAGCTGGTTCGACCGGGCGCGACGGACCTCCCGGGACGGCCGCCGTGCCGAACTGCTGGCGGTCGGCGATGCGCTGTCGCGGCTGGAACTGGCGCCAGCGCTCAGGCGGCTGTTCTGGCGGCTGTCGTCGGATGCGCTGAAGCTCAGGGGTGCGACGCAAGCCACGCCGGAGATGCCGGTCAGGCTGGTGGCGCTGCATGCGCTGCGGCTGGCGGCGATGCACAGCATCTGGCTGCTTTCCAGCCATATCCCGGATTTCCGCCCGCATTCTGGGGTGACCCGCGAGGCGCTGATGGAGCGGCTGCTGCGGCTCGACGTGCCGGCCTCGCTGTCCCTGCTGGCGGAGATCTTCCCGCTCAAGCCCGACCCGACGATCGGGCTCGATTTCGGCGAGCCGCCCGGTCCGCGCGAGGGCGGAACCTATGAGGCCCTGCATCGCGACGTGATCGCGCCGATGCAGGCGCTGTTCGAGCTGCTGCGCGAGATTTCCGGCGCAATCCAGCACGAGATCGGGGCGTTCGGGTAGCGCGTCATCGTCAGGATTTGAAACGCACCGTCATCCTGGACAAGCGGCGAAGCCGCGCAGCTCCGGGATCCATTCTAGGGCAATGTTGCGCGCTTTGATGGATCCCGGGACGACCTGCGGTCGCCCAGGATGACGGCGTCTTCGACGCTAACGGTGGCGGCTCTCTGGGATCTGCCGGATAACCATGAACGCGACGGCTGCCAGCGCCAGCGCGACCAGGCTACCGAGCGAGAACAGCGAGGAATAGGCGATACCGGCGCGGTCTAGCAGCGGGCCGCCGCCGAACGCCGCCATGCCGTAGCCGATCTGGTAGAAGGCGATCAGGGCGCCCAGCGTCGCGGCCGGGTCGCCGGGCAGTTCCTTGCCGGCGAAGCTCAGCGCCAGCGGCAGGATGGCGGAACAGGCCAGGCCGACGAGCGCGAAGGCGGCGATGCCCGGCCCGGCAGCCTGTGCCTGCGCGACGATCTGGAAGGCCACCGCCAGCAGGATCGGCAAGCCGACGAGAACGAGCGTGACCGGCAGCCGGCGCGCCAGCACGGCAAAGCCGATGCGGCCCAGCGTCAGCATGATCCAGAAGGCGGTCAGGGCGAAAGAGGCGTTCTCCGCCGAGACCTGGCGCTGGTTGGTCAGATAGAGCGAGGCCCAGTTGCCGCTGAGGCTTTCGACCACGCCGTAGAGCAGGACCAGCGCGGCATAAACCCAGAAGCGCGCCGGCCAAGCCTGGTCGCGGGGGGCATCGTCGATGGCGGCGTCGAGAGGGGTGCGCAGCGTCGCGAACAGGAGCGCAGCCAAGCTCAGGGTCATCAGCGCCGGCAGCGCCCACCAGGCCGCGATCCGGGTGAACAGGGCGATCAGCAGCGGCGCCAGCGCGGTGCCGAGCCCGATCAGCGCGTTCAGGGTCAGCATCCTGACATCCTGGCGCTCCGGCTCGGAGAGGCGCTGGACCAGTGTGTTGATCGTCATGGTCGTGGCGCCGAAGCCGAGGCCGAGCGTGGCGGTCGCCAGCAACAGGACGACGAACGCTGCCTGCGACCCGATCAGCAGCGGGCTCGCTGCCAGCAAGGCCATCGACAGGAGGTTGCCGCAGAGCCCGAGCTGGAGCACGCGGCGCAGCCCGAGCCGGCGCGACAGGGCCGAGCCGAAGGCCGAGGCCAGGATCGCCAGCACGACCTGCGGAATGAACATCGCGCCGTATTGCGTGCTGGAGAGGGCAAAGCCGGCCGGGCTGACGAGGATCGCGCTGGCGGCCGGAAAGGAGACCAGCGCCAGGCCCTGCACGACGCCGATGACATAAAGCAGGCCGATTTCCTGGGAGCGGGCAGCTTGCGGCATGGCTGATGCGACCTGACGGGACGGGCTCTCCGTGGTCGCCTAACCCAGGGGAATTGGCAAGGCCATCGGCAAGCGCCGCGACGCTTCCCGGCGACGATCGGCAACTCCGGACCCTTCTGGATGATCACGCTGCCGCACGACTTCATTGCAACGTCGCCCGATCGGCTTAAGTCAGGAGCCAAGAGGAACGCCAACCGGGAGCCGAGCCAAGCATGGCCGACGCCGATCGAAACCTGCCCGTCTTCGATGCAGCGGGCGCACGCATCACCCTGTTCAAGGCCCTGCTGCAGGCGGTCTCGCGCCATGGCAAGGCGCGGATCGCGCTCGAGGATCCCGAGCGCAAGCCGTTGAGCTACGGCAATCTCGTGCTCGGCGCGCTGGTGCTCGGCCGCAAGCTTGCCGGGCTGACGCAGCCCAAGGAACATGTCGGCATGCTGCTGCCGAATGTGCAGGCCATGGCGGTGACGCTGATGGGGCTCTCGGCCTATGGGCGCGTGCCGGCGCTGTTGAACTTCACCGCCGGCGTCAAGAACCTGCGCGCCGCCGGCGAGCTCGCCGAGCTCAGGACGATCATCACCTCGCGCCGCTTCGTCGATCAGGCCAAGCTCGACGACGAGCTGGCTGTGCTCGGGGAGGGCCGCCGGATCGTCTATCTTGAGGACCTCCGCAAAGAGATCACCAGCCTCGACAAGCTCGTCGGCGCGCTGTCGAGCCTGGCGCCGGGCCTGGCGCATCGTCCCTACGAGGCAGCGCCGGACGATCCGGCGGTCGTGCTGTTCACCTCGGGCACCGAGGGCAAGCCGAAGGGCGTGGTGCTGAGCCACGCCAACCTCGTCTCGAATGCGCGGCAGATCTTCGCGCTGGCGGCTGGCTTCCTGTCCGAGCGCGACATCGTCATGAACCCGCTGCCGGCGTTCCATTCCTTCGGCCTGACGGCCGGGCTTTTGATGCCGCTGCTCTCAGGCATGAAGGTCGTGCTCTATCCGAGCCCGCTGCACTACAAGCAGGTGCCCAAGCTGATTGGCGAGATGGGCTGCACCTTCCTGTTCGCCACCGACACGTTTCTGCAAGGCTATGCCCGCGCCGCGGACCCGGACGACCTCAAAAGCGTGCGCTATGTCGTGGCCGGCGCCGAACGCGTCAAGCCGGACACGCGCCGGATGTGGGAGCCTTATGGCACCACGATCCTGGAGGGCTATGGCTGCACGGAATGTTCGCCGGTGCTGGCCTGCAACACGCCCGTCGCGATGCGCGAGGGCAGCGTCGGGCGGCTCCTGCCCGGCATCGAGGCGCGGCTGGAACCTGTCGAGGGCATCACCGAGGGCGGCAAGCTCCGCGTGCGCGGGCCCAACATCATGGCCGGCTATCTCAGCGCCGACGAACCCGGCAAGCTCTTGCCGCCGCAGGATGGCTGGCACGACACCGGTGACATCGTTACGCTCGATGACGGCTTCGTCGTGATCAAGGGCCGGGCCAAGCGCTTCGCCAAGCTCGGCGGCGAGATGGTCTCGCTGGCGGCGGTGGAATCGATGATATCGGGGCTGTGGCCGGACCAGAACCATGTCGTCGTGGCGCTGCCGGATGCCCGCAAGGGCGAGCAGCTCGTGCTCGTCACCGAAAAGCCCAATGCCGAGCGCGGCGCGCTGCAGGAGACCGCGAAAGCGCAGGGCTTTCCGGAATTGTGGGTGCCCCGGGCCATCCTGGTGACGAACTCGATTCCGGTGCTCGGCAACGGCAAGATCGACTATGCTGCGACACTGGAACTCGCCGCGTCGCGGCGTTCGCTGCTGTAAAGCCACATTTGTGATGATGTTGCACCGCATGATCATCGCCTCGGCCTCTTCGTTCCTGTCGACGCTGCGCCTGGCCGCGCTCGCGCCGATGCTGTCGCTCACGGCGCCGGCCGATCTCGCGGCGCAGACGCAAGGCGCGGTCTATGAGCGCCGCGACGAATGCATCCAGGCGGCGGTGCTGACGCCGGAGCAATGCGAATTCGCCTATCGCAACGCGCGGGCCGAATTCGAGCAGAAGGCGCCGCGCTATGCCTCGCGCGCGCTGTGCGAGCGCAGCCACAAGCGCTGCGGCGCGCAGATGGTCTCGAACGCGGGCTGGGATTCGTTCGGCAAGGGCGGCGCGACCTATGTGCCGCGCTTCACCGGCGTCCGTGTCAGCGGCGAGGGCGCCGCCCGCCGCGCCTGGCCGGTGCTCGAGGGCAGCGGCCGCATCCCCTTCGCCGGCCGCCCGGTGACGGAGCTGCAGGACAAGGTCGCCGGACGCCAGGCCACGGTCGGGCTTGCCGCCTCGCGCGGCGGGCATGGCCACGCCGCGCAACAGAGCAGCGGCCCCTATGTGAAGCGCGGCGACCGCGACGACACGGTGCGGGTGCCGATGCAGCAGAAGCCGATCGGATCGGATGTGGCGCCGGGCCTCTATGTCGATCCCGACGGCGTCGAATGGTACAAGCCGGCCCGGCGCTGATGGGCTTTCACTGCTAGCTCATCGCGCTGAATGGCTGCCGCGCTTGCGTGTGGGCGGCGCGCCCGCTACCGCTCTCAGTCTGAGCGGACGTGGCGAAACTGGTAGACGCAAGAGACTTAAAATCTCTCAGCCGCAAGGCTATGCGGGTTCGATCCCCGCCGTCCGCACCAGCATGGCGTGGCAGTGCTTACGCACATCTGCTTGGGCTGGTTTTCGAAGGTTCGAGACGATGGACGGGACGGCAATCATGAGTTTGCAGCCGATCGCTGCGCGTCCCGCTTTCGCCCGCTGGCTGGCGACGACCAACGACATCACCCGGATTTTCCTCTCTGCCGGGCGCATTCCCGGCCTGATCAACATGGCGGGCGGCTTGCCTGCGGCGGAGACCTATCCGGTGGCCGAACTCGCGGCGATCGCGCGCGAGGTCGTCGCGGCCCATCCGCAGGATGTGCTGGGCTATGGCCCCATCGAAGGCCTGCCGGAATTGCGCGATACGCTGGCCGCCCGGTTCAGCTCGGAGGCGCTGCCGCTGGAGCGCGCGAATGTCCTGGTGATTTCGGGCGGGATGCAGGGGCTCGACCTCATCGGCAAGGTGCTGCTGGAGGATGGCGGCCTGATCGCCGGGCAGTTTCCCACCTATCTCGGCGCGCTCGACGCCTGGCGTCCGCGCGCGCCGACGTTCCGCAACATCATGATCGAGGATGCCGGGTTCGATGCGGTCGCCGCGCTGACCGGCGCGCAGTTCGGTTACACGGTGCCAAACTTCTCCAATCCGACCGGCCGGCTGGTCGGAATCGAAACCCGGCAAGGGCTGGTCGATGCTGCCCACAGCACCGGAACGTGGCTGGTCGAGGACGATCCCTATGGCACGCTGCATTATGACGGGGCGCCGCTGCCGCGCCTGATCGACTTGTCGGCGCGCGCGCGCCCCGGCCAGCCCTATGACGGCCCGGTGATCTATATGGGCACGCTGTCGAAGGAGATCGCGCCGGGCTTGCGGATCGGCTGGGTCATCGCCGCGCCGGAGATGATCGCGGCCCTGACGCTTGCCAAGCAGGGCTCCGATTTGTGCACGAGCGGACTGACACAGCGCGTGGCGCTGGCGGCGCTGGATGCCGGCTTGATCGAGACGGTCCAGCCGCTGATCCTCGCCACCTATCGGCACCGCCGCGACACCCTGTGCGCGGCCATGGCCGAGCATCTGGGCGACTGGCTCGACTGGGAGGTCCCGGTCGGCGGCATGTTCGTCTGGGCGACCGCGCGCGACGCAGGCCTCGACACTGATCTCCTGCTGCCGCATGCGATGGCGGCCGGCGTCTGTGTGGCGCCCAGCAGCGTGTTCGATGCGTCCGGCCTGAATCGCCGCGCGATCCGGATCAACTTCACCCTGAACGAGCCGGAGACACTCGCGGAGGGCGTCAGGCGGCTGGCGCAGGCGCTGATGTCGATGCAGGCGCGCCGAGGCTGATGAAGACCGAACAGAGCTAGAGTCGTCTCAGAATCACGCTCAGATTGTTCGCCGGCATCTCGATCACCTCCGGCGCTCCAAACCCGGCCGCTGCCGCCAGCGCCGCGACCTCGCCCAGGTCGCGCAGGCCCCATTCCGGGTTGCGTTGGCGCAGGCTGGCGTCGAAGGCGGCGTTGCTCGGCTCCAGCGAGTGGCCTGCGCGCCGGAATGGGCCGTAGAGGATCAAGGGCCCTCCCGGCGGCAGCAGCCGGCCTGCATGGCGGATCAGCCCCTGTGTCGCGGCCCAGGGCGCGATGTGGATCATGTTGATGCAGAGGATCGCGTCAGCGGTCTGCAGCGGCCAGGTCCCGGCCATCGCATCGAGCAGCAGCGGCGGCTGGACGTTGATGGTGCCGGAGCTTTCCGTCCAGGCTTTGATACTGGTCAGGGCTTCCGGCGACGGATCGCTCGGCTGGAAGACGAGATGCGGCATCGCTTGCGCGAAGTGGATCGCGTGCTCGCCGGAGCCGCTGGCGATCTCCAGGATCAGCCCCTGCCGGGGCAGGGCCCCGCGCAGCACATCCAGGATCGCATCGCGATTGCGCTGGGTCGCGGGCGCAAACAGGCGCGGATCGCCCACCTGCTTCCATTCGGGGCCTGGCGTCCAGGGCTTGCTCGTCGCGTTCGTCATCGCTGCTCTCGCCGTCCCGTTCTTGCAGCCCGGCTCTTGCAGCCCGGTTCTTGCCGTCCCGTCAAGGAATCTTCGCCCGCCCCATCGCCACGCGACGACGATACGCTATAAGGAAATCCGAAGCGGGCCGCCGACAAGCGCGGTATCGCATGGCACGGACTGGTTTTGTTAACCGAGATACTGATCGTCGTGGCCCTGACCGTGATCAACGGTCTCCTCGCCATGTCTGAACTCGCCGTCGTCTCGTCCCGCCCGGCCCGACTCAAGGTTCTCAGCGACCAAGGCAACAAAGGCGCGACCACCGCGCTGCGCCTTGCCGACAATCCCGGACGCTTCCTGTCCACGGTCCAGATTGGCATCACCCTGGTCGGCGTGCTGTCGGGCGCCTTCTCGGGCGCCACGCTCGGCGCGCGCCTCTCCGAATGGCTGATGACGCAGGGGCTGACGCCAGCGATGTCCGACGGTTTCGGCGTCGGCATCGTCGTGGTCGCCATCACCTATCTCTCGCTGATCGTGGGCGAACTCGTGCCCAAGCAGATCGCGCTGCGGGATCCCGAGCGGGTCGCGGCGCGCGTCGCACCGGCGATGCTGCTGCTCTCGAAGGTCGGCGCGCCGCTGGTCTTTCTGCTCGATCTCTCCGGCCGCGCCGTGCTGAGCCTGCTCGGCCAGAAGGGCGAGTCGGAGGAGAGGGTCACGGAAGAAGAGGTCCGCACCATCATCGCCGAGGCCGAGACCGCCGGCGTGCTGGAACGCGACGAGCGCGAGATGATCTCGGGCGTGATGCGGCTCGCCGACCGTTCGGCGCGCGCGCTGATGACGCCGCGTCGCGAGGTCGAGGTCATCGACCTGACCGACAGCGCCGACGAAATCCGTGCCCAGCTCCGCGCGACGCGGCGCTCGCGCCTGCCGGTCCAGGATGGCGAGGCGGATTCGATTGTCGGCGTCGTCGTGGTCAAGGATCTGATCGACTTCCTCTCGGATGGCGGCACGCATGATCTGCGCGGGCTGGTCAATGAGGCGCCGGTGGTGATGGACACGGCCGGCGCGCTGCAGGTTCTGCGCGAGATCCGTTCGTCGCGGGTCCATATGGCGCTGGTTTTCGACGAGTACGGCCATTTCGAGGGCATCATCACGCCCGGCGACGTGCTCTCGGCGATCATCGGCGCCTTCCAGGAAGAAGAGGAGGACGAGCCGCCGATCGTGACGCGCGCCGACGGCTCCTGGCTCGTCGCTGGTTGGATGCAGGTCGACGAGTTCTCGCATGAGCTCGGCATCCACATTCCGCGCGATGCCGACTTCCAGACGGTCGCCGGCTTCGTCCTGGCCGAGCTCAACCATCTGCCCAATGTCGGCGAGGTCTTCGAGAAGGGCCATTGGCGCTTCGAGGTCGTCGATCTCGACGGCCGCCGGATCGACAAGATCCTGGTCAGCCGGGTCGACTGATCAGGTGCGTTGACGCGGACAGCGTCATCGTGATCTGATGCCGGCAAGGGGTTCCATCGCGACGACCCCGTGAGGCTCCGGCCCAAGGCTCGCGTCCATATTCCTCGGTTTCAGGATGGACGCCCATGTCTTCCAACATCTCGATCAGCGCTGCCCAATTGTCCCGGCTCGTCGGCCTGCCCGATGCGCCTGTCATCATCGATGTCCGGATCCCCGACGATGTCGCCGCCGATCCGCGCATCCTGCCGGGCTCGGAAAGGCGTTCGCACAAGGATGTCGCCGATTGGGCCGGCGGCTATGCCGGCCGGCGCGTCGTCGTCTCCTGCCAGCGCGGCCTGAAGCTCAGCGAAGGCGTCGCCGCCTGGCTGCGCCATCAGGGCGTCGCGGCCGAGAACCTCACGGGCGGCTTCGAGGCCTGGCGCGAGGCGGGCGGCCTGCTGCTGCGCAACGAGCAGCTGCCGCCGCGCGATGCCAACGGCCGCACGCTCTGGGTCACGCGGACGCGGCCGAAGGTCGACCGGATCGCCTGTCCCTGGCTGATCCGGCGCTTCGTCGACCGCGAGGCGGTGTTCCTGTTCGTGTCTCCGTCGGAGGTCGCGGATGTGGCCGACCGGTTTGGCGCGACGCCGTTCGACATCGACGGGGTATTCTGGAGCCATCGCGGCGAGCGCTGCACCTTCGACGTCATGATCGAGGAGTTCGGGCTTGCAAGCCCGGCGCTCGACCGGCTGGCTGCGATCGTGCGGGCCGCCGATACCGCGACGCTCGACAGTGCCCCACAGGCTGCGGGATTGCTGGCGGCGTCGCTGGGGCTGTCGCGCATGTTCAGGGATGATCTCGAGCAGTTGAACGCCGGCATGCTGCTCTATGACGCGTTCTATCGCTGGTGCCGGGATGCCAACGAGGAAACCCATAACTGGCCCGCCGGGCCGGCGACGTCATAGGGCCGCTGCCATGACCACCGTGACGAACGACAGGGCCATCGATGCGCCCGCCGCCATGCCGACGCTGTCGGAGGCGACGCGCGTCTGGGCGCGGATCGGCCTGCTCTCCTTTGGCGGGCCGGCCGGACAGATCGCGCTGATGCACAAGGAACTGGTCGAGGAGCGGCGCTGGATCGGCGAGGAGCGTTTCCTGCATGCGCTGAACTACTGCATGCTGCTGCCGGGCCCGGAGGCGCAGCAGCTTGCCGTCTATATCGGCTGGCTGATGCACCGCACGATCGGCGGGCTGATCGCGGGGCTGCTCTTCATCCTGCCCGGCGCGGCCGTGATGCTCGGCCTGAGCATCCTCTATGTGCTCTACCGCCATGTGCCTGTTGTCGATGGCCTGTTCTTCGGCGTGAAGGCGGCGGTGCTCGCGGTGGTCATCGAGGCGGGCCTGCGGATCAGCCGGCGCGCGCTGAAGAACGGCGCGATGGTGGCGGTCGCGGTCGCTGCCTTCGTGGCGATCTTCCTGTTCAAGGCGCCGTTTCCGGCGATCATCCTGGTGGCGGGGCTGATCGGCTGGACCGGCCACCGCCTGTGGCCAGCGCTGTTTGGCCCCCAGGCCGGGCATGGCAAGGCGGGGCCACCCGTTATCGGGATCGTCGATGGGCTGTTTGCGCGCGGTGAACTCGGCCATGTCCGGCCTGCGACAGGAAAGGCGCTGCGGACTCTGGCGATCTGGTTGCCGCTCTGGCTCGGACCCGTGCTGCTGCTCCGGCTTTTAACCGGGAGCGGCAGTGTCTGGACGCAGCTCGGCAGCTTCTTCAGCGCCATGGCGGTGGTGACCTTCGGCGGCGCCTATGCGGTGCTGGCCTATGTCGCGCAGGCGGCCGTCGAGACCCATGGCTGGCTGCTGGCGGGCGAGATGATCGACGGGCTCGGCCTCGCCGAGACGACGCCGGGGCCGCTGATCCTGGTGCTGCAATTCGTCGGCTTCCTGGCCGGATTTCGCGCGCCCGGGGACCTGCCGCCGCTAATCGCGGGCGGTCTCGGCGCGTTGCTGACGCTGTGGGTGACCTTTGCGCCGTGCTTTCTGTGGATCTTCCTCGGCGCGCCTTACGTCGAGGCGCTGCGCGGCAACAAGGCGCTTTCGGCGGCGCTTGGCGCGATCACCGCGGCGGTCGTCGGCGTGATCATGAACCTGGCGCTGTGGTTTGGCCTGCATGTGCTGTTCAGGCAGGTGAAGGCGGTCGAAATCCTCGGCCTGTCGCCTGATTGGCCGGTGCTCGGCTCGCTCGACTGGCGGGCGGCGTTGCTCTCGGCTGCCGCGATGGTCGCGATGCTGCGCTTCAAGACGGGGATGATTCCGACGCTTGCAGCCTGCGCGATCGCCGGGGTCGTTCTGACGCGGCTGGCGCCCTGATCCCGGCGATCAGCGGCGCGGTGGCTCACCTGGCTCGATCACCCGGTACTCTGCGTCGATGATCTCCGCCGAACCGGCCTGCCGTCCCTGCTGCGGGAACGGGCCGGGCTGGCCGAAGCCGGCAGCCTTCAAGCGGCTGCGCAGACGCCAGACCGCGATCGTGCCGACGATCGCGACGACCGGGATGAGGATCAAGGCGAGGCTCGCGGCGACCAGGAACAGCACCACGCCGACGACGAGGCTCGCCGCCATCGCGAGCCAGGCGGCCCAGCGCGGCATGCGGGCGGAGCGGCTACCGAGCTGCTCGTGGAGATTGACGCGGATCATGTCGCTTTCGTCCGTTTGAGGAACCCTGAAGCTAGGTACGAAATGCGGCGAAGGCGAGATCACCAAACGTCAGGCGCGCGCGCTCATTCGTCGCGCCAGTCGTAAAGCCAGCCATAGCGCGCGCGCAGCCCGTCAGGTCCCAGGCGCCGCAGCGCGATGTCGCGCCCGATGCTCCAGGGCCAGCCGAGATGATAGGTCCGGCCATTGCTCCGGCTGGCATCCTGGACGCGCGCCGCGCGGGCCGATCGCGCGGCCGCGTAAGCCGCCATCGCCGCCGGCACGCCGCGCGAGCCGTCGGCCTGCAAGGTTTCCGCCAGCAGTCGGGCCAGCACGGCTGCATCCTCGATCGCCAGCGAGGCGCCCTGCGCGAGGAAGGGCAGGACAGGGTGGGCGGCATCGCCCAGAAGCGCGATCCGGCCCTTCGCCATCACTGCGGGTTTGCGATCGAACAGCGACCAGGCCTGCCAACCCTGGGCCGAGGCCACCAGTTCGCGCAGGGCCTGCGAGCCGCCCGCGACATGGTCGGTGAGGACGTCGCCATCGCCGTCGCGCGACCAGCCCTCGCGGGCTTCTTTGGTTTGCCTGACCACGACGACGTTGGTCTCGCGGCCGCCTGCGACCGGATAATGCACCGTATGACGTCCGGGGCCGAGATGGAGGTTGACGCGGGGCTTGTCGGTCTTCGTGCCGGGTGCGAGCGCCCGCCAGGCCTCGTAGCCGGTGAAGAGCGGGCGCGAGGTGTCGCCATTCAGATCGCGCACCCGCGACCACAGCCCGTCGGCGCCGATCAGGCCGAGCCCGTGGAAGCTCTCCCATTGGCCGTTCTGGCCGGTGAGGGTGGTCGAGACGCCATCATCCTCCTGGGTGATCTCCTGCACGCCGCGCCCGACCACGAGGCGGATATTGGGCATGGAGCGCGCGGCATCGAGCAGCACCGTGTGGAGGTCGTTGCGCTTCAGCATCCGGAATGGCGTCGGCAGCCGGGCCGGGTCCGACGGCATCTCCAGCAGTTCCCGGCCGTCGGCCCAGCGCCGGATCATCAGGCCGTGCGAGCTGACGCTGACGCGCTTCAGCGGCAGGGTCAGGTCGAGACCGTCCAGCACGCGGCCGGAATTCGGGGTGATCTGCAGGCCGGCGCCGAGTTCGCCGAAACCGGTCCGCTTCTCGATGACGGTGGCGGAGATGCCGCGACGAGCCAGCGACAGGGCCATGGTCAACCCGCCGATCCCGGCGCCGGCGATCAGGAAATGAGGAGCAGACAAGGGCAAGGCGCCTTCACGGTCGAATCAGGACAGACGCGGGTGCCCCTCAGAACCCGCGCTGGAGGGTGGTTTCAGGCTGGCTTGTCGAGCTGCCTTGATCAGGCGGCTTTGGCTGCCTCGTGATGCGCGCAGTCGGGCGGCGAGCAGGCGCCAGCCTTCAGCGAGGCGTCGTATTTGAACAGGGTCGAGCAATAGGGGCAGACGATCTCGTGGTCCGAGCCCATGTCGAGATAGACATGGGGGTGGTCGAAGGGCGGCTTGGCGCCGATGCACATGAACTCATGCGCGCCGACATGGATGACGGCGACGCCGGAATCGTTGTGGAAATGCGGAATGCCGTGATCGGCCATGATCGTGCCCTGCAGCGTGACTCTGCCTGAGACTTATCCCGTCCCGCGTCAGGATGCCAGCGCATGCTTGTCGCGCCTCGCGCTCAGTCGGCAGGCGAGCAGGTTCTGGCGATCTCGTTCAGCCGCTTGGTCTCGGCTGGAGCGAGCGTGTTGCTGACGGCGCGGCCGATCAGATCCTCGCGCTTCAACGCCTCGACCGTGCAGGCACAGGCCTTCGTGCAGATCGCCGACGAGGCATATTCGCCGCAACTGCGCTGGCACATCATCCCGAAGGTATTGCCCTGCTTGACCGGCACAGGGACAGCAAGCGCGACCAGCGAGAGCAGGCCGATGAAGACGGGCTGGTGGACGAGATAGACCAGCAGGCTGTGCCGACCGCCCCAGACGACGAGCCGTGCCGGCAGGGCTCCGGGGCGCCAGCGGCCCAGGCGGGAGGCTTCCAGTGCCGGCAGCGCCAGACGCGCCAGGACGATGCCGCCGAGCACACAGCCGAACCAGGGAAAGACAGGCACGAAATCGGCCGTCGCGATCGGTATCTGCGAGAAGCCGAGCCAGGCGAGCAAGGGCTCGTCGAGCAGCGGATGGGCGACGAAGAAGGGCAGGGCGAAGACGATGACGGCAGTGGCGGCGACAACGATGACCGGCAGGCGCAGGAAGGGCAGCGCCAGCACGCTCGCCAGCGCGACCTGATGCAGGATGCCGAAGAAGATGAAGCTCTCGGGCATGGCGAGATAAGTGCCCAGCGTCACCAGCGCAGCCGCGCCCGCGACCATGGCGAGACGCTTGAGATAGGCTCGGCGGTTCAGGCCGTGGCGCGTCGCGAGAACGAGGCTGACGCCGACCAGCGTCAGGAAGGAGCCGGCGATCAGCCGTGCGAACAGGCGCCAGCCGAGTTCGCCTGGCACATCGACGGCAATCAGCCTCAGAAACGACAGATCATAGGCGAAGTGGAAGACGAACATTGCCAGCAGCGCGAGGCCGCGCGCGAGATCGACGATGTCGAGGCGCGAGCGCGAGGAGGACAGGCCGGCGGAGGGTCTGTCATTGGAAGGCTTGGCGTCGGAGGGCTTGGCGTCGATCATGGCCGCCTTCATAGGCAGCTTGCATCGGGGCCGCTACCCAAAGCGCAGCTGGCATGCCAAGGAAAGGCCTCGCTATCGCCCATCACGACGGTTCGCCATGCAGAGCTTTTCATCCGACGGCGTCGAACTCGCCTTCATCGATCTCGCCCCGACGGGCGACACGCCCAAACACGAGACGATCGTGCTCGTCCACGGTTTCGGCTCCAGCCACATGGTCAACTGGGTCAATACGCAATGGACCAAGACGCTGACCCATGCCGGCTACCGCGTCGTCGCGCTCGACAATCGCGGCCATGGCGAGAGCGAGAAACTCTACGACCCGGCAGCCTATTCCTCCCAGATCATGGCCGAGGATGTGCGCCGGCTGATGGACCATCTCGATATCCCGCGCGCGGCCGTGATGGGCTATTCGATGGGCGCGCGGATCTCGGCGCATCTGGCGCTGGCGCATCCGCAGCGGCTGAGCGCGCTGCTGATCGGCGGGCTCGGCATTCATCTGGTCGAGGGCGTCGGCCTGCCGCTCGGCATCGCCGATGCGATGGAGGCGCCCTCGCTCGACGTCCTGACCGATCCGATGCAGCGCATGTTCCGCGCTTTCGCCGACGCGACCAAGAGCGATCTCAAGGCGCTGGCGGCCTGCATCAGGGGTTCGCGCCAGACATTGAGCGCAGCCGAGGTCGGGCGCATCACGGTGCCGACGCTCGTTACCGTCGGGACCAAGGACGATGTCGCGGGCTCCGGGCCCGAGCTGGCAAGGCTGATTCCGGGGGCGGAAGCCTTCGATGTCGAGGGTCGCGACCATAATCTCGCCGTCGGCGACAAGAGCCACAAACAGGCGGTTCTCGACTTTCTGTCGCGTTTGTGAGAATGAACCCGCCGTTCGGAAGCATGACGGAAAAGCGGGCGACGCCAATGTGTTGTCGACGGCAGTTCAAAGACTGAATCCACCGCCTCCACGCTGATTCATGTCGGCCCTGCAATCACCTTTGGTGCGTTTGTGCCAACAGGTGCTAGTATTTGCATCGCCGAACGCGCTTTTCCGGAGAACAACCATGTCGTCAGGGCGCTCCGTCGCGGAAGTCCGTGATCTTGCCACAGGGCTCGACCGGCTCGATCCGGTCTGGTCCAGGCTCCGGCGCGAGGCCGAGGCTGCGGTCGCAGCCGAGCCGGCGCTGGGTAGCCTGATCGTCGCCTCCGTCCTGAACCAATCGAGCTTCGAGGCTGCCGTCGGTCATCGCGTCGCGGCCAGGCTCGGCCACCCGGCAGTCGCCGCCGACCTGATCGAACAGGCCTTTACCGAGGCGCTGGCCGCGGACGAGACGATCGGCCAGGGCATGCGCGCCGACGTGCTGGCCGTGCTCGACCGCGACCCCGCCTGCTATCGCGTTCTGGAGCCCGTGCTGTTCTTCAAGGGCTTCCACGCCTTGCAGTCGCACCGGCTGGCGCATTGGCTGTGGCAGCGCGAGCGCCGCGACTTTGCGCTCTATCTCCAGAGCCGGTCGTCGGAGGTGTTCCAGACCGACATCAACCCGGCCGCCAAGATCGGCAAGGGCATCTTCCTCGACCATGCCACCGGCCTCGTCGTCGGCGAGACGGCGGTGATCGAGGACGATGTCTCGATGCTGCACAGCGTCACGCTGGGCGGCACCGGCAAGCAGGGCGGCGACCGTCATCCCAAAATCCGCAAGGGTGTGCTGATCGGCGCCGGTGCCAAGATCCTCGGCAATATCGAGGTCGGGCAATGCAGCCGCGTCGCGGCGGGCTCGGTCGTGCTTGCGGCCGTGCCGCGCAACAAGACCGTGGCAGGCGTGCCGGCCAAGGTCGTCGGCGAGGCCGGCTGCGCCGAGCCCTCGCGCTCGATGGACCAGATACTCGGCGGCGATTGCGGGTCCTATATCTGAGGCTTGGCGGAGCCCAGCAGCCAGGTCGCGATTTCGGCCTGCATCGGATGAGTGCGCTCGGCCGGTGCCAGGATGAGCGTCAGCCGGTCGCGCAACGGCATGGCGATCGGAAACGGCGCGACCAGCCGTCCATCCGCGAGATGGCGGCCGATCAGGCTGGCGCGGCCCATCAGCACGCCGGACCCTGAGAGTGCCGCGTCCAGCGCCAGGCTGTAGAGCGAGAAGCTCGGCCCGCGCGTTGCGTCGATTCCGGCCGATCCACCGGCGAAGGCGAGCCAACGCGCCCAGTCGCCGCGCCAGACCGCGTCGTGCAGCAGCGTCTGGCACGCGAGATCGGCGAGGCTGCCGATGCCTTCGGCCAGAGCGGGCGAGCAGACCGGCAGGATTTCGTCCGCGTCCGGTGCCATTAGCGTGTCCGCTGCGGCCTCGGTGTCGCGATAGAAGATCGCGAGGTCGTGCGGCTCGCGGCGCGGATCGGGCGGCTGCTCCATCGCCGAGATCGAGATCTGCAGCTCCGGCCAGGCGCGCCGCATCTCCGCCAGCCGCGGGGACAGCCAGAGCTGCGCGATGCAGGGCAGGGCGGCAATCGTCAGCGCCCGGCCGCCATGGCTGTCGCGCAGGCCCTGCACCGCCTGCGCCAGCGTATCGAAGCCGCGCGTCAGCCGCGGCAGGGCCTCGCGCGCCGCTTCCGTCGGTTCGACGCCCTGGGCCAGCCGGCGGAAGACGGGAAAGCCGAGCCAGGCTTCGAGCTGGCGGATCTGCTGGGTCACCGCGCCGGCGGTGACGCCGAGCTCCTCAGCGGCCTTGATGAAGCTGCCGCAGCGCGTCGCCGCCTCGAAAGCGCGCAGCGCATTGAGCGAGGGCAGGCGCGGCCGGGGCGGCTTGACGGGCATGGTAACGGATCCGGCGGAGGCTGAGATTTCCTCTGCCTTGCGGCGACGATAACTCGTTTGCGAGCCGCTGCGCAAACCGTTCTTATGCCGGCCATTCCTGAGAATTCTCGCAGGCGGGAGAGATGGCGATGACGGCACTGGGCAGGCGCGACTGGGTTCCCGCGGCGAGCGAGGATTATGTGCTGGAGGTCGCCGCGACCGTCGGTGCCAAGTCGCTCGATGCGGTCGAGGCGCGCATCGCCGAACTGACGCAGGAAAACCGCATCATCCACGAGCGCGACTGCTTCAACCTCAACCCCGCGACCAATGTGATGAACCCGCGGGCGGAAGCCGCGCTGGCCTCGGGTCTCGGTGCGCGGCCCTCGCTGGGCTATCCCGGCGACAAATACGAGATGGGGCTGGAGGCGATCGAGCAGATCGAGATCATCGCAGCCGAACTCGCGGCCCAGGTTTTCGGCGCCAAATATGCCGAAATCCGCGTGCCCTCGGGCGCCATCGCCAATCTCTACGCCTTCATGCTGGCGGCCAAGCCGGGCGACTGCATCATCGCGCCGCCGCCTGCGATCGGCGGCCATGTCACGCATCACGGCGCCGGTGCGGCCGGGCTCTACGGCATCGTCACCCATCCGGCGCCGGTCGATCCGGTCAACTACACGGTCGATGTGGCGAGGCTGCGCGAGGATGCGCTGCGGCTGAAGCCCAAGATGATCACGATCGGGGCAAGCCTGAACCTGTTCGCCCATCCGATCCGCGAGATCCGCGCGATCGCCGACGAAATCGGCGCGCTGGTGCTGTTCGACGCGGCGCATATGTCGGGGATGATCGCGGGCCATGGCTGGCAGCAGCCGCTCGAGGAAGGCGCTCACCTCATGACGATGAGCACCTATAAGAGCCTCGGCGGCCCGCCCTCGGGGCTGATCGTCACCAATGACGCCGCCATCGCCAGGCGCCTCGACGAGATCGCCTATCCCGGCCTGACGGCGAATTTCGACGCGGCGAAGTCGGCCTCTTTGGCGATCACGCTGCTGGACTGGAAGGAGCATGGCCGCGCTTACGCGCAGATGATGGCGGCGACCGCCAAGGCTCTGGGCGAGGCGCTGCTGGAGCGCCAGGTGCCGGTCTTCGCCAGGGATCGCGGCATCACCACCTCGCATCAGTTCGCGATCGAGGCGGCCAGCTATGGCGGCGGCCAGGCGGCGGCAAAAAAGCTGCGCGCGATCAACATCCTGAGCTGCGGCATCGGCCTACCGCTGCCGGAGGTGGCGGGAGACGTCAACGGCCTGCGGCTGGGAACGCCGGAGATCGTGCGCTTCGGCATGACGCCGGCCGACATGCCCGAACTCGCCGGCTACATCGCCGAAGGGCTGAACGGCTCGCGGCCGGCGGAGGCCATCGCGCGGGATGTGACGGCGTTCCGGGGGAGGTTCCGGGAGCTGTGTTTCATGCGGTGAGGGGGGAGGGTTGGCCCATTGGCTTCCACCTGATCAGCAAGCTCTGTGAGAACATCTCGGTCATCATCACCACCAATCTCGCCTTTGCCGATTGGCCCCAGGTGTTCACTGACGCCAAAATGATGACCGCGATGCTCGATCGGCTAACGCATCACTGCGACATCATCGAGACCGGAAACGAAAGCTGGTGCTTTAAAAACTGTGCCTGACCACTTCATCCTCCGTCGCGCACTGGACGCCGAAATCGCCCCGACCGAGCAACCCCGACCAGCTCAGCCGGGGCGACCCCGGCACGTCAGCGCAGGTCCCAGGGGGCTAGCCTTCAACGCGATAGGGGGGCTGCGCTTCAATGCGAACTGACAGGCCAGGATCGAGGCAAAGCTCCATACAGCCGGGTGGGGTGAGCACTTCGGCGCGTTCCTGCGGGGTGACGGCTTACGCGCGCGGCGGGAATAAGGCGGCAGGGATCCGCGGTGGACAGGGGCGGTGCGCCAGACCGCTCGTTTAGAGGGTCCTTCTGAAGACCGTGTGCCCCGAACGGCTGGCGACACTGTCGTAGAGTTTCGCAGCCGTCTCATTATCGACTTGCATGTGCCAATAGACTCGAAAGGCTGCCTTGGCTCGGGCCAGATCGTAAAGGGATTCGACCAGCCGCCGGCCTACGCCGGCACGACGGGCCCGCTCCGCCACGAACAGGTCGTTGAGGAAGCAGACCGGCTTGTCCGACGATGTCACTGGATGAAGGACGGCGTGGACGATTCCGACGAGCCCACCGTCCTGAACTGCCACCAGGGCCAGCATGGGGCCGTCTGCCAGGAAGTTCTTGAAGGTCGCCTCTGTCACCGCGCAAGGAGGCGGCGATCCGCCGAAGGGGCCATGGCCGTGGTAACCGTTCCAGAGTTGCTCCCAGTCCGAGCGATCAGCGGCCTCGAGCGGCCGAACAACCAATTCACCAGCATCGTCCATTATCAGCACGCTCCAAAGACAACCACTCCTGGGTGGTTGGTCTGACCTTTGCCAGGCGACCTATGACAAGGTCGCCGACCGGCTACTCCCAGCCTCGGGCAATGTTCCAGTGCCGTTCTCGCCGAAAACAAAAAACGACAAAAGCTCGCTCTGCCGAAGCTTCCTTCTGAAGATGACCTTTCCTGTTTCATCGGCTCCGTGAGCCTGAAAGATGTGCTTGGCCCAATCCAAGCCCATCGTGAGAACGTTAGCATGCATCGAAACCTCCCTTAAAAGCGCAATCCGCCCAACCGAGACTGATCTGCGATCAGAGAGGCGTTCACCCCATACCGACAGTACTCCTACCCCTTACGGAAGTGGGAGGCCGTGTCCGGTCAATTAGGGGGCTGCTTCACCTTGGTTCGGGGGAGTGGCCGGCTCAAGCGCCTCGAACACCCTGCACGGCCGCATCACGTCTTCGAACGAGGGAGCGGCTATATTTGGCGCCGCAACGGCGATGGCGCTCCATGGAATAACGAAAGTCAGCAATTCCACGCGGGACGTGTCCAGCCTCGGTCTACGCGGTGCGCTCCCCAACCATCTTGTCGCACGGGACCGGCCCGATCGTTAGCTATTAGCGTGATGCGCGCCCGCGGGTCCGTGAACAATGCTGGGCCATGCGGTGATGGCCAGCGGATCACGCGATGGCGCTGACGGCCTGGGAAACAGTATGCTCGAGCTGGCCCGAGGTTGCGCTGACCATGCCGCTGATCGCGACAGCGGCGGTTGCGGCAGCTTCGGTTTCTGAGCAACGCGTAATCATGTCCGACATATGGCGCGAGACCTCGCGTGCGGACATAGTCTGCCGTTCCACTGCGCTTGCGATATCGTTTGCTTTCATCGAAATGCCGTCCATGGCCTCGAGGATCCGGCCTGTGGTAATATCGGTCTCGTCCATCAGGCTTTCGGTCGCACCGACCAACCCGGTGATTTGAGCGGTGGCCTCCGCAGTCTGAGACGCCAGCGCCTTCACCTCGGCTGCCACCACCGCGAACCCGCGGCCGGCTTCTCCGGCCCGGGCAGCCTCGATGGTAGCGTTGAGAGCGAGAAGGTTAGTCTTTGTCGCGATCCCGCCGATCATCTCGGCGAATCCCGTGACCTTGGTCAGCGCCTGGCCCAGCGCATGCATATGGCTGCGCATGATCTGAGCGTTATCAAAGCTGGCGCGCGCGTAATCGGCGCTCATGCGCGTGTCCCTGGCGACATCCTGCACGCTGAGAGCCAGCTGCTCGGCGACGGCTCCAGTGTCCACAGCTTGTGCGGAGGACGTGTTCACCAGAGCCCGCGCCGCGCTGCTCGTGGCGGCGAGCTCAGTCGCAACCCTGCCGAATTCCGCGACCGCTTGGGGGATCACCTGCGTGGCAATGTGGGCCAATTGGGCGCGATTGGCCTCCAGCTCGGATTCTCGAAGTTTCAGGTCGGTGATGTCCGACGCGAAACCCGCGACAGCGCCGCCAACGATACGAGTCTTGCTCACGCGCCGCCAGGAGTCCTCAGCATAACGGCGCTCGACCGCCTCGCCCGAGGCTTCGTGCTGCTGACGCACGCGCACTGCCGTCTCCGCCTCAAGATCTCCCGTGAAGCCAATGACCTCAAGGTTTTTGCGCACGAGGTCATTATAGCGGATCGGCGGCTTCAGTTGGGCCAGCGCGGTGGGATAATAGTCGATGTATTTGCTATTATGATAGACCAGCACGTCATCGCGGTCATATACCGCAATCGCCGTCGGAGCCGCTTCAAGGGTGGCTACGAGCATGTCCCGTTCCGCCTTCAGCGCAGCAAGCTCAGCAGCCGCAGAGCTGGACAGGCCGGGGCCGCCGAACGCGGCCATTAAACGTCTAGAAAACTGGAGCATGTGCGGTCTGGCGCTCGTGTTCTACGGGCAACATCAGCTTGTCGCGAGAGCGTTAAGTTTTCGCTATCCCCCGGTCAGGGTGGCACCGTCGAGCTGGTGGCCCGGCGCTCCCCGATCTTCCAGTTCCAGACACGAGGCCTTCGGGCGGCTGCGCAGTTACCGGTTCTTCCATTCGAGGCGCCCCGGTAGTGAGCGTTCGCTTCTGGGCGGTGCTCGAAGTTCCGCTCTTGGCGCGTTCGCCACGACGAAACTAATCCCCGCCTCCCACATCACATCCATAATCGCCTCACCTCATCCCCGAGGGGCAGCCATCCGGAGGTATGCCGTTGGTGGGGATGGGGTCGGCGCCTGCGGCTGGTCTTACACGCCAGGCTCGGGAGGCTTCGGGGCACCGCCCTGGGGACACTACGGTCCCTGTGCGAGGAGCTCGCTGGACGGGACGGCGGAAGCGGTCAGGTCCGACACCGCGGTGTGGCGCACCCCATGGGGCGTTGAGGTCGCAGGACGGCAGGGCAGGCCAAGCCTCTCCCTATAAGCGCGGCCCGGAGTCGTAAAATCGCCGGAGGCGGAGCGCCACGGGGCGTGCGGATGGTGGCTCAATCCATCCGCGCCGCGACCCTGGCTCAATGGTTGCGGACTTCTACCCTCGCGCCTCGCGGCGCTCCGCTGCCCCTCATCAACAGCCGCCTCGCGAAAGCGCAGGCGGGGATTTGCTGTGCGTCTTTGAGGCGAAGCGCGGGGAACCCCTCTCCCGTAGGGAGAGGGGCAGGGGTGAGGGGTCGGCCCCTTGACCAGTGAAGCCCAAGCCCAACCGCGGCTGCGGTGAGGCCACGGCCAAAGCGTCCAACGGCCGACACCTCACCCTGCCCTCTCCCTATGGGAGAGGGTTCCCCGCGGTGACCGTGCCTCATTCGGCATGAGAGGGGTTCCCCGCGGTGCCCGCGTTTCGTCCGGCAAAAGGGGAGGGATCGGCTTCGCGGCTTGCCCTCCCGGCCCCGTCATGGCATCGGTCCCGCCAACCGATAAGGACCGACATCATGGACAAGACCGAACTCGCCAAGCTCGAAGGCTATCTGCGGCGCACCTTCAACAATCACGGCATCAGCGTTCGCGCACGGATGAAGAAGAACGATTCGGCCGAGGTCTATCTCGCCGACGAGTTCATCGGCATCATCCATGTCGACGACGAGGACGGCGACCGCTCGTTCAATTTTACGATGGCGATCCTGGACGTCGATCTCGAAGACTGAGCCCGGCGCGCCTGGACTGCTACTCCGGAGGCCGCCCGACGCGGCCTTCTGCGCTTCCGGTGCTCACGGACATCAGTCCGCTGCGCTCCGGTTCTCGAACGCCACGCCAGCCGACTCACCGGAGCGCATTCCAGGAGCGCCGGTCTGGCGCTCCGGCAAATCCGGCCGCGGCCCGGCGGCCGGATCAGCGCATCATGCCGTCGATCGTGTGGCGGACGCCGCCGAGCATCACTTCCCAATCGGCGATGATGCTGCGCGGGAAGCGGATGTTCACATCCATGCCGCGATGCTTGAAGGTGACCCGGCAGGGCTCGTCGAGATCCGGGCGGCCCGGCTCCGCTCTGCTGGAGTCGAGCGGGCAGCGCGCCGCGAAGCCGCGCCCATCGGGCACCGAGACATAGAGTTCGTCGCCCTCATAGGGCGAGCCCTTGCGGAAGCCGCGCACCACCAATCCGCCGGGGTTGGACCAGACGGTCGGCGTCAGGAAGCGCGCATAAACCGAGAGCTGCGTCTGCGGCTCGTTGACCTTGTCCTGCGGGGTCAGCGTGATCAGCAGGCGCTGGCGGTTCTGCATGGCGGCCGGGCCTGTTTGCGCAGGCCCGAGGCTCGGCCAATCGAGCCGGAGCCGGACCATGCCGACCAGCCTGCTCGAATCGCCGGGCTCCGAGCCGGTCAGGTTCTGCGGCACCATCAGCGCGATCGCGCCGATCCGGGCGGGCTGAACGATGGCCTCGCGCTCCTCGTCGCGATGCGTCAGATGGAGCGCGAGGCCGGTCGCGAGCGCGCCCGTCAGCATGATCACGAAGGCGGCCTTGAGCAGGGCGCCATCGGCGCGGGGCAAGGGCGGCGGCGGGCGCTTCAGCCGCGAGCGCACCATGCTCGTCAGGCCGGCGCTCGAATGAGTGGCCAGTCCGTGCTGTGCGTAAACGGCCTGCTGGGCGGCCACGTCCTGGGGATGATATGCAGTCACGGGCGGCGCCTTGCGGAGATTGCGTCCTCACTCAAGCATCCGGGCGTTAACGCCGCGTAAACCATGCCGACTGGGGCCGTGGCCGTGTCATCCCGGCATTAACCATCGGTTAAGGCTTTCCTTCACACTTCGTAAACCATGCGGCAGGGTCCGGCGGTAGCGTCCGTGGGAGCCCGCGCCCTTGTCGATCGAACCTGCCGCTCTCGAAGCGCTTCAATCGCTGTTCATCGGCTTCGCCTTCGCGGGGCTGCTCGCCAGCGCCTTCGAGCTGTTCACGGCGCAGCGTGCCGATTTCCAGTTGCTGCAGGCGGGCGGGCTGTTTGCGGTGGCGAGCGTTCCCGTCGTCGTCTTCAGCGCGCCCTTCCTGATCGTGCGCAACACCGTGCGTGGCCGCCGCATCGAGGGCAGGCCGTTCGTCTTCGTGATGCTCGCCAGTATGATTGCCTCGGTCTGGAGCATGGCCTGCGGCCGGGTCGTGCTCGATCTGCTGCAGATGCTCGGCTCTTGACGCCACGGCTACGAGGCGGTCACTCCTGAGGCGTCACGCGCCTTAAGGATACCCGGCATGCCGCTCTATTCGCTCGACGGACTGAAGCCCGAGACCCCGCCTGCGGGGCAATGGTGGCTGGCGCCCGATGCCCATCTGATCGGCAGGATCCGCATTGGGGCGGATGTCGGAATCTGGTTCGGCAGCGTGCTGCGCGGCGACAATGAGTGGATCGAGATTCGCGCCGGCAGCAACATCCAGGAAGGCTGCGTGCTGCACACGGACATGGGCTTCCCGATGGTGGTCGGGGAGGGCTGCACGATCGGCCACCGGGCGATCCTGCATGGCTGCACCGTTGGCGAGAACAGCCTGATCGGCATGGGCGCGACCGTGCTGAACGGCGCGAAGATCGGTCGCAACAGCCTCGTCGGCGCCAATGCGCTGGTGACCGAAGGCAAGGAGTTTCCCGACAATTCGCTGATCGTCGGCTCGCCGGCACGGGCGATCCGTACGCTCGACGAGGCGGCTGCGGCCGGAATCGCCGGCACGGCGCGGGGCTATGTCGCGCGCTGGAAGCAGTTTTCCGCCGGCCTGGTCAGGCTGGATTGAAGAGCGACCCCCAGAAAACCAGCGGGCCGGCCCCCCGGGGAAGGGAGCCGGCCCTGTGGCGAAACCCGGCCTGGGGACGGGTGGGT
>UCBZ01000022.1 GCA_900470775.1 Hyphomicrobiales bacterium | reverse complement strand
CATCCTTCGAGACGCCGCTTCGCGGCTCCTCAGGATGAGGGCAGGAGGGTTGTCAAAGCACCGGCGCCCTCGCCTCGCACACGTCGGCCTGCTGGAGCGCGAAAGCCGCGCGCAGGCAGAGATCCTCGCGCCAGGGCGCCGCGATGATCTGCACGCCGATCGGCAGGCCCAGCCCGAACACCGGCACCGCCGCGACCGGCAGGCCGATGCAGGAGATCGGCTGGGCGAACAGGCCGAGATTGGGCCGCAGCGGCACGGTTTCTCCGCGCAGCTCCAGCGTCTTCTGGCCGACGAGCGGCGCCGGACAGGGCGTCGCCGGCGCGATGATCAGGTCTACGCCCTCGAACACCCGCATCATCTCGTCATGGAACCAGCGCCGCGCCCGCTGCGCCCCGACATACCAGGCCGCCGGCAGCATCGCTCCGGCGAGGAAACGGTCGCGCGTCTCGGGGTCGAAATCATCGGCTCGCTCGCGCAGTCGCTGGAGATGGAAGGTCGCGCTTTCGCTGTTGGTGATCAGGAAGGCAGCGGCCCGCGCGATGCCGGCGCCTTCGAGGTCGAGCGTCCGTGTCGCTCCGAGGCTCTTCGCCACCGCCGCCACGGCCGCTTGCGCCTCGGGCATCCCGTCCGTCGAGAAATGCCCTGCAGCAATGGCGATCCTCAGGCCACTCGTCCCTTGCGGCAGCGTCGGAAGCACAGGCTCGACCGACCGTTGCGCGCAGGCGGGGTCATGCGCGTCGCCGCCCTGCATCAGGTCATAGGCCATCGCCAGATCGGTGACGTCGCGCGCGAACGGCCCGAGATGGTCGAGCGAGTCGCAGAATGGGAAGCTGCGCGTGCGCGGCAGCCGGCCATAGGTCGGTTTCAGCCCGAAGATGCCACATAGCGAACTCGGCACCCGGATCGAGCCATTGGTGTCGGAGCCGAGCGAGAGCGGCGCCAGCCCGGCCGCCGTCGCCGATCCCGAGCCCGAGGAGGAGCCGCCGGCCATCCGGTCGCGATCATGCGGATTGCGGCACGCGCCGTCATGGGCGTTCTCGCCGGTGAAGTCATAGGCGTATTCGCCCATGTTGAGCCCGCCGAGCAGGACCGCATCGGCAGCCGTCAGCCGCTCGATCAGAACCGCGTCGCGCGCGGCCGGCGCCCGCTCGCGATTGATCTTCGAGCCCGCTTTGGTCGGCAGGCCCGTGATGTCGAACAGGTTCTTCGCCGCGAAGGGCACGCCGGCGAGAGGCCCGAGCGCCTTGCCGGCCGCGCGCGCCGTGTCGATGCCGCGCGCCTGCTCCAGCGCACGCTCGACGGTTACGTCGGTGAAGGCATTCATCACAGGATTGACCTGCGCGATGCGGGCGAGAAAGGCCTCGGTGACGGCCTCTGCCGCAACTTCGCCCTTGCTGACCTGCGCCGCGATCCGGTGGGCCGGCGCAAAAACATCGATGCTCACGAGGCCTGCTCCACAGCACCTGGCCGGAACACTGGTGCCAGTTCCAGCGAGGCCGGGTCGAGCGGCGCGGCCAGAACGACCTTCGACATGCCATGAGCGATCGCCAGGAACTGCAGCACCATCGGCCGCTGCTCATCAGTGATCGTCAGGCCAAGCGTGGGCGCCATCGTCTCGAGATGGCGGGCGGCATCGAAGCCGCCCGCCGGATCGGTCTTGCTCATTCGGCCGGCTCCAGCTTGGCATGCGGCTCGGTCGTCATCGTCTTGACCGTGGTCTCTGCCGCCAGGGACGTTGCGCAATAGTAGAGGAAGCCGGCGACCATCGCGTAGGCGAGGCTGATCGAGGGCGTGACGCCGAGCCCCTTGCCGATGCCGATGGCCTCGCCATGCATCAGCCCGAAATAGGTCAGCACGGCACCGGCCGCCGCGAACGCTGCCGCCTGCATGAACTGCTTCTCGATCACGAAGACGCCGATCGCCCCGAGCACGAGCCCGGACAGGATCGCGCCGCCGCCCATCAGTTCGAGCCCGTGATAGAGCACGCCCATATTGGCCATCTTGTCGATGCCGACCGCCGCCGCATTGGTGCCGGCTGCGCCGAGCGCCCCGTCGATCAGCACCTTGGCCCAGGCCGCGAGATGCGGCGTGATCGCCAGCACGATCGCCGGAGCATGGCTCGTCGGCGTGGTCTGGAAGGCCTGCGCCCCGATCAGCATGCCGATATAGAGCAGGATCGGCGAGATCGCGACGATCGGGATCAGCGCCAGCAGGAGCGCGATGATGCCGAACCAGCACAGCACCACGACGATCAGACCCGTCGCGGCCGAATAGCCGATACGACCGCCCATCGCCTTCCAGCCGGGATGGCCGATATAAACCGCGTTGATGAAGGGGTTGCCCATCAGGCAGCCGATCAGCGAGACGACGCCGTCGGCCGTCAGCACCCGCGTCGTCGGGTAGTGGTCGCCGGCAGCCTCGGCGCTCTCGACATTGTCCATCGCCTCGACGAGGTCGTAGATGCCGAAGGGGATCGCCGTGACCAGGATGATCCCGAGATAGGAAAAACCCGAGAAGACGTGGTCGACCGCCGGCAGCGGCAGCGAGAAACCGAAGGTCGAGAAGGCCGCGCCGAGCTTCGCCAGCGACAGCCCACCGACATCGAGCCCGAACAGGGTCGAGCCCCAGGCGATGATCATGCCGAAGCCAATCGCGATCAGTCCGGCCGGAATGCCCTTGGGATAGCGCACCCCGCCGAACCAGCTCACCAGGATGATGGCGAGGCACACCAGGCCGATCGCCGGCGTCAGGAAGATCTCCAGCGCCGGCCGCATCGAGATGAAGGCGATCGAGACGCCCGCCAGCGTGCCGAGCAGCGCCGCGCGCGGGGTAATCTTGCGGATATAGGGCGCGATGAAGCCGCCGAGCATCAGGATGAAGCTCTGGAAAAACACCCAGACGAGGCCCGCTTCCCAGCCCTTGATCGGATCGCCGGTCATGCTCGCGATCGGCAGCATGATGACGAAGGTGACGACGAACATATGCGGCACGCTGATGCCGGACGGCAGGGCACAGACATCGTCGCGTCCAGTCTCCTTGGCGAGCTTCCAGGCGAGCCAGGCGTAATAGCCGGTCGACAGCAGCATCATCAGCCCGAGCGCCGGCAGGATACGCCCGAAGACGATTCCCGGCGGCATCTTCAGCACGAATTGCAGCAGGCCGGTCAGCACCAGCAAATTGACCAGGATGTTGGTGCCGAAACCGAACAGGGCGTTCCAGTCGCCCGGCGTCCAGAGTTTCGGTGAAGTCGTCGTCGCCGTCGTGGTCGCCATGGCCCCCTCCCGTCCCAATCTCAGCTCAGAATCACGCCGCCTTCTCCGTGGCCGCGAGCGCCGCCAGCACGTCGCCCGTCGTCGAGACCCAGCCGAAGATCCCGCCCTGCGCCGCGATCATCCGCAGCCCGACCTCGTGGAACTCGGCGAAATAGGAGGCGCAGGCGTCGCCGAGCACGAGGCAGCGATAGCCCCGGTCATTGGCCTCGCGCACGGTGGTGTGGACGCAGACCTCGGTGGTGACACCCGTGACCATCAGGGTCTCGATGCCGCGGTTGCGCAGGATCAAATCGAGATCGGTCTGGTAGAAGGCGCCCTTGCCAGGCTTGTCGATCACCGGCTCGCCGGGCAGGGGGGCGAGCGCGGGAATGATGTCGTGCCCGGCCTCGCCCCGGACCAGGATCCGTCCCATCGGCCCGCAGGCGCCGATGCGCTTGTCGGCAGGGCCGCGCTCGACCTTGGCCGGCGGCGCGTCCGACAGGTCGGGGCGATGGCCTTCGCGGGTATGGATCACCAGCATGCCGGCGGCGCGCGCTCCAGCCAGGATGGCGCGGCAGGGCTCGACCGCCGCGACCAGCCGCGAGACGTCGTTGCCGAGCGCCGCGCCGAAGCCGCCGGGCTCGAGGAAGTCGCGCTGCATGTCGATGATGATGAGCGCGGTGCGCGCGAAATCGACGCTGAGCGAAGAAGGCTTTGCTGGAATCTCGAAGCGGCTCACGGCTTGGCGCCCCCGATCGCGGTCGAACGGAACAGGCTTTGCAAGGGCTGTGCCTGAGGCCGAGTCACGCGCTCGTCGCAGAATCGACCTCTGAGGAACGACGGCCAGCCCTTTGGGATTGCGGTGAAATCGCCCGGAATCGAAATCTCAGCTTCGTCGACGAGCGGCCGCCGCGCCGTTCAGGACGCCGGCCTGCAATCGCGATTGCATAATCTTTGTATGCATGGTGAAGAAATCTGCCCATTCATTGGGCTTGCTTATTGAGAGGGCCATCGTGCCGACCTTAACCAGCCTGCTCGCCGACCATCTGGGTGGCGCCACCACCATCCCGCAGACCATCGCAGCGGCTTACGCCCGCCACCGCGCCCATGGCGACGCGGCGATCTTCATCACGCTGCGGCCGGAAACCGAGGTGCTGGCAGAGGCCGAAGCGCTGCAGGCGGAAGGCCCGAAAGACCGCCGGCTCTGGGGCATCCCGGTCGCGGTGAAGGACAATATCGACGTCGCCGGAATGCCGACCACGGCCGCCTGCCCGGCCTTCGCCTATCAACCGACGCAGGACGCCAGCGTCGTCGCGCGACTGCGGGCGGCCGGCGCGATCATCATCGGCAAGACCAATCTCGACCAGTTCGCCACCGGGCTGAACGGCACGCGCTCGCCCTATGGCGTGCCGCGCAACACGCTGCGCGCCGACCTCGTCCCCGGCGGATCAAGCTCCGGATCGGCCAGCGCGGTTGCAGCCGGCATCGTGCCGGTGTCGCTCGGCACCGACACGGCGGGCTCCGGCCGCGTGCCGGCCGGCCTGCAGAACCTCGTCGGCCTCAAGCCCAGCCTCGGTCTCGTTCCAACCGCCGGCGTGGTCCCCGCCTGCCGCACGCTCGACTGCATCTCGGTGTTCGCCCTGACGGTCGAGGACGCCTGGGCGGTGTTGGAAGTAACCGCCGGCCCCGATGCCACGGACGCCTTCTCGCGCCCGGTCCCGCTCGGCCAGCCCGGCGCCGTGCCGCCTTTTCTCCGCATCGCCGTGCCACGTCCTGAAGACCTCGATGTCGCTGGCGATGCCGCCGCTGCCGCGAGCTTCGCGCTGGCGATCGAGCGCGCCCAGGCAATCGGCGCCGAAATCGTCCCGCTCGACATGGCGCTGCTCTATGAGACCGCGCGGCTGCTCTATGATGGCCCTTGGGTGGCCGAGCGCTACCTCGCGATCCAGGACCTGCTCGCCCGCGATCCCGACGCCATCCTGCCCGTGATCCGGCAGGTCATCGCCGGCAAGCCCCTGCCCGATGCGGCTGCGACCTTCGCGGCGCGCTACCGCGTCGCCGAACTGGCGCTGGCCGCGAAGGCCGCGCTGAAGGGCATCGACGCGCTGATGGTGCCCACCGCGCCACGCCCCGTGACGCTGGCCGAAATGGCGAGAGACCCTATCGGGATGAACTCGCTGCTCGGCCGCTACACCAATTTCGTCAACCTGCTCGACATGTGCGCGCTCGCGATCCCGGTCAGCCTGGCGGCGGACGGCACGGCGGCCGGCATCACGCTGATCGCACCGAGCGGCCATGACGCGGTGCTCGCCGGCCTCGGCCAGGCGCTGCATGTGGCCGCCGGCCTGCCGCTCGGCGCGACCGGCCTGCCCTATCCTGCGCCCGGCGCGCTGCCGCTCCGCGCCGCGCCCGACGCGATCGAGATCGCCGTCGTCGGCGCGCATCTCTCCGGCATGCCATTGAACGGCGAACTGACCCGGCTCGGCGCGACCTTCCTGCGCGCCACCACGACAACGCCGGATTATCGCCTCTTCGCCCTGCCCGGCGGCCCGCCCGCCCGTCCAGGACTCCTGCGGGTCGCGGAGAGCGCGGGTGCGGCCATCGCGCTGGAAGTCTGGTCGCTGCCGCCGGACGGCTTTGGCCGCTTCGTGGCCGGCATCCCCTCGCCGCTCGGCATCGGCACGCTGGCGCTGGCGGACGGCACGAAGGTCAAGGGCTTTCTCTGCGAGGCGGTCGCGATCGAAGCTGCTCGCGATGTCACGGAGTTCGGTGGCTGGCGGGCTTATGTCGCGGCACGGGCGCGTGTGGCGTAGCGCCACCGAGTTGGCATCGTGGCACGCGAGTGGTATGTAGTCACATGTAGTCACAAAAAGGCACCGTCATGAAGGAAATTCAGTTGCGCGAGGCCAAGGCGTCGTTGTCCGCCCTGATCGACGGAGCAGTCGCCGGCGAACCCACGCTGATCACCCGTCATGGTCGGAAGGAGGCTGTGGTCCTCTCCTTCGCAGACTATGAGCGGCTGTCGCGCGTGCCGAGTTTCGGCCAATTGCTGGCGGCCTTTCCCGCCGAGGCAGGGGATATTCCGGAGCGCGACCGCACGCCCCTGCGCGACATCGATCTTTGAGGTACCTGCTGGACACGGACGTGCTATCCGCATCCGCTCCAACGAAGGCGCAGACGCTACGCGACCTGAACGATTGGTTGGTGCGGGCGAGCGGGCGTCTCTTCCTCTCGACGATCACATTGGCGGAAATCGAGAAGGGCATCGCCGCCGCCCAACGTATCGGTGCGACGGCCAAGGCGGACAGGCTGCGTCTTTGGCTTGATGCCGTGGAACATCTCTATGGTGATCGGCTCCTGCCATTTGATCGGGCCGTAGCACGTCACGCCGGCCCGATGCTCGACGGAGCGCGCGCATTCGGAATGGGCTTCGCCGATGTTGCAATCGCCGCGACGGCCGTCACGCACGGCCTGACTCTGCTGACCGCGAATGGACGGCATTTTCGCCCGCTCGGGATAGCCTGGCTCAATCCGCTCGATGAACTGCCGCCGCTCTAAGCAACGCCGCTGAGCCGCCGTTCACCGCGTCTCGGCATAGGTCCGGAACGCGTCCCGGACGATGCCGATATGGGCGCGCATCGCCTCGGCAGCGCCCTGCTGGTCGCCGCGCAGGATCGCCTGGACGATCAGGTCGTGCTCCTGATAGGAACCGCCGAGCCGTCCCGTCGCGCGGAACTGGGCGCGGCGGAAGGGCGCGACGCGGGTGCGCGTCATCAGGGTCAGCTCCGCCAGATAGCCGTTATGCGAGCCTGAATAGATCGCGGCGTGGAAGGCCTCGTTCTTCTCGTGATAGCTGGTCGGATCGCCCTCATGCACCAGCAGCCGGAGATCATTGTGCAGGGCCTCAAGCCCGCGCCGGTCCGGCACCGTCATGTTGCGGGCGGCCATCCCGGCGCAGAGCGCCTCCAGCTCCGCCATCGCTTCGAACATGTCGTTGAGCTGGGCGGGCGTCGGCAGCGCGACGACCGCTCCGCGATGCGGCCGCACGCTGACCAGCCCCGATGCCGAGAGCTGGCGGATCGCCTCGCGCACCGGGGTCCGCGACACGCCGAAGCGCGCGGCAAGCTCCTGCTCGTCGAGCGGCGTGCCCGGCTCGAGCACCCCGGAGACGATCTCGTCGGCGATCTGCAGACGCAAAGCCTCGGTTCGCGTCCGAGGCGCTGCGACTGGCTTGGGTCTCCTGGCAGTGGCGGCGTGGCGCTGCATGGGCTTAAGAATCGTCAGGCGGGGGATTCGCCGCCGCCTTGATAGCAGGACGCGGCGGCAGGATCATCGGGTGTGTGCGCTCATTCCGAAATCGCGCTGACATGGGCGGCGACCACCCGCCAGCCTTCCGGGAATTTCACCCAGGTCTGGCTCTGGCGGCCGACCTTGCCCGCCATGCTCTCGCGCCGAAACAGCGTGTTGGCGGTAGCCATGGCGTCGCCATAGGTGGTGATGACGGTGCGCTCGATCGTGCGCAGCAAACCGACCGGCGAGCGCGCCGAGCGGAAGGCCGCGATCTCGCCGAAGCCGTAGAGGTTCTCGCCCATGCCGTAGCGGATCGTCTCGGCCGCATCCTTGAAGGAGGCATCCAGCGCCGCGACGTCGTTCTCGTTCAGCGCCTTCTCATAGGCCATGAAGGCGGCCTCGACTTCGGCGATGACGGCAGGGTCGTTGATCTTCATCGGCTTCTCCAATCTTTGTCATTCCGGGGCTTCGCAAAAGCGAAGAACCCGGAATGACGGACATCACAGCGGCGGGTGCGGAATCGCCGTCAGCAGTTCCTTGGTATACTCGGCCTGCGGGTTGCCGAGCACCTGCTCGGCCGTGCCTTGCTCGACGATCGCGCCCGTCTTCATCACGATCACCCGGTCGCAGAGCAGGCGCACCACATTGAGGTCGTGCGAGACGAAGAGGTAGCTCATGCCGAGCCGGCCCTTCAGCTCCTCCAGCAGGTTGAGCACGACCGCTTGGACGGAAACGTCGAGCGCAGCCGTCGGCTCGTCGAGGATGACGAGGTCAGGATCGAGCGCGATCGCGCGGGCGATGCCGACGCGCGCCTTCTGCCCGCCCGAGAGCTGGTGCGGAAAGCGGTCGATCAGTTCGACCGGCAATCCGACCAGCCGCGCCAGCTCCTCGCAACGCGCCCGCAACGCGTCGCGCCCCGAGATCGTGCCCATCCGCATGATTGGATCGGCGATGGCGCGCTCGGCCGTGAAACGCGGATTGAGGCTGTCGGTCGGGTCCTGGAAGACCATCTGGATGCGCCGGCGATGGGCTGAGGCCGCGAACTGCTTGGCGGGAATCGCGCCGATATCGGTGCCGTCGAAGATGATCTTGCCGCCGCTCGGGTCGATCAGCCGGGTGATCATCATCGACGTCGTCGACTTGCCGCAGCCGGACTCGCCGACAAGGCCCAGCGTCTCGCCCTTCGCCACGGTGAAGCTGATGCTATCGACCGCGCGGAAGGCCGATTTCGGTTCCTCGGCCTTGCCCATCAGCTTTGCGAAGAACGCGCCGGTCTCGGGCCTGGGATACTCCTTGACCAGATTTTCGACGCGCATCAGCGGCTCGGCGTCGGGCGACGGGGCCGGCCGTGGCGCGGCGGCCTGCGCGGGCGGCCCCTTGGGCGCATCGGGCAGGAGATCGGCGAGCGACATGCCGATGCGTGGCGTCGCCTGCATCAGCTTGCGGGTATAGGGGTGCTGCGGGTTGCGGAAGATGTCGGCGGCGGAGGCGGTCTCGACCACCTTGCCCTTCTCCATCACCACGACCTTGTCGCAATAGGCCGCCGCAAGCCCGAGATCATGGGTGATCAGGATCGTCGACATGCCGCGCTCGCGCGTCAGCTCGACGATCAAATCCATCACTGCCTTCTGGGTGGTGACGTCGAGCCCGGTGGTCGGCTCGTCGGCGATCAGGAGCTGCGGCTGGCAGGCGAGCGCGAGCGCGATCACGACGCGCTGGCACATCCCGCCCGAAAGCTCGAAGGGATAGGCGTCGTAGCGCTCCTCGGGCCGGGCGATCTTGACCTTGGTGAGCGCCTCGATCGCCTTCTCGCGGGCCGTCGCCCGCGTCGCCTGGACATGCTCGAGCAGCACGTCCTCGATCTGCTTGCCGACCTTGCGGATCGGGTTCAGCGCCGCGCGCGGGTTCTGGAAGATCATCGAGATCTCGCGCCCGCGCAGGTCGCGCATCTGCCTCTCGGTGGCGGTGACGAGGTCCATGCCGGAGAACGAGATCGAGCCCTCCGCCACCCGGCCGGCACGGTCGAGGATACGCACCACGGCATAGGACGTCACGGACTTGCCCGAGCCGGATTCACCGACGATGGCGACGGTCTCGCCCTTGGCGACGCTGACATCGATCGACTTGACCGCCTGCACCGCGCCCCGGCGCGTCGCGAACTCGACGGTGAGGTTCTTGATGTCGAGCAGTGGGGGAGCGGTCATCGGCCACTCCCGTTGTCATTCCGGGGCTCGCGCAGCGAGAACCCGGAACCCACGACGGGGTGAGTCATGGAGATCGGACAGGTCGCGCCCCTGCCCGTGGGTTCCGGGTTCGCTGCTTCGCAGCGCCCCGGAATGACAGCGGGAGTTGCCATCTCAATTCCTCCGCTGCGGATCGACGAGGTCGCGCACGCCGTCGCCGAGCAGGTTGAAGCAGAACACGGCGGTCATCAGCGCGAGCCCCGGGAAGAAGGCGATCCACCATTCGCCCGAGACGATGAAGCTCGCCCCCTCCGCGACCATGATGCCCCATTCCGGCGTCGGCGGGCGCACGCCGAGTCCGATGAAGGAGAGGCCCGCCGCATTCAGGATGGCGTAGCCCATGGTCAGCGACATCTGCACCGCCATGATCGGCATGATGTTGGGCACGATCTGCGTCAGCAGCAGCCGCCAGTCGGAATTGCCAGAAAGCCTCGCCGCCTGCACGAATCCGGCATCGCGCCGCACATTCGCCTCGGCACGCGCGACGCGCGCATAGAGCGGGAAATTGATGATCGCGGTCGCGATGACGATGTTGGTGACGCTGTTGCCGAGCGCCGCCACGATGCCCATCGCCAGCACGAAGAGCGGAAAAGCCATGATCGTGTCGGCGATGCGTCCGACGACCTTGTCGACCCAGCCGCCATAGAAGCCGGCCATCACGCCCGCCAGCCCGCCCATCGCGAAGACCAGCGCGACCGAGAACACCGCGATGGCGAAATCGAGCCGCGTTGCCACGATGACGCGGCTGAAGATGTCGCGCCCGAGCTGGTCCGTGCCGAACCAGTGAGCCGCACTCGGGCCCTGCAGCGCGGAACTCGTATTGCTCGCCAGCGGGTCGTAGGGCACCAGCGACGGGCCGAGCACGGCCGCCAGCAGGATCAGTGCGAACAGCCCGAAGGCCAGCCCGGTCACCGGATTTTCGGCAACGATGTGGCGGGCATGTGCCCACAGGCTGGTCGAGGGCGGCGCATCAAAGCGCAGCGGCGCGGGCTCGGCAGGCACTGCGGCCGAGATCGATTCGGACTCTGTCTTGAGGACCTGGCTCATGTCGTTCACGGCCTCAGCCCTCCAGCCTGACGCGGGGATCGATGACGCCGTAGAGCACGTCGATCATGAGGTTCAGCGCGACATACATGACCGCCATAGTCAGCACGAAGCCTTGGATCGGCGCGTAGTCGGAGGCGATCAGCGCCTCGACCGCATAGGAGCCGACGCCGGGCCAGGCAAAGACCTTCTCGACCAGCACATTGGCGCCGAGCAGGAAGGAGAACACCATGCCGAGCGTGGTCACCACGGGAAGCATCGCATTGCGGAAGGCATAGGTGCCGATGACCTTGCGGTTCGACAGCCCGCTCGCCCGCGCGGTCCGCACGAAGTCGGCGCCGAGCACCGCCAGCATCGAGGCCCGCGTCATGCGCGTGATCGGCGCCAGAGAGAAGATCGCCAGCGTCAGCGCCGGCAGGATCAGTTGCGCGAAGGCCGCGCGAAACGTCGTGACATCGCCGGCCAGCAGGGAATCGACCAGATAGAGCCCGGTGATGCGCGCCGGCTCCGAGGCAAAGACGTCGAGCCGCCCGAGCGGCGCCGGCGACCAGCCCAGGATGAAATAGAAGACATAGACCAGCAGCAGCCCGGTGAAGAAAACCGGCAGCGAGACGCCGGCCGTCGCCACCACGCGGCAGAGATGGTCGATCCAGGAGCCCTGCCTGACGGCGGCCAGCACGCCGAGCGGCAGCGCCACCGCCATGGCGAGGATCAGTCCGGCCAGCGTCAGTTCGGCCGAGGCCGGCAGCCGCGCCGCGAGGTCTTTCGTCACCGGCTGGCCGGTCGTCAGCGACTGGCCGAGATCGCCCTTCACCAGCGCTGTGACATAGGAAACGAATTGCACCGGCAGCGGCTGGTCGAGGCCAAGCTTGCTGCGGATCTCGATGATCGCCTGGGGTGAGGCCGCAGGCCCGGCGAAGTAAGCCGCCGTATCGCCCGGCAGCACCCGCGTCAGCAGGAAGGTGACGATGATGACGCCGATCACCGAGGGGATCGTCGTCATCAGCCGCTGGCCGATCATCTTCAGCATGGCGTCGTCCTCATGTCCTGGAACGCATGACCGGAAGGTGAGAGCCTCGGAACCACACCGTCATCCTGGCCGGAGCGAAGCGGAGTGCCGGGATCCATCGTAGGACGGTGCCCTTCGATGGATCCCGGATCTGCGCCGCTACGCGGCTTGTCCAGGATGACGGGGTGTCTCCGGGGTCAGACAATGAGGCTCACGCCTTCGTCAGGTAGCGGAAGTCCGGCTCGCGGCAGGGCTGGAACTGGTAGCCGCCGATCGACTTCTGCAGGGCGACGTCATGGGTCGGCTGGTTGATCGGCACCATCGGCACTTCGTTGTTCACCAGCTTGATGAAGTCGACGACATTGGCGTCGTAGGCCGCCTTGTCGGGCGCGAAGCGGGCGGCATCAACCAGCTTGTCCAGCGCCGGGTTCTGGTAGGCGGCGATGTTGAAGATCGAGTTGTTGCCGTGCATCGTCCAGAACAGGTAGTAATCCGGGTAGTCGAGCCAGCCGGCGAAGCGGTTGAGCACCATCGGATTGGTCTTCTTGGCGATCTCGGTGCGGAAGTTGGCGCCCGGCACCTTGTTGATCTCGACGGTGATGCCGATCGTCGCCAGCGCTTCCTTCATCAGCACCGCCATCGGCTCGGCGACGGTCGCGTTGCCGGCATCAAAGTAGAGCGTCGTCGAGAACGGGCCACCGGCCGCGTCGACAAGCGCCTTGGCCTTGGCGACATCGGGCGTGTAGGGGAAGGGCTGCGGCCAGGCGACCTTGGGCGTCGTGCCGCCGGCCATGGACACGCCGCGGCCGAACAGCGAGGCCTGCAGGATCTTGTCATAGGGCATCACCCAGGCCACGGCCTGGCGCAGGCGGACATCCTTGAACGGGCCGACCTGGGTGTTGAGATAGCAACCCCAGACCCCGTTGGGGATCGGCACACCGACGACATTGACCTTGCCGGCATCGAGCAGGTCCTTGAAGTCCTTTGGCGGCAGCCCGTACGACACATCGGCGTCACCGCGCTCCATCAGCGCCCGGCGGGTCGAGGGCGAGGCGATGTCACGCGCGATGATGCGGCGAAGCTGCGGCAGCTTTCCGCATTTCCAGTCGTCATTGCGGACATAGATCGTCTCGACGCCGGGCTTCCAGCTTTCGACCTTGTAGGCGCCCGAGCCAGCGATGTTGTTCTTCAGCCATTCCTTGGCATGCGGATCGCCGCCGCCATTCTTGATGGCGAGTTCGGAGTCGAAGATGAAGGGGATGGTGACGGCCAGGTTCGGCAGCGTCATCTTGTCCTTGCGCAGGAAGTCGATCCGGAAGGTCTTCTCGTCGACGACGACGAACTGCTCCGGCTTCTCCAGCGAGCCGGCATTCATCTGCGTCGTGGCGAAGCCGCCGATCGTGCAGGCCCGGTCGAGCGACCATTTCACGTCCGTCGCGGTGACCTTGCGGCCGGAATGGAAGGTTGCGTCGCGCAGCTTGAAGGTGACGCTCATGCCGTCGGAGGCAACCTGCCAGCTCTCGGCCAACTCGCCTTCGAGCTCGCCCATCGAGACCATGTTGCCGCCGCCTCCGGGGATCGGCACCGGCTTGAAGCGCAGCAGCCGGTCATAGCAGTTCAGCGCGACGCCATTGACCGGCTGCGACGAGCCGATGCCCTGCATGTCGAGGCTGTTGGGGCCGTATTCCTGCACGAGCAGCAGCGTCTCGTTGCGGCTCGGCGCCTGCGCCTGCGCGCTGCCCTTCGCCACGAAGGGAGCGGCGAGGCCGGCGGCGATGGCGGTGCGGCGCGTGATCATCGAAGTGTCCTTATGTGCAGGGCTGAAGAGTGAGGCTGGCGCCGGCTGACCCGGCAGGCGGGCGGGATCGGTCCGGCCTTCATGCATGCGGCGTGCCGCAGGTCGTCGATAGGCTGCTCGGCAAGCGAGTATTCGGCGCCGCATAGGCGAGGGAAGGCAGCTTGAAACCCTTGCAGCGATGCATCGCATCCCCCGGCGGCACCATGGCGTGACCGCTCTTCGCTAGCAGGGAGTGTGCCAACTCTATGGCTTTGTTCTGCTGGCATTTTCGACGCACCTAGACGGGCGGATGACCAATACGCATGCAAGATGTATGCATGCGTGCATTATTGACTAATAAATGATCATAACGCAGGTGGCCGCCTCGCAAAGGCGCAGCCGTGCCCCGGGGCCAGGATCCACGCCGCGAGGCTCGCCCCTTGCATCGCGACGAATCAAGCCGCTGTGTCGATTGGCACAGATGGAAGCGGCCAAGCCGGCACGGACAAGCAATGCGCGCAAGGCAGATCGAAGTCTTCAGGATGGTGATGCGCCTGGGCACGCTGACCAGCGCCGCCGAGGCGCTCAACGTGTCCCAGCCGGCGTTGAGCCAGATCCTGCTGCACACCGAGGACGAGCTCGGCTTCAAGCTGTTCCTGCGGGTCAAGGGCAGGCTGATCCCGACGCCCGAGGCCGAGGACCTTTACCCCGAGGTCGAGCGCCTGTTCGGCGATCTCGAAGCATTGCGGCGCCGGGCCGGCGATCTCCGTCACGGCAAGGCCGGGATCGTGCGCCTCGCCGCCTCGGCGCCGCCCTCGCTGTCGCTGGTGCCGGAGGCGCTGCGCCACTTCCGCGCCGCCCATCCCGACATGCGCATCCTGTCCCATGTCGTGCCGGCCGAGATCGTCATGAGTATGCTCGACGACGGCCAGGCCGGTCTCGGCATCGCCATGACCGATCAGGCCATTGCGGGGATCGACGCGGAGATCATCGGCCGCACCCGCATCGTCTGCGTGCTGCCATCCGGTCATCGCCTCGCGGGCCAGGATACGGTCGGCGCCTCCGACCTCGAGGGTGAGACGCTGATCTCCTATCGAGCCGCCTCCCTGCCCGGCCAGTTGCTGCGCGATGCGCTGGCACGCGAGGGCATCGCCTTCCAGCCGGAGATGGAAATCGACGTCTCTATCATCGCGCTCGCCTTCGTCCAGCAGGGGCTCGGACTCGCGGTGGTTGATGGCCTCCTGCCCTGGCACAGCTTTCCCGGGCTGGTGACGCGGCCTTTCCTGCCCGAGGTCTCGCTGCCGCTCTGCCTGCTGACCAGCGCGCGCCGTCCGCTGTCGCGCAGCCACGACCTGCTACGCACCCATCTGCGCACCGCGTGCCGACAACTCGGCCTCGACCAGTCAGCGCCCCGACATCCATAAGGCAGACTTATGCGATCAGGGAGCCTTACTCTTTGACGCCAGCCCTTCGCAGCCCCGACACTGCGCCGACCTCTCGCACACAGGCGGATCATGAGCTGGCGTATCGGCGTCGACATCGGCGGCACCTTCATCGATTTCTGCGCGCTGGAGACCGGGACCAATCGCTTCGAGACCATCAAGGTCCTGACCACGCCCGACGAGCCCGGCAAGGAACTGCTCGACGGACTTGGCCTCCTGCACGAGCGCCACGGCGTCGCGCCGGAAGAGGTCGCCTCCTTCGTCCACGGCACCACGGTCGGCATCAACACCATCATCCAGCGCAAGGGCAGCCGGCTTGCCCTGATCACCACGGCCGGCTTCGAGGACGTCATCGAGCTGGCGCGGCTGCGCATGCCCGAGATGTATTCGCTGTTCTGCGCTAGGCCGGAGCAGCTCATCCCGCGCGACAGGATCTACGGCGTCCGGCAGCGCCAGCTCGCCAGCGGCGAGATCGCCGAGCCGCTCGACACGGACGCGTTGGCAGGCATCGTCGAGGCCATCCGCACCAAGGGCGTCGACGGCGTCATCGTCTCCTTCCTGCATGCCTACCGAAACGGCGTCCATGAGGCGCAGGCCCGTGCCCTGATCACGGAGCTGGCGCCGGAACTCTTCGTCTTCACCACCAGCGAGGTCTGGCCGGTGATCCGCGAATATGAGCGCACCACCACCGCCATCCTGAACGGCTATGTACATCCGCGCGTCGCCGGCTATCTGACGGCACTGGAGGCTGCGCTGGCCTCGCGTGGTGTGCCGGCGGGTCCGATGCTGACCAAGTCCAATGGCGGCGTGATGAACGCGCAGACCGGCAAGCGCGCCTGCGTCAACATGCTGCTCTCGGGCACGGCCTCGGGCGTCATCGGCGCGGCCTGGCTCGCCGAGCAGGCGGGCGTCCGCAATGTGCTGACGCTCGATATCGGCGGCACCAGCGCCGACCTCGCCTTGATCATCGACGGCCAGCCGCAGTTCGGCACCGGCGAGGTCGTCGGTGACTTCCCGCTCTTCCTGCCCAGCGTCTCCGTGACCTCGATCGGCAGCGGCGGCGGCTCGATCGCCTGGGCCGATGATTTCGGCGTGCTCAAGGTCGGCCCTGAAAGCGCCGGCTCGACGCCCGGCCCGGCCTGCTACGGGCGCGGCGGCACCCGCGCGACCGTCACCGACGCGATGGCAGCCAGCGGTTTCCTAGGCCACACCCCCCTGGCCTACAACCAGATCGGCATGGACCGCGCCCGCGCCGACGCGGTGATCGGCGAACTCGCCGGCAAGCTCGGCCTCGCGCCACAGGCCACCGCCGAGGCGATCATCGCGGTCGCGGTCTCGGAAATGTTCGTCGAGGTCAACAAGCTCGTGGCGCGCTACGGCGTCGATCTGCGCGAGTTCACCCTGATGCCCTTCGGTGGCGCCGGGCCGATGCTCGGCTGCTTCCTGGCGCGCGAGCTCGGCATCCCCCGCGTGCTGGTGCCGCACCGCCCCGGCGTGGTCAGCGCGCTTGGGGGCCTCATCGCGGATGTGAAGGGCGACTTCATCCAGACGGTCTTTGCCGCCGCCGTACCGGATTCGCTGCCCACCCTGCGCGAGGCGCTGGCCCGGCTGAAGACGGACGGGCTCGCCTGGATCCGCGACGACCAGCGCTTCGCCGGCCCCGTGGTCGAGATCCTGACCGCCGACATGCGCTATCACGGCCAGTCCTTCGAGATCGAAGTGCCACTCTCGGAAGGCTGGCTGGCGGATGGCGACCTCGCCCCGATCACCGAGGCGTTCCATCGCCAGCATCTGGCAATCTACGACTTCAACGACATCGCGGCCGAGGTTCAGATCGTCAACCTGCGCCTCGTCGTCAGTGGCGCCACCCCGCGCCCAAACCTCGCGCCGGCAGCCGAGGCGCAGACCGCCACGGCCACGCCGGAGCACATGATCGATGTCTGGCTCGACGGTGCGAAGCGCGAAGTCGCGCTCTATCACCGCGACGCCCTGCGCAACGGCCACCGCTTCACCGGCCCAGCCGTCGTCGCCCAGCAGGATACGACCGTCTGCATCCCCGAGGGCTTCGAGGCGCAAGTCGACGCCTGGCTCAACCTTCACCTCTCTCTGCGTCCGGAGGCCTGACCATGGTCGACAAGGTCACTTTGCAGGTTCTGGCGAACCATTGCCGGGCCGCGGCCGAAAACATGGCCTACACGCTCTACCGCACGGCGCACTCGACCTTCGTCAAGGAAACCGAGGACTTCACCGTGATGGTGATGGACAAGACCGGCCGCGTCGTCGCCGTGCCGATGGATCTTGGCGCGACCTGGTATCCGGGCATGAACTACAACCGCGCCATCGACCTCGTCGACGAATACCGGCCGGGCGACATCGCCTTCACCAATGATCCCTATAGCGGCTATCTCGCGACCCACGCGCCCGACACGCATCTCTGGAAGCCGATCTTCCACGAGGGCGAGATCGTCTGCTTCGTCGGCGGTCATGTCCACAACACCGACATGGGCGGCGCGGTACCCGCGAGCCTGTCGCGTTCGCTCACCGAGATCCATCAGGAGGGCATCCGCTTCCCGCCGATGACGCTGATGCGCGACGGCGTCTTCGACGAGAAGGTGCTGGCGATCATGTCGATGAACGTCCGCAAGCCGCACCTCAACATGGGCGACCTGAAGGCGCTCGCCGGCGCGCTCAACACCGGTGAGCGCAAGATCCTGGCGATGGTCAGGAAGTTCGGCGCCAAGGGCTTCATGGACGGGCTCGACGGGCTGATGGATTATGCCGAGCATCAGGCCCGCGAGATCCTGCGCTCGATGCCCGATGGCGACTATGTCTTCGCCGACTATGCCGACGAGGACGGCGTTGACGGCAACCCCTGCCGGCTCAAGCTGACGCTGACCATCAAGGGCGACGAGGCGATCCTCGACTTCACCGGCTCCGACCCGCAGCTCGGCTCCTCGCTCAACGTCCCGACCGGCTCCGACCCGCGCCACACGCTGCTGCTCGTCGGCGTCTACTACGTTCTCTACACGCTGAACCCGCAGCTGATGCTGAACTCCGGCCTGACCCGGCCCTTTACCTGCATCGCTCCGGAAGGCACGGTGCTGAACCCCTCCTTCCCGGCGGCGGTCGGCATGCGCAGCCTCACCTGCGCCCGGCTGCGCAGCCTGGTCTTCGGCGCCTTCAGCCTCGCCATACCCGAGCGCATGCCCGCCGCGCCCGCCGGCTCCAGCTCGATCGTCAACGTCATGACGACCGACGAGCGCACCCATCGCAGCGTCATCGCGGCGATCAACCCCGTCGTCGGCGGCGGCGGCGGCATGCCGCATCGCGACGGCCCCAACGGCTCGGGCGCGGACGCTGCCTATCTCAAGAACACGCCGATCGAGATCACCGAGACCGAGGTGCCGATCCAGTTCGTGCATTACGGGCTGCTGCCGGATTCCGGCGGCCCCGGGCGCTGGCGCGGCGGGCTGGCGACCGTGATGGAGTTCAAGGTCTTCGCGCCCAACTCGCGCATCACGGTGCGCAACCGCGACCGCTCGATCTTTCGGCCCTGGGGCACGCTCGGCGGGCTCTCAGCCGAGACCTCGAACTTCATCATCAACCCCGGCGCCGCCAATGAGCGCGTGCTGGGCAATACCGACATCGCCATCGCCGAGCCCGGCGACATCATCCACATCCATTCGCCCGGCGGCGGCGGACGCGGCTCGGCCCTCGACCGCGAACCGGAGCGCGTGCTGCTCGATGTCGAGCGCGGCTATGTCAGCGCGGAGATGGCAAAGACCCGCTACGGCGTCGTCATTGTCGAAGGCGCGGTCGATCTGGACGCCACAGCGGCACTGCGGGCGACGCTGCGCCCAAACGCCCACACGACGCATTTCCATTTCGGCCCTGAGCGCGACGCCTTCGAGCAGGTTTGGCATGCGCGGAACTATGACGACCTGACAGGACTTCTCTCGGCCCTGCCCGTGCATTGGCGCTTCTTCGTCAAGACCAAGATCTTCGCCGCGATCCGCGATGCGGCCAACGCAGGCGATGTCGAAACCGCTTTCGCAGCCGTCCGGCGCGACTATCCGCAGGTCCCGCAGGTCATGCTGACGGCGGCCTGAACGGCAAGTTCAGCCGGCAACGCTGACAGCGTCGCCGGGACTGATCTCGCCCGGCGTCAACACGTCGCAATAGATTCCGAAATTGCGCCCGTAGCGCTTCACCACAGTGCGCAGCAGATCGACGTCGAGCGGCAACCCCTCTTGCTCCAACGTAATGAAGCCACAGCGAGCGCAGGGCTCGCGGCCCTTCAACACGACATCGCCGATGCGAATCTCGCGGCCGATCCAGTCGGCTTCCGGAATCGGATGCGCACCATCGGGCCAGTCGACGACGATATTGGGCCGGAAGCGGCGCTCGTCGATGACGCTGCCGGGCATGTCGCGACCCAAGCTGCGCATCGCGGCCGTTGTCAGGAGATGGATCGGGGCATGCTCGTAGCGTGGCCGGAAGCCCTCCCCGCCGAAAGGCACGAACGGCTTCAGGGTCGGCACGAAGCCGAAAAGCTCCGACAGCTCCTCCAGAACCGGGGTATCATCCGGAGCAGCCCACGAGACACCATCCGCCGAGATCTCGACGCTTGTGCCAGCGAACCGGGCATGGCCATGCGGCACCTTCACGAAGTGCTTTTCGCGTCCGGGCGACGCGATACGGGCGTTGGTAGCATCGAGCAGGCCCCAGATCCGGTCGCCCACGACGCCTGACGCTGTGACCGGCGCGCGCTGTAGCCGCTCGCCGCCCATCGAACTGGCCGGATAGCGCCATAGCGCCGAGACCGATCCGGTCACGGCAGTGTCCGTCACGGCATGTCCATTCGCGGATCGAGAGCGTCGCGCAGGCCATCGCCGATGAAGTTGAAGCTCGTCACGGCCAATGTGATTGCGGCCCCCGGAATGATCGCGAGCCACGGCGCGCTGGTCAGATAGCTCTGGGCGTTTTCCAGCATGTTGCCCCAGCTCGGGGTCGGCGGCTGGATGCCGTAGCCGAGGAAGGAGATGTAACTCTCCGCCAGGATCGCATGGGCGACGTTCAGGGTCGCGGCGACCACGATCGGCGCAATCGCATTGGGCAGGAGCTCGCGCAGCATGATGCGCAGATTGCTGGAGCCCATCGCGACCGCCGCCTGCGCGAATTCGCGCGTCCGCAGCGAGCGGATCTGCGCCTCGACGACGCGCGCCACTTCCATCCAGGAGGTCATCGCGATCAAGAGCACGATCGAGGGCACCGAGGGCTGGATCAGCGCCGAGATCGCCAGCAGCAGGAAGATCGAGGGAAAGCACAGCATCGCATCGACGAAGCGCATCAGCGCCGCCCCGATGACGCCCTCGTAGAAGCCGGCCGCGAGCCCGACCATGATTCCGATGCCCATCGAGATCACCATCGCGCAGAAACCGACCGCCAGCGAAATCCGGCCCGCCATCAGGAGCCGTGCGAGGATGTCGCGTCCAAGCGGGTCGGTCCCAAGGATGTGCGGGCCACCGAAGGGCGGCGCGAAGCGCTGGCGGATATCGATGAAGGTGTCGCTATAGGGCAGCAGCAACGGCCCGACGGCGCAGGCGAGCGTCATCAGTACGATCACGATCGCTCCAAAAACCGCGAGCTTGTGCCGACGGAAGCGGCGCATCGCGCGCCCATTCCAGAAGCCGTCCTCGCGGACGGGCGCGGCGTCGAAGGTCGGTTCGAGGCTCATCAGCGGCTCCCTGAGATGCGGGGATCGGCGACGCCATAGAGCAGATCGGCGAGCAGGCTGCCGAGCAGCACCATGACGGCCGTGAACATCAGGATGCCCATCACGACGGGATAGTCGCGGTAGCTGATCGAATCCAGGAAGAGCCGGCCCATGCCGGGCCAGGTGAAGACCGTTTCCGTCACCAGCGCGCCCGAGAGCAGCGAGGGCACATGCAGCCCGGTGATGGTGATCATCGGCAGCAGCGCATTGCGCAGCACATGCGTCATCAGGATGCGCCGCTCCGGCACGCCCTTGGCACGCGCCGTGCGGACAAAATCCTGGTTGATCACGTCGAGCATCGAGGAGCGCATGTAGCGGCTCCAGACCGCCGTCGAGACCAGCGCCAGCACGACGCAGGGGCCTATCAGGTGATGCAGCCGATTCAGGAAGGAGCCGTCACCGATGGTGAAGCGGTTGCCCGAGGGCAGCCAGCCGAGCCCGACCGAAAAGACATAGATCACCACGAGCCCGAACCAGAAGGTCGGGATCGACAGCGCGATCATCGTGCCGATCGTCGCGATGCCATCGAACAGCGAATAGCGGTTGACGGCTCCGAAGATGCCGATCCACGCACCGATGAACATGGCGAGCAGCGTCGAGGTCAGCATCAGCTCCAGCGTCGGCCCGAGATGGCCGGCGATGATGTGCAGGACCGGCTGCTGATCGCGATAGGACACGCCCCAGTCGCCTGACAGCATGCGCCAGAGCCACTCGGCATATTGCACAGGAAGAGCCCGGTTGAGCCCGAGCTGCTCGGCGATGCGGTCGAGATCCTCCTGGGACATGTCGCCGCCGGCGGCGAACTGGGACATGGGCCCGCCGGGAGCCAGATGCAGGATCGCAAAGCCGATCATCGAGACGATGAGCAGCAACAGCAGCGCCTGCATCAGCCGTTGCAGAAGAAACGAGCTCATGATGCGAACATCCCCGCGAGAGCGGTCATCGCCTCAGCGCGCCCAGTACCAGCTGCCCATGTTCCAGGTGTTCTGGCGGGCATTGACGTTGGGCACGAAGCCGATCAGCCCTTCCTTGTAACCCTCGATCGGGGCGTACTGGAAGATCGGCAGGATCGGCAGCTCCTCGCGGACCAGTTCCTGAAGCTTGAAGTAGATCGCCTTGCGCTTCTCCTGATCGAAGGTCGTCTGGCCTTCCTTCATCAGCGCGTCGGCCTCGGCGTTTTGCCACTGCATCTGGTTGGCGCCGTTGCCGGACTTGGCGGGGATCGCGTCCGAGCCGAAGCGATGCGCCGGATCGGGATCGATCACAGTGCGGAAGGCGGTGCCGACGACCAGCGAGTCGAATTTCGAGCGGGTATAGAAATCACCCCAGATCACGGCGGCCGGCATGTTGTTGATCGTCATCTTGACGCCGACCTGCTGCCAGTCCTGCATCATCAGCTGCTGGGCCTGCTCGCGCAGCGCGGCGCCCGTGGTGGTCGAGACGGCGAAGGTCAGTGGCACGCCGTCCTTCATGCGCGTCCCGGAGCCCGAGCGCTTCCAGCCGGCGTCGTCAAGGATCTTGTTGGCCTTGGCGAGATCATACTGCTGCTTGGGCAACTTGGGATTGTAGGCCCAGGATTCCTGCGGCGCGAAGGATTCGGTCGGTGTGTGGGTGCCGTAATAGATGATGTCGATGATCGCCTGCTTGTTGATCGAGGCGTAGAGCGCCTGGCGGACGGCCTTGTCCTTCAGAACCGGGTGCTCGAGGTTCGGCATCAGGATTTCGAGTGAGGCGCTCGGGATCTTCATGACCTTGCGCCCCGGCAGCTTGACCGCCTCGGCATAGAAGTTCGCGGGAATGCCGGTACCGATGATCAGGTCGACCTGCCCCGTCCGGAACTGGGCGTAGAGCGCCGTCTGGTCGGGGACGTATTTCAGGACGGCGCGCTCCAGATAGGGGCCCTTGCCGTGATATTTATCGTTGGCGACGAGCTGGATGTTGTCGCCCGGCGTGCGCGTGCCCCATTTGAACGGGCCGGTCCCCACCGGAGCCGCATTATAGGGCGCGGTGTTGGGGTCGGCAGCCTTCTCCAGAAGATGCTTGGGGACAATGAAGGTGTTGGAGAGCAGCGCGAGATAGGGCGCGTAGGCTTTCTCCATGCGCCATGAGATCTCCAGCGGTCCGGAGACCTTGATGTCCCTGACCAGCGCATGGCCGACGCGGGTGCGCGCCTTGAATCCCGGCGCATTGATCAGCTCGAGCGTGTATTTCACGTCCTCGGCGGTGAACGGCGTGCCGTCATGCCAGGTCACGCCCTCGCGCAGCTTGACCTTCCAGGCAAGACCGCCATCGGAAATGCCGCCATTGGCCTCGCTGGGAATCTCGGCTGCGAGGTCCGCGACGAGCGAGCCGTCGGGCTGCGCCAGCCACATCGTGTTGAAGATCTGCATCCAGACGGTCTCATCCACCTCGATGCCCGGCATCAGCGGGTTGAAGGCGACCGGCTCCTGCGACAGGCCGACGACGACCTGACCGGTCGGCTTGGACGGCGGAGGCGGTGCGGCCTTGGTCTGGGCGCGGGCGCCGCTGAAGCCGGAGGCTGCAAGGAGGCCGCCCGCGCCGAGCGCGAGCATATCGCGCCGATGGATGGCGGGCATCGGCAAGGCCAGGCTCGATGTGCTGCCCGAACGGCCGTCAGAATTCTTCGTCATCGGAAACCCCTCTTTATGAGCGAGATCCTGCTCTGCAGCAGGCGATCGCGGTTGGCCGATTGATCGGCCTTCCCCTCAGGTTAGGCAGCCCCGGCGGTATCCGACGCCGATCGTCCGCGGCAGCTGCACAGAATATGCCGATTCAACCGGCGCCTTCGGCATAGGCTTCTGTCGGGATGCGATGGTATCGGAGTCCCGTCACCGGCCCATGCTGAAGGATTCTGACAACCGATGTCGCCCCCGGTCACCCGTATCCGCAGCGACGAGACGCTGCCTCCTGCCGCCGATGTCGTCGTGATCGGTGGCGGCATCGCCGGCATCACCGCCGCCTATCATCTGGCGAAGAAGGGCCACTCCGTCGCCGTCGTCGAGAAGGGCTATGTCGCGGGCGAGCAATCGAGCCGCAACTGGGGCTGGTGCCGCCAGCAGAATCGCGACCTCCGCGAATTGCCGCTGGCCCAGCGCGCCGTCGAGATGTGGAACGGGCTGAACGAGGAACTCGGCACCGACACCGGCTTCCGCCGCACCGGCCTGGTCTATGTGACCACCAAGCAGGACGATCTCGACGCCTGGTCGAACTGGATCGACAAGGCACGCGAGATGCAGATGCACAGCCGCGTACTCTCGGCCGCCGAGGCCAAGGCGATGTCGCCGGGTTCGACCGAAGCCTGGGTCGGCGGCGTGCATTCGCCAACCGATGGCAAGGCCGAGCCGGCGCTGGCGGTCCCGGCCTTCGCCGAAGCGGCCCGCAGGCTCGGCGTCACCATCCATCAGGACTGCGCGGCACGCGGACTCGAAACCTCGGCGGGCAGAGTCTCCGCCGTCGTCACCGAGAAAGGCACGATCAGGACCGGCACGGTCCTCGTCGCCGGCGGCGTCTGGACCTCGATGTTCTGCCGCCATCACGGCATCGACATGCCGCTCGCCGGCGTGCAGTCGACCTCGTTCTTCACCGCGCCCGCGCCCGAGGTCACCACAGGCGGCATCTCGACGCCCGACGTCACCTTCAGGCGGCGCCTCGATGGCGGTTATACGATCGGCATCAGCGGGCGCGGCCTGCTCCGGCTCAGCCCTCAGGGCATGATGTATGCCAAGCCGTTCTGGCGCACCTTCAAGAAGCGCCACAGGCTCCTGTCCATCACGGCCGACAAGACCTTCTTCGCCGGCCCCGAGGCGCTGATGCGCTGGACGAACGACAGCGTCTCGCCCTTCGAGCGCATGCGCACCTATGACCCGCCGCCGCAGGAGAAGCTGATCCGCTTCGCGATGAAGCGCATCGGCGAGATCTATCCGCAGCTCGCCGATGTGAAGATCATGCATAAATATGGCGGGTTGATCGACTTCACGCCGGATTGGGTGCCGGTGATCTCGGCGATCGACAAGCTGCCCGGCCTGCACGTCTCCGCCGGCTTCAGCGGGCACGGTTTCGGCATCGGCCCGGCCGCAGGCAAGCTCGCCGCCGACATCATCGCCGGCGACGCCCCCATCGTCGATCCTCACCCCTTCCGCTACAGCCGCCTCGTTGATGGCACCGACCTCGGCGAACCCGGCCTGATGTGACGAGCGCTCCATGGCTTTCGTCGGCATCCGGCGATAAGCCGGATATCTGAGCGAAAGCGGAGAGACGATCATGCTGCGGACCGTGCAAGGCTGTGCCGAAGACCTCGCGACGGGAGCCGTGACCGCGCGCGCCCTGGTCGAGGAATGCCTCGCCGCGATCGCAAACCCCGCAGGCGAAGGCTCCCGCGCCTTCATCTCCGTCTCGGCCGAAGCTGCGCGCGCATCCGCCGATGCCCATGACGCCCTGCGCCGCGCCGGCCGTCAGCCCTCGCCCTATGCCGGCATCCCCTTCGCGGTGAAGGATCTCTACGACGTCGCGGGCGAGCAGACCTGCGCCGGCTCGCGCGCGCTTGCCGATGCCGCCCCCGCAACGGCCCATGCGCCAACGATCGCGCGCATGCTCGCCGCCGGCCTCATCCCCATCGGCCGGACCAACATGACCGAATTCGCCTATTCCGGAATCGGCGCCAACCCGCATTACGGCACGCCGCTCAGCCCATGGGACCGCGCCTCCGGCCGCATTCCCGGCGGCTCTTCGTCCGGCTCGGGCGTCGCGGTCGCCGACGGCATGGCGGTGGTCGCGCTCGGCAGCGACACCGGCGGCTCCTGCCGTATCCCCGCCGCGCTCTGCGGCATCGTCGGCTACAAGCCGACGGCCAGCCGCGTGCCGCTCGACGGTGTCGTGCCGCTGTCAGGTAGCCTCGATTCGCTGGGGCCATTGGGGGCCAGCGTCGCCTGCTGCGCCATCGTCGATGCGGTGCTGGCCGGCGAAACGCCCGCGCTGCCCGCCGCGCGGCCGCTGGCGGGCCTGCGGCTCGCCATCCCCCACGAGATCGTGCGCGACGGCATGGACCCGGTCGTCTCCGAGACGTTCGAACGGACCCTCGCGCGCCTGTCGGAACTCGGCGCAGGGATCGCCGAGCTTCGCTTCGCGCCGCTCCTCGACATCGGCAAGGCGACCGCCAGGGGCGGCCTCGTCGCGCCGGAAGCCTATGACTGGCACCGCGACCTCATGGCCGCCAAGGGCGCGCTTTACGATCCGCGCGTGCGCAGCCGCATCGAGACCGGCCCGCAGATGTCGGCGCCGGATTACGTCGCGCTCGTCGCGGCGCGCGCCCGCATCCGTGCCGCGATGGATGCGCTGACGGCGCCCTACGACGCCTTGCTGATGCCGACGGTGCCGATCGTCGCGCCGCGGCTCGATGAACTGGCCGAGGACGCCGCCTATTTCCGTCTGAACAACCTGCTTCTGCGCAACCCCAGCCTGGGCAATTTCCTCGACCGTTGCGCCATCAGCCTGCCCTGCCACAAGCCGGGCGACGCCCCGGTCGGGCTGATGCTGATGGGCGAGACAGGCGGCGACGCGACGCTGTTTGCGGTCGCGGCCGGGATCGAGGCGGCGCTGGCCGCATGATGCGAAAATGATCCAAGGCAGCAGCCCGGCAGCCGGCTAAAGCATCCGGCGAGGACCTGCCGGAGAACCTTCATGAGCCCGACGATCAAGCGCGTCGAAAGCGATGCCCGCCTGCCGGCCGAAGCCGATGTCGTCGTGATCGGCGGCGGCATCGTCGGCGCGGCCGCGGCCTACTTTCTGGCGAAGCGCGGTCTCTCCGTCGCCCTTGTGGAGAAGGGCGTGGTCGGCGGCGAGCAGTCGAGCCGCAACTGGGGCTGGTGCCGCCAGCAGAACCGCGACGCGCGCGAACTGCCTTTGGCGATCCGCTCGATGGAATTGTGGAACGGCCTCGCGAGCGAGATTGGCGAGGATGCCGGCTTCCGCCGCTGTGGGCTGGTCTACGCCACAAACGACGTCGCCCAGATCGCACAATGGGAACGCTGGCGCGAAACCGCCAAGCAGTTCGGCGTCGAGACCCGCATGCTGACCGGAGCGGAAGCGTCCGCCATGACGGCGGGCACCGGCCGCGACTGGCTCGGCGGCGTGCATTCGATCACCGACGGCAAGGCCGAGCCGGCGTTGGCCGCACCAGTTCTTGCGCTGGGCGCCCGCAAGCATGGCGCGACCATCCACCAGGGCTGCGCCGCACGCGGCCTCGACATCACCAATGGCGCGGTGACCGGCGTGGTCACGGAAAAGGGCGTGATCCGCACGGGTTCGGTGATCGTGTCGGGCGGCGCCTGGGCATCCAGCTTCTGCCGCCATCACGGCATCGTCTTTCCGCAGGCGAGCATCCGGGCGACCAGCCTGCGCACCGAGATCGCGCCGGCCTGGCTCGACGCCTTCTATACGCCCGAGATCGCCCTGACGCGCCGCCTCGACGGCAGCTACACCATCGCGATCAGCGGCCGGGGCACGCTCGAGCTGACGCCGCAGGGTATCCGCTATGCCCGCCAGTTCATGCCGATGTTCATCAAGCGGCTCAAGGCTGTCGAGTTCGGCATCGGCTCCTCCTTCTTCAACGGGCCGGAAGCGCTCGGTGGCTGGAGCCTGGACAAGGAAACCCCGTTCGAGCGCATTCGCGTGCTCGACCCCGCGCCGAGCCGCAAGGCGGTCACGAGACTGATGGAACGCGCCCAGGCGCTCGTTCCCGCATTGCGCGGCATCGCCATCCGCGAAAGCTGGGGTGCTTACATCGATTCCACGCCCGACGCCGTGCCGGTGATCTCGCCGACGGTGGGCTTGAAGGGCCTTGTCCTGGCCGCTGGCCTCAGCGGGCATGGTTTCGGACTCGGCCCCGGCGCGGGCCATCTCGCGGCCGACCTTGCCACCGGCGACACGCCGATCGTCGATCCCCGCCCCTTCCGGCATGCGCGCCTGCTCGACGGGTCGCAGGGCGAAGTCGGCGAGTTCTGACACGGCGCCACCAAGGCGGCAATCCATGCCGCCAAGGCGGTTGCCATCGGCATAATCTTGGGCACCCCGCCCGCAAATCCGCGCCCGCCACCGCGCCACACGGCTAGCCTTGTCTCACCGGCGGTATCCTCCGCCCTGCAGCGAAGCGAGCGGATCATGACCATCTGGCGGCCGAAATTCATCACCTTCGATTGCTACGGCACGCTGATCGATTTCCAGATGGGCCCGGCCGCGCGCCGCGTCTATGGCGGAAGGCTCTCGCCCCCGGTGCTCGACGGTTTCGTCGAAAGCTTCCGCGGCTACCGCCTCGATGAGGTTCTCGGCGCCTGGAAGCCCTTCGATCAGGTGATCGCGAATGCCATCGAGCGGAGTTGCAAGGTCTGGAACATTCCCTTCGATCCGGCCGATGCGGCGGCGATCTATGCGGAGATTCCGAGCTGGATCCCGCATCCCGACGTGCCCGGCGGCCTTGCAAGGATTGGCGGCACGATCCCGCTCGTGGTCCTCTCGAATTCGATGATCGACCTGATCCCTCATTCGATGGTCAAGCTCGGCGCGCCTTTCCATGCCGCCTACACGGCGCAGGAGGCACAGGCCTACAAGCCGCTGCAGCGCGCCTTCGAGTACATGTTCGACAGCCTCGGTTGCGCGCCAGCCGATGTGATGCACTGCTCGTCGAGCCTGCGCTACGACCTGATGACCGCCTATGACATGAAGATCGGCCGGCGCGTCCTCGTGAACCGCGGCCATGAGCCCGGCGTTGGCGGCTACGACTACACCGAGATCACCAGCATCGCGCAGCTGCCAGGTCTGGTCGGGCTCTGAACCCGATGAGCGATTTCGCGCCGGACTCGATTGCCTTCTCGACCGGCCATTACATCGGCGGCCGAAACGTCTCGGAGGGCGAGCGCATCCCCGTCGCTCGGCCCTCCGACCTTGTCGACTATGCCGATCTCCCCGTCGCCACGGCCGAGACCGTCGACCGCGCCGTCGCCGACGCGACCCGGGCCGTGGCAGGCAGCGGCTGGGCGACGCGGCCTCCGCGCGAGCGCGCTCGCGCCATGCGCCGCTGGGCCGATCTGATCGAGGAGCGCGCGGTCGAGCTCGGCCGGCTCGAGGCTGTCGGCTCGACCCGGCCGATCGCCCAAGCCGTGACCGGCGACGTCGCCAGCGTTGCCGAGGGCATCCGCTTCTTCTCGGAATGGGCCGACAAGCTCGGCGGCGATGTGGCCGCGACCCGCCACGACCATCTCGGCCTGATCGTCTCCGAGCCCTATGGCGTCGTCGGTGCGATCACGCCCTGGAACTTCCCGCTCAGCATGGCCTCATGGAAGGTCGGGCCGGCGCTGGCCGCCGGCAACGCCATCGTGCTCAAACCGTCGGAACTGACGCCCTTCTCAACGGTGCGACTGGCGGAGCTCGCCGTCGAGGCCGGCATTCCCGCTGGCATCTTCAACGTCGTGCAGGGCAACGGCATGGTCACGGGCGACGCGCTCTCGCGCCATCCCGCCATCGCCAAGCTCTCCTTCACCGGCTCGACGCGCACCGGCATCGCCGTGATGAAGGCGGCGGCCGAAAGTGGCATCAAGCCGGTGACGCTGGAGCTCGGCGGAAAAAGCCCGCAGCTCGTCTTCGCCGATGCCGATCTGGACAAGACCGCCGCCTGCGTCGCCGGCTCGCTGATCGGCAATGCGGGCCAGGCCTGCGTCGCCGGCTCCCGCCTGATCGTGCAGCGCGCCGTGATGGCCGAACTGGTCGAGCGGCTGAAGGGCAAGCTCGCGACTGTGACGCCGGGCCCGACCTGGAAGGCTGCGACAGGCTACGCTCCGATCATCTCGGAAACGCAGGCCCGCCGCATCGATCGCATCCTCGCCGAAAGCAGCCGGCAGGGCGCCGAATGCCTACTCGGAGGCGGCCGCATCGAGGGATATGGCGGCGCCTTCTACCAGCCGACGCTGCTCGGAAACGTCACCGCAGAAACCGCCGCCGTGCGCGAGGAAATCTTCGGCCCGGTGCTGACGATCCAGGCCTTCGACGATGACGAAGAGGGCCTGGCTTTGGCCGACCATCCCGAATACGGCTTGGCGGCGGGCGTCTACACCGCCGATCTCGGCCGTGGCCTGCGGGCGATGCGCGCGCTCAAGGCAGGCACGGTCTGGATCAACCGCTACAGCCGCACGCTCGACTTTATCCTGCCGACAGGCGGCTACAAGAGCTCCGGCATCGGCAAGGATCTCGGCCGGCAGGCGGTCGAAGCCAACCTCCGGCACAAGACGGTGCTGATCGACATCGGCGGCTGAACGGGCCCGCTCAGGCCACCGCCGCCTTCAGCCCCAGCGCCGGGTGCAGCCGGTCGATGGCCGCAATCTCCGCCCGCAATTCCGCGATGATCCAGTCGCGGATCTCGCGCACGATCGGCCGCGCCGGCCGGTTGCGCGGCGTCAGCAGCACGCAGAGACGCTCGCCGATGGTCAGCCGGTCTGCCGCGGGAACCAGCGCACCTGACATCAGGGCATGGGCGACGACGGTGATCCAGCCGAAGGCAATGCCTTGCCCCAGCAGAGCCGCCTGCACCACCACCGCATAGTCCGAGAAGGTCAGCGCCTTGATAGGCCCTGCGCGCCCGGTGTCGAAGGGCGCATACTGGCTCGCCCAGTCGGAAGGAGAATCCGTCAGCTGGATCACAGTGTTGCCGCTGGCGGCCGGTTCGGCGGCGCCCGGCTCGCAGCGATAGCCCGGGCTGCACACCGGCAGCATGACTTCGCGGACAATCAGCGCCTCGGCCGGAACAGGCTCGTCGGTCGCGACGAAGCGCATGCCGAGATCGACATTCTCGACCACGCCGCGCAGCGACCCGGCGATCATCTGGAAGCGCAGATCGACGCTCGGGAAGCGCTGTTGGAAGCGATCCATGCGCGGCATCAGCCAATGCGTCGTGAAAGCGGATGACACCGAGATCGTCACCGTCTCCTTGCCACCGCGCAACTGCTCGACCTCGCGCAGGCCGGCCTCGATGCTGCGGAAGCCGTCGGCGACGCGCCGGTAGAGGATTTCGCCCTCGGGCGTCAGCACCGCACCCTTGCCGCTGCGCTCGAACAGGCGCAGGCCGAGATAGCTCTCGAAGCGCGACAACATCCGGCTCACCGCGGGCTGGGTGACGTTCAACTCATCCGCCGCCCGCGTGAAACTGCCGCTGCGCGCCGCCGCTTCGAAGACGAAGAGCGCATTGCTCGAAGACACCATGCGTCGCAGCTCAGACATGACATCAAGTTATGTTTCTCCTGATTATTTGGCAATTGCCGCCATTGGGTGAAATCCCGTTTGATGGCCCTGTCGAATGCAGCTTGCGGTGATGGGCACACAGAGGTCCGCACTGTCGGCGGATCGGTCAAAAGGCCAGCCCCATAAGAGCGACTTATGGTCGGGCACGAGATCGGTCTTTGCCCACGCGCTTGCGCGGTGTCGCTGTATCGCAACGGGAGCAGGCAATGGCGAAGAGTGGCGGCGAACGCGTCGAGATCCGGTCTGCCAGCAAGATCTACGGATCGGTGCGGGCATTGGACGACGTCTCGCTCGACATCGCGCCTCAGGAATTCGTCTCGCTGCTCGGCCCCTCCGGCTCAGGCAAGACGACCCTTCTCGGCATCCTCGGCGGCTTCATCCAGCCCTCGGCCGGAACCATCCTGTTCGGTGGCCGGGACGTCACCTTCACGCCGCCGCACAAGCGCGACATTGGCATCGTCTTCCAGAACTATGCGCTCTTCCCGCATATGAGCGTCGGCGAGAACGTCGCCTTCCCCTTGCGGGCGCGCCGCCTGCCGAAATCGACCTATGCCGAGCGCGTCAAGGCGGCGCTCGCGATGGTCGATCTCGCCGGATATGAGGAACGCGGCATCGGCCAGCTCTCGGGTGGCCAGCGCCAGCGCGTCGCGCTCGCACGCGCCATGATCTTCGAGCCACGGCTGATCCTGATGGACGAGCCGCTCTCGGCTCTCGACAAGCAGCTCCGCGAGACCATGCAGATCGAACTGCGCCAGCTCCACAAGCGGCTCGGCGCCACAATCATCTACGTCACCCACGACCAGCGCGAGGCGTTGACGATGAGCGACCGGGTCGCGATCCTCAAGGACGGCAAGCTCGTCCAGATCGACAAGCCCGAGCGCCTGCACGACCACCCCGCCAACGCCTTTGTGGCGAGCTTCATCGGCGAGGCGACGCTACTGCCGGTCGAGCGCCTCGGCGGCGACAGCGTCTCGCTTGGCGGCGCAATCCTCAGGACCAGCCGCCCGCTTCCGCCCCAAGGCGACCTCGTGCTGGCGATCCAGACCGAGAAGCTTCTGATCGAGGACGGCACCCATTCGCCCGAGCGCAACCGCTTCTCCGCCCGCGTCACCGACATCGTCTTCCAGGGCGAGAGCCTGCGAGTCTTCCTGGCGCTGGAGGACGGCACGCCGCTTAGCCTGCGCCAGCCCAGCCATTACGAAGCAGCCCGCCGCATCCCTCCGATTGGCGAGACCGTCCAGATCAGCCTCCACCCGCAGGACACGATCATCGTGCCGAAGGCAGACGGCTGACGTTCCGCCATCGGCTTCCCGACCTGTTCAGCCACAAGAGAAATCGACCATGGCTCTCAAAGACTTCAAGGTTCTCACATTCGACGTCGTCGGCACGCTGATCGATTTCGAGAGCGGCGTCCTGAACGCGGTCCGCCGCATCGGCGGCGCGGCCGCCGCCGAGCTGACCGACGACGAGATCTTCGGACCCTATCTGAAAGGACGCGAGCTCAATTACGATCGCTCCAGCGAGGCGATGAAGCGGGTCTATCTCCACCTCGCTCCCGAACTCGGCCTGCCCGCCGACGAGGCTTCGGCCGATTCCTTCCAATACGCCATCCTGCAGCACCCGGCCTTCCCGGATTCCGTCGAGGCGCTGTCGCGGCTGCGCAAGCATTTCCGGCTGGTCGCGATGACCAATGCCGACCGCTCGACCTTCGCCTTCTATTCGCACACGCTGGGCAACCCGTTCCACGACAGCGTCACCGCCGACGAGGCCATCCATCCCAAGCCCGACCCACTGTTCTTCGCCTTCAATCGCGGCCGGCAATCCGCCTTCGGCTACAAGCAGGAGGAGATCCTGCACGTCGCCCAGAGCCAGTACCACGACATCGGCGTCGCCAAGTCGCTCGGCTACACCACCTGCTGGATCGAGCGGCGCCAGGGCCAGAAGGGCTTCGGCGGCACGCCGGCCGTGCCCGAACTGACCAAGCCGGACTATCATTTCCCGACCCTGGCGGCGCTCGCCGACGCGGTCGAGGCCGGAGCCTGAGCCCTTGAGCAGCGCCCCCGCCTGGCAGTCGCTGGAAGCCGCCCCCTCGCTATGGGGCGCGACGGCGACGCCATTGCGCGCGCCGCCAGCCTTGGCAGGCGATGCCCAGGCCGATGTCGTCATCATCGGTGCCGGCTATACCGGACTCTCGGCGGCGCATCATCTCGCCGAGAGCGGCCTGTCCCCCATCGTGCTGGAGGCCAACCGCCCCGGCTGGGGTGCGAGCGGCCGCAATGGCGGCGTCGTCACCGCCAAGTTCAGGGTGTCATTCCCCGCCATCGCCGCCGCCCACGGCAAGCCGATGGCCAAGCGCATGTACGATATCGCCCTGGAAGCCACCGATATCGTCTCCGAGCTGGTCGCAACCCACGGCATCGACGCCGCCAATCTGACGCGCTCGGGCCAGGTCAAGGCGGCGCATAACCACGAGACGCTGGCCTATGCCGTGAAGGAGGCCGACTGGCTTCGCAGCGAACTGGGCGACACCACCATGTCCGTGCTCAGTGCGGAGCAGGTTCGCGAGGAGACCGGCTCATCCGGCTTCGTCGGCGGCGTCCTGAATGCCGGCTCCGGCGGCATTCACCCGCTGAACTACCTACACGGACTGACTGAGGGCGTCGCCAAGCGCGGCATTCCGATCCATGCCGAAACGCCCGCCTTGCGCCTGCGCCGGGAGGGCGACGGCGTTCTCGTCGAGACGCCGGGCGGTGTGGTCCGGGCCAAGCAGGCGATCATCGCCACCAACAGCTATTCCGACCTGACCCCGGCAACGAAAGCCTACCAACGCACCCTGATCCCCTTCCGCAGCGCGATCATCGCCACGGAAAAGCTCGCGCCCAATCTCGCGGCCAGCGTCATGCCGACGCAACGCACCTACACCGAGACCAAGCGAATGATGCGCTGGTTCCGCATGGTCGATGACCGCATCGTCTTCGGCGGCCGCGGCGCCTTCGGCAAGACCGACTCGCCGGCAGCCTTTCGCGCTTTGCACAAGGCCATGGTCGGCATCTTCCCGCAGGTCGCCGATATCAGCCTCGCCTATCGCTGGTCGGGGCTCGTCGCGATGACGCTCGATTCCGTGCCGCATGTCGGCCGCGTCGACGACCGCGTCATGCTGGCCATGGGCTACAATGGCGCCGGCGTCGCGATGTCGAGCCTGATGGGGCGCCATCTCGCCGCCTTCGCCCGAGGCGAACGGCCCGATGTCGGCCTGCTCGACATAAGCCGCATGCGCAGCGTCCCGCTTTATCCGCTTCGAGAGCCGGCCGTCCGCATGGTCGCCGGCTGGTACCAGTTTCTAGACGCGATCGGACGGTAGCTTCGAAGATCCGATCCAACAACAGGGGATAAGAACCATGCCGCAAAGACGCCTGACCTTCCGGACCGCCTGCGCCACTGCCGGCCTGTCCCTGGCTCTGCTGAGCCCACTCTCCGCCCAAGCCGCCGAACAGATCATGTTCGTCTCGCAGGGCGGCGCCTACCAGAAGGCGCAGACCATCGCGATCCTCGATCCATCAGCCAAGAAGCTCGGCATCACCATCAACCAGGACAGCGTGCCGGACGCCTGGCCGATCATGCGTTCGCAGGTCGCGACGGGGAAGCCGAGCTGGGACGTCGTCGATGTCGCCACCAATTTCTGCCTGCGCGGCGGCGAGCAGGGCATCCTCGAGAAGCTCGACTTCAGCAAGATCCCCAACGCAGCCGCGATGCCGGCGGAATATCGTAGCGACTATTCGGTCGCCTACGAGTTCTATTCCAGCGTCATGGGCTACAGCCTGAAGAAATTCCCCGATGCGGCGACAGCGCCCAAGACCTGGGCCGATTTCTGGGACGTGAAGAAGTTCCCCGGCCGGCGCTCGCTGCGCAACAACCCGCTCGCCACGCTGGAAGCAGCCCTGATGGCTGACGGCGTCCCGGCCGACAAGCTCTACCCGCTCGACGTCGACCGGGCCTTCAAGAAGCTCGAGGAGATCAAGCCGCACATCACGGTCTGGTGGACCTCGGGCGCCCAGTCCGCCCAGCTTCTCAACGACGGCGAGGTCGACATGGTGATGGCCTGGAACGGCCGCATCTCAGCGCTGACGAAGGAAGGCGCCAAGGTCGCCTACACCTACAACCAGGGCATCCTGCAGAGCACCTCGCTGTGCGTGCTCAAGGGCGCCCCGAACCTGCCGACCGCGATCAAGTTCCTCAACGAGGCGGTCGATCCCGTGCATCAGGCCAATCTGCCGCTGCATATCGACTACGGCCCGGCCAACCCCAAGGCCTACGACACCGGCGTCATTCCCGCAGCCCGCGTCGGCGAACTGCCGAGCGCGCCGGCAAACGCCAAGGTCCAGGCCCTGATGTCCTATGCCTGGTGGACCTCGGCCGCCGGCGAAGCCGCCGAGAAGCGCTGGCTCTCCTTCGCGCAGAAGTGAGCCGCTCATCCATCCCCGCGCCGTCATCCCGGACGTAGCGCAGCGAGATCCGGGATCCATGCCTGAGCGCAGGACAGTGATGTTCAGGAATGGATCCCGGGTCTCCCTGCGGTCGCCCGGGATGACCGGAGCGAGAGAAATTCGGTGGGTAGGAAAGACACCATGAGCGTCATCGACCCGTCCCTCCGATACCGGCGCCGCGAGCAGGGGCTGATGCTCCTGCTCGCCTCGCCTGCGGTGATCGTCATCGTCGCCCTGGTGGTGATCCCGGTCGGCTGGCTGATGACGCAGTCGGTCTACGACAACGGCTTCACGCTGGAGCACTACCGCCGCATCTTCAGCGAGGACATCTACTGGCGCAGCTTCACGCTGACCTTCCGCATCGCGCTGATGGTCACGGTGCTGACGCTGATCCTGGGCTACCCCGTCGCCTATGCCGCCGCCCATGTGAAGCGGCCCTGGGACGTGCTGATCCTGAGCTTCGTCATCCTGCCGTTCTGGACCAGCGTGCTGGTGCGCGCCTATGCCTGGCTCGTCCTGCTTCAGCGCACCGGCGTGACCAACCAGATGCTCGAACGCTTCGGGCTGATCAGCGAGCCCCTGGCACTGGTCCATAACGAGCTCGGCACGGTCATCGCGACCGTGCACATCCTGCTGCCCTTCATGGTGCTGCCGCTCTATTCGACCATGCAGAAGATCCCGCGCGAACTGATGCTGGCCGGCGCCAGCCTCGGCGGCGGTCCGCTGCACACATTCCTGCGCGTCTTCCTGCCGCTGTCGCTGCCGGGCGTCGTCGCCGGGCTGACGCTGGTCTTCGTGCTGACGCTGGGCTTCTACATCACGCCGGAACTGCTCGGCGGCGGCCGCACCATCATGATCTCGATGGTCGTGAGCCGGAATGTCGAGCTCTACAACCAGTGGGGCGCGGCTAGCGCCGTCGGCGTCGTGCTCTTGGTCGCGGTGATAGCGGTCTTCGCGCTCGTCGGCCGCATCATTCCGCTCGACAAGATGCTGGGGCAGAAGTGATGAAACAACCGCTTCTCCCTCGCCTGCTCTTCGGCGCCTTCGTCGGCCTGGTGCTGATCTATCTGATCCTGCCACTGCTGATCATCGTACCGATGTCGTTCTCGGCGACGCGCTTCCTGACCTTCCCGCCGCCCGCTTTGTCGCTGCGCTGGTACGCCGAGTATTTCGGCAATCCCAACTGGATGCAGGCGACGCGGATGAGCGCGCTGATCGGCCTCCTGACGGTCATCGTTGCGACACCGCTCGGCACGGCTGCCGCCTACGCCATCAGCAACTCGCAGACGAAGCTGATGCGCTCCCTGCACATGATGCTGATGCTGCCGCTGATCGTGCCGATCATCATCATCGCGATCGGGATCTTCTTCATCTACGCCAAGCTCGGCCTGATCCAGACCCTGACCGGGCTGGTGCTGGCCAATGTCATGCTCGGCCTGCCTTATGTGATCACCTCGGTCGTCGCCGGACTGCAGAGCTTCGACAAGACGCAGGAGATGGTGGCGCGCAGCCTCGGCATGAACCGCTTCCGCGCCTTCCTGACTGTGACGCTGCCGCAGATCAAGGCCAGCGTCTTTGCGGGGGGCATCTTCGCCTTCATCTCGGCGATCGACGAGACCATCATCGCGCTGTTCGTCTCAGGGGGACAGTACCAGACCCTGACCAAGCGCATGTTCACCGCGCTGCGCGATGAGATCGACCCGACCATCGCCTCGATCTCGACCCTGCTGACGGCGGCGTCGTTCATCCTTGTGCTGCTGGCGACGAGTGGGCAGAAGCGCGCGGCCTGACGAGGTATTCTCTGATCGATTCCACCCTCAGCCCTCATCCTGAGGAGCCGCGAAGCGGCGTCTCGAAGGATGAGGGCTGGGGGATGGGTGTCCCCGACGCCTAATGCCGCCAGTCCTGATAGCGGTAATACATTCCGACGAACGGCAAAAACCAAGGCGGGCCGAAATGGCCGGGCACCACCGGCCAGTCGAGCCCGGCCAGCGGGTTCGCGGCCGCGTCGCCGCCCATCACCCGGGCCATGATCTGCCCCATATGGACCGACATCTGCGTGCCATGGCCGCTATAGCCCAGCGCGTAGAAGACGCCGTCGCGCTCGCCGGCGCGCGGCAGGCGGTCGGCGGTCATGTCGACCAGTCCGCCCCAGCAATAATCGATCCCTGTGCCAGACAATTGCGGGAAGAGTTCGAGCATGCGCGCCTTCAGGATCGCGCCGCTCTTGGCGTCCGAAGTCGGGCTCGACAGGGCAAAGCGCGCCCGGCCGCCGAAGATCAGCCGGTTGTCGGGCGTCAGCCGGAAATAGTTGCCGATATTCATTGTCGTCGTCGCCGTGCGGCGCGTCGGCATGATCGAGGCCGCGAGTTCCGCTGACAGCGGCTCGGTCGCGATGATGAAGCTGCCGACCGGGACGATGCGCCGGCGCAGCCAGGAAAACGGCCCCTGCCGCGAAGCGCCCGTCGCCAGCAGCACCTGCCCGGCCTCCAGCGTGCCGCGCATTGTCACGACGCGATGCGCCTGGCCGGCCAGCCGCTCCAGGCCGGTCACGGCTGCGTTCTCATGGATCGCGGCTCCGGCCCGAGCCGCCGCCTCGGCCAGCCCGACCCCGAAGCGCCCCATATGCATATGGGCGCCGCGTGGAAAGACGAGCCCACCATGGAAGCCGTTCGAGCCGATCTCGTTGCGGATCTCGTCCGGCTTCACCACGGCCAGATCAGGCTCGACCGTCGCCTGCAGCAATTCGGCGCTCTTCTGCAGCTTGGCAAAATGGGCCGGCTTGGCGGCGAGCTTGATCTTGCCGGTGCGGATGAAGTCGCAGTCGATGCCTTCGCTGGCGACCAGCGCCTCGACTGTGTCCACGCCGGCGTCGAACGCGCGGTAGAGCGCGCTGGCACGCTCGATGCCGATGCTGGCGGCGAGGCTTCCCAGATCATGCGCGAGGCCGTTGTTGCAATGCCCGCCATTGCGGCCCGAGGCTTCGCCGACGACGCGCCCGGATTCCAGCACGGCAACGCTCGCGCCGGCCTTAGCCAGCGTCCGTGCCGCCGACAGGCCAGTGAAGCCGCCGCCGACGATTGCGACATCGACCTTGCCTTCGATCGGCACTGACGAGGCGGACGAAAACCGCGGCGCGGAGTCCAGCCAATAGGGTTCGAGCTTCATCGCAGGGCAGCCTCGGCGTCGCAGGTCGGGAAACGGGCGCGTTGCACCCCTCCGCCGGCCACGGGGACCGAAGCGCCGCAGGGGCCAGACCTCGCAGCTTGCACCATCCTAAGCCCATGTATTGTATGAATTATGCTATTCTCGAACGGTCCCGGCGCGCCTATAGTCGGGCATCCTTCCCCATGAGGCCAGACGCCTTGGCTTACAACACGGCAAAGCGCCGACTCGGCTACGAGATCGACATCCGGCCGATGAGCGAAGCCGATCTCGGCCAGATGCATCAGCTGTCGATCGGCGTCGGCTGGCCGCATCGGCCGGAGGACTGGCGGCTCGTCATGAGCGTCGGCCGGGGCTTCGTCGCCTGCGACACGATCGGCCGGGCGCTTGGCTCGGCGATGTGGTGGCCCTTCGGCGAGAGCTTCGCGTCAGTGGGCATGGTCATCACCTCGCCGCGCCTGCAAGCGCAGGGGGCCGGCCGGCAGTTGATGGAAATCATCTTCGAGCAATCCGGCGATCGCGACCTACGCCTCAGCGCGACGAAGGCCGGCTATCGCCTGTATCGCTCGCTCGGCTTCGAGCCGATCGGCCGGATCTTCCAGCATCAGGGACGCACCGTGGTGCTACCAGCCCCCGCTCCGGCCATGCCCGGCCTCAGATCCGCTGTCGCGGCAGATCTCGATGCACTCGCGCGCCTCGACGCCAGCGCCTATGGCGCCGACCGCAGCCGCGTCATCGCGGCGCTGATGGCGGCCTCGGTCGGGACGGTTGTCGAGCGTGACGATGAGATCGTGGGTTTCGCGCTCTGCCGCGCCTTCGGACGCGGCCATGTCGTCGGCCCGATCGTGGCGGAGGACGACGATATGGCCGTCGCGCTGGTCACGCCCCATGTCGAGGCCCATCAGGGCAGCTTTCTTCGGGTCGACACGGCGCAGGAACAGGGCCGCTTCGGGGGATTCCTCGAATCCTGCGGCATGACGATCTTCGATTCGGTCACGCCCATGATCCGCGGCCACCATCATGCTCCGAGCGGCGCGGCGCGGACCTTCGGCCTTGCGACACAAGCTCTGGGTTAACCAGCGCGCTCTTGAGGGCGTTTGAAAATCTGCAGGGGCGAGTGGGCTGGCGTCGCAATCCAGAACCGGGGCGCAGCGGACTTTCGTCCGTGAGCACCGGAAGCGCAGAAGGCGGCGTCAGAACGCCGCTCCAGCGGATTTGCAAACACTCTCAGACGTCGAACAGCACCGGCAGCGGATAACCCGGCTTCTGGATCGGCGACTTGATCACGACATAGCTGAAATACTTGGAGATGCCGATATTGCGGTCGAGCAGGGTCTCGATCAGCGACTGGTAATGCGTCAGCCCGCGCGTCACGAACTTGATCAGGTAGTCATAGCCGCCGCTGACCATATGGCATTCCACCACCTCATCGACCCGGCGCAGCGCCGTCTCGAAGCGGATGAAATACTCCTTGGTGTGGTCGGCCAGCGTGACCTCGGTGAAGACCGTGATCGTCTCGCCGAGCTTCTGCAGGTTGATCGTCGCGCAATAGCCGGAGATGAAGCCGGCCTGTTCGAGCCGCTTGACCCGGAGAAGGCACGGGCTCGGCGACAACCCGACCGCATCGGCCAGGGTGACGTTGGTCATCCTGCTGTTGCCCTGCAGTTCAATCAGGATTTTCATATCGATGCGGTCGAGCCGCAAGCCCGGTGTCACGACGAAAGCCTCACCCCAACGCCCGCCGCCCCAGGCCCGGGGATGGGCCGCAGCGCTCGCGACAACCTAGACGGTTAGCCGCCTTCGGCAAAGCAAGGATCACGCCGCCTTCACGCCGCTCTGGCGGTCGCCAGCGCGGCCTGGACCTCCGGAAGGTCCAGCATGTCGTCGAGCGTCTGGCGCAGACGCGAGACGATCAGGTCGATCTCGCTCTCGCTGCAGCAGAGCGGCGGCGCCAGCCCGATGATGTCGTCGGCAAAGGCGCGGAAGATCACGCCGTTCGCATAGCCGCGCGCGAACAGATGGTCGGCGAGCTTGACGCTGCGCGGGAACTTCTCGCGGCTGCCCTTGTCGGCAACAAGCTCGATACCCGCGAGCAGGCCGCGCGCCCTGACCTCACCCACGAGCGGATGATCGGCGAGCGTCGCAAGCCTTGTCTCGAAATAGGCGCCGACGCGCTGGCCGTTGGCGAGGATGCCGCCCTCGTCATAGAGCCGGAGCACTTCGAGCGCGACGGCAGCCGAAACCGGATGGCCGGAATAGGTCTGGCCATGGCCGACCGGCCCGCCCTCGGGCGCATTGTCCTTGATGCCGCGATAGACCTTTTCGCCGATCGCGAGCGCGCCCATCGGCGCGTAGCCCGAGGTCAGGCCCTTGGCCATCGTCATCAGGTCGGGCACCACGCCCTCGGCGTCGCAGGCGAACATCGGGCCGGTACGGCCAAAACCGGTGATGACCTCGTCGGCGAGGAACAGGATGTCGAGCTCGGTGGCCGTATCGCGCATCGCTTTGAGCCAGCCCTTCGGCGGCACGATGACGCCGCCGGAGCCCACGACCGGCTCGCAGAAGAAGGCGGCGACATTGTCGGCGCCAAGTTCCTCGACCTTGGCGCGCAGCGAGGCGACGCTGGCCGCAATCACCGCCGCGTCGTCAGAGCCGGTCGGGTTGCGATAGGAATAGGGCGCCGCAACGTAATGCTGGACATGCGCCGGGAAATCGAAATTGGCATGGAAGGCCGGTAGCGCGGTCACGCCGGCGCCCGTCGAGCTGGAGCCATGATAGCCGCGTTCCAGCGAGATGATCGCCTTCTTCGTCGGCCTGCCGGTGACGTTGTAGTAAAACTGGATCAGGCGCAGCGCGCCGTCGATGGCGTCCGAGCCGCCGAGCGAGAAATAGATGTGGTTGAGATCGCCGGGCGTGATCTCGGCGAGCTTGGCGGCAAGCAGGATCGTCGGCTCGCTGCCGAAGCTGAAATAGCCGGTCGCATAGGGCAGTTCGCGCATCTGCGCCGCCGCGGCCTCGACGATGCTCTCATGGCCATAGCCGACATTGACGCACCAGAGCCCGGCGAAACCGTCGATCAGCTCGTGGCCGTCCGCATCGGTGATGAAGGCGCCCTTGGCCGACTTCATAATGGTGACGCCGCGCGTCTCGTGGCCAGCCCAGTTGGCGACAGGGTGGACCCAGTGGCGGCGGTCGAGGGCTTCGAGCGAATTGACGGTCATGGTGGACGATCCTGGAGGTTGTCGATTTCGTAAGCCGCGCCGGTCAGGCAGCGTTCTGGATAGGAGATTCGGGTAAGGCGCGCCGGGGGGCCGCTTGACCCAGCTCGCGCAGATAGCGGCCGGGCGTGATCCCGCAGATGTTTTTGAAATGGCGCGAGAAATGGCTCTGGTCGAAGAAGCCCGCTTCCGAAGCCGCCAACGCCATCGGGACGCCCTCGCGCAGCAGCAACTTGGCATGGCAGATGCGCCGGTGGCAGATGAAGCGATGCGGCGTCAACCCGACCTGTCGCCGGAACACGGTGACGAACCGGCAGACGCTCAAGCCAGCCAGTGCCGCAAGCTCCTCGAGATAGATCGCGTCGGTGAAGTTCCGCTCGATATGGCCGAGCGCGCGCGCGATGCCCTGCCCGGCACGCTGCGGCAGCGCCGTTCCGCTCGCGGCCATAGGTTCGTACGGGGCTGCTTTGTGCAGGGCTCGCTCGTGCAAGGTTTGTTCGTACATGGACCGCTTCGACCTCCGCAGACGGCGTCTTCGCCTCGGCAAAGGTTAGAACGGCCGGCCCGACCATCGGCACGGCCTTGACGGCCCGCCATGACATCCCCTGCCCTATTGGCCGGCCCCAGCAGCAGATCATGCTTCGGCGGGGTGGCGCGCCTGGGGCCGCAATGGCTGGGCCTCAATAGCCCCGCTTGCGGTCGACCAGACCGATCAACGGCTCGCCGGCGTGATGGCGGCGCAGGTTTTCCAGCACCACGTCCACAGCGGTCTCTGGCTGGGTCATGCTGGCGATATGCGGCGTGACCAGCACGCGTGGATGACACCAGAGCGGATGGCCCTTGGTCAGCGGCTCCGGCGTGGTGACGTCGAGCCATGCCGCCGAAATCTGGCCGCTCTCGAGAGCCGCCAGCAGCGCATCCTGGTCGAGATGCCCGCCACGGCCGGTATTCACCAGCTTGGCCCCCTTCGGCAGCTGAGCGAAGAGTTCGGTGCCGAGCATGCCGCGGGTCTCGTCGGTCAGCGGCAGCAGGCAGACCAGAATATCGGTTCGCCCCAGGAAGTCCGGCAATTCCTTGGCGCCCGCGAAGCAGGTCACACCCTCGATCTCGCGGCGCGAGCGGCTCCAGCCGGCGATCTGGAAACCGAAATTGTTCAGCATCGTGCAGCAGGCCTCGCCGAGCATGCCTAAACCCAGCACGCCGACGCGGCGCGTCGCCGCCGGGCGCACCCGGATCTGCTTCCAGACCTCGCCCCGCTGCTGGGCGACATAGTTGATCAGGTCGCGATGCAGGCCCAGCACGGCCATGGAGACGTATTCGACCATGCCGTCGACGATGCCAGGCTCGACCATGCGCACGACCGGCAAATCCGGCGGCAGCTTCGACAGGTCCAGATGATCGACGCCTGCGCCGACCGAGATCAGCAGCTCCAGATTGGGGAACTGCGTCATCAGGTCGTCGGGCGGCATCCAGGCGGCGAAATAGCGGATATCGGCCGGGTCGCCGATCTCCGGCCAGATCCTGAACGACAGGTCGGGGGCCTTTTGCGCCAGGATCTTCGCCCATTCGGCACCGCGCGCCGGATCGGACTTGTAGAGCAGTGCCATGGTAACCTCTTCGATCAGCCGAGAGCCTGGCTGGCCGGCGCATGCAACTGCACCGGGCCCTGCGCGAGCGGCAACGTGCCCCGCACCATGCTCGTCACGCCGTCCACAGCTTTCAAGCCGCACGACACGAGCCAGTCCGAAAGCGCAGAGTCTGCGGGCAGATCGATGCGCAGGAACTCGCTCTGCCGCCCGTGCAGCCAATGCGCCATCAGCACCCTGGCATCCGCGTCGCCCTTAGCAACAACCGGGCCGACGACGAAGCCGCGGCCGAAGCGGCGCAGCATGCTGAAGCCGGCCGGTTTGCCGCCGCGCTCGAGCACGACGCCATCGCCGCGCTCCATCACGGCGCGCAGCAAGGCCCCGCGCGGCAGGCCCGTCGCGGCGTGGTCGAGCCGCTCCAGCGTCGGCAGATCGGAGGCCCACGCAGAGCGAAGCACTGCCCCCTCGTCGAGCGATGGTTCCGCGACCGCGAGAACCTTGCCATGGTGCTGGCGGATGCCGCCGCCCCACGCCACGAAGCCGGAACGCTCATAGAGGGGCGTGCCGGCAACCGTCGCGTTCAGCAGGAGCGAACGTCCTTGCGTCTGCGCGAACAGCGCCTCCATCAGGCGCCGCCCGAGCCCGGCGCCCTGATGCTCGGGAGAAACGACGATCAGGCCGAGCGTGGCATGCGTGTCGCCATAGGGCCACCAGGACGCCGTCGCGACAATCTCCGAGCCGAGGCTGATGACGACGCCGCCACCCAACCCGATCGCCATCTCCCAATCTTCGACCCGGTGCGGCCAGCCGACGGCTTGCGACAACGTCATGCAGGCCGGGGCGTCGCCAAGGGCGATGTCACGGAGCACCGCGGGCTCCCGAAGCAGGTTGTCGGACATCAGCCGACCTCCTCCTGCACGACATAGAACTTGGCGACGTCAACCCGGCTGTCCCAGGCACAAGGCGCGCCCTGCGGCACGAAGACCGTGTCGCCTTGCCCGACCGTGAAGACGGTCCCGTCCTCAACCGTCAGATCGACCGACCCTTGCAGGATATGCATCAGCTCGCTCAGCTTGTGCGGACGCGAGACCCGGGCATAGGGGGTCGAATCCCACAGCCCGGCGCGCAGGTTCGAGCCTTCCTCAGTGAACGCGTTGAAGCTCCGGCAGGCGGGAGCAGGCCCGATCAGCACTTCGGCGGGCGGCGCGGCCGACGGTGTCAGCGGAGCATCGCCACTCAAGAGAGTCACCCCCGGCGTCGCGACCGTCCCGGCGGTCCCGGCATAGAAAGCCCAGCGCGTGCCGGCCGCCGCCTCGATCCGCAGCCGCGTGCCACGCGCCACGACCACGCCGCCGCGCGGCGCAACGGTATGCGCGGACGCCCCGTCGACGGACAGTGTCAGTGCGCCGGCCAGCACGATCATCGTTTCGGTATGAGGAAACGACTCAACATCGACCGCGCCAGCGAAATCGACGCGGCCTGCTGCGGCAGCCGGGATCGCCCAGGCCACCTCACGGCCCGCAGCGAACGGATCGGCAGAGCCCAGCGTCGCGCCAGCGATCGATGGCGGCAGCGACGCGCCGGAGGCGCGATCCAGCATCACAAGCGCTGGAGCTGTCGGCGGCGAGACAGTCATGGGTATCGCAGTCATGGCGTGGCGTTCGATCGTTTCGTTTCGGAACGCTATGCCGCTAAGCCAAACCCGGCCCGCTGGATTGGACTATCTTTTCGGATGCGCAGGCGGACTGCCTCAACGCATCGGCGGAGCGTAGAGCACGCCACCCATGTTCCAGAGCTGGTTCAGGCCGCGCGGGATGCCAAGCTTTGAGCTGACGCCGAGATTGCGCTCGTAGATTTCGGCATAGCTGCCGGTCGCTTTGACCGCGCGCACGGCCCAGTCCGGATCGAGCCCGAGCGCCTTGCCGAAGCCGCCCTCAGCGCCGGTGAAGCGCCGCACATCCGGCTTCTGCGATTTCAGCGCGTCGTCGACATTCGCCTTGGAGATGCCGAGTTCCTCGGCGTTGACGAGCGCGTAATGAACCCATTTCACGACGTTGAACCAGGGGAAATCGTCATTGCGCACGACCGGGCTGAGCGGCTCCTTCGAGATCACGTCGGGCAGCACGATGGCCTCCGTCGGCTTTGCAAGCCGCAACCGCTCCGCATAGAGCGCAGACTGATCCCGGCTCAAAACGTCGCACTGGCCGGACTGGAAGGCGGCGAAGGCGTCCGCCGCAGTCGGGAACGCCTTCTCATCATAGCTCATCGAATTGGCGCGGAAGAAATCGGCGAGATTGAGCTGCGACGTCGTGCCGGACTCGACGCAGATCTTCGCCTTGTCGAGCGAAAGCGCCCCATCGACGCGAAGCGAGCGCTTCGCCAGGAAACCCTGCCCGTCATGATAGGTGATGCCTGCGAAGGCGAGGCCGAGTTCCGCCTCGCGCCCGAGCGTCCAGGTCGAGTTGCGCGAGAGCAGATCGACCTTGCCCGACTTCAACGCCTCGAAACGCTGACTGGCGGAGAGCGGCGTGAAGCTCACCTTCTGCGGATCGCCCAGCACCGCCGCGGCCAGGGCGCGGCAGAAATCGACGTCAAACCCGCTCCAGTTGCCCTGGGCATCCTTGTCCGAGAAGCCGCCCAGCCCCTCGCTGACGCCACAGGCAAGCGTGCCGCGCTGCTTGACCGTCTCGAGCATCCCCGCACCAGCCGGCGCTGCGAAAACGACGACCAGCGCCCCGGCGGCGGCGACGCCGCGCATCCGCCGGCCAACCCATGAAGCCTTCGACATGGCTATTCCCCCGTTCGATGTCGTACCTGTGCCGGATGTCGCCTTACAGCGTCGCCTTGTGGCGGATGATCACCTTGGTTCCGAGCGGCACCCGCTCGTAGAGATCGGCGATGTCGCCATTGGCGAGCCGGAAGCAGCCCGACGAGATCGCCTCGCCGATCGTCTCAGGCTGGTTGGTGCCGTGGACGCGGAACACCGTCGAGCCGAGATAGAGCGCCCGCGCTCCCATCGGATTGCCCGGCCCACCCGCCATGAACCGCGGCAGATAAGGCTGTCGCTGCAGCATCTCCGGCGGCGGCCGCCAGTCGGGCCATTCCGCCTTGCGGCTGACCTGGACCTGGCCGGACCACTGGAAGCCCTCGCGCCCAACGCCGATGCCATAGCGCAGCGCGCGGCCATTGCCCTGCACGACGTAGAGGAAGCGCTCGGCCGACTGAATGATGACGGTGCCGGGCGGTTCATTGGAGCGAAACAGCACCATCTGACGGGCGAAGGGGCCCTCCGTGATGCTGACCTCCTCGGTCGAGACCCGGCCTGGCTCGTCGCCGATATCCATGGTTTCCTGCACGGCAGCCGGCGGCCGCGGCTGGGCCAAGACCGTCTGCGTGATCGACAGGGCGGCGACAAGTGCCCCTGCGAACCATCCCGCCCGTGCGGGCGTCGTCATCCTGGATGTCATGTCTGTCCTCCCCCGCTCAGCGGCAGCGCACATAAATGAAGGTGCCGTAGCGGCGATGCGCGTCGGGGTCGACGAAGCGCATCACCAGCATCGAGCCCGTCGCCGACAGAATCTCGCGGTCCTGCAGATCGCCGGGCGGCGCCTCGAAGCCGAGATAGGTGCGCCCGCCCGGCCCGGCCTTGAGCCTGAGTTCATAGAGCTTGGGGTCGTCGGCGACATGCATCATGACACCGTCTTCGGGGCCTTTTGTGATGACATAGGGCTGGCTGCAGCCGGCGCTGGCCTGCGCCTCGGTGCGCTTGCGGTCCTTCTCGGTATGGAAGGAGGCGATGCCCCAGCGGCCGATCAGCTTGTCGGGGCCGATATTGCTCGGTGCGGTGATCGCGGCGGCGACCTGTGTCTGCGCGGCGCGCTCACCATCGCCGCTGGACAGGCAGCCCGCGAGCGCGAGGCCAGCGCCCATCGCAGCGAGCGGTCCGAAAGCGACCCGTCGATGTCGCTGAGTGCGTTTGCTGGCCACGGTCCACCCCCAAAATTTCGCGCTGTTGCTCGCGCCGCTCCGGTCAATCGCCAGGGAATTAGCGCATGGTTCCAGCCGCGGGGCAATCGCAGCCGCGGCCCGGGCCGCGACCCTCGGTTCTTCGTAGGCACCGTCTCTCGCTGGAGCAGGCGAGAAACCCTGTCGCGCTGCCGCCGATCGGGAGCCGCGACCGACGGCGAACTCGCCAAAGTCGCGCGCAGGAGACCTGCAAGGCCTTATCGGCCTCCCGGCACGGATGATGCTAGCCTGTCACGGCAGCGCCGGTGCCTCCTTCAGAAACAGGCATGGCGATCCAGCAGCGAGGCTTGGACATCAACATGCCGGTTCCATCGCACAGCGTCTCTCGTCCCGCTTTCCACAGACCGATCCTGCTGTCCGGCCGCGTCCCGGCGAGGCGGATCGGCGCATGAACGATCTCAAATGCCTGGAGACCTTCGTGTGGGTCGCCCGCCTCGGCGGGTTTCGGGCCGCGGCCGCGCAGCTCAACACCACTCAGCCCTCGATCTCGGCCCGCATCGACCAGTTGGAGAGCCATTTCGGCACCGTGCTGTTCGGGCCGCCGCAACGGCGCACGGCACTGACCCGCGAGGGCACCGTGCTGCTCGAATATGCCGAGCGCATGCTCTCGATCATGACGGAGGCCCGCGCCGTCGTCTCGCGCGCCGACGCGGTGCGCGGCGTGCTGCGGCTCGGCGTCGCCGAGACCCTAGTCCACAGCCTGATGCCCAGGCTGATCGCGGTGATCAATGCCAACTATCCCGAACTCGTCGTCGATATGGTGGTGGACACGACCAATGTGCTCTCCGAACAGCTTCTGCGCGGACAGATCGATCTCAGCATGCAGGTCGGCCCCCTCGCCGATCCGCGCGCGGTCAACCAGCGCCTCTGCCATCTGCCGCTGGGCTGGGTCGTCAGCCCGGAGCTTCCGATCGGCGACGGCCCGCTGACGCTGGCGCGGCTGGCGCAATGGCCGATCATCAGCTTCTCGCATTCGAGCCCGCTGGCGGAGGAGATCAAGCGGGCGCTCGCCGGCGAAGGACGCGAGCAGGTCAGGCTCTGGGGCAGCGCCTCGCTGACGATCATGATCCGCATGGCGCTCGACGGCATGGGAAGCTGCATCCTGCCGCTGGCGCTGGTGCGCGAGGAGATCGAACGAGGCCGCCTGCGCCGGGTCGAGGTCGAGGGCGTGAGCCTGCCGCCCAACGGTTTCCAGGTCGCCTATCTGCGCAAGCCCAACAACTTCCTGGCAGCGCTGGTGGCCAGGCACGCCTGCCAGATCGGCAAGACGCTGGAGGAACGGACGCAGCCTGATCGCAATTTCCGATCACCCCGATCCAAAAACACAATTCGACAGCCCGGGGCCAATGGCCTTCAAATCAACCTCTGAGAACGGCCCGAACGGCGCTCCGGGAGGAGACCGGGCAAAGCGAGGGCCGTCATTTCAGGATAGGAATCGCCGATCACAGGCGAGCCGGGGAGCGAGACAGCCATAAGCGCGGGGCCATCAGGGGAACATAACAACCGAGGCTCACAGCGATGAAGAAGAGCATTTTGATCGGGGGAGCGCTGCTTGCGTCTCTCGCGGCATCCGGCATGGCATCGGCGCAGACCGCCTTGCCGAAATTGACGATCTCGGCGGTGACGCAGCCGCTGCCCACCAGCGCGCAGTTCACCCTCGTCGATATTCCCTTCCTGCGCGAGGGGCTGCCCAAGGCCTCGAACGGCCAGTTCACGGTCCAGCTTTCCTCCCATGCCGAGCGCAATCTCGGCGGCGCCGAGATCGTCCGTCTCGTCCGCTCCGGCCAGGTCGATATCGGCGCCGGCACGCTCTCCACCCTGTCGGGCGATGTGCCGCTGCTCGATGGCATCGATCTCTCGGGCCTGAGCCCCGACATCGGCATGGCCCGGAAGATCGCCGATGCGATGCTGCCACTCGCGAACAAGGAGCTCGAGCGCTTCAACACGCGCCTGGTGATCACCTATCCCTTCCCGGCGCAGGTGCTGTTCTGCCGCCAGCCCTTCACCACCCTGTCGGACCTCAGGGGCCGCAAAATCCGCACCTTCGGCAATTCGCTGGTCGATCTCGTCCAGACCATCGGCGGCCAGCCGGTGAGCATCGGCTTCCCGGAAGTCTACAGCGCGCTCGAACGTGGCGTCGTCGATTGCGCCGTCACCGGCACCGGCAGCGGCGCCGCCGCACGCTGGCCGGAGGTGGCAAGCCACATCTCCGATCTGCCGCTGTCCTGGGCGGTGGCCGGCTACATGGTCAACGTCGCCTGGTGGAACAAGCTCGACGCCCCCACCAAGACCCTGCTGGAGAAGACCTTCGCCGAGATGACCGATGCGCTCTGGAAGCTCGGCGACGCCGCCACCCGCGACGGCATCGACTGCAACATCGGCAACAAGGACGCCTGCAAGATCCACTCGCTCGCGGCGCGCTCCATGACCGAGGTCAAGGCGACCGAGGCCGACAAGGCGCTGGTGCGCCAGATCATGGAGAGCACCGTCCTGCCCGGCTTCGTCAAGCGCTGCGGCGCCCGCTGCGGAACCGTCTACAACGAGGTCATCGCGCCGATCTCGAAGGTGGAGTTCAAGCCTTGACAGGGGCGGCAGCCGGGGCCACCGCCCCGGCGCCGCTGCGCTTCGCCCGGGCCTTGCGCAAGGGCGTCGATCGCGCGGCCACCGGCATGGCCTATCTGGCAGGCTGGAACTACGTCCTCTGCGCCCTCTTCATCACCGCAGACATCGTCGGCCGCTCGGCCTTCGGGGTCTCCAGCGCCGCGACCGTCGAGATCAGCGGCTACATGCTGGCCTGCGGCATCTCCTGGGCGCTGGCCCACACTTTGGCCGAGCGCGCGCATATCCGGGTCGACATCCTCGTCAACCGCATGCCGCTGCGCCCGCGCGCCCTGATGCACCTGCTCGCTTTGGTCCTTCTGGGACTGTTCTCGGCCTTCCTCGCCTGGGCCGGCCTCGACCTCCTCCAGGAATCGATGATGTTCGACGCCCATGACAACAGCGCCCTGCATATCCCGATGGACATCCCGCAGGGCATCTGGGCCTTCGGGCTGGCGGCCTTCCTCGTGATGATCGCCGTGCTCATGTTCGAGGCCGCGCTGGAACTGTTCTGCGGCCATTACGACGAGATCGTCGCACTGCTCGGCGCCCGCAGCATCGACGACGAGGCGGAAGAGGCTCTCGAAGCCGTCGCCATGTCCCGCAAGGAGACGGTGGCATGATCGCGATCACCTTCCTGCTCGGCCTGCTCGCGCTGGTCTTCTTCGCGGCCTCGGGCGGCCAGGCCCTGCCGATCGCGGAAATCCTGGCGCTGGTCGCGATCTTCATCGTCTTCTTCGGCGCCGGCGTCCACATCGCCGCCGTGCTCGGAATCCTCGCCGTCCTGACCGGCCTGATGTTCTCCGACCGGCCGTTCTGGGGGTTCGCCGGACAGACTTTCTGGGGCCCCTCCAGCAACTTCGTTCTGATCGCGGTGCCGCTCTTCCTGCTGATGGGAGAGATCCTGCTGCGAGCCGGCCTCTCGGACCGGCTCTACAAGGCACTCAACGTCTGGCTGAACCGCCTGCCCGGCGGGCTGCTCCACACCAACATCGCCGCCTGCGCCCTGTTCTCGGCGATCTCGGGCTCTTCGGTCGCGACCGCCGCGACGATGGGCTCGGTCGCCCTGCCCTATTTCGAGGGCACGAAGTACAATACGCGCATGGTGCTGGGTTCGCTCGCCGCGGGTGGCGCGATGGGCAATTTGATCCCGCCCGGCATCACCTTCATCGTCTACGGGCTGATCACCGAAACCTCTGTCGGCGCGCTCTATATCGCGGCGATCATCCCCAGCGTCATCGTCACCGCCTTCTTCGTCGCGATCATCGTCATCCACGGCCTGCGCAACCCGATGGAGAAGCCGCCGGCGCTGCCGCTGATCGTCAAGCTCAAGGCGCTCAGCGACCTCGTCCCGACGCTCGTCCTGATCGTGCTCGTGCTCGGCTCGATCTATGCGGGCTATGCGACCCCGACCGAAGCCGCCGCGCTCGGCGTCGTCGGCGCCGCGGTCTTCGCGCTGATCGAGGGCCGGCTCTCCTTCGCCATGGTCCATGCCTCCGCGCTGACCACGGCGCGCAACACCGCGCTGCTCGGCCTGATCATCATGGGCGCCTATCTGCTCAACTATGTGCTGACCATCATCAACGTGCCACAAGCCGTCGCCGGCATGATCGCCAACCTGCCGGTCCCGCCCTGGGCGATCATGCTGGCGATCGTGGGCATGTATTTCGCGCTCGGCACCTTCATGGAGGGCTTCTCCATGATCATCACCACGGTGCCGGTCGTGTTCCCGATCGTCGTCGGCCTCGGCTACGACCCGATCTGGTTTGGCGTCATCGTGACCATGCTGGTCGAGATCGCCCAGATCAGCCCGCCCGACGGCACCGTGATGTATGTGCTGCAGGGCATGCGACCGAAAGGCGGACCGATCACCGACGTCTTCGCCGGCGTGATGCCCTTCCTCGCCGCCTATCTGCTGGCGGTCGGCGTGCTGATGATCTGGCCCGCCACCGCACTCTGGCTGCCCGCGCTGATGCGCTGACCTCGCCCGCTACCTGACTTCACCCCCTGTTTCTTCCAAACGCATCATGACGACTGGAGAACCCGTGACCTCCGTTCCCTTCATCCGTATCGGCATCGACATCGGTGGCACCTTCACCGACCTGCAGATCCTGAACGAAACCACCGGCGCGCTCGCCAGCCTGAAGACGCCAACCACCCCGGAGGACCCCTCGATCGGCCTCCTGACCGGCCTGCAGCAGGCGGGCGAGCGCTTCGGCTTTTCCCTCCCCGACATCCGCATCCTGCTGCACGGCACGACGATCGCCACCAACGCCGTGCTGGAGCGCAAATTCGCCGCCGGTGTGCTGATCGCGACGGCCGGCTTCGAGGACGTGCTCGAGATCGGCCGCCACAACCGTCGCGACATCTACGCCGCCCGTCAGAAACGCGCGGAACCGCTGATCCGGCGCGACCGGCGCCTGGGCGTGGTCGAGCGCATGCGCGCCGACGGCACGGTCGAGACGCCGCTCGACCTCGCGGCGCTGGATAGGCTCGCCGGGCAGATCGCGGCAGCCGCGCCCGCCAGCATCGCGGTCTCGCTGCTCAACGCCTATCGCAACGACGCGCATGAGAAGGCGCTGGCGGCCTGGCTGGCGCAGCGCTTCCCCGAAATCCCGGTCTCGCTCTCCTCCGACATCAGCCCCGAGATCCGCGAATTCGAACGGACCTCGACGACCGTGCTGAACGCGCTGCTGCTGCCGGTCGTCGGCAATTATCTCGACCGGCTCACCGCGCGTCTCGCCGAAGCTGGGATTGGCGCGCGCCTGCTGCTCGTCCAGTCGAATGGCGGCGTCTGCAGCGCCGACGTTGCCAAGCGCCAGCCGGCGCGCCTCCTGCTGTCGGGACCCTCGGGCGGCGCGCTCGCCACGCTGCGCATGGCACAGGCGCTCGACCGACCGAACCTGCTCGGCGTCGACATGGGCGGCACCAGCTTCGACGTCTGCGTCGTCCGCGACGGCACGGTCACCCAGATGACCCAAGGCGAGATCGACGAATTGCCCGTGCGCCTGCCGATGATCGAAATCCGCACGATCGGCTCCGGCGGCGGCTCGATCGCCTCGATCGACGAAGCGGGCCGCCTGCGCGTCGGCCCGCGCAGCGCCGGCTCCCGCCCCGGCCCGGTCTGCTACGACCGTGGCGGCACGGAGCCGACCGTCACCGACGCCAATCTCGTCATGGGCCGGCTCGACCCACGCTATTTCCTCGGCGGCGCCATGAAACTCGAACTCGACGGCGCCCGCAGCGCCATCGAGACCAAAGTCGGCCAACCGCTCGGCCTCTCGATGACGGCAGCTGTCGACGGCATGATGACCGTGACCAACACCAGCCTCGCCGCAGCGGCGCGGCTGAGCCTGTTCGAAAAGGGCCTCGACCCCCGCGATTTCAGCCTGGTCTCCTTCGGCGGCGCCGGCGGGCTGCATGCCATTCCCGTTGCCGAGGAACTCGGCATCTCGGAGGTCGTGTTTCCGGCCGATGCCTCGACCTTCTCGGCCTATGGCATCCTGCATTCCGACATCGTCCACGACCTCGCCCGCAGCCGCGTCATGCCGGCGAGCGCAGCCAGCCTGCCCCACATCGCGACCATGCTGGCCGAGCTGAGAGCACAGGGCGAAGCGCAACTGGTCGAGGATGGCGTCCCCGTCGAGGCCCGCCGCTACGCCGTCTCGGCCGACCTTCGCTACAAGGGCCAGGCCTCGGAACTGGTCGTGCCATGGGCGGATGCCGAGGCGACGGAGGAGGCGCTGGCCCGCGTCATCGCGGATTTCCACGAAGGCCACGCCCAGCGCTTCTCCTATGCCGATGAGAATGCGGCCGTCGAGATGGTGGCGCTGCGGCTCGCCGCCGTCGGCGTGCTCTCTGGCGGCACCGCAAGCGCCGCGACCGCTCCTGCCTCGGGAACCTCCGAAGCCATGGAGACGCGGCCCGTCCTGCTCGATGGCGCCTGGAGCGATGTCGCCGTGTTCCGCCGCAGCGCGCTCGCCGGCGAGATCACCGGCCCCGCTTTGGTCGAGGAGGAATACACCACGATCCTGCTCACCGCCGGATGGGCCTGTGCGCCCGGCCCGATGGGCACCCTGATCGCCCGCAAGAACTGACCGGGAGACGATGATGACCGCCATCGCAATGACCGCCACCCCGCCCCTCGCCGCAACCGCGGATCTCGGCCCCGTCACCATCGAGGTCCTGCGCAACGCCTTCACCGCCACGGCAGCCGAAATGGACGTGACGGTCTGGCGCACCAGCCGCTCGACCATCGTGCGCGAGATGCTGGATTACTCCACCGCCGTCTTCGACCGCGACGGCTACAACATCGCGCAATCGGCCCGCATCCCCGGCCACCTCAACTCGATGAGTGCCGGCCTGCTGACCATCGTGCGCGACTTCCTGCCCCTCGACCAATGGTCCGAGGGTGACGTCGTCATCACCAACGACCCCTATTGCGGCGGCCAGCACATCCCCGACATCCTGGCCTATCGACCGGTCTATGTTGACGGGCAACGCATCGCCATCGTCGGCACGCTTTGCCACCATCTCGACATGGGCGGCATGGCGGCCGGCAGCTATGCCGCGACCGCGACCGAAATCTTCCAGGAAGGCCTGCGCATCCCGCCGCTCAAACTGGTGCGCGGCGGCGTGATGAACGAGGACGTGCTGGCGATGATGCGCCAGAACGTCCGCCGGCCCGACATGCTGATGGGCGATCTGCAGGCGCAGCTCGCCTCGCTCGCGGTCGGGCACGGCACGATGCAACGTCTGGCCGCGCGCTTCGGGCCGGCAACCATCGTCGAGGTCTGCAAGCGCCTGCTCGACGGCTCCGAGCGCGCCGTGCGCGCCATGATCTCGCGCATTCCCGACGGGCGCTACAGCTTCGAGGATTTTCTCGACGATGACGGCATCGTGCCCGAGCCGATCCGCATCCACACCGCCATCGAGGTCAGGGGCGAGGAGATGACCGTCGATCTCTCCGGCTGCGGCAAACAGGCGACCGGCCCGATCAACGCCACCCTCGCCTCCTCGGGTTCGGCGATCTACTACGCGGTGATGGCGATCGCCGACCGCGACATCCCCGCCAATGCCGGCTGCTACCGGCCGGTCACGGTGATCGCGCCCGACGGGCTGATCGTCAATCCGTCCCACCCCGCCCCCGTCGCCAACCGCGTCGCGGTCGCGCACCGGCTGGCGACGACGATGTTCGGCGCCCTGCATCAGGCCGTGCCGGGCCGCGTTCCGGCGGCCTATTACGGCGTCTCCTATGTCTGCTCCTTCCAGACCATCGGCGAAAAGGGCGAGCGCGGCGTGCTCGTCGAGATCGAGATCGGCGGCACCGGCGCCTACGACGACCAGGACGGCTTGAGCGCCTATTCCTACGGCATGCACAACAACGCCTCGATCCCGATCGAGATGATCGAGGCCGACGTGCCGCTGACCGTCACGGCCTATGGCCTGATCGACGGATCCGGCGGCGCCGGGCGCCATCGCGGCGGCCTCGGCCTCTTCCGCGAATGGCGCGTGGACAGCCCCGCCGCGGTCTTCACCGCCAATCTCGAGCGCTTCAAGTTCCAGCCCTACGGACTGGAAGGCGGCGAGCCGGGGCGCGCCGGCAAGCTCTGGCTGATCCGCAACGGCGAGCGGCAGGCGCTGGGCTCGAAGATCAACAACCTGCCGCTGCTCAAGGGCGACATCATCCGCTTGGAAACCTCAGGCGGCGGCGGCTATGGCTCGCCCAGCGAGCGCAACCCGGCCGGGTTGGAGCGCGATCGAATCTGCCGCTACGCCGGGTGAGGCGGCCTATGGCGATCGGTCTCATGCCGCCTCCTCCCGTGCGGCGGCCGCGCGCTGGCCGAAGACCTCCTTGGCCGCGAACAGACCATTGAGAGCCGCCGGAAACCCGGCATAGACCGCCATCTGCATGATCACTTCAGTGATCTCGTCGCGGGTCACGCCCACATTGAGTCCGGCCTCGATATGCACCTTCAGCTGCGGGGCGGCGTTGCCGAGCGCTGTCAGCGCGGCGATGGTCGCGATCTCGCGGGACCGAAGATCGAGGCCTGGCCGGCTGTAAATGTCGCCGAAAGGGAATTCGAAAATGTAGCGAGAGAAATCGGGCGCGATGTCGGCAAGTGCCGCGACGACCTTGTGGCCGGCCTCGCCGTCGATCTCAGCGAGCGCGCGCTTGCCGCGCTCCAATCGGCTTTCGCCGGCGTTCGGGGAGAGCTGTGTCATAATCCTGCATCCTCTGTTCAAGGCCGGGATATCCGGCGATCTTGGTGTCGAGGACGAGAAGGCAGGCCTCCAGATCGGCAAGGTGAGCGCGGACACGCTCACGATGCTCTTCCAGGAGCTCACGACGCTCGCTTTCCGTTCCGACGCCGCGCTCCCGCAGGGTTTCGTAGCGCAGCATCTCCCGGATCGGCATTCCGGTCGTCTTCAGGCGACCGAGAAAATCGATCCAGCGCAGGATCGATGCGTCGTAGTCACGGTGGCGCGATCCATTCCGGTCGGCATAGGGCAAGAGCCCGATCCGCTCGTAATAGCGGATGGTGTGCGCGCTCAGTCCGCTACGCTTGGCCAGTTCACCGATCTTCATGAGCACCCGCTCTCGTCACGACGCATCGGAGGCTAGGGGTTCGAGCGCACTCTCAGTCAAGCGGCTTGTTGAGCAGGCTTTCCGTGACGACGTCGCGACCAGGGGAAGCAGAACCTGTGCGGCAGGCGCTGATCGATTTTCTCGCCGCCGGTCAGGCGCGGCTTCGCGAACGCTTCGAGCGGGCGAAGGCCGAGGGCGATCTGCCGGAGGCGGCCATGACGGTTCAGGCCAAGGCCGGGTTCACCTGCGAGATGCTGGAGGACGTCGCCGAGCAGGCCCTTTCGGCATGGCCAGCGAGCGCGTCCGCTCCAGCCAAGACCTGACCTGCCGGAGACTGGGTCGGCAATGACACGGAGCCTCCGGCGCTTCTCAGGGCGGGCAGCGCGCTGCGGATATGATCGCCCAGCGCTTTTGCGGCAGATGATGGCCGCAACTCGGCGAACTCCAGGGCGATTCCGATCGCCGGAAGCGGCGGCAATCCGGCCGTGACGACATAGAGATCCGGCGGGACGGCCGTCTGGGTCAGCACGCTGATGGCCTGGCCGGAACGGGCAATGGCGATGAGCCCCGCCAGGCTGTTGCTGGCGAAGGCGACCCTATATCGCCGATCGGCCGCCCGCATCGCGTCGCAAGCGGCCCGGTGATCGAGCGTCATCGGGGCGGACAGCGCCAGCGGGAGGACGGGTTGGTCGAGGATGCCCGGCTCGGCCGCGTCCGCGACCCAGACGAAGTTTTCCCTGCGGATGACCTCGGCGCCGGCCGGGTCCGGCAGCGATACCAACGCCATCTCGATCTGGCGACGATGCAGCAGCGGGCGCAGTTCCGAGGTCGGTGCACAGACCATGCGCAGCTCGACGTCGGGATGCAGCGCGCAAAAGCCGCGCAGCAACTCGGGCAGGAAGGCGATCGAATAATCCTCGGGACAGCCGAGGCTGACCGATCCCTTCAGCCCGGTCCCGCGCATATCGGCGAGGATGTCGTCATGCCTGGCCAGGAGAGACTCGGCATGCGCCAGCAGCTTTTCGCCGGCGGTGGTCAGCCGCACGCCCGATCCGCTGCGATGCAGCAGAGGTTGCCCCGTCAGCGCTTCCAGGCGCTGCATCTGCATGCTCAAGGCCGACTGCGTCCGCCCGACCTGCGCGGAGGCGACGCTGATCGAGCCCGTGCGCGCGATGACAGCGAAGTTCCTGAGCAAGGCGAGGTCGAGCGTCCGCATGGGGCATCAAAATAATCGATATCGGCTTGAAAGACTATCAATTTGCGCAGTGCAGCACGCGCGGATAACCATTCCGGACAGCCATTCTTCGAGGTGATGCCATGTCGCTGAACGCCGATCCCGCCTTCTGGGCCGCCGCGAACACGCATCTGACGCGCTATGGGCCCGACTTCGAATCGATCATCGTCGAGCGGGCCGAGGGCAGCTTCGTCTACGATGCCGATGACCGTGCGATCCTCGACTTCACCTCCGGCCAGATGAGCGCCGTGCTCGGCCACACCCATCCCGACATCGTCGCGACGGTGGACCGGCAGATGCGCTCGGTCGCCCATCTTTTCAGCGGAATGCTGTCGCGCCCGGTCGTCGACCTGGCCTCGCGTCTTGCCGCGCTCGCTCCCGGCCTCGACCGCGTACAGCTCCTCACCACCGGAGCGGAATCGAACGAGGCCGCCATTCGCATGGCCAAGCTCGTCACCGGCGGGCACGAGATCGTCGCCTTCGCGCAGAGCTGGCACGGCATGACGGGCGCGGCGGCCTCCGCCACCTACAGCGCCGGCCGTAAGGGCTATGGACCGGCAGCCGCAGGCTCCTTCGTCATTCCGGCCCCCAATTCCTACCGCCCGCGCTTCACGCATCCGGACGGCTCGAATGACTGGCAGGCCGAGCTCGACGATGCCTTCAGGCTGATCGACAACCAGTCGACCGGCAATCTCGCCGCCTTCATCGCCGAGCCGATCCTATCGAGCGGCGGCATCCTGGAACTCCCGCCGGGCTATCTCGCCGCGCTCAAGCGCAAATGCGAGGAGCGCGGCATGCTGCTGATCCTCGACGAGGCGCAGACGGGCGTCGCCCGGACCGGCGACATGTTCGCCTTCCAGCGCGATGGCGTCACGCCCGACATCCTGACCCTGTCCAAGACGCTCGGCGCCGGCCTGCCGCTCGCCGCCGTCATGACCACGGCGGCCATCGAGGAGAAGGCGCATGAGCGCGGCTTCCTGTTCTACACGACCCATGTCTCCGACCCTCTGCCGGCAGCGGTCGGCGTCACCGTGCTCGATGTGGTCGAGCGCGACAGGCTCGTCGCCCAGGCGGTCGCGCGCGGCCAGCGGCTCAAGAGCGGACTGATGTCGCTGCAGCAGAAATACGAATGCGTCGGCGACGTCCGCGGGCGTGGCCTCCTGCTCGGGCTGGAAATCGTCACCGATCGGCAGACCAAGGCGCCAGGCTTCGAACTCGGCGCGAAGGTCATGGAAGAGGCCATGCACCGGGGACTCAGCATGAACATCGTCAAGCTGCCCGGCATGGGCGGCGTGTTCCGCATCGCGCCGCCGCTGACGGTCTCGGATGCCGAGATCGATCTCGGCCTGGAGATCATGTCGGATGCGATCGACGCCGCGCTCGGCACTCACTGAACCCGGCGCGGCCCTCTAGATCATCGAGAAGCGGAAGACCGAGACGTGTCGATAGGTCTGGCCCGGATCGAGACGTGACGATGGAAAGTCGGGCCGGTTCGGGGCGTCGGGCCAGAGTTGCGGCTCCAGGCAAAAGGCGTCCGACTGGCGATAGAGCCGGCCGGACTTGCCCTTGACCGTGCCGTCGAGAAAATTGCCGGAATAGAACTGGAGCCCCGGCTGGTCGGTCAGAAGTTCCAGAACCCGGCCCGATGCAGGCTCGACCACGCGCGCCGCCAAGCGGGGTGACGGGGCTGGCGCGTCGCCCAGCACGAAGCAATGATCATAGCCGCGCGCCAGCCGCAATTGCTCATGAGCCTCGCGGATGCGACCGCCGATCGGTTGCGGCGACCGGAAATCGAAAGGCGTGCCGCCGACCGCCATGGCTTCGCCATGCGGGATCAGCCCGGCATCGATCGGCAAGACGTGCTCGGCAAGGAGCGTCAGCTCATGGTCCAGCACGTCGCGGTGCTCCGCGACTCCGCCGAGATTGAAGAAGCTGTGATGGGTCAGGTTGACGACCGTCGGCCGGTCGGTCGTGGCCTCGAAGGCGAGCGTCAGCTCCTGCGCGGCGGTGATCCGATAGGTCAGCCGCGTGGTCAGCGTGCCGGGAAAGCCGTCCGCGCCATCGGGGCTGACATGCCGGAGCGTGACAAAAGGCTCCGGCCCTCCCCCGACAGCCTCGACGGCCCAGAGCGCCTGGTCGAAGCCACCGACGCCGCCATGCAGGGCGTTGCCGCCGTCATTGGCGGATAGCCGGCAGCGGACATCGTCGAGCGTGAAGGCAGCCCCCGCGATGCGGTTGGCGTAGCGCCCGATGCTCGCGCCGAAGAAATCGCGCCTCGCCAGATAGGGCGCGAGCCGGTCATGACCAAGCACGATATCGGCGATCTTGCCCGCGCGATCGGGCACATGAAGCGCCTGGATCGCGGCGCCATAGGTCATGATCGCGACCTCGAAACCATCGGCCCCGCGCAGGAACAAGCGCTCGACCGCACGCCCATCGGGCAAACGGCCGAAGACGTCGCGGACAATGGACCCGGCTTCTGCGACAGCGTTCATACTCGTTCCCTAAACCGCGCGACGGGACGGTCGTGCGAGTACGACATTATCGGATAAGGCGCCGGACCTGGAAATCGACATCTCCGCAGCCGTCACGAGCCGTCCGCCCCCGCACGATGATCTACGTAAGGAGTCTGTCCGCGCGACCACCGCCGGCTCAGCCAGCGCGCATGGCCTTGGGCAGACCACCCGATGGAACGGCCAGGCCGACCGACTCGCGAAGGATGAGATCGAAAGGCAGGATCCTGCGCATGGTGACGGGGGTCCCGGCTTCGATCTGATCGATCAGCATCAGGGCGAGCTCCTCGCCCGCCGCGCCGATGGAGGTCGCGGTCGCGGTCAGCGGCGGCACGAAGTCGGCCGCGCTGATGCCGCGGACGCCGTCATCGTGACACACGACGGAGATGTCGGCTCCAACGCGAAGCCCGTGCTCGGCGATCGCGCGATAGACCCCGCGCGCCTGAAACACCGAGCCGCAGATGAAGGCCGTCGGCGGCTCCAGCGCATCGAGCCGGCGCATCGCCGTTTCGTAGCCCGTCGACTCGGTCATGGACACGAACTCGATCGCCCCCGGCTGCGGGGTCAGACCGCGCGCGGCGAAGGCACGCAGAAAGCTTTTCCCCCGCGTCGCGGCGTAACGGAACCGCTCCAGGCCGTTCACCACCACGATATTGCGGTGGCCATGGTCGAGCAGCAGGGTGGTCAGGCGCTCGAAAGCCGCGTCGTTGTCGGTATCGACGAAGGAGAAGGGTTCGCTGACCTCGCTTCGGCCATGCACGACGAAGGGCAGCCCGAGCCGGTTCAAAAGCGCGATCCGTGGATCGTCGACCAGCGGCCGCGTGATGATGACGCCATCGACGGTCTTCGACGCGGCGAGCTTGCGCAGGACAGCCGCCTCGTCATCCTCGAACGGCGCCAGCAGCAGGCTGTAATTGCGGCGCGTCACCACCGTCGAGATGCCCGACAGAACCTCGACGAAATTGGTCTCCGGCAGTTGCAGCCGCTCGAGCGGGAAGACGAGCCCGATCGCCTCGGCCCGGCCGGTCGCGAGGCTCCGTGCGCGGGCATTGGGCCGGTAACCCATCGCCTCAGCGGCAGCCGCAACCCGGCTGCGGGTCGTCTCGGGGATGCCGGGATGGGCGCGCAGGGCGCGGCTGACGGTCGATTGCGACAATCCGAGTGCGATCGCCAGCGCTTTCAGATCAGGCGCGGCCTTGTGCAAGCGCTCGCTTTCGCTACCCCTGCCCTCGTCGCTCGTCTCGTCCTGCGCCTTGACGCGGTCCATCGCTCAGCTCGTTGCGCTGCAGATTGGCATCAGAGTTATCCCCGCCTCACAGTGTTGACAAACACCACATGCGGCATAGCATGCAAGCGCTTGCACAAGAATGCCAGGCACACAAGAACGCTGGGCAACAGCGGGCACTCCGAGGAGGTTTTGATGAACTTGATGACGATCACCCGTCGTTCGTTGCACAGGCCGCTTGTGGCCGCGGCCCTGGCCCTCGGCGTTCTCGCCGGCGGCGCCGGTCGCGCCCAGGCCGTCGAGATCCAGTACTGGCAATATGTCTTCGACACCCGCGTCCAGGCGATGACCGAGGTGATCAAGCAGTTCGAGGCCGAGAACCCCGGCATCACCGTCAAACAGGTCACCTTCCCCTATGCCGACTACCAGACCCGTCTGATCGCGGCCAAGGCGGCGGGGCGCAGCCCCGAGGTGATGCAGCTCTTCTATGGCTGGCTCGACACCTTCATCGCCGGCAAGCTGGTGCAGCCGCTCTCGAAGGAGGCGTTCAAGGACGCCGAGATCGAGAAGGACTTCTTCCCGATCGTCTCGGCGATGAAGCGCAATGGCGAGTATTACGGCCTGCCGACCGCGGTTCGCGCCATGGCGCTGTTCTACAACAAGGACCTGTTCCAGAAGGCCGGCCTCGATCCCGAGAAGCCGCCCAAGACGCTGGACGAGTTTGTCGCGGCCGCCAAGGCGATTGCCAAGCGCGATGCCGGCGGCAACTACCAGCAGGTCGGCATCGCGCTCGACATCGCCCGGCAGGACCACAACTGGTGGCGCGAGATCCTCGTGCGCCAATATGGCGGCGAATCCTATTCCGAGGATGGCAGCAAGGTCGCCTACAACACCGAGGCCGGCGCCAAGTCGCTGGAGTTCTACACCGGCCTCCAGAAGGTCCATCGCGTCGGCCAGGAGAGCTTCATGGATGAGGGCCAGGCCGCCTTCCGTGCGGGCCTCGCCGGCATGGTCGTCGACGGCACCTTCCGCGTCGCCTCCTACAAGACGATCCAGTCCTTCAAATGGGGTGTCGCCGAACTGCCGACCTATGACGGCCGGAAGGCCAATTTCGGCAGCTATTTCGCCAATGCCATCGCAGCCTCCGCGACCGGCGAGAAGAAGGCCGCGGCCGAGAAGTTCCTGCAGTTCATCTCGTCCGAGAAGGCGATGAAAGTCTGGCTCGAGAAGGTCGGCGAGTTGCCGGCGCGCCGCGCCGTGGCGATGACCGACGCCAACGTCAACGACCCGATCTACGGCCCCTTCATCCGCGCCCTCTCCTATGCCTCGACGCCGCCGATGGTCGACGAGGCGCAGCAGCGCCAGGTCTCGATCGACATGATCAACGGCGTCCTGCTCAAGGATATCCCGATCAAGGACGCGCTGAAGGTCGCGGCCGATCGCGAGCAGGCGATCCTCGACAAGTTCAAGGCCAAGTAAGGCGGCCATCATGACCGCGGCGACATATCGACCCCCGGGCACGGGCTCGGGGAGCGCCTGGGGGCGGCTGCCGATCTCGACCAAGCAGATCATCTGGGCCTGGGCGTTCCTCGCGCTCCCGGTGATCTTCTTCACGGTCGTGCGCTTCTATCCGACGATCGAGGCCTTCTACATCTCGGTCACGGACTGGGACCTGCTGAACGAGGCCAAATTCGTCGGCCTCGACAATTACCGTCGGCTCTTCGCCGATCCGGTGTTCTGGCAGGTCTTCCGCAACACCTTCGCCTATCTGATCTTCGGCACGCCGATCGCGATCGTGCTGTCCTTCGCCATCGCCTATTACCTCGACCGGGTGACGGTCCTGCACGGCACGATCCGGGCGCTCTACTTCCTGCCCTATCTGACCACGGCAGCCGCAATGGCTTGGGTCTGGCGCTGGTTCTACCAGCCGGTGCCGATCGGCGTGATCAACAGCATGCTCTCCACCCTCGGCCTGCCGACGCAGCCCTTCCTGCGCTCGATCGAGCAGGCCCTACCCGCGATCATGGCGACCGCGATCTGGGCACATCTCGGCTTCCAGATCATCATCTTCATGGCCGGCCTGCGCGCCATCCCGACGAGCTATTACGAGGCGGCGCGCATCGACGGTCTCGGCGAGGGCGCGATCCTGCGGCGCATCACGATTCCCCTGCTGAAGCCGACCACGGTCTTCCTCGTGGTGTTTTCCTCGATCGGATTCCTGCGCATCTTCGATCAGGTCTACAACATGACCAGCAACGACCCCGGCGGACCGCTGAACTCGACCAAGCCGCTGGTGCTGATGATCTACCAGACCGCATTCTCGTCCTACCAGATGGGCTATGCGGCGGCCCAGACCGTCGTGCTGTTCACCATCCTGTTCACCATCTCGATGGCGCAGCTCTGGATCCTGAGGAGCCGCTGAGATGGTCGATCAACCCGCCCAGCCCGCACGGCGCCATTCCAACATCCGGCCCGGCCGCATCGTCGCCTGGACCGTGCTCTTCCTCGGCGGCGTCGTGATGATGACGCCGCTCCTCTTCATGTTCTCGACCTCGCTGAAATCGGCCGGACAGGTCTACGATCTCAAGCTGATCCCGACCGATCCGAGCTTCGCCAACTACATCAAGGTGCTCTCGGACGGACGTTTCAGCCGATGGTTCCTGAACTCCGTCGGCATCGCTACCATCGTCACCCTGTCCTGCCTGTTCTTCGACAGCCTCGTTGCCTACACGCTGGCGAAGTTCCGTTTTCCCGGCCGGCAGGTGGTTTTCCTGGCGATCCTCTCGACGCTGATGATCCCGACCGAGATGCTGGTCATTCCCTGGTATCTGATGGCGAGCAAGCTCGGCTGGGTCGACACCTATTGGGGCATCATGTTCCCCGGCCTGATCACCGCCTTCGGCGTCTTCCTGATGAAGCAGTTCTTCGAGACCGTGCCGGATGATTTCCTCGAAGCCGCCCGGATCGACGGGCTCAACGAATTCGCGATCTGGTGGAAGGTCGCCCTGCCGCTGGTGACGCCGGCTCTCTCGGCGCTGGCGATCTTCACCTTCCTCGGCAACTGGACGGCCTTCTTCTGGCCGCTGATCGTGACCACGGATTCCGCGCTCTACACGCTGCCGGTGGGCCTATCGAGCTTCGCCGTCGAGCAATCCATCCAGTGGGAGCTGATCATGACGGGAGCCTCGCTCGCGACGATCCCCACGCTGATGATCTTCCTGTTCTTCCAACGCTACATCGTGCGCGGCGTCATGCTCGCGGGCGTCAAAGGCTAGACCGCTTCAAGGGTAAGAGATGGGCATTCTGCAGGCCAACGACCACACGCGCTTTCCCGATCCAGTCTATCGGGCAACGGTGCTTAAGCCGCTCTTCGACGGTGCCAGGCTCCACCATGCCGGGGCGCTGCGCGAGATCGACCGGGCCCATCTGGTCATGCTGGTCGAGACGGGAATTCTCGACGCCGCCCAGGGCGCGGCGATCGCCAACGCCCTGCTCGCCATGGCCCGCGAAATCGACCCCGCCGCACTAACCTATGGCGGCGATGTCGAGGACTATTTCTTCTACATGGAGCGGGAGCTGAAGGCCCGCGCCGGCACGGATATCGGCGGCCGGCTGCACACGGCGCGCTCGCGCAACGACATCGACCACACCTTCCTGAAGCTCGGCTTCAAGCCCCGCATCGATGGCATGCTGGCCGCCTGTCGCGGGCTGCTCGCCGCGCTGATCGCGGTCGCCAGACGTGACCGGGACGTGCTGATCGTGGCCTATACCCATGGCCAGCCGGCCCAGCCGACGACCCATGGCCATTATCTCGCAGCCATCATCGAGGTCTTGATCCGTGACATGGAGCGGCTGGAGGCGGCCCGCCAGATCGTCGATCTCTGCCCGATGGGCGCAGCCGCCATCACCACGTCGGGATTCCCGATCGACCGGCACCGCGTCGCCGCCCTGCTCGGATTTTCGGCGCCGCTGCAGAACGCCTATTCCTGCATCGCCGCGACGGACTACCTGACCTCGGTCTACAGCGCGATTGCGCTGATCTTCCTGCATCTCGGCCGGGCGGTGCAGGATTTCCAGTTCTGGTCGAGCTTCGAGGTCGGGCAGCTCTATCTGCCCAACGCCTTCGTGCAGATCTCCTCGATCATGCCGCAGAAGCGAAATCCGGTGCCGTTCGAGCATCTGCGGCATCTCTCCAGCCAGGCGGTGGGCCGCTCGCGCGCCGTCATCGACGTGATGCACAACACGCCCTTCACCGACATGACCGACAGCGAGGCCGACACCCACGAGATGGGCTACCAGGTCTTCGATGTCGGCCATCGCGTGCTCGACCTGCTCACCGCCACGATCAGCGCGGGCCGGATCGACCCCGAGCGGGTCGCGGTCAATCTCAGCCGCTCCTGCGCCACCATCACCGAACTCGCCGACTGGCTGGTGCGCAGCGAAGGCCTCTCCTTCCGCCTCGGCCACGAGATCGCGGCGGACGTTGCACGCGGCGTGGTGGCGATGGCCGGCGATCTGCCCAGCGACGGCTATCCGGTCTTCCTGAAAGCCTTCGAGCACCATGTCGGCCGCAAGCCCGCGGCCGATGCGGCGGAGTTCGCCCGCATGGTCTCGCCCGAACATTTCGTCAGCGTCCGCGACCGCTTCGGCGGCCCTGCTCCTGCGGCCATGGACGCAGCGCTGGCGGGCTACGATGCGGCGCTGGCGGGCTTCGAGACACGCGCCGAGGCATCGAGGCAGCACGAGGCCGACGCGGCCGCTGAACTCGACCGCCGCATTCTCGACATCGCACGAGGCGGATGATGGCCAGGATCGAACTCGACAAGATTTCCAAGCGCTACGGCAATATCGCCACCGTCCACGGCATCGACCTGACCATCGAGGACGGCGAATTCGTCGTTCTCGTCGGCCCCTCGGGCTGCGGAAAATCGACGACCCTGCGCATGATCGCCGGGCTGGAGGCCATCTCCGGCGGCACGCTGCGCATCGGCGGCGAGGTGGTCAACAATCACGAGCCCAAGCATCGCAACATCGCGATGGTGTTCCAGAACTACGCGATCTACCCGCATCTGACGGTGGCCCAGAACATCGGCTTCGGCCTCTACACCTCGAAGCTCTCCAAGGCCGAGAAGCAGGCGCGCATCGGCGAAACCGCGAAAATGCTCGGCCTCGAACCTTATCTCGAACGGCGGCCGGCGGCGCTGTCCGGCGGCCAGCGCCAGCGCGTCGCCATCGGCCGCGCGATGGTGCGTGATCCCGTCGCCTTCCTCTTCGACGAGCCGCTCTCCAATCTCGACGCGCAGCTTCGCGGGCAGATGCGGCTGGAGATCAAGCAACTGCACCAGCGCCTGCGCAGCACCATCGTCTTCGTCACCCATGACCAGGTCGAGGCGATGTCGCTCGCCGACCGCATCGTCGTCATGCGCGAGGGCCGGATCCTGCAGGTCGGCGCGCCGATGGAGCTCTACAACCGCCCCGTCGACATCTTCACCGCGCGCTTCATCGGCACGCCGGAAATGAACATGATCGACGCGACGGTCACCAATGCCGGCTTCGACGCAGGCCCGAACAACCCCGCGCTGCGCCTGACCAGCCTCCCGGCACGAACCGACGCCGGGCGCGCGGTCGTGCTTGGCATCCGGCCGCAGGAACTAACCCTGTTGACCGATGGGCAGGACGATTTTCCGATCCGGATCGAAGGCAAGGTCCGCGTCGCCGAACCGCAGGGCCCGGAGACCTTCGTGCTGGTCGACCTGCCGACCGGGCACATCGTCGCGCGGGCTCCGGCAGCCGCGATCCTGCGGCCTGGCGACAGCGTCGCATTCGGCGCCCATCCCGACAGCCTGCGCATCTTCGACAAGGCGAGCGAAAGACTGGTTGCCTGAAGCTGCCGCTGCAGCCGCCAGCTGGCACAAGCGAATGGTGGGCCGGGCCGGACTCGAACCGGCACCGGCGCTGTTATGAGCAGCGAGCTCTAACCATTGAGCTACCGGCCCACACTCCGCGTAACATCGCCGATGCCCGTCGAGCAAGGCTCCACCCGTCATAATGCGAAGGCCCCGCCGTCGTGCGACGGCGGGGCCTGAATATGGAACAGCTCGTCGTATTCCCGAGCAGGCCGCCAGCGCCTCAGGCGGCCCTGGCGACCGGCTCCTCGTCCGCGACATGGCCCTCGCGGAAGCGGAAGCGGGCGATGTGCTCGCTGAGCGCGCGGGTCTGCTCGTCGGTGAGCGCCAGCGCCGCATTGGTCTCCTCGACCAGCGCCGCGTTCTGGTGCGCCATCGTGCCGATGCCGTCGATCTCGGTGTTGATCGCCGAGACGTCGCTGGCCTGGTTCTTCGCCGTCAGCGAGATGCCGTTCATCAGCCCGGTCAGGTCGTTGACCGAGGACACGATCGCCTCGAACATCGCAGCCGTTTCCTCGACCAGCCCGACGCCGACCTTGACGTCGCCATGGGCGGCCTCGACCAGCTTCTTGACGTCGTTGGAGGCGTCGGCCGAGCGCTTGGCCAGGCTGCGCACCTCGGTCGCGACGACGGCGAAGCCGCGCCCGCTATCGCCGGCGCGCGCTGCCTCGACGGCCGCGTTCAGCGCCAGCAGATTGGTCTGGAAGGCGATCTCGTCGATCATCGCGATGACCTCGGAGATCTTGTTGGAGGAGGTGCGGATGCGCTGCATCGCTTCGAGCGCGGAGGCGACCACCTTCTCGCCCTGTTGGGCCTGGCTCTCGGCGCCTTCGGCCATGCCGGTCGCCTGGGCGGCTTCCGACGCGGTCTTCTTCACCGTGCCGGCGAAGGCGCCGAGCTGGTTGGTCGCCATCGAGACGGCATTGCTTTCCTCGCTCGTGCGTTGGGCGAGATCGGTGACGCCATCGAGGATCTCCGTCGTGGCGCTGCGCACCGCCGTGACCGTCTCGGAGAGCTTGGCGAGCGTGCTCTCGAACTCGTCGGCAAGGCCGTTGGTGCCGTGCTTCAGCTCGGCGAAGGCGCCCTGGTAGATGCCCTCGACGCGGGTCGAGAGATGTCCGGCCGACAGCTCCGCCAGCACATCGCAGGTCTCCTTCAGCCCGCCCTGCACCGTCTCCAGCAATTCGTTGACCGATCCGGCGAGCGCGTTCAGCTCGGCGTCAGTGAAGTTCGCCTGGACACGACGGCTGAAATCGCCGGCCGCGGCGGCGGCGACGACCTCGCCGAAGGCGGCTCCGAGTTCGGCCATCATCTCGCGGCGCTGGCTTTGCGCCAGAGCGTCGTCCTCGATCTTGGCCGCTTCGGCGGCACGCAGCGCCACGGCGTTGTCGCGGAAGAGCAGCACGCTCTTGGCGATGTCGGCGATCTCGTCGTTGCCCTTCGCATCGACGACGGTTTCGAGCTGGCCGTCGGCGATGGCGCGTGTGGCCGCCCAGAGCCGGTTGAGGCGGCCGACGATCACTGGCCGGACATAGAACAGCGAGAGAGACAGCGCGATCAGCAACGATCCGACACCGATAGCGCCCAGCCACATCTTGCTCTGCTCGATCAGGGTCGCCGTCGAGGCGCTGGCCGCGACGGCCTCGCCGCGGGCGCCCTGAACCAGCGTCTCGACCTGCCCGCGCAGGGCCACCGCCGCACTGTCGACCTCCTTCAGGCCACGCGCGATGGCCTGCTGCGTGGTAAGATCGCGCTGGCGAATACTGACGACGCCGTCGCTGCCCTCACCGACCTTGATGACGGCGTCGACCGCTTCGTTGCGGACTGCGCTCGGCAGGATCTGGTTGGCGGCCGCCAGATCCCCACGAATGTTAACGAGGCTGGCCTTGACGCGAGCGCTCGCCACCGTCAGGCGTGCTTGATCTGGAATCTGTGCGGTCTCGCGCAGCGTGCCGACGAGTTCGTTGACCTGCGCCTCTAGCTTGCGCACAAAATCAAAGGACGGAAGCTGGCTGCTGCCGAGGGTCGTCACCGCCGCCTCCAGTTCGGCCCCGGCGAGACCCTTGAGGCTCTCGATCCCCATCGAGAGGCCGAAGCGCGCCTCCTCGCCTTCGTAGCCGACAACGCCCGTGAAGCCGCCGGCCGCCTTCGACAACCGTTCAAGCGTTGCATTCATCGCCGCCACGTTGCGCAGCCTCGCGCCGGTCAGATCGTTGATTTCGTTGATATGGCGCGACAGCTCATCCACCGCGGTCTGGGTCGGCTTCATGTTCATGCCGCTCAGCGAACCGATGCGGCGGATCAGGTCGAACTGGCGAGCCTCGATCCTGTCGAGCTCATTGGTCAGGGACGCGCGCTGCTGGACGTTCTCGACATCCATGAAGCGCGGCGCGAGCGCCGTTGACTGCGTGGCTGCCTGGGACAGCTCCAGAGCGAGCTCGACCATCGGCATCTTCTGCCCGACAAGCTCCTCGACGGTTCGGCCGATCCGGCCATAGGACAACCACGCCACGCAGGAGGCGACGATGGTCAGGGCGGTCATCAGCCCCAGCGCCGCATAGATGCGGGCACCGATACCGATGCGCGCCGTCTTGCGCTGGCGGGAGGGCTTGGTGGCCTTCGTCATCGATGCTCTCCGAATGCGCCACGACACATAAGGCAGCACACTGGTGCGAGGCATGCGCGCCGGCCACAGGCCGTCGACCGCGCAAAACCGGCTGTCCTCGCCGCGCGACACGGCAAACGACAGACAAGCCCCCGAACCGGCCCGCGCCTCAACCTGCCGGTCAGCGAGATCCTTGTTCGGATTCAAGATCGGTCAAATGCGCTTAAAGAACGCTTAAGCCAGCGGATTCTTCTGAATCACCGGAGCGGAAGGCGGCTTCATCTCTTGTTAGGATACGGCTTGAGGTGCGGCCGGCCGGCGACCAGATCGGCTCAGTCTTCGGGCGGCTTCGGGACGGGCCGCGGCCGCCCCTCCTCGTCGATCGCCACGAAGGTGAAGGTCGCATCCGTGACCTTCTCATGGATCGTGGTGCGGAAGCGCCGCGCCCAGGCCTCGACATGGATCTTCATCGAGGTGCGCCCGACCGCCTCGACCTCGGTATAGACGCTGAGCACGTCGCCGACCTTGACCGGCCGAATGAAGGTCATCGCATCGACCGCGATGGTGACGACGCGCCCCTGCGCCCGGTCGACGCCGGCGATGCCGCCGGCCGCGTCCATGCGCGACATCACCCAGCCACCGAAGATGTCGCCATTGGCGTTGGTGTCGGCCGGCATCGCATTGATGCGAACCGTCAGGTTGCCGCGTGGTGCCTCGTCACGGGCAACTCCGGCTTCGGTCGTCATTGGCTCTCCCCCTCATCGTTTCCCCGACATTGGAGCATGGCCCGAGGCGCGCCCGCCACACCGAAACGAACAGCGGCCAAGGCGTGGGGCTCAGGCCGCGCCCAGTTCCTTGCGCACCAGGGCTGCGCCCGCTGCCAGCGCCGCGAGCTTGCCATAGGCGACCTCGGAGGTCATCGGCGCGAGCCCGCAATTGGTGCAGGGATAGAGCTTCTCGGGCGCCACGAAGGCGAGTGCGGCGCGGATCGTGGCGGCGACCTCCTCGGGCGTCTCGATCGCATTAGAGGCGACGTCGATCGCACCGGCCAGGACATCCTTGCCGTCGAGCAGCTTGATCAGGTCGAGCGGCACCTTGGAGTTGCGGCACTCCAGCGAGACCTGGTCGATCGAGCTTTTGGCGATCGCCGGGAAGGTCTGCTCGTAATGGCGCCACTCCGCGCCGAGCGTCGCCTTCCAGTCGTTGTTGGCCTTGATGCCGTAGCCATAGCAGATATGGACGGCGGTCTTGGCCGTCAGGCCCTGCGCGGCCCGCTCCAGGCAGGCGATGCCCCAGTCCGGCACCTCCTTCATATAGACGTTGAAGGCCGGCTCATCGAACTGGATGACATCGACGCCCAGCGCCTGAAGCTCATGCGCCTCCTCGTTCAGCACGGCCGCGAACGCCATGGCGAGGTCCTCGCGGCGGCCGTAATGCTCGTCGGCGATCGTGTCGACGATCGTCATCGGCCCGGGCAGCGTGAATTTCAGCTTGTGGGTGGTGTGGGCGCGCGCGGCCTGCGCCTCCATGCTGTGGACAGGCCCCTTGCGATGGATCGCGCCCGTCACGGTCGGCACCTCCGCGTCGTAGCGGTTGTTGCGGATGCCCATGATCGTCTTCTTGTCGAAATCGATCCCGCCGAGATTGGCCAGGAAGCCATGGACGAAATGCACCCGCGCCTGCTCGCCATCGCCGACGATGTCGATCCCGGCATCCTCCTGCAGCTTCACCGACAGGATCGTCGCATCGCGCCGGCCCTCCTGCAGGGCAATGCCCTCAAGCTTCCAGGGCGCCCAGAGCCGCTCGGACTCGGCGAGCCAGGTCGGCTTGGGCAGGCTACCGGCGATGGTGGTCAGGAGCATGGACTTAATCCTCGGGCGGCTTGTGCGGGCGGCTTGTGGTTGCGCCGACTTCTGACGTGCCGCAGGCTGGCGTCAAGCCCAACGAGAACAAGGAAACATCAATGACGCCTTGCACGGGAAGTCCCGTCAGGCGGCCGTCGGAGTCGAATGCTCAGGCGTCTTCCGCCTTGCCCGCATCATCAGCCAGCAGACCACGGTGAGGTTGACCAGGTTCCAGGCCAGCCCGTTGAGGAAAGCCGCGCGGTAGGAGGCGAAGGCGTCGAAGATTGCGCCCGAGACATAGCCGCCGAAGGCCATGCCGAGGATCGTCGCCGACATCACGATGCCGATGCGCATGCCGGCCTCCCGCGCCGGCAGGTATTCGCGGATGATCACCGCATACATCGGCACGATGCCCCCCTGGAACAGGCCGAAGATGCCGGTGACGATGAACAGCGAGGTCAGCCCGTCGAACCAGAGATAGAGGAACAGCGCCAGCCCCTGCATCAGTGAGCCCAGCGCCAGCGTCGCCGCCCCGCCGATCCGGTCGGCGACGAAACCCGAGCCGATCCGGCTGAGGATGCCCAGGCCCAGCATCAGCGACAGCATCTCGGCGCCGCGCGCCACGCCATAGCCGAGATCGCCACAATAGGCGACGATATGGACCTGCGGCATCGCCATCGCGACGCAGCAGGAGAAGCCCGCGACGGCCAGCAGCCACTGCAGTTGATTGGCCGAGAGGCCGAGATCGCCGCGTGCGCCTGCGCTCGCGGCCTCGTCGGCCGCGATGCTCTCGGCCGAAGGCCGGCGACGGAAGAAGGTGGCCAGGGGCAGCATGATGACGAGCACGGCGATGCCGATGCCGATATGCGTCGCGCGCCAGCCATGATGAGTCAGGCCCCAGGTGATGACCTGTGGCCAGATCACGCCCGCGAGATAGCTGCCGGAGGCACCGAAGACGACGGCGAGCCCGCGATGCCGGCGAAACCAGTGCGAGAGATCCGCGATCAGCGGCGCGAAGCCGGCGCCACCGCCGACTCCGATCAGCAGCAGATGGACCAGCGCGAACTGCCACAGGCTCTCGGCCATGCCGGCCAGGATATAGCCGGAGCCGAGCAGCAGCGCGCCGAGCACGATCGGCACGATGATGCCGTAGCGATCGGCGACCCGACCCATGGCGATGTTGCCAAAGCCGAAGCCGAGCATCACGCAGGTATAGGGCAGCGCGGCACCGGCCCGTAGCGTGCCGAATTCGGTCTGCACCGAGGGCAGCACCACGACCACCGACCAGGTGCCGACGCAGGCCGCGGTGCCCACCAGCAGCGACACCGCCAGCCGCAGCCACGCATAGGATGAATCGGGTGCGTAGCGGGCGGCATCCGGCCCGACAGGCGCTGTCTCGACGACCATGTTTCCTCGCTCGCCGCTTCTGTGGAGCGGTTTTCTCTGAAACGAGGCTTAGGCGGCGTGGTCCGTCCCGACAAGCGTCGCCACCGCAGGGCGGCACGGCCTTCAGCGTGTGTCGGGCTCGGCTGAGGCACTCACGCAGAGAGGTGCCACCGCAGCTTCGCCGCCAGCAAGCACGAGCGCGATGAGGCCCGGAAAGCGCGCCTCCAGCTCCTCCCGCCGCAGCCGGTTGGAGCGCCCGTTCCCGAGATCGGTCTGCCGGATCAGGCCGGCCTCGCGCAGGATTCGGAAGTGGTGGGTCCGCGTCGCTTTCGAGACCGGCAGGCCGAAGCTGTTGCAAAGCCGTGTGTCGTCCTGGGCCTCGCAGGCCAGGATCTGCACCACGCGCCGGCGCAGGGGATCGGCCAGCGCGGCGAAGATCGCGCCCAGCTCCATGTCCTCGACAAAGGGGTGCCCTTCGGCGTCAGGCATCGTCACATGCTCCAGAGGTACGATTTACATCATACCTGGATCGGTCCTATCCTGCAGCCGTGATGACATGGCCGGCCGTTCTCAGCCAGCTCCCATGCAACGCTTTCGGAGACGATGACGATGACGCAGGCAAGGTCGGTGCAGCTGCACGGCTTCGGTGGGGCCGAGGTGATGAAGGTCGAGACGATCGACATCGGAGCCCCGGCGGCGGGCGAGGCCCAATTGCGGCAGACCGCGATCGGCTTCAATTTCATCGACATCTACCAGCGCAGCGGCGTCTATCCTCTGCCGACGCCGACCGGGCTCGGCTTCGAGGCTGCCGGCGTGGTCGAGTCGGTCGGGCCTGGCGTGACGGCCGTTAAACCGGGCGACCGCGTCGCCTATATGAACGCCGGCGTCGGCGCCTATGCGGACCGCCGCAACGTCGCGGCCGACAAGCTCGTGGTTCTGCCCGATGCGATCGGAGACGAGGCGGCAGCATCGCTGCTCTTCAAGGGCATGACGGCACAATACCTGTTGCGGCGGACCTATGCGGTCCAGCCCGGCGACCTGATCCTCGTGCATTCAGCCGCCGGCGGCGTCGGGCAAATCCTGAGCCGGTGGGGCAAGGCGCTTGGCGCCGAGGTCGTCGGCACCGCGAGCTCGACGGAGAAATGCGAGATCGCCAGACAGGCCGGCTGCGCGATCGCGATCGACTATTCGAAGCCCGGCTGGCCGGAAGCCCTGCTCGCGGCGACCGGCGGCCGCAAGGCCCGCGTGGTCTATGATGCTGTCGGCAAGGACACACTGCTGCACTCGCTCGATCTGACCGCCCCCTTCGGTCTGGTGGTCTCCTATGGCGCGGCCTCGGGTCCCGCCCCCGCGATCGCGCCTGATCTGCTCAACAAGAAGGGCTGCCTGTTCCTGACCCGCCCCTCGGTCTTCCCGCACAATGCCGACCCGGAGACCTTCCGCGCCAATGCCGCCGACCTCTTCGCGGCGATTGCGGACGGCAAGGTCAGGATCGACATTGGAGCGCGCTTCAAGCTCGACGACATCGTCGCGGCGCACAGGGCGGCCGAAGGCCGCGCCACGACCGGCGCGATCGTCATCCAGCCCTGAGCCCGGGCGACAAGACGCGCTCCGACCGTCAGGGCGCGTCCGTCCAGATCAGGCCGCAGCCCGGCGCTCGTGGCGGCCCTCGTTGACCTCCTCGATGATCTTGGCGACGAAGGCGAGAAGATCACCGGGATTGCGCGAGGTCACGACGCCGTTGTCCGCCACAACGGTGGAATCCTCCCACTGCGCGCCAGCATTGATCATGTCCTGCCGGATCGTCTTGTAGGAGGTCAGCCTGCGCCCCTCGGCGATGCCGGTGTCGATCAGCAACCAGGGCGCGTGGCACACCGCCGCCACGACCTTGCCCTGCTGGAAGAAGGTCTTGATCAGGCTCAGCGCCTTGGGATTGCCGCGCAGCGTGTCGGGGTTCATCTGCCCGCCGGGCAGGACGATGGCGTCATAGGCGTCGGCACTGACCTCATCGAGCGTCCGGTCGACCTTGACGGCCTTGCCCCAGTCCTTCTGATCCCAACCGGTGATCTCGCCGGCCTCGGGCGAGGCGACATGGACGGTCGCACCGGCCTCTTTCAGCTTGGTGTGGGGGATGTCGAGCTCCGACTGCTCGAAGCCGTTGGTGGCGAGGATGAGAATGCTCTTGCCTGCAAGACTGCTCTTGGCTGCAGGGCTGTTCGTCGTGAATACGGCGCTCATGGGCAGCCTCCTTTTTCCGGGGATGATGCCCGGAAAAACCACCAAGCCCGCGAAGCGTTCCCGGACGAAAGGTCGCGCCTACCGCCGTCGCGGCTACCGGAACACCGCCTCGCCCTGCTGATCGACGAGCTGCTGGCCCTTGACCAGCGTGAAATCGGCAGCTTCGGCCACACCGGGGAAACGGTCGGCGCGGACGAAACGATGGCTCTTGAGTTCGCCGTCGACCGTCTTCTCGACGAGGCCACAGAGCTGCCACTGGCCGCCCTCCTGATAGGGCGTCGCATGGATGGTGAAGCCGTTATGCTCTATGCTCTTGACCGGGCCGGCCGGCTTGTTATCCGCCGCCTTGCGGCCGCCGAACAGGGATTTCAGGAAGGACATCGGGCTTTCTCCGGCGCGAGATGCAAGGGCGGCAGGAGAACTACCCGCCCTTGCCGTTGATGCCAAGCTGCTGGCCCCGGCTGCTCACCCCGCCAGATGCAGCACGACCTCGCGCCGGTGCGGCCTCTCGCGGTGCTCGAAGAGGTAGATGCCCTGCCAGGTGCCGAGCACGACGCGCCCGTCCATGACAGGTATGGACAGCGACACCGGCGTCAGCGCCGCCTTGATATGGGCCGGCATGTCGTCGGGACCCTCGTCCCGATGGACGAGGTAAGCCATCGCCGGATCATCGGCGGATGGCACGAGCCGACGGAAAAACGCATCGAGATCAACACGCACATCCGGATCGGCGTTCTCCTGGATCAGCAGCGAGCAGGAGGTGTGGCGCACGAACAGGGTCAATAACCCAGCTTCCACGCCACTCTGCGCGACGAAGTCCTCGACGCGGTCGGTGAACTCGTAGAGCCCCGGCCCACGCGTTTCGATCGCGAGGATGGTCTGCGACGGCATCCTCGCCCTCGCCTATCGTTCAGTGACGGCGAGCTTCGCTCCAAGCGCCACGAAAGCCGCCGCGAAGCTGCGCCGCAGCCAGGCCATGACGCGCGGTCGGCCGATGACGCGGTCGCGCATCGCCGCCGCGAACAGCCCGTAGAGGGCGAAGACGATGAAGGTCATCGCCATGAACACGCCTGACAGCTCCAGCATGCGCGCCAGCGGCGCGGCCTCGTCGGCGACGATGAACTGCGGCAGGAAGGCGACGAAGAAGATCGAGAGCTTCGGATTGAGCACATTGATCGCGATGCCGTCGCGCAGCACGCGCCAGGCGGAACGCGGATCGGCCTTCGTCTCGACCTTGAGCGCACCGTGTTCCTGCAGCGTCTGCCAGGCCATGAACAGCAGATAGGCGACACCGGCATATTTCACGATCGCGAAGGCAAGCGCGCTGGCGTGAAGAACCGCAGCGAGCCCGACCATGGCGGCCAGGAGATGCGGCACGATCCCCAGCGTGCAGGCGAAGGCGGCAAGCACGCTCGCCCGTGATCCACGCGTCAGGCCCGCCGCGATGGTGTAGAGCGCGCCGGTTCCGGGCGAGGCGACGATGATGAGCGAGGTCAGCAGGAATTCGAGGGACATCTCAGGATCCAAGCCCGTCGAAAAACCCGCCAATGACGGCGGCCGCGGCCTCGCCGGCGCCGGCGATCACGCTGCCTGCCAGTTCGAACGTGCCGTCGAGGGCAGCGGCGATGACGTCGCCGACGCCATCCGTCGCCGTGCTGCCGGTGTCGCTTGCGGCGGCGGGTTGTTGCTGCTGCTTCTGCTGCTCGGCCTGCGCCCGCGCGGCCTGCACCGCAGCGTCGATCTCCGCCAGATCAGGTGTGTGGGTCATCGCTGCCTCCCGTGATCGGCATCATCATGCCATCATCCCGGGCCATTAATAAAGACGGCCCGCGAAATCCGCGCGTCGATATTCTCAATCGTGCTGGAAACGCCTTGGCTCCCGCGACTGCGCTCGGATGCGGCACCGGTCCGATGTCCAGCCCGAATACCGCCTGCTCTACCCGACGGGCCCGCTCCCGCTCGATCAGCGTCGCTGATGGATTCGATCAATTAGTTAGGCATTGACCTAACTAATGCCATGCTGTTGGATCGCCCCATGACCGCAGCCCAGCCCGCCCTCGATCAGACCTTCCGCGCTTTGTCCGACCCGACCCGGCGCGCAGTCGTCCAGGCGCTGAGCCGCGGACCGGCCTCGGTGAGCGAACTTGCCAAGCCCTTTGAAATGGCCCTGCCGAGCTTCCTCCAGCACCTCAAGGTTCTGGAGGATTCAGGCCTGGTCAGCACCGCCAAATCCGGGCGGGTGCGCACCTGCACGCTGCGGGCGGAGCCGCTCACCGCCGCCGGACAATGGCTCGAGGCCCAGCGCTCGCTCTGGACCCGGCGGCTCGACCAGTTCGACGACTTTGTGCTGCAACTGAAAGACACGGAGGAGACCCCATGACCGCCCTGCCCGCCGCCGTTTTCGACCCGACGCTCGATCTCGAACTGAAGCGCGAGGTCGCTGTCGCACCTCGGCTCGTCTGGCGCGCCTGGACCGAACCGGAGCTGCTGAAGCAGTGGTTCACGCCGGCGCCATGGAAGACAACGGCCTGCGAGATGGACCTTCAGCCCGGCGGCAAGTTCCGCACCGTGATGGAAGGGCCCAATGGCGAGAAGCACGACAACACCGGCTGCTTCCTCTTCATCGTGCCCGAAAAGCTCCTCGTCTTCACCGACGCGCTCGGCCCCGGCTACCGCCCGCTGGGTGGCGGCTTCATGACCGCCTCCGTCCTGATCGAGCCGACCGCAACCGGAACGCTCTACACCGCGCGTGCCCTGCACAAGGACGAGGCCGCGAAGAAGCAGCACGAGGAAATGGGCTTCCACCAGGGCTGGGGCACGGCGCTGGATCAACTCGTGGCACTGGCGAAGGGGCTTTGAGGGGCAAGACGACGCTGAGTCTGATAGAAGCCGGCCTCGCAGCCGCTTCTAGATGCCTGATTCCAGACTTCGACAGCATAGTGTTTTCAGCCAACTGGAAATTGAATCGAACAACCGGAGACCCAAATATAACGGTTGTTCAGTTTTTAATAAACCATCCACCCAAAACACCGTCAGATTCGATAATTTCCTTCAAACCCAATTCTATGCACATACGTTTGAAACATAGAGAGACAGAATCAATGGTAGCTTCAAGCATCAATATATTTTCTACGTCCTTTGGCGTTCCGCTCATGCCGGAAAGATGAAATCGGGGCTGAGGGCCGCCATATAAATCCATCACCTCTGGATATCTTGCGTGAACATAGTTTGAATAATTTAGATATATATTAGACATTAATCGATTAGCTTGCACGGCAGCCGCCGTTTTATCTGACTCACCTGAGAGCATACCCTGATCTAAAATAGCCCCAACCGCACGGTGAACAGACTCTTGGCGCACCTGAGGGCGCTTAAAATCGGCAGCACTATTCCTCTGATGGTCATCAAAATAGGCATCGATATATTTTCGGAGCTCCGGAGAGCTTCCACTCATAAAATCAATTATCGCAAATTCAATATGAGAAGTACACTCAACAATAGTACGCAATATTACGACTATTTCTTATGGATAGCACGCCTTCACAAGCTCAGAAATAGCATTGAGACCGCTTACAGCGCGAACCCCTTTAAGCAGACAGAAATGCGGGATTCCCGGCTTCGTAAACCGATATCCTAAATTTGCAGTGCCAGAATGACAGGCTATAGGCTTGGGTAGGCTGTTTGCAAACGCGGCAATCAACCGCTCCAAATGGGCAATCATAGATCGAGAAGCGTCCAATCGCGACTGGACGCTTGCTCGGTTCAAATCAATTGTCCAGGAAAGACCGTAGCTTCCGGCTCCTTGACGGATGCTTCAGCTTCCGCAGCGCCTTCGCCTCGATCTGACGGATGCGCTCGCGGGTGACGCTGAACTGCTGGCCGACCTCTTCGAGGGTGTGGTCGGTGTTCATGCCGATGCCGAAGCGCATGCGCAGCACGCGCTCCTCGCGCGGCGTCAGCGAGGCCAGCACGCGCGTCGTCGTCTCGCGCAGGTTGGACTGGATCGCCGCGTCGATCGGCAGGATCGCGTTCTTGTCCTCGATGAAGTCGCCGAGATGCGAATCCTCCTCGTCGCCGATCGGCGTCTCCAAGCTGATCGGCTCCTTGGCGATCTTCAGGACCTTGCGCACCTTCTCCAGCGGCATGGCGAGCTTCTCGGCCAGCTCTTCCGGGGTCGGCTCGCGGCCGATCTCGTGCAGCATCTGGCGCGAGGTCCGCACGATCTTGTTGATCGTCTCGATCATGTGGACGGGGATGCGGATCGTGCGGGCCTGGTCGGCGATCGAGCGCGTGATCGCCTGGCGGATCCACCAGGTCGCATAGGTCGAGAACTTGTAGCCCCGGCGGTACTCGAACTTGTCGACCGCCTTCATCAGGCCGATATTGCCTTCCTGGATCAGGTCGAGGAACTGCAGGCCGCGGTTGGTGTACTTTTTGGCGATCGAGATCACGAGGCGAAGATTGGCCTCGATCATCTCCTTCTTCGCTTGCCTGGCCTCGCGCTCGCCCTTCTGGACCATCAGCACGATCTTGCGGAATTCCTGGATCTCCAGGCCCGTCTCGGACGCCAGCGTATGGATGTCCTCGCGCAGGCTCTTGATCCGCTCCAGCTCGGCACCGACGAATTCACGCCAGCCGCGCGAGCCCAGCTTGGAGACGCGCAGCACCCATTTCGGATCGAGCTCGCCGCCGACATGCTGCTTGAGGAAGTCCTCGCGGCCAACGCCATAGCTCTCGGCCAGGCGCAGCAGGCGGGTCTCGTGGCCGATCAGGCGCTTGTTGATGTCGTAGAGCTGTTCGACCAGCGCCTCGATGCGGTTGTTGTTGAGCGAGAGCGACTTCACCGCGGTGATGATGTCGTCCTTGAGCTTCTTGTATTTGCGGTCCTGCGACGGCGAGAGCTTGGTGTTCTCCAGCCGGTTGGCGATGTCCTGGTCCTGCAGGCGGCGCAGCTTCTTGTAGTTGTCGGCGATCGAGTCGAACGTCTCCAGCACGCGCGGCTTGAGTTCGGCCTCCATGGCCGAGAGCGAGACGTTGTTCTCGATATCGTCGTCGTCGAGATCGGACGGCAGCTCGCCTTCCGGCACCTCGGCCTCGGCTGCGGGAGCAGCGCCCTCGACGGGCACGCCTTCGCCGCCCTCGCCCGGCGCAACCTGCGGATTCTTGGCGTCAGGCCCGGCATAGGTCGCTTCGAGATCGATGATGTCGCGCAGCAGAATCTTGGCTTCGTTCAACTCGTCGCGCCAGATGATGATCGCCTGGAAGGTCAGCGGGCTCTCGCAGAGCCCGGCGATCATCGCCTCGCGGCCGGCCTCGATGCGCTTGGCGATCGCGATTTCGCCCTCGCGGGAGAGCAGCTCGACCGAGCCCATCTCGCGAAGATACATCCGCACCGGATCGTCGGTGCGCTCGGTCGGCTCGAGATTGCGCTTGACCTCGACGGGCAGCGCCGAGCGCGAGGCATCGACCAGATCGCCGCCCTCGGCCTCTTCCTCATCGGCGCCGTTGGTGCCGGTGCGCGCAGCCGCGCGCTCCTCCCCGGAGGCTTCCGGGTCTTCATTGTCGACGACGTTGATGCCCTGCTCGCTGAGCTGGCCAAGCACGTCCTCGATCTGCTCGGAGGAGAACTCCTCCGACGGCAGAACCTCGTTCAGTTCATCATAAGTGACATAGCCGCGCTTCTTGGCGAGCTTGATCATCCGCCTTACGGCCTGATCCGTCAGATCGAGCAACGGTCCATCGGAGCTCGGGGGGGCTTCCGGCGCGACCTGATCGGTCTTGTCCCGTTCGCTCGTTTTCGTCGCCATCAATCAGCGCTCCGCACTCTCGCGTCGCCTCCGGCTCGGGAAGAAGCCATACGCAGACGCATAAAAGGGCGGCGCGGCCGCAGGTCCGGCGCGCTCACCCCACCCAAATCACTTCGGCGAGATGGCACCGCTCATCATTGATGAACCGTAAACCATCCTGAACCGGCGCGCATGCCAGAACGCAGAGCACCGGGCACTTATGCCATCAATCCCCGGACATCGCCTCGGTCCCCTCGATCGTCTCGAGGCGAGCCTTGACGTCCTTGATCCAGGCGAAATTGGCTTCGGTCGCTTCGTCAGCCAATGCGCGCTCGGCTGCCTTCAACTCGCTATGTAGCGTCCGCGCGCGCTGATGCAAGACAATAGCCTGACGAATCGAGTCGAAAACCGATTCAGGATCAGCCTCTTGCGCGAGTTTCAGTCGCTCGGCAGGGCCGGTGACCGCCATCAGATGGGCTTGCGCCTCGCGCACGCGAGGCTGTTCCAGCCGATTCGCCAGCACCTCCTCGTCGAGAACGCCCTCCATCGCCGCATCGAGCAGCGCCTGTCGGAAGCGCTCGGCGGCGGCCCCGTCGAGCGACAATTCCGAAATCTCGTCGGCACAGCGCAGGATCAGCCCGGGATGGGAGGCCAGCGCCAGCAGGATGAAGGCCTCGCGCGTATCCTCGCCGTGTCCCCGCGCCATGATCTTGGTGCGGGTGAGCTGGCTCGAGGCCTTCAATGGCCCGGTTGCCCAGGGCGAGACCTGCTGGAAGCCCCCTCGGGAACCGCCCCGGCCACCGCCCCCCTGCCCGCGGCCGCGCTGGAAGGCGCCGTCCCGCCCGCGCTCAGGCCGCGCCGGGGCCGCGCTGGCGAAGAGCTGCGCCAGCCGCTCTTCCATCTCGCGGCGGTAGTGCCTGCGCGTCGTCTCGTCCTTGATCTGGCCGAGCGGCTCCTTCAGCCGCCGTTCGAAGGCGGCGCGGCGCTCGGGCGTGTCGAGCGGGCCGGCCTCGACCTCGCGCGTCCACAGCATGTCGACCAGCGGCCGCGCCGCGCCCAGAACCTCCGCGATCGCGACCTTGCCACCGGATCGGGCCAGGTCGTCGGGGTCCTGTCCGTCCGGCAGCAATGCGAAAGACAGCGACTTGCCGGGCTCGAGTTGCGGCAGGGCGATATCGATCGCGCGGCTCGCAGCCTTGCGCCCGGCCTTGTCGCCGTCGAGGCAGATCACCGGCTCGTCAGCCATGCGCCAGAGCAGCGTCAACTGGTCCTCGGTCAGCGCCGTACCAAGCGGCGCCACCGTCTGCGGGAAGCCGGCGAGCGACATCGCGATGACGTCGACATAGCCCTCCACAACGATGACCTGCCCGGTGTCGTGCGACGCCTTGCGGGCATTGTGGTGGTTGAACAGCAGCGAGCCCTTGTGAAAGAGCGGCGTCTCCGGCGAGTTCAGGTATTTCGCCGAAACCTCCGAGCTCATCGCCCGCCCGCCGAAGGCAACGGGCCGCCCGCGCGAATCATGGATCGGGAACATGATGCGGTCGCGGAAGCGGTCATAGGGCACAGCGATCTCCTCGCCATGCACCAGGAGCCCCGCCTCCATCATCAACTCGGCGCTGACGCCCTTGCCGGCGAGATGGTCGCGCAGCGCGAAGCGATCGGATGGGCCATAGCCCAGCCGGAAGCGCGTGCGCGCCTCGCCATCGAGCCCGCGCGAAGCCAGATAGCGCCGCGCCGCGCCGCCGCGCTCGCCCGTCAACTCGGCCTCGAAGAAGCGCGCCGCAAGCTCGACGACCTCGTGCAGACCCTTGCGCTTCTCCTCCTGGACCTGCGCTTCATGCGTGATCTTCGGCAGCGTGACGCCGGCCTCGGAAGCGAGCTTCTCGACGGCCTCGGGGAAGGACAACCCTTCCGTCTCCATCACGAATTTGAAGATGTCGCCGTTCTTGCCCGAGGAGAAATCGAAGAACGAGCCCTTCTGGTCGTTGACGAAGAAGGACGGCGTCTTCTCGGCGTTGAAGGGCGAGAGCCCCTTCCATTCGCGGCCGGATTTGGCCAGCCGCACGCGCTTGCCGACGACCGCCGAGACCGGCAGCCGCGCCTTGATTTCTTCGAGGATGGAGGGCGGGAACTTCATTCCTGCCTATGTGGACCCGGCAGGCCTCCAAGCCAAGAACGGATCGTGATTCCGGGGCGCTTGCCCGTGTAATCCACAGGCTGCCACAGGATCGCAAAGCATCACCTGGCAGCCTCGCTGCCCCACCTGCCTATGTGCAGCCGAGCGGATCGTCGGCCAGCGCCTTGTCCGCCCCCTTCGAAGGAAGGCTCGCGCTCTGCCCGGCCGCCCTCACTTCGATCGCCTTGGCTTTGCGCAACCCCGCTATGACGGGCTTCATCTGCGCAAGCCCGAAGGCGGGCGACGGCTTCCAGTTCAGCTCGACGCTGTCGATGTCCGACTTCGGCTCGACCGGGATCGCCGTCGCCTTGCCGTCCAGCACGACCTCGACCGAACGCGCCGTCTCGAGCGCGGGCGCCTTCGGCAAGCTCACCGTCAGATAAGGGCCACCCCTGATAGCAGGATTGGCCTTCGCCGCGGCGCTATCGCCGCAATAGAAGCTCAGCCGAGCCTTCTGGGCATTGGAAACGCCGGCATAGGACGTCCCCATCTGGTAGCCAGTTCCCCAGGCCACCTCCTGCGCGCTGCCGGCGCTGGCAGTGACCGTCAGCGCGATCACGGCCACGGCATCCTTGATGATGTTCGGCATCGGATTCCTCCTTTGCCGTCAGGCTGACGACGCGATGTGGCGAAATCGCGCCGCCCCGCCGAGTCACCCCGCCAGCGCAGCCTTCACCAGCCCGCTCGCCTTGCCGAAATCCATCTGGCCAGCGTAGTTCGCGCGCAGAATTGCGATGACCTTGCCCATGTCCTTGACGGTTTCCGCGCCGCTTTCGGTGACGGCAGCAGCGATCGCGGCCTTCACCTCGTCCTCGGACATCTGCTTGGGCATATAGCCGTTGATGACCTCGATCTCGGCGCGCTCGCCGGCCGCCAGTTCAGGGCGGCCGTTGGCGTCGTAGATCGCGATCGATTCCTGGCGCTGCTTGATCATCTTCTGCAGCAGGGCGAGCAGTTCGTCGGGCGTCGTCTCGGGCTTGCCGAGGCCGCGCGCCTCGATGTCCTTGTCCTTCAGCGCCGAGGTAATCAGGCGGATGGTCGAGACCTTGCCCTTCTCGCCGGCCTTCATCGCCTCCTTGAGATCGGCCGTGAAGCGCTCGCGCAGGCTGGTCATGGTGTTATTCCCTTTTGTCTCACAGGCGTTGCGCCTGCATCGATTGACGGCATGGGAGCGCGTCTTTAAGGCTCGCGCTCCAGACGGCGCGCAGCAAAACCCGCTGCCGCCCATGCATTGCCGCGCTCTCGCGGCCTGGACCGAGACATAGACATGACCGCACCCGAAGGAAACCCCGCTGCAGGCGGCTGGAGCGAACCGCGCGCGACCGCGCTCCTCGTGCTGGCGGACGGCACCGTGCTGGAGGGCTTCGGTCTCGGCGCCACCGGCGAGGCGCCCGGCGAAGTCTGCTTCAACACGGCGATGACCGGCTATCAGGAGATCCTGACCGACCCGTCCTATGCCGGGCAGATTATCACCTTCACCTTCCCCCATATCGGCAATGTCGGCGTCAACGACGACGACACGGAGACGGTCAACGCCGCCGCCTCCTCGGGCGTGCGCGGCGTCGTCCTGCATGCCGCGATCACCGAGCCCTCGAACTGGCGCGCCAGCCGGCATTTCGACGCCTGGCTGAAGGCGCGCAACATCGTCGGCATCTGCGGCGTCGACACCCGCGCGCTGACCGCCCTGATCCGCGACAACGGCATGCCCAACGCGATTCTGGCCCATTCCCCCGATGGGGTCTTCGACATTCCCCGCCTGCAGAAGATGGCCTCGGACCTGCCCGACATGGCCGGCCTCGACCTCGTGCCGCTGGTGACATCGGCCCAGCGCTATGATTGGGACGAGACGCCCTGGCAGTGGCCGGTCGGCTACGGCAAGCGCGAGGGCGCGGCCCACAAGGTCGTGGCGATCGACTATGGCGTGAAGCGCAACATCCTGCGCCTGCTCACCAAGGCCGGCTGCGACGTCACCGTCGTGCCCTCGACCGCCAGCGCCGCGGACATCATGGCGCTGAAGCCCGACGGCATCTTCCTCTCCAACGGTCCCGGCGACCCGGCCGCGACCGGCGAATACGCCGTGCCGGTGATCCGCGAACTGCTCGACCGCAAGGTCCCGACCTTCGGCATCTGCCTTGGCCATCAGATGATGGCGCTCGCCGTCGGCGGCCAGACCATGAAGATGAAGCAGGGCCATCACGGCGCCAACCATCCTGTTCAGGACAGGACCACCGGCAAGGTCGAGATCGTCTCGATGAACCACGGTTTCGCGGTCGATCCGGCCTCGCTGCCGAGCCATGCCGTCGAGACCCATGTCTCGCTCTTCGACGGCTCCAACAGCGGCTTTGCCCTGACAGACCGGCCGGCTTTCAGCGTTCAGCACCACCCGGAAGCCTCGCCCGGCCCGCAGGACAGCCACTATCTCTTCAAGCGCTTCGTCGAGATGATGGACAAGGAAAAGGCGAAGACGGCGGCTTGAGCCCGCTGTCATCTGACCTCAGNNCGCCGTCATCCCGGCCGAAGCGCCGGGATCCATCGTAGGGCGAAGACCGGACCAAGACTGCGCTCTACGATGGATCCCGGAGCTACGCGCCTTCGCCGCTTGTCCGGGATGACGGCGAGGTTGTTCGCAGGGTCGGGAACGACCACCTGCGATTGACAGCGCCGCTCGCCTGCGCTTCAAGCACGCCATGAGCCAAGCGATCTGCCTCGCCCGGACCTATTACGCCCCGTCCTCATAAGGCGGGTCGCATTCTCATGCTCAACCGCCGCGCTGGCGGTTGAAAAATGGCAGTCACCCGGCATCGCGGCCCTCTCAGGGACCAGAACGATGTCGACCGTGCGAAAATCCTTCTCCTCCATCGGCCTGTTCGGATTCGGCGCCTTCGGCCGGCTGATGGCGCGCCATCTCCAGCCGCATCTGCCGCTCGTCGCGTTCGATGCTGCCCGGCCGATCGAGCCCGACGGCTCGGGCTGCGGCCTCATCCCCGGCGGCATCGCCGAGGTCGCGGCCTGCGACATCGTCATCCTCGCCGTCCCGGTCGATGCACTGGCCGAGGCCATCGCCGCCCTGCGCCCGCATCTGCGTTCAGGGACGGTGGTGCTCGATGTCGGCTCGGTGAAGATCGAGCCGGCGCGGCTGCTGCTGGCCGGGCTGCCCGACAATGTCGAGATCATCGGCACGCATCCGCTCTTCGGACCGCAAAGCGCACGCGATGGGCTCAAAGGCCTCAAGATCGCGCTCTGCCCGATCCGCGGCGACAGCGTCCGGCGGATCGGGGCCTTCCTGCGCCGCACCCTCGAACTCGACGTGATCCTGACCACGCCGGACGCGCATGACCGCGACATGGCCATGGTCCAGGGCCTGACCCATCTCGTCGCCAAGATCCTCGTCCGCATGGAGCCGATGCCGAGCCGCATGACGACGCGCAGCTTCGAATTGCTGATGCAGGCGACCGAGATGGTCCGGCATGACGCGCCGGGCGTGTTCCTCGCGATCGAGCGCGCGAACCCGCATGCGCGCGCCGTCCGCGAGCGCTTCTTCGCCCATGCTCAGGCGCTCACCGACACATTGGAGCACGATCACCGCCCGCAGCATGCGCCAGCCGATGTTGCCATGGCCGTATCCGGCCCTTCCACGCCGGGCGTTCCTGCCCTATTGCAGCGCGGCATCACCCCCGAGCATCACGCAGAACCATGATCCGCCTCGAAAACATCGGCAAGCAGAACGGCCAGCAGATCGTCTTCATCGAGGCCTCGGCCTCGCTCCTGAAGGGCGAGAAGGTCGGCCTCGTCGGCCCCAACGGCGCCGGCAAGACCACCCTGTTCCGGATGATCACCGGGGAGGAGCAGCCCGACGAGGGCATGGTCCAGGTCGATCGCGGCATCACCATCGGCTATTTCAGCCAGGATGTCGGCGACATGAAGGGTGTCAGCGCCGCGACCGCGGTCATGGACGGTGCCGGCCCGGTCAGCACCGTCGCCGCCGAACTGCGCGAGCTCGAAGCCGCCATGGGCGATCCCGACCGTGCCGACGAGATGGACGAGATCATCACTCGCTATGGCGAGGTGCAGGGGCGCTTCGAGGAACTCGACGGCTATGCGCTCGACGGCCGCGCACGCGAGGTGCTGGCGGGCCTCGGCTTCAGCCAGGAGATGATGGACGGCGATGTCGGCGCGCGCTCGGGCGGCTGGAAGATGCGCGTTGCGCTCGCCCGCATCCTTTTGATGCGCCCCGACGCGATGCTGCTCGACGAGCCGTCGAACCATCTCGACCTTGAGAGCCTGATCTGGCTGGAAGCCTTCCTCAAGGGCTATGACGGCGCCCTGCTGATGACCTCGCATGACCGCGAGTTCATGAACCGCATCGTCGACAAGGTCGTCGAGATCGATGGCGGCGCGCTGACCTCCTATTCCGGCAATTACGAGTTCTATCAGGAGCAGCGCGCGCTCGCCGAGAAGCAGCAGCAGGCCCAGTTCGAGCGCCAGCAGGCGATGCTCGCCAAGGAGATCAACTTCATCGAGCGCTTCAAGGCGCGTGCCTCGCATGCCGCCCAGGTCCAGAGCCGCGTCAAGAAGCTCGACAAGATCGAGAAGGTCGAGCCGCCCAAGCGCCGCCAGACCGTCTCCTTCGAGTTCCAGACCCCGCCGCGCTCCGGCGAGGACGTCGTCACGCTCAAGGGCGTCCACAAGCGCTATGGCAGCCGCTCGATCTACGAGGGGCTGGATTTCCAGGTCCGCCGCAAGGAGCGCTGGTGCGTGATGGGCATCAACGGCGCCGGCAAGTCGACGCTGCTCAAGCTGGTGACGGGTTCGACTGCGCCCGATGACGGCAATGTCACGCTCGGCGGCTCGATCAAGCTCGGCTATTTCGCCCAGCATGCGATGGAGGTTCTGGAGGGCGACCGGACCGTCTTCCAGTCGCTGGAGGACCGCTTCCCGCAAGCCGGCCAGGGCTCGCTGCGCGCGCTCGCCGGCTGCTTCGGCTTCTCCGGCGACGATGTCGAGAAGCGCTGCCGCGTGCTCTCCGGCGGCGAGAAGGCCCGCCTCGTCATGGCGACGATGCTGTTCGACCCGCCGAACTTCCTTGTGCTCGACGAGCCGACCAACCATCTCGACATCGCCACCAAGGAGATGCTGATCACGGCGCTGGCGCAGTACGAAGGCACCATGCTCTTCGTCAGCCACGACCGGCATTTCCTCGCCGCACTTTCCAATCGCACGCTGGAACTGACGCCCGACGGCGTCCACGCCTATGGCGGCGGCTATACGGAGTATGTCGCCCGCACCGGTCAGGAAGCGCCAGGGCTGCGGAGTTAGAGCATCGGCCCGAAAACCGGGGCGATCCAGATCAAGGGAGCGAACTCCCGAACAAGATAGAGGATCTGGTTCGATCATCCCGTCGCGAGTCATCCATGACCGATAACCCCCTCACCCAGCCGGGCGCCGCCCATCCCGCCATCACGGACGCGATGATCGCGACGCTGGTGCGGCGGTTCTACGAGCGGGCGCGCGCGGATGCGGTGATCGGTCCGGTCTTCATGGGCGCGGTGCAGCACTGGGACGAGCACATCGCCAACATCACCGATTTCTGGAGCTCGGTGATGCTGCGCACCGGCCGCTATCAGGGCCGGCCGATGCGCCCGCATCTGATCCTGCCGCTGGAAGCGCACCACTTCGACCGCTGGCTCGCCTTGTTCGAGGAGACGGCCAATGAGGTCTGCAGCGCGCCCGACATCGCCCAGGCCTTCATCGTAAGGGCCAGACGCATCGCCGACAGCTTCGAGATGGCGCGCGCCAGCCAGCGCGGCGAGATCGCCCGCCCACGCCACAGCCTGAGCTGATCCTCAGCTTGCCGGCGCCTGCGGATCGAGGAAGGCCGCGAGCGCCTCGGCCGTTGTGCCGGCTTCCGTCGTGATCCGCCTTGCCAGGGTCGCCGCCGCCGTGCGCGGGGCGCCGAGCGGCCGATCCAGCCAATAGGCCACCGGGTTGAGCGCGGTGCGCTGGTCCACCTGCACCAGCCGGCCGCTTTCGATCTGCTCCTGCGCCAGAGGCGGCCGGGCGAGCGCGATACCAAGCCCGTGGGCAGCCGCATCCAGCACGATGTTGTAATCATCGAAGCGGCGATCCTGCGGACGCGGCCGATAATCGAGCCCCTGCGCCGAAAACCAGGCCCGCCAGCCCGCCGCGTCGGAATCATGGATCAGCGGATGCGCCAGCAGGCGCTGCGGCTCCCCCTCGCCGATGATCGCAGCCAGCTTCGGCGACGCGATCGGAAAGCACCATTCCTCGAACAGTTTCAGCGAAATCCGCCCCGGCGCGCCGCCGCGTCCGCAGCGGATGCCGAGATCGACGCCCTCCTCCTCGAAATCGACCCGGCGATGCTCGGCCTGCAGCACGAGCCGCAAGGCGGGCTCCTGGCCTTCCAGCGCGGCCAGTCGCGGCATCAGCCAGAGCGAGCAGATCGAGGGCGGCGCGCTGACGCGCACCACCGCCGCGCCGCGCTGCTCGCGCCAGCGATCGGAGGTGTCGGCGATCAGCGCGAAGGCCTCCTGCGTGCGCTGGAGCAGATGCTGCCCCTCCGAGGTCAGCGCAACGCCGCGCGCCTGCCGCAGGAAGACGCGCAGCCCCAGCCAATGCTCCAGCCGCGCCACCTGACGGCTGACCGCGCCATGCGTCAGGTTCAGTGAAACGGCGGCGGCCGAGAAGCTGCCGGTGCGGGCGGCGGCCTCGAAGGCACGCAAGGAGTCGAGCGGCGGCAAGGTCAAGCTGTGATCCATGCTCACAGCTCATGCGCGAATTGGTCGTTTGTCAATCATCCCGACAAGGCGTCTATCGAGGCCATCACCGCATTGACGGGAAACCACACCATGTCGACCGCTACCACCTGCCCCACGCCTGCGCCCGCCGTCCGTCTCGACGGCATGCTGCTCTTCACGATCAGCTTCACCGTCATCGCCTGGGCTTCGTCCTTCCCGGCGATCCGGGCCGGTCTGGCAGGCTTCGGCCCGGCCGAGATGGCCTCTTTGCGCTTTGCGCTGGCGGGCGGCGCGGCTGCGCTGTTCCTTGTCATCACACGCGCAAAGCTGCCGGAGCGCGCCGATATCTGGCGCTTCCTCGTCGGCGGCGTGATCTTCATCGCGGCCTATGCCGTGCTGCTGAACTTCGGCCAGCGCATCGTGCCGGCGGGTCCGGCGAGCTTCATCATCAACACCAACCCGATCATGACGGCCGTGCTCGCCATGATGCTGCTGGGCGAGCGCTTCAGCCTGACGGCCTGGCTCGGCACCGCGCTCTCCTTCGCCGGCATCGGGCTGATCGCGCTCGGCAAGGGGCTCGATGTCGAGATCGGGCTGTCCGTCCTGCTGATCCTGGGCGCGGCCTTCTGCAACGCCATCACCACGGTGGTGCAGAAGCCGCTCTTCGCCCGCTACAAGCCGCTCTCGGTGGCGGCCTGGAACCAGGCGATCGGCGGCTTCGTCCTGCTGCCCTTCCTGCCGGCCGCGATAGCGCAGGCGCAAATCGCTCCAAGCGTCTCGTTCTGGTCCGTGGTCTATCTCGCCGTGGTGCCGAGCCTGATCGCCTATGGCACCTGGGCGATCACGCTGTCGCGCCTGCCGGCCGGCCGCGCCGCCAACTTCCAGTACTGCGTGCCGCCGATGGCGACGCTGATGGGCTTCCTCTGGCTCGGCGAAATCCCGACCCTGTTCGGCATCATCGGCGGCGCCATGGCGCTGGGCGGCGTCGTGATCGTCAACCTGAAGCGCTGAGCGAGAAGGCGCATACGCTGGCCGCGTCCCCGGCCTAGTCTCGATCGGGGTTCGGCCGGCCGCTCCCCTTCGATCCGGCCTCGATGCCGATGATCAGCTTTCGTAGCAGATCGGCGAGCGCCTCGCGCTCCCCCGCATCGAGCGGCTGCAGGAAGACGGCTTCGTTCGCCATATCCATGCGAAAAGCCTCCTCGACACGCAGGGCTCCGGTTTCGGTCAGCGCGACCTGGACGCTGCGGCCGTCATGCGGCGATTTCTCGCGCCGGATCAGCCCGGCCTTTTCCAGCCGGTCGAGCCTGTGGGTCAGGCCGCCTGAGGAGATCATCAGCGAGGAATACAGCTCCGTCGGCGTCAGCCGGTAGGGCGGCCCGGAGCGGCGCAGGGTCGCGATCACGTCGAACTCGCCACGGTCGAGATCGAAGCCCGCGAAGGTCGCCTCGATGCTGGGGCGAACCAGGTTCGACAGGCGAAAGGCCCGGCCCAGCACCGCCATCGGTTCGGTGTCGAGGTCGGGCAATTCCCGCGCCCATTGCCGCCGCAGCCGATCGACATGGTCGTCGATGCGCGCCCCCTTGCCGTCAGTTCCGCCCGTCATGGCCCGCCTTGGCTGTTGATTCCACAGGCGAAACATACACCGCCCGAATGCCGCCGGCAAAAATATCTCGACAGGAAGATAAATGTCTTGACGAGAAGATACCCCTATGTAGATATCTTCTCGTCAAGATAACTCAGCCGCACCAATCAGGAGGCAGCCATGTTCGCAATCATCCGTCATCAGGAACCGCAGCCCGGCCAGAGCCGGACAGTCCGCTTCGAGGGCCGGCAGTTCGGCAGCAACGCTTCGTTCTTCCTCGTCGATGCCGAGCCCGGCGGCGGGGTAGGCCTGCATGTCCACCCCTATCCCGAGACCTGGATCGTCAGGAAAGGCGAGGCCGAGTTCACCGTCGGCGACGACAAGACCCGCGCCTTTCCCGGCGACATCGTCGTCGCTTCCGCTGGGTTTCCGCACCGCTTCTGCAATGTCGGAGACGGCCGGCTCGAGCTCGTCTGCATCCATCCGAACGACACGATCCAGCAGGAATTTCTCTGATCGGAAACCTGTTCACCCCGCAAAACCTTGAAGCACAAAGAGAAAGACCAATTGCCATGACCAAGACGATCTTCGTGAACCTCCCCGTGAAGGACATCGTCGCGGCCACGGGCTTCTACGAGGCGATCGGCTGCCAGAAGAACGAACAGTTCAGCGACCATCAGGCCTCGAGTATGGTCTGGTCCGACGCGATCACCTTCCAACTGCTCGCCCATGACTATTTCGCGACCTTCACGCCCAAGCCGATCTCTGATGCCCATGCGACAACAGAGGTCCTGCTGGCCCTGACCTTCGACAGCCGCGCCGAAGTCGATGCCATCGTGGAGACCGCCGCCGTCGCGGGCGGCAAGGCCGACCCGCGGGCGCCCAACGATATGGGCTGGCTCTACACTCGCGCCTTCGAGGACACCGAGGGCCATATGTTCGAGGCGGTCTGGGCCGACATGGCGGCAGCGTCCGCAGCCGAATAGCAGGCTGAGGCGCAATGGCGCTGGGCGGCGTCGTGCTCGTCAACCTGAAGCGCTGAGGCGCGGGCTTCCTTCCACGGGACGCGACTGCGATAGTCGCCGCCATGCCCGTGACGATTTTCCTCCTGCGCGCCGTCAATGTCGGCGGCGCCACGACGATCAGGATGGAGGCCCTGCGCGGCATCGCCGCGGCGCTGGGCTTCCGCCGCCCGACGACGCTGCTGCAAAGCGGAAACCTCGTCGCCAGCCATGATGGCGACACCGGCGAGGCTGCCGCCCGGCTGAAGGCTGCCCTGGCGAAGGAATTCCCTTATGCACCCGACGTGATCGCCCGCAGCCGGAGCGCGCTCGCCGAGGCTATCGCCGAGAATCCGCTACCGCTCTCGGCCGGACAGGATCCGAAGTTCCTCCAATACATCGCCCTAGCCTCGACGCCAGAAGCCGGAGCGCTCGAACGCCTCACCTCGGGTTACGACGGCCCTGAGACGATCGCGCTGTGTGGTCGCGACCTGTTCGTCTACTACGCCGAAGGCGTAGGCCGCTCGAAGCTCACCAACGCCCTGATCGAGCGCCGTCTCGGCGTGAAGGGCACGGCGCGGAACTGGAACACGGTGACGAAGCTCGCAGCGCTCGCCGGGGAGATCGCCGCGCATGACTGAGCTGACCACCGCGACGATCCGGCCACTCACGGCAGAGGATGCGCCGGCCTATCGGAGCTTGCGCCTGAGCGCACTTGCCGAGACGCCGGAAGCCTTCGGCGCGAGCCATGACGAGGAGGCGGCACAGCTGCTCGCCTGGTTCGCGGCGCGGATCACACCGCAGCCACCGAGCCGCATCTACGGCGCCTTCCAGGAGGATGCCCTCATCGGGATGGCAGGCTTCCTGGCCTATGGCGGCGAGAAAAAGCGCCATATCGGCCTGCTCTGGGGCGTCTATGTCGCGCCGGCCGGGCGCGGGAGCGGCATCGCGACCGCGCTGGTCGCGGCCGTCATCGCCCATGCGCGCGAACATGTGCGGATGCTTCACGCCGATGTCGGCGTCGACAACCATCCGGCGCAGCGCCTCTACGAAGGGCTCGGCTTCCGCAGCTACGGCATCCAGCCCAAGGCACTGTGCATAGATGGCGTCTTCCATGACGAGACGATGCTGGCGCTGGATTTCACCATCTGAACGGTCAGAAGCCGCGCACTTCCAGTGCTTTCTCGACATCGGTTATGTAGTCGCGGATCACCGGAACGGCGCTCTTGTGCGGGCCGAGCAGGAGCTGGAACACCATGTCGCCGCCGATGTCGAAGGAGACCGAGCAGGCGCCGAGATAGAACTCCCACATCCGCGCGAAGCGCTCGCCCATCATCGCGACGACCTCAGGGCGGTGCGCCATGAAGCGCTCGCGCCAGGCTTCCAGCGTCCAGTGATAGTGCCGGCGCCAGAACTCGCAATCGGACGACCACAGCCCGGTCTGCTCGACCGCCGCGAACACCTCCGACAACGCTGGGGCATAGCCGCCGGGGAAGATGTACTTGTCGAAGAACGGGCCAGTGAAGCCCGGCGGGCCGACACGGCCGATGCAATGCACCAGCGCAATGCCGTCGGGCGTGAGCAGGTCGCGGATCTTTTCGAAATATTCGAGGTAATGCGCGACGCCGACATGCTCCATCATGCCGACCGAGACGACCCGGTCGAAGCGGCCCCCGAGCTCGCGATAATCCTTGTTGATGAAGGTGACGGCATCGCCGACGCCAGCGGCATCGGCGCGCTTTTGCGCCGCCGCCATCTGGTCGGGCGAAACGTTCAAGCCGGTCACCTTCGCGCCGCAGGCCTTGGCGAGGTAGATCGCGAGCTGCCCCCAGCCCGAACCGATATCGAGCACGGTCATCCCCGGCTCGATCTTCAGCTTGGCGGCGATATGCCGGAGCTTGGCCTGCTGCGCGTTCTCCAATCCGACATCCGGAGAATGCCAGTAAGCGCAGGAATAGGTCATCGTCTCGTCGAGCCAGAGCTTATAGAACTCGGTCGGGATGTCGTAGTGGTGCTTGACCTTCTTAGCCGCGACGCCGAGCGGATTGTGCATCCGGAAGCGCCTGATCCGGAAGCGGAGATTGCGGATGACTTTCTGGATCGGGTGCTTGCGCAACTCCTTGCGCTGCAGCCAGAACAGCGTCAGCAGGTCGTGGATCGAGCCTTCCTCGAAATCGATCCGCCCATCCATATAGCCTTCGGCCAGCGCCAGCTCGGGATTGAGGAAAAGCTCGCGCTCGATACGGTCGTCATGGAAGCGTACCGTCACCGAAGGCGCGGTCTTGACGACGCCGGCGAACAGCATCTCGCCCGGCCCCGGCCCGAAGACATGGCGCTTGTTGTCGGGCGTGATGACCGTCAGGCGCCCCAGCCTGACGAAGTTCTTCAGCAAACGCGGTAGCAGGAACATCGCAGCCCTCTGGATTCGAGCTGACCTTAGAGCATCTCGCTCCACGCTGGGAACCGCTGCCGGAATGCCCTCCCTGCAACGCCAGCCCCGCTCCATCCTCAGCCCTTAGCGTGCCGCTTGCGAAAGCCCAGGCGAGATGGACGGCGGGATGGATAAGCGAGCCTCGAAACGGTGGCGGTCGCATCTGCGGATGGCGAAGCTGTTCGATCGCTCGCGGCGCTTCCTGGTCGAGTGCCGCATCCTTGACCTGTCGGCGACCGGCGCCAGGCTGAAGCCGGAGAACGACCGCCCCCTGCCGATGCATTTGCATCTCTGTGACGATGTCATGGATTTCTCGGCGGTCGCCACGATCGTCTGGGTCCGCAACGGCGAGATCGGCATCCGCTTCGCACAGGACCCGGATGCCAAGTGAAATCAGTCCATGACGCAGGAGATCGGGGGATGGGCTGCATGCCAGTGGCGGCGAAACAGCGATCGGATGTGATCAGGAAAAATCGCGTCGCTCGGAACCGGCGGGCGGGATCGGCGTTTAAGCGCTGGACTTTGCCGGAGCCTGCCATGGAAGACGAGAGAATTACCCGAATTGCCCGCGCTTTGTGCCGCTCGGCGAGGATCGATCCCGACAGCGTTCTCACCGCCGACCAACTCGATGCCGAAGAGGCAAAGCCTCTCCCGCAGCCCAGATCTCCCGACGATGCCGTCCCCGCCTGGACCATGTTCCGCGGCGCCGCGCTGACCTTCATCCACAGCTATGACGAGCGGGTCGTGTCGCCGCTCTGAGCCGCGGCAAGGCTTGCTAAGGGGGTAACCCTCGTCATAGTGCTCGCCGCTGCGCCCGTGGCTCGGGCGCGACCTCTTGGAACGGCGAGACGATGTCCTGGCGCGATTTCTGGAACGGCGAGCACGCAATCTATGTCTCGCCGCGCCACAAGGCCCTGCATTACCGCCAGATCGCCACCGACCTGATCGGCCATATCCCAACGCGTGATGCCGTCGTTCTCGACCATGGCTGCGGCGAGGCCCTCGATGCCGCCCGCGTCGCTTCCGCCTGTGGCCGACTCTATCTCTGCGAGGCCGCGCCCAGCGTGCGCGAGAAGCTGCGCGCCATGCTCGGCGGCAAGGCCAATGTCTCGGTCGTCTCGCCCGAGGAAGTCGAGGCGCTGCCCGAGGCGACCTTCGATCTCGTCGTCGCCAATTCGCTGATCCAGTATCTCTCGAGGGCCGAACTCGAAGCCCTGCTCGTGCTCTGGCGCGGCAAGCTCAAGCCCGGCGGCAAGCTCGTCGTCGCCGATGTGATCCCGCCCGATGTCAGCCCCCTGACGGACGCCTCGCAGCTTCTGGCCTTCGCCTGGCGTGGTGGTTTCCTGATCGCTGCGCTCGCCGGCCTCGTCCGCACCGTCTTCTCGGATTACCGCAAGCTCAGGGCGCAATACGGCCTCTCGACCTATACCGAGACCGACATCGCCGGGCTGATCCGCGCCGCCGGCTATGACGACGTGCAGCCGCAGCGCAATTTCGGCCACAACCCGCACCGGATGACCTTCGCGGGAACGAAGCCGGCCTAACCCGCCCCGTCATCGGCCCCAGTCAGGACATTTCCCATGCATATCGGCTTGATCGGCGGCATCGGCGTTGCGGCGACGGTCGTCTACTACCAGCGCCTGACGGCTGCCGCGGCAGCGCGCGGCGTGGCACGGCTTGAGCTGACGATCGTCCATGGCGAGATTCAGGAGCTGATCCGCAACAATCTGGCCGACCGCAGGGAGCAGCAGGCGCAGACCTTCCTGCCTCTCGTCACGCGCCTGAACGACGCCGGCTGCGACTGCATCGCCCTGTCTTCGCTTGGGGCGCATTTCTGCCTGGACGAGTTGGTGGCGCTCTCGCCCTTGCCGATCGTCTCCGCCGTCGCACCGCTCGATGCCTATTTCGTCGAGCAGGGCATCAAGCGGATCGGGCTTCTGGGAACGCGGGTGGTGATGCGCACGCGGCTCTACGGCCAGCTCGCGCGCACGCGGGCGATCGCCCTCGACGACGAGATCGAGATCCTCGGCCAGACCTATCAGGACGTCGCCGTCGCCGGCACCTGCTCAAACGAGCAACGGGAGCGCTTTCTCGATGCCGGGCGGCGCATGATCGCCGCGGGAGCTGACGCCATCGTCCTCGCCGGCACCGACCTCAACCTGGCCTTCGACGGGCAGAGCCCCGGCTATCCGGTCATCGACGCGCTCGACGTGCACGTCGCGCTGCTGGCCGATCTGGCTGCGGGACGCAAAATCCTGGGCGACATCTCATGATACGGGCGGCGTGTACTCACTGAATCGCAAGACCCGCCGATCCCGATCACCGCTTGAACCGCCGGACCTGTAGCCGATACTAAGCTGGGGATAGATAAACGCGGACGGGAATTCGGGTGATGCAGGCATGGCGCTCAGCTGCAATCGCGATCGCGTTTTCGACGCTGACATTGACCAACGCGTCGGCCCAGGAGCACGCGCAGGGTCTGCTCAAGACATCGTGGATCAAGGCGGCCTGGACCCAGATTCTCAAGGGCGAGCGCTTTGAACGCTGGGATTCCTGGATTCCGGGCCTCGACGGCGTTGCTTCCGCACCCGAAGTCCAACGCGATGCAAGCGGTAGGGAATGGACGGTCGCGGAACTCTGCCAGCCGCATGACTGTGCCGACAACAAACTCGTCGTCCTGATCGATCGTTCCGGCCAAGCGGTGTGGGCCCTTCAAAAAACGGCCAACCCAACCCGTGAACGCTTCTTCGGTCGTCCTGACGCGCCGATGCAGGAGTTGCTGCGCGCAGCGCTGGCCGGACAACTCGCCCGAGCCTCCGTGCCGCAGGCCCCTACACCCAGGGCCGCGACGAGCGGTGCTTCGACGCTTACCCTCTCGCCTGCCGCAACTCAGACGATGCCCCAACCCGCAGGATCCAACGGCACCGTCGAAGGCGAACTCTCCTATCCAAGCGACTACATCCCGCCCGACATGCAGGTCTGCGGCGAAGAGATCGGCTCGAAGCAGTTGACCTGCTCCTCGCGCAAGACACGCCAGCGCGGCGGCACGCGCTACATGCTGTCGCTGCCGCCCGGCGAGTACCTTGTCTTCGCCCAGACCAAGGATGCACCGGGCCGGCGTGCCTACTACTCCGAATACGTCGTCTGCGGCGGCGACGTATCCTGCAAATCCCACAAGCCGATCATCGTCGCCGTGCCGCCCGGCATGACCCGCAAAGGCATCGACCCTCAGGACTGGTACGCACGCTGACGCAACGAGGTTGATCAGTCACGCGGCCCGATCGGCGAAGCTGAAGAACTTGTGCCCGAGGAACGAGAACACCATCACGATTCCCGTCGTGACGAACTGCATTGGCAGATATGGCAGGCCCGCCCGCGCCACGAACAGATGCATCAGCACCCCGGTCAGAGCAAAGCCGCCAGCGGCGATCAGGGCGAAGCGCCAGGTCGCCTGCGCGTGGCTGTGGCTCGCGTCGAAGGTCAGCCAGCGGTTGAGCCCATAGGACACGACCGCGCCGATGACGAAGCCCGCCAGCGTCGCCGGCACTGGATCGACATGGGCGAGCTCGACCAGCCCGACCAGCACGCCGTAATGCGCCACGGCGGTGATGCCGCCGGAGAAAACATAGGCCAGGAGTTGGCGCGACTGGCGCGGGTATCGGCGAAGCGGCATGGCCCGAGCTTATACAGGCCTTGCCCCAACGAAGCCTGAACGAATCTGAGAAAGCCGACGTCAGGTCGGCAGCCCATCTTCGACAGCTTGCACGCAGGGGATTCGCGGCAGGTTGGCGTCGCGCCGCGCCGTCGTGATGACGCTGTCGAGCAGGCCGGGGAAGCGCAGGTCGAACTCCTCGCGGCGCAGGCTGATGAGGCGCGATGTTCCCTCCACCCGCACACGGGTCACGCCGGCCTCGCGCAGCTTGGTGAAGTGGTAAGTCAGCAGCGAGGGCGAGGCGAGGCCGTTGAAGCTGCCGCAGCGCGCCTCGACTTCCGTGCCGTCGGCGAGCGCCACGACGATGCCGAGCCGGATCGGATCGGCCAGCGCGGCGAAGACCGCTGCCGGCTCGACGGTGTCCATATCGGGGTGAAAGACCGGCTTCATCCATCCCAGATAGGAGATCGACGCGCCCCTGACAATATTCAACATTCGTTGAAATTAGGCTTGACGCGAAGCCGGGCCTCCCTAAATTCAACGATCATTGAAATTCCCGAGGCGCGGCGACATCTCGCGCCTCTGCTCAAGCGAGGGCGCTGCCATGGATACACGTCTCCTCTGGCTTGCCGGCGGCGCCTTCGCCATCGGCACGGGCACACTGATCATCACCGGCATCCTGCCCGATCTCTCGACGGGCCTGCGCGTTTCGGTCGACACCGCGGGCTGGCTGATCACCATCTTCGCGCTGGCCTATGCGGTCGGCTCGCCGGTGCTCTCGACCGTGTTCGGCACCGTCGACCGCAAGCTCGTGCTGGCCGGCGCGATGACGGTCTTCGGCCTTGCCAATCTCGGCGCGGCGCTGGCGACCGACTTCACCTCGGTCATGGTGGCGCGCGTCGTCATGGCGCTGGCGGCAGGCGTCTACATGCCCGCCGCCAATGCGGTTGCGGTCGCGCTGGTCCCGCCCGAGCGGCGCGGCCGGGCCATCGCGCTCGTCACCGGCGGCATGACGGTGGCGCTGATTCTCGGCGTGCCCTTCGGGACTGCGATTGTCGGCTTCGGCGGCTGGCATCTCGCCTTCCTGCTGGTCGCCCTGTTCAGTGCGCTGGCGCTCGCCGGCCTCCTGGTGAAGCTGCCATCGGGCCTGCCGCGCGGCACCAACTCCCTGCGCGAGCGGCTCGCCGTCGCGCGGCGCAGCGATATCCTGCTGGCGCTCGCCACGACCATGCTGTGGACCACCGGCGCCTTCACGCTCTACACCTATATCGCGCCCTTCCTCGCCGCCCATGCCGGCATCACCGGTCCCTGGCTCGGTGCGGCGCTGATCGTCTCCGGCATCGGCTCGGCGCTCGGCAACCAGATCGGCGGCATCGCCAGCGACCGATTCGGCCCGGAGCGGACGCTGGTGGTGGTGCTGACCGTGCTGGCACTTTCGCTGATTGCCGCCTCGCTCGTGGCGGTCACATTGCCGCCGGCGACGGCGATCTTCGTCATACCCGTGGTGATGCTGGTCTGGAGCGGAGCGGGCTGGGCAGGCCACCCCTCGCAGATGTCGAGGCTCGCCGCGATGGCGCCCGACGCCGCCGTGGTGGCGCTCTCGCTCAACGCCTCGGCGCTCTATCTCGGCATCGCAGCCGGCGCGGCTTTGGGCCAGCAGACCCTGCGCCTCGGCGACACCGCCTGGCTCGGATTCGTCGGTGCCGCCTGCGAGGTCCTCGCGCTCGCGGTGCTCTTCGTCGCCATGCGTCGGCGCAAGCCAACGCGCCGCACCCTAGAGGTCGAGCCGCTGCAGCAGACCGCCCAGCCTGTGCGCTGAGGCGGGTGGGGAGCGGTTTCCGCTTCCCCCCGCCGCTCCTCCCCTCTATAGCGAGCGCCTAGCATTCATCTCAGGCGCTCGCACCGGCCCGCTCGCTCGATCGGACGGCAGTTGGCGTGCGCCTGCCCGAGACAAAAGCCGAGCCCCATGCCCAAGCGCACAGACATCAAGACCATCCTGATCATCGGCGCGGGCCCCATCATCATCGGACAGGCCTGCGAGTTCGACTATTCCGGCACCCAGGCCTGCAAGACGCTGAAGGCCGAGGGCTACCGCATCGTGCTGGTGAACTCGAACCCGGCCACGATCATGACCGACCCGGACCTGGCGGACGCGACCTATGTCGAACCGATCACGCCCGAGATCGTCGCCAAGATCATCGAGAAGGAGCGCAACGTGCTCCCCGGCGGCTTTGCGTTGCTGCCGACCATGGGCGGCCAGACCGCGCTGAACTGCGCTCTCTCGCTCAACAAGAAATCCATCGTGCAGCCCGATGGCAGCAAGATCAGCGTGCTGGAGCAATTCGACGTCGAGATGATCGGCGCGACCGCGGAAGCGATCGACAAGGCCGAGGATCGCGAACTCTTCCGCAACGCGATGACCAAGATCGGCCTCGACACGCCGCGCTCGCATCAGATCAAGACGCTGGGCCAGGCGCTCGATGCCCTCGACGACATCGGCCTGCCGGCGATCATCCGCCCCTCCTTCACCATGGGCGGCACCGGCGGCGGCATCGCCTACAACAAGGGCGAGTTCATCGACATCGTCGAGCGCGGCATCGACGCCTCGCCGACCAGCGAGGTCTTGATCGAGGAGAGCGTGCTCGGCTGGAAGGAGTACGAGATGGAGGTTGTCCGCGACAAAAAGGACAACTGCATCATCGTCTGCTCGATCGAGAACATCGACCCGATGGGCGTCCACACCGGCGATTCGATCACGGTGGCGCCGGCGCTGACGCTGACCGACAAGGAATACCAGATCATGCGCGACGCCTCGCTGGCGGTGCTGCGCGAGATCGGCGTCGAGACCGGCGGTTCCAACGTCCAGTTCGCGGTCGACCCCGAGACCGGCCGGATGATCGTCATCGAGATGAACCCCCGCGTCTCACGCTCCTCGGCTCTCGCCTCAAAGGCGACCGGCTTCCCGATCGCCAAGGTCGCGGCGCGGCTTGCCGTCGGCTACACGCTCGACGAGATCGAGAACGACATCACCGGCGGCGCGACCCCGGCCTCCTTCGAGCCGACGATCGACTATGTCGTCACCAAGATTCCGCGCTTCGCCTTCGAGAAGTTCCCCGGCGCCGAGCCGACCCTGACGACCGCGATGAAGTCGGTCGGCGAGGCCATGGCGATCGGCCGGACCTTCCAGGAATCGCTGCAGAAGGCGCTGCGCTCGCTTGAAACCGGGCTCGACGGCCTCGACGAGATCGAGGTCGAGGGCATGGGCAAGGGCGACGACAAGAACGCGATCAAGGCCGCGCTCTCGACGCCGACACCCGACCGCATCCTGCAGGTCGCCCAGGCGATGCGCTTCGGCTTCACCGACGAACAGATTCACGAAAGCTGCAAGATCGATCCCTGGTTCCTCGAACAGATGCGCGGCATCGTCGACACCGAGGAGAAGGTGCGCACATTCGGCCTGCCGCAGACGCCGGGCGCCTTCCGGCAGGTCAAGGCGATGGGCTTCTCCGACAAGCGCCTCGCTGCCGTCGCGGGCAAGACCGAGGCCGAGGTCAAAGCGCTGCGCAAGTCGCTCGACGTCCGCCCCGTCTACAAGCGCATCGACACCTGCGCCGCCGAGTTCGCCTCGCCGACGGCTTATATGTACTCGACCTACGCCATGCCCTTCGCCGGCAAGGCCGCCGACGAGGCGCGCCCCTCCGACAAGAAGAAGGTCGTCATTCTCGGTGGCGGGCCCAACCGCATCGGCCAGGGCATCGAGTTCGATTATTGCTGCTGCCATGCCTGCTACGCGCTGCGCGATGCCGGCTACGAGACCATCATGGTCAACTGCAATCCCGAGACCGTCTCGACCGACTACGACACGTCCGACCGGCTCTATTTCGAGCCGCTGACCGCCGAGGACGTGCTTGAGATCCTCGAGACCGAGAAGCAGAACGGCACGCTCCACGGCGTCATCGTCCAGTTCGGCGGCCAGACACCGCTGAAGCTCGCAAATGCGCTGGAACAGGCCGGCATCCCGATCCTCGGCACCTCGCCTGACGCGATCGACCTCGCCGAGGACCGCGACCGCTTCAAGCGCCTGCTCGACAAGCTGCATCTGAAGCAGCCGAAGAACGGCATCGCCTATTCGGTCGAGCAGGCCCGCATGATCGTGGCCGAGCTCGGCCTGCCCTTCGTCGTGCGGCCGTCCTATGTGCTCGGCGGTCGTGCCATGGCGATCATCCGCGACGAGGCCATGTTCGAGGATTATCTGCTCGGCACCCTGCCCTCGCTGATCCCCTCCGAGGTCAAGGCCAAGTACCCCAACGACAAGACCGGCCAGATCAACACGGTGCTCGGCAAGAACCCGCTGCTGTTCGACCGCTATCTCTCGGACGCGATCGAGGTCGATGTCGACTGCCTAGCCGACGGCAAGGACGCCTTCATCGCCGGCATCATGGAGCATATCGAAGAGGCCGGCATCCATTCCGGCGATTCGGCCTGCTCGCTGCCGCCGCGCTCGCTCTCGACCGCGATGATCGCAGAGCTGGAGCGCCAGACCCGCGCAATGGCGCTGGCGCTCGATGTCGGCGGGCTGATGAACGTCCAGTACGCCATCAAGGACGGCGACATCTATGTGCTCGAAGTGAACCCGCGCGCCTCGCGCACCGTGCCCTTCGTCGCCAAGGTCGTCGGCATCCCCGTCGCCAAGATCGCCGCGCGCATCATGGCCGGCGAGAGCCTGGCGAGCTTCGGCCTCAAGGCCGAGCCGCTCGGCCATGTCGGCGTCAAGGAAGCGGTCTTCCCCTTCGCCCGCTTCCCCGGCGTAGACGTGCTGCTTGGCCCCGAGATGCGCTCGACCGGCGAGGTCATCGGGCTCGACCGCTCCTTCGACATCGCCTTCGCCAAGAGCCAGCTCGGCGCCGGCTCCAAGGTCCCAGTCAAGGGCACCGTCTTCGTCTCGGTCCGCGACCAGGACAAGCCGCGCATCGTCGCGAGCGTCCGGATACTGGCCGATCTCGGCTTCCGCGTGCTGGCGACGGGGGGCACGCTGCGCCTGCTCCAGGAGGAAGGCATTCCGGCCTCGAAGATCAACAAGGTGCTGGAGGGCCGCCCCCACGTTGTCGACGCGATCAAGAACGGCGAAATCCAGCTCGTCTTCAACACAACCGACGGTCCGCAGGCGCTGGTGGATTCGCGCTCCCTTCGCCGAACGGCCCTCTTGCACAAGGTCCCCTATTATACCACCTTGGCCGGAGCGATCGCCGCTGCGGAAGGCATCAAGGCCTATTGCAGCGGCGATCTCGAAGTACGGTCGCTGCAATCCTACTTCGTGCGCGCAGCCTGAAAAGCGCCGCGCCGACGAAGTTCTACAAACGACAGGAAGCGGGGCGCGGGCAGCAAAGCAGCTGCCGGTGCGCACCCGCTTTCGGATGATGGGACGAGACGATGGAAAAGGTTCCGATGACCGCCGGCGGCTTTGCCGCTCTGGAGGCCGAGCTCAAGGATCGCCAGCAGGTGCAGCGCCAGCGCATCATCGCGGCGATCTCGGAGGCGCGCGCCCATGGCGATCTCTCGGAGAACGCCGAATATCACGCCGCTAAGGAATCGCAGGCTCTCAATGAAGGCCGCATCCAGGAGCTCGAATCTCTGATCGGCCGGGCCGATATCATCGACATCTCCAAGCTCGCCGGCAGCGACACGATCAAGTTCGGCGCGACGGTCAAGCTGATCGACGACGACACCGAGGAAGAGAAGAACTACCAGATCGTCGGCGAACCGGAATCGGATGTGAAGTCCGGCAAGGTCTCGATCGGCTCGCCGATCGCGCGCGCGCTGATCGGCAAGAAGGTCGGCGATTCCGTGCAGGTCAACACGCCCGGCGGCGGCAAGTCCTACGAGGTCGTCAGCGTCGTCTTCCGCTGAGACAACCGGCTTCTCCATAGACCGGCCTACACCGTCATGCTCGCCCTTGCGGCGAGCATCCACGTCTTGAACACCGCTCTCGATGGACGAAGACGGTCATGGTCGGGACAAGCCCGACCATGACGAGCGCTACAAAGGCCGGCCCTTGGACAAAGGCCGGCCGAGGACTACATCTTCGGCAGGATCGCTGGAGCAAGCCGATGACGACGCGTCGAAACCTCCTCTCGCTGGGACTGGCCGGCGCAGCGCTTGCCTTCTCGCCGCCGCTCGTCACGTCTGCCCTCGCCCAGGCCCGCGCCATCGGCGCGATCCGCGTCGATACCTCGCTCATCGCCCGGCAGGGCTGGGGCGAGAACGCAGACCGCATCCGCGTCGCGATGGAGCGCCAGCTCGCCGAAACGCTCGGCCCACTCTATCGGCGCGGCCAGGGCGCGACGCTCCATGTCCTCATCAAGGGCGTCTGGCTGTCGAGCTTCGCTGGCGGCAGCGGCGGCGGCAAGCCGACGGGCGGTGGTGGCAGCAACGACAATTTCGACAGCGAGATCACGGTGCTCGGCCCGCGCGGCGAGGTGCTGCAGACGTTCCCGATCCTCTCGGTCGTCGATTCCGGCTCGGGCGGGGCCTGGTACCGGCCCGATGTCGATCAGCGCCGCGTCGCCGCGCTGATCGAGAACAATTCGCTTTGGATCAAGCGCTATCTCGGCGGGTGAGCGGGCTGCCTGATCTGGAAAGCCGTCTTGCCACGCTCGAACCCGCAGGCTTCGTAGAAACCGAGCACGGCTGGATCGCTGCGTCCCGTCATCAGCATCACCTTGTAGCAGTCCTGTGCGAAGGCATGCGTGATCGCCGCCTGGACCACTGCCTTGCCGAGGCCGCGGCCGCGAAGTTTCACATCGCTCACAACGTTCTCGATCAATGCGAAAGGGCGCTGACTGCGGGTCAGGTTTGGGACGATAATCGTCACGCAGGTCGCGGCAACGGCACCCTCGAAATCGGCGACATGAACGCTCATCATCTCGCTCGCGAGAATGCGACGCCAAGTCTCGCCGGCCGACGTCGCATCTGGAAGAGCGTCGCCCCCATTCAATTGGGCATAGAGCGACAGGATCGCGGGAAGATCCTCGGCGCATGCGAGGCGAACAAGGCCCATCCGCTCACTCGAACGGCACGATCGGCTCGTCCTTGACCCGGTCGAGTGCCAGCGCCGTGCGGACATTGCGGACATTGGGCAGTCCGGTCAGTTCGCCGACGAAATCCTGAAAGGCCTTCAGGTCGGGCGCGACGCATTTCAGCACGAAATCGATGTCGCCCGAGAGCTTCCAGCATTCCCGCACGGCCGCCCAGGCCCGGATCCGCGCCTGGAACGCCTCGAGATCGGCCTCGGCCTGGCTCGCCAGATGGACGAAAGCGAAGCAGACGACATCGAACCCCAGCTTGCCTTCGTCGAGCTGGGCGCGGTAGCCGGTGATCAGCCCGGCCTCCTCCAGCGCCCGCACCCGCCGCAGACAGGGCGGCGGCGAGATTCCGACGCGGCTGGCCAGCTCGACATTGGTCATGCGTCCGTCTGCCTGCAGCTCGCGCAGGATCGCCGCGTCGATATCGTCGAGTTTGGATCGCACAAGGGGCCCCGGAGAAAGGTCGCGCTGGTGTAGACGTCGGCACCGCGCGATACAAGGCATGTGCCGCGCCACGGAGACCGCCTTGCCTGCCGATTCCTCGCCCGCAGACATCCTGCCGACCATCTGGACGCTGACCGACGGCAAAGCCGGCGATGAGCCCCAATGCATAGGCGTTGCCGAACGGTTGGGCGTCGTGCCGGAGATCAGGCGCGTCGCGCCGCGCAAGCCCTGGGCCTGGCTGATGCCGCGCGGGCCGATCGATCCGCACGAAGGGCCGGAACGTCGAGACAGCCCGATCCGCCCGCCCTTCCCCGACATCCTGATCGCCTCGGGGCGGCGCGCCGTTCCTTACGTCCGCGCGGTCAAGAAGGCCTCGAACGGGCGCACCTTCACCGTCATCTTGAAGGACCCGCGCACCGGCGCCGGCGCGGCCGACTTCATCTGGGTGGCCGAACATGACCGCCTGCGCGGGCCAAACGTGCTGGTCACGACGACCTCACCGCATCGGCTCGCACCCGAGCGGCTGGCGCAGGCGAGGCAACACCCGCCGGCTGCTATCGCAGCCCTCTCCTCTCCCCGTGTCGCCGTGCTGGTCGGCGGCGACAGCCGCCATCACCGCTTCCGGCCCGACGACATCGCCCGCTTCACGGAGCGGCTCGACGCGCTCGCCCGCTCCGGCGTGGCGCTGATGGGCTCGCGCTCGCGACGCACCACGCCCGAGCTCGACAGGGCGGTGGCTGCGGTCTTTTCCCGCCATGGCGGCTGGTGGTGGGACGGCAGCGGCGAAAACCCCTATGTCGCGCTGCTCGCCAATGCCGACGCCATCGTCGCCACGGCCGATTCAACCAACATGATTGGCGAGGCGACGGCGACGGGCGCACCGATCCTGGTCTTCGAGCCCCATGGCGGCCATGGCAAGCTGGCGAAATTCCTCGAAGCGCTCAAAGCGCAAGGCGCTGTGCATCACTTCGAGGGGCGTCTCGCTGGCACCAGCTACGAGCCGGTCGATTCGACACAAGCGATCGCCGATGCCCTGAGGCAACGTTGGCTTATGCACAGGCAGCAGCTCGATCTCGCCTGATCTTGAGGTCGGCTACGCTTGCATCGGCGCACCGGCATCGTATGTGACAAGGCTGCAGGAACAGGAACTCAGATCATGGCCCACACCCATGCCCGCGTGATGATCATCGGTTCGGGTCCGGCCGGCTACACCGCCGCGATCTACGCCGCCCGCGCCATGATGGAGCCCGTGCTGATCTCCGGCATGCAGGCCGGCGGCCAGCTGATGATCACGACCGATGTCGAGAACTATCCCGGCTTCGCCGACGTCATCCAGGGTCCCTGGCTGATGGAGCAGATGCGTGCCCAGGCCGAGCACATGGGCACGCGCATGATCTCGGACCACGTCGCCCGCGTCGATCTCTCGCAGCGCCCGTTCCGGCTCTGGGGCGATGGCGCCGAGACCTATTCCTGCGACGCGCTCATCATCGCCACCGGCGCCCAGGCCAAATGGCTCGGCCTGCCCTCCGAGCAGACCTTCCAGGGCTTCGGCGTCTCGGCCTGCGCGACCTGCGACGGCTTCTTCTTCCGCAACAAGGAGGTCGTGGTCGTCGGTGGCGGCAACACCGCCGTCGAGGAGGCGCTTTACCTCGCCAATCTCGCCGCCAAGGTGACGCTGGTGCATCGCCGCGACGGCCTGCGCGCCGAGAAGGTGATGCAGGATCGCCTGTTCAAGCACCCCAAGATCGAGGTCGTCTGGAACAGCGAGATCGCTGAGATCTGCGGCGGCACGCAGCCCCCCAACGTCACGCATCTGCGCCTGCGCGACCTCAAGACCGGCGCCGAGAGCGAATTGAAAACGGACGGTGTCTTTATCGCCATCGGCCACAAGCCGGCGACCGAACTGTTCGTCGGCCAACTCGCCATGAACGAAACCGGCTATCTCGACGTCACGCCGGGCACGAGCGAGACGAACATCGCCGGCGTCTTCGCCGCGGGCGACGTCACCGACGAGCATTACCGCCAGGCGGTGACCGCAGCCGGCATGGGCTGCATGGCCGCGCTCGACGCCGAGCGCTGGCTGCAGGCCAACGAGCTTGAGCATCTGAAGGCCGCCGAATAAGGGCGCGCCCGCGATTCATCACAGAATCTGATGGGTTTAGTAACCAGATTCAGTGCGAAAACAGCCCTGTCTTGCTACGCAGGCGTTGACCTTCCATCGCTTTAGTCCCCAACATGCGTGAAACGCATAACGGGGGGACAGCGGTGGATTGGGACCGCATCAGGATCTTTTATACGGTGGCCGAGTCCGGCAGCTTCACCAAAGCTGGCGATGTTCTCGGTCTCAGTCAATCCGCCGTCAGCCGGCAGATTGGCGCGCTTGAGCGCGAGCTCCGGGCGCCGTTGTTTCATCGCCATACGCGCGGTCTGATCCTGACCGAGCAAGGCGAGTTGCTGTGGCGGGCCGCGCGTGAGATGACGCAACGCCTCGAACGGACACGTTCTCAGCTGTCCGAGACGCGCGAGCACCCATCGGGCGAACTCAAGGTCACCGCGACCCGCGGCCTCGGAGGGCACTGGCTCACGCCGCGCCTGGCCGAATTCCTCGATCTCTACCCCGACATCAAGGTGGACCTGATCCTCACCGACGAGGAACTCGACCTGTCGATGCGCGAGGCCGACATCGCAATCCGCCTGCGCCAGCCGCAGCAGCCGGACCTGATCCAGCGCAAGCTCTTCACCGTCCATTTCCACGTCTATGGCTCGCCGGCCTATGTGAAGCGCTTCGGCGAACCCAAGAGCCATGAGGATCTGGACAACCACCGCCTGCTGACTTTCGGCGGCACCTCGCCATCCTATCTGACGGCGGTGCACCAGCTGGCCACGCTCGGCCGGGACGCCCGCAACCCGCGCCCGATCCACCTCACCGTCAACAACATCACGGCGATGAAGCGGGCGGTCGATTCGGGCGCCGGCATCGCGGTCCTGCCGGACTATCTGATCGAGACCGGTTCGCCGCTGGTGCAGCTGATGCGCGAGACCGAGATGCCGCATCTCGAGAGCTATCTGGTCTATCCGGAAGAGATGAAGTCGGTCGCCCGCGTCCAGGTCTTCCGCGACTTCCTGATCCAGAAGGCCCAGCGCTGGACCTACTGACAACGGCGGCCGGAATCGCGACGCAATCGGCCGGCGGAAGGTTTCCGCCGGTCGCGTCCTTCATATGCATGACGAAGCGGCAGCCGACGCTCGGAAAGGCTCCGTGGCAGAGCCGATCTTAACAAAATCGCCTCGTGCTAACGTCTCGACGACTGCGCTACGCGCATATTTATCAATGATTTAGGCTCAAATAGCAGCAATTGAACACGACGCATGCAGATAGCGCATGGCGGACCCAAGCTATGCTGCATTGCAAAAAGGCATGTGCTGCCCGATATAGCAATCACGGTTGTTCGGAACGGGCTCTGCTAACTCCTCCCGGCATCGAGTTCGTTTCAGCCGTTCCCCTCTGAGATGTTTGGCGCTTGCGCCGGATGTTTCAAACTTTCAAGGCCGGCTCCCTCACGGGACGCCGGCTTTTTTTTGGCTTGGGCTCCGCCCTTACGCAGCCAGCTTCCCGACCAGCGCGGCGAACTTGTCGAGGAATTTCTGCAGGAATGCGCGGGTCGCATCGACGGTGACGGCGTCTGCGTCATCGACGAGCCCGTCCTTCCAGGTGATGAACATCTGGCCGCCCATCACCAGCGCGCCCTGATTGCCGAGGATGTCGCGCAGATGCTGCTGGGCGCAGGCCGTGCCGACGCCGCCGGGGCTCGCACCGATGATCGCCACGGCCTTGCCACCCCAGACACCCTTGCCGGAGGGCCTTGCCGCCCAGTCGATCGCGTTCTTGAGCACGGCGGGAATCGAACGGTTGTGCTCCGGCGTGACCACGAGCAGCGCGTCGGCCTCAGTGATCTCGGCCTTCAGCCGGGTCGCCATATCCGGCCAGGCGGCCGCCTCCAGATCCTGATTGTACATCGGCAGATCGTCGATCTCGACGAAATGCGGCGTGAACGACGCAGCGCCGAGCTTGGCGAGCGCCTGCGCGAGCTTGCGGTTGATCGACGCCTTGCGGTTGCTGCCGACGATGATGGCGAGCTTGAACGGAGCCATGAAGAGAACCTCGGTTGAAGGGAGATTGGGAAAGAAAGGGAGGAACGCTGAACGGAACGTGTTCAGCGCGGCCGCGCCGCCAGCGGCAGGGCATCGAACAGGCCGGGCATTGCGCTCGTGCGGGCCTTCTCGATCGTCAGCATTTTCAGCTTGGTCTCGACACCGCCATCGGCAGAGAATCCACCGGTCTTGCCGCCGGCCGCCAGGATCCGGTGACAGGGCACGATCGGCGCGAACGGGTTCTGCCCCAGCGCGACGCCCACGGCCCGTGCCGCGCCGGGATCGCCGATCCGGCGGGCAACCTCGCCATAGGTCAGCGTCTCGCCGGGCGGGATGGCAAGCGCCACCTCATAGACTTTCCGGTTGAACGCCGGCACGCCAGAGAGGTCGATCGGCAGATGTGAGAGGTCGCGCGGCTCGCCGGTGAGCAGCGCCACGATCTCGGCCATGGCGGCTTGGATGAAGACCGGCGGAGCGCCGCTTTCCCCAGCATCGGGAGCACGCTTCATCAGGCGCCGGCGCGCCGTCTCGGCATCATGCTCCGGCAATTGCGCCCCTATGATGCGATCGCCCTCCCAGATCAGGGCACAGGCGCCGATCGCGGTGTCGAAGAGGATGTAATGCTGCATTCAGCAAATATAAGCGATGACGGGCGAGGCCGCCACGCCCGTCATCGCGCGAGAGCTGCAAGCAATCCAAGGTGACTGCGCGAGACGCTGGATTGCTTCACAGCTCTCGCAATGACCGCGGGGAAGCCGGCAGCATCTCACATATAGAGCTTCTCGCCCTCCAGCCCCTTGTAGAGCCCTGCGACCTGCTCGGCATAGCCGTTGAACAGCTGCGTCGGCTGGCGGTCGCGCGTGCCCAGCACCTGCTCGCTCGCCTGGCTCCAGCGCGGATGCGGAACCTCCGGGTTCACGTTGGCCCAGAAGCCATACTCCGAGGCCTGCAGCCCCTCCCAGAAGGTCTTGGGGCGCTCGGCGACGAAGCTGATCTTGGTGATCGACTTGACCGATTTGAAGCCATATTTCCACGGCGTGATCAGCCGGATCGGCGCGCCATGCTGCGACGGGATCGGCTTGCCGTAGATCCCCGTCACCAGCAGCGGCAATTCGTTGCCGGCCTCGGCCATCGTCAAACCCTCGGTATAGGGCCAGGGATACCAGCGCTGCGACTGGCCCGGCGCCATGCGCGGATTCAGGAAGGTCTCGAAGCGGATGTATTTCGCCGACGACAGCGGCTTGGCGAAATCGACGAAGGCTTTCAGCGGAATGCCGGTCCAGGGCACCGCCATCGACCAGGCCTCGACGCAGCGGAAACGATAGAGCCGCTCTTCCAGCGGCAGCTTGCGGACGAGGTCGTCGAAACCGATCTCGAAGGGCTTCTCGACCATGCCGTCGATGGCGACCGTCCAGGGCCGGGACACCAGCTTCTTGGACGCCGCCGCGACCTCCTTCGAGGTGCCGAACTCGTAATAGTTGTTGTAGTTCGCCGCGAGGTTCTCTTCCGTCACCGGGCGGTCGAGCGTGTAGGCGGCGTTCTTTTTGGCCGGATACAGATCCAGCGTCGGATCGGCGCCCTGCGCGGCGGCGATCTGCGGCAAGGCACTGCCCGCGATCAGGCCGGCGCCACCAGCCATGAAGCTGCGGCGATTGACGAAGACGGATTCGGATGTGGCCTGGCTCTCGGGCATTTCCCAGCCAGGACGATTCTTGATCAGCATCGGACGGACATGCTCCGTTTCGGATGCGGGCAGTCTAGCGCATGGGAGAGCGCCATACACAATTCACGAGGCAGCGAGGGAAATCCTTGGCCGCCGACATGCTCGGGCCTGCCCCGAGCATGTCGTTCCGAAGCGGCCTCCTGCCTATGGTCGGGTCAAGCCCGACCATAGCGGCAAAGCCTCAGCCCCGCGCCTCCAGCGCCTTGACGATTGCCGTGCCCATCTCGGTCGTCGAGACGGCGTTGGCGCCCGGCGCCGCGATGTCCTTGGTGCGGGTGCCCGAACCCAGCACATCGGCGATCGCGCCTTCCAGTCGGTCGGCCGCCTCGATCGCGCCAAAGGAATAGCGCAGCGCCATCGCAAACGAGCCGATCATCGCGATCGGGTTCGCCAGGCCCTTGCCGGCGATGTCGGGAGCCGAACCGTGGACGGGCTCGTAGAGTGCCTTGCGCTTGCCGGTGACCGCGTCCTCGGCGCCGAGCGAGGCAGAGGGCAGCATGCCAAGCGAGCCGGTCAGCATCGCCGCCACATCGGACAGGATGTCGCCGAACAAATTGTCGGTGACGATGACGTCGTACTGCTTGGGCCAGCGCACGAGCTGCATGGCGCAGTTGTCGGCCAGCACATGCTCGAGCTCGACGTCGGCATAGTCCTTGGCATGCAGCGCCGTGACCGTCTGCTTCCAGAGCACGCCGGTCTTCATGACATTGTGCTTCTCGGCCGAGGAGACCTTGTTGCGGCGTGTGCGCGCCAGCTCGAAGGCAACGCGGCAGATCCGGTCGATCTCGGGCGTGGTGTAAACCTGCGTGTCGATGCCGCGCTTGGAGCCGTCCTCCAGCGTGACGATCTCCTTGGGCTCGCCGAAATAGACGCCGCCGGTGAGCTCGCGCACGATCAGGATGTCGAGCCCCTCGACCACCTCCGGCTTGAGCGACGAGGCCGAGGCCAGCGCCGGATAGCAGATCGCGGGGCGTAAGTTTGCGAACAGGCCGAGATCCTTGCGCAGCCGCAGCAGCCCGGCCTCGGGGCGGTGCTGATAGGGCACATCCGCCCATTTCGGCCCACCGACGGCGCCAAACAACACGGCGTCGGCCTCCCCCGCGAGTTTCATGTCCCCTTCCGAGATCGCCTGCTTGTGCGCGTCATAGGCCGCGCCGCCGACGAGACCCTTCTCGATTTCGAAGGAGGCGAGGCCCTGCTTGCCGAACCAGGACACGATCGTCTCGACCTGGCCCATCACCTCGGGGCCGATGCCGTCGCCGGGAAGCATCAGGAGCTTATGGGTCGCCATGGTCGTCGCCTCGCCGTTTCTTGGACTGTCGTGGCGGCTGATTAGGGCGCGGCGCGGCGAGGCGCAAGCGTCGCGGGCGCGATGTCAGGGCCGCGTCAACCGCGCCGTGACCTCGATCTCGACCTTCATCTCGGGCTTGAGCAAGCCTGCGACGACATAGATTCCCGCAGCCGGACGGATCTCGCGAAACACCTCGCCGCAGACGCCGAGGACCGGCTCGCAATAGCTCCGATCCGTGACGAAATACTGCGCCCGCACGATTTGGGCCAGCGACGAGCCGGCTTCCGTCAGCACGGCATCGAGCGTGCGGAAGATGTTGCGCGCCTGCTCGGCCGCCTCCTCCGGCAGCATCATGGTGACGTAGTCGTAGCCGGTGGTGCCGGAGACGAAGACGAGATCGCCGTCGATCACCGCGCGTGAATAGCCGAAGGCGGTCTCGAAGGGTGATCCGGTGGAGATCAGGCGGCGGGTCATGGCACTCAAGTTCGATCTCCTACCCATTGACTGCAGCGATATTTGTGGCTGATCTCAGAAAATGGAACGAAAATTTGCCACTGGATGTGAATTGTATCTGAGAGGCGAGTGGACGCCGATAGAGCTTGAACGCGCTCTAACCTTGGATTCTGGCCGACGCATGCGATGCGTTGAATGCCACGGACAGGTAAAGCCACACAAAGCCGGAAAGGACGGGCAGCGCGCTCACTTTGAGCACAAGCATCGCCACAAAGGCTGCCCCTGCGGCGACTGTTACGACGGCGCCCCCACACGGCATCCAAAGGCGCTAAACTAGGCTAGACCCGCCCGCTCTTCAGCGCCCGCAGCACCTTCTCGCCGGGTCGCCCCGTCTGGTTCATGCCGACCTTGGCCTCGATCTGCTTGATCGCGGCCCGCGTCAATGCACCGACCGCGCCGTCGGGCTCGCCGACATCGAAGCCGCGCGCGATCAGCAGCCGCTGCAACTCGCGGCGCTGCTCGCGCGACAGCGGCAGATCGTCGGTCGGCCACTCGCCCTGGACGCCCGGCCGTCCGCGCAGGCGGTCGGACAAAAGCGAGATCGCCAGCGCGTATGAATCCGCGCCGTTGTAGCTGTAGGCCGCGTCATAGTTCTTGAAGACGAGAAAGGCCGGACCCTCGCGCCCCGCCGGCATCAGCAGGCCGGCATTGCCGGAGCCGCTCAGCGCCGAACCGTCGAACTTGACGATGCCGCGCGCCGCCCAGGACGAGACCGGCTGCTTGGGATTGCGTCCGGTCGGGCCGGAATAGCCTGACGGCACGCGCACCTCGTAGCCCCAGGTCGCGCCGGTGACCCAGCCGGCCTTGTCCATGAAGTTCGCGGTCGAATGCAGCGCATCGGGAATCGAATCGACGAGGTCGCGCCGCCCGTCGCCATCGCCATCCACCGCGAGCCTGAGATAGGTCGAGGGAATGAACTGGGTGTGGCCGAAGGCGCCGGCCCAGGAGCCGAACAGCCGCTCGGGCCGGACATCACCGCGCTGAATGATCTGCAGCGTCGCGATCAGCTCGCCCTTGAAGAAGGCGTTACGGCGCGGCGCGAGACACGCGCCGGTCGAGAGCGCCTGGACCAGCGGCATCTTGCCCCGCGCCTTGCCGAAATCGCTCTCCACGCCCCAGACGGCAAGGATCGTGTGCCGATCGACGCCGAAGCGCTGCTCGGCGGCGGCCAGCGTCGAGGCATGCTGGCGCAGCATGTTGCGCCCCTCAGTGACCTTCTCGTCATCGACCAGCGTGCCCAGATAGTCCCAGATCGGAGTCTTGAACTCCGGCTGGTTGTTCATCGCCTCGATCACCTTCATGTCCGGCTCGACGCCGGCCATGGCGCGGTCGAAGGTCGCGGTCGAAACGCCCTTGGCGGCCGCGTCGGAACGGAGCCCCGAGAGGCAGGACTGGAAATCGGCCTGCGCCGAGGCAGCCGAGGCGAGCAGGATGAGGGGCAGGGCCAATGTGGTTGCGCGCATGGTCTCCACCGAATCGCATGAAAGACGCGAAACTAGGGCGCAGGAGTTAAGGGAGGTTAACCATCGCAGATGGGCAGCGCCAGCGGGCGAATCCGATTAAGAGGAGGTGCCGTCCAAACCGGAACCGTCCATGTCGCCTGTCGCCATCGAGATTCTCGGATTCGCCGCCGCCGCTCTGACCAGCCTGTGCTGGCTGCCCCAGGCTTGGCGCACGATCCGCACCCGCGATACACGCGCGATTTCGCTCTGGACGCAGTCTCTTTTTGCCGCTGGCACGGCACTCTGGCTGAGCTACGGCCTGCAGATCGGCTCCTGGCCTGTCATCGCCGCCAATGCGCTCACCCTGGTGTTGGTTCTGCTGATCGTGATGATGAAGCTGCACTTCGGCTAGGACATCCGCCGCCCACAACCCAAGCCTAAGCGAAAGTCCCAGAATGCCCTCGATCACCACCGCCCATGTCCTGCCGATCGCCATGCTGGTCGGCTCGAACGTCTTCATGACCTTCGCCTGGTATGGGCATCTCAGCTACAAGAGCACGGCGATCTGGCTCGCGATCCTGGCGAGCTGGATGATCGCGCTGCCGGAATACATGCTGGCCGTGCCGGCCAACCGCATCGGCTCGGCGGTCTATTCGGCCGCCGAACTCAAGACCATGCAGGAGGTCATCACCCTGACCGTCTTCGCCGGCTTCTCGGTGTTCTGGCTCAAGGAATCCCTGACCTGGAACCACGCCATCGGCTTCGCGCTGATCGCGGCAGGCGCATTCTTCATCTTTCAGGCCAAGACCTGAGCCAAGACCTGAGCCAAGGCCTGATCCAAGCCTGATCCAGAACGGCATCGACGCCTGACACTCGCGGACACTTTCGGGGATGAAGCAGGACATGAAAGCCAACATCCCCTCCCCCGGCCATCCGGAGGTCGAGGCCTATCTCGCCGATGGCTATGAGCGCGTCGTCGGCATGTCCTCGCGCTTCGCCGCCGCCATCTGCGCCAGGCTGCTGCGATTGCAGACCGAGGAAGGTGTAGCCGGCCCGATCGCCGAGATCGGCGCCTTCGAGGGTCGCTTCTTCATCGCGCTGGCCCATGCGCTGGAACCGGGCGAGATCGGGCTCGCGCTCGACATCTTCGCATGGCCTGACCCGGGCGTGGAGCAGCGCTTCGAGGCCAATTGCGCCAGGCACGGCATCGGCCCGGAGCGCCGCAGGACGATCAAGGGCGATGCCGGCATGATGGCGCCCTCCGATCTTCTCGCCCATGCCGGCGGCGAGCGGCTGCGCTTCATTCACATCGACGGCGAGCATTCGCGCAGCGCCCTGTCCAAGGACCTCGCGCTTGCCACCGCCTGTCTGAGCGAGGGTGGGCTGATCGTCCTCGACGACATGCTGCACCCCGGCTACCCGACGCTGATGGTCGCGGTACAGGCCTATCTCGAGGCCAATCCCGACATCGTTCCGCTCTGCGTCATCGACCGCGAGACCATCGTCGGCGCGACCAAGTTCGTGCTCTGCCAGCGAGCCTGGTTCGAACGCTACGAGGCGCGGCTGCTGGAGATCTTCAAGGACTGGATCTGGCCGCTCGGCGCCGATTTCGAACCCCATTGGTGCCTGGTCCTGTCGCAGGACACGCGGTTGGCTGAGATCGTATAAAATCAGCTTGTCTCCTGAGCCCTCATCCTGAGGAGCGGGCAAAGCCCGCGTCTCGAAGGATGATCCAGATATCTGCGGATCCTCCTGGAGCATCCTTCGAGACGCCGCCTGCGGCGGCTCCTCAGGATGAGGGCTCGAAAGGAGACAATGACGGCTACCAAGCCGGCCGCACACGCAGCACCTTGCCCTCGGTCTCGTCGCTCAGCAGGTAGATAAACCCATCCGGCCCCTGCCGAACATCGCGGATGCGCAGGCTCAAGCCCTCCAGCAGCCGCTCCTGGCCCGTGACCGTCTCGCCTTGCGTCGAGAGCCTGACCAGCATCTGGCCAGCGAGCGCGCCGACGAAGAGCGAGTTCTTCCACGCGGGCCAGACGGCGCCGGTATAGAAGGCGGCGCCCGAAGGCGCGATCGACGGATCCCAGTAGAACAGCGGCTGCTCCATGCCGGCCTTGGTCGTGCCCTCGCCGATCTTCGCGCCGGAATAGTCGATGCCATAGGTGATCACCGGCCAGCCATAGTTGCGACCGGCCTTGGGAGTGTTGACCTCGTCGCCGCCGCGCGCGCCATGCTCGGCCGTCCAGAGCTGGCCGGTTTCGGGATGCAGTGCCGCGCCCTGCACGTTGCGATGGCCTATCGACCAGATCTCCGGCTGCCAGCCCGCGATCTTCGGATTGTCCTCCGGCGCGCCGCCCTCGGGGCGGATGCGCATCAGCTTGCCGATATGATTGGCCGGATTCTGCGACTGGTCGCGCTGGCTGTAGCGGTCGCCGACCGTGACGAAGAGCGCGCCGGTCCGGTCGAAGACCAGCCGCGAGCCGAAATGCATGGTGCTGCTGATCGTCGGCATCTGCTGGAAGATCACCTTCGTGCCTTCCAGCGCCGTGCCACGCTCGTTCAGTCGGGCACGGGCGACGCTGGTGCCGTTGCCGCCCGCCCGCGGCTCCGAGAAGGAGAGGTAGAGTGTCCGGTTCTGCGCGAAGCCCGGATCGATGATGACGTCGAGCAAACCGCCCTGCCCGCGCGCAGCCACGTTGGGGACGCCGGTGATCGGCGCGGACAGCCGGCCATCCGTGCCGACCAGCCGCAAGCGCCCCGGCCGCTCGGTCACCAGCATGCGGCCATCCGGTAGGAAGGCCAGGCCCCAGGGATTCTCGAGCCCGCTCGCCACCGTCTCGACCGAAAGCTCACCGGCGCTCGACGGAAAGCGCTGCTGGGCGGCAACGGGCGCCGCCGCCAGCGCGACGGCAAATGTCAGGATGGGGGTGGATATCCGCATGGCCGGGCTCCCGCAGGCTGAACGCTCGCCCCGGAGATAGACACGCTGCCGGCCTGCGCCAACCGCGAAACCCGTATCACCCGGCCACGAAAGCGGCCGGCTCGATCAAAATTTGGCGAAGACTTGCGACTGGCCGGCCGGGCGCAGCTTGTAGCGTTCCGCAGGGCGCGGCGCCAACACACGCCGGGCGACGACATGGGCGACGCAAGCGATCCCCAGGCCTGCGAATACATCGACAAAGTAGTGTCCGCCATCGATCGGCGTCGCCACGATCATCCCGATATTCAGCACGACGAACGGCCAACGCAGCAGCGGATGGCTCCAGCCCGCGAAGAGGAGGATGAGGGCGAGCGCCGCATGATAGGACGGGAAGGTGATGATCCCCTGCGTCCGCGTCGTATCGAAGACGAAGGCATCGCCCGCATGCAGCGCCAGCAGATCGCGCAAATGGATGAACGCGGCCGCCGGGCGAAGATTCGGATAGTCCGCCGGCGAGAGCTTGAGATACTCGAAGGTCGAAAGCGCCGGCAGCAGGCCGGATATCACGACCGTCACGGCTCCTGCGACGAGCATCGCCAGGATCATGCTGCGCGCCGCCATGGCGCGGCCGCTGAAACACAAGACCAGCGTCAGGATCAACCCCTGAAACATGTAGCTGTTATAGGCGAAGGTCAGGAGCGGGGCGAGCCAGGCGTGGCGATCAAGCCAGCCTAGCCAGGCGACCCAATCGAGCCCCAAGGCGAGATCGAGTCGGTGCAGGGCCGCGTCCTGCATCGGAAAACCCATCGTGATCACGAGATATGAGCCGAGCGCCGCGGCAAGCGGGAACACCAGGCTCTGGCCCATGCAGTCGAAAGCAGCGGCGAGCTTCGGCTCGCAGCGCCGGTTGCCATAGTACCAGCCGGCACCGGCGAGCGCCAAGCCGACGGAAAGCGGCGCCATGAACGGCAGCGGCTCGATCGTCACCCGCGTGAACGGCACTCCGAACAGGCAGGTGGCAAGCACGCCGAGAATCGCGCCCCAGACGATCGCCGACGCTCGCCTCGTCTCCAGTTCACCCGTCCCGCCCAGCATCCGTCGCCGCTCCGCATCGCCACGGGCGCCACTGTCGCCGACAGGCGTTTGCGTCAGGTCAACGCGATTGGTTAAAGATCACGGTATTGAAGAAAACAGCCTGGAAAAACGCCGCCCGCGTTGTTTGCGGACGGTGAGCTCGCGGTGTCACTCCGGCTTGACACCCGAGGCCTTGATGATCGCTTCCCAGGTCGCGATCTCCTGCAGGTGATAGGGCCGGAACGCGGCAGGGTCGCGCAGCTTCATCGTGAAGCCGAGCTTCAGGATCTGCTCGGTTACAGTGGGCTTGCCGAGCGCGGCCAGGATCGCCTTCGAGAGCGCGTCGAGCACCGGCGCCGGCGTCGCGGCCGGCGCGAAGAAAGCTGCCCAGGAATCGGCGTCGGCATTGCTGACGCCCTGCTCGCGCAGCGTCGGGATGTCCTTGGCGCGCGGGTTGCGCTCCGGGCTCGCCAAGGCGAGCGCCCGCAGATTGCCGGAATTGATCTGCTCCAGCACGCTCGGCAGCGTCGAATTGGCGATGTCGATGCGCCCGCCGATGATCTCCTGCACCAGTGGCGCTGCCCCTCTGAAGGGCACATGCGTCATCTTGATGCCCGTGCGGGCCATGAACAGCTCCATCGCCAGATGCGAGCCGGAGCCGACGCCGGTCGAGCCATAATTGAGCTTGTCGGGATCGGCCTTGGCGAGCGCGATCAGCTCCTTGATGTCCTTGGCCGGCAGGTCCTTGCGCACGACGAAGGCGTGCTCGAAGGCGCCGACGCCGGCGAGCGGCGCGAAATCCTTGACCGCGTCATAGCCCGGCTCCCTCAGCAGGAACATGTTGTTCCCATGCGTCTGGTTGTTGCCGAAGATGATTGTGTAGCCATCGGCCGCGCCATGCGCCACCGCGCGCGTGCCGACCGCGCCCGATGCACCGGCCCGGTTGTCGACCACGACGTTCTGGCCGATCGAAGCCGACAGGTCCTGCGCTACGAAGCGCGCGATCGCATCCGTCGGTCCGCCCGCCGGATAGGGCACGACGATGGTGATCGGCTTGGACGGAAAGCTCTGCGCCGCGACAAGCGACGGAGCGAGAGCGGCGCCGGCCATCAGGCCGAGCGTGGAGCGGCGGGTCAACGACATGAAATTCCTCCCGGGCGGCCTGATCTGCGACAGGCTTGTCGCGAGCTTTAGGGAGAAAAGCGTTCTGCGTAAAGCGCTTGCAGGAAATGCCTCGCCGCTCAGCCGGCTGTGAACCCTGCCCGCTTCAAGCGCTGGATCGCGAGGTCGAGCGCCTGCAGGAAGGCGGAGCGATCCTTGGGTGAGAACGGCTTCGGGCCGCCGCTCGCCGCGCCCATCGCCCGCAGATCCTCCATCATGTCGCGCGTCGCCAGCGCCATGCCGATCGAGGCTTCGGTGAAGGGCTTGCCGGTCGGCCCGATGACCTCGGCACCGGCCTTGATGCAGCGGTCGGCCAGCGGAATGTCCGAGGTCACGACGATCGCGCCGCGAGCGACCCGCTCCGCGATCCAGTCGTCGGCGGCATCGAAGCCATCCGTCACTACGACGCGCTCGATCCAGGGCTCGCGCGGCAGCATCATGAAGCTGTTGGCGACGACGAAGACCCGCAAGCGATGGCGCTCGGCGACCTTGAAGATCTCGGGCTTCACCGGGCAGGCATCGGCATCGACATAGATCGCGATCGGCGCGTTTTTGGCGACAGGTGAACGGTCCATCGGCGCAGCCATGGCAGGCCCGAAACCGCGACGCAACATCCCTATGCTGCCCTTATATCTTCGCATCGCGCCCGGAATGGCATTCCTACGCGGGTCGAACCTACATCACCTCCATCGATGGAGGTTCTCATGACCATGCTTGTCGCACCCGCCCATAGCCGCCAGATCCCGCATGCCCGAGAAGCTCGCCGTGCGCGCGCCGTCTACGGCACGCTGCGGACGACGCGCGCCAACGGCATCGCTGGCGCGGGCCCTTTGCTCGCGGAACTGGCAATGTTGGCCGTCTTTCTGCTCGTCGTGGTGGGCGTGATCGCGTTGCGCGCCTGGCTCCACGTACCCCAGCTCTGAAGGCGCGGCACGACATGGGCCAGCATCGCCCGCTTCAGACACGGCTCGGCAGCGCGAGCCATCTTTTCCTCGTCGGCCGCTCGCAGGCGGGCCTCTGGATCGCCCGCGACCTCGAGGGTCAATCAGAAGGCATCTTTCGTGACAAGAAGGCGGCCATCCGCTTCGCTCTGTCCGAAGGCGGACACGCCAATGCCGTGATGCTTTCGCCAGATGACGTCGAGCCCAGCTTTGGCCGGATCGCGCGCTGAGCCGGCGCGGCACGCACCGGAGGCGGCGCAAGCCCGGCGGCTGGACAGGGATCTCCACGCCATCCTAATCGCGGCGGCCGGCGCCCTGATCGACCAGCTTCATTCGGTCGGAATCGAGGATCCAGCCGACATCGCGCGCCGGCTCAACCGACGCGGCTTTCCCTGTTTCGGCCGCGCCCGCTGGACCGCCGCCGCCGTGACGAACCTCCTGCGTCGGAGAGCCTGCGAAGTTGATGTGGGCGAGCCTCGCGAGCCGCAAGAAAGCGCGTGCGCCGCCGCCGGCTCTGCCTTAGGCTTGTGGCCTGCTTCGACATGACGAGGTCCGGGTTCCGCCGGGCCGGCCGCGGCAGGCGAAAGCCGCCCCCATGATCGACCCTCGCCGGAGTCTTTATCCAAACGCCGCTCGCGATCCGGGCCAAGCCTGACGAATCGCAGCGCCGACGCACGTCCTACGATCACCGAGGGCGCGATTCCCGCGCCGCTCAACCACAGGAGCCGGACGATGGCAAAAGAACAACGCAGCAATCGCGAAGCCAAGAAGCCCAAGAAGGACAAGCCGAAGACCACGGCCGCCGCGCCCTCGACCTTCGCAGCCGTCGTCGCCAAGGCAGCCGGGCCGAAGAAGAAATGATCCGCTTCAAGACGATCGACCCGGCCGAGCAGGTCAAGCCGGCGGAGAAGCCCGTCCTGGCGACCCCTGCCATCGTCGCGCCGCCGACACCCGAGCAAGCGGATGACGGCGGGCCGGCAACTCCGAAAAAGGGCCTGGCCCGCAAGACGCCGCTGCGGGCGAAGAAGGCCGATGCGGCCCGGTTGTTCCGGGACTGAGCAACAGCGTCAACACAGAGCGCCGTCATCCGGGCGCAGCGAAGCGCTGCCCCGGAATGACAGGCGGTTGGCTTCAGCCCTCCGCCACCTCGTCCGTCCAGACCCTGAACCCCGTCAGGGTGTTCGGCCCGAAGGTCGTGGCGATGGCGACGTCCGCCGCGTCGCGGCCGCGCGCGATCAGCACCCGGCCGATGCGCGGCACGTTGTTGCGCGGATCGAACATCTGCCAGCCACCCTCCAGATAGGCCTCGAAGGACGCGGCGAAATCGCCCGGCGGCCAAGGGGGCGGCGTGCCGACATCGCCGAGATAGCAGGTGCAGTAGCGCGCCGGGATGTTCATCGCCCGGCAGAAGGCGACAGCGAGATGGGCGTAGTCGCGGCAGACGCCCCTGCCCTCGCGATAGGCGTCGGACGCCGTGCGGGTCACGCTGGCGTCGTTGTAGTTGAAGGCGATCCGCTGGTTGACGAAATCGCAGATCGCCTGGACGCGCGGCGCGCCGGGCTGCGTATGCCCGAACAGTTCCCAGGCGAGATCGAGCAGGCGGTCGGAATCGCAGAACCGGCTCGCCAGCAGGAAGACGATGGCTTCCTCCGGCAGGCGCTCGACCGGAACCTGGCCGGCGCTGCGGTCGAAGGCTTCCGGCAGGCCGCTGTCGGAGATGACCGCATCGGCGGTGATCCGCATCGGCCCCTGCGGCGCCAGCAGACGCGTGCACCAGTTGCCGAAGCTGTCGCGATAGGCGCTGATCGGCACGGAGGGCTGGATGCGCATGTAGTCGGGCGTCTGGAGATCCGAGAACCGGCTGAAATGCACGTTCAGCATCAGGATCAGCGGTGTCGGTTGCGGGAAATCGTAGTCGAGCTCGTAACCGATCCTGAGTTTCACGCGATGCCTTCCGCGCGACGAAGCGCGCTGGTGATGGGTGGCCCCTCAGCCGGTTTGGTCATCATGCACGTTTCCGGCCAATCCCGCGCGTCTCATGGTGGTGTGACGGGCCGGCCCGGCTGGTTGCGCATCTGGTCGGCCCACTGGAACATTCGGCGCCGCTGCTCGGCCTCGCTCAGCGCGCCCGCTGGCCGGGTCGGAGCCGCCGGCACATCGAGCCAGGCTGGGCGGCGCGGGCAGAGCGAGGTGATGTCGTAGACGGAGTTCGCCGGCAGCGGCGCCCGGTAGCGCGGTGCCAGCCCCTCATAGGCCTTTCGCGAACTCCAGGCCGCCTCGGTATAGCCGATCTCCTCGGCCACGGCGCCCGAATCGCTATCCCGAGGATACTGCAGCGCCGGGTCCGACAGGGTAATCACCACCTCCGCGATGCCGTAGAGTCCGGTCGGGAAACCGGTTCGGCCCGTATCGTAGCTCCAGGCGCCCGAACGGCCGGAACCGCCGCCGACCAGCGCCGGCCCCGACATGCCGACCGCGCGCTGGTCGAGCGCATAGACGAAGGTTTCGGCGCGCCTCACCAGCGGCTTCTCGACGCGATCCGGGAATGCCTTCCGATAGGACTCGAACATCTGCCAGCTCGGCGTCGGGCGCGGCGGCAGCGTCGCTTGCGAGAGCAGAACCGCCTTGTTGGCACGCATCACCGCATGCATCGCCATCATTCGTCCGACCATGTCGGGCCTGGCGACGCTCGTATAGCCGTCGATGCGCCGCTTCAGCAGATCCTTGAGACAGGAGTTGGGCGAACTCGCATCGCCGCAACCCCCCCCGCCGCTCTCGCCCTCGCGTTCGATGCGCGCGACCAGATTGCGGAATCCCGCCGCGTCGAGCGAACCCATGGCGCAGGTGTCGGTCTGTGCTGGTTCGACGGATTTCGCCGTGACGAAGCGATACCAGCCCGCCCGGCCGACACCGTAGAGGAAGCACAGGCCGATGAAGCCCGCGACGCCGAGTTGGAAGCCATGCTTGCGAACCCATTCCTCAGACATCGCGCCAGCGCTCCCGCCAGATGCTGCCGATCACGATCAAATTCGCGCCGTTGCTGGGATTGATCAAGCACTCTCGCTTGCGATGGGGCCTCATGAGTCCTAAACCACGCCCGCGCCTGCCAAAACGGCGTGCCCTGTCCGAAATCCGGAGAACCTCCCATGGCCTTTCTTGCCGACGCCCTGAAGCGCGTGAAGCCCTCTGCGACCATCACCATCACGCAGAAGGCGCGCGACCTGAAAGCGCAGGGCAAGGACGTGATCTCGCTCTCCGTCGGCGAGCCCGATTTCGACACGCCCGACAACATCAAGGAAGCGGCCATCGCCGCCATCCGTCGCGGCGAGACCAAGTACACGCCGGTCTCCGGCATCCCGCAGCTGCGCGAGGCGATCACCCGCAAGTTCAAGCGCGAGAACGGCCTCGACTACAAGGCCAACCAGGTCATCGTCTCGACCGGCGGCAAGCACGTCATCTACAACGCCCTGCTCGCCACGCTGAACCCGGGCGACGAGGTCATCTGCGTCTCGCCCTACTGGGTCAGCTATCCCGAGATGGTGGCGCTCTGCGGCGGCACGGCGACCTTCGCCGAGACGAGGATCGAGAACGAGTTCAAGCTCCAGCCGGAAGAGCTCGAGCGCGCGATCACGCCCAAGACCAAATGGGTGATCCTGAACTCACCGTCGAACCCGTCGGGCGCCGCCTATAGCCGCGCCGAGATGAGGAAGCTCACCGACGTGCTGATGCGCCACCCCCATGTCTGGGTGCTGACCGACGACATGTACGAGCATCTGGTCTATGGCGACTTCGAGTTCGTGACACCGGCGCAGGTCGAGCCCGGCCTTTATGACCGCACTCTGACCATGAACGGCGTCTCGAAGTCCTACGCCATGACCGGCTGGCGCATCGGCTACGCCGCCGGTCCCCAGCATCTCATGAACGCCATGGACCTCGTCCAGGGCCAGCAGACCTCGGGCACTTCGGCGATCTCGCAATGGGCGGCCGTCGAGGCGCTGGACGGCACGCAAGACCACCTGCCGGTCTTCAAGAAGGCCTTCGAGCGCCGCCGCGACCTCGTCGTCTCGATGCTGAACCAGACGCGCGGCCTCGTCTGCCCCAAGCCCGAGGGCGCCTTCTATGTCTATCCCGACTGCTCGGCCCTGATCGGCAAGACCCTGCCGAACGGCAAGACGATCGAGACCGACGAGGATCTGGTCATGGGCATTCTGGAGAACGAGGCGGTCGCCGCCGTCCACGGCTCGGCCTTCGGGCTCGGCCCCAACTTCCGCATCTCCTACGCCACCTCGGACGAGAAGCTGGAAGAGGCCTGCCGCCGCATCCAGCGCTTCTGCGCCGAACTGCGCTGATCCGGGCGTGAGCCCGCGCGGCCTGCCGCGGCGATTGTTGCTGGCCGGGAGCTTCATGCTCCCGGCCAATTTCGTTTCAGGCCAGGCGACATCCTCACTCTCGGCTCGCGAGGCCCATGATGCAGTCCGCGCGGGCACGGTCGTCCTCCTCGACATCCGCACGCCGGAGGAATGGCGCGACACCGGCTTAGCCGTGGGCGCGATCGCGCTCGATGCCGAGACACCGGGCTTCGAGGTCCGGCTGGCGGGCCTGCGGCTCGACCATCGCGGCAAGCGCATCGCCCTGATCGACCGCAGCGGCGGCCTGAGTTCATCGCTGCGCACCAAGCTCGCCGGTCGCGGCTGGCGCGAGATCGTGGCGGTGCGCGGCGGCATGCTCGGACCGGGCGGATGGCTGGCGGAAAAGCTGCCGGTGACGCCTTATCCCTGAGGTTTCAGCAAATCCGGCCGCCGCTCGCGCGTGATCCGCTCGGCCTCGGCACGCCGCCATTTCGCGATCCGGGCATGGTCGCCGGACAGCAGCGCCTCGGGCAGGCCCCTGCCCTCCCATTCGCGCGGACGCGTATAGTGCGGATATTCGAGCAGGCCGTTCTCGAAGCTCTCGTCCTGGCCCGAAAGCTCCTTGCCCATCACGCCGGGGATCAGCCGCACACAGGCATCGAGCAGCACCAGCGCCGCCATCTCGCCACCCGACAGGATGTAGTCGCCGACCGAAACCTCGATCAGCCCGCGCCCCTCGATCACCCGCTCATCGACGCCCTCGAACCGGCCGCAGACGATCACGACCCCCTCGCCGGCCACCCATTCGCGCACCTGGCGCTGCACTAGGGGACGCCCGCGCGGCGACATCAGCAGGCGTGGCCGGGTGTCCTCGGCCGGCACGGCGGCATCGATCGCAGCGCCTAATACGTCGCAGCGCAGTACCATGCCAGCGCCGCCGCCGGCCGGGTTGTCGTCGACATTGCGATGGCGCCCGATGCCATGGTCGCGGATCTGGTGTGCCTCCAGCGACCAGAGTTCCCGGCGCAACGCCTCCCCCGCCAGCGAGACGCCGAGCGGGCCGGGAAACATCTCCGGATAGAGGGTCAGGACGCTGGCACGGAAGCTCATGCCGCAGAGAAGCGCAGCGCCGGCAGCCCGTCCAGCGCCGTGAAATCCGTCGCGCTGGCGATGACGTTGTCGAAGCCTGCAAAGGCATCCGCGCCGAGCATCGTCATGATGGCGACCGCCCGCATGCCGGCACGGCGCGCCGCCTCGATGCCGTTGGGCGCATCCTCGAACACGATGCAATCTTCGGGCGCGATCTTCATGCGCTCCGCCGCACCCAGGAACAGGTCAGGATTCGGCTTGCCGCGAAAGCCTTGGCTTGGCGCGATGATCGTCGCGAAGCGCGAGCGCATCCCCAGCGTGTCGATCACCACGTCGATGTTGCCCGGAGGGGCCGCCGAGGCCAGTGCCATCGGCACGCCGGCCGCGTCGGCGCAGGCCATCAGCGTGAGCAGGCCAGGCAGGACGGCGATGTGGGGCCGATAGGCCTCGCGGTAGAACAGTTCCTTATCGTGGCCGAGACGCGTGATCTCGTCGGCGCTGGCCGCCGGAAAGAGCGGCCTCAGGATCTCGTCGGAGGCCATGCCGGCCGTGCGGTGGAAGAATTCGTCGGCGTCGAAGGGCAGGCCATGGGCCGCGAGCAGCTTGCCCCAGGCATTCTCATGAAAGCGCATATTGTCGACGATGGTCCCGTCCATGTCGAAGATCAGGGCGCGGGCAGGTGTCTCATTCGTCATCGTCGATCTCGAACAGCCCCTCGGGCGGAACCGCCTCGATCCGCCGGGCAGCGATGTCGATGCGTGGCGCGAACGCCTTGGTGAAGGGCATCAGCACCGAGCGGCCATCGGGCGTCGCGATGTCGAGCAGGTCGCCGGCACCGTAATTGGCAACGACCGTGACGGTGCCCAGCTTCGCACCATCAGGCCCGACGACGGCACAACCGATCAGATCGGCCTGCAGGAATTCGTCCTCGTCATCGGGCGCCGGAATCTTGTCGCGCGCGACGAAGAGCTGCACGCCGTTGAGGCTTTCGGCCGCCTCGCGGCTGGTGATGCCCTTGAGCCGGGCGACCACCACCTCCTTGGCGGGGCGGATCTCGGCGATCTCGAACAACCGCCCCTTCTCGTCGGACAGGGGGCCGTATTCGGCAATCGCCAGCGGATCGCCGGTGAAGGCCTTGATCCGGACCTCGCCCTTGATGCCATGCGCGGCGCCGATGACGCCGAGCAGGACGAGCGTGTCGTCAGCAGCCATGGCGTGCACCACCGGGCAAGAACGCTCTCGCCGTCATGCTCGCCCTTGTGGCGAGCATCCACGTCTTGAACACCACTCGCGACCAGCGAAGACGTGGATGGTCGGGACAAGCCCGACCATGACGACCGGCATCGCAGGTCTCGATTGGCATCACGCCTCGGCTTCGGCCGGGGCTGCGCTCTTGGCGGCCTTCTTCTCGGCGCGCTCCTTGGCCTTGTCGCCCGGGAGACCCTTATTGGGGTTGCTGCGGGCGGGACGCTTGGAGATGCCGGCGGCGTCGAGAAAGCGCAGCACGCGGTCGGTCGGCTGGGCGCCCTTGGCGAGCCACTCCTTGGCCTTCTCGATATCGAGAACGACGCGCTCGGGCGAATCCTTCGCCTTCATCGGATCATAGGAGCCGATCTTCTCGATGAAGCGGCCATCGCGCGGCGCGCGGGCATCGGCGATGACGATGCGGTAGTAAGGGCGCTTCTTGGCGCCGCCACGGGTCAGGCGGATCTTGAGGGACATTCTCGTTCTTCCTTTTAAGCTTCGTTTTCGGTTTTCACTGTGGCGATGGCCGCGTGCAGCTCCGCCTCTCCTTGCATCGACGTCGACTTGAACACCTCGAAGTCCACGCTTCCGTCTTCACAGACATCGATCTCCCACTTCTCGCCGGGAGGGTTCGCCACGATGGAAATCGCGTCGTCCCGGTAGATCGTGGGCGAGTGATCGATACCCGCATCTTCCAAGGCCTGCTGGATCGACCAGATCTTGGCCAGCATATCCGCGGCGCTGAAACTCATGATTTTGCTTATGCCTTGTTGTCGTCGACCAGCTGGTCGATCGCGGCCCAGGGGTCATCCTTCATACCGGTCGAGGTGAAGATCTCGAGATCGATCGAACCGTCTTCCAGAACGTCGATCTCCCAGTACTCTCCCGGCGCATGCACGAAGAACGAGAAGGCGTCGTCCCGGTAGGACGACGTCTCATAGGACAGGTTGGCGTCGTCGAGACGCGCCTTGACCTGCTTGAACACGTCGAACATGCCGACGCGCATTTCGGTGGGCTTGGTCACTTCTTCTTGCCTCCGAAGGGGTTGGAGCCCCCCAGCCCCGGAAGACCCCGGCCCGGCATCCCGCCCAGACCGGGCAGCTTCGGCATCATGCCGGCAGGCGGCGTGACGCCCTTGGGCAAACCCGAAAAGCCGCCCGGCGGCATTGCCGGCATACCGCCGCCCGCGCCGAACTGCTTCTGGAGCTCGGCAAGTTGCGCGGGATCCATCTTCGACGGATCGGGCATGCCGGCCGGCAGGCCGCCTCCGCCAAGACCAAACATCGAGCCGAGCTTGCCGAGCATGCCGCCCTTCTGCTTGGCCATCTGCTTCATCATGTCGGCCATGCCGCGATGCATCTTGAGCAGCTTGTTGATCGATTCCGGCGTCGTGCCCGAACCCGCTGCGATGCGCTTCTTGCGGCTGTTCTTGAGCAGGTCGGGATTCCGGCGCTCAGCCGGCGTCATCGAATCGATCGCGGCGATCATCCGCTTGAACATCTTGTCGCCGACGCCGGAGCTGGCGAGCTGGGCCTGAGCCTGCTTCATGCCGGGCAGCATGCCCATCACGCCGCCAATGCCGCCCATCTTCTCCATCTGCTGGAGCTGCATGCGCATGTCCGAGAGGTCGAACTGCCCCTTGGCCATGCGCTGCGTCGCGGCTTGCGCCTGCTCGGCGTCGATCGTCTCGGCCGCGCGCTCGACCAGGCCGACGATGTCGCCCATGCCGAGGATACGGTTGGCGACGCGCGAGGGATGGAAATCCTCCAGCGCATCGACCTTCTCGCCGGTGCCGACGAGCTTGATCGGCTTGCCGGTGACGGCCCGCATCGAGAGCGCCGCGCCACCACGCCCGTCGCCGTCCATGCGGGTCAGCACGATACCGGTCAGGCCGACGCGGGCATCGAAGGCGCGCGCTGTATTGACCGCATCCTGACCCGTCAGCGCGTCGGCGACGAGCAGGACTTCATGCGGGTTGGTCGCGGCCTTCACCTCGGCGACCTCGGCCATCAGCGTATCATCGAGCGTGACGCGGCCGGCGGTGTCGAGCATCACGACGTCGAAGCCGCCGAGCCTTGCCGCCTCGACGGCGCGGCGCGCGATCTGCACGGCCGTCTGGCCCGCCACGATCGGCAGCGTCTCGACGCCGACCTGCTTGCCGAGGATGGCGAGCTGCTCCATCGCGGCCGGGCGGCGCGTATCGAGCGATGCCATCAGGACGCGCTTCTTGTCGCGCGTGGTCAGGCGCTTGGCGATCTTCGCCGTGGAGGTCGTCTTGCCCGAACCCTGCAGACCCACCATCAGGATCGGCACCGGCGGCACGGCGTCGAAGGTGATGCCCTCGCCATCGCCGCCGAGCATATCGATCAGCGCGTCGTTGACGATCTTGATGACCTGCTGGCCGGGTGTGATCGACTTCAGCACCTCGGCGCCGACGGCCCGCTCGCGCACCTTGTCAGTGAAGGAGCGCACCACTTCGAGCGCGACATCGGCCTCGAGCAGCGCCTTGCGCACCTCGCGCAGTGCGGCGTTGACGTCCTCCTCGGTCAGCGAACCCCTGCGGGTCAGCCCCGAGAGGATGCCGGATAGCCTGTCGCTGAGCGTGCCGAACATGCGGACCTGCTTGCCTTGCCTACGATCATGAAGCCGAAAGTGGAAACCGGTTTTCGGCCCACTTCATGCTCAAAATAAGCCGATATCAGGAGACCTATCGCCAAACGGTTTCGCGCCCGAGGGCGCAGACGCGCTGTCGGGCGTTGACCTCCGGGCTCATGAAGCGCGCTTGCGCGGCCCGGTCGGCTGATGCGGTCTCGACGATGTCGGCGAAACGGATGGCCGGGTTAAAGCCGGAGATTGTGGTGAAAGTCAAGGTTGCAGCCCGAAAGCCCGCGAAACCGACCGCCGAATGCCCAGGAGTCGAATGCCCGGGACTTGAGAGCTTTGGCGGCTCCGCTATACACATCGGCCCTGCTCAACCGGAGATCGATAATGACCGCCAGAGCCATCAAGAGCTGTTTGTTCGGAATTGGCGCCGTGATGCTGGGCGCCTCCCAGGTAATGGCGCAGGCCTGCCCCGGCAACTTCAAGGCTGACGGCGTACCGATGGTCACAGGCATCACCTATCGCAGCTGGGACCTGATCAAGGGCAAGGCACCGGCCGCCGTCCTGAAGAATCTCGCCGCCGCAGTCGCCGCCGAAGGCTTCGCCGGCATCCGCGTCGACAACGCCACGAGCTCCGTCGCCGCGATCCAGGAGACCAGCGGGTCGGGCCGGCCGCAGACCCTGCGCGTCACGGCTCGCCAGAGCGGACCGGCGACCCGCGTCGATGCGGTCTTCGTCGTGCAGGCCGGACAGGTCGCGCCGGAAGGCTATGTTCGCGACGCACTCTGCCGCGTCATCGCCGGCGGACGCGGCTGAGCCACGCGGCCCGCGTCGCATAACCGCCCGGATCCTACGGCACATCGCCAGCCTCTCTCACGAAAGGCGACGATGACCCCGCTGATTCCCCGCCTGGCCCTGCTCGCCATTGCCCTGCTCGCGGCCGGCTGCGCCGGCGAGCCGCGTCGCACGACGCCGCTCGATCCGCGCGCCGCTGAGCGCCTCGCCGCGGTCAGGCTCGATTCGGCTGAGGCAAACCGCATCTTCAACGCTTACCGCGCCAGCCAGGGTCTTGGCCCGGTCAGGCTCGATCCGGCGCTGACCGGCATGGCGCAGCGCCAGGCCGACGCGATGGCGGCGGCAAATGCACTGTCGCATGATGCCGGCGGCAGCTTTGCCGCCCGCGTCCACGCTGCCGGTCTCGACGCGGCCCGCGCCGCCGAGAACCTCGGCGGCGGCTACTACTCGACTCAAGAAGCCTTCGCCGGCTGGCGCGCCTCCAGCGGCCACGACGCCAATCTGCGGATGAAGGAGGCGACGCGTTTCGGCATCGCGCTCGCGAAGGAGCCGCAGACGCAATACCGCGCCTGGTGGGCGCTGGTGATCGCAGGCGAGCCGGAAAAACGCATCGAGATGTCGGCCGGACCGGTCGGCTATTTCGGCTCGAACCTGCCCCAACCGCGCTGAGACGACAATCCTTCCCTTGACGTAGCCCTTTACAAACCCTCGGCCTTGGGGATGGCTCGGCCACCACCATTCCGGAGCCAACCATGACCTTCGAAACCTGGGCTGCCTTCGCCGCCGCCACCGCCGTCCTACTCGTGATCCCGGGGCCGACGATCCTGCTCGTCGTCTCCTATGCGCTCGGCCAGGGTTGGCGCACGGCGCTGCCCACGGCCGCCGGCGTGGCGCTGGGCGACTTCACCGCGATGACGCTGTCGATGCTGGGCGTCGGCGCCTTGCTGGCGACCTCGGCCACGGTCTTCACGGCGCTCAAATGGGCCGGCGCGGCCTATCTGATCTGGCTCGGCATCAAGCTGTTTCGCGCTGGCGGGACGCTCGATGCCAAGCCGCGCGAGGATGCCGTCTCGTCGCTGAAAATGCTCGGCCATGCCTGGCTGGTGACGGCGCTGAACCCCAAGAGCATCACCTTCTTCGTTGCCTTCCTGCCGCAGTTCCTCGATCCGAAGGCCGATTTCTGGACGCAGATGCTGATCTTCGAGGCGACCTTCGTGACGCTCGCAGCCGCCAACGCCTTCGGTTACGCACTGGTCGCTTCCCGCGCCCGTGCCGTGGTGAAGAGCCCGCGCGCGATCAGCGCCATCAACAAGACCGGCGGCGCCCTCCTGATCGGGGCCGGCATCGCAACCGTCGCGATGCGAACCAGCACGCGCTGACGACGAGAGGCCTGACACGCATGACCGGCCGCGACGCCGCCACCCTCGATTTCTATGCCGCCGAGGCACAGGCCTATGCCAGCCGCTCGCGCGAGGCCGAGCATGCGCGGATCGCCGCCTTCGCCGCCGCGCTCCCTGCCGGAGCCCGCGTGCTCGAACTCGGCTGCGGCGGCGGCCATGACAGTGTGGAACTGCTGGCGCGCGGGCTGGACCTGGTGCCGACCGACGGCTCGCCCGAGCTTGCGGAGCAGGCAGCGCATCGGCTCGGCCGGCCTGTGGCCGTGCTGCTCTTCGAGGATATCGACGCGCAGCAAGCTTTCGACGGCGTCTGGGCCAATGCCTGCCTGCTGCATGTGCCGCGCAGCGCGTTTCCCGGCATCATCGACCGCATCCATGCCGCGCTGAAGCCGGGCGGAGTGTTCTACGCCAGCTTCAAGGCCGGAACCGAGGAGGGCCGCGACCGGTTCGGTCGCTACTACAACTATCCTTCGCCCGACTGGCTCAAGAGCGCCTATGGCGCCGATCACTGGCGGACGCTCGCCGTCGAGGAAGATCTCGGCGGCGGCTATGATGGCGAGCCGACACGCTGGCTGCATGCGACCGCCGTCAAGCGACCGTGAAGGCGCGGGGGCTTGACCCTATCCCGCGGCGCCCCACCTTGTCGGGCATGAACCGTCGCAAGCTGCTCTCCCTCCTTGGCATCCCCGCTTTGCTCGCCTCGACCGGCGCGGCCTGGGCTGCGATCTCCCGCTCCCGCAATCCTTATTATCAGGGGCCGGTAACGGAGAATTTCGACGGCGTGTTGTTCAGCGATGGCAGGCCCGTCACCAAGGGCCTTGCCGACGTGATCCGATGGCAGACCTCCAGGCGCGAGCGCGAGGCCTTTCCCGAGCGCTACCCGGCCCCGCCGCAGGACAAGCCACCGGCCAGCGTCGATGGCCTGCGCATCGTCCATCTCGGCCACGCCTCGTTCCTCTATCAGGTCGCGGGCCTCAACCTGCTGATCGACCCGGTCTATTCACAGCGCGCGAGCCCGCTCTCCTTCATCGGCCCAAGGCGCGTGAACGAGCCCGGCGTCGCCTTCGCCGATCTGCCCCGCATCGATGCGGTGCTGATCACCCACAACCACTACGACCATCTCGACATCGAGACGCTGGCACGCCTGCACGAACGCGACGCGCCGCGCATGATCATGCCGCTCGGCAACGACACCATCGTCAGGGCCCGCATCCCCGATGCCCGCACGCAGGCGCATGACTGGGCGGCCCGCCTGGCGCTGTCGGACGCTGTGTCGCTGACCCTGGTGCCGAGCTATCACTGGTCGGCACGCGGCGCCTTCGACCGCCGCATGGCGCTATGGTGCTCCTATGTCATCGAGACCGCCGGAACGAAGGTCTTCCACGTCGGCGACACCGGCTATCACGACGGCTCGCTCTATGAGGGGCTCGGCACCGAACACGGCCCGTTCCGGCTCGCCGTGCTGCCGATCGGCGCCTATGAGCCGCGCTGGTTCATGTCCGACAACCACATGAACCCGGACGAGGCCGTGAAGGTGATGCTGGCGCTGAAGGCCGAGCAGGCGATCGGCCACCACTGGGGCACCTTCCAGCTCACCGACGAGGGCATCGAGCACCCGCCGGCGGCCCTGGCTGCAGCACTGGCGCAGGCCGGCCTGCCTGAGGAGCGCTTCAGGCCGATGCGGCCAGGGTTGAGCTGGACCGCTTGAGTCGAAGGCTGCGGCTCAGGGTGTTGGGGTGTAGCCCTCCCCGTCATGGTCGGGCTTGTCCCGACCATCCACGTCTTCTCTGATCGAAGGTCGTGTTCAAGACGTGGATGCTCGTCACAACGGCGAGCATGACGGTTCTGTCATGGAAACCCTGCCTATTTCGGCTGCACGTAGACGTTGATCTCGAGATTGGGATCGGCCGGGTCGCTCAGCTCGCCGACATACTCCTCAAGGAAGGCATCCTTCACGGTGATGCTCTTGGCCTCGAGATAGGCCGTGATCGTCTCATAGGTCGAATCGATGTCGTCATAGGGCGCGACATGGACGAAGCGCAGCGACGGCCCCGCCGGCGACAGCCCCGGCCTGACCCCGCTGCCGAAGCTTGAACTCCGGTCTCCGGCCGGGGCCTGGCCGACCGGCAGCATCGCCTCGTAGCGGAAGCCGTTGTCGTCCGTCTCCAGGAAGAGCGTCAGCGGCCGCCCGGCTATCGGGAGCTGCGCCCTGTCGGCCTCCTGGCGCAGGATGCGGAAGCTCTCGTTCAGGCGCTTGAAGCCCTCGTCCCAGCTCGACTGGCCCGACAGCATCAGCACCGGCTTGGCGACGAGCAGCACCGAATCGACATCGCTCGGATCGCCACGCTTGCCGGCCAGCGTCTCGTTGGCGTTGGTCGTCCCCGTCTGCTGCTGCAGGTTCGGCGGCTGAACCGGCTGCATCGTTCCCGGCGGCGGCAAGGTCGGCGGCGGCTGGACCGGCTGCGGCTCGAGCGGAACCTGCGGCGTTGGCGCGGGCTGCATGGGCTCGGGTGTCACCGGCCTTTGCGGGGCTGGGGCGGGCTGAACCGGCTGTGGGCCTGGCACGGCGTCCGGCACCGGCGCGGGAGGCGCGGGCAAGGACGGCGCCGGCTGAGCCTGAACGGGAACCGCCGCTCCCGGCGGAGGCGCCAGCGGCGCGGATTCGACGGCAGTGGGTGGGGCGATACGCGTCTGGGCCATGGCGATCAGGGCTGTGCCCAACAGCGCGGCCAACGCCACAACAGCAATCCGGGAATGCCGCATCGTCACGGTCCTGTCCAACGAAAGCGAATCGCGCCCTTGCGGCGCAACATAGAATGTCCACCTAGGCCAAGGAACGCCGCCGAGGGTGGCTTTTTCACGTCGCCTCCGTCATAGAGCCGCACTTCATGGGATATGTGTGACAGAATGAACGCCCTGGCCCATCGCCGGTTCCTCAAGATGAACGGTCTCGGCAACCAGATCACCGTGCTCGATCTGCGCGGAACGAAGCTGCGCGTCAGCGAGAGCGATGCGCGCGCCATCGCTGCCGAGCCCCGCGCCCGTTTCGACCAGCTCATGGTCCTGCATGACGCGCCGGTCCCCGGAATCGATGCCCTTATCCGCATCTACAACACCGATGGTTCGGAAGCCGGCGCCTGCGGCAACGGCACGCGCTGCGTCGCCTGGGCGATGCTGGCCGACCCGGTCACGGGCGATCCATCGAAGACGGTGCTGACGCTGCAGACCAAGGCGGGACTTCTGCCGGCCAGGCGCGACAGCGAGTTCGTCTTCACCGTCGATATGGGCGCGCCCAAGCTCGCCTGGGACGAGATCCCGCTGGCCGAGCCGTTCCACGACACCGCGCATTTCGAGCTCCAGATCGGCCCGATCGACGATCCGATCCTGCACACGCCCTGCGCCGTCAACATGGGCAATCCGCACGCCGTCTTCTTCGTCGACGACCCCTACCGCTTCAACCTGGCACAGATCGGCCCGCTGCTTGAAAACCACCCGATCTTCCCTGATCGCGCCAATATCGAGCTCGCCGCCGTAACGGCGCCCGACCATATCGTGCTGCGCGTCTGGGAGCGCGGCGCCGGCATCACCCAGGCCTGCGGTTCGGGTGCCTGCGCAGCGCTGGTTGCCGCCGTCCGCCGCGAGCTGTCGGCGCGCAAGGCCGTGGTCAGCCTCCCGGGCGGCGACCTCACGATCGAATGGCGCGAAAGCGACGACCACGTCCTGATGACGGGCCCGGTCGAATTCGAATGGGAGGGCACGCTGGCGCCCGAACTGTTCGAAACCGCCGCCTGATGACCCTGGAGGTCGTCACTTTCGGCTGCCGCCTCAACATCGTCGAGGGCGAGGCGATCCGGCGCCAGGCTGAGGCCGCCGGCATCACCGATATGGCCATCGTCAACTCCTGCGCAGTGACCGCCGAGGCGACGCGCCAGGCGCGCCAGGCCATCCGCCGGCTCAGGCGCGAACGTCCCGACCGGCCCGTCATCGTCACCGGCTGCGCCGCCCAGATCGAACCCGGCCGCTTCGCGGAGATGCCTGAGACGGCCCGCGTCATCGGCAATGCCGAGAAGATGCAAGGCGCGACCTGGACGGCGCTTGCCCGCTCGAACAGCCTTGCAGCCGCGACCGACGGCCCTGCCGCCGAGAAGATCGCCGTCGGCGACATCATGGCGCAAACCATGCTGGGAGCTGTCCAGAATGGGCGCTCGACCACCCAGACGCGCGGCTTCGTCCAGGTCCAGAACGGCTGCGACCATCGCTGCACCTTCTGTGTCATTCCCTTCGGCCGCGGCAATTCGCGCTCGCTGGCCATCGACAGCGTGGTGGCGCAATGCCGGACGCTGAGCGAGGCCGGCGCACGCGAGATCGTCCTGACCGGCGTTGATCTGACGAGCTATGGCCGCGACCTTGATGGCGCGCCGACGCTGGGCAGGCTGGTTCGCGCCATCCTATGCGCGCTTCCCGAGCTGCCCCGTCTGCGCCTGTCCTCCATCGACGCCGTCGAGGTCGATGACGATCTGCGCGAGGCGATCGCGACCGAAAGCCGGCTGATGCCGCATCTGCATCTCTCGCTGCAGGCGGGCGACGACCTCATCCTCAAGCGGATGAAGCGCCGCCATGGCCGCGACGACGCGATCCGCTTCTGCGCGGAGATGCGAGCCTTGCGGCCCGACATCGCCTTCGGCGCCGACCTGATCGCCGGCTTCCCGACCGAGGACGAGGCGATGTTTCGGCGTTCGCTCGACCTCATCGCCGAATGCGGGCTGAGCTTCGTCCACGTCTTCCCCTATTCGGCCCGCCCCGGCACGCCGGCTGCGCGGATGCCGCAGCTTCAGGGCGAGATCGTCTCCGAGCGTGCGGGCCGGCTGCGCGAAGCCGCCGCCGCGGCCCATGCGGCGCATCTCGGCGCACGCCTCGGCAAGCCCCTGAGCGTGCTGACCGAACGCGGCAACACCGGCCGCGCCGAGGATTTCACGCTGGTGCGCTTCGGGCGGGACATCGCGGCGGGCGAGATCGTCCAGGTCCTGGCTGGCGCGGCGGACCGGCGGGCGCTGCTGGCCGCGTGAGGCCCGTCAAACCAGCCTGACGAGATCGGAATAGGCCTGTAGCTTGCTGTCTGCGGTCAAAAGGATCGCAGGTTCTGCCATGGCTTGGGCGACCAGTATCCTGTCGAACGGATCGTGATGGATCATCGGCATATCTTTGACGCGCGCGGCGATCCTCGATGATATCGGCAGCTCCTGAAAGCCGATCGAGACAGCCTCGTCGAGCAGTTCGTCGGGATCGATCGTGAAAACGGACCGTCGGAGTGCGGCCTTGATCGCAATCTCCCAGATGCTGGCGGCGCTGAACAAAATCACATTGCGAGAATCCGACAGGTCGCGATGCACCTGCACCCCCAGCCGGGATGGCTCGGAAAGCGCCCAGATCAGGACATGCGTATCGACGAGAATGCGCATCAGCCACCGGTGAAAAGCTTCAGCACGTCGTCCGGAAGCGGATCGTCAAAATCGTCGGGTATCTGGACCCGCCCCGCCAGCCCGCCGAGCTTGCGTTGCCTGGGTTCCGTAGCCAGCGGCACCAGGCGCGCCATCGGCCTGCCGTGCTTTGCGATGATGACCTCGCCGCCCGCGGCGACATCGTCAACCAGGCGGGACAGATGCGTTTTGGCAGCGTGGATGTTGACGGTTTTCATGAGCGCCTCGCCAGCTTGAACTAAGCTAGTCCGTTTGTCGGCAGATGCAAGCGGCGACCAAGATGCCCAGCATCTATACCCGGCGTCAGTCCATCCGCGCCGCGCCGCAGACCCTCTGCACCTGATTGTTGCAGTAGCCTCGCGGATTCCACTCCATCCCCAGCGGCTGCGCGTTCCCTGCGACATCGCGCGCCTGCGCCAGCACGGCCAGAGGTCCCGGGCTCCCGATCGCAAAATCGGCGGTAAAGCGCCGCCAAGCGAAAGGCCCCTCGCCGTCCTCCAGCACGGCTTCGCGCCAGGTCGCGCCGCCATCGCAGGAGACGCGCACCCCCGCAAGCGCCACCGCCCCGCTCCAGGCGAAGCCTGATACGCCGAGAACCCCGCCGACCGGGACCGTGAACCCGTGCTCCGGCCCGGTGATCAGCGATTTCACCGGCATGTCGGTGATCACAGCAAACAGGCTCTCGTCGAGCGGCTCTCCAGGGCGCACGGTCTGCGTCGGCATCCGGTAATCAGTGCCGCGCATCTTCGCGCCGTCATGCTCGGAAGAACGCAGCGCGATGCGGTCGAGCCATTTCTGCCAGGCCGAACCCGGAAAGCCCGGCGCGACGATCCGCAGCGGGCCGCCATGCAGGCGCGGCAGCGGCTCGCCATTCATGGCAAAGGCGATCAGCGTCTCAGGGCTCAGCGCCTTGGCGATCGGCAATCCGCGCGACAACGCCGGCCGCGCCGGATCGGCGATCAGCCGGTCGGGCGCATAATGCCCGGTATAGACCGCCGAGGGCCGCACCCCCGCATGCTCCAGCACATCCCTCAGCCGCACGCCGGTCCAGCGCGCGCATCCGACCGCACCGAGCCGCCAGGGCAGCCCGTCCGTCGCGGGCGAGAATTGCGAGCGGCCATTGCCGGCGCATTCGAGCACGGCCGTCAGCGTGACCGTCTCGAAGCTTTCGCGCAGCGCGGAAACGGTCCAGACGGCAGGCCGTTCGACCTCTCCGTCGATGGTCAGCGTCCAGTCGCGGCCGGAGTCGATCTGCGGCACGTCGCCATTGTTGCGGATGAAGAAGGCATCGACCGGCGTGATCGGATCGCGGAGCAGGTCGAGCGTCGGTTCGGCATTCAGCGCGGCGTCGTCATGAACATAGAGCCCTGGCTTGAGACGGCGCAGGAGCGGCAGTTCGAGCAGGGGGCGAGGCAAACAGCCACTCTCCGTTGGCGCAGGCACGACCGCACCGGAGGGTCCCGAGCGCGATCTCATCCCGGCGAGCTTAGACCAGCCGGGAGGCGAAGGCGATGGCGGCCCACGCATCGCCCGCCGCTAGACCTTGCTCGCGACCTCCTCGCGCAGCGCCCGCCGCAACACCTTGCCGACATTGGTCTTCGGCAGGCTCTCGCGGAAGAAGATCTGCTTAGGCACCTTGTAGCCGGTCAGGCTCTCCTTGCAGAAGGCACGCAAATCGTCGGCCGTCAGCATGTCGTCCTTGCGGACCACGAAGGCGGTGACGGCCTCGCCGGAATGCTCGTCGGGCAGGCCGATCACCGCCGATTCGAGCACGCCCGGATGCATGGCGAGAACGTCCTCGACCTCGTTGGGATAGACGTTGAAGCCCGAGACCAAAACCATGTCCTTCATCCGGTCGACGATCCGGACCTGCCCGTCCGGCTGCAGGACGCCGATATCGCCGCTGCGGAAGAATCCGTCCGGCGTCATCACCTTGGCGGTCTCGTCCGGGCGGTTCCAGTAGCCGACCATCACCTGCGGGCCGCGGATGCAGATCTCGCCGGCCTCGCCGATGGCTAAGTCGTTGCCCTCGGCGTCGCGGATGGCAATGTCGGTCGAGGGCAGCGGGAAGCCGACGGTGCCGCTGAATTCGGAGATGTCGGGCCGGTTGATCGAGGCGACGGGCGAGGTCTCCGACAGGCCGTAGCCCTCGATGATCGGCCGGCCGGTGACCTGCTTCCAGTGCTTGGCGACGGCAGCCTGCGTGGCCATGCCGCCGGAGACGGCAAAGCGCAGTTCGTCGAAATTGACCTGGGCGAATTCGGGGTGGTTCGCCAGCGCGTTGTAGAGCGTGTTGACGCCAGAGATCAGGGTGAAGCGGCTCGCCTTCAAGGTCTTCACAAAGCCGGAGATGTCGCGCGGATTGGCGATCAGCAACCCCTTGGCGCCGATGCGCAGCATGAACATGCAGCAGCAGGTCAGCGCGAAGATATGGTAGAGCGGCAGCGCGGTCACCATGACATGCTGGTAGTCGCTGCGTCCCAGCGGAGGCTCCAGCGCCCAGCCGAGCCAGAGCCCGCATTGCTCGACATTGGAGGCGACGTTGCGGTGCGTCAGCGTCGCGCCCTTGGCGATGCCGGTCGTGCCGCCGGTATATTGCAGGAAGGCGACGTCGTCGGGCGTCACCGTGACCGGCGCCATCGTGTCCGGCCCTGCCAGGATCGTCCTCAGCGGGACGAAGCCCGGCAGGTCGAAGGGCTTGACCACCTTCTTGATCCGGCGCGCGACGAAATTGACGATATGCCCCTTGAAGCCCATCAGGTCGCCCGCCGTCGCGACGATGATGGTGTCGAGCTTCAGATGGGGCTTCGCCTCCTCGACGACATGGGCGAAGTTCTCGATCACGACCAGCACGCGAGCGCCGGAATCGTTGAGCTGGTGCGTGAGCTCGCGCGCCGTGTAGAGCGGATTGACGTTGACGACGGTGAAGCCGCCGAGCAGCGCGCCGAAGATCGCCGCTGGATAGGCCAGGATGTTCGGCATCATCAGCGCGATGCGATCGCCCTTCTGGCAGCCCCGCGCCTGGAGCCAAGCGGCGAAGGCCCGCGCCGCGGCGCCCGTCTCGGCAAAGCTGATCGACTTGCCGAAGCTCTCGAAGGCCGGCCGCGCGGCATAGGTCTCGCACGCTCCCGCGATCAGGTCGGCCAGCGTTCCGGCCTCTCCGATCTGCGGCGGTACCGCCGGCGGGTAGTGGCCCAGCCAGGGCCGAGCATCGGGCGTCGCCTGCAGGGCGCTGCTCGCAGTCATGGTCATCCTCCCATGTCGCCCGGCTTTCGCCCGTGTGACGGGTCAGCCGGTGCTTTTTTCGTGAGCCTACACTGCTGAACAGCGGCGGCGGGCGCAAGCGCCCGCCGCTCTTTATCCTCCTAAAGGTTTACATGTGAACTTATTAGGCAAGCGCCCTCAACGCGCCTGTGCCAGGGCATGGGCATGTGCCGAGACCACCGCATCGGCCGGTTTGCCCGCGAGTTCGGCGAGATGGTCGAAGCGCGCGCTGAAGGACCCCACGCCCGAGGTCGCGGAGCGCAGTTCGACGATCAGCCCCGCCATCTCCGCCTCCGGCAGCAGCGCGTTGATCTGGTCCCAGCCACGCCAGCCCGGCCGCGCATCGTAGCCGAGGATCTGGCCGCGGCGCGCGGAGAGGATGGCCGAGGCCCGCGACATCGCCTCAGAGGGGATCACCACCTCGACCGCGAGGATCGGTTCGAGCAGCACCGGCTTCGCCTGCGGCACGGCTTCCGCCATCGCGATCCGGGCCGCCTGGCGGAAGGCCATGTCGGAGGAATCGACGCTGTGATAGGAGCCGTCGGTCAGCGTCACCTCCAGATCGACCAGCGGAAAGCCGAGCGGCCCGTTCCGGCAGAAATCCCGGACCCCCGCTTCCACCGAGGCGATGTATTGCCGTGGCACGGCGCCGCCGACGATACGATCGACGAAGCGGATGCCATCGCCGCGCGGCAGCTCCGCCACCTCCAGCACCACATCGCCATATTGGCCATGCCCGCCGCTCTGCTTGCGATGCCGCCCGCGCGCCCCGGCGCGGCTGCGGATCGTCTCGCGATAGCCGATCTGCGGCGGCCGGCTCTCGACCGCGACGCCATAACGGCCCGACAACCGTTCCAGCGTCACCCGCAGATGCATCTCGCCCTGGCCGGACAGGCGCATTTCGCCGAGCTCCGGCAGATGCGCGACGCTCAGCGCCGGATCCTCCTCGGAAAGCCGCGCCAAGGACGATGTCAGCCTGACATCGTCCTTGCGGTCCCTGACCGCGACCGCGAGCGCATGAACCGCCTCGGGCGGCGCGATCGCGCTGACCAGCGTGGCGCGCTGCTTGCCGGGTGCGATCGACTCGCCCGTCGCCACGCCCTCCAGCCGGGCAAAGGCCACGACCTCGCCCTCCTCGGCCGCCGGCTTTCGCGTCTGCTCGGCGCCCTTCAATTCGATCACGCCGGCGATACGCGTCTCGACCCCGCCAGACGAGGTCACGACATCGCCCTCCGCCAGCCGGCCGCGCAGGACACGCGCGAGCGAGAGCTTGCCGCCATGGCTGGAATGCCAGGTCTTCATCACCTGGGCCAGCGGGACGCCTTCGGTGACGACACCAATGCGCCCGCGTGTCGAGGCCAGGCTCGGCGCCTCGTGTCGCAGCGCCTTGAGCAGCCGGGTCACGCCATTGCCGCGTTCGGCCGCGCCGATCAGCACCGGCACGACATGGCGATCCTGCAATTCGCGGGCGAGGTCGTCGAAGATGCGGTCCCGCGGCGGCTCCATATCGCCGAGCAGGTCTTCCATCAGCGCGTCGTCGTAATCGGCGAGCGTCTCCAGCATCGAGAACCGGGCGTCCTTCTCGCGCTCCGATTCGTCCGCCGCGAGCGGCACGACCTCGCTTGCCGCATGCTCGCGATAGATGAAGGCTCGCTCGAGGGCGAGGTCGATGAAGCCGACCGCGATGCCCTTCTGCCAGATCGGAATCTGGCGCAGCAGCAGCGGCGTCCGCGACGCCCGCTGCAGGATCGCCAGCGTCTCGCGCACCCGCCGCGCCGCCGTGTCGATCTTGTTCAGGAACAGGAAGCGCGGGATGTCGGCTTCCTCCAGTTCGCGCAGCACGAGTTCGAGCGCAGGCGCCTTCCTGTCATCGGCCTCGCAGACCACGACCGCCGCATCGACCACGGGGAGGACATGGCGCATCTCGTGCAGGAATTCGACCGAGCCGGGGCAGTCGATGAACTGGAAGCGCTCGCCGAGGAATTCGACGCCGGCGATGTTCGGCTCCGTGCTCATCTGGTGGGCGCGGGCCTCGGGCGCCGTATCGCCGAGGCTGTTGCCGGTCTTGACCGATCCGGCCCGGGAAAGCCCTCCGCAGCGCTCGACGATGCTTTCCAGCAAGGTCGTCTTGCCGCTCTGGAAGGGGCCGACGATGGCGATGCATCGCGGCCCCGCGCGTCTAACGCCGTTCGCCGGTCCTTCGGTTCGCGCTTGTGCGGGCATGGTTGTCCTCCTTCGGGTCTGGCCGCGAAGGACGGAGGCGATCAGCCTGCGGGCTCCGGCGCGGCATGAGGCCAGCGGGGACAGGATGAGGGGCGCCCACGCCGGTCGGGCGGCGGTCGCTCCGCCCCGACAAGGTCGGGCGGCCGTCGAAGAGGGTCGTGGCGGCAGGTTCGCGCCGATGGGGGCCGGGCGCAAGGGGATTATGTGCTGCGCTGCGGTGGGTAGAGCGGCTCCCCTGTCGAAGAGGCGCGGGGAAGCCTCTCCCCCTCGTGGGGAGGCGCGGAGCCCCGCGGCAGAACCCTCTCCTGTAAGGAGAGGGCAGGGAGAGGGGTCGGCCGTTGGACGCTTTGGCCGTGACCTCACCGCAGCCGCGGTTAGTGCGACGTTTCACTGGTCGAGGGGCCGACCCCTCTCCCCTGCCCCTCTCCCTACGGGAGAGGGGTTCCCCGCGCTTCACCTTAAGAGCGCACACCAAATCCCCGCCCGTGCCGTCAGGCGCGGGCGTTGTCGATTGAGGGGCAGCGGAGCGCCGCGAGGCGCGAGGGTAGAGATCCGCAACCATTGAGCCAGGTCGCGGCGCGGATGGATTGAGCCACCATCCGCACGCCCCGTGGCGCTCCGCTCATCGGCGATTTCAGTCTCCGGGCCGCGCTTATAAGGTCGGGCG
>UCBZ01000064.1 GCA_900470775.1 Hyphomicrobiales bacterium | reverse complement strand
AGCCGGACGTTCACGGTCGCCGGCCTGCCGATCGCGCGGGATGCCGCCGTGGTCGAGGCCGGGCTCGACCTCGCCATCGGCCAGAGCGCCTCGCTGGGCGTGTCCTATGCCGGGCAGCTCGCCGAGGATGCACAGGACCACGCCTTCAAGGGCGTGCTCGCGGTCAGGTTCTAACGAGCGAGCGACGGACCGGCGCGAGGCCGCTGCATGGCCGTCGCCATTCCCGCCCGCATCGCTACGTGCGGGCCCGTGGCGCTGGCTGAGTGGCCCGTCGACACCCTTTCCACTGTGTTGGCGCATTGAGCGGAACCGGTCCGACGCTCCACCGTTTCGCATTCGGCTGTCACCTGGAGTGGATCGGAGATGCCTAAGTTCACTATCACGACCGACGATTCCGAAGGGGCGGAGCGCTCCGACGAGTCCCTGGAGTTCCCACATACCAAAGCGGCCACGGATGATGCCCAGGTCGCCTTGGCGGAGATGGCGCGCGATAAGTTGCCTGAAGGTAAGCGTGCCGACTTCGGGGCGACGGTCGAGGACGACACTGGCAGTAAAGTGTATCGGGCCGGGCTTAGCTTCGCCGCCAAGAACAAGGGGGATCTCGATCGAGAGGCGGAGGCATCAGACGTGGCCGCTGACGATGTTGCATCCTGTCTGGGGTCGGGACCGCGCGAGTGACTTGAGCCTTGAGGACGCACAGCCGGGCCGCCGTTCCTTCGGGAGCGGCGGCCCTTTTTGGTTAAGGAGCGCCGTGCGAGCTGCCGTGCCCACTGCGAACAAAGGCCGCCGCGTCGGGCGCGAGGATGTCCTGTCGTTCTGCCCACGAGGCGAAAATCCCGCGGGCCGTTTCGACCTCTATTTCACCCCGAACCGCCGCCAAGCAGCCCTTCAGAGTAAGGGCGTGCGCGCCGTCGCGATCGGAGGGCGGCCAGTCGGTGAGGAACATATAGGCTTCCATAGCCGACGAGACTGCGGCCGGGACGCCAAAGGCCGTCCAGATGACGACGGGACGTTCGAATTGATCGGAAGGTGGTGCCAAAGCCATATCCTCCTGGAAGCACATGGATTCAAGCCGCGAACCTGTCAGCGGCTGGTGGTAATTTTGGGACCGTCGGTTCGCTCGTCAAGGGCATCGCCCTGACGAGATCCGGCACTCGCCGGATACGGCGGCAAGCCGGTGCGATATCCTCCCTAAATTTGAGCGTCGCTCCTCCGGTAGCGGCGGCATTTTTTTGTTATGTTCAGAGGCAAGCGTGGGCTGGGCTATTGCAACTGTGCAACTTCCGCGACATCGATCTTCGAATTTCGACCGTCGCGACGATTCGGTCGGGCAGATTCATAAATTCACAAGGTTCTTGCCCTTCTGCTATCACCGGTAGTATCAACTTGAGCCGCTCCGAGAAACTTTCAGACGCCATTCGAAACAATCCGAAGGATGTTCGGTTTGATGACGCATGTAAGGTCGCGGAAGGGCTGGGATTTGTGGCGAAGGGTAGCGGGGGCACGTCGCATCATGTTTTCGCTCGAACAGGAGAGCGGGTTCAGTTGAATTTTCAGCGCCGCGCAAATGGCAAAATCCCGCCATATCAAGCGCGGCAGTTGATTGAGATGATGGACAGGTATGGGACTGAAAAAAATGGATGATCCTCGGTACCCATCTTCAGTCTTTTGGAGCGACGAGGATGAGGGTTTTATTGCTATAGCGCCTGATCTTCCTGGCTGTTCGGCGTTCGGCGATAGCGAGGCGGAGGCGCTAGCGGAACTCAAATTTGCGATTGCAGCTTGGAAAGAGGCTGCAATTTCGGCGGGGAATCCTATTCCCGAACCGACGAATTATGCGGGCGACCTTTATAGCGGGAAGCTAATGGTTCGTATGCCGAAGTCTCTTCACCGAGACTTGGCCAATTGCGCCTCGCTGCAGGGCGTCAGCCTCAACCAATATATGGTGTTCCTACTCAGTAAAAATAACCTGCTTGAGGTTTACGCAAATCACGTATTGCCTCAACAACGATCGGCGTGGACCGTGCAACGACTCACGTCTATTTGCCTCAATGATTATCCCGTGCGAACGTATGGAGAGGTCGTTGCGGTCGAGCCCAACTATGCTGGTGTGATGTTGAGCTATTCTACAACCGGACGCGCTGTGGTGACCCATGGCTGAGGTTTCTGAGATTCAGTTTTCGTTGAAGGAAGTGGCAGAAGCGCTTGCGCGAAAGCACGGCCTGGACCATGGAAAATGGATCCTTGGCTTCAACATGTCATTTAATCTGGGAAACTTTGGTACTGAGCCCACCGGAGAGGGTGTAAACCCCGGTGCTCTTGTTACAATACTCGGGTTAACTCTCCACGCGGTCCCGCATCCGGAACCGTCTGGTCCTGCGCCGCACTACGTCATTGACGCATCTACTCTGAAATCGCCCTGAGCCTTATTGTAGCGGATTAAACGCCACGAGGATTTCGCGAGGCGTAGTCAGCATACGCCGCGGGCCCGACTTTTCAGTTCAGCCCGTTCAACCCCGTGCCCGCAGCACATCAGCCGTTCCATCTCGCTAAGCAGCTGCGCGGTTGCGACGTCGCCCGGTGGTGCTTGATGCCGCGCCCGTCCCGATCGGTCGTGCCGGGAGCGCCATTAAGGAATTCGTTGCGCTTGGCGAGGGGCATCGCGGCGAGATAGGTGACCTCGCACTCGTGCTGCCATTCCCCCGAAGAGAGGCCGACATCGCGGCCCGCGAGATAGGAATAGGTCGTGCGCGTGTCGCGGCGTGCAGGCATGAGCGCGTCTCCGAATCGGTCAAAGACTAGCCTGTGGCGGCCGCCTGGTCCTGCGTCGCGGCCCACCGCTCAACGGCCTCAATCAGCATCTGCAGCCGGGTTTCCTCTGGGGTATTTTCAGGCGCGCCGCTGAGCTTCTCGATGAGGTTCATGGCTATCTCGCGCTCGTCGGCGGATTTGATCATTATGTTCGTCATTGTGGCGTCCTCCGCGCCGTTCAACCGTATCCGCCCGGTTCGGTTCCTTATCGCTGGCGCCGGCGGCGTTCCTCCTGCGCTCGCGACCACGCGCAATGATTGAGGTGCAGCTGCCAACCCTCGTCGCCGATCGCCGGGCGGACAATGATCCAGGCGGCGCGGAACGCGATCATCGCGTCTTCACGTGTGGCCGCCACGCCATCGGTCGGCCTGACGCCGTTCTGGAAGCGGCCAGCATGCAGGTGCATGACCCAGTGCCATGAGACCGGCTCGTCGGAACGGCCCCGGTGCTGGACGATGACCCCGATGCTCACATCGTCGCAGTAGATTGACCAGCGCAGGTCCGGATCGTCGTGCGGAAAGTTGAGGGGCTGTCGTCGCAGGGTCAGGCTCACAGCGCCCGGATCTCCTCCTCGAAGGCCTCCGGGATCTCGCCATGCCGCGCCAACACGGCGAGCGCGCTGACCTCACCGGTTTCGTCATCGGCGGTCACATGGATGACCGCCAAGCCCTCCGCCGTGCGGCCGAGGCGTTCGCCGTCGCGCAGGGCGTGATGCTTGGTCTTTGCGGGCACGCGCTGGCCCGGAATCAGGCGCTTGCGATGCGTCTTGAAGGGCTGGAGGAAGAACGTCTCGACGCTGGCCATGGCTTGACTCCGGAACCCCTTTGTTCTGATTTCGTTCTCATAGCCGAGGATCGAAATCATGTCACCAGCCGGGCCGCCTCGGCCGAACGAAAACACGTCTCTCGGCGAGTATCCCTATGTGGTCTTGCGCCTTCGGTGCCATGTCTGTGAGCGCTGGCGCGATTGCCGCGTCGCGATCCTCTCCTGGGAATTTCACCCTGAGGAGCGTGTCGGTGAGATGCTCAGGCTCTTCAGGCGCCGGTGCCCATGGGATCCGAGCAACCCCGCTCGAAAGCCTCAGAAATACGGCATGCGCTGCGGCGCCTATCTCCCCGATCTGAATTCAGGCCGGCCACCCGACCTGCCACCATCCATGACCGGCCTAACCTTGATCGAAGGCGGCAAGCCGGACATGCTCCCGACCGAGCCGGCGCCGATCGAGCGCCGCCGTAGGGTGGGCGATGCCGATGTGTAACCTCTACAGCCTGACCAAGGGCCAGGCCGCGATCGCGGCGATGGCGCGGGCCATGCGCGACACCACCGGCAACCTGCCGCCCATGCCGGGCATCTTTCCGGACTATCCGGCGCCGATCGTGCGCAACACACCGGGCGGGCGCGAGCTCGCCATGGTGCGCTGGGGCATGCCGTCGTCGAAGCAGGCGATCTATCAGGCCGCGACGAAGCGGGCGGACAGGCTCCGGGCGAAGGACAAGCCGGTCGACTTTGACGAGCTGCTGCGGATGGGGCCCGATGGCGGGACGACCAATGTCCGCAACACCGCGAGCGCGCATTGGAAGCGCTGGCTTGGCGTCGAGAGCCGCTGCGTCGTACCGTTGACCAGCTTCAGCGAGTTCGACCATGGCGCCAAGCAGGATGTGTGGTTCGCGCTTTCGCCGGATCGGCCGCTGGCCTTCTTTGCCGGGATATGGACGCCGCAATGGAGCGGCGTGCGCAAGATCAAGAACGGCACGGAAACGACCGACCTCTTCGCCTTCCTGACGACGGAGCCGAATCGCGAGGTTGGCGCGATCCACCCGAAGGCGATGCCGGTGATCCTGACCGAGCCCGAAGAGATCGAGACCTGGATGACCGCGCCATGGGACCAGGCGAAGGCGCTGCAGCGGCCGCTTCCGGATGGCGCGCTGGTCGAAGTCGCGCGGGGCGTTAAGCAAGACGGGGAGGCCGCCTAAGCGCCACGGCAGTGCGGGAAATGGAAAAGCCCGCCGCTGACGCAGCGGCGGGTCTCTGACGCGATTGGCCAGGACTACTCAGATCCGGGGCTTCCGGGAATTGGCTTCGGCTCTCCGGGTATTGGAAGCCTCCTATTGGTTCGCGGATTGGCGAGCGGCTGCCCGCTTCAGGACGTTCTGTTTGCGCTGCTGGGCGGCGGCGAATTTCGAGAGAATGACGGGAGGTCGCAGCCGAGGAGCGATCGTCGCCGGGGCGTCTGGCTGAGTGGTGCAGTCGGGCCGCGGCGGGACCGGGTCAGCTGGCGGCACGATCGGAGCTGCAGCCCGAGCTTTCGCCCAACGTGCGGCATTTGCCTGCCGCGCCGACGCCTGTCGCTGTTCTGGAGTTGTCGTCTCCATCCGACGCCGTGCACCGGATTTGCCTTTTTCCGCCATGATCCGGTTTGTCGGAAGCATCGGAAATTGCGTGACAATTTCTCCGATGTCTCGCGATACGCGGCCCAGCCCTGCATTTTTTTGCGAAGTATTTTCGCGCTGCCGAGGCTCTGCGACGAGGGCGAGATGCAGGCCGAGGGCGTTCATCACGAGCGGCAGGGACTCGATGCCGATAGAGCGCGCATTGGTGGCCGTGGGGTTGGTCAGCCGAGCTTCAAGCTTGGCTTGATACCCGCTCGGCATGCCGGCGAGGTGGTCGACCGCCAACTGCGACAAGCCGAGTTCGACGCGGCGGGCGCGTATGGCCACCAGGAGCGAGAGATAGGTTGGCGCGGCCGCGTACAGGTTCATGGCGCGGCCTCTGCGCGCCGGGCGTTGCGAGCGTCGCGCTTGCGAGCCGCGTCGGCGCCCAGTCGATCGGTCGTCGAGAGATTCTGCTGACGAATAGCATCGTCTACGCTCCTGGCGTCGAACCCCGCCTTGGCGCTCGCCCGCGGCCCGGCCATGGCGGCCTCGAAGTCACCAACGAACCGGAGTAACCGGCCCAGCTGATCCTGCAGCGGGACGTACATGCCATTGGGCGCCTGAACGACGACGGGATAGGACGGCGGCTTGCCCGAGTTGAACTCGGCCTCGGTGCGCGCGTCCGGCACCAGCACGCGGGGGGCCGCTAGCTTAGCGTCGAGCCGGCCAGCTTCCGCGCGCTGTGCATCCGTCATCGCCAAGCGATCGGAGGCTCGCTCGCGCCGCGCGTCAGGCGCAGGGGCGACGCGGCCGAGCGCCGCCCGAACATCGGTGTTGAGCTGTTCGACGAGCCAACCTTGCGAACCGTTGATGGCAGGATAGGCAGGGGACTTTTCGGGAGCAAACTTGGTCAGCCGACCGCCGTTGAGGGCCGACGGACCCCAGACCCGCTTCAGCCGCTCGACTGCAAGCTCGCGCGCCTTTCCCTCGTCGCCGACGACGGCATAGAACCGCGAGAATTCCTGATCGAAATCCGCTTTGAGCGTTCCGGCTTGCAACGGCTCGGCCGGCGCCGACGGCGAGTCGAACGGGATGACGGGCGTCGTGTCGAAATACCCGGCGATCTCGGCAACCGTTACATTGCCGACCTTCGTCGTCGCCTCCTTCCGCAACGCGTCGCGGGCCTTCATGCGCGCCGGGTCATCGACCTGGGTCATCTCGCGCGCCAGATCCTGAACCGGCATCATCGACATGCGCGCGGTCCATTCCTCGAGGCGATCTTCCACCGTGGGGCCGAACGTCCTGCCGAACGCAATCGGGTCGCGGCGACGCTCGGCATCGAGGGCGGTGAAGGCGGCGGACATCTTGGCGGGGTCACCGGATCGGGACATTCCGACCAGCGCGTCCTTGATGCCGCCGTCCGACATCACGGCGCCGCGCTGCGTCGGCGGCAATTGCGCAATCGTGCCGACCAGCATCGTGGCTGTGGGAGCATCGGCCTGCGCCAGCACCGCGCCAAGCTGCGCACGATCCGATCCGTCCAGGACGATGTCTGGCGCCTCAGGGTTGAGCTGCTTGACGGCGCCGAGCACGATCTGCCGCTCGCCAAGCGAGGCGCGGAAGGCTTCCGCGGACGATAGATCGAGCGGCTTCGGGACCGGCAGGCCGAGCGTCTGATCGACGGCGCCATATCGCGTCGGCTCCTCCGTCATCACCTTGCGCAGCTCGTCATTCTGCTTCTGCCAGGCAGCGATGACATCGCGCTCGACGGCCGACGCATTGCCCTGCCTAGCAGCCTCGCGCGAGACGGCTGTGAGGTTTTCCCGATCGCGCAAAGGCATGCCGGCGACGGACTGCTTCGCCTCCTCGATGCCGAGACGCGAGGCGATCTCCTTGCGCAGGTCCAGATCGGAGACCTTCGGCAGCAGGGTCCGCAGGTCGTCGACTTCCTTGGCCGAGGGCGAGAGGCCATCGTCGAGGGCCTTGCGCACCGACGCCCAGGATTCTTTCGTGCGCTCGTTCAGCGTGGACTGGAGCGCCTTCACGACCTCGGGCAGCATAGGGTTGCCAACGACGCCACCGCCTTCGCCGCCGCGCGTGCTCGCGGGCTCGATGTGCCAGGGCTCGTAGGACATCGGAATCTTGAGGCCGTATTTGCCGGCGTTGGCCGCAACCCACTCCTGGACCTCTTTCGGCGCATGCTTCAGTGAGCGGCCGTCATAGGCCAAGTCTACCGCTTCGCCGTGGTTGTGATAGGACCGCCCCGGCGCCGCGACCATCTTGCCGGACTTGTCAGAGGCCTCATAGAGCTCGCGCTGCCGTTCGACCGAGCGGAACCCCGACAGGATGCCGAGACGCTCTCGGATGCCGGCCGGTGCCTCCTGGAACATCGTGGCGAGACTGGACGCGAAGCCCTCGCGCAATCCGTCGACATGGGCCTCGCTGTTGCCGCTCAGCTTGGAGATCAGCAGTGCCCGCGCTGGGCTGGGACCGGCTTCCGCGACCGTGCGACCGCGGCCTTCGCCACCGCCGCCACCGCCCGTCTGCACGCGATCCAGGGCCGCCGTAGCTTCCGCTGCGGTGCCATAGCGCACGATCGGCCGCGTCTCGGCCGTCACCTTTGCCGCCTCGAGGTTATAGGCGGCCGCGTACGCCTTACCGGCCCGCAGCTTTCCGACGACCTCGTCATAGCGCTTCAGATCGACCCGTTGGCCCTGACCGAACAGCACGCTGAGCGATTGGGCCTCCTCTTTCGTCTCGGCGAGTTCGGCTTGCCGCATGGCATGCTGACCGGACAGTCGCGCGCTGACCTGGCCGAGGTATTTGAGCTTGTCGGCAGTCGGCAGCGGCAGCGCTTCAAGCTCGCGCTCTGCCGTGCGCTGCGCCCGCGCGAGATCGCCGTCGCGCTCATAGTCCCGCCGAGCGATGCCGACGATACCGGCGGCCCTCAGCCCGACATCAAGCCGCTCGTCATCGACCTTCCGCTGCTCAGGGGTGTAGGCGAGCTTGGGATTGGCCGCTTTCTGAGAGCGGATGTCATCAAGTTCGAGACGCTTCCGATGAAAGTCCGGCGTTCCCGCGCCGCCTTGCGCCGCCAGCGCTTCCAGTTCGTCAGCAAGCAACCCTTCGCGAGCCGTCAGCGCCTGGAGTGACCGCCGGAGATCGAGATCGTGCTTGGCCGATTTCAGCCCGTCGCCGTATTGCACGGCCAGGCGCTCGGCCTCGTTCTGCAGGAACGGCCGCAGCAGCGGATCGCCGCCCTTGCCCGCCTCCTTCACATAGGCCTTTGCTGCCGCGTCGAACTCCGCTGGCTTGCCGTCGAACTGGTCCCGCAGCGCCTTGAGGTTGCTGTCGATCGCCGTTTTGCCCAGCGCGAGCCCGGCCTGCCGCGCCGCCGCGTTGTAGAGCTTGTCTCCCTGTGAGAATTCGGCCCGCCACTGGACCTGAATATTGCCGTCCGCATCCTTGGTGACGGCTTTCGCGCCCCGTGCGGCTTCAAACGGGGCGACGGAATCCTCCAGTTCCTTGCCAAAGGCGCCGACGGCCTTCGCGAGCTCCGTATAAGGCGCCGTAACATCGGCGCCGCTGACAGTCGATGTGGGCGTGGCGGCCAGACCCGGCTTGGGCCGACGCGCGCCGGAGGCTTCGAGGATATCGACCATCAGCCGCGTCCTCGCGGCTGGACGCGCCGGCTGCCGACATAGACCGCGATGTCCGTAGGGTCATACCTGATCGCGCCGTTGACGCGGACAAACGCCGGTCCGACGCCGCGCCAGCGCCAGGTCTTGAGAGTGGCCGGCTTCACGCCGAGAGCGGCAGCGGCCTCAGCATTCTTCAATTGGGGACGGACTTGATCTGGAAGCAGCATAGTGGCCCTCTTGCGGCCACTAGGCATCCACCATCATCTACTCTTATGCACCGCACAGACGTCATCACTCGATGGACCGGACATGGACCTCACTCGCTATTTCGAAGCCATTGGCGTGAAGCTGTCGGCAGAGTTGGCTGGCGTTAGAGCCACGATGAGCCATTCAGGGAATAAGGGCTCGCGCACAGAGGAAGCTTTTCGAGAGTTCTTGCGCGATCACATCCCTCGGAAACACGACGTCGGCCACGGTGAGGTGACCGATGTTCAGGGCCGGAGCGCAGGCGCAATGTATGGGCCAGGCCAGATCGATGTCCTCATCATCGATGAAGCCCATCCGAGATTCGCCGGCCCCGCGGAGCCAGGCCTATATTTCATCGAAGGTGTGTTGGCAGGCGGTGAAGTCAAAACGCACCTAAAGCTTGGCGATGTCGATGAAATCGTCAGAAAAGCAGCTGCATTCAAGCTATTGCAAGTCACCCACGCTGAAGGTGACGCGATCCGCGCACAACTTGAGGATTTCGAACGCTTCGTGAATCGCCGGCCCTACTTTCTATTTGCGTACGAGTCGGAAACAACAGTTGACTCGCTCGTTACTCGGCTGAACGAAAGCGCCCGCTCTCAAGGAATAAGCCTTGTACAGAGCGTCGATGCAGTTTTTCTGCTCGACAGGGGCGCGGCGATTAACGTCGGAGACGGCCAAGGTTCGGTTCGAGGCATTGATGGAGTTGGAAATCCGATTAGGGGTTGGGTGGCGCAACAAAATCCGGTCATGGTCGATCTGATCGCATGGCTCCACGAAGTCATGCCGAACATCACGCATGCTCGTTCGCTCATTTGTCGCTATGTCGGTCAGTCCGAACAGCAGGCCCGCGCAAAACTCGGTTTGCTGCCGAACGCGGCGACTATCAGCCCACCTGCTGCGGGTCGATAGGAGCATGCCCTCAAGCCCGAGAGTGCGCTTCATCAAGCCGAAGACAATTGCGGACGTGCCGCTCATCGTGGATGACGCGCAGCTCGCCCGACTGCTGTGCCCGCCGTCGCACATCGAGAAGGTGAAACCCTATTTCAAAACGTTCGAGGACAAGCATTTCCCCAAGGTCGACATCATCCTGGGCGGCCGGCCATTCCGAGCCTGCAAGGACTGGCTCGATGCCCATTGGGGCAACCTCTCGCCGAACGACCACTTCGCCTACCCGCTGTTCGTGCCCGACAAGGAACTCGCGCACCTGATCTTTGGCCCCGAGCGCTCGCGGCAGTGGCTCGGCGTCGCCAAGCATCTCGAAGCCATGCGCGGGCTTACGCGCGTCAACCCGATTTTCGGCGGCCGCTATTGGCCCGCAGTAAAGGACTTCTTCGACCGCGGGGAGTACCGCCCGAGAAACGAGGGAGAGAACTTCGGGGCAGCGCGACGCGGCCGGTGGAGCCCGCTGCGCAAACGCGATCCGCAATAATCCAGCGCCCAAAAAAATGGCCGGCCCGATATTCTAGGGGTCGAATGCGTGTGTTGGGTAGGACGTACACAATTCGGCGCCGTTTTCGCCCCCCGGCCCGCCGCAGCACGCGCGCCCAAGATCAAGGGGTGCCATCGGAGCGGCCGCAGCCCGCGCCAGGCGCTGAGAGCCAGCCCAGATGGCCGATCGGGCAGGGCGCAGTTACCCGCTGGCTACCCGAACTGCCCGATTCTGCCACAAACCATTGATTTTGCTGACGTGAGCCGCTGATCACGCATCAGAGGGTCGGGGCGAATCGCCCGTTTCGAGCCTCGAACTGGCTTCCGAGACGAGCCGGCCGCGCCGCCTGGCCGACAGCCCGCGAGCCGAGCCGGAAATGTTGCAGGCTTCCTTGCGCGTGCGAACCACCTCATTCTGCCCATTTTCAGCCCGTCTCTCGCGCGCGAGGAGGTTTCGCTGATGGTGCAATGGGATACGTCACGAGGCCGTTTTTGTCACGCGCGCGTGAGGGATGTTTTGCCTTGTAATCGCAGTGACATAGGCATCCGGAACCGGCCCTCGCGCGCACGCGCACACGCTGGCCGATTTCCACTCATGATCTCAGTGAGATAGACGTTGACCTCTGGCGGTCTCCGCGGCGTGTCGAATTTCGCCCGCGATCTCGATCATGCCGAACCGTGCGGCGCGATCGGCAAGCTTGTCGAGCTTGGCCTTTGGCACGCGGTCAGCGGCATCGCCCAACGCCACGATGACTTGCTCGCGGGCCATTTTTTTTTGCTCGACCTCGTCGCCCTCTATATCAGGCACCCCCTCGCCAAGCCTCTCTGGGGATCGCCTGTCTGGATCACCTGCTGTGGGTATTCCCGAGGATAGACCGACATATCTGTCCGAACCAAACGGACATTCCTGTCCGAACGTCTCCGACAAATCTGTCTGAACGCTTCCGACAGGAATGTCCGAACCACGAGCATCCCTCGCGAGCCGGCGGCGGGCACTTTCGACGGTGAATTCGGCCATGCGGTTCTCGTATCCAAGCTCGACCGAGGCAAGGACGGACCGGCTGCGGGCCATGCGGTATGTGCTGGTGTTGTTCGCGCGCCGCTGCGTCCGGAGCCATCCTTGCTCAACGGCATCACGGATGCGCCGGCCGACTGTGCGCACGTCGCAATTCAGATCGGCCGCGAGGCGGTGCTGATCGACCCACGCGACGCCACCGGACTTGAAGCCCAGATAGGACGACAGCGCGAAGCAGACGGCGAGCACCTGAAAATCACCCTGGCGCATGATATCGCGAAGCCATTCCTGGCGTGCCCGTCGGAAAGTCGCGTCGCTGTTGAATGTGACCAGATCGACATCGCCCAGAGCCGCCGCGGGGGTCCGGTCCTTCGGCTGCGATGTCGTCGCTCTGGCGGGCCGGTCGAGCATCGGCGTCAGTGCTCGTATCCGCAGGCGATCCACTGGCGGCGGATGCGCCCCAGGATCGAAAGGCATTTCAAAGTCGCTCGGATATCACCACGCACGCGCTGCTTCTGGTGCTGATCGGCCGTCGGCAGCTTGGCGACATCGGCGGCGAGCGCGAGCTCAGCCTTGGCGACGTTGCGATCGAGTTCGGCGATGAATTCGCTGTCTGGCACCGGCATGGCGATCAATCCTGATCGGCGTCGAGAAGTTCGTTGCGGATGCGTTCGAGGCTTTCGAGGCGCAGCTCGGCAAAGCGGACGCGGTTCTTCAGGTCGAGACCGAGCCAATGTTCGCGCTGATATTTTGCGAAGGACCGATCATCGAGCTTGCCCTTGAAGGCTTCGGATCGGGCGGCGCAGGCAGCCTGGTCGCCAAGCTCGCTGTTGAGGGTGGCTTTGGCCGCGGCGATTTTCCGGTCGAGATCGTCGAGAACGTCCATGTCGGCACTCCGATGGAGAAGCCCCGGCGCTAGGCCGGGGTTGGAGGGTCAGATGCGCATGCGCTCGCGGGTGTGTTCTTCGAACGAATTGGGGCCGCCTGGATTGCGCTGCAGGTCCGGCCGGAACCGGTTGGCGCCAGCGGCAACCAGCACGTGGTCGAACCAGAACTGCGGGGCGAGCTGAAAGGCGACGTTCGGCTCGACGCCGAGGTTGACCGGCTCGTTGAGCGATTCCTGATGTGCCACGATCGCAGCGACGAGCTCGAGCGCCTTCGCGTCGACCGTCTTGGCCCTCTCCACCGAGATACCGATCGCAGCCAGGCACTTCTTACGGCGCTCAGCATCGGCCAGCGCCTGCCTGAATGGTGCATCGCCGTCCCATCGAGCCTGCAGCTTCGTCATCGTGTTGACGATTGCGTTCCGCTCGATCGCGTTCTCGCTGACCGATGCAGACAGCTTGAGTACGGAGGCCTTTGCTCCCGGCTTGCCGGCCGTGACATCGTCGGACAGCTCGTCGATCTGGCGTTCCGCAGCTTCGATCTCACGGGCTTTCGCGGCGGCCCGCTGGCTCAGGGCATCGATCTGATCCGGCATCTCTCGCCGCTCGGCGGCGCTCAACTCTGCAGACATTGTCGTTCTCCTTCGTGGGTGGCGGGAAATCAGCGAGCGGCCGCAGTCGCGGTCAGCTCGGCGTGGGCGAACTGGAGCATGTCCGTGTCGCGCTGCAGGGCGGCCAGGGTCGTCGCCAGCACCGCGTATTGCTTGATCGCAACCGGATCGCCGCGACTGGCCGGAAGCGCGACGATGCTCTGGGTCGCGACGGTCTGGTTTATGGAGACAGCGTTCGCGTCGATCCGATCGCGGAGCTGCTGAATTTCTTCGTCGACAGTCATGATCATGCCTTTCAGACGCGCCGACGCGATTTGCGCGGTGCTCTTCGGTTGCGGGGAGGGAGAGAGAACGGCATCCGCTCGTTGGCACCGCCCAGGAAGCCGTCGACCCAGTTGGCGCGCGGCATCATCGGCGGACCGATGGACGGCGCGGGCTCAAGCTCTGGAGCCGGCGTGTCCTCGGTGTACACGCGCTCGCCCGTGTCGTGGTCGTGGCGGAAGCCGGACATCGGTCAGGCCCCGACCTTGGAGTCGATCCAAGCGACAAGATCACCCGCGCGCCAGCCGAGCTTTCGCGTGCTCAGCTTTACGGGCTTGGGAGCAATGCCCTGCCGAACCAACACACGAAAATGCGCCGTGGAGTAACCCGATACACGCGCCGCTTCGTCGGTGGGCAATAAGCGGCGGCTTTCGAGGTCCGTTAGAACCGGAAGCTTGGTGCGCTGCATGACTTCCTCGCACGTTGTTTATCTGTGCAAGGATGATTGTGGCTTCGTGCGCGGAAATCGACGCGCTATGTGCGCTAGGTGCGATAAGTGCGCAAATAATTCATGTCAGTGCTTATTCATCCATATTTCGTAGATTGGCCGGAGAGCCCGCCCGTCATTGCTGCGGTTTCTTTCGGTCATGCGCTTAAGTTTGGGATGTCTACTCATATAATCATAGAGCGCTTCTATAAGATTTTCTTGTTTCCAATCTGGGCTATTTCGACTTGTCATGCCGTTTTTGTCTAGCAGGCGAAGCGCCTCTTCTTTAACGTCAGGAAACATGAATGGATGAGCATTGGCGCGGACAGCGTCGGTATAGGCACGCAACCCCTGCACGTGTGGCAACACAAGGGCGGTTGCCAATTGTGAATGCCCCGGGGCCCCTTTCAACAGATAGTTCCGATCCCAGCCCTTGGAGACCAGCAGGTTGATCGCGTCCTGAGCGTCGGGATCGTCAGTCATCAGAAGGCGCCGAAGCCGTCAGCGTGCTGACATGAGCGCTCCAGGCATCGAACGCGTCGCGCATTTCCTTCGCATAATCATGGCGCTGGTACACCGCGACGATGCCGCCGAAGGTCCCGCTGATATGGTTCAGCGCGCGCTCGATAGTCGGAATGCCGATTCCAAGACGTGCCATGCCGGTGGCGGCGCTGCGCCTTAGATCGTGCACTCGCCAGGCGGGCATCGCGCGAGGTGTCAGGCCTGCGTCCTGGGCCGCTTTCAGGCGTGCTTTGGCAATCCGCTCGTCTAGGCGGTCTTTGCTCTTGCTCCAGCCGGAGAACGGCCCATCGCCCTCGCCAAACAATAGGTCACGCTGGTCGCGCCGCTCGACGCCTTCGATGATCCGCAAGGCGAGTGAGGGCAGGGGCACGATGTGCTGCTGCTTGTTCTTGGTCCGCGCGGCCGGGATCGTCCACTGCGCGCGCGCCAGATCAAGCTCGCTCCAACACATCGCCGCGACTTCCTCGCGCCGGGCGGCGGTCAATATCAGGAGGCGGATCACGTCACCGAAATGGCCGTCGCCGCTATGCTTCCAGATCTCGCCAAGCTCGTCGTCACTGAGAACGCGATCGCGCTTGGGCTCGGACTTCAGCGGCTTGCCGACCCCCATGACCGGATTGCTCTCGATCTTGTTGCGCTCCACTGCCCAAGCCATCATTGCGGACAAGCTCGAGCGAGCTCGGTTGGCGGTTATCATCCCGCGTTCCGGCGCGATCTTGTCGAGCTCCTCGCCTATCATCCTGCGGTCGATCTTACTGGCGGCGTGGCGATGGAGAGGCTGCCAGAGCTTCTGAAGGTGCCGATCGACCTCGTCATATGAAGACGGCCGAAGGCGGGCTTTGGCTTCCTTCAGATAGGTCGTGACAAGCGCGCCGAAAGTGATGGCTTCCACCTTATCGCTGCGGCGCCGGGCCAGTTTTTCAGCGTGGGGATCTTTGCTATCACCGACGCTTCGCAACACGCGCTCCGCGGCCGCGCGCGCCTGGTCGACGCTCGTGATCGGAACTTCCGACAGCGTCATCTTGCGCTGGACGCCCTCCGCATTCCGGTAGACAACAACCCAAGACTTCTTCCCGCCTGCGCGGATGCGGACACCGAACCCGCGCAGATCGTCGTCCCAGTAGACGATATCGGACTGACCATCGGGCAGACTGAGCTTGGCTACTGCGGCGCGCGTCAGAAGCATCGGGGCGGAACCCTTTGGGTAGCAGATGGGTAACAGCGGCATCCGAAACTAACCGCATCTGCCATCACACGAACAGAGGGTAGCGAGAAAAATACCGAGATTTCAACGGCATTTACTCACCTATCCTCACTTGTCATGAAAGCGCCCGGCTGACTTCTAAGCTGCTGGTCGCTGGTTCGAATCCAGCCGGGCTCGCCAAATTCCCTCGCTACCTGCTGCGATGCGATGTCGGAAGCCGCCAATGGCGCCGGCATCAGGTAGGCGCTCACTCCTCCCGCCCCCAGTTGCGCAGCTTCCTGATCGCGGCGGCGGGATCGGACGGCCGCCGTCGCCACAGGCCCCGCAGCAGGCCGATCGCGAAGAACAGCCCGAAGCTCGGCAGCGCGACCGCGATCGGGGCGGTGACGACGCCCATGGCGCAGCCGCCGGAATCGCCGACGCCGCATTTTGGGTCGAAGATCATGGCGGCGAAAACCGCCAGAACGGCCAGGAGCGGACCCAGAAGCAGGCCCCAGAGCCCCATGCGCAGTGCCTCGACAAACAGCCGGCCCATATCCGCTCCCCGAACCCGTCGCGAGGCTAGCGCCGTGGAGGGCTCCTGTCATGTCGCGGGCAGAGGTCCCGCCCGGCTTGCCGCGACGCAGCATGCGGCGTAAACCGCGCCGGCCGCCATTTGCGCGGCTTCGCCTTGATCGTGCCCGAAAAGCCCGTCATCGCGGCGCAGGCTTTCGGGGATAGCCGGTCCCGCCACTCCCGGCCTTTTTGGACAGGCGCGACCTGACTGGTCGCGAGGATGCACCATGCTGTCGCTCAGTCCCGCGCTCGACCGTCTTGCGGCCATGGCCTCCGCCAGCCATGCCCGCGCCTGCGCGCTGCTTCTGCTGTTGTCGCTCGCCGCCTTCCTGCCCGGCTTCCACACGCTGCAGCCGCTCGACCGCGACGAGCCGCGCTTCGCGCAGGCGAGCAAGCAGATGCTCGAGACGCGCGATTTCGTCGACATCCGCTTCCAGGACGAGGCGCGGCACAAGAAGCCGGTCGGGATCTACTGGCTCCAGAGCGCGACGGTGTCCGCGGGCGAGGCGCTTGGCGTGCCCGCCGCGCGCACCCAGATCTGGCTCTACCGCATCCCCTCGCTGATCGGCGCCGTCGCGACCGTGCTTCTGAGCTACTGGGCGCTGCTGGCCTTCGTCGGCCCGCGTCTGGCGCTGCTCGGAGCGGCGCTGATGGCGGGCACGGTGCTGCTCGGCGTCGAGGCCCGCATCGCCAAGACCGATGCGATGCTGGCGGCCTGCGCGGTTGCCACCATGGGGGCGTTGGCGCGGACCTGGCTCGACTGGACGCGCTCGCTCGCCTTCGTGCCGAGTTCGCGCAACTGGCTCGTCTTCTGGGCCGCGACGGCGCTCGGCCTGCTGCTCAAGGGCCCGATCGTGCCGATGGTCTGGGGTCTTGCCATCCTGGTCCTGAGCATCCGCGAGCGCAGCTTTCGCTGGCTCAAGCCGCTGCGCTTCGGACCTGGCCTGCTGCTCTGCCTCGTGGTCGTGCTGCCCTGGTTCGTCGCCATCGCGCTGAAGACCGGCGGCAGCTTCTTTGCCGAAAGCGTCGGCCAGGACATGCTCGGCAAGGTCGCCGAGGGCCAGGAGAAGCATTGGGGGCCGCCGGGGCTCTATCTGCTGATCTTCTTTGGCACCTACTGGCCGGCAGCGGCTTTTGCGGCCATGGCGATCCCCTTCGCCTGGATCCGGCGCCGCGAGCCGCAGGTGCTGTTCCTGCTGGCCTGGATCGTGCCGTCCTGGATCGTGTTCGAGGCGGTGCCGACAAAACTGCCGCATTATGTCCTGCCGCTCTACCCGGCCGTGACGGCGCTGCTCCTGCTCGCGCTGGTCAATGGCGGCATCGACCGCTTCCGGCGCGGCGCGGTCGCCACCGCCTTGCTCGTCGTGCTGCTGCCGCTCGCGCTGATCGGCGTCATCATCGCAGGCAACTGGTCGCTCGATGGCACCTTGCCTTATACGGCGCTGCCGTTCCTGCTGCTGACGCTGCTGGTGGCCATCGGCGTCGTCGCAGCCTTCCGCCGCAGCGATTTCGAGGGCGCGCTCTGGCGTTGCGTGGTGGCGAGCCTGCTGCTGGGGATCGGCGTCTATGGTTTTGCCATAGAGAGCCTGCGCTCGCTCAAGCTTTCGCCGAGGCTGGCCGAGGCCGCGCGTTCGGTCGGCTGCGCCGCTCCCGCCGTGATGACGGTCGGCTATCGCGAGCCGAGCCTGGTCTTCCTGACCGGTACGAATCTCGCGATGGGGATCGACGGCGCCGCTGCTGCCGCCTTCCTGAACCAGCCCGGCTGCCGCATCGCCTTCGTCGAGGCCCGTCATGCCGCCGGTTTCCAGACGGCGACGGCCCAATCGGGGCTGACGCCTCGCCTGATCACGACGATCAAGGGCTTCAACCTGAATGGCGGCCGCCGGCTCGAGATGGCGGTCTATGCCCGGCCGTGAGGCGTTTGCCGCAGCGCTGCGCCCGAATGGCTGTCGAAAGTTCCTTGCCCTGTCCGCCTCCCTGACGCAGGTTGCGGGCCGTTTTTGCCGGATGATCCTCTGTTGACCGACCATTCTTCGCTGACCGACCCTGTTCCAGCCGCGCTGATCCTCAGCGTCGTCGTGCCCGTCCGCAACGAGGTCGGCAATGTCGGACCGCTGCTGGCCGATATCGAGGCGGCCTGTGGGTCGCTCGGCGCCTTCGAGGTCGTCTTCGTCGATGACGGCTCGAGCGACGGCACGCCTGCGGCACTGACGGCGCTCGCCGCGAGCCGGCCCTGGCTGCGCATCGTCACCCATGCGCAGTCCTGCGGCCAGAGCGCGGCGGTGCGCAGCGGTGTCCGCCATGCCCGGGCGCCGGTCGTCGCGACGCTCGACGGCGACGGCCAGAACGACCCCGCCTTCCTGCCGGCGATGCTGGAGGCCTTGAAGACTGCCGGTATGCAGGCAGGGCTGGTCCAGGGCCAGCGCGTCGGGCGCAAGGACACCGGCTTCAAGAAGCTGCAGTCGCGCATCGCCAATGGCGTGCGCGGCCGGCTGCTCAAGGACGGCACCCGCGATGCCGGCTGCGGGCTGAAATGCTTCCGGCGCGAGGCCTATCTCGCTTTGCCCTATTTCGATGCGCTGCACCGCTTCATGCCGGCGCTGATGGTGCGCGAGGGCTATGCGGTGGTCCATGTCGACGTGCGCGACCGGCCGCGCCTCACCGGCGTCTCGAATTACGGCTTCTTCGACCGGCTCTGGGTCGGCATTCTCGATCTCGTCGGCGTGTGGTGGCTGATCCGCCGCCGCAAGCGCGTTCCGCAGATCGTCACGGAGAGCAAAATCGTCACGGAGAACAGGTGATGCTGATCGATCTCCAGAACCGGATCGGGACCTATTTTCACGACGTCTTCGTCAACAATCTCGACTGGTGGGTCGTGCTCGGCGTGGTCGCGCAAGGGCTCTTCACGATGCGCTTCGTCGTCCAGTGGCTGGCGAGCGAAAAGGCCAAGAAGTCGGTCGTGCCGATGACGTTCTGGTGGTTCTCGATCGGCGGCGGCATGCTGCTGCTGATCTATGCGCTGCATCGGCGCGACCCCGTCTTCATCGTCGGGCAGGGCTTCGGCGTCTTCGTCTACCTGCGCAACCTGCAATTCGTACTGCGCGCCCGCGCCCGAGGGGAAGACACCAACGCCAGTCCGGGCTGAGGCTTGGCAGAGGCGGCCTCAGGCCGCCGCGCGCAAGCGGGCGAAGCCTGCGTCGAGATCCGCCTTGAGGTCGTCGAGGTCCTCCAGCCCGATATGGATGCGGACGGTCGGGCCTTTAAACTCTGGCGTCGTCGCAGTGCGGTAGGCCTTGCAGTCGAAGGGCAGGACGAGGCTTTCATAGCCGCCCCAGGATGCGCCCATGCCGAACAGGGTGAGACCGTCCAGCATGGCAGCCACCGCCGTCATCGAGACCGGCGCCAGCTCGAATCCGAAGAGCGAGGAGGCACCGGTGAAGTCGCGCTTCCAGATGGCGTGGCCGGGGTCCTCGGGCAGGGCAGGGTGCATCACGCGGGCGACCTCGGGCCGGGCTGCCAGCCACTGCGCCATGGCGATGCCGGCGGGCATCTGCTCCTTCAGGCGGATCGACATGGTGCGCATGCCGCGTAGCGTCAGGAAGGCGTCCTCGGGCGCGATAATGATGCCGAGTTGTTCCCAGCTGGCGCGCAGCTGCTTGTAGAGCTCCGGCGTTCTTGCCGAGACGGTGCCGATCAGCACGTCGGAATGGCCGGCATAGTATTTGGTGCCGGCCTGGATCGAGACATCGACGCCGGCCTTGTGGCTGTCGAAGAACAGCGGCGTCGCCCAGGTGTTATCCATCATCACCAGGATGTCGCGGGCGTGCGCAGCAGCCACGATCGCCGGGATGTCCTGCATCTCGAAGGTCTGCGAGCCCGGCGCCTCAGCCCAGACCGCCTTGGTGTTGGGCTTGAACAGGGTCTCGATCCCGGCCCCGATCGTCGGATCGTAATAGGTCGTCTCGATGCCCATGCGCCTCAGCATCGTCTCGCAGAAGTTCCGGGTCGGACGATAGACGCTGTCGGTCACCAGGACGTGATCGCCGGCCGAGAGGAAGGCGAGGAAGGGCAGGGTGCAGGCGAGCAGGCCCGACGGCGTGACGACGGTTCCGGCGCCGCCCTCGATGGTGTTGCAGGCCGCGACCAGCGCGTCGATCGTCGGATTGCCCTGGGTCCCGTAGCTGTAGCGCGCCTTGCGGGCGAGGAAATCCGCCGTGTTGGGATAGACCACGGTCGAACCGCGCACGATCGGCGGGTTGACGAAGCCGTAGCTGTCGGCCGGATCGCGGCCGGCCATGACGAGGCGGGTTCTTTCGTTCAGGCGCGCGAAATTGGATGCAAGCAGCTTTTTCATGGAACCGGGAGGCGTGGGGCGTCTGCGGGAAATCGGGTCAGGCTTGACCACCCCCACAAACTCGCATGTGATGTATGCAGCAGACAAGGGGCGCCGCCAGCCGGGAACCTTGCTTGACGCTCATGCGGGGCTCTGGCAATCGAGCGAAGGGGACGTCGCTTAATTTCTGTGCAATCGAGCGGGCCGCAGGTCCGCCGGCGACGAAACCGATGACGGCCTGCTGGCCGAGGCCGCAGGAGACCTCAATGGGAGAGATTTCAATGAAGAAAATCATGGCAGCCGCAATCGCAGGGCTCGGGCTCGCATTGGCGGCTTCGGCGGTGTCGGCACAGGCGCCGGCCACGCTCGCGCAGGTCAAGCAGCGCAACATCCTGAACTGCGGCTCGAACACCGGCCTCGCCGGATTCGGCGTGCCGGATGCCCAGGGCAACTGGCAGGGCCTCGACGTCGAATACTGCCGCGCGGTCGCGGCTGCGATCTTCAACGATCCGGCCAAGGTCAAGTTCATCCCGCTCTCGGCCAAGGACCGCTTCACGGCGCTGCAGTCGGGAGAGGTCGATCTGCTCGTCCGCAACTCGACCTGGACGATGACGCGCGACGCCGCTCTCGGCATCCTCTTCACCGGTGTGAACTACTATGACGGCCAGGGCTTCATGGTCCGCAAGAAGCTCGGCGTCACCTCGGCGCTGCAGCTTTCCGGCGCCTCGGTCTGCACCCAGCAGGGCACTACGACCGAGCTCAACCTCGCCGACTATTTCCGGGCCAACAACCTGAAATATGAGGTCGTCGCCTTCGCCTCGTCCGACGAGACGATCAAGGCCTATGACGCCGGCCGCTGCGACGCCTTCACCACCGACGCCTCGGGCCTCTATGCCGAGCGCCTGAAGCTGACGGCGCCGGACGAGCATATCGTGCTGCCGGAGATCATCTCCAAGGAGCCGCTCGGCCCGTCCGTCCGCAACAACGATCCTGCCTGGTTCAACCTGGTGAAGTGGGTCCACTACGCCATGCTGAACGCCGAGGAGCTTGGCGTGACCAAGGCCAATGTCGACGAGATGCTGAAGTCGCCCAATCCCGAGATCAAGCGCCTGCTCGGCACCGAGGGCAAGTTCGGCGAGACCATCGGCCTGACCACCGACTGGGTCTATCGGATCGTCAAGCATGTCGGCAATTACGGCGAATCCTTCGAAAAGAACGTCGGTCAGGGCTCGCTTCTGAAGATCGCCCGTGGCCAGAACGGTCTCTGGACCAAGGGCGGCCTGCAATACGCTCCGCCGGTTCGCTGAGCTGATTTCGACGGGCGCCGGATCACCCGGCGTCCGTCATTTTTCTTGACTGTTCAGGGCCGGGATTGGGCCAAAAGGAGGGGGTGACAAGCGGGTAGCTTGGTCCAGGACTTGCAAGGTCACCGAGAACGGGCAGGAACCCGTTCCGCCAACAGGGGAACTAGGTATGAAGAAATTTTTCGCCGCGGCGCTCGTCGTCGCCGCAACGGCCGTAGGCGTCGGCGGGGCGCAGGCTCAGACCGGTACGCTCGCGCAGGTCAAGAGCCGTGGTATTCTGCATTGCGGCTCCGGCACCGGCCTGGCCGGGTTCGGTCTCCCCGATGCGCAGGGCAACTGGACCGGCATCGACGTCGATATGTGCCGCGCCGTGGCCGCCGCGATCTTCGACGACCCGGCCAAGGTCAAGTTCATTCCGCTTTCGGCCAAGGACCGCTTCACCTCATTGCAGTCGGGCGAGGTGGATCTGCTGTCGCGCACCACCACATGGACGATGTCGCGCGACACCTCGCTCGGCCTCAACTTCGCGGGCATCAACTATTATGACGGCCAGGGCTTCATGGTCCGCAAGAAGCTCGGTATCGATTCCGTTCTCAAGCTCGCCGGCGCCTCGATCTGCACCCAGCAGGGCACCACGACCGAACTCAACCTCGCCGACTATTTCCGCGCCAACAAGCTGAAATACGAGGTCGTCGCCTTCGCCTCCAACACGGAGACGGTCAAGGCTTACGAGTCTGGGCGCTGCGACGCGTTCACCACCGATGCCTCCGGTCTCTATGCCGAGCGTCTGACGCTTTCGGCTCCCGCCGACCACATCGTCCTGCCCGAGATCATCTCGAAGGAGCCGCTCGGCCCTGTCGTGCGGCATGGCGATGATGTCTGGCTCGATATCGTCAAGTGGACGCATTTCGCCATGCTCAACGCCGAAGAACTCGGCGTGACCAAGGCCAATGTCGATGAGATGATGAAGTCGCCCAACCCCGAGATCAAGCGTCTGCTCGGCACCGAGGGCAAGTATGGCGAGGCGATCGGCCTGACTAACGACTGGGCCTACCGCATCATCAAGCATGTCGGCAATTACGGCGAGGCCTTTGAAAGAAACATCGGCCAAGGCTCGCTTCTGAAGATCGCCCGCGGCCAGAACGCGCTCTGGACCAAGGGCGGGCTGCAATACGCCCCGCCGATCCGCTGATCGGCCGGCGCGGCGCCTCGCGCGCCGCGCCATCTTTAATCGGCACGGACAACAGCACGACTGGCGGCGGTCCACCGACCGTCGTCGGATCGCCGGCCGCAACACGCGACGAAGAGGGCGTAAAAGGTGTCGACCATTCCGACCGAGACCGTGCAGCCGGGAAAAGCCTCGCTGTTCTATGACCCCAGGATCAGGGGTTATGTCTACCAGTTCGCACTGATCGCGGTGGTTGGCTTCCTGATCTGGTCGGCCGCCTCCAACGCCATCGAGAACCTGCGGGCGCAGAAGATCGCGTCGGGCCTCGGCTTCTGGCACAACGCGGCCGGCTTCGACGTCAACCAGAAGCTGATCCCGTTCAGCGCGTCGGGCAGCACTTACGGCCAGGCCTTCTATGTCGGCCTGCTCAACACGCTGCTGGTCGCCTCGATCGGCATCGTGCTCTCGACCTTCCTCGGCTTCTTCGTCGGCGTCTCCAGGCTTTCGAGCAACTGGGTGCTGTCGAAACTTGCGATGATCTATGTCGAGGTCATCCGCAACCTGCCGCTGCTGCTGCAGTTGTTCTTTTGGTACAACGCCGTGCTGAAGCCGCTGCCGGGTGCGCGCAATTCGATCGCATTGCCGGGCAGCATATTCCTGAACAACCGCGGCATCATCATGCCGAACCCACAATTCGCACCGGCGTTCGAGTTTGTGGTGATCGCCTTCTTCGTCGCGATCGTCGCCGCTATCGTCTTCTATACCTGGTCGAAGAAGCAGCAGGAGCGCACCGGCACGCAGTACCCCAATGGCTCGATCTCGCTCGCGCTGATCATCGGCCTGCCGCTGGTGGTGTATTTCATCGCTGGACAGCCGCTCACCTTCGACCTGCCGCAGCAGGGCACCTTCAATCTCACCGGCGGCCTGCAGATCTATCCCGAATTCGTCGCACTGCTGATCGGCCTCACGACCTACACCGCCGGCTTCATCGCCGAAGTGGTGCGCGCCGGCATCCTGGCGGTCTCCAAGGGCCAGACGGAGGCCGCCAATGCGCTGGGCCTGCGTGCCGGGCCGACCTTGAAGCTCGTCGTGATCCCGCAGGCGATGCGCGTGATCATCCCGCCGCTGACCTCGAACTATCTCAACCTGACCAAGAACTCGTCGCTCGCGGTCGCGATCGGCTATCCCGATCTCGTCCAGGTCTTCACCGGAACCGTGCTGAACCAGACCGGCCAGGCGCTCGAGGTCGTTGCGATCACCATGGCGGTCTATCTCACTATCTCGCTCGTGACCTCCCTGTTCATGAATATCTACAACAAGCGCATGGCGCTGGTGGAACGGTGAGGGCGCCCCGATGACCGACGCAACGCTCGAAAACGCACCCTACGCCTTCGTCCGCAAGGAGACGCTGCAGCAGGAGGCCGCGCCGCTCTCGGTGGCCGGTCCCATTGCATGGGTCCGGAACAACCTGTTCTCCGGGCCGGTCAACTCGCTGATGACGCTGGTCTGCCTCTATATCGTGGTGACCGCGGTGCCGGATCTGGTGCGCTTCTATTTCATCGATGCGGTCTGGAGCGGCACCAACCGCGACGCCTGCCTGCCCGAGAAGGTGGGTCGGCCCGTCGGTGCCTGCTGGGCCTATGTCGCCGACCGCCTCCAGTATTTCATCTATGGATCCTATCCGATCCCGCAACGCTGGCGCGTCAACATCGTCTTCGCGATGTTTGCGCTCGGCGTCGTCTGGATGCTGTGGGACCGGGCCCCGCTGAAGAAGGTCGGCGCCTTCTTCTTCTTCGTGATCCTGCCGATCAGCGCCTATCTGCTGCTGCTCGGCGGCGACGGCGCCGAGACCTTCCTGCGCTTCCTGATCCTGCTCACCTTCGGGCTGGCGGTGCTCTATCTCGTGCTGTCCTTCGTCCCCAGCCTGGCCCGGTTCTGGACAGGGCCGGCGCTGCTGGCGGTCGAGGAGGCGGCTCCGCCCTGGCAGCGCTTCTACCGGCCCAAGCGCCTGATCCTGATGGCCATGATCGTCTTCGGCCTGATCGCGGTGCTGGCCCAAGCGGTCGGCCTGCCGCGGGTCGATACCGGCCTGTGGGGCGGCATGATGGTGACCTTCCTGATCGCGGCGGTCGGCATCGTGTTCTCGCTGCCGCTGGGCGTGGTACTGGCGCTGGGGCGGCGCTCAAAGCTGCCGATCATCCAGCTGCTCTCGGTGATCTTCATCGAGTTCGTGCGCGGCGTGCCGCTGATCACCGTGCTGTTCATGGCCAACACCATGCTGCCGCTGTTCGTGCCGCAGGAGTATTCGCCCGACCGTCTGCTGCGCCCGCTGATCGGCGTCGCGCTGTTTGCCGCCGCCTATATGGCGGAGGTGATCCGCGGCGGCCTGCAGGCGATGCCGAAGGGCCAGTACGAGGGCGCGATGTCGCTCGGCCTGGGCTACTGGCAGATGATGCGGCTGATCATCCTGCCACAGGCGCTGCGCATCGTGATCCCGGGCATCGTCAACACCTTCATCGGGCTGTTCAAGGATACGACGCTGGTTACCATCGTCGGCATCTTCGACTTCCTGCGCACCATCGAGGCGACCCTGGTCGATCCGACCTGGGCGACGCCGACCACGCGCGCGACCGGCTATGCCTTCGCCGCGATGTTTTATTTCCTGTGTTGCTGGGGCATGTCGCGCTACTCGATCGCGGTCGAGAGACGCCTCGCAGCCGGCCAGAAGCGTTGAAAGGATCCATGATCATGGCAATGGCAGACCTCAAGACCTCCGACCGCCCGGCCGCTTTGAAGCAGACCTCGCTGAACACGGCCACCGCGGTCGAGATGGTCGGCGTCAACAAGTGGTATGGCGAGTTCCACGTGCTGCGCGACATCAACCTGAAAGTCTCGCGCGGCGAGAAGCTGGTGATCTGCGGGCCGTCGGGCTCGGGCAAGTCGACGATGATCCGCTGCATCAACCGGCTGGAAGAGCACCAGAAGGGCTCGATCATCGTCGACGGCACGGAGCTGACCAACGACCTCAAGAAGATCGACGAGATCCGCCGCGATGTCGGCATGGTCTTCCAGCACTTCAACCTGTTCCCGCATCTGACGATCCTCGAGAACCTGACGTTAGCCCCGATCTGGGTCCGCAAGATGCCCAAGAAGGATGCCGAAGAGATCGGCATGCACTATCTCAAGCGCGTCAAGATCCCCGAGCAGGCCCACAAATACCCGGGCCAGCTCTCCGGCGGCCAGCAGCAGCGCGTCGCCATCGCCCGCTCGCTCTGCATGAGCCCCAAGATCATGCTGTTCGACGAGCCGACCTCGGCGCTCGATCCCGAGATGGTCAAGGAGGTGCTCGACACCATGGTCTCGCTCGCCGACGAGGGCATGACCATGCTCTGCGTCACCCACGAGATGGGCTTCGCCCGCCAGGTCGCCGACCGCGTCATCTTTATGGACGCCGGCCAGATCGTCGAGATGAACGAGCCCAACGAGTTCTTCAAGAACCCGCAGCACGAGCGCACCAAGCTCTTCCTCAGCCAGATCCTGCACTGATCCTCGGCTAGACAGGACAGAAGGGCGCGCCGGACTGTCCGGCGCGCCTGTTATAAGCGACAGCGCCCGATCATCGCGCCGCCGACTCTCCGTCAAGCCGGTCAAGCTGCCGCCGCTGCGGAACAAAACACGTCAGCCGCCGTTTTCCTCTCGAAATGGAGGAAACAAAATGAAACGCCTTATTCCCGCGCTCATCGCTGCAACGCTGATGACCGGCGGCGCTTATGCCCAATCCATCAGTGTCGGTCCCGGTGGCGTCGGCGTCGATACGCGCGGCCCGCGCGATCGCGTCATCGAACGTGAAGTTCGCCGCGATGACGGTTTCGAGCGGCGTTCGGACCGGTACGATCGCCGCGACGATCGTCGTCGCGTCGAGTACCGCAACCGCGAGCGCTGCCGCACGGTCATCACGCGTGAGGAGACGCGGCGCGGCGTGATCAAGACCAAGCAGCGCGTCTGCGACTGATCGTCGGTTCAGGTTCGGCACAGCCCGAATCGAAAGGCCGTCCCGTTCGCGCGGGACGGCCTTTTTTATGGGTCGTTCGACAGGTCTATTTGCCGTCGCGCGCCTTCACGGCCGCATCGGGAAAGTCGGAGAACAACCCGTCGATGCCGAGCGCCAGATAGGCCTTGTACTCGGCGGCCGGATCGCCCTTGAAATCGGAGGCCAGCCGCTTGGGCTCGCTGCGGAAGGTCCAGCTATGGACCAGGAGCCCCACCGCATGGGCGTTCTTCACGACATCGCTCGGCGGCAGCAGGACGCGGTCGCGCTCGTCGATGGCACCGTCCTTGTTGAGATCCTGCGGCTTGCCGTCATCGCCGAGCACCTGCTTGCCCGCCATGAGATAGGGCTTCCACGGCGCGACGATGTCGGCATAGGTCGCGACCTCCTTCAGGCCTTCGGCCGTGACCAGATCCTTGAAGCTGCGCTTGTCGCCGGTGACGACGAAGTCATAGGGCTTGTCGAAGGGAGCGGCGAGCACGATGTCGCCATCCTTATCGACGTCATCGGCATCAACCAGTTGCGACAGCCGGACCTGGGTCTTGCCGCGGAGGTATTTGAGATTGGCCGTCTCGAAGCTCTGGATGATGACGGGCGACGACTTCTCGGTCCAGCCGGCGGCCTTGAGCGCGTCCAGCAGGCGATCCTCGATCGGCAGGCCGATGGCGGCATGGAAGATCGAATGCTTGACCTCCGGATAGAGGCCGATGGTGCGGCCGAGGCGGGCGCTCTCCGACTTGGCGAGGGCAATGATCTCCTGGAGGGTCGGGACCTCGTATTTGCCGTTATGCGACTGGTCGCGATCGGCGAAGGCCTGCTTGGCCCTTAGCGTCTTGATCTCGGCCAGGGTGAAATCGCCGGCGAACCAGTCGGTTGTCTCGACGCCGTCAAGCTTGCGCGTGGTCTTTCGGCTGGCGAATTCCGGGCGGGTCGCGATGTCGGTCGTGCCGCTCATGACCGGCTCGTGCCGGGCGATGAGGACGCCATCCTTGGTCGCGACGAGGTCGGGCTCGATGAAATCGGCCCCCTGTTCGATCGCGAGCTTGTAGGATTCCAGCGTGTGCTCGGGGCGATAGCCGCTGGCGCCGCGATGGCCGACGATCAGCGGCTTCTGTCCCGACAGCGTCGGCGTAGCGGATTGAGCCAGCGCAGCCTGGGGCGTCGCGAGGCCGAGGCAGGCCGCAAGGCCGGCGGAGATCAGGGTCTTCGTCATCATGGCATCGATCCTTGGTCGCGTCGTTTCCGGCGCGACCTTGGTCGGGTGATGTGACAGGCGGTTGAATGCCTGAAGCGCCTCCCCGCAGCCTGTCTGGCGAGGAGGCGAAGTCTTAGCGGCGCGGCGCGTTCTCGAGCGTGGTCTTGGCGTCGAGGCGCTTGCCGGGCGGCGGGGTCAGGTCGGGAGCAGGCTGCGTGGCGCAGGCGGCAAGCGCGAGCGCGAGGAGGGAAGCGAGAACGAGATGGCTGGCGCGCTGCATGGATCGGGACCTTTTGTTGCAAGAGGCAGTTGCCTCGTGTTTCAGCCTGTGGAAGGACCGCGTCAAGAGTATGTCGTTGGGCGCGCCATGATCATGCGTCATGCTTGAAATCGTCCAATCTCGATATTGGCCGTATCATCGTCGATTCATCGACGAGCGTTCGGTCCCGGAATCTGCACCATGACGCCTGCCGCCCGCATCAGCGCTGCCATCGAGGTGCTGGACGATATCATCTCGCGCCGTCGCCCGGCTTCGGATGCGCTCAAGGATTGGGGCCTGTCGCGCCGCTTCGCCGGCTCGAAGGACCGCGCTGCGATCGCTTCGCTGGTCTATGACGCGCTGCGCCGTAAGGCTTCCAGCAGCTACGTCATGGGCTCCGAGACGCCGCGTGCGCTCGTGCTCGGCATGCTGGCGCGGTTGCGCGGCCTTGGGCTGGAGGACATCGCCTCGCTCTGCTCCGGCGAAAACCACGCCCCCGCGCCACTCGAAGGCGAGGAGGTCGACCGGCTGGTCGCGCTCTCGCTCGACGGCGCTCCCGACTGGGTTCGTGCCGACGTGCCGGACTGGCTCTGGCCGGCTTTTGCAGCGGCTTTCGGAGCCGAGGCTGTCGCGGAAGGCGAAGCCCTGAGCGGCCGCGCCCCGATCGACATCCGCGCCAACCGGCTCAAGACGACGCGCGCGGCACTGATGACCGATCTCGCCCATGCTGGGCCGGAGACCGGAGCCTGGTCGCCCGACGCGCTGCGCTTCCAGCCCGGCCATGACGGGCGCGGCCCATCGCTGCAGGCGGAACCTGCGTTCTTCGCCGGCGGCTTCGAGATCCAGGATGAGGGCTCCCAGCTCGTCACGCTGCTTGCCGGGGCAAGGCCCGGCCAGACGGTCATCGACCTCTGCGCCGGCGCCGGCGGCAAGACGCTGGCGCTGGCGGCGCTGATGGCCAATCAGGGGCGACTCTTCGCCACCGACCTCGATGCCCGCCGCCTCGCGCCGCTGCATGAGCGGCTGGCGCGCTCGGGAGCGAGCATCGTCGAAATCCGGATTCCGCGCTCGCGCGGCCATGAGCCGCTGGCCGAAATCGAGGGGCAGGCCGATCTCGTGCTGGTCGATGCTCCCTGCACCGGCTCGGGCACCTGGCGGCGCAACCCCGATGCCAAATGGCGGGTGCGGCCCGGCGCGCTCGCCGAGCGCATCAAGGACCAGGCCGAGGTTCTGGCGCGCGCGGCGAGGCTGGTGAAGCCGGGTGGCCGCATCGCCTACATCACCTGCTCGGTGCTGCCCGACGAGAACGACGCAGCCATCGCCGCCTTCCTTGGGCGCCAGCCTGGCTTCGCCGCCGTGCCGCTCGCGCAGGTGCTCGCCTCGGAGGAGGGCGATTTCAGCCTGATGGCTCGTTTTGCCACCATGCATGGCGTGCAGTTCTCGCCGCGGCGCACCGGAACCGATGGCTTCTACCTGGCTTGCGTCCAACGCGGGGCCTGACACAGGAAACAGGCCGTTGCACGCCATCGCGCGATGGCTTAACCGAGCGCGATGACGAGCGAAACGCACCACGACTCCATCCTCATCATCGATTTCGGCTCGCAGGTGACGCAGCTGATCGCGCGGCGCATCCGCGAGATCGGCGTCTATTGCGAGATCGCGCCGTTCCAGTCGGCCTCCGAGGCCTTCCAGCGGCTGAACCCCAAGGGCGTGATCTTCTCGGGCGGGCCGGCCTCGGTGCCTGACGAGGGTTCGCCGCGCGCACCGCAGGAGGTCTTCTCGACCGGGCTGCCGGTGCTGGGCATCTGCTATGGCCAGCAGACCATGGCGGAGCAGCTCGGCGGGCGGGTCGAAAGCGGGCATGCCGCCGAGTTCGGCCGCGCCGATGTCGAGATCGTCACGCCCTCGGCGCTGTTCGAGGGCGTCTGGGAGGAGGGTGGTCGCTACCCCGTCTGGATGAGCCATGGCGACCGCGTCACGCAGCTCCCCGCCGGCTTCACTGTCAAGGCGACCTCCGAGAACGCGCCCTATGCGGTGGCGAGCGACGAGACCAGGCGCTTCTACTCGACGATGTTCCACCCCGAGGTCGTGCATACGCCCGATGGCGGCAAGCTTCTGCGCAACTTCGTCGTCAACATCTGCGGCTGCGTGCCGGACTGGAGCATGTCGGCCTATCGCGCCGAGATGCAGAAGAAGATCCGCGACCAGGTCGGCAGCGGTCGCGTCATCTGCGGCCTGTCGGGCGGCGTCGATTCCGCCGTGGCCGCCGTGCTGATCCATGAAGCCATCGGCGACCAGCTCACCTGCGTCTTCGTCGACCACGGCCTGATGCGGATGAACGAGGCGGAGGAGGTCGTGCGCCTGTTCCGCGACCACTACAACATCCCGCTCGTCCATGTTGAGGCGGAAGAGCTGTTCCTTTCCGAGCTGGCGAAATGCGGCTCGGACCCGGAAGCCAAGCGCAAGACCATCGGCCGGCTCTTCATCGACGTCTTCGACGCCGAGGCCGCCAAGATCGGCGGCGCCGACTTCCTCGCCCAGGGCACGCTTTACCCCGACGTGATCGAGAGCGTCTCGTTCTCGGGCGGGCCATCGGTGACGATCAAGTCGCACCATAATGTCGGCGGCCTGCCCGAGCGCATGAAGATGAAGCTCGTCGAGCCGCTGCGCGAGCTGTTCAAGGACGAAGTCCGGGTGCTCGGCCGCGAGCTCGGGCTGCCCGAGGCCTTCGTCGGTCGCCACCCGTTCCCGGGGCCCGGTCTCGCCATCCGCTGCCCCGGCGAGATCACCAGGGAGAAGCTCGACATCCTGCGCAAGGCCGATGCGATCTATCTCGACGAGATCCGCAAGGCCGGCCTCTACGACGTGATCTGGCAGGCCTTCGCCGTGCTGCTGCCGGTGCGCACCGTCGGCGTGATGGGCGACTACCGCACCTACGACCATGTCTGCGCGCTGCGCGCCGTGACCTCGGTCGACGGCATGACGGCGGATTTCTACCCCTACGACATGGCCTTTCTCGGCCGGACGGCGACGCGGATCATCAACGAGGTCAAGGGCATCAACCGCGTCGTCTACGACGTGACCAGCAAGCCGCCCGGCACGATCGAGTGGGAATGACGGATACAAACGGCGGCAATAGCGTAGGTTCGGTGGGCTCTTTGCACTCCGCTGATCGCGCTCCTCTGGACGGTTGGCGCGAGGCCAGCCGAGCAGCAGATCGGGCGCCAGCGTGTAGAGCTGGATCGCGGCGGGTGGGCCGGCGGGAAAGACGCGCGTAATGGTTGCGGGGATCGACACTTCCCGGCCGGCCCCGTCGCGAACCGTCGCTGAGCGAGCGACTCGCGGTGCGGCAACGAACGCGCCGAGGCCCAAAAGTACGGCGCGGCGGTTATGAGAACGCATCGGGGTTGGCCCTGTTTTGAGGCCGCATGCGCGCCAGCGATGCGAGTTCAGGTGGTCCGGCTGACGGATGACCTACGGTCCATCCATCCTGCCTCCCAAATTGCTATCAGTCTATTGCAGGTTTGATGGCTACCACGGCGGCTCTCGCGAGGGGATGAAGCCCCTCAGAACCGGCATTGAACGTGGCAAGGAAATCCTCGCGCATGCGCCGGCTCCAGAATTCGTTGATATGGGCGGCGATCGCCGCCACCGCCTGCTCTTCCGGGTAGGATTTGAAATAGTCGGCGATCTGCCCGGCCATGTGACCGAGCTTGGCCATATTGGCCAGCTTGACCGCCGCCGGATCGTAATAGTTCAGGCTCATCGCGCTTCGACTTCCAGTTGTTCGGCAAGCTCACCGGCAAAGAGGATCGCGGCATCGTGGCGGGCGACCGAAACAAGCGTCAGGCCGAGCCGCTTCGCCCGCTCGATCGCGAGCGAGGTCGGCGCCGAGATCGAGACTAGCGTGCCGGCGCCGAAGATGGCGGTCTTCTCGACCATCTCGAAGGAGGCGCGGCTGGTGACGAGGATGAAGCCCTCGCTCGCGTCGTGACCGGCGCGCAGCCGCGCCCCGATCAGCTTGTCCAGCGCGTTGTGCCGGCCGACATCCTCGCGAGCGGCCAGGATGGCGCCCATCGCGTCGCACCAGGCGGCGGCATGGACGGCGCGCGTGAGCCTGTTCAGCGGCTGGTGCCACTCCAGCGCGGCGAGCGCGGCCTGGATGGCGCCCTGCGAGACCGGCCGATGCTGCCCTGCGTCTGTGCCGGCCATCGGCATCTCGGCGAGGGTCTCGATGCCGCAGAGCCCGCAAGAGGTTCGTCCCGAAAGGTTGCGTCGCCGGGCCAGATGATCGCGGAAGCGGCCGGGCGCGAGCTCGACGGTGACGACGATGCCGTCCTGCTGCGGCGCGACCGCGATCCCCCTTATCTCATCGACGCTGCGGACGATGCCCTCGGTCAGGCTGAAGCCGGCGACGAAATCCTCGAGATCGGACGGCGTCGCCATCATCACCGCATAGGGCAGGTTGCCGTAGACGATGTTGATGGGCGCCTCGACGGCGACCTCGGCCATCGTCGCGGGCACCGGGCAGGCGTCGAAGCGCACCGGCTCGGCCGGCACGGCGCAGGAGGCCGGCGGCTGGGCCGGCGGGCTATTCCGCGGCATCGGCCAAATTTCCCGTGCTCTTGCCCGCGATGCGCCGCAGCGAGACGTCCTCCTCGCGGTTCTTCTCCTGCCACTGCGAGTAGTAGTTGGTCCGCCGGACCTCGACCGCCGTCACCTTGTATTCCGGGCAGTTGGTCGCCCAGTCGGAATAGTCGGTGGTGATGACGTTGGCGCCCGTCTCGGCATGGTGGAAGGTGGTGTAGACCACGCCCGGCTGCATCCGCTCGGAGACCTCGGCCTTTAGCGAGATGTCGCCGGAGCGGCTGGCGAGCGCGACGAGATCGCCAGATTTGATGCCGCGGTTCTCGGCGTCGAAGGGGTGGATCTCCAGCACGTCCTCGTCATGCCAGGTCGAGTTTTCGGTGCGCCGCGTCTGCGCCCCGACATTGTATTGCGAGAGGATGCGTCCGGTCGTCAGGATCAGCGGGAAGCGCGCGCCGGTGCGTTCCTGCGTCGGCACGAACTCGGTCAGCATGAAGCGGCCCTTGCCGCGGACGAAATGGTCGACATGCATCAGCGGCGTGCCGAACGGCGCCTTGTCGTTGCAGGGCCACTGCACCGAGCCGAGCTTGTCGAGCACCGCATAGCTGACCCCAGCGAAGCTCGGCGTCAGCAGCGCGATCTCGTCCATGATCTCGCTGGGATGGGCATAGGGCATCTCGTAGCCGAGCGCCCGGGCGAGATCGATCGTGACCTGCCATTCGTGCTTGCCCGAGAGCGGCTCCATGACCTTGCGCACGCGGTTGATGCGGCGCTCGGCATTGGTGAAGGTGCCGTCCTTCTCGAGGAAGGACGAGCCCGGCAGGAAGACATGGGCGTATTTCGCCGTCTCGTTCAGGAAGATGTCCTGGATGACGACGCATTCCATCGCGGCGAGGCCGGCGGTGACATGCTGGGTGTTGGGGTCGGACTGGGCGATGTCCTCGCCCTGAATGTAGAGCCCCTTGAAGGTGCCGCCGACCGCCTCGTCGAGCATGTTGGGGATGCGCAGGCCAGGCTCGTCATCGAGCGAGACTCCCCACATCGTCTCGAAGATGTGCCGGGTGCCCTCGTCCGAGACATGGCGGTAGCCGGTGAGCTCGTGCGGGAACGAGCCCATGTCGCAGGCGCCCTGGACGTTGTTCTGGCCGCGCAGCGGATTGATGCCGACGCCCTCGCGGCCGATATTGCCGGTCGCCATGGCGAGGTTCGCCATCGCCATGACGGTGGTCGAGCCCTGGCTGTGCTCGGTGACGCCGAGCCCGTAAAAGATCGCGCCATTACCGCCGGTGGCGTAGAGCCGAGCAGCCGCGCGCACTTCGTCGGCCGGCACGCCGGTGAATTCCTCGCTCGCCTCCGGCGAGTTGACCTCCTGCGCGATGAAGCGGGCCCAGATCTCGAAATCGGCGAGGTCGCAGCGCTCGCGGACGTAAGGCTCGTCGATCAGCCCCTCGGTGACCACGACATGGGCGAGTGCATTGACCAGCGCGACATTGGTGCCGGGCTTGAGCTGCAGATGGTGGTCGGCCTTGATGTGAGGCGACTTGACGATGTCGGTCCGGCGCGGATCGGCGACGATCAGCCGGGCGCCCGCCCGCAAGCGCTTCTTCATCCGCGAGGCGAAGACCGGGTGGCCGTCGGTCGGGTTGGCGCCGATGACGAGGATGACATCGGCCTTCTCGACCGATTTGAAGTCCTGCGTGCCGGCCGAGGTGCCGAGCGTCGTCTTCAGCCCGTAGCCCGTCGGCGAATGGCAGACGCGGGCACAGGTATCGACGTTGTTGTTGCGGAAGGCGGCGCGCACCAGCTTCTGGACGAGGAAGACCTCCTCATTGGTGCAGCGCGACGAGGTGATCGCACCCAGCGATTCCCGGCCATACTTCGCCTCGACCCGGCGGAACTCGGACGCCGCATGGCCGATCGCCTCCTCCCACGAGACCTCGCGCCAGGGATCGGTGATCTTGGCACGGATCATCGGCTTGGTGATGCGGTCCTTATGGGTGGCGTAGCCATAGGCGAAGCGGCCCTTGACGCAGGAATGGCCCTCATTCGCCTTGCCGTCCTTGTGGGGCACCATCCGGACAATCTTGTCGCCCTGCATCTCGGCCTTGAACGAGCAGCCGACACCGCAATAGGCGCAGGTCGTGATCTTGGAATGCTCGGGCTGGCCCATCTGGATGACGCTTTTCTCCATCAGCGTCGCCGTCGGGCAGGCTTGCACGCAGGCGCCGCAGGAAACGCATTCGGAGCCGAGAAAATCGGTCGGGCCGGCGGCGACGCGCGAGTCGAAGCCTCGGCCGGTGATGGTCAGCGCGAAGGTGCCCTGCACCTCCTCGCAGGCCCGGACACAGCGGTTGCAGACGATGCATTTCGACGGGTCGTAGGTGAAATAGGGGTTCGAGGTGTCGAGCCCGAGCCAGTTCTCATTCGCGAATCCGTCCTTGTCCTTGGCGAAGACATGATTCTCGCCCTCATAACCATAGCGGACCTCGCGCAGGCCGACCGCACCGGCCATGTCCTGCAATTCGCAATCGCCATTGGCCGAGCAGGTCAGGCAGTCGAGCGGGTGGTCGGAGATGTAGAGCTCCATCACGCCCTTGCGCAGCCCGTGGAGCTGCTCGCTCTGCGTGCGCACGACCATGCCCTCTTCGGCCGGGGTGGTGCAGGACGCCGGCGTGCCACGGCGACCCTCGATCTCGACCAGGCAGAGGCGGCAGGAGCCGAAGGGTTCGAGCGAATCCGTGGCGCAGAGCTTGGGGATCTTGGTGCCCACGCTCATCGCGGCGGCCATCACCGAGGTGCCGGCCGGCACCGTGACGCTCTCGCCGTCGATCGTCAGCGTCACCGTCTTGTCCGCGATGCGGATCGGCGTGCCGAAATCGATTTCCTTGATCAGGCTCATGATGGCCTCCTCATTCCGCAGCCATGGGAAGCGCGGGTCGATCGAAATCCTCGGGGAAATGGTTCAGCGCGCTCAGCACCGGCATCGGCGTCAGCCCGCCCATGGCGCAGAGCGAGGCGTCGGTCATCAGCTTGGAAAGATCGCGCAGCACGGCGATGTTCTTCGGGCGCTCGGTGCCGGCGATGATGCGGTCCATCACCTCGACGCCGCGCGTCGCGCCGATGCGGCAGGGGGTGCATTTCCCGCAGCTTTCCTTGGCGCAGAACTCGAAGGCGAAGCGGGCCTGTTTGGCCATGTCGACGCTGTCATCGAAGACGACGATGCCGCCATGGCCGAGCATGGCGCGCATCGCCGCCAGCGCCTCGTAGTCCATGGCGACGTCGAGCTGGGCCGCCGTCAGATAGGCGCCGAGCGGCCCGCCCACCTGCACGGCCCGGATCGGCCGGCCCGACAGCGTTCCGCCACCCATATCCTCGATGATCTCGCGCAGGCTGATGCCGAAGGCGAGCTCGATCAGCCCGCCGCGCTTGACGTTGCCGCCGAGCTGGACCGGCAGCGTGCCGCGCGAGCGGCCAAGGCCGTAATCGGCATAGGCCTGCGCACCGTGATCGAGGATCCAGGGCACGGCGGCGAAGGACAGCACGTTGTTGACGATGGTCGGCTTGCCGAACAGCCCCTGCAGCGCCGGAATCGGCGGCTTGGCGCGGACGAGCGCACGCTTGCCCTCGAGGCTTTCGAGCAGCGAGGTCTCCTCGCCGCAGATATAGGCGCCCGCGCCGAGCCGCACTTCGAGACGGAAGGCGAGACTCGAACCGAGCACGGAATCGCCGAGGACGCCGGCGGTCTCCGCCTTCAGGATCGCGCGCTGCAGCGTCTTGAACGCATGCGGATATTCCGAGCGCAGATAGATGTAGCCGCGGGTCGCGCCCACCGCGATGGCGGCGATCGTCATGCCCTCGATCAGCAGGAAAGGATCGCCCTCCATCAGCATGCGGTCGGCGAAGGTGCCGCTGTCGCCCTCATCGGCATTGCAGACGATGTATTTCTGCTCCGCCCGCGCATTCTGGACGGTCTTCCACTTGATCCCGGTCGGGAAGCCGGCGCCGCCGCGCCCGCGCAGGCCCGAGGCCCGCACCGCCTCGACGACATCGTCCCCGGAGAGCGCGAGCGCCTTCTCCAGCCCGGCCAGGCCGCCATGCGCGCGGTATTCCGCCAGCGAGAGTGGGTCGGTGACGCCGATGCGCTCGAAGGTGAGGCGCTGCTGGCGCTTCATCCAGTCGAGTTCCTCGGTCAGGCCGAGCCGCAGCGCGTGGCTGCCGCCGGCCTGGAAATCCGCATCGAAGAGGCCAGCGACATGCCTGGCCGCGACCGGCCCATAGGCGATCCGGCCGGCCGGCGTCGCGACCTCGACCATAGGCTCCAGCCAGAGCATGCCGCGCGAGCCGTTGCGGACGATCTCGATCGTAACGCCGCGCGCCTGCGCCTCGCGGGCAATGCTGCGTGCGACGGCGTCCGCCCCGACGGAGAGCGCCGCGGCGTCGATCGGCACGAAGATCCTGATGGCGTCGGGAGAGAGCGTCATGAACGAACTCCCGTTTCCGTGCACAGCTCCGCGAGGCGGTCGGAATCGAGCCGTCCGATCAGTTCGCCATCGACGAGCGCGGAGGGCCCGAGCGCGCAGTTGCCGAGGCAGTAGACCGTCTCGACCGCCACATGAGAGTGGTCGTGGCCACAGTCATGGCTGTGGGTGTGGCCGTGAGCATGTCCATGGCCGTGACCATCGACCGCGATGCCGTGGCGATGCGCCAGGTCCTGAACCAACGCCTCGCAGCCCAGTGCCTGGCAGGCCTCGGCGCGGCAGAGCTTGATGACGCGGCGCGGCGGCGGGCTGGTGCGGAAATCATGGTAGAACGAGATCGTGCCATGGACCTCGGCGCGCGACAGGTTCAGCGCGTCGGCGAGCAGCGGGACCACCTGCGCATCGACATGGCCGAACTCCTCCTGCAAAGCGTGCAGGATCGGCAGCGCAGCGCCTTCGAGATGCACCAGTCCAGCGATGATCGAGCGCGCGCTGTCCTGGTCCCAGGCTGGATATGCGGTCATCATTCCTCCATCCGGCGCGGTTTGACCGACAGCCGCTTTCGGAGAGAATCCGCCCATACTGGAATGATTTCAAATCGTTTGTTCCGACTATATGATAGTCAACAACTATCAAAAACGACTCACCTTCGCATTGCCTACCAATCGTTCGGTGATAACCTCTGCTTATCGCCCGCTTTGGCGGTGAGTGATAACCAAACGCGGTGTTCGACGATAGCCCTCAGCTATCCGACGCTGGCGCGCCGCGGCAGCACGGCCTCGGTGACCGGCTGCGACATCGTCAGGAGGTTGCGGGTCAGCGGCGCGAAGGGCTGGCGGTCCGCCACGATCAGTCCGATCGAGCGCTTCGCCTCGGGCTCGACCAGCGGCAGCGCCTTGGTGCCGAGCGGCACGCCGAAGAACTCCAGCAATTGCCGCGAGACGATGCTGGAGACGCCCTGGATGCCGGCATGCGAACACAGGTTGAAGATCGAATTGGTTTCGATCGCCGGCTTGGGCATGACGCCGACCGAGCGGAAGATGCCGTCGATGATGCGCCGGTTCTGCATGTCGGAGGTCAGGAGGCAGAGCTTGAGCTCGCCGGCCTGCGCCCAGGTTATGCTGTCGCGGCCGCCGAGAGGGCCGTCCTCGCGCGTCAGCAGCACATAGGCTTCCTGGTAGATCGGCTTGGCGATCACCCGTTCGAGCGGCTCGTTGTCGAGATAGGTCAGACCGGCATCGAGTTCGAAATTGTCGATGCGCTGTTGAATCTCCGACGAGGTTAGCGACAGAACGGTCAGCGAGACGCCGGGATAGCGCGAAGAGAACGGCGCGGTGATATGCGCGACCATCGGCAGCGCGGTGGGAACGGCGCCAAGCCTGATACGGCCGCTGACGCCCTCCTTCAGCTCCGCGATCGAGTCTTTCATCAGGTCGGCTTCCGCCAGGATGCGACGGGCATGGGCCAAGACGGCCTCGCCTTCCTTGGTGAAACCCTGGAACCTGCGGCCGCGCTCGACGATGAGCACGCCAAGCTCCTCCTCGAGCTGGACGATCGCTGCCGACAGGGTCGGCTGGGAGACATGGCAGGCCTCGGCGGCGCGGCGGAAATGCTTTTCGCGAGCCAGTGCGTCGAGATAGACCAGTTGGCGCAGTATCATGCCCGACGCCCTCAAGCGCGTTCGCGTCCGTTCGCAAAATGCAGGAGCATGGCCGCTTAGTTTCAGCGCCGGTGTCAAGGCCAACCAAACACGCCGGCTCGTGGCCACGCGCTCTAACAACGCGGTGCCGCCTATGGCCGGCGACCGTTATCGATAGCAGAACTCGTGGTAGCGTCATCTATTCGAGATGTCCGTTTTGCGGCAGCCCTCCAACGTCAGTTATTGGCGGATGTCGTTGAAA
>UCBZ01000083.1 GCA_900470775.1 Hyphomicrobiales bacterium | reverse complement strand
ACGCGGACCCCTTCGTCGTCATCGAGGACGGCGATTGTCGGAGGATGTGTCATTGCAAAGCGCCTTCGCCGTACGGCGCCGAAAAGCGACGGCTCTGCGGCCTCTTCCTTATAGTGGATAGGGCGTGGCACCGGAATCATACACTGGTTTGCCTTCCCCTAGCCCCGAGGCCGGGATATCAGCGCCTCGGCCTTGCGCACGAGGTCGGCCAGCGAGCGCACACCCATCTTCCGCATCACGCTGCCGCGGTAGATCTTGACCGTGATCTCGCTGAGCCCGATCAGCCCGGCTACCTGCTTGTTCATCAGCCCGGATACGACATGCGCCATCACCTCGCGCTCGCGCGAGGTCAGGGTGTCGTATTCGGCCCGCAGGCTTTCGCGCGCGTCGCGCTCGCTACGCCGCGCGCGGTCGCGCTCGATCGCCGCGGTCACGGCGTCGAGCATGTCCTGATCGCGGAACGGCTTCGACAGGAAGTCGATCGCACCGGCCTTCATCGCGCGCACCGTCATCGGAATGTCTCCGAAGCCGGTGACGAAGACGATCGGCAGCTCGATGCCATGCCGCGAGAGCTGCGACTGAAAGTCCAACCCGCTTATCCCCGGCAGGCGGACATCGAGCACGAGGCAACCCGGCAGATTGGGAAGTGAGGCCTGCAACAGTTCCGCAGGGGCTGCGAAAAGCCGCGTTTGCAGGTCCACCGACCTGAACAAACTGTCGAGCGAATCCCGGACATTGGCATCGTCATCAACGATGGCGACGACAGGCTTCGTCGACGCAGTGCCGGCGGCGGTGTTCACCGAGAAATGCCTGATCATCGCATTGCGCTCCTGCCTGGAACAGGGAGGGAAAGCACGAAGGTTGCGCCCTCGGCCGAGCTTTCCACCGAGAGTGTCCCATCGTGAGCCTCGGCAGTCGATCGACATATGGCAAGCCCCATGCCCATCCCCTCCGGCTTCGTGGTGTAGAAGGGATCGAAGACGCGCCCCTGCCCCTCGGGCTCCAGCCCCGGCCCCGTGTCGGCGACCGCGACCTGCACCGTCACATCGTCGACCAGCTTGGCGGAGACCGCGAGTTCCCGCGGCCGCACTTGCCTGGCCATAGCCTGGCCCGCATTGACCATCAGATTGACGAGAACCTGCTGGAGCTGGATGCGGTCGCCCTCAAGTGCGGGCAGGTCCGCCTGGATGCGCATACGCAGATCGACCCGCGCCCGGGCCAGTTCATGCGCAACGAGTTGGCTCGCCTCGACCACGATCGCCCCGATGTTGAGGCTCTCTTTGCGGGTCGGCGCTTTGCGCAGGAAGGACCTGATATTATTGACGATCTCGCTGGCGCGGCGCCCCTCGGCGATGATCCGCGAGAGCGCCGCCTCCACCTCGTTTAGGTCCGGCTCGGGGCGTTTGAGCCAGCGCATCGCAGCCTCGCCGCTGGTCACCACCGCCATGAGCGGCTGGTTGACCTCATGAGCTATGGAGGCGGTGAGTTCGCCAAGCGTCGCGGCCCTCGCCGCATGGGCGAGTTCCGACTGTGCCGCCAGCACCGCGTCCTGGGCCTGCTTGCGCTCGGTGTTATCGATAACGAAGACGAGGACACTGGATCCCGGCTCCCCGGCCGCCGGAAA
>UCBZ01000032.1 GCA_900470775.1 Hyphomicrobiales bacterium | reverse complement strand
CCGAAATAGGCGGCATGGCCGAAGGAGAGCAGCCCGCCATAGCCAAGCAGCAGGTTGAAGGCGAGCGCGAACAGCGCAAAGCACAGAACCTTCATGACGAAGACCGGATAGGCGACGAAAGGCGCGATCACGAGCGCGACCGCGATCCCGATCATGATGGCGCGATGCAGGCGCTGCGTGCCCTTGTCGATCTCGCCCGGAATCAGCGCGGCGGCGGGAGTATCGATGGTGGCGATATCGGCCATGGTCAGATCCTCGTCTTGTCGCGGCGGGCGGCCATCACGCGACCCGTCCGAACAGGCCGGCAGGCCGCACGAGCAGCACCAGCACCATGATGATGAAGATCACCGTCGCCGAGCCCTCCGGGTAGAACACCTTGGTCAGGCCCTCGATCAGCCCGAGCGAAAAGCCGGTGACGATGGCGCCCAGGATCGAGCCCATGCCGCCGATCACCACCACCGCGAAGACGACGATGATCAAATCGGCGCCCATGTTCGGGTTGACCGAGTAGATCGGCGCGGCCAGCACGCCGGCAAAGCCCGCCAGCGCGACACCGAAGCCGTAGGTCAGCGTCACCAGCAGCGGTACGTTGATGCCGAAGGCCTGGGTCAGGGTCGGGTTCTCGGTCGCGGCCCGCAGATAGGCGCCGAGCCTGGTCTTCTCGATCAGGAACCAGGTCGCAAGGCAGACCACCAGCGAGGCGACGACGACCCAGCCGCGGTACCAGGGCAGGAACATGAAGCCGAGGTTGACACCCCCGCGCAGTTCCGCCGGGATCTGGTAGGGCAGGCCCGAGGAGCCGTAACTGTTGCGGAACAGCCCCTGGATGATCAGCGCCAGGCCGAAGGTCAAAAGCAGCCCGTAGAGATGGTCGACATGCGCGATGCGCTTGAGCAGCAATCGCTCGATCGCGACGCCGGTCACGCCCACGATCAGCGGCGCCAGCAGCAACGCCGCCCAATAGTTGATGCCGAGATAGTTCAGGCACATCCAGGCGACGAAGGCGCCCATCATGTACTGGGCGCCATGGCTGAAATTGATGATGTTGAGCAGCCCGAAGATCACCGCCAACCCGAGGCTGAGGATGGCATAAAACGAGCCGTTGATCAGGCCGAGCAGGACCTGGCNNAGGCATGGATCCCGGATCGGTGCCGCGGAGCCTGTCCTTGGGCCTGCCGAAGGCAGGACCCGAGGGCGGCTTGTCCGGGATGACGCCGGAGAGTGAGGAGCCCGACAGCGCCGGACTCCTCACTGCTCACTTCTTGACGAGCGGGCATTCGCTTTCGGCGAGCGGGCGGAAGGCCTGCTCGGCCGGCAGCACCGAGATCTGCTTGTAGTAGTCCCACGGGCCCTTCGACTCGGCCGGCTTCTTGACCTCGAACAGATACATGTCGTGCATCTTGCGGCCGTCGGCGCGCAGCGAGCCCTTGCCGAACAGCGGGTCGTCGGTCGGCAGTTCCTTCATCTTGGCCATCACGACGGCCGAGTCCTTGCTCTTGGCCGCCTCGACCGCCTTGAGGTAATGCAGCATTCCGGAATAGACGCCCGCCTGCACCATGGTCGGCTTGTTGCCCTTGTTGAGCTTGGCGAAACGGTCCGACCAGGCCCGGGTCTGGTCGTTGGTGTCCCAGTAGAAGGCCTCCGTCAGCACCAGCCCCTGCGCGGTCGCGAGCCCGAGCGCATGCACGTCGGAGGCGAAGACGAGCAGGCCCGCGAGCTTCTGCCCGCCCGCGACGATGCCGAACTCTCCGGCCTGCTTGATCGCGTTGATCGTGTCGCCGCCGGCATTCGCCAGCCCGATGACCTTGGCCTTGGAGGCCTGCGCCTGCAGCAGGAATGAGGAGAAGTCCGTACCCGGGAAAGGCGTGCGCACGGCGCCAAGCACCTTGCCGCCGTTCTTGGTCACGATCGCCGCGGTGTCGCGCTCCAGCGCATGGCCGAAGGCGTAGTCGGCGGTCATGAAGAACCAGGTGTCGCCGCCGGCCTTCACCATGGCGCCGCCGGTGCCCTGCGCCAGTGCATAGGTGTCGTAGGTCCAGTGTGCCGTGTTGGGCGAGCAGGCCTTGCCGGTCAGGTCGGACGAGGCGGCGCCCGAATTGATCAGGATCTTGTTCTTCTCCCGGGTGATCTGGTTGACCGCGAGCGCGACCGAGGAGGTCGGAACATCGAGGATCAGGTCGACGCCGTCCTGGTCGTACCAGGTGCGGGCGATGGTCGAGCCGACATCGGGCTTGTTCTGGTGGTCGGCCGAGACGATCTCGACCTTGATGCCCTTCTCGGCGGCCTTGAAGTCCTCGACCGCCAGGCGCGCGGCAATCACCGAGCCCTCGCCGGAGAGGTCGGCATAGAGGCCGGAGCGGTCGTTGAGGACGCCGGCCTTGACGCTGATCTGCTGGGCGAGCGCGGGGCCTGTCATCAGCGCGCAGAGCGCTGTCGTCGTCAGAAACGTCTTGATCGTCATGTCGTCTCTCCCTGGAATGGCGTCGTTTTCGACGTGTTGTCCGATATGGATCGGATTGCGGGGCTTATTCAGTCAGATTTCTGGTTCAGACCCCGAGATAACCGTGCAGCTTGCCGATATTGGCGTCGAGCTGGTCGTTCTCGATCATGTCGATGACCCGGCCCTGCTCGACGACATAGTGCCGGTCGGCGACCGTCGCAGCGAAGCGGAAGTTCTGCTCGACGAGGATGATCGTGTAGCCGTCCTGCTTCAACTTGCGGATCGTCGCACCGATCTGGTCGATGATGACGGGTGCGAGCCCTTCCGTCGGCTCGTCGAGCAGCAGGAAATGCGCGCCGGTGCGCAGGATGCGGCCGATCGCCAGCATCTGCTGTTCGCCGCCCGAGAGCTTGGTGCCCTGGCTCTTCAGCCGCTCCTTGATGTTGGGAAACAGCGTGAAGATCTCGTCCAGCGAGAGCCCGCCCGGCCGCACCCGCGGCGGCAGCATCAGGTTCTCCTCGACGCTGAGCGAGGCGTAGATGCCGCGCTCCTCCGGCACATAGCCGATGCCGAGCCGGGCGATGGCGCGCGAGGGCAGCCCGATCGTCTCGGTGCCCTCCAGCACGACCGAGCCCTTGCGTTTGCCGATGACACCCATGATCGACTTCAGCGTCGTGGTCTTGCCGGCGCCGTTGCGGCCGAGCAGCGTCACGACCTCGCCCGGCGCGACATCGAAATCGATGCCGTGCAGCACATGCGATTCTCCGTACCAGGCTTCCAGCCCGCGCACCTTGAGCATGGGCGCGGCGGTGGTGGCTTTCGCCGGAGAAGGCGCGGCCTCAGTGAGCATGGCCCACTCCCGAACCGATATAGGCTTCGATCACGCGCGGGTCCTTCGAGACATGGGCATAGTCGCCCTCGGCCAGCACCTGCCCGCGCGCCAGCACGGTAATGTGGTCGCAGAGCGAGGCGACGACGGAGAGGTTGTGCTCGACCATCAGGATGGTGCGGTTCTGCGAGACCTTGCGGATCAGCGCCTCGATGCGCTCGACATCCTCGCGTCCCATGCCGGCCATCGGCTCGTCGAGCAGCATCATCTCGGGATCGAGCGCCAGCGTCGTGGCGATCTCGAGCGCGCGCTTGCGGCCGTAGGAGAGCTCGACCGCCGGCAGTTCGGCGAAGGCGGAGAGGCCGACGGCCTCGACCAGCCGCAGCGCCTCCTCGTCGAACGGCTTCAGGACCTCTTCCGAGCGCCAGAAATCGAAGGAGTCGCCGCGTTTGCGCTGCAGCGCGATCCGGACATTGGTCTTGACGCTGAGCTGCGGGAACACTGCCGAGATCTGGAACGAACGCACCAGCCCGAGCCTGGCGATCTCGGCCGGCTTCTGGCGGGTGATGTCCCGGCCATTATAGACGATCGCGCCCTTCGTGGGGCTAAGGAATTTAGTCAGCAAGTTGAAGCAGGTCGTCTTCCCGGCGCCGTTGGGGCCGATCAGCGCATGAATCGTCCCGCGCCTGACCTTCAGGTCAACGCCGTTGACGGCCGTGAAGCCGCCGAAGTCCTTGGTTAATCCCGAGGTCGATAAAATAACGTCCTCAGCCATGCGTATCGCTTGCGATCGTCATCTTGTTCTTTCTTGGTGTTGCTCGTCTCCCTTGTATGGCATGCTGCACCGCGCTCACGGCATGAGTCAACGCTGCAACAGCGCCAAACGGCCTTGTGAAGACGCGCTTATCCCTTTGTCGTAGGGACGGCCCACGAAGGGTTCAGACAACCGAACTGTTCTATGCGCCTGACGCTGCGGCCGGCCGATCGGAGCGGACAACTCCTCCAAATAGAGGATGCGCGACGGGCGGTATGGAATAAATCGGTATGCGGGAGTGAACCGGGATCGCGCGGGGAGCGACAACAGGTCGATGATCCGAGAAAACCGGCTTTGCTCATATGGCATTTGCGAGTAATGTTTCGGTCTGTTTCCTGGCGATCCTGCGGCCGTCCTGTGGCGGCGTCTTCTGGTTCCGTGCTCCCGCCGGCACGCGATCGGGTTCATTTTGGACTGGCGGACCGATCAGGGAGGGTGCCTTGAGCTTCGCTTTGGGTTTGAACATTCGCGCCGGCTTCGCAAGCGTCCGCACGCTCACGCGACGCGCTGTCGTTGCAGGCCTGCTGGGGATCGCCGCAGTCTCGCTGGGACTGCCCGCGCAGGCCGCCCCAGATCGCCGCGTCGCTCTGGTGATCGGCAACAGCGCCTATACCTCCGTTCCGCCGCTGGCGAATCCGCAGCGCGATGCGGCGGCGATCTCAGCCTCGCTGAAGCGCCTCGGCTTCGAGGTCGTCGAGGGCTACGACCTGAAGATGGATCAGATGACCGGCATCGTCCGGGAATTCGCCCAGAAGCTCGACGGTTCCAAGGCCGGCGTCGTCTATTACGCCGGCCATGGCATCGCGGTCGGCGACGAGAACTATCTCATCCCGGTCGACGCCTCGCTCAAGTCGGAGGCCGATCTCGACTTCCGCGCTGTCAACGTCCAGCTCATCCTGCGCCAGATGCAGCGCGACGAGCGCGTCAACATCCTCATCCTCGACGCCTGCCGCGACAATCCCTTCACGACGCAGCTCGCCGCAAAATCCCGCTCCGTGGCGCGCGGCCTGACTGCTATCGAGACCCAGTCCGCCTCGGGCATCCTGATCGCGTTTGCGACCGACCCGCGCTCGACCGCACTCGACGGCGAGAAGGACGGCAACAGCCCCTTCACCTCGGCGTTGCTGAAGCATATCGAGACCCCCGAGGTGTCGATCACCACCGTGATGGACCGGGTCCGCGCCGACGTTTGGGAATCCACCGGCAAGAAGCAGAAGCCCTGGACCAACTCCTCGATCATCGGCGAGTTCAAGCTGAACCCGACGCTGAAGCTCGCCGCCGTCGATCCGTCGATGACGATCAAGGCGATCGACGGAGCCGTGCAGGTTCCGGCCACCCCCACCCCGGTCAATCTCGACCGCGCCCAGATGGACGTGCGGATGTGGGAGACGGCCGAGCGCGGCAATTCGCCGGGCGACTACAAGGCCTATCTCGAGGCCTTCCCGACCGGCCAGTTCGCCTCCTTCGCCAAGAACCGCCTGGCGCGGCTTGAGCCCGTCGCTGTCGCTGCCCTGCCTGCCGCCGCGGGCGCGGCCGCCGTGGCCGGTGGCGCCGCCATGGCCGCTCTGCCGTCGTCGCGCGACACCGGCCAGGCGATCGCCGACGAGGCGATGAAGACCGAGATCGGCAGTGCCGAGACCGAGAACGCCCTCAAGCTCTCGGCCCAGCAGCGCCGCGAACTGCAGAAGCGGCTCAGCCTCACCGGCTTCAAGCCGGGCAAGCCCAGCGCCAATTTCGGGCCGAGCCAGCGCGCCGCCATCAAGGAGTGGCAGACCACGCGCGGCGTTGCCTCGACCGGCTTCCTGGCGCCGATGCAGGTCAAGGCGCTGCGCGCCCAGAGCGAGCCCGCCTATCAGCGCGCGCTCGCCGAGGAGGCCAGGCCCGCGCCCGCGACCCGCACCCGCACGGTCCGCGAGCCTGTCGAGCCCCGCACGCGCGGCGGTGGTGTCGCCTACGAGCGTGATCCGGTGATCCGCCGCGATCTGGAGCGCGAGCGTGCCGGCAGAGGCAACAGCTCCCAGGATGCGGCCGGCGCGGCCGTGTTCGGCGGCGTCGTCGGCGGCGTCCTTGGCGGCGTCCTCGGCGGTCGCTTCCGCCGCTGACGCCAGCCTCGAAACGCCTCTCGTCACATCATGAGCCGGCCCCGATCGGGGCCGGCTTTTTCGTTTGCCGCAACTGGCTGTTGCCACCGCGCCGCTCGCTCGGCTAGTGCTGTAGCGAGCCGTCCGGCGACATCACTCAGCGGCAAAAGGCGATGCGATGAAGAAGGTTTTTCCTGACGCCAGCGCGGCTCTTGCCGGCGCCATCAAGGACGGCATGACGATCATGGCCGGCGGCTTCGGCCTCTGCGGCATTCCCGACATGCTGATCGAGGCGGTGCGCGAGAGCGGCGCGAAGGACCTGACCTTCGTCTCCAACAATGCCGGCATCGACGGCGCCGGCCTCGGCATCCTGCTCGAGACCCGCCAGATCAAGAAGATGATCTCGTCTTATGTCGGCGAGAACAAGCTCTTCGCCGAGCTCTATCTCGGCGGCCAGCTCGAACTCGAATTCACCCCGCAGGGCACGCTAGCCGAGCGCATCCGCGCCGGCGGTGCCGGCATCCCGGCCTTCTTCACCAAGACCGGCGTCGGCACGCTGGTCGCCGAGGGCAAGGAGGAGCGCGAGTTCGACGGCGAGCGCTACATCATGGAGCGCGGCATCTTCGCCGACATCTCGCTGGTCCATGCCTGGAAGGGCGATACCGAAGGCAACCTCGTCTACCGGAAGACGGCGCGCAACTTCAATCCGATGATGGCCTCGGCCTCGCGCATGACCATCGCCCAGGTCGAGAACCTGGTCGACGCCGGCGAGATCGACCCCGACCAGATGCACACGCCGGGCATCTTCGTGAAGCGCCTCGTGCACACGCCCCAGAGCGTCAAGCGCATCGAGCAGCGCACCGTCCGCAAGCGCGCGGCTTAAGGAGACATTAGATGCCCTGGACCCGTGAACAGATGGCGGCCCGCGCCGCCAAGGAACTCAAGGACGGCTTCTACGTCAATCTCGGCATCGGCATCCCGACGCTGGTCTCGAACTACATCCCCGACGGCATCTCGGTGCAGCTCCAGTCGGAGAACGGCATGCTCGGCATGGGCCCGTTCCCCTATGAGGGCGACGAGGACCCGGACCTGATCAACGCCGGCAAGCAGACCATCACCGCTTTGCCGACGACGAGCTATTTCTCCTCGGCCGATTCCTTCGGCATGATCCGCGGCGGCCATATCGACCTCTCCATCCTCGGCGCCATGCAGGTCGCCCAGAACGGCGACCTCGCCAACTGGATGATCCCCGGCAAGATGGTGAAAGGCATGGGCGGCGCGATGGATCTCGTCGCCGGCGTCAAGAAGGTCGTCGTGGTGATGGAGCATGTCGCCAAGAACAAGGACGGCACCGAATCGGCCAAGCTGCTCAAGGCCTGCGATCTGCCGCTGACCGGCGCCGCCGTGGTCGACATGGTGATCACCGATCTCGGCGTCTTCTCGATCGACGAGAACGGCGGCGGCATGACCCTGATCGAGCTCGCCGACGGCGTCACGCTCGACGAGATCAGGGGCAAGACGGAAGCCGAGTTCAAGGTCGCGGTCTGACGACAGGGGCGCGGGGAACCCCTCTCCTGTAAGGAGAGGGGCAGGGGTGAGGTGTAGGCCCTTTGACGTCGTGGCCGTGACCTGACCGTTGCAATCCCTCGTCGGACTGGTATTCTGGCCGACCCCTCACCCTGCCATCTCCCTACGGGAGAGGGTTCCCCGCGCTTCGCTGGTTGAGAATGACGGCAGGCGCCTACCGCCCGCTCTCCCAGCCCGCCCGAACCAGCTCGGGCACCTCGCTCTCCGCCTCCGGCCAGCCGACGCACAACCACGCGATCAGTTTCCACTCCGCCGGCACGCCCAGCGCCTCGCTGACGACCTCCGGCTCGACGATCGAGACCCAGCCGACGCCGACACCCCTGATCCGCGCCGCGAGCCAGAACTGCGTGATCGCCGCGACCACCGAATAGTCCAGCATTTCCGGCATCGTCCGGCGGCCGAGCCCCTGCCCCTGTGCCGTGCCATGGTCGCAGAACACCGCGATCTGCTCGGGCGCCTCACGTAGGCCTTCCAGCTTCAGGCTGGCATAAAGCCGCGCCCGCTCGCCCTCATAATCCCCCAGCGCATCCGCATTGCAGCGCGCGAAGCTCGCCCGGACCGCCTCGCGTTGAGCCGCATCGGTCACCCGCACCCAGCGCCAGGGCTGCGAATGCCCGACCGAGGGCGACAGCTCCGCCTGCGCCAGCAGTGCCTCGACCAAACCCTCGGGCAGCGCCTCTCGCCGGAAGCGCCGGACATCCCGCCGCCAGGCGAGCAGCTCGGCGAACTGCGCCGCGAAGGCCTCGTCGAAGCTGGGAGGGGAACTGGCCATACCTTCAGCCCTCATCCTGAGGAGCGCTCGGCACGAGCGCGTCTCGAAGGATGCTCCCGCGATCTCGGGAGCCTCGTGGAGCATCCTTCGAGACGCCGCTGCGCGGCTCCTCAGGATGAGGGCCGAGGGTGGGAGGCGCGCAACTGATCAAGGGGCCACCGCGATCGCATGGAAGAACGAGCCTGTGACATGCCCCCGTTGGCTGCCGGCCGGCGCCGGGGCCGAGCCATGCGGATCGGTCACCATGGCGAGCGGCGGGTCCTCGCCCTGCGCGACGATGGTGGCGTAGTGGAACTCGTGGCCGGTCAGCCCCGCGCCGGCAGGTCCGAGCGGGCCGTCCGCCTGCAGGATCGCCCGGCGATAACCGAGGTTCATCTTGCGCCTGGCAAAGGAGGTCTCGACGTCGAGAAGCCCCGCCATCGCATGCGAAACGCCATCGGCGTCGGTCAGCGCCTTGCCCAGAACCATGTAGCCGCCGCACTCGCCATGAACCGGCCGGCTGTCGGCGAAGGCGCGCAGGCCCGCCATGAAGCCCGTCGCCGCCGCCAGCGTCCCGGCATGCAGCTCCGGATAGCCGCCGGGCAGCCAGCAGGCATCGCAATCGGCAGGCGGCGCCTCGTCCGCCAGCGGCGAGAACGGCACCAGTTCGGCGCCGGCCGCCAGCCAGCCGGCCTCGACATGCGGATAGACGAAGCTGAAGGCGGCATCGCGCGCGATCGCGATCCGCCGTCCCGGCGCGGGCAGGGGGGCCGCACGCTCGGCGCCGCCGGGCAGGTGCGTGTCGCCTGCCGCCGCGACCAGAGCGTCGAGATCGACCGCTGCCGCCACCGCATCGGCCAGCGCGTCGAGCCGCTCATGCAGATCGGCGGTCTCGCCGGCCTGCACGAGGCCGAGATAGCGTTCGGGCAGGATCAGGCTGGCCTCGCGCGGCAGGGAGCCGAGCACCGGCAGTCCGATCCGTTCCATGCCTTGCGTCACCAGCCGGCGATGCCGCTCGCTCGCGACCTTGTTGAGAATGACGCCGGCGATGCGGATGCGCGGGTCATAAACGCGGCAGCCGAGCGCGATCGCCGCCGCCGACTGCGCCTGGCCGGAGACGTCGATCACCAGCACAACCGGCCAGCCCAGCAGGGCCGCGATGTCGGCGCTCGCCCCCGTATGCCCCTCCGGACCCGGCACGGCATCGAACAGCCCCATGGAGCCTTCGGCGATGATGATGTCGGCGCCGCCGGCCGCGCTTCCGGCGATCTGCCCGAGCAGGGCGTCCGGCATGGCGAAGGAATCGAGATTGGCGCTGGGCGCGCCCGTGGCGGCGGCATGAAAGGCCGGATCGATGTAATCCGGACCGCATTTCAGGCCGCGCACGGTGAGCCCGCGCCGCACCAGCGCGCGCTGCAGGCCGAGCGTGATCGTGGTCTTGCCCGAGCCGGAACGCGGCGCGGCGATGAGCAGGCCAGGCGCGGTCATACCTCACCCCTCAGCCTGAAGCGGCGGTCATAGCCGGTCGAATACAGCGCGCTCTCGCTGAAATCGTCGGCCGCGAGCGCGGGGCCGACCAGAATCAGCGCCGTCCGCTCCAGCCCGGATTCGCGCACCTGCGCAGCTATGGTCTGCAATGTCCCGCGCAGCACCCGCTCATCGGGCCAAGAGGCGCGGAAGACGATCGCCACCGGGCAGGAGCCGCCATAGAATGGGGTCAGTTCGGCCACGACCTGCTCGACGACATGGATCGAGAGGTGCACCGCCAGCGTCGTGCCCGAGGTGGCGAAGGTCGCGAGCCTTTCCTTTTCCGGCATGGCCGAGGCGCGCCCCGAGGTCCGCGTCAGCACCAGCGATTGCGCCAGCCCCGGCAGCGTCAGTTCGCGCTTCAGCGCGGCGGCGGCGGCGGCGAAGGCCGGCACGCCCGGCGTCACGCTATAGGGGATGCCGAGCGCATCGAGCCGGCGCATCTGCTCTCCCGTCGCGCTCCAGATCGAGAGATCGCCGGAATGCAGCCGGGCGACGTCCTCTCCGGATTCATGGGCCGCCCTCATTTCGGCGATGATCGCGTCGAGATCGAGCGGGGCGGTATCGATGATGCGCGCACTCGCCGGGCACCAGTCGAGCATCGTCTTCGGGATCAGCGAACCGGCATAGAGGCAGACCGGACAGGCGCCGATCAGGTCGCGCCCGCGCAAAGTGATGAGGTCCGGCGCACCGGGGCCGGCGCCGATGAAATGGATCGTCACGATGCGCTCCGCGCCAGCGCGCAGGTGACACGGGCCGTGGCGATGCGCGGCTGCACCAGCGTCCCGCCAGGGCCGGCCGCCGCGAGCGCCGCGGCCTCGGCCACCGAGCCGACGCCATAGAGCGAGGCGATTCGGGTCGAGCGCGTCGCGCAGGCGGCCTCGAACCCCTTCAGCGCTTCGTCGGGCACCGCGACGAGCTCGGCATGGCGGCTGGCGGCGGCGGCGTTCAGCCCCGGCTCGCCCATCCGGCTCGACATCGTCGCCAGGCGCGGCGTGTCCGCGCCAGCAAGCCCGGCGATCGCCAGCGCCTCGTCGAGGCAGGCCAGGATGTCGGCTTCGCTGGTGCCGGGACGCAGGCCCAGCCCGGCGACGAGACGGCCGGTCACGGCTTCTCCACCCGCCACTGCGTTACCGGCATCGCCGGGCGCCAGCCATGCTTGCTGCCGACGGGGGCGAGCCGGTCGATCGAGATGCGCCGCAGCGAGCCACCATGCTGGGCATGCAGCGCGACGAGCTTGGCCTCGCCCTCAATCGTCACGACATTGGCGACGAGCCGCCCGCCCGGCTTCAGCGCCGCCCAGGCGCCTTCGAACAGGCCCTCCACGGTCAGGCCGCCGCCGATGAAGACGGCATCCGGCGCCTGCCGCCCCGTGAAGCCCTCCGGCGCTGCGCCGACGACCTCGACCGAGAGTCCGCCGAGCTCGACCTTGTTACGGGTGATGCGGTGGGCCCGTTCCGGCTTGGCCTCGAAGGCGACCGCCCGGTTGCGCAGATGGCGCTGGCACCATTCGATGCCGACCGAACCCGAGCCCGCGCCGACATCCCAGAGCAGTTCGCCGCCGCGCGGCGCGAGCGCCGAGATCGTGATCGCGCGGATTTCCGATTTGGTGATCTGCCCGTCATGGGCGAACCAGTCCTCGTCCAGCCCCGGCGCCAGCGGCAGGATGCGCGAATCGCGCCCCGCCGCGACATCCACGGCGATCATGTTGAGCGGCACGATGTCGTCGAAGGCAAACGCGTCGGCGCGGGTCTCGCGCACGCGCTCCTGCGGCCCGCCGAGCGCTTCCATCACCACGATGCGGCTGGCGCCGAGGCCGCGCGCGCTCATCAGTTCGGCGACGGCGCGCGGCGTCGTCTCGTCCCAGGAGAGGGCGAGGATGCGGGCGCCCGGCTGCAGATGCGGCACGATCCGGTAGAGCGTGCGGCCATGCAGCGAGACCAGCGCGCATTCCTCCTGCGGCCAGCGCATCCGCGTGCAGGCCATCGCGAAGGAGGAGATCTGCGGGATGATCCGCATCTCCGATGCGGGGATCGCCTTGGTCAGCCCGGCGCCGATGCCGTAGTGGAACGGGTCGCTGGTCGCCAGCACACAGACCTTGCGGCCGCGCTCGGCCAAGATCGCCGGCAGGGCGTTGCGGAAGGGCTGCGGCCAGGTCCGCGCCTCGCCACGCACCGCGCCGATCAGCGCGATATGGCGCTCGCCGCCGAAGACGATCTCGGCCTCGTCGAGCGCCGCCAGCGCCTCGGGCGAGAGCCCGGCGCGGCCATCCTCGCCAAGCCCGACCAGAGCGAGCCAGGGGGAGGGCGCAGCATCGGCCCGGCTCGACAGGCCAAGCGTTTCAAGCGTAACTGGTGACATGACCGTGCTCATCCTTGGTGGAACCAGCGAAGCGGCGGCACTCGACCAGCATCTGGCCGAGCAGGCTCCCGATATCCGCGCCATCATCTCGCTTGCGGGGCATACAGTCGATCCCCGTCCGTCGAACCTGCCTGTTCGCGTCGGCGGCTTCGGCGGTATCGAGGGTCTCAGGCAATATCTGCGCGACGAGAACATCATCGCCGTCATCGACGCGACGCATCCCTTCGCCGCGATCATGCCCTTCAATGCCGAGCATGCCTGCAAGGCGGAAGGGGTGCCGCTGCTCGCCATCCGCCGCGAGCCCTGGCATGAGCAGCCGGGCGATCGCTGGCAGGAGGTGCGCGACATCGAGGCGGCTGCGGGTGTGCTCGGGCCGCAGCCGCGCCGCGTCTTCCTGACCATCGGCCGGCTCGACCTGCCGGCCTTCGCCGACGCCCCGCAGCATCATTATCTCGTCCGCGCCATCGAGCCGATCGGCGACCGCCTGCCCGTGCCCCATGTCACGGTGATCCAGCAGCGCGGTCCGTTCCACGCCGATGACGAGGAGGATCTGATGCGCCGCGAGGGCATCGATGTCCTGGTCAGCAAGAATTCCGGCGGCGATGCCACGGCCGGCAAGCTCGTCGCGGCGCGCCGCCTCGGCCTGCCGGTGGTGATGGTGGCCCGTCCGCCCAAGCCCGCTGTCGAGACCGTCGCCCATGTCCATCAGGTCCTGCCCTGGCTGGTGGCGGAAGGGCTCTTCGTCACCGAGCGCGGCGTGTAGACCCAAGGCTGATCGCCCGGACGCGCGATCAGCCGCGTGCTCGATGCGCCGATCGTCACCAGCGTCGCCATGTCGGCGGATTCAGCCGTCTCGACCGCCTCAGCCAGCGTCAGGATGCGCAAGCCCTCATCGGCCCGCCCGACGGCGCGCGCGAAGATCACCGGCGTCTCGGCTGCGCGGATGCGGGCGGCCAGCGCCAGCGCTTCGCGCAGCTGCCAGGGCCGCGCCTTCGAGATCGGGTTGTAGAGGCAGATCACGAAATCGGCCTTCAGAACCGCCTCGAGCCGTGCGGTCACGACCTCCCAGGGCTTGAGATTATCCGACAGCGAAATCGCGCAGAAATCCCCACCGAGCGGCGCGCCGGCCTTGGCCGCCGAGGCCAGCATCGCGGTGATGCCGGGCTCGACCGTGATCGGCAGCGCCAGCCAGGCCGGGTTGCCGGCCTCCAGCGCCTCGAACACGGCGGCCGCCATGGCAAACACGCCGGGGTCGCCGCCCGAGACGACCGCGACGGTCCTGCCCGCCGCCGCCAACCGCAGCGCATGGCCGGCCCGGTCGATCTCGACGCGGTTGTCTGAGGCGTGTTTCGTCTGGCCTTCGCGCGGGGCGACGCGGTCGAGATAGGGGCCGTAACCCACAAGGTCGCTCGCAGCCTCGATCGCCGCCTGGGCAGCCGGCGTGAGCCAATGCGCCTCGCCGGGGCCGAGGCCCACGACGGTGAGGGAGCCTGCTTCCGAGTCCTTCTTTTCCTCTGTCCTCTCCACTTCTGCGCCGTCATCCTGGCCGGAGCGAAGCGGAGCGCCGGGATCCATCACAGGGCTCGTCAGCGCCTTATGATGGATCCCGGGACGATCTTCGGTCGCCCAGGATGACGGCGGAGGGTTAGACGAATCAGAATGTGAGAAACCGTTGCTCACAGCCGCCGCCCCTCGCCGGGGACCAGCACCATCGAGAAATACGGCGCTTCGTCGTCGCCCTTGTCGCTCAGCTTCGCCACAACCTGCTCCGCCATGGTCGCGCGCTCGACATAGATCGCGCGGTGGATCAGCCCCGCGGTCTTCAGCGCGCGGCGGACCTTCGGCAGGTTGCGGCCGAGCTTCATGATCACGGCCGCGTCGGTGTCGACGAGGCGCCGCGTCAGCTCGGCTTCCGGCAGGGTGCCCGGCAGCACGGTCAGGATGTCGTCGCCCCAGGTGATCGGCGCATTGGCGCGGGTCCAGGCGCCCGCCATGCCCATCACGCCCGGCACCACTTCGGTCGCAAAGCGGGGCGACAGCCGCCGCCACAGATGCATGAAGGAGCCGTAGAAGAACGGATCGCCGTCGCAGAGCACGGCGATGGTGCGCCCGGCTTCCATCTCGGCTGCCAGCAGCGCGGCGGATTCGTCGTAGAAGGCCGCGATCGGCAGGCTGTAGCCTTCGTCCTCGACAGGAACCTCGATCGTCACCGGGAAGGCGAGTTCGATCTCGCGCGCGGCATCGGGCGCGACGATGGCATCGGCGGTGACGCGGGCATTGCCGCGCCGGCCGCGCTTGCAGAAATGCACCAGCCGGTCGGCACGCAGGATGATGTCGCGGGCGCGGATCGTCATGTAGTCGGGATCGCCAGGCCCAAGGCCGACGCCGAACAGCATCACTTTCGCCGGTTCGATACTCACCGGCTCATTCCTTCTCTTGCGCCAGCGCGTTGACGGCAGCCGCCGCCATCGCCGAGCCGCCGCGCCGGCCATGCACGACAAGGAAGGGCACGCGCCCGTCCTGCGCCAGCGCCAGCTTCGATTCCGCCGCGCCGACGAAGCCGACGGGTATGCCGATCACGGCGGCGGGCAAGGGCGCGCCGGCATCGAGCATCTCCAGCAAACGGAACAGCGCGGTCGGCGCATTGCCGATGACCACCACGGACCCCGCCAGATGCGGCCGCCACAGCTCCATCGCGGCAGCCGAGCGCGTCGTACCCATCTCGGCGGCGAGAGTGGGCGTGCGGGGATCGTCCAGCGTGCAGAGCACCGGGTTGCGGGCCGGCAGCCGCGAGGGCGTCACGCCATTGGCAACCATCTTGGCATCGCACAGAACAGGCGCGCCGGCCTTCAGCGCGGCCTCGGCGGCGCCTGCGAAATCCGGCGACATCGCCACATCGGCCGGCAGATCGGTCATGCCGCAGGCATGGATCATCCGCACCACGACATGGGCGGCCCGACCCGAGAAGCGCGACAGATCGGCCTCGGCGCGGATGATCGCGAAGGAGCGCTCATAGATCGCCGCGCCGTCCTGGATGTAGTCATAACCGCTCTTCAAACCCGTGGTCCCGCAAGCCGGCCCGCCGCAATGAGGCGGGCGTGAATCTCCTGTCCGGGCTGCAATCGCGTCATGATCCCGGAAAGGTCAAGCTCGGCGATGGCGCTGTCCCGCGCTGTCCCGCCGATGACGACGCCATAGCGTCCCTCGCGACCGACCAGCGTCAGGTCCGAAGCACCGGGTTGCGCGCAGGATTTGACGCAGCCCGAGACATGCAGCGTCAGTCCATCGGCCAGCAGCGGCGCAATGGCCCCGGCCAGTTGCGCGGCATCGGCCATGGCCGGGGTTTCGGCCCGCAGGCAGGCGGGCGCGCCCGCGCAGGCCTGCACCGAAAGGCGCGGATCGTCGTCGCCAACGATCAGTCCGAGCGCTTCGGCGAAGGCGAGGAGGCCTGCCGCATCGACCTCCGCCATCCCGCGAAAGGCGATCCCGCGCCAGGGCGACAGCCGGATATCGGCGCAACTGTGTGCTTTGGCGGCGGCCCCGATCCGATCGAGCGTCACGGCATCGGCGCGGCCGAAGGGCAGTCCAACCAGCGCCGCGAAGTCGCCTGCGTCGAGCGCGAACAGTCCGGCGCGTTGGGGCGCGGGGCGCGACGCTGGTGGTGCGGCTGGCGGCAGGTCGCAGAGTGCCGCGAGCACGTCCGGCATCAGGTCGCGCATCCGGCGGATCCCATCGGGCGCGGCCGCTCGCAACGCGGCGAAGCGGGTGAGCAGAGCCATGACGACATCGCCAGACCGCCCGACCGAAATCGGCGCAAACCACAGGCGGTCTGCCAAGCCCAGCGCGACCATCCCGGGCGCGGTTGCCACGAGACGCAGATCGCAGGCGAAACCGTCGAGAGACTGAGCCACGCCGCCGTCGACGACGATACAGAACTTGGCAGGCAGGCCAGCGATCATCCGCGCACGGGCCTCGACCTCTGCCGCAAGCTCACCGGTATCGATCATGTCGCTGGCTGCGCTGGCCAGCGGCGAGACCAGCGTCAGCCTCTGCGGGCCGTCGCCGTCATGCTCGTCGACCAATCGCTCCGCCAGCAGCGTCTCGACCAGCGCCGGATGCGTTTGCGCCGTCACCCCGCGCAATTGCATGTTGCCGCGCGCCGAGATCTCGATCAGCCCGTTGCCGTGTTCGCCCGCCAGCGCCGCGATGCGCCGGAGTTGCGCCGGGGTTAGCAGCGCCTCCGGCGGATGCAGCCGCACGAGCCAGCCATCGCCTGTTTCCATCGGCCGCAGCGTGCTCGGGCACCAGCCGCGCCGCAGCGCATCGGGGGAAGGCGCGTTCATTCCGCGGCCTCGCGGCTCGCCCGCTCGCCGGCCAAAAACGTCCCGACAGAATTGCGCCGGCTGGTCCAGATGCCCCGCTTTGCCGCCTCCGCCAGACGCGACCGGATCGAGGCGGCGGCCGGCGCGTTGGCGGCCTCGATCGCGGTCCAGACGGCTGCATCGGCACACCAGGCCTGGAACACCGCGTCGAACAGCCCGTCGGTGACGGCATCCGTGCTCGCGGCGAAGACGAACAGCGTATCGACCGCTTCCGCCAATTCGGCCGCGCCGCGCCAGCCATGGGCGAGGTGGGATGCGATCCAGCGCGGATGCGCCAGCCGGCCATGGACGATGCGGGCAATGTCCTCCGCCAGGGTGCGCGCCCTGGGCGCCTCGGGGTTCGAACTGTCGAGGCTGTAGAGCGCGGGGTCTGCGCCCAGTGTTTTTGCTGCTGCGGCGAGCCCGCCGATGACGTCGGCGGCGCTCGAAGCCTCGAGGATGTCGCGCCCGGCGGTGTCGCTGACATGCACGAAGGCGTCCGCCGCCTTGATCCGTGCCGCGAAGCCGGCATCGGCGCTGGCCGCCCCCTCCGGCCCGCCATAGGCATGGCTGGAGGCGGCGAGATAGGCCGCGCCGAGTTCGTCGCGCGTCGCCCAGTCGCCGTCGAGCGCGCGGTCTGCCATCGCTGCGCCGTAGCGCCCTGGTGCGGCGCCGAAGATGCGCGCGCCCGTCTCGCCGCGCCGACGCGCGGCGGCGGGCTCGTTGCAGTCCTCGGGCTCGTCGAGGGCGGCGACGGCGCGCGCGGCGGCATCGAGCAGCCCGACCTGTGCCGGAAAGGTGTCGCGGAAGGCGCCCGAGATGCGCACCGTCACGTCGATACGCGGATGGTCGAGCTTCGGCTGCGGCGTGATCGCAAACCCCGTCACGCGCGTTGAGGCCGGGTCCCAGAGGGGTACGACGCCCATCAGCGCCAGTGCATGGGCGATATCCTCGCCGCCTGAACGGAGCGTCGGTGAGGCCCAGAGATCCATCACGATCCGGCGCGGCGCCTCGCCATGGTCCTGCCGGTGGCGCGCCACCACGGCCTGCGCCGCGAGCGCTCCCAGCCGCGCCGCCGCTCGCGTCGGGATCGCGCGCGGATCGAGCGTCGAGAGGTTGCGGCCGGTCGGCAGCACATCGGGCCGGCCACGATGCGGCGAGCCGGCCGGGCCGGGCGGCACGAAGCGTCCGTCCAGAGCCCGCAGCAACCCGTCGCGCTCGGCCCACGCCGAGTCGGGATCGGCCTCGGAGCGTCCGAAGACATGCAGCCCCTCGCGGAAGGGCAGTTCGGCGATGTCGCAAAGATGCGCGTCGAGCCGCGTCAGCGCCTCGCTCATGGACAGGTCGGGTGTGACTCCGCAGGAATGCGCCAGACCGCTCGCCTCGGCCCGGTCGCGGATTTCGGCCGCGACGATGTCGGCGCGGCGCGGATCGAGCACCTGCGCCTGGCTGAACTCCTCGACGAGATCGCGCAGCAGCGCTGTCTCGGCCGCCGCGCCGGTCTGCGCCAGCGGAGGCGGCAGATGGCCAAGCGTGATGGCTGAGAGCCGGCGCTTGGCCGGCGCGGCCTCGCCGGGATCGTCGACGACATAAGGGTAGACCACCGGCAGCCCCTGCGTGACGAGGCGCGGCCAGCAGGCGGCCGACAGCGCCACCGCCTTGCCGGGCAGCCATTCGGTCGTGCCATGGGTGCCGAGATGGATCAGTGCGTCGATGCCGGCCGTCTCGCGCAAGGCGCGGTAGAAGGCGAGGTAAGCATGGCCGGGCGGCGCGTCGGGGTCGTGATATCGCGCCTTGCGGTCCGGCGTCGCATCGCGCGGCGGCTGCAGCGCGATGGTCAGGTGGCCGTTGCGGACGGCGCGGAAGCGGAAAATTCCGTTGATGCAGGCGTGATCGGAGACCGGGTCGCCATGCGTGGCGAGGAGCGTGTCGCGCGCCTCGGCGGGGATGGTCGCGAGCCAGGCGCGGTAGGCTTCGAGCGGCTGGGCAAGGTCGGCCGGGCCGGTGGTCAGCGCCTGCATCAACCTCCAGCCCTCATCCTGAGGAGCAGGCGAAGCCTGCGTCTCGAAGGATGCGCCAGTGGGCTCCGAGCCTCCTGAAGCATCCTTCGAGACGCCGCTGCGCGGCTCCTCAGGATGAGGGCTGAGGGTGTGAGGACGTGGGCTGAGATCGTACCCCGCCTCCGCCAGCAGCGTCTCGATCGCGCCCACGCTCGCAGGCGTATCGAGCCCGACGGCAAATCCGGCCCGGCCGCCACGCGCCGGATAATCCGACATCACCAGCGCCAGCTTGCGTTCCGCAGCCGGCTTGGCGGCCAGCCCGATCCAGCCGCTCGTGAGATCGGCCAGCGCGGCAACGCCGTCCGCGTCCGGCACGAGCCGGCGGGTCGTCAGCCCGGTCGCCGCATCCTGAACGTCAGCCTTGAAGGCGACAGGAATCGTGCCGAGCCGCCCGTCGAATTCGGGCAGCGCGATTTGCATGGCGAGGTCGGCGGCCGAGAGCCCGCGCGGCGACGCCGCCCAGGTCTCTCGCGCGCTGCCGACCGGCATGGCCTGCAGCACGGGACAATCGGCGGCGTCGAGTACGAAATCGGAGCCTTCGCGGGCCGAGAAGGCCGTGGTCGTGACGATCAGCGAAGGCCGGCGTGTCGCGATCAGCGCGGCGAGCTCGGCCGTGACTGCGGGGTCCTTCAGGCTGGTCAAAGCGAGGATGAGCGGGGCATGGCAGCGAGCGGCGATGGCAGCGGCGAGCGCCTCACCCATCGCCGTGTCGCCGGCGCTGACGGCCGAGCGGTAGACGAGGATCGGGACGAGGGGCTTGTCGGCGGGCAGGGCTGCCAGCGCTTCGCGCCAAGGGAGTGGGGCAGCGCCGTCGCCGAGCGCGAAGAGTGGCGGGAGGGGCAGGGGAGCAAGATCGGATGAGGGATGCGCCGTGCCAAGATACTCCGCCGCGACCGCCAGGAGGCGCCGCATGTTCTCGGCCCCGCCACCTGCCTGGAAATAACCCAGCATCGCCTGCGCACAGCCTGCCGGCACCGTGCCGTATTCCGCCAGCCGGTCATCGACCCGGTCGTCGCCCGGCAGCACGGCGAGCGCGATGCCCTGCGCTCGGCAGACATCGCCGAGTTGCTCGATGCCGTAGCGCCAGTAATCCAGCCCGCCGAGGCAGCGCACCAGCACGAAGCGGCTCTTCGCCACCGTCTTCTCGATCAGGAAGTCGATCGAGAGCGGGTGCTTCAGACGACGCAGCGAGGCGAGGCGGACGGAGAGCCCGCAACCGGCGGCAGCCGCCGCCAGCGCCGAGAGGTCGCTGTCGGCGAAGGACAGCACCAGCACGTCCCCCGGCGGCAGGCCGAGATCGACGGCGTCCGCGCCGTCGTCGAGCCTGATCTCGCTGGTCGGGAGAAGATGCATGTCTTCGCAGACCTGTCCTCGAAAATCGCCGGCCGTCAGGCGCCGGCGAGCGCGGCCTCCACGGCCTTCACGTCGAAGCCCTTGAGCCCGATCACGGTCAGTCGCCCGTCGCGCGCCTCGCCTTCGCCCCAGGCGCGGTCGAAATGATGGCTGACGCGACGGCCGACCCCCTGCACGACGAGCCGCATCGACTTGCCCGGGACCCCGGCAAAACCCTTCAGCCGCAGCACGCCGTCCGCCTCGGCCGCCTTTGCCACGCGGGCGGACAAAGCCTCCGGCGAGAGACCCGCGGGCAGCGCCAGCGCGACCGAATCGAAATCGTCATGGTCGTGATCCTCGCCCTCGCCATGATGCGATGGGCGCGCGGCGAGATCGGCCTCGGCCGCCGCGCCCAGGCCGACGATCAGTGCCGGCTCGACCTTGCCATGGCTGGTCTCGACGATCTTGATCGCCTTGGGCAGGTGCTGCGCGATCTCGGCCTTGACGCGGGCCTTGGCTGCCTCGTCGATGAGATCGCTCTTGTTGAGCAGGATCAGATCGGCGCAGAGGATCTGGTCCTCGAACACCTCCTCGAGCGGGTTGTCGTGCTCGACCGAAGCGTCCTGCGCGGCTTGCGCGGCCATCGCCTCGGGATCGTCGGCGAACTGGCCCTCGGCGACGGCTGGCCCATCGACCACGGCGATGACGCCGTCGACCGTGACGCGGGCGCGGATCGCCGGCCAGTTGAAGGCCTTGACCAGCGGCTTGGGCAGGGCGAGCCCCGAGGTTTCGATCAGGATGTGCTGCGGCGGGTCGGCCCGGTTCAAAAGCTTCTCCAGCGCCGGCACGAAATCATCGGCGACCGTGCAGCAGATGCAGCCATTGGGCAGTTCGACGACATCCTCCTCGGTGCAGCCGGAAATGCCGCATCCCTTGAGGAATTCGCCGTCGAAGCCGAGATCGCCGAATTCGTTGACCAGCACCGCGAGGCGCTTGCCTTGAGCGTTTTCAAGCAGGTGGCGCACCAGCGTCGTCTTTCCGGCGCCGAGGAAGCCGGTGATGATCGTGCAGGGAATCTTACCCAGAGTGGGGGTCTGCGGGGCGTTCATGATGTCATCCTTGCTGGCGCGCCGGCATCGGCGGCACGCGTGCGACCACGCCCTTGCGGAAGCAAGGGGGGCGCTCTTTCCAGGGAACGATGCCGTTGGCGCTGGCGGCATAGGCTTCAGCCGCGCTGACGATATCGTCGAGATGGGTGTCGGTTTCGAGGTCGCCGATCAGGTAGGTCCATTTGCCGTCGGCCGAGAGCGCGATGGTGCAGGGCCGCTTGCAGACGGCGAGGCATTCGGCCGTGACCACCGTGATGCCGTTCGCCTGTCCGTTGAGGCGTTGCGTCAGCGCCTCGGCCAGGGCTGCGCCGGGCTGGTCGTAACCCTCTGGCAGATCCTCGCGGACACGCCTGCACGCCGTGCAGACATGGATGGTGAGATCGCTGTCCGACATGGTCACTGTGCTGCGGCGCGACGCGTGAACCAGGGCCAGAGCCGGCCTACGGCAAAGCCGGTGGCGAGCCAGAGCGCGGCCTGGATGGCGAGCGAAAGCGCGGCGAAATGCGCCGCGATCTCGGCCGGAACCTTGCTCTCGGGCGCGGCCGGGTGAGGCGCGCCAAAGATATGCGGCGCCAGGATCGCCAGCACCGCGAGGGCGCGCAGCCAGGGCGTCTCCATGCGCAGGAATACGAACAGCCCGCCGGCCGTGACCAATGCGGTGACGATCCACCAGAGCTGTCGCTGTTCGAGCGCCGCCGAGGCGGCGCCGGGCAGTTCGGGGGCCAGCCCCGTCGCCGGCACGAGGCCGAAGGCGAGGAAGCCGCAGGCCGCCCAGATCAGGGCGCGACGCTCGTCGATGGTCTCGTTGGCGGCGATCATACCGGCCAGCAGCAGCGCGGCGAAGCCGATCGCGGTGGCGATGGTCACGACGCTGGTGAACAGCGTCCGCTGCAGGCCGTCCTGCGGCTTCCACTCGGCGTGGTCGCCATGCGCTTCGGTGCCGTGGGCCAGCAGAATCCTGGCTTCGCCGAAAACCCTGGCCTCACCGGAGAAGGCAGCCTGTGACGGCGCGACAGCGCGCAAAGCCGCCTCATAGGTTTCCGCCTTGAGGATCAGCGGCGTGGTGGTGACATGCTGGAGCGCGGCGACGATGAGCCCAGCCAGAAGCCCGGCCAGAAGACTGACCGCGAGAACACGATTGACCATGATGCTGTTTCCCTAGTGGCAGGGAAAGGCGAGGCCGTGGCGCGTGTCATGCGCCGCGTTGTGGACGCTGGCCGAGGCCGCGAATCCGACCGTGTAGACCAGCACGCTGCCCAGCAGGAGCGCCGCAGCGACGGCCTTGACGCGTTCTGAAACGCTGGCCTGCTGCGTGGAAACCGTAACCGTGTTCATCACTGTTCTCCTGGCCGCCCCGCCGGCGGCCTGTTGGAAATGCGGATCGGACGACGGCAGGTCTCCTGGCTCGCGGGTCTAGGCATCCTGCACCGCCTTCCCGGGATCGCTCCCAGTGGCCGATGGCGCAGAACTCGCCGCTTACAGTTGCGGGGGCAGCCGCGGTATCGCACCGCGTTCCCTTTTCACCTCCTTGCGGAGGCACCGTCGGCTGAGATCATTAGCCATGTGGGCGGTGCTGTGCAATGCAGGGCGCCGTCATTCTCGGGCGGAGCGAAGCGCAGAGCCTGAGAATCTCTTGCAGGAGATGCTCGGGGCAAGCCCGAGCATGACGACGGAGGTCGCTGCCCGTGGATATCCCCCATCTCACCCTCGTCATCGGCGGCGCCCGCTCGGGCAAGAGTCGCCATGCCGAGGCGCTGATCGAGGCTTTGCCGCCGCCCTGGGCCTATATCGCGACGGCGCAGGCCTGGGACGACGAGATGGCCGCGCGCATTGCCGAGCACCGGGCGCGGCGCTCCGGCGACTGGATCACGCTCGACGCTGCCCTCGACCTGCCCGACGCGATTCGCGGGCTTCCGGCCGGGCGGCCGGTGCTGGTCGATTGTCTGACGCTCTGGCTGACCAATCTCATGCTCGCCGAGCACGATACGGCTGCGGCGGGCGCGGCCCTGATCGAGGCCTGCGCCCAGGCCTCCGCCCCGGTCGTGCTGGTCTCCAACGAGGTCGGGCTCGGCATCGTGCCCGACAATGCGCTGGCGCGGCGCTTCCGCGACGAGGCCGGCCGGCTGCATCAGGCGGTTGCGGCTCGCGCCGGCCGCGTGGTCTTCATGGTCGCCGGACTGCCGATGCTGGTGAAATGAGAGACCGAAATATGACCGCGGAAACCGACGAAGCCGCCCGCCACAAGGCCAAGATGGAGAAGCGCAAGGCGGTGCAGGACGCCGAGGTCGCCGCCAAGACGGTCGAGAAGGGTCTGCTCATCGTCAACAGCGGACCCGGCAAGGGCAAGTCGACGGCGGCCTTCGGGCTCGCCTTGCGCGCGCTAGGCCATGGTTGGCGCATCGGCGTGGTGCAGTTCATCAAGGGCGCCTGGGAGACCGGCGAGCGCAAGGCGCTGGAGGCTTTCGGCGACCAGGTCTCGTGGCACACCATGGGCGAGGGCTTCACCTGGGAGACGCAGGACAAGGCCCGCGACATCGCCGCCGCGACCCGCGCCTTCGACAAGGCGAAGGAACTCATGGCCGACGAGACGATCCGCCTGATCGTGCTCGACGAACTCAACATCGCGCTGCGCTACGATTACCTGCCGCTGGCCGAGGTCGTCGCGACACTGGCCGCGCGACGCAGCGACCTCCACATCATCGTCACCGGCCGCAACGCCAAGCCTGAGCTGATCGAAGCCGCCGACCTCGTGACGGAGATGACGCTGGTGAAGCACCATTTCGCGGCGGGCGTGAAGGCGCAGGAGGGGATTGAGTTCTAGGCGAAGCACGTCATTCTCGGGCTTGATCCGAGAATCTCAGCCCGGAACGGGCGCCAAAGCCTCTCTCGGCACGAGATGCTCGGGTCAAGCCCGAGCATGACGGCTAGACGAGCGCAACCGCCCCGCCCACCGCCGCCAGCCCCCACAGCACCCCGCAGGCCCGACGATACAGCCGCAGCGCCCGGCGGATGTCGGCGGCCGTCGCCTCGGCGCGGCCATCGCCCATCCAGCCATCGTCCACCACGACCTCGCCATAGATGCGCGGTCCTGCGAGGCGTAACCCCAGCGCGCCGGCCATCGCCGCTTCCGGCCAGCCGGCATTGGGCGAGCGGTGCTGGCGCGCATCGCGGCGCACCGCCCGCCAGGCGTTGGCCGCATCGGCCTCACGGTCGAGTGCTGCGGCGGCGATCAGCAGCAGCGCCGTCAGCCGCGAGGCCGGCAGGTTGACGAGATCGTCGAGCCGGGCCGAGGCCCAGCCGAAGGCGAGATGGCGCGGCGTCTTGTGGCCGATCATCGAATCGGCGGTGTTGATCGCCTTGTAGAGCGCGATGCCCGGCAAACCGGCGACGCCGAGCCAGAAGGCCGGCGCGACCACGCCATCGGAGAAATTCTCCGACAGGCTCTCGATCGCGGCGCGCGACACTCCGGCCTCGTCGAGACTGTCGGGATTGCGCCCGACGATCATCGACACGGCCTTTCGGCCCTCCACGAGGCCGCCGCGCTCCAGCCCGTCGGCGACGGCAGCGACATGCTCGTGCAGGCTGCGCTGCGCCAGCAGGGTCGAGGCAAAGAGCGCGAGCGGCAGCAGGCCGGCGGGTCCGAGCGGCCGGCAGAGCCATGTCAAACCGAGCGCGACAGCAAGCGTCACCGCCAGAAGGATAAGAAGCGCCGCGATCCCCGCCGCCTTGCGGGCAGCAAACCCTGCATCCTCCCGGTTCAGCCAACGGTCGAGCCGCGCGATCAGCGCGCCGAGCCAGGTGACGGGATGGCCGATCAGCGCATACAAGCGCTCCGGATAGCCGAGCGCCGCTTCGACGAGGAGCGCCGCGAGCAGCAGAAGCAGGGTCTCGGCGGGGTTCATGCGACAGGACGATTCATGCGGAACGGGAGCGATCGTGGCTGAGGACGGCATCTGGCATGGCGGCGATCTCGCCCAGGCGCGGACGCTGTTTCCCGATGCGCCGCAACCCTGGATCGATCTCTCCACCGGGATCAATCCCATCCCCTATCCGCTTCCCGAGCTGCCGTTAAGCCTGTGGCAGCGTCTGCCCGGCGCCGACGGCGAGGCGGCCTTGCTCGCGGCGGCGCGAACCGCCTATCGCGTTCCTCCCGGCGTCCACATCGTTGCCGCGCCGGGCACGCAGATCCTGATCGACCTGCTGCCGCGCGTGCTGCCGTCGCTGGTCCATGCGGGTCCGGTCGCGGTACTGGGGCCGACCTATGCCGAGCACGCACAGGCATGGCGCAAGGTTGGTGCTGACGTGACCGAGGCGACTACGCCGGCCGAAACGGCTGACGCCGCTAGCGTCGTGGTGGTCAATCCGAACAATCCCGATGGCCGCAGTCTTCCGGTCGCAGACCTTGCCGCTCTCGCCGCGCGCTGCGCCATGCGCGGCGGCATGCTGATCCTCGACGAGGCCTTTGCCGATTTCACGCCGGAGAACAGCCTGCTGCCAACCCTGCCGCCTGCGACGATCGTGCTGCGCTCTTTCGGCAAGACCTACGGGCTGGCTGGTGTGAGGCTCGGCTTCGCGATCGGCGAGGAAGGCCCGATGGCCGTGCTGCGCGCCGCGATGGGTCCTTGGGCGGTCGCCGGCCCGGCGCTGGAGATCGGGGCACAGGCCCTGGCCGACTCCGAATGGCTCGCGGCGGCCGGCGCGGCGCGCGCCGCCGATGCAACCCGGCTCGATGCCCTGCTCTCGCCGCTTGGCCGGATCGTCGGCGGCACGGCGCTGTTTCGCCTGCTGGCGACGCCCGATGCGCCGGCGCTCTTTGCGCATCTCGGCCGCCACGGCCTCTATGTCCGCCGCTTCCAGAACGATGCGACATGGCTGCGCTTCGGCCTGCCCGGCGACGCGGAAGCCTGGCGCAGGCTGGAGGCAGCGCTGGCGTCCTTCGCGCCGCGCGCGGTTTCAGCGTAAGTCTTGCATGCGCCACACGCCGGGACAGAGCCCGAGCCGCCCGCTAGTTTGCCGCTCACTTTCGCCTGAACACGCCTTGCCTCGAGAGGAATCGATCGAATGCCCGCGCTGCCACCCGAAAGCGAACTGACCATCTGCTTCGCCCATGCCGCCTATCAGCTACAGGCTGAATTCCAGACGCGGGGGCGCTCGGCGAAGAGCTTCGAGGTGCGCTCGCTCGACGAGTTCAAAGCCCGCGCGCATGAGGCCGATGTGGTGGTGGTCTCGGGCCTCTGGCGCAACGAACTGATCGCGACGAGCCCGAAGCTGCGTTTCGTCCAGTCGGTCAGCGCTGGCACGGACCAGTACGACAAGGCGGCCTTCGCCACCGCCGGCATCCGGCTTGCGAGCGCTCAGGGAGCCAATGAGCGGGCGGTTTCCGAGCACGCCATGGCGCTGATCCTGGGCCTGACCCGCCAGATCCATCTCGCCCGCGACAACCAGACGGCCAAGACCTGGCGCCCGATGATCGGCGACCGCGCCCGCCGCGAGGACGAGCTTGCCGGCAAGACCTTGGTCATCGTCGGTCTCGGCCGCATCGGCCTGCGACTGGCGACGCTGGCGGCCGCCTTCGGCCTGCGTGTCATCGGCGTGCGCCGCAGTCCGGAGCCGCAGCCCGGCATCGAGGCGATCGTGCGGCCCGACCAGTTGCACGAGGTTATGGCGCAGGCCGACATCGTCGCGCTGACCTGCCCGCTGACGCCCGAGACGGAAAACCTGATCGATGCGAAGGCGCTGGCCGCGATGAAGCCGACCGCGCTCCTGATCAATGTCGCGCGTGGCAAGGTCGTCGACGAGCAGGCGCTGATCGCAGCGCTCGGCGAAAGGCGCATCGCCGGCGCCGGCCTCGACACCTTCGTCGAGGAGCCGCTGGCCGCGACGTCGCCGCTCTGGGCGATGCCGCAGGTCATCGTCACCCCGCACAGCGCCGGCGAGACGCGCGCCTATGAGGGCAATGTCGTCGACCTGCTGATCGAAAACCTCGGCCGGCTGACGCGCGGCGAGAGCGCCCTGCGCAATCAGGTCGTCTAAAGCACAGCCTAGCTACCCACAGCCCTCATCCTGAGGAGCGGCCGAAGGCCGCGTCTCGAAGGATGCTCCAGATTGCACCGGAGCCTCCTGAAGCATCCTTCGAGACGCCGCTACGCGGCTCCTCAGGATGAGGGCTGTGGTGAAACCGAGCAGTCTTGCTGCTCATTCACGCCCGCAATCCGCGCCACCATTGCCGTGCCGCGTCGCGGCTGCGCAGCGCGATCGCATAGGCCGCGCTGCTGCGGACCCAGTCCATGACGCGGCTGCGGAGCTTCGTGAGCAGCCCCATGACCCAGGCCAGCCAGCCATAGGTCAGGAGCTTTTCGTGCCCGGCATGGTAGATGCGCTCGACGAGCAGGAAGCTCACCAGATGGGCGAAGCCGAAGACGATCAGGCCGCTTCGGGCCCGACCATCGGCCATCATCACGAGGCCGAGCAGCTTCAGCGGCTCTGCGACGGCGAAGGGCACGGCGAGCAGGGCCAGGATTGCCAGGCGCGGCTGTCGCGCGATCCAGCGCTCCATCCGCGCGACGATTTCCAGCGACGCGACCCAGGCGATCAGCGGCCGATAGAGCGGCCGGGCGATCTCGTCGATCACGATCAGGACGGTCAGGATGGTCCGCAGGATGGCGAACAGGACGCGGCCAAGCGGGCCACGCTTGTCGTTCTGCGGCTGGGGCTCCGTCATCGCTCGTCCTTGCGTGGGGGTCGTTCCAGCCGCGATCTTGTCCTGATCGGCTGATCGCGCATCATACGAATGATGGGGCTTTGCGCCTTTTCATGGAACGCCCGTCGTTCGCGTTCCCTTGTCACCCCGCCCGCGCATCCTCGATCATCATCGCCGCGCCCTTCTCGGCGATCATCATCGTTGGGTTGGCGGTGTTGCCCGAGGTGATTGCCGGCATCGCGGAGGCATCGATCACGCGCAGGCCCCGGATGCCGCGCACCCGCAACCGTTCGTCGAGCACCGCGCGGGGGTCGCTGTCACTGCCCATCTTGGCCGTGCCGACAGGGTGGAAGATCGTCGTGCCCAAGGCCGCGGCAGCGGCAAGCAGGTCCTCGTCGCTCGCGGCAGCGGCGCCGGGCAGATGCTCCTGCGGCCGGAAGCGGGCAAGCGGCGCCTGCTCCACGATCCGGCGGGTCAGCTTCATGGCATCGACCGCGACCTGCCGGTCGGCTTCCGTGTCGAGATAGTTCGGCGAGATCGCCGGCGCGTCATCGACATGCGGCGTCTTGATGTGGACATGGCCGCGGCTGGTCGGGCGCAGATTGCAGACGCTGGCGGTGAAGGCGTCGAAGGGATGCAGGCCGGAGCCCCATGAATCCAGCGAAAGCGGCTGGAAATGATATTGCAGATTGGCCGTGGCGTATTCGGCCGAGGACTTCGCGAAGGCGCCGACCTGCGAGGGCGCCATGGTCAGCGGCCCGCTGCGCAGCGCCGCATATTGCAGCGCCATCAACGGCCGGCGCCAGAGCTTGGCATAGTCGCTGTTGAGCGTGCGCACGCCCTCGACCTTGTAGACCGGCCGGATCTGCAGATGGTCCTGCAAATTCTCGCCGACGCCGGGCAGATCGGCGACGGTATCGATGCCGAGGCCCTGCAGGCGCGCGCCATCGCCGATGCCGGAGCGTTCGAGCAAGGCGGGCGAGCCGATGGCGCCGGCGCTGAGCACGACCTCGCCGGTCACCTCGACGCGCAGTTTCTCGCCGCCATGGATGAACTCGACGGATGTGACCCGGCCCTCCTCGATCACGACGCGCTCAACCAGCACACCTATTTCGAGCCGGAGATTGCTCTCGCGGTCGTCCAGCACCGGCCGCATGAAGGCATTGAAGCTGCTGAGCCGCCGTCCGCGACGCTGGTTCACCTGGAAATAGGACGAGCCCTCGTTGTCGCCGGTGTTGAAATCGTCGATCTTGGCGATGCCCGCTGCTGCCGCCGCCTCGCGGATCGCATCGAGAATGGCCCAGCGCACGCGTGGGTGCTCGACGCGCCATTCCCCGCCGGATTTGTGCATGCCGCCTGTGCCCGGGCCGGCATGGTCTTCATGCGCCAGGAAATAGGGCAGCACATCGTCCCAGCCCCATCCGGAAAGCCCGAGCTGGCGCCAGCCATCGTAATCGGCGGCCTGCCCGCGCATATAGACCATGGCGTTGATCGCGGACGATCCGCCGAGCACCTTGCCGCGCGGATAGGCCAGGGCACGGCCACCCAGCCCTGCCTGCGGCTCGGTCTTGAACAGCCAGTCGGCGCGCGGATTGCCGATGGCGAAGAGATAGCCGACGGGGATGTGGAACCAGATCCAGTCGTCCCGCCCGCCTGCCTCCAGCACGAGCACCCGTGTCTTGGGATTGCGCGAGAGCCGGTTGGCGAGCACGCAGCCGGCCGAGCCGGCGCCGATCACGACATAATCGTAAGTGCCGACCGTGCGGCGTCCGGCATCATCTCGATCGGCCATGGCGTTTCCTGCTCGCGATGGCGGGTGTCGCCCCGCTCTCGTCAGGCGAGGGATACGGTGCATGGGGCGGCGGGGCAATGCGTGCGCGCTCGCAATGCGGATGTGCCGCAGCGCCCGGTCTCGGCCCGCGCCTTGCTAGGGTCGTGGTGAGCGGTTGATATGGCGTCGGGGCCTCTTGGCCGCGTCCGGGAGACGGTTGATGGGGTATCGCGTCGCGGTCGGCAGGCAGTCTTATGCCTTCGCCGATCTCAGGGAGCTGATGGCGAAGGCGACGCCGCTGCGCTCGGGCGACGTGCTGGCGGGTCTGGCGGCCGGCAGCATGGAGGAGATGATGGCGGCCCGGATCGCGCTGGCCGATCTGCCGCTGCGGACCTTCCTGCACGAGGCGCTGGTTCCCTACGAAATCGACGAGGTCACCCGCCTGATCGTCGACAGCCACGATGCGGCAGCCTTTGCGCCGGTTGCCACGCTGACGGTCGGCGAATTCCGCGACTGGCTCTGCTCGGAGGCCGCGACGACCGACGCGCTCGCCCGGCTCGCGCCCGGCATCACGCCGGAGATGGCGGCTGCCGTCTCCAAGCTGATGCGCAACCAGGATCTGATCCTCGTCGCGCGCAAATGCAGCGTCGTCACGCGCTTCCGTAACACGCTCGGTCTGCCCGGCCGGCTGGCCGTGCGCATCCAGCCCAATCATCCGACCGACGATGCCGCCGGCATCCTCGCCTCGACCATCGACGGCCTCAGCTATGGCTGCGGCGATGCCGTCATCGGCATCAACCCGGCCTCCGACAGCACGGCCCGGATCGGCGAGCTTTTGCGCTTGCTCGACGGCGTCATCGCGCGCTTCGACATCCCGACCCAGGCCTGCATCCTGACCCACGTCACCTCCTCGATCGCGCTGATCGAGCAGGGCGCGCCGGTCGATCTGGTCTTCCAGTCGGTCGCCGGCACGCAAGCCGCCAATGCCTCCTTCGGCGTGACGCTGGCGCTGCTGCAGGAGGGGCTGGAGGCCGGCCGTTCGCAGAAGCGCGGCACGGTCGGCGACAACGTCATGTATTTCGAGACCGGGCAGGGCGCGGCGCTCTCGGCCAATGCCCATCACGGTGTCGACCAGCAGACGCTGGAAGCCCGCGCCTATGCCGTCTGCCGGGCCTATCAGCCGCTGCTGGTCAACACCGTCGTCGGCTTCATCGGCCCGGAATATCTCTATGACGGCAAGCAGATCATCCGGGCCGGGCTGGAGGACCATTTCTGCGGCAAACTGCTCGGCGTGCCGATGGGCTGCGACATCTGCTACACCAACCATGCCGAGGCCGATCAGGACGACATGGACACGCTGCTGACCCTGCTGGGCACGGCCGGCGTCAACTTCATCATGGGGGTGCCCGGCGCCGACGACATCATGCTGAACTACCAGTCGACCTCCTTCCACGACCAGCTCTACATCCGCGAGGTTCTCGGACTGAGGCGCGCGCCCGAGTTCGAGGACTGGCTGCGGCGGATGGACATCATCGACCCCACTGGGCGGCTGAGCGCGGGGCAGGGCGGGCAGGCGCTGCTCACCGCGATGCAGGACCGCGCCGCATGAGCGAGCCTGACGAGCCGCCCCGGTCCGCGACGCGCTTCGCCGACCTCGCCCGGTTGACCCCGGCGCGGATCGCGCTTGGCCGCACCGGCGCCTCGCTGCCGATGCGCGAGGTGCTGCGCTTCGGGCTTGCCCATGCCCAGGCGCGCGACGCGGTGCATGCACCTTTCCGTCCAGAGGAGGTCGCTGCTGAATGCGCGGCGCTCGGTCTTGAGACGCTGATGGCGCAAAGCGCCGCCCGCTCGCGCGAGGATTATCTGCGAAGGCCCGATCTTGGCCGCAGCCTGTCGCCGGAGAGCGAGGCCGCGCTGGCGCCGCGACGGGGGATGTTTGACCTCGCCATCGTCGTCGCCGACGGACTGTCCTCGACCGCCGTGCATCAGAACGCCGTGCCGTTCATCGCCGCGCTGCTGCCTATCCTGCAACGCCAGAAACTGACGCTGGCGCCTGTCGTCATCGCGGCTCAGGCCCGCGTCGCGCTCGGCGACGAAGCGGGCCTCGCGCTGGGCGCGCGGATGGTGGCGGTGCTGATCGGCGAGCGGCCTGGCCTGTCCTCGCCGGATTCGCTCGGCGCCTATCTCACCTTCGGCCCGCGGCGCGGACTGACCGACGCCGTGCGTAACTGCATCTCGAACATCCGCCCCGGCGGGTTGAGTTTCGGGGATGCCGCCTTCAAGCTCGCCTGGTTGATCGACCAGGGCTTGCGTCGCGCGCTCACCGGCGTCGACCTCAAGGACGACAGCGACGCGGCGTTGGAGGCGGGTGTGGCGCCCGTGGCGCTTCCGGAGCGCTGAACTTCAGCCGGGAAAGCCGCCCTCGCTGAGAAAGGCCTGCTCCTCCGGCGTGGTCTCGCGTCCGAGCAGGGCGTTGCGATGTGGGAAGCGGCCGAAGCGCCGAATGATCTCGCGATGGCCCTCGGCATACTCCCGAGCATCCCCACCCAGCGGGGTGCTGAGCTGCACCGAGAGATCCTGGTCCGCGAGATCCTCGGAATGGCAGAAGGGCAGATGCAGGAACAGCCGCAGCTCCGCCGCGATGGCCTCGCCATGGCCGGACTCATGCGCCCGTCCCGCGAAAAGCCGCGCCAGCGGATCGGTGGCGTACATATGCGCCGTGTCGCGGAAGCTGTTGCGCGGAAACTGGTCGAGCAGGATTGCGAGCGCAAGCGACCCTTGCGCCGTGCCGGACCAATGGTCGAGCTCCCGCCGCGCCGCCGCGAAATGAAGCTGCATGAAGCGCTCGCGGAACAGGATGTCGAAGGCGGCATCCTTCGTGAACCAGCGCTCCGGCCCGGCATCGCGCCAGAAATCGACCACCGTTTCCGCTTCGGCGGCGGCGGCGGCCCGCGACCTGTCGGCGCTGCTGCACTCCATATCCGTTCCTCCATGCTCGCCTGTCGCTCAATCGCGCGGGACGGCGTTGGTTCATTCCGGCTTCGGGTCTCGTCTTTGATCCATGCCAAGGCGTTCGGCCGGGGTGGTGGTACGCCGCACTCGCGGCGATGGCGATCCGCTGATATAGACCGGTTCCAATGACGGAGGCTGGCACGGCCTCCACGCTAGGTAGTTCTTCCATGCTCCTGAAAATCGGCACGCGCCGCAGCCCGCTGGCGATCGCGCAGACCAACTACATTACCGGGCTGATCAAGGTGAAGCATCCCGAGACCGAGTTCTCGCTGCATCCGATCAAGACGATCGCCGACAAGGACCGCGTCTCCGAATTCCACCAGTTCGGCATCATCGGCGTGTTCTCGACCGAGCACGAGGAACAGCTCGTCTCGGGCGAGGTCGATATCGTCGTCCACTCGCTGAAGGATTTGCCGACGACCCTGCGCGAGGGCCTCGTGCTGGCGGCCGTGCCAGAGCGCGTCGATCCGCGCGACGTGCTCTGCGGCGCGACGCTTGCGGATTTGCGGCAGGGCGCCCGCGTCGGCACCGGCTCGCTGCGCCGGCGTTCGCAGATGCTCAGCCTGCGGCCCGATGTCGAGATCGTGCCGATTCGCGGCAATGTCGGGCCGCGCCTGGCTAAGATCAACGGCGATGACGGGCTCGATGCGGTGATACTGGCGCAGGCCGGGCTGCAGCGCCTCGGACTTGAGGGCGCGACCTCGGAACTGCTCGACCCCGTGCTGTTCCCCTATGCGATCGGACAGGGCGCGCTCGGTGTCCAGGCCCGCGCCGCCGATACCGCGATTCTCGCCATCCTCAAGGACATCGAGAACCCGAAGGCACGCGCCGAGGTCGATGGCGAGCGCGCGATGCTGCACGCGCTCGGGGCCGGCTGCAGCCTGCCCGTGGGCGCCAGCGCGACCTGGCGCGACGACCGGCTCCACCTTCACGCGCAGATCACCTCTTATGATGGCGGCAAGCGCATCACCGCCAGCCTCGACCGCCCCGGCAGCGAAGCCGTCGAACTGGGTCTCGCCGTGGCTGAAACGCTACGGCTGGCTGGCGGCGTCGATGTCCTCGAAGCGTCCTATCGCAGCGTCGGCGCCCATTTCAAATATGTCGGCGCCTGACTGGCGGCACGCGACGGCCTCTTGATCGGGCAGGCCGCCCGGCCTCAGATGGCGAAATGAAGAGGCCGACGCCCTCCGAGTCGCGCAAGGCGGGCTCCATCTCGGGCGAGCCCGGCCCGGACGATGACCGCCATGATTTCGTCAGCCGGGATGTCGGCGAGACGCAGGCTTGGCTGATCGGCCTGCTGCGCCGCGACCTCGTGCTCGAGCCCTTGCGTCCCGATGGCTTCGAGGCACGCCTGACCGGGCGCAGCCTCGCCTCGGCGAACCTCGTCGAGGCCGAATATCCCGGCGGCATGCGGCTGCGGCGCGGCACGCCGCATGACAACCTGACCATCCGCATCGTCGCCGCCGGCGGCACGCTCTATTCGGTCGGCCGCGAAACGCTCGCCGCCGTGCCGGGCCAGGGCCTGATCCTCAACACGGCCTTGGCCGAAAGCGGAGAATATGCCGAGGGCAGCGTGCATTCGACCTTCACGCTGCATGGCGAGGAGGTCGCGCGGACACTGCAATCCGCCTTCGAGCGCCCTGTGACGAAGCGGCTGGATTTCGCTGTGCCGTTCGATGTCCACACCGCCACCGGGGCGACGCTGGCGGGCATCATGGCGGCCATCGCGGCGGGCTTCCGAGGCGACGCCCCGCTCGCGAGCGCGCCGCATGCGGCGCGGCGGCTGCGAGATGCCCTGATCATGCTGATCCTGGAAACCTTCCCACACCCCTATTCGTCCTGGTTCGAACGGCAGGCCCCGGCGCCGGCGCCGTGGCTGATCCGGCGGGCGATCGAATTCATCGACGCGCATACCTCCGGCCCGCTGACGGTCCAGGATGTCACCGAGGCCATCGGCATCGGCCTGCGCTCGCTGCAGGAAGGCTTTCGTCGCCACAAGCAGATGTCCCCGCACGACTACCTCAAGCAGGCGAGGCTTGCCGGCGTCAGGGCGGAACTGCTCGACCCGCTCTCGACCCGCTCGATCGAGGAGATCGCGCGGCATTGGGGCTTCGTCAACCGCGGGCATTTCGCGCTCGACTACCGCCGGACCTTCGGCGAACGGCCCTCGCAGACCCGCCATACCCGCTGAGCGAGCGCCGTTCCTGCGGCACGACCAACCAATAACGGCATCGGCGCGGCATGGTTAGCGAAGTGCTGACATCGGCGGCCGGACTGACTCGGGCGGCGCAAGCCCGACTCCAGGCGCGCATGATAGTCAACAACACATCAAGATAATCGGTTGGTTCGTTAAGTGAATTATAAGTGAATAAGCTTATAAATCGCAGTGACCATATTGTGAATATTGGTCATATCTCAGAATTGGTGTGTTCGGCATGAGCAAAAAAGGCGCCGGGAGTGTGGTTCGGATCGAGTTAGGATCCGATATTACCATACGTAATTCAAGATCGACGGCGACTTCGCTCGTTGGCTTGGTTAATTCGGGCTCCGGCGTCGAGATCGACTGTGCTGCCGTCGAGCAGGCCGACATCACATTCGTCCAGATGATGGTCAGCGCGGAGAAGACCTTCGCTGCGCACGGCCTGCCTTTCGCGATTCTGGCGGAAACGGAGAGCGTCCGCTCCGCCTTCGAGCGCGCCGGGGTGCCGTTGCCCGGCATGCGGCACGCCGACCCATCCAGGAATTGACCATGGCCAGCATTCTCACCGTCGATGATTCGCCGAGCGTCCGGCAGATGATCAAGCTCGTGCTCGGGCCGGCCGGTCACAACGTCGTCGAGGCCGGCGACGGCTCGGAAGGCCTCGCCAAGGCCAGGGCGCAAAGCTTCGATCTCGTCATCACCGACCTCAACATGCCGGTGATGAACGGCATGCAGATGATCAAGGCCCTGCGCGCGCTGCCGGCCTTCATGGGCGTGCCGATCGTCTTCCTCACCACGGAATCCGACGACGCCGTCAAGCAGGAGGCCAAGGCCGCCGGCGCGACGGGCTGGATCACCAAGCCGTTCAAGCCCGAGCAGTTGCTCGCCGTGGTCGCAAAGCTGGTGAGGACCTGATGGAACTCGATCCCGCAGAAACCTTCCGCCAGGAAGCTGCCGAGCTGCTCGATTCGCTTGAGACGGTGCTGCTCGACCTCGGCCAGACCCCGCAGGACCGGGACCTGATCGACGCCGCCTTCCGGGCGCTGCACACGATCAAGGGCTCGGGCGCGATGTTCGGCTTCGACAAGGTCGCGGCCTTCACCCATGATTTCGAGACGGCCTTCGACCTGATCCGCAAGGGCAAGATCGATGCGAACCACGACATCGTCACGGTCTCGCTCTCGGCCCGCGACTATATCCGCACGCTGATCGACGATCCCGATTCCACCGATCCGATCATCGGCGAGGCGATCGTCGAGGAACTGCAGCGCCTGATTGGCGGCGGCCCGAGTGCATCGCATGGCGTCGCGCCGACCGAAGCGGCGGACACTGCCGCGGTGGCTGCGCCGGCCGAACCGGCCCAGGCCGGTTGGCAGATCGAGATCGCCTTTGAGCCGGACATCCTGCGCAACGGCACCAATCCGCTGGTGCTGCTCGACGATCTGCGGGCGCTCGGCCCCTGCGTCGTCGAGGCCGATCTGGAAAAGGTGCCGGAGCTCGACGCGCTCGATCCGGAAAGCTGCCTGATCGCCTGGACGGTGACGCTGCAGAGCGCCTGCTCGAAGGACGAGATCGAGGACGTCTTCATGTTCGTCCGCGACGAGATGAAGCTCGTCATCACCGCGCTCGATGCGCCGGCCGCGGGCCTCTTCCCGGCGCTGGACATGTCGATGCCCGACGACGTGCCGGAACTCGCCGCCGTCGCATCCCCGCCGCGAGCCGCCGCTCCGCTCCCGGCTGCTGCTGCGCCCGCGGCCGAGAAGGCCGAGTTCAACCGTCGCGCCGACGACAAGACCTCCACCGTCCGGGTCCAGGCCGAGCGCCTGGATGAGCTGATGGACCGGGTCGGCGAACTCGTCATCGCCCAGGCCCGTCTCAGCCAGATCGCCCATTCCGGCACCGATCTCGCGATCAAGGCGATCGCCGAGGAAATCGAGCGCCTGGCGTCGGGCCTGCGCGACTCGACCATGGGCGTGCGCATGGTGCCGATGGGCTCGCTCTTCGGCCGCTTCCGTCGCCTCGTCCACGATCTCTCGCGCGATCTCGGCAAGCCGGTCGACTTCGTCACGGTCGGCGAGGACACCGAGATGGACAAGACCATGATCGAGCGCCTGGCCGATCCGCTGGTCCATCTGATCCGCAACGCCATCGACCACGGCATCGAAAGCGCCGAACAGCGCAGCCAGACGAACAAGTCGGGCACCGGCCGCATCGAGCTCGCCGCCCGCTATGTCGGCGCCCAGGTGCTGGTCACCGTGCAGGATGACGGCGCCGGGCTCGACACCGCCCGCATCCGCGCCAAGGCCGAGGAGAACGGCCTGATCCAGCCGGGCGCAAGCCTGAGCGAGCACGAGATCCACCAGTTCCTGTTCCATCCAGGCTTTTCGACGGCCAAGACCATCTCGGCCCTGTCGGGTCGCGGCGTCGGCATGGACGTGGTCAAGCGCACCATCGAGGCGATGCGCGGCACCATCGACCTGACCACGATCCCCGGCCATGGCTCCTCGGTGACGCTACGCCTGCCGCTGACGCTCGCGATCATCGACGGCCTGCTGATCCGGGTCGGCGAGGGCCGCTACATCATCCCGCTCTCGGCGGTCGAGGAATGCATCGAGCTGACGGCGGAAGCGGAGGCTCGCGCCAAGGGTCGCAGCTTCCTCAACGTCCGCGGCGAACTCGTGCCGTTCCTGCGCCTGCGCGACGTCTTCGATGCCGAGGGGCAGCCCGATCCCCACCAGAAGGTGATCGTCACCTCGATCGGCGACACCCGCGTCGGCCTCGTCGTCGACCAGATCATCGGCAGCCACCAGACGGTGATCAAGTCGCTGTCCAAGCTCCACTCCGACGTCACCATGTTCTCCGGCGCGACCATCCTCGGCGATGGCTCGGCGGCGCTGATCATGGATGTCGCCCAGCTCGTGACGCTCGGCCAGGCCCGGGCCGAGAGCGACAGAACGCCGGAGGCAGCGTGATGAACCAGCTCCAGATCCAAGAGGCTGCCAGGGGCGCGCCGCCGGTGATCGAGACCCGCCTGCAGGTGCTGATGGTCGGCCTGGGCAACGAGATCTTCGCTATCGAGACCGACATGGTCCGCGAGATCATCGATCCCGTTCCGGTGACGCGCGTCGCCGGCGCCCGCTCCTTCCTGCCCGCGCTGATCAATGTGCGCGGCAACGTCATACCGCTCGCCGATCTGCGCATCCGCTTCGGCATGGCCAGGGCGGCCCAGACGCCCGACACCCGCATCGTCGTCGTCGAGGTCGAGATCGACGGCGACCCGGTCACGCTCGGGCTGCTTGCCGACAAGGTCTACGAGGTGACCGAAGTCTCGACGAAACACGCCCAGCAGACGCCGCGCCTCGGCAGCCATTGGCGGCCGGACTTCATCCGCTTCATCACCAAGTGGAACGACGAATTCGTCATCGTTCCCGACATGGCCCGCATCCTGGGCTGAGCATTTTTCTCCATGTGGGGGCTTACGATGCGCTTTTCGATCAAGGCCAAATTGGGTTCGACGTTCGGCGTCATCATCGCCCTGACGATGCTCACGGGCGGAATCGGCTATACGCGATTGAATTCGATGACGGAAACACAGGAGCGCCTGGTCGAGCAATCCCTGCGGACACGCAAGGCCTCCGACGCGACCGATGCACTGCAGGGATCTCAGCGGGCGCTGACCCGCATGCGCCTTGCCACGACCGAAAAGGAGCTTGTCGATAACCAGCGCGCGATGGTTACGCGCCGTCAGACCGTCGCCAAGCTGCGCGACGAACTGTATGCGGTCGCCAGCGAGCAAGACAAGCGTTTCCTCGATACCGTAGCAGTCAAGTTGAGCAAGGCTGCAGATCTTGACGATCAGGTCGCCAAGCTGTTGATCGAGGGCTCCGGCCATCGCGCTTCAGAACTCTGGAAATTGGGCGCCCTGCCGGCTTCCAAGGCCCTTTCGACCATCTTTGACGGCGCCACGGCTGAAATTGCCCGATTGAGCGGCGCCGAGGCGCAGCTGGCGAACGCAAGCCTGCAGAATCTCAAGATTGAGATGCTGCGTATTGCACAGGCGATGCCCGCAGGGCTCGATGCGGCTATTGCTGCAGAGGCCGACACGGCCTTTCAGGACATCGCCGCTGCATCCCGTTCGATCAAGCTCATCGGAAACGAGCTGAAGGACAAGCTTGCTTCGGTTGGTGTTCCCGCCGGCGCGATGGTCGGTGAACTCGACCGCTATCTGAAGGCCGTCGATCAGGCTGCGCCGCTCATGAGAGAAGCCAGCAACGCCAAGGCCACGAGCATCGCCAACGGTGAAGGCCGGGCGGCGTTCAACGAAACGATCGAAGCTCTCGAGAACTACCAGAAGCTGACGGTCACGCAGATGGATTCCTTTGCGGAGAGTGCCCGTCAGGAAGCCGCACTGGCCCGCTCACTGCTGATCGGCACCGTTGCTGCCTCCCTGCTGATCGCCCTTATCGCCGCGGCGTGGATCGCCATCAGCATCAGCCGCGGTCTCTCCGGCGCGGTATCCCTGGCCAACGCCGTCGCGGCCGGCGACCTGACCCGCACGGTCACGCCCAGCACCAATGACGAGGTCGGCGATCTGATGACGGCGCTGAATGGCACCGTCGAAAAGCTCCGCCAGGTCGTTGGTGACGCTATCCAGGCTGCGGAGAACGTGTCGTCTGGTTCGCAGGAGTTGTCTGCGAGTGCCGAGCAGCTGTCGCAGGGCTCGACCGAGCAGGCCTCGTCGACCGAGGAGGCTTCCTCGTCGATGGAGGAGATGGCGGCGAATGTGAAGCAGAACGCCGAGAACGCGGCGACGACCGAGAAGATGGCCGGCCAGTCGGCCAAGGATGCGGAGGCTTCGGGCATCGCGGTCGGCAAGGCGGTCGAGGCGATGCAGACGATCGCGGCCAAGATCAACATCGTGCAGGAGATCGCCCGCCAGACCGACCTCCTGGCGCTGAACGCGGCGGTCGAGGCGGCGCGTGCCGGCGAGCATGGCAAGGGCTTCGCGGTGGTGGCCTCGGAGGTGCGAAAGCTCGCCGAGCGCAGCCAGGCGGCGGCTGCCGAGATCGGCACGCTCTCGGTCGACACGGTGAAGGTGGCGCAGGAGGCAGGCTCGATGCTGGCCAAGCTGGTGCCCGACATCAAGAAGACGGCGGAGCTGGTCGAGGAGATCACGGCGGCCTGCCGCGAGCAGGATGTCGGTTCGAGCCAGATCAACCAGGCGATCCAGCAGCTCGACAAGGTCACCCAGCAGAACGCGGCCGCCTCCGAGCAGGTCTCGGCCACCTCCGAGGAACTCGCCGCACAGGCCGAGCAGCTCCAGACAACCATCGCCTTCTTCCGGATCGACGCGGCCGATGCCGGGGTCAATCAGGCGGTCGGCAAACTCAAGGCCAAGGTGGCACAGATGAAGGTCGCGGCTGCGCCCAAGACGTCCAGAGGAGCGCCGGCTCGCTCGGCCAAGGGCAAGTCCGGGGGCTTCGCCTTCGATCTGGACGAGACGCAAGACGAGCACGACGCCCAGTTCCGCCGCGCCTCCTGACCCATGAAACGAGCCGCCGCCCGAGGGCGGTGGCTCCCATTCGAAATGCCGGGCCTACCCTTTCGGAATGTCCCATCAACCGTTGTGAGTTCTCGTCATGCGTCTGACCATCAAGGCCAAACTGGCCGCGACCTTCGGTGTCGTCATCGCCCTCTCCATGGCTGCGGGGGGACTGGCTTACGTCAAATTGTCGAACATGACGGAGACACAGCATGAGCTGGTCACCTGGACTCAGCGGCTGAACGCGCTCGGGGATATCGCCGAGGCGATCAGCAACTCGGTACGGGCCGAAAAGAACGCCGTGATGTCCTCCGACGACAAGGACATCGCTGGCTTCGTCGCCAATGCCGTTGACCTTCGCCAGGGCGCGATGAAGCGCAAGGACGATCTCGCCCGCATCGCCGACGAGGAAGGCAAGCGCCGCGTCGCCGACATCGTCGCCAAGGCCACCCGTTTCGCGAGTGTCCAGGACGAGACCCTGGCCTTCGCCAAGCTCAACTCCAACAACCGCGCCACCCAGGCCTGGTTGAGCGAGACAATTCCGCTCATCCAGTCCGTCACCGCCACGACCAATCCGGTGATTGCGCAGGTGGGCCGGCCGGGGGCCTCGCCCGAGATGCTGCGTGCGGCGCTCGGCTTTCAGGAGGCCCGCCTGGAATGGATTCGCATGACCAGGACCGCTGCACTGTCCTTCAACATCGCGAGCGTCGCTGAGGTCGAGAAGCTGAACGCCGATGTCCGGCAGCAGGCCACACAGGTTCGCGCCCGCTTGGCCAAGTCGGCTGCCGAACTGGCCGGCTTTGACATTCCCACTGATGCGATGATCGCGGCTTTCGACAAGGGAATCGTTTCTGTGCTGCGCACGGTCGCGATCGCGGCCGAGGCCGGCACCGTCAAGGCCACAACCTCCTCGATGACAGCGGGTCGCGATGCGGCTTCCGATCTGACGAAGACGCTGGAAGACTACGCCCATTACGTTGAGAAGGCCGCAGAGCAGGCCGCCGCCATCGCCGCGGAAGCCTCTGCCTTCGCCAAGCAGTTGCTGCTCGGCATCCTTGGGCTGTCACTCCTGATCGCCGTCGTTGCCGCGACCTGGATCGCGCTCAGCATCAGCCGTGGGCTCGCCAGCGCCGTCGGTCTCGCCAATGCGGTCGCCATCGGCGACCTGAGCCAGACCATCGCGGTCAAGAACAATGACGAGATCGGCGATCTCGTCACCTCGCTCAACACCATGACCGCCAATCTCAACGCCACCGCTGCGGTGGCCGACGCGATCGCCAATGGCGACCTGACGGTCGAGGCCAGGCGCCTCTCCGACAAGGACACGCTCGGCATCGCGCTGGAGAACATGCTGGAGAAGCTGCGCACCATCGTCACCCAGGCCATCCAGGCAGCGGAGAACGTGTCGTCTGGTTCGCAGGAGCTGTCGGCGAGTGCCGAGCAGCTGTCTCAGGGCTCGACCGAGCAGGCCTCGTCGACGGAGGAGGCCTCGTCCTCGATGGAGGAGATGGCGGCGAATGTGAAGCAGAACGCCGAGAACGCCGCGACCACGGAGAAGATGGCCGGCCAGTCGGCCAAGGATGCGGAGGCTTCGGGCATCGCGGTCGGCAAGGCTGTCGAGGCGATGCAGACGATCGCGGCCAAGATCAACATCGTCCAGGAGATCGCCCGCCAGACCGATCTGCTGGCGCTGAACGCGGCGGTGGAAGCGGCGCGGGCCGGCGAGCACGGCAAGGGCTTCGCGGTGGTGGCCTCGGAGGTGCGCAAGCTCGCCGAACGCAGCCAGGCGGCGGCTGCCGAGATCGGCACGCTCTCGGTCGACACGGTGAAGGTGGCGCAGGAGGCCGGCTCGATGCTGGCCAAGCTGGTGCCCGACATCAAGAAGACGGCGGAGCTGGTCGAGGAGATCACGGCGGCCTGCCGCGAGCAGGATGTCGGTTCGAGCCAGATCAACCAGGCGATCCAGCAGCTCGACAAGGTCACCCAGCAGAACGCGGCCGCCTCCGAGCAGGTCTCGGCCACCTCCGAGGAACTCGCCGCACAGGCCGAGCAGCTCCAGACAACCATCGCCTTCTTCCGTCTCGAAAATGGAGCGACGGTCCGGCCCGCGGTCGTCGACATCGCAGTCAAGCAGCTGCGCGGCAAGGCCGCCAGCATGGCCGCGGTCGTCCAGCCGAAGAAGGCGCCTGCCCGCCCTGCCAGGAAGGCGGCCAGCGGCGGCTTCACCTTCGACATGGCCGGGGCTGAGGACGGCGACGACGCTGCCTTCCACCGCAACTGACCCGATGCGTCCGGCCACGCCTCCCGGTGGGGCCGGACCGCCCGGTCCAGGCTTTTCGCTCGCCGCTCTTCAACGCATCCCGCGAGGTCATCATGGCTGATACCGCCCAATATCTGACGCTCGGCATCGACCAGGAGCTGTTCGGCATCGACATCCGCAATGTCCGGGAGATCCTCGACATGCGGCCGATCTCCAAGCTGCCGCATGCGCCGAATTTCCTGCTCGGCATGATCGATGTCCGCGGCGCCGGCTACCCGATCGTGGATCTGCGCACCAAGCTCGGCCTGGTCCGCGCCGAGCCGACCGACGCCACCCGCATCATCATCCTCGACGTGCCGGTCAAGGGTCGCACGCTGGGCGTCGGCTTCGTCGCCGACCGCGTCTTCGAGGTCACCGGCCTGGACGACGACCACACCGAGGCCGCTCCCGATGTCGGCGGCCGCTGGCAGTCGAACTACATCGCCGGCATCGGCCGCAAGGGCGAGGCGTTCATCGTCGTGTTCGATCTCGAACGTCTGATGGAATCGGACGATTTGCCGATGCTCGCCGCGGTCGCGCCAGAGAAGGCGGCTTGAGCCGATGACGCAGAAAGTTGCCGAGACCTACGACCACCTGGCCGACAAGCATTTCACCGCGATCTCGAAGGTCATCGAGTCGCGCGTCGGCATCAAGCTGCCGCCGGCCAAGCGGACCATGGTGGAGGGCCGGCTGCGCAAGCGCGTGCGCGCGCTCGGCCTCTCGGGACTCCAGGCCTATGGCGTGCACCTGTTCGACCGGGACGGGCTCGACGACGAACTGATCCACCTGATCGACTGCGTCACCACCAACAAGACCGACTTTTTCCGTGAGCCGAGCCATTTCGAGTTCCTGCGTGACGTCGCCGTGCAGCAGTTGACGCAACGCCATGGCGGACGTCCGCCGAACCTGAAAGTCTGGAGCGCCGCCGCCTCGACCGGAGCCGAGGCCTATACCGCCGCGATGGTGCTGCAGGACATGGTTGCGGCCGGAAAGGTCGCGCGCTTCTCGATCCTGGGTACGGATATCTCGACGGAGGTGCTGCGCGAGGCCCGCTCCGCGATCTATCCGCGCGCCTTCGTCGAGCCCGTGCCGTCGCCGATGCAGCAGCGCTATCTGATGCGCTCCAAGGATCCGCGCGACGATCTCGTCCGCGTCACGCCTGAACTGCGCCGGCAGGTCCATTTCGAACGGCTGAACCTGATGGATGAATCCTATCCATTCGACCGCGACGTCGACGTGATCTTTTGCCGTAATGTGCTGATCTATTTCGACAGGGCGACGCAGCAGGAGGTGCTGTCGCGGCTCGCCTCGCATCTGCGGCCGGGAGGGTATCTGATGCTCGGTCATTCGGAATCGATGGCCGGCAGCGGCGTCGACCGGCTGCGTTCCGTCGCGCCCACGATCTACCAGGCTGGACTGGCGGTGAACGGGAGGTCGGCAGCATGACCCGCAAGCCCATCCGCGTGCTCATCGTCGACGATTCCGCCTCGGTGCGGCAGGTCCTCAGTTCGATCCTCGGGGAGGATCCGGGCATCGAGATCATGGGCACGGCGGCCGATGCCTTCGCCGCCGCGCGCCGCCTGCAGAGCGAAGTCCCCGATGTCATGATCCTCGACATCGAGATGCCCGGCATGGACGGGCTCACCTTCCTGCGCAAGATCATGGCGCAGCGGCCGATCCCCGTCATCATCTGCTCGACCCTGACCGAGGCGGGATCGCGGGCGCTGTTCGACGCGCTGGAGGCCGGCGCCGTCGATGTCCTGCCCAAGCCGCGCATCGATACGCGCGCCGCGCTGATGGAGACGGCCGACCGGCTTCGTCATGCCGTCCGTGCCGCCTCGCAGGCGAAGCTGCGGCCGCGCGAACCGCGCATGCCAATCGAGAAGAAGCTGACGGCCGACGCGATCCTGCCGCCGCCGGTGCTAGGGCGCGTCCGGCATGACACGGACAAGATCGTCTGCATCGGCATCTCGACAGGCGGAACCGAAACCCTGCGCGAGGTCCTTGAGCAGCTGCCGGCGAACTGCCCTGGCATCGCCATCGTCCAGCACATGCCGGAAAAGTTCACCCTGGCCTTCGCGCGGCGGCTGAACGGCATCTGCGCCATGGAGATCAAGGAGGCGGAGGACGGAGACGAGGTCACCACCGGCCACGTCCTGATCGCGCCTGGCAACCGCCACATGCTGCTGCAGCGTGTCGGCCAGCAGTACCGCGTCGCGATCAAGGACGGGCCGCATGTCTCTCGCCACCGGCCCTCGGTCGACGTGCTGTTCCGCTCAGCGGCGCAATATGCCGGAGCCAATGCCATGGGCATCATCATGACCGGCATGGGCGACGACGGTGCGCGCGGGCTGCTCGAAATGCGCAAGGCGGGCGCACGCACGCTGGCGCAGGACGCAGACAGCTGCGTCGTCTTCGGCATGCCGAAGGAGGCGATCGATCTCGGCTCGGCCGAGCGGATCGTCAAGCTCTCGCGCGTGCCGCAGGAGATCATGGCGTGGCCGCAGGCGACGTCGGCGTTAGGGGGCGGGAATGCGCGCGGCGTTTGAAGTCGACAAGGGCATCGGTGGGGTTGTGATGGCCAGCGGTGATCCGGGTCTGGCGCGGCTGGTCCAGGCACTGGAAGGCAGTGCCCGCGAGATCGACGTCACCTTCGCGAGGGCCGGCAGCCAGCTCGGCGAAGGCCTGAGCCTGTTCGAGGGGCTGAAGGAGCGGCTTTCGACGCTCTCCACCGAGCTCTCCGGCGCCGAGATCGCCGAGGCGGGCAGAGCACTCTCGGGACTGGCCGGAGAGCTGCGTGCGATCAATGACGGTCTGCGCGACGAGACCGGCGTGCTGCAGGAACTTGCGACCCACAGCAAGGAGGCATCGCTGTCTCTCGAGCGCCTGCTCGAGCACATGCGGCTGATCACGATCCTGGCCCGCAGCGCCCGCATCGAGGCCGTCTCCGTCCAGGCGGCCGGCCGCGATTTCGGCGACTTCACCAGCGAGATCGTGGCCCTGACCACGCAGGCCCAGCACACCATCCAGAGCTGCGCCCGCGACCACGACCATCTCAGCGCCCTGCTCGGCTCGGCGCTTGCGGCGCAGCGCGATTTCGAGGGGCGCTATGGCCATGCGCTGTCGGGGCTCGCCGACAACCTGGAGCTGACCCTTGCCGAGGTGGCCGAGCGCCAGCGGCGCAGCGTCTCCCTGACATCAGATGCCGCGATTCATTCCGGCAAGATCGCGATGGCGGCCGGCGGTGCGATCATCGCCCTGCAATCGGGCGACAGCATCCGGCAGAGGCTGGAGCATGTCATCACAGCGCTGCGTCTGCTCGGCTCGCTCGGAGAGGCCACGGGTCCGGTTGCCGATTTCGACGTCGAGGAGCGTGGCGCGGCCGGGCTCGTGCTGCGCCGGTTGCAGGCCGCCCAACTCGACGAGAGCGCGCTGACGCTCGCCCAGGATGCCGACGCGATCGAATCCGCGCTGGCGCTGCTGGCCGGCGACACGGCCGGCCTGCTCGATCTCGTGCGCTCGCTGTATCAAGGTGACGGCGGCACATCAGGCTCCTTCCTCGCAGATCTCGAGTCGGATCTGGCGCGGGCCTCCGACCTGCTCGGCAAATGCGACCGCGCCCGCTCCGGCGTCGATCGCGTCACGGACGCGCTGGCGACCGTGCTCGAAACCTGTCAGCAGACCGTCGCGGCGCTCGCCGGCACGGTTTCCAGCATCGTCCTGATCGGCATGAATGCCGGCCTGCGCGCCGCACGCATCGGCACCGGCGGGCGCAGCCTCGTCGTGATCGCTCAGGAGTTGAAGGTGGCGGCCGATCAAGTCGCGACGGACGCTAACCAGCTGACCCCGACCTTCGCCCGGATGCAGGAGGCCTCCGCGGGGTTGAAGCGCGGCGGGCGCCTCGACGCCGCCCATTTTGCCGCGCTCGACGAAGCGATGCGCAGCTCGCTGTCGGCCATGCGCCAGACCGGCGACCGCCTCGGTGCGACGCTGGGCCAGTTGACCCGCGAGGGCAGCGGCTTCAGTGCCGTGGTCGCAGATGCGCGGCTGTCCTTCTCCAATGCCGGCGCGATGAGCGACCTGATCGCCTCGGGCGCCGTCGAACTCGCGCGCGTCGTTGCCGATCAGGAGATGCCCTCGCGGGCTGATATGGCCGAGCGCGTGCGCGGTCTCATCGACGCGCATGTCTGGCCGAACTACACCATGGCGGGCGAGCGCACGATCCATCAGGCCGTGATCGGATTGCTGTTGCCGGCGTCATCCGGTGCGGCCGCGCCAGTCGTCGTGCAGTCGACGGACAATCTCGACGACTTCCTGTTCTGAGCGACTGGTCCGAAACGCGTCAGATCGTTCAACTGATTCGGAACAGGCGTTGAGCTGAGCCCATGTCGTTGCGCGCTTTGCGTGCAAAGCCGCCGTTTGTCGCGGAACCTTCGGTGGATCATCAACCTTTGAGTCAGGTTTCGATGCGTCGCGGATAGACATTCACCTGTCTTCGCCGTAATCCCAATACAGTTCTCACAGCAATGTCATTTCTTCTCTCGATCGGAACGCACCATGGCAGACAATAACGAAGAGCTTCTCGATCTGACGACCTCGATCGTCTCCGCCTATGTCGCCCGCAACAATGTCCCCCGCGCCGATCTCGCCGATCTGATCGCCAGCGTCCACGCCTCGCTCGCCAAGCTTGGCGGCGAGCCCGAGGCGCCGGCCGCCGCGCCGCTGGTTCCGGCCGTGTCGATCCGCAAGTCGGTGACGCCGGAGGCGATCATCTGCCTGGAGGACGGCAAGTCCTTCAAGTCGCTGAAGCGCCATCTCAGCAGCAAATACGACCTGACGCCCGAGCAGTACCGCACCAAATGGGGCCTGCCGGCCGATTATCCGATGGTCGCTCCAGCCTATGCCGAGGCGCGTTCGGCGCTGGCCAAGTCGATGGGCCTGGGCCGCAAGGCCGCGGTTCCGGCCCCCGCCGCCGTGAAGCCCAAGCGCGCCGCCCGCGCCAAGGCGTAAACGGCCAAGGCCTAAAACGACCACGCGACGGACCGGCTCCCCCTGCGGGCGGCCGGTCCACGCAGATGCGTCCGGATAGGAGATTGCGTTGGCGATACGGCCCGGACGCAAGGACGCGAAGACGGCAGACGCCGCCGCCGATGAGCTGCGCACCGGCTCGGGCGCGCCCGCTGCCGCCGCCCGCACGCTGGAACAGGCGCTGGGCCAGCGCATCCGCGCGATCCGCCACGACCTCGACCTGACCGTTTCCGATCTCGCCGGCGCCGCCGCGATCTCGGTCGGGATGCTCTCCAAGATCGAGAACGGGCTGATCTCGCCCTCGCTGGCGACGCTCCAGGCGATCACGACCGCGCTCAACGTGCCGATCAGCTCGCTCTTCTCGGTCTTCGAGGAAAAGCGTGATTGTTCCTATGTCCCGGCCGGGCAGGGCGTCCATATCGAGCGGCGCGGCACCAAGGTCGGCCATCTCTACGAACTGCTGGGTCACGCGCTCGGTGGCGAGATCGCGGTCGAGCCCTATCTGATCACGCTGAGCGAGGAGGCGGTGCCCTATACCGGCTTCCGCCATGCCGGCGTCGAGTTCATCTACATGCTGAGCGGCGAGGTGATCTATCGCCATGGCGACCGGACCTATCATCTCCGGCCCGGCGACTCGCTGCTGTTCGATTCCGCCGCGACCCATGGGCCGGAGGAACTGATCGTGCGGCCGATGACCTATCTTTCGATCATCATCTTCAACCGGTTGCCGCCGGCTGTCTGATTTTCTCCAAGAGAAAATTATATTCCCACTGATTGACGTGACGTCGGCCGTTCCTTAGGCTGCCGGCACTTCCATAGCCCTCATCCTGAGGAGCCGCGAAGCGGCGTCTCGAAGGATGCTCCAGAGGTCTCCAGAGCCTCCTGGATCATCCTTCGAGACGCGCTCCTGCAGAGCGCTCCTCAGGATGAGGGCTGGAGGTTGGGCGCCGAAAGGCGCGTTCTTCGATCAGGAACGGCGCCATGTGCGGCATTGTCGGCTTGTTCATCAAGGATCCGCGCCTCGAACCCGAGCTCGGTTCGCTGCTCTCCACCATGCTCGGCGTGATGTGTGATCGCGGGCCGGATTCCGCCGGTTTCGCCATCTATGGCGAGGGCAGTGCCGGCTCCGTCAAGCTGACTTTGCGTGGGCTGGAGGGCACGGATTTCGCCGGTTTGGCCGCCGGGCTCGGCCTGCCGGTCACCGCCCGCGACACCCATGCCGTGCTCGCCGTGCCGGTGGGGCAGGAGGCGGCGGTTCGCGCCGCATTGGCCGCGACGGCACCCGGCATCGTGGTTGTCGGCGCCGGCGAGCGCATGGAGATCTACAAGGAGGTCGGCTTGCCGACCGAGGTGGCGAAGCGCTTCGGGCTGGAGCGGATGGCCGGGACCCACGCCATCGGCCACACCCGCATGGCGACCGAAAGCGCGGTCACCACCGACGGCGCCCATCCCTTCTCGACCGGCGCCGACCAGTGCCTCGTCCATAACGGCTCGCTCTCGAACCATCGCGGCCTGCGTCGCAGGCTGGAGCGCGAGGGCCTCGCCTTCGCCACCGACAATGACAGCGAGGTCGCGGCCGCCTACCTCACCTCGCGCATGCGCACCGGCGACACGCTCGGGCAGGCGCTGGAGCATTCGCTTGATGATCTCGACGGCTTCTACACCTTCGTCGTCGGCACTGAGAGCGGCTTTGGCGTGCTGCGCGACCCGATCGCCTGCAAGCCGGCGGTGATGGCGGAGACGGAAGCCTACGTCGCTTTCGGCTCGGAATACCGCGCGCTGGCCGACCTGCCGGGCATCGCCTCGGCCAGGGTCTGGGAGCCGGAGCCGGCGCAGGTCTATTTCTGGAATCGCCTGCAATGAGCGGACATCACGCCATCGACCTCGCCACCGGCTCGGTGCGGGAGCTCAACGCCGCGCTTCACGCGCTCGGCCCCGATACCAACGAGACGCTCTGGCGCGTCTCCAACCCGCGCGGGCTCCATGCGGTCGCGGCCGGGGTCGATGCCCCCGTCACGATCGAGATCGACGGGCCGGTCGGCTATTACTGCGGCGGCATGAACAAGCATGCCAGCATCGTCATCAACGGCAATGCCGGCGTCGGTCTCGCCCAGAACATCATGTCGGGATTCGTCCATGTGAAGGGCGATGCCAGCCAGTCGGCCGGTGCCACCGGCTGCGGCGGCATGATCGTCATCGACGGCAACGCCTCCGCGCGCTGCGGCATCTCGATGAAGGGCGTCGACATCGTCGTGAAGGGTTCGGTCGGCCACATGTCGGCCTTCATGGGCCAGGCCGGCAGCCTCGTCGTGCTCGGCGATGCCGGCGAAGCGCTGGGCGACAGCCTCTATGAGGCCAGGCTGTTCGTGCGCGGCACGGTCGCGAGCCTCGGCGCCGACTGCATCGAGAAGGCAATGCGCGACGAGCACCGGGCGCTGCTGGCCGCCAAGCTCGAAGCGGCAGGCCTGGCCGGCTCCGTCGATATCGGCGAGTTCAAGCGCTACGGCTCGGCGCGCACGCTCTATCATTTCCACGTCGACAACGTGTCGAGCTACTAGAGTCATGCCGTTTGTGCTCGGAACCACTGCCGTCATCCTGGACAAGCGGCGAAGCCGCGCCGCTCCGGGATCCATCGTAGAGCGTAGTTCTCTCCGATGGATCCCGGAGCTCCGCTTCGCTGCGTCCGGGATGACGGCGTGTTCCCGAACCAGGTTGGCATGCCCTGAAATCTCCAGAGGCGGAACGTGATGAGCGACCTCAGCAAGACACCCCGCACAGTTCCGCGCGCCTCGGCGACCTTCGACGAGTACACGCTGTCGGAAATTCGCCGCGCGGCAGCGACCGGCATCTACGACATCCGCGGCGCCGGGGCGAAGCGCAAGCTCCCGCATTTCGACGATCTGCTGTTTCTCGGCGCCTCGATCTCGCGCTATCCGCTCGAAGGCTATCGCGAGAAATGCTCGACCGAGGTCGTGCTCGGCACCCGCTTCGCCAAGAAGCCGATCACGCTGAAAATCCCGATCACCATTGCCGGCATGAGTTTCGGCTCGCTCTCGGCCAATGCCAAGGAGGCGCTTGGGCGCGGCGCCTCGGCGATGGGCACCTCGACCACCACCGGCGATGGCGGCATGACCCAGGAAGAGCGTCAGAGCTCGCAGATCCTGGTCTACCAGTATCTGCCCTCGCGCTACGGCATGAACCCCGACGATCTGCGCAAGGCCGACGCCATCGAGATCGTCGTCGGCCAGGGCGCCAAGCCAGGCGGCGGTGGCATGCTGCTCGGCCAGAAGATCACCGAGCGCGTCGCGGCGATGCGCACGCTGCCGGTTGGCATCGACCAGCGTTCGGCCTGCCGCCACCCGGACTGGACCGGGCCGGACGACCTCGAGATCAAGATCGAGGAACTGCGCGAGATCACCGATTGGGAGAAGCCGATCTATGTGAAGGTCGGCGCGGCGCGGCCCTATTACGACACCGCGCTGGCGGTGAAGTCCGGTGCCGATGTCGTCGTTGTCGACGGCATGCAGGGTGGCACGGCGGCGACGCAGGAGGTCTTCATCGAGAATGTCGGCATCCCGACGCTGGCCGCGGTCCGCCAGGCGGCGCAGGCGCTGCAGGATCTCGGCATGCATCGCAAGGTCCAGCTCATCGTCTCCGGCGGCATTCGCAACGGTGCCGATGTTGCCAAGGCGCTCGCGCTGGGCGCCGACGCGGTCGCGATCGGCACGGCGGCGCTGGTCGCGCTCGGCGACAATGATCCGCATTGGGAGGCCGAATACCAGGCGCTCGGCACGACGGCCGGCGCCTATGACGACTGGCATGAGGGCCGCGACCCCGCCGGCATCACCACGCAGGACCCGGCCCTTTCGGCCAGGCTCGATCCGGTCGCGGCCGGCCGCCGCCTCGCCAATTATCTCGCCGTGCTGACGCTGGAATGCCAGACGATCGCGCGTGCCTGTGGCAAGAGCCATGTCCACAATCTCGAGCCCGAGGATCTGGTCGCGCTGACGATCGAGGCCGCGGCGATGGCACGAGTCCCGCTTGCGGGGACGGACTGGATACCGGGGGTGACCGGCCGGTTCTGAGCCGCGGCGCGCCGCATCATGTGCAAACGAGACATCATGTGAATGAGCCCGAAAACGGGCCTTCGAGGGGAACTGCATCGACCATGGCCACCGATCTCACAAAGATCGCCGCCGAACGCGGCATAAAGTACTTCCTGATCTCCTATGTCGATCTGTTCGGCAGCCTCAGGGCCAAGCTCGTGCCCGCCAGCGCGATCGGCCCGATGCAGCGCGACGGCGCGGGCTTTGCCGGCTTCGCGACCTGGCTCGACATGAGCCCGGCCGATCCCGATCTCTTCGCCGTGCCCGATCCCGACAGCCTGATCCAGTTGCCCTGGAAGCCCGAGATCGGCTGGCTCGCCTCCGACCTCGTGATGGACGGCAAGCCGGTCGCCCAGGCCCCGCGCACCGTGCTGAAAAACCAGCTCGCTTCCGCCGAAGGCTACACGATGAAGACCGGCGTCGAATGCGAGTATTTCCTGATCTCGGCCGACGGCACGCAGATTTCGGACGCCGCCGACAACGCCGTGAAGCCCTGCTACGACCAGTCGGCCCTGATGCGCCGCTACGAGGTCATCCGCGAGATCTGCGACGCCATGCTCTCGCTCGGCTGGGGCGCCTACCAGAACGACCATGAGGACGCCAACGGCCAGTTCGAGATGAACTGGAACTATGACGATGCGCTCAAGACCGCCGACCGCCACGTCTTCTTCAAGTTCATGGTCCGCTCGATCGCCGAGAAGCACGGCCTGCGCGCGACCTTCATGCCCAAGCCCTTCATCGACCTGACCGGCTCGGGTTGCCACATGCATGTCTCGCTATGGAAGGGGAAGGCCAATGCCTTCGCCGATGCCAAAGGCGAACTTGGCCTGTCCGCGTTGGGCTACGGCTTCATCGGCGGGCTGATCCACAGCGCCGATGCGCTCTGCGCCATCACCAACCCGACGGTGAACTCCTACAAGCGCATCAATGCGCCGCGCACCGTCTCGGGCGCGACCTGGGCGCCCAATACCGTGACCTACACCGGCAACAACCGCACCCACATGATCCGCATCCCCGATGCCGGGCGCTTCGAGTTCCGCCTCGCCGACGGCGCCGCCAACCCCTATCTGCTGCCGGCCGCCGTGCTCGCAGCCGGCATGGACGGCATTCGCAACCAGCGCGATCCCGGCAAGCGCCTCGACATCAACATGTATACCGACGGCCACAAGGTCCGCGGCGCCAAGAAATTGCCGCTGAACCTGCTCGACGCCCTGCGTGCGCTCGACAAATCGACCGTGCTGCGGTCTGCGCTCGGCGCGCCGCTGGTCGACGGCTTCCTCAAGCTCAAGACGCAGGAGTGGAACGACTATTCGCGCCACCTCACCCAGTGGGAGCGAACGAACACGCTCGATATTTGAGCGCGCCTTAGAGGGCGGTTTTGGCGCGGACCTCCGCCGTCATCCTGGGCTTCGCGAAGCGAAGTCCCGGGATCCATCATAGAACACGACATTGCCCTATGATGGATCCCGGAGCTGCGCCGCTGCGCGGCTTGTCCAGGATGACGCCGTTGGCCCGAGCAGGTCCCCCTCAATGCTTCGCCAGCAATTCCTTCCGCAGCATGCAGTGCACGCCCTTGTGCTGGTTCACCGTCTGGGTGACGCGCAGGTCGGCGGCCATCGAGCACAGCGCATAGGCCTGTTCGCGGGTGATGCCGGTGCGCTCGACGATCAGCACGATCATGTCGCGCAGCGCCTTTTCGGCGCAGCGGTCGAGATCGGGGTCCATGCCGCAGGTGATGACATGGGTCGGCGTCTCCGCGCGGGGATAGGTGAAGTGCAGATCCTTGCGCACGGTCAGCGTGAACGTGCCCGACAGCGCGGTCTCGATCGCGGTGACGTTGACCTCGCCATCGCCCTGTACGCCATGGCCGTCTCCGACCGAAAACAGCGCGCCGGGCACGAAGACCGGCAGATACAGCGTCGAGCCGGCGACCAGCTCCTTGTTGTCGAGATTGCCGCCGAAGGCGCGCGGGATGATCGAGGTGCAGCGCCCCCATTCCAGCGGCGGCGCCACGCCCATCACACCGAAGAACGGCGCCAGCGGCAGTTCCAGCCCCCAGGGCATCGTCCCGACCATGCGGCTGGAATCGAGCGGGATGTTCATCAGGTGGAAATGCGGGAAATCGTCGGGCAACGTGCCAGCGAGCGGCCGGTTGAGGTTGTAGCCCCAGTCCTGCCGCAGCGAGACGGATTCGATGTCGATTTGCAGCACGTCGCCGGGCCAGGCGCCCTCGACGGAGACGGCACCGGTCAGGATATGCGGCCCGAAGGGCGGGCCCTTCTGCGCGGCATGGATCGCCAGCAGCTCGGGCGGCACATGGAAGCCGGTCGGCGGCAGCACCTCGGCCGTGCCGCTGACGGATTCGATCGTCACCGTGTCGCCGCTGGCGATGGTCAGCGCAGGCGCGACGCGGGCATCGAAATAACCCCAATGGCAGGTCTCGGGCGAGGCTTTCAGGTGATGGGTCATGATTGCGTCCGTGGGGGCTGTCGCGCGAGGATGGTCTGGGCGCGCTTCGCCTGTCGAGTGCAAATTTCGTGCGCTGCGGCGGTCGCGCTCTTGCTCAGTTGGCGCGACATAGCGGTCTGGCGTGCCCTGTGCTGAGGGCATGCTGATTTTGCGCGGAAACACGCCGTCATCCTGGGCGGCCGAAGGCCGTCCCGGGATCCATCATAGGGCACCGTCGCCGCCTTATGATGGATCCCGGAGCTGCGCCGCTTCGCGGCTTGTCCAGGATGACGCCGTGTTTCCGAGTGAGGCGATCCACTTCTGATGGTTAGAAAGACCACGATGCCAAGAGCCCTTACCGCCATCGCCCTGTTTTGCGGCTCGAACACCGGCCATGGCGAGGCCTATCGCGAGGCCGCCACCGCGCTCGGCGCCGAGATCGGCCGGCGCGGGCTGACGCTGGTCTATGGCGGCACGCATAAGGGCCTGATGGGCATCGTCGCCGATGCGGTGCTGGCGCAGGGCGGCGCGGTGCATGGCGTGATCACGCGAAGGCTCGCCGATCTCGGCCATCTCCATGAGAGCCTGACCCGGCACGAGATCGTCGACGGCATGCGGGCGCGGAAAGAACGCATGGCCGATCTCGCCGACGGCTTCATCGCCATGCCCGGCGGCATCGGCACGCTGGAGGAGTTCATGGAGGCCTGGACGCTGAACCAACTCGGCGACATGGACAAGCCGGCCGGGCTCTTCGATGTCGCAGGCTACTACCAGCCCTTCATGGGCTTCATCGACCACATGATCGCGCAGGGCTTCCTGCCGCCGGCGCATCGCGACGGCATCGTCGTCAACGCCGATCCGGCGCGGCTGCTCGACGGGCTGATCGCCTTCGAGCGCGTCACCGTGCCGAAATGGCTGTAGCGCTGGCACTCTCCAGCTTCCGCGCCAGCTGTTCCGCGAACTTCGCGGCCGCCACCGGCAGCGAGCGGCCATGCAACTGCCCCATCGCGAAGCGGGCAGGGGCGATATCGCGTGGATCGATCGGCCGCGAGATCAGCCCGTCCCGCTCCTTGAGGTTGGTCGGTGCGCCGATCTCGATCTGGAAGGTGATCGCATTTTCGAAGCGCACATAATTGCGCAGGAACTCGAAGGAGTTCGATTCGACCACCGGCGACATCCGGAACGAGCTGCGCGCCAGCGCCTCCTCCAGCAATTGCCGCCCGCCATAGCCCTTGTCCGGCAAGGCGAGCGGATAATCGGCGCAGTCGCGCAGGCGCAAGGTGCCCTCGCCGGCAAGCGGATGGTCGTGGCGCATTATCGCGACGATGCGCTGCTCGGCCGAGGCGACGACCTGGAAACCCGCCATCGCCGACATCCGGAAGATCAGCGCGAGATCGACCTCATAGGCGACCAGCGCCCGCAAGGCCTCGCTGTGGACGGCGACGCGCACGTCGAACTCGACCATCGGGAAGGCCTGCCGGTAGGAGGCGATCTCGACGGGCAGGAAGTCATGCGCCAGCGCATGGCTGCAGGCGATCGAGACCGTGCCGCGCCGGAAGCCCGAGAGATCCTCGATCTGCGAGCGCACGCGGCTGATATCGGCAAGCTGGCTGCGGATATGCCGGATCAGCAATTCCCCGGCGGCGTTCAGCCTGACCCCGCGCGGCAGCCGCTCGAAGATCTTGGTGCCGAGCTCCTCCTCGATGTCCTGGACGCGACGGTTCAGGGCGGACGCGGTGATGTTCAGCCGCTCGGCGGCCTTCCGGATCGAGCCGACGCGGGCGACCTCGTCGACATAATTGAGCAGGCGCAGATGCTTCACGGCGCGATCCTCATGAGCGATGCGTTTTTCGAACAGCTCCGGCAAGAAGTCAGCACAAGACGGCATCGGTCAACCCGGCATAGGCTTCCTTCATGGCAGCGGCAGGTCGCCGCGCAAGCAACAGGCATGGAGATCTGGCATGGCCGACACGATCAGCAGACGCCGTTTCAGCCTTGCCGCCGGCGCCGCAGCCCTGGTGTCGGCCCTGCCGCGACCGGCGCTGGCGCAGACGCCGACCAAGCTCAAGATGATCCTGAACTGGCGCTATCAGGGGCCGCAGGGCTGTTTCTTCCTGGCCGAGGATCGCGGCTATTTCCGCGCCGAAGGGCTCGAGATCGTCATGGACCAGGGCAATGGTTCGGGCGCCGCCGTCGGCTCCGTCGCCTCGGGCTCCTATGATCTCGGCTTCGGCGACATCAACGCGCTGATCCAGCTCGTCGCCAGGAGCCAGGCCGGGGCAGCCACGCCGCTGGCGATCTCGGCGACCTATAACCGTCCTCCTTTCACCATCGCGGTCAAGGCCGACGGTCCGATCAAGACGCCCAAGGATCTGGAGGGACGCACCATCGGCGGCCCGGCCAATGACGGCGCGCTGAAGCTCTTTCCGGCCTTCGCCAAGCTCGCCGGCATCGATGCCTCGAAGGTCACCATCACCAATATGCAGCCCAATCTGCGCGAGCAGATGCTGCAGCGTGGGCAGGTGGACGGGGTCTTCGGCTTCGTCAACACCATCGCCTTCTCGGCCAAGCTCGTCGGCATCGACCCCAACAAGGACTTCCGCTTCATCAATTTCGGCGACTACGGCATGGACCTCTACTCCAACGCCATCATCGCCTCGCGCAAGCTCGCGACCGAGAATCCCAATGCGCTGAAAGGTTTGCTGCGGGCGATCGACCGCGGCCTCAAGGATACGCTCAGGGACAACGACGCGGCGATCGAGGCCGTCGCCAAGCGCGAGCCGCTGATCAACAAGGCCATCGAGAAGGAGCGCCTGATCGCGACGCTGGCCTCTGAGATGAGCCATCCCGAGGCGGCCAAGATCGGGCTCGGCGATGTCGACGACGAGCGCTTCAGGAAGTCGATCGCCATCGTCGTCGAGGCCGACGGCCTGCCGCGCATGCCGACCCCCAGCGAGGTCTTCAGCCGCGGCTTCCTGCCGCCGCTGGCCGACCGCATCACCAAGCTGAGCTGAAGCCCTCCCTCCAGCCCTCATCCTGAGGAGCTGCGTCAGCAGCGTCTCGAAGGATGGTCCAGAAGTCTCTGGTACGGGCTGGAGCATCCTTCGAGACGGCCCTGCGGGCCTCCTCAGGATGAGGGTTGAGGACAGACTAAGTACATACGAAAACAAGAGATTGACGATGGATCTGAACCTCAAAGGCCGCGTCGCGGTCATCACCGGCCCGGCCAAGGGCATGGGCGCCGCCGTCACCCGGGCCTTCGCGGCCGAGGGCTGCAAGCTGGCGCTCATCGGCCGCGACATCGCCGCGATCGAGCCGGTCGCCGCCGAAATGCGGGCCAAGGGCGCGGAAGCCATCGTCATCGCCTGCGACATCACCAAAGGCTCGGACTGCGACGCTGCCATCGCGCAGACCAAAACCGCCTTCGGCGGGCGCATCGACATCCTCGTCAATGTCGCCGGCGGCTCGGGCCCGATCGGCAAGACCGGCTGGGAGACCACGGAGGACGAGTTCGACGAGATCGTCGACCTCAACATGCGCGGCTGCTTCAACACGATGCGCGCCTGCCTGCCGGCGATGATCGCCCAGGGCTCCGGCAAGGTCGTCAATGTCGGCGGCACCTTCGGCATGCGCGGACGGGCAGGGCGGATGGCCTATTCAGCCTCGAAATGGGGCTTGCGCGGCATCACCAAGAGCTTCGCGCTGGAAGCTGGGCCCTATGGCATCAACGTCAACTGCGTCGCGCCGGGCATGGTCGATGGGCCGCGCTTCCGCGGCAAGGTCGTGCCAGAGATGGCAAAACGCCTCGGCATCTCGGAAGAAGCCGCCTTCGAGAAGCACGCGGCCGATTATGCGCTGAAGCGCGTCTCGACCGATGAGGACGTGGCCAATGCCTGCCTCTTCCTCGCCTCCGACGTCTCCCGCCAGATCACCGGCGTCGACCTGCCGGTCGATGGCGGCTGGGCCATGCTGTGAGCGCCGCCATGACCGAAGCTCCCTTCATCGCCGACCTCGTCCTCACCGGCGGCACGATCGTCACCGGCAAGACGCGCTTTGCCGCCGATGTCGCGATCAAGGACGGTTTGATCGCGCTGGTCGGTGCCCCCGCTGCGATGCCGGCTGATCGCGAGACGGTCGACGTCACCGGCAAATTCCTGCTGCCGGGCGCCATCGACGTCCATGTCCATTTCCGCGAGCCCGGCTACACCCACAAGGAAGACTGGCGCACCGGCAGCGCGGCGGCCGCGATGGGCGGCACCACCACCGTCTTTGAGATGCCCAACACCAACCCGCCGACGCGCTCGGTCGTGGAACTCAGGCAGAAGCAGGAGGCGGCCGCCAAGGCCCATGTCGATTACGGCATCTACGGGCTGCTGGCGGAGGACAACATCGACGAGCTGCAGGGCCTGATCGACGGCGGCGTCAACGCCTTCAAATGCTTCATGGGCAACACCTTCGGCAATCTGCCATCGCCCTCGACCGGCGCGATGCTGGAGGGCTTCGAGATCATCGCGCCCTCGGGGCTGCGCATCTCGCTCCATGCCGAGACGGCCTCGATCATGGCCTGGCGCCAGCAGCGCCTGATGGCGGCCGGCCGCAACGACCCGCTCGCCCATATCGCAGCGCGCCCTGCGATCGTCGCGGCGGAAGCGGTCTCGCGTGCGGCCGAACTCGCCGAATGGACCGGCGCGCGCGTCCATATCCTGCATATCTCCTCGGCCGCCGAACTGCGCCCGCTCGCTGACGCCAAGGCGCGCGGCGTCGAGATCACCGGCGAGACCTGCCCCTGCTATCTCCTGCTCGATAGCCGCGATTACGAGCGGCTGGGCTCGATCATCCGCGTCAACCCGCCGGTGCGCGAGGCCTCGGATTCCGCTGCGATCTGGGCAGCGCTGCAATCGGGCGTCGTCGACATGATCGCGACCGACCACGCCCCGCACAGCGTCGAGGAGAAGACCAAGTCGGTGATCTGGCAGGCCGATTGCGGCTTCCCCGGCGTCGAGACGCAGATGCCGCTGATGCTGAACGAGGTCTCGAAAGGCCGCATGACGCTGGAGCATTATGTCCGCATCTCGGCCGAGAACCCGGCCAAGTCCTTCGGCCTCTGGCCGGCCAAGGGCCGCATCGAGGCCGGCGCCGAGGCCGACATCGCCGTCGTCGACATGGAGCGCACCGAGACGATCCGGGCCGAAGCGCTGCATTCACGCGGCAAGATCACGCCCTTCGAGGGCGTCAGCGTCACCGGCGTGCCGATCCACACGCTGGTGCGCGGCCGCTTCGTCCAGCGCGATCGCAAGCTCGTCGAGGCGACCAGCGGCTGGGGCCGGCAGGTCACGGGCATCCAGGCCATGCCCAAGCCCAATGTCCGCAATGCCGACCAGACCTTGGCTGCATGTTTGCAAGCGCCTGCCATCGCCGCAACGGGAGCTAGGTCGTGAACGTAAGCCTCACCACCATCGAGCCGGCCACCGCGATACGCGTTCCGGCCTTCATCGAGTTCCAGGGCGCCTCGATCACCTATGGCCGCGGCGAGAAGGCCGTGCAGGCGCTGGCGCCGACCTCACTGAAAGTCGCCGAGGGCGAGTTCGTCGCGCTGGTTGGCCCTTCCGGCTGCGGCAAGTCGACCATTCTGAAGATGGTCGGCGAATTGCTGAAGCCCTCCACGGGGCATGTCTTCGTCGCCGGCCGGGAGATCGGCGCGACGCCGATCCGCATCGGCATGGCCTATCAGAACCCGACGCTGCTGCCCTGGCTCAACATCCGCGACAACGTCATGCTGCCGCTGAAGATCGTGCCGCCCTTCCGGCAGGGCTATCGCGCCAAGCGCAAGACCGAATATCGCGACCGCGTCGAGACGCTGCTCGACCAGGTCGGCCTTGGCGGCTTCGGCGACAAGTACCCCTGGCAGCTCTCGGGCGGCATGATGCAGCGCGCCAATCTCTGCCGCGCCTTGATCCACGACCCCGACCTCCTGCTGCTGGACGAGCCCTTCGGCGCGCTCGACCAGTTCACCCGCGAGGAGCTCTGGGCGATCATGCAGGACCTCTGGCTCTCCAAGAAGCTGACCGTTCTTCTGGTCACGCATGATCTCAAGGAGGCCGCCTATCTCGCCGACCGCATCTGCGTGATGAGCGCCAGGCCCGGCCGCATCCTCGACGATTCACCGGTCGAGATCGCGCGCCCGCGCACCATCGACATGACCTTCGAGCCCGATTTCGTCGCGCTCAACCAGCGCCTGCGGGCGATGATCGTCGGCGCGCGCGGCGGCACCGGCATCGTCAGCCACGCGCCCGGTGGACCCAGATCATGAGTCACACACACAGCCCTCATCCTGAGGAGTGGGCGCAAGCCCGCGTCTCGAAGGATGCTCCAGCGGTCTCCGGAGCTTTCTGGAGCATCCTTCGAGACGCCGCTTCGCGGCTCCTCAGGATGAGGGCTGTGAGAACTGCGGGCACGTTTCGGAGGAGCATCTGATGGAACGGATCGGCGAGATCATCCGCGAGAAGGGCGCCTCGACCGCGCTCATCATCGGCGTCTTCGTGTTCTGGGAGCTGTTCTGCCTGATGGCGGGCATCTCCGACATCCTGCTGCCGCGCCCGACGCAGATCATTGCGGCGCTGATCCAGTACTGGCCGGCGATCTGGCCGCACACCTGGCAGACGCTCTACACGACGCTGATCGGCTTCAGCATCGGCGTCGTCATCGGGCTCCTGCTCGGCATCCTGATCGGGTCGTCGAAGCTCGCCTATGACACCGCCTATCCGCTGCTGGTCGGCTTCTCCTCGATACCCAAGGTCGCGGTCGTGCCGATCTTCGTGCTCTGGTACGGCGCCGGCACGGTGCCCGCGATCCTCACCGCGATGATCATCTGCATCTTCCCGATCGTCGTGAACGTCGCGACCGGCATCGCCACCGTCGAGCCCGAGCTCGAGGACGTGATGAAGACGCTCAAGGCGTCGAAATGGGACATCCTCTGGAATGTCAGCCTGCCGCGCGCGATGCCCTATTTCTTCGCCGCGCTGAAGGTCGCGATCACGCTCGCCTTCGTCGGCTCGGTCGTGGCCGAGACGGTCGCCTCCAACCGCGGCATCGGCAACATGATGATGATCGCGTCTTCCAGCTTCAACGTGCCGCTGGTCTTCGCCGGGCTCTTCGTCCTCGCCGGCCTCGGTGTGGCCCTCTACGTCCTGTTCTCGCTGATCGAGCAGCGCGTCACCGGCTGGGCCCACCGCAAGACCGACCTCGCTTCCGCCTGACCATTCCCGCCCGTCCCGAGACCAGGAGAACCCGATGCGCCGCCACTTCCTGAAAGCCACGCTTGCCGCCGCCATCACGGCGACCATGGGCTTCGCCGCGCCCGCCCTGGCCCAGGCTCCGACCAAGATCCGCTTCACGCTCGACTGGAAATTCCAGGGCGTCCACTCCTGGTATTTCCACGCCAAGGAGAAGGGCTATTTCGCCGCCGAGGGCCTCGACGTCACCATTGACCAGGGCGATGGCTCGGCCGCGACCGTGACCCGCATCATGGGCGGTGCCTATGACGCCGGTTTCGGCGACATGAACGCGATCATCCAGCAAGCCGTGAACAAGCCGGGCGAGCAGCCGGTGATGGTCTACATGATCTACAACAAGGCGCCCTTCGCGATCATCCACAAGGCCGATGGGCCGGTCAAGACGCTGAAGGACCTCGAGGGCAAGAAGCTGAGTTCGCCCGCTGGCGCCGCCACGCAGCGTCTCTTCCCGATCTTCGCCAAGCTCAACGGCGTCGACGCCGGCAAGGTTGAGATCGTCAACATCGCGCCGTCCGTGCAGGAGATGATGCTTGTGCAGAACCAGGTCGATGGCGGCTTCGTCTTCACCGTGACCTCCTACATGAACCTGGTCGGGATGAAGCAGGATCCCGACAAAGACTACAAATTCATCATGTATGCGGACCACGGCATCGAATCCTATTCGAACGGCGTCATGGTCTCGCAGAAGCTGATCAGGGAAAATCCCAAGGCGGTCGCAGGGCTCGTCCGGGCCATCAACAAGGCGATGATCGAGATGACCGCCAACCCGACTGAGGGCGGCAAGGTGATGAACCGCGTCGAGCCGACCGTGAACGCCGAGATCGAGGCCAGGCGCATCGCATTCACCTACAAGGCGCATATGTTCACGCCTGAGACACAGACACTCGGCGCCGGCGACGTCTCCGACGAGCGCATGGCCAAGGCGATCACCCAAATCGGCGAGGCCTTCGAGCTGAAGGGCACGCCGAAGGTCGAGGACGTGTTCAACCGCGCCTTCCTGCCGCCCCGCGCCGAGCGCAGTTTTGCTGTGCCGAAGAGCTGAGGACCAGCGTCATTCTCGGGCGGTGCGCAGCACCGACCCGGGAATATCAGGACGAGAAGGCGCTGATTTTAAGAGATGCTCGGGTCAAGCCCGAGCATGACGTGCGACAACGTGCGACGACGTCCGATCCACCAGCACGGAGCCTCATGATGCGCCAGATCACCGCCGGCCACGCCTTCGATGCGCGCCGCAGCCTGGGTGACACCACGCTCACCCTCGACGGCGGCAGGATCGCGGCCGTCGAGGCCGCCACGAGCCCACCGCAGGACGACGTCGTCGTGCTGCCGGCACTGGTCAATGCGCATGACCATGCCCGCCCGATCTGGACGAGCTCCGTCGGCGGCTTCGGCAAGCCACTCGAACAATGGCTGCATCGGCTGGCGCTGTTTGCCCCCGTCGATCCCTATCTCGCGACGCTGGCGCCGCTCGGCCGCGCCGCGCTCGGTGGGCAGGGCGCGGTGATGATCCACCATGTCCGGCCGATGGGCCTGACGGATCTGGCCACGGAGGCCACCGCCATGGCCCGCGCCGCCCGCGATGTCGGTGTCCGCATCGCCTTCGGCGTCGGCATGCGCGACCAGAACCCGCTGGTCTATGGCGATCACGGCCCGGTGCTGGCGGCGCTCGATCCCGTCTCCCGCGCCGAGATCGAAAGCCGCTATCTCGCCCCCATGCTCCCCATCGCCGAGCAGATCGCCCGCGTCGATGCGGTGGCTCAGGCCATCGCCGGGCCGATGGTCGATGTGCAATACGCCCCCAACGGCCCGCAATGGGGTTCCGACGCGCTCTGGCAGGCCATCGCTGAGGCTTCCGCTTTGACCGGGCGGCGCGTGACAACCCATCTCTTCGAGACGAAATACCAGCGCGACTGGGCCGACCGGACCTATCCCAACGGGCTGGTGAAGCACTGGAAGGAGATCGGATTATTGTCGCCGCGCCTGACGCTGGCGCATTGCGTCTGGGCCCGGCCCGATGAGCTGGAGATGATCGCCGAGGCCGGCTGCGTCATCGCCACCAATACCTCCTCCAACCTTGCCTTGCGCTCGGGCCTCGCGCCGGTCGCGGAGATGGTCCGGCGCGGCTGCAAGGTCGCGCTTGGTGTCGACGGCCAGGCCTTCGACGAGGATGATGACGCCCTGCGCGAACTGCGCCTGCTCTGGTCGCTGCATTCAGGCTGGGGCTTCGACACGGAACTGTCACCGCGCGACGTGCTCGCTATGGCGCTGGAGAACGGCCGCATCGCGCTCGGCGCGCCGGCCGGTGGGCAGATCGCGGCAGGGCAGGCGGCCGATCTCCTCATCCTCGACCGCGCCGCGCTCGACGAGGATGCGCTGATGCCGGTCGATCCGCTCGACCTGATGTTCGCCCGCGCCAATCGCCGCCATATCCGCGAACTGGTCGTCGCCGGCCGCACGATCGTCAGCCATGGCCGCGTCCAGGGCGTCGATCTCGACGCCGTCCATGACGAATTGCGCGGCATCTATCGCAGCGGCATCGCGCAGCGTGCCGGCCTCGTCTCCGCCCTGCCGCCGCTGGAGAGCGCGGTGCGCCAGCACTACCTCGCGCGCCTCGGCTGCTGCTGAGTTCGCGCGCGGCTTTAAGCCGGGCCGGCGCTCACGCGAGCGGCGCCACCTCCGCGACCCCGCGCAGAAACACGTCGATGCATTGCCGGGCATGGGCGATGCGGTCCTCGCGCGTCATCAGGTCGTCGCCCGGAAAGCGCTTTACCAGAACGCTGAAGACCATATCCATCAGCATTCGCGCCGCCGTTCCCGGTGGAAAAGACCGCAGGGTGCCGCGCTGCTGCTGGCGGTCGAGCCAGTCCGCGAGCAGCTGCCGTGCCGGCGCCGCTCCCTCTTTTGTGATCGCTTCGCCGATTTCGGGAAATCGGTCGGCATCCGCAATGGCGAGCCTGATGAAGGCGAGCCGCTCGCGGTTCTCCACCTCGCCGATATCGAGGCGGAAGATATCGGCCAGCGCCTCGTCCAGTGGCAGGTCGTCATCGGCACGCGGCAGCGCCAGCATCGACTTGCGATGATCGGCGATCATCGCCCGGAACAGGTCGGTTTTAGCCGGGAAAAGCCGGTAAAGTGTCTTTTTCGAGACACCGCAGCGCGCCGCCACCGCATCCATCGTGGTGGCGCCGTAGCCGAGATCGAGGAACAGATCGCAGGCGGCAGCGGCGATGCGCTGCCGCTCTTCCGCGTCCGGTCTCTGCTTCGGCCGCCCGCGCAGGCGCGGCGTCGCGGCCATCGCATCCCCATAATTGTCGATCATTGGCAGTTACCCCTGGAAACATCATGGCGTTTGACAGGGGCAGAAATCAAGCGTTAAGAAACTCACCAGTTTCCTAATGAGGCGCCAGATGCCGATCACGCGAACCGATACTGTCCGGCGCCTCCTGTTCTCGGGGGGCGCCTTGCTCGGTATGGGCCTGGCCGGCTGCAACAGCGAGAAGGCCGCCGCTCCGCCGCCGCAGCCGCAGGCCCAGGTCAGCGTCGTGGTGCTGCGGCCGCAGCCGGTCGCGATCTCAGCCGAACTGCCCGGCCGGGTCGCCGCCAGCCTTGTCGCCGAGGTGCGCCCGCAGGTCGGCGGCCTGATCAAGTCGCGCCTGTTTCGCGAGGGCAGCGAGGTCAAGGCCGGCGATTTGCTCTACGAGATCGATCCCGCGCCCTATCAGGCCGCCCTCGACAGCGCGGTGGCGGCGCTCGCGCGGGCGGAAGCCGCGGTGCCCAGCGCCCAGGCCAAGGTCGATCGCTATCGCGACCTGATCCGCCAGAACGCCATCAGCAAGCAGGACAATGACGACGCCAACGCCGCGCTGGCGCAGGCCCAGGCCGACGTCGCGTCAGCCAAGGCGAGCCTCGATACGGCGCGGATCAATCTCGGCTTCACCAGGGTCACCGCTCCGATCGGCGGCCGTGTCGATCGCTCGACGCTGACCCCGGGCGCACTGGTCACCGCAAGCCAGACCACGGCGCTGACCACGATCCGGGCGCTCGAACCCATCAATGTCGACGTCATCCAGTCGAGCACCAACCTGCTCAAGTTCCGCAGCGCGGTCGCGGAGGGCCGCCTGAAGCTCAGCGGCCCCAACGTCGCGGTGAAGCTCAAGCTCGACACCGGCGCCGAATACGCCCAGTCCGGCAAGCTCGAATTCGCCGAGGCGAATATCGACCAGACCACCGGCACCTTCACGGTGCGGGCCGAGTTCCCCAATCCCGACCGTCTCCTGCTGCCCGGCATGTTCGTGCGGGCCGTGGTGCAGGAGGGCATCGCCGAGAACTCATTCCTGCTGCCGCAGCGCGCGGTCGGCCGGAACACCAAGGGCGAGGCGACGGCCAAGTTCGTCGGCGCCGACGGCAAGGTCGAGGAACGCGTGGTCGCGACATCGCGCAGCGTCGGCAACAACTGGCTCGTCGACAGGGGCGTCAAGGACGGCGAGCGCATCATCGTCGAGGGCGGTCAGCTCGTGCGGCCGGGTCAGACCGTCACCGGCAATGAGGTGACGATCGACGAGGCCAGCGGCGAGCTCAAATCGGCCAACCGTCAGGCTGCGCTCGATTCTATGCCCGGCAGCGTCCCGGCGCAGAAGAACTGACGCCATGCTCTCGCGCTTCTTCATCGAACGGCCGATCTTTGCCTGGGTCGTCGCCATCGTCATCATGCTGGCCGGCCTGCTGGCGCTGCGGACGCTGCCGATCTCGCAATATCCGCAGATCGCGCCGACAACCGTGGTCATCAGCGCCAATTACCCTGGCGCCGACGCGCAGACGGTCGAGAACTCGGTGACCAAGGTCATCGAGCAGGGCATGACCGGCGTCGACAATCTGCAATACATGACCGCGACCTCGACCTCCTCGGGCAACGCCACGATCACGCTGACCTTCACCAGCGTGGCCAATCCCGACGTCGCGCAGATGCAGGTCCAGAACAAGCTGCAGCTCGTCACAGCGCAGCTGCCGCAGACGGTGCAGAGCACCGGCATCACCGTCTCGAAGTCGTCGAACGGCTTCCTGATGGTCGCCGCCTTCGTCTCGAAGGACGGCCGCATGACCACGAACGATCTCGCCGATTATGTCGACTCGACCCTGAACGACACGCTCAAGCGCGTGCCCGGCGTCGGCTCCACGCAGATCTTCGGCTCCGGCTACGCGATGCGGATCTGGCTCGATCCTTCCAAGCTCGAAAAATATGCGCTGATGCCGAGCGACGTCACCGCCGCGATCCAGGCGCAGAACACGCAGGTCTCGGCCGGCCAGCTCGGCGGGCTGCCGCAGGTCGCGGGCCAGCAGCTCAACGCCACGGTGACGGCGCTCAGTCGCCTTCAGACCGTCCAGCAGTTCGAGAACATCATCCTCAAGAGCGGCGCGTCGGGCTCGATCGTCCGGCTGAACGACGTCGCACGCGTCGAACTCGGCGCCAGGGACTACCGCACCTCCACCCGCTACAACGGCCAGCCGACGACCGGCCTTGCGATCAGCCTCGCGACCGGCGCCAACGCGATCGACACCGCCAAGGGTGTCAAGGCCACGATCGAGCGACTCAAGCCCACGCTGCCCGAGGGTGTCGACGTCGTCTACCCCTACGATACCACGCCCTTCGTGCTGCTCTCGATCGAGAAGGTCGTGCACACCCTGTTCGAGGCGATCCTGCTTGTCTTCGTCGTGATGTTCGTCTTCCTGCAGAACTGGCGTGCTACGATCATCCCGATGCTCGCCGTGCCCGTCGTGCTGCTCGGAACCTTCGGCGTGCTGTCCTTTGCCGGATACTCGATCAACACGCTGACCATGTTCGCCATGGTGCTCGCCATCGGCCTGCTCGTCGACGACGCCATCGTCGTCGTCGAGAATGTCGAGCGCGTCATGGAGGAGGAGCATCTCTCGCCCAAGGACGCGACGATCAAATCGATGAGCGAGATCACCGGCGCGCTCGTCGGCATCGCCACGGTTCTCTCGGCCGTGTTCGTGCCGATGGCGTTCTTCGGCGGCTCGGTCGGCATCATCTACCGCCAGTTCTCGGTGACGATCGTCACCGCGATGATGCTCTCGGTCATCGTCGCGCTGGTGCTGACGCCGGCGCTCTGCGCCACCCTGCTCAAGCCGACCAACCACGGCGCGAAGCAGAAGGGCGTGTTCGGCTGGTTCAACCGCGGCTTCGAGCGCACGACCAACGGCTATCACCGTGGCGCTGCCGGCATGATCGCCAGGCCGCTGCGCTTTATGCTCGTCTTTCTCGTGATCGGCGGCAGCATGGCCTATCTGTTCTACCGGCTGCCGAGCTCCTTCATCCCCGACGAGGACCAGGGCATCCTGCTCACCAGCGTCCAGATGCCGGTCGGGGCGACGCAGGATCGCACGCTCAGGGTTCTCGACCAGGTCAGTGCGCATTACCGCGAAAAGGAGAAGGACCTGGTCGACGGCGTGCTCACCGTCGCTGGCTTCGGCTTCGGCGGCGAGGGCCAGAATGTCGGCCTCGCCTTCGTCAGGTTGAAGCCCTTCGAGGAACGCGTCGGCAAGCAGGCGACGGCGCAGGCCATCGCCGGGCGCGCCATGGGCGCCTTCCGTTCGATCAAGGACGGCATGGTCTTCGCGCTCGCCCCGCCCGCGATCCAGGGCTTCGGCAATACCGCGGGCTTCGACTTCTATTTGCAAGACGTCGCCGGCGCTGGCCATGCCAAGCTGATGGAGACCCGCAACCAGCTTCTCGGTCTGGCGGGCCGGAGCCCGAGCCTGTCGGGCACGCGTCCGAACGGCCAGGAGGATACGCCGCAATATTCGATCGAGATCGACCAGGAGAAGGCGAGCGCGCTGACGCTGTCGCTGGGCGACGTCAACGCGACGCTCTCCGCCGCCTGGGGCTCGGCCTATGTCAATGACTTCATCGACCGGGGCCGCGTGAAATCGGTCTATGTCCAGGCCGACGCTCCGTTCCGCATGCAGCCCGAGCATGTCGGAAGCTGGTTCGTCCGCAATGCCGGCGGCTCGATGGTGCCGTTCTCGGCCTTCGCGGCGGGTCGCTGGACCTATGGCTCGCCGCGCCTCGAACGCTACAACGGCTCCTCGGCGGTGCAGATGCAGGGTGCCGCTGCGGCCGGCGTCAGCTCAGGCGCTGCCATGGACGAGATCGACGCGCTGATGAAGCAGATGCCGACGGGCTTCGGCCATGAATGGACCGGCCTGTCCTATCAGGAGCGGCTTTCCGGAAGCCAGGCCGCGGCGCTCTACGCGCTCTCGATACTCGTGGTCTTCCTGTGCCTCGCGGCGCTCTATGAGAGCTGGTCGATTCCCTTCGCGGTCATGCTCTCGGTCCCGATCGGCATCTTCGGCGCGCTCGCTGCCGCGACGCTCTTCGGCCAGACCAACGACGTCTATTTCAAGGTTGGCCTGCTCACCACGATTGGCTTGGCGGCCAAGAATGCGATCCTGATCGTCGAATTTGCGATCGAGCAGGAGGCTGCGGGCAAGACCCTGGTCGACGCGACGCTGGAGGCGGCGCGCCAGCGCCTGCGCCCGATCCTGATGACGTCATTCGCCTTCGTGCTCGGCGTGCTGCCGCTGGCGATCGCGACCGGCGCCGGCTCCGGCAGCCAGAACGCCATCGGCATCGGCGTGATGGGCGGCATGATCGCCGCCACCGTGCTCGGCGTGTTCTTCGTGCCGCTGCTCTATGTGCTGGTGGCCAAGATGGTCCGGCGCTGGCGCAAATCTCCCACCCCGGCTGCGGCGACGGTCGAGGCGCATTGAGGATATGATGCGGATGACGAAGACGGTTTTCGCCATGAGCCTTGCCAACGAACGTGCTTTCCGTGCCGCCAATCTGTCGCGCATGGCGGGCGTCAGTGTCGTCGTCATTGCATTGGCAGGCTGCGCCGTCGGGCCTGACTACGTCGCGCCCGGTCAGCTCCTGCCGGCGAGCTGGGGTAATGCGCCGAAGACGAGGAAACCGCTCGAGGCGCGGCAGCTCTCGCAATGGTGGACGAAGCTCGGCGACACCAGGCTGAACCGGATCGTCGAGCGCGCGGTCGCCGGCAACCTCGATGTCGCCTCGGCCAAGGCCCGCATCCGCGAGGCCCGCGCGACGCGGCGGCAGGCCATTGGCGCGCTGTTCCCGGTCGTCGATGGCGATGCCTCCGCGACCCGCTCCCGCTCCTCGGCCGCGACCTCGGCGAGCGGCAGCAACAACACCGGCAACCTCTTTCAGGGCGGCTTCGATGCGAGCTTCGAGCTCGATCTGTTCGGCGCGAATGCCCGCGGCGTCGAGGTCTCGACCTATGGCGCCGACGCGGCCGACGCGGATCTCCGCGCCGTCCTGCTCACTCTGATCGGCGACGTCGCGACCAATTATGTCGAGGCGCGCGGCGCCCAGGCGCGCGCCTCGCTCGCTCGCCGCACGGCGGCCTCGCAGCGCGAAACCGAGAAGCTCACCCGCAACAAGTTCACGGCGGGCTCGGCCTCGGCGCTCGATGTCGAGCGCGCCGCCGCACAGGCGGCGTCCACCGAAGCGGCGATCCCGACACTGGAAGCGGCTTACGCCCAGAGCCTGCACCAGCTCGGCGTGCTCACCGGCGAGGAACCCACCGCGCTGGCCCGCGTGCTGGGCAATGGCGGCCCGATTCCCGGCGCGCGCGGCGCCCCGCCGGCCGGCATCCCGGCCGATGTCCTGATCAATCGCCCCGATGTGCGCCGCGCCGAACGCCAGCTTGCCCAGTCGACCGCCAGGATCGGCCAGGCGGAAGCGGCGCTCTATCCGCGTGTCAGCCTGACCGGCAATATCGCCACGACCGCGCTCAAGACCGGCGACCTCGCCAAGAACTCCTCGATCGGCTGGTCGTTCGGCCCGACCCTGAGCGTACCGATCTTCAATGGCGGCGAGCTGCGCGCGGCGGTCGAGGTCGCGGAAGCCCAGCGCGACCAGTCCGACGCGGCCTTCCGCCTCGCGGTGCTGACCGCCTTGCAGGATGTCGAGAATGCGCTGGTCAACCTGTCCAAGGAGCGGGTTCGCGCCGGCAAGCTCTCGTCTGCCGCCGCTTCCTTCCGCGAGGCGGCGCGGCTCTCGCGTTCGCTTTATCAGTCGGGCGCCGCGAGCTTCCTCGACGTGCTCGACGCCGAGCGCTCGCTTTACAGCGCCGAGGACACGCTGCTCCAGAGCCGCGTCGCCACCACCTCGAACTTCGTCGCGCTGAACAAGGCGCTCGGCGGCGGCTGGGACAGGCCGGTCGAGGTCGAGCTGCCGCGCGTGGTGGACACGAATACAGGTCCGCATCTGCGGGCTGCTTACTGAGACCGAATTGATTTCGGTCGGAACCACGCCGTCATCCTGGACAAGCCGCGCAGCGGCGCAGCTCCGGGATCCATCGTAGGGTTCGGCTTTCTACGATGGATCCCGGGACGACCTACGGTCGCCCAGGATGACGGCGTGTTTCAATGCAAGATTTGACACGCGCCGGAGCGGCAGCTCAGCCGCCTGACGCACCGCCGGCGATGATCGTGGGCTTGCCGTCGACGGGCAGGTCGAGGCCCTGCTGCAGGGTGTCGAGATGGTATTCTCGGATTCGCCCCTGCGTCGGGTCGCTGATGAAGGCGCTGGCACCGATGATGGCGAGGTTCGGGGTCGGCGTCTTCGCGCCATAGGCGCAATCGAAGGCCGGCACGGCATCGAAGCTTGCAAGCTCCTTCCAGGCCGGCGCGATCTCGTAGACACGCAGCTTGCCGTCGGCGGTGAGATTGGCGAGCCGCTTGCCGTTGGCGGAGACCTCGAACTGGCAGGCGCCCTGTTCGCACGGCACCTTCAGGACATCGGCCTCCGACAAGCTGGCGGCTACCGGATCGATGCGCAGCAGCGAGTCGTAAGGTGACTTCAACCCGTAATTTCCGACCAGATGGCGACCGCCGCCGCCCTTGATCGCGCTGGTGCGGCGCCCGTCCGGATAGGCCAGCTTGTGCGCCGCAAAGCTCCTTCCATCCCGCCGCAGCACGAGAACGCCGCCGCCTTCGCCCTCAGCGCAGCCGAAGACATGCGTGTCCTTGAGAGCGGCATGGCCGTGGAACAGTCGGCAGGAGGCATCGGCTTTCGCCGTGTCGTCGATCGCAAAGACGGGCTTCCAGCTCTCGGGCTTTCCCGTTGTGTCGAGTATCTCGAACCCGTCGGGACGCGACGAGGCGCTCCTGTCCTCGCCCTTGGCATAGACGGGGTTGGGCACGGAGACGAGGAGGCGGCTCTTGCCCATGGGGATCGCGATGCCGTGCTGCGGGGCCGGGCTCTTCCAGACGATGGATCTGGGGGATTTGCTTCCCAGGCTGGCGAGGTCCAGAAGCACGACCTTGGGGTCGCTTTTCCGCAGCCAGGGCCGCTCGCCGTCATAAAACAGCGCGATCTGGCCGTGGTCCGAGACGACATGGGCCGGCTTGTCGCCGGTCACGACGAGGTCGAGCATTCTTGGCGTCAGCTTTTCGACGTCGTCATGGTCGCCATGGGATTCGCGCACCAAACCGCTGTCGAGAATCCGGATCGTCCCGGCCTCGTCGCCGGTTTTGACGATGACATGGCGGCCGTCACCAGCGGTGGCCAGCCCGACATTCGGCAACGGTACGGGGAAGCTGTGGGTCGTCTCGCCGCTGTCGAGATCGAGGATGCGCAGCACCGGCTTGTCATGGTCGGCGAAGACCAGGCGCCCGCGCAGGACGGTGTGGTCATGAGCCTGGGCGGGGCCGAGCGAAAGCATCGAGCCGAGCGCCAGGGCGATGGGACGGAAGGGCTTGGTCACTGAAACATCCTGTGCGGTTGGAAGGGGCGGCGTCGTCGGTTGACAGAAATGAAATGTTATACTGTAACAAATTTTCATTTCAAGACGGACCCTTGCCCATGCTTCCCGCCGACAGCCTCCTCGACCGCCGCCTGCCCGTGACCGTGCTCTCGGGCTTCCTCGGAGCCGGCAAGACGACCCTGCTGAACCACATCCTCAACAACCGCGAGGGCAAGCGCGTCGCGGTCATCGTCAACGACATGAGCGAGGTGAATATCGACGCCGATCTCGTCCGCGAGGGCGGCGCCGGCCTGTCGCAGACCGAGGAAAAGCTCGTCGAGATGAGCAATGGCTGCATCTGCTGCACGCTGCGCGACGACCTGCTCACGGAGGTCCGCCGGCTCGCTGTCGAGAAGCGCTTCGACTACCTGCTGATCGAGGGTACCGGCATCGCCGAGCCCCTGCCGATCGCGGCGACCTTCTCCTTCCGCGACGAGGACGACCATTCGCTCGACGATGTCGCGCGCCTCGACACGATGGTCACCGTCGTCGATGCCCTCAACCTGCTGGCCGATTATGACAGCCGCGACTTTCTCGCCGATCGCGGCGAGATTGCCGGCGAAGGCGATGCGCGCACGCTGGTCGATCTTCTGGTCGAGCAGATCGAATTCGCCGATGTCGTCGTCATCAACAAGATCGGCGAGGCGACGCCCGAGCAGCGCGAGAAGGTCCGGCAGGTCGTACGCGGCCTCAATGCCGATGCCCGCATCGTCGAGGCCGATTTCGGCCGCGTCCCGCTCGATTCCGTGCTCGACACGAAGCTCTACCGCGAGGAGCGATCGCAGGAACATCCGCTCTGGCACAAGGAGCTGTTCGGCTTCCGCGACCATGTCCCGGAGACCGAGGAATACGGCATCCGCTCCTTCGTCTACAGGGCGCGGCGCCCCTTCCATCCGCAAAAGCTGCATGACCTGCTGGGCCGCCGCCTGCCCGGCGTGATCCGCGCCAAGGGGCATTTCTGGCTGGCGACGCGGTCGCGCTGGGTGGGCGAATATTCGCTGGCGGGCCGCATCACGCGGACGGAGGGCATGGGCAGCTGGTGGGCGGCGGTGCCGAAGGATCGCTGGCCACGTTCGGAGGAGTTCGCCTCGCTGATGCGCCGGCACTGGTCGCAAACCTGGGGCGACCGCCGCCAGGAACTCGTCTTCATCGGGACGGCCGAGATGGACGAGGCCGCGATCCGCGCCGCGCTCGATGCCTGCCTGGCCGGCAGCCCGGCGACCGGGATGACTCCAGGCCTGCTCGCGCTCGACGACCCGTTCCCGTCATGGGACAGGCAGGCCGCCTGACGGCTCTGCTGCAATCGCGTCGCGGTCAGCCATCGCTTCGACCGCGGCCTTCACCTTCTGGACGAAGCCGAGCGCCAGCGTCGAACGCAGGCGCCCGGCGCCCCAGACGACGCCGACATCATAGTGGATTGAGGGTCGGAAGCGCCGCGCGACGACGCCGCGGCCATGATACTCCGCCGCCGTGAACGGATCGACGATCGAAAGCCCGGCACCGGCTGCGACGAGCGAACAGGCAATCATCGACAGCGGCGTCTCGACGCGCGATCGGCGGCTGATACGTGCCGCGGCGAAGACGGCGTCGGTATAGTAGCGCATCGGCGTCGACTGTTCGAGCAGCACGAAGGGGTCATCCGCGAAATCCTGCGGCTCCAGCACCTCTTTGCCCGCCAGGCGATGGCCTTCGGGAATGACTGCGAGGCCGGGAACCGGCGCCATCGCCTCGACCTCGATGTTCGGGAAGTCGAGCGGGGACTGGGCGAAGCCGACATCGCAGAATCCACTGGCGACCCATTCCATCACCTGCGACGAGATGCTCCCGTAGATCGAGACTTCGAGACCCGGCTTCTCCTTCAGGAAGGCGCCGACGATGCGCGGCAGGAAGCCGACATTGAAGGTCGGCAGCGCCGCGATCCGGAGCCGGCCGGCTTCGCCCTCGCGCAGTTGTCGCGCAGCGCTCTCGATGCGATCCAGCCCGACGAACTGCCGCTCGACCTCCCGATATAACGAAAGCGCCTCGTTGGTGGGGACCAGCCTGGTTCCGCGGCGTTCGAACAGCGTCAGGCCCAGCGCATATTGGAGATCGTGGATCAGCCGCGTGACCGCCGGCTGGCTGATATGCAGCGCGCGGGCAGCCGAAGTGATGCCTCCGGTGACGATCACGGTCCGGAAGGCTTCGATTTGGCGAGGGTTCAGCATGGCATTCCAGGGTTGGAAGCCAATCATAACATTTCGGTATGTCTTCCGCGAATCATTCGATTTGACCAGTTCCAGCCTGTCGCAGAACCTTCACCATCACTCGAAAACGAGGAGGGGATCCCGTGAAGATTGCCGTTACATTCGCCTTGGCCGCCAGCACCGCGCTCGTCGCATCGGCCGCCTTCGCCCAGCAGAAGACGATGTTCGTGGCCGGCTATGGCGGCTCCTATGAGCAGACCATGCGCAAGGACGTGATCCCGGCCTTCGAGAAGCAGGCCAACGTCAAGATCGAATACGTTGCCGGCAACTCGACCGACACCCTCGCCAAGTTGCAGGCGCAGAAGGGCAACCAGCAGATCGATGTCGCCATCGTCGATGACGGCCCGGCCTATCAGGCGGTGGCGCTCGGCTTCTGCGGCACGCTGACCGACGGCCCCGTCTACAAGGACGTCGCGCCGGTGATGAGGTTCAAGTCGAACAAGGGCGTCGGCCTCGGCCTCGTCGGCACCGGGCTGTTCTACAACACCAAGGTCTTCGCCGAGAACAAATGGCCGGCTCCGACCTCCTGGAACGACCTGAAGTCCAAGACCTATGGCAAGAAGATCGTCACGCCGCCGATCAACAACACCTACGGCCTGCATGCCCTGATCGCCTTCGCCCAGATGGGCGGCGGCGGCGAGAACAACATCGAGCCCGGCTTCGAGGCCTTCAAGAAGGACATCAACCCCAACATCATCGCCTATGAGCCGTCCCCGGCGAAGATGACTGAGCTGTTCCAGAACGGCCAGGCCGTGCTCGGCGTCTGGGGCTCGGGCCGCGTCAAGGCCTTCGCCGATACCGGCTTCCCGGTCGCGTTCGTCTATCCGAAGGAAGGCGGCTATGCGCTCGGCGTCGCCGCCTGCCCGATCGAGGGCTCGAAGAACGCGGCCGAGGCCAACGCCTTCATCCAGTTCATGCTTTCAGCCCCGATCCAGAAGGTGATGGCGACCGGCGCCGGCTTCGGCCCCGCCAACACGACCGTGACGCTGACCACCGACGAGCAGAAGGGCCTGCCCTATGGCGAGGACGTGAAGAAACTCAAGGCGGTCGACTGGGACGTCGCCAACGCCAAGCGCGAGGAGTGGACGCGGCGCTGGAACCGCGAGGTCGAGCGGTAATCGTCCAGCCTGCGAACCACCCCCCGTCATCCCGGACAAGCGGCGAAGCCGCGCCGATCCGGGATCCATCGTAGGGCACCGTCGTGTTCTATGATGGATCCCGGGGCAAGCCCGGGATGACGGGTGTGCTTCCGTGCCCTCTTTCACGAAATCAGCAAGACACCCATGTCGCATCTCGTCCTCGATGGCCTGACCAAGCGCTTCGGCGGCTTCACTGCCGTCGATGCGATGAACCTGTCGGTTGAGCGCGGCGAGTTCGTCTCGCTGCTTGGCCCCTCGGGCTGCGGCAAGACCACGACGCTGCAGATGATCGCCGGCTTCGTCGATGTCGATCGGGGCGGCATCAGGCTGGATGGCGCCGACCTCGTCTCCGTCGCGCCCAACAAGCGCGGGCTCGGCATCGTCTTTCAGAGCTACGCGCTGTTCCCGCATATGACGGTGGCTGAAAACATCGCCTTCGGGCTGGAGATGCGCGATGTCTCCAAGCCCGATCGCGACAAGCGCACGCTGGCCGCGATGGAACTCGTCGGGCTGAAAGGCTTTGCCGACCGCTACCCGCGCCGCATGTCGGGCGGCCAGCAGCAGCGCGTCGCGCTCGCCCGTGCACTCGTCATCAAGCCGGCGCTGCTCCTGCTCGACGAGCCGCTCTCCAATCTCGACGCCAAGCTGCGCGAGGAGATGCAGGGCGAATTGCGCCAGATCCAGCGCTCGGTCGGCACCACCACCATCCTCGTTACCCATGACCAGCATGAGGCGATGGCGCTGTCGGACCGCATCGTTGTGATGAACCAGGGCCGCATCGAGCAGATCGGCGCGCCCGACCAGGTCTATGACCGTCCCGCCAGCGCTTTCGTCGCGAGCTTCCTCGGCAAGACCAATGTGCTCGCCGGCACCGGCGACGGGCAGGGCTCGGTTGCGATCGGCGATCTCGTCCTGCCGCTTCCCGGCGCCGGCAAAGGCCCGCTGCAACTGGCGGTGCGGCCGGAGCGGCTGTCGATCGCGGCGGCGGGCGAACCCGGCCTCGAGGCCCGCATCCTGGGCCGCGTCTTCCAGGGCACGCATTGGCTGCTCAGCGCGCAGAGCGCGGCCGGCGCGCTGACGCTGATGCGCGGCAATGATGGCGCGGCGGTTCCAACCGAAGGCGAGACCGTCCGCCTGCGCTTCAATGCTGCCGATGCGGCGCTCCTGCCCGGCGGGGCGGCGCCATGAGCCTCGCCGTCACCGAGCGCAATTCGCCCTTCCTGCTGACCGGGCCGGCTTTGCTGGTCTTCCTCGGGCTGGTGATCATCCCGCTCGGCATGACCGTGCTGCTCTCCTTCTACGATTGGGGCCAGTACAAGGGCATCGTGCCGGAGTTCACCCTGAAGAACTGGGTCGAGGTCTTCACCGACAGCTATTTCTTCGAGATTTTCCTGCGCACCTTCCGCATCGCCATCCTGGTCACGCTGGCCTCGATCCTCATCGGCGTGCCGGAGGCCTATATCCTCAACCGGATGGCCCCGGCCTGGCGCAGCGCCTTCCTGCTGGTGGTGATCGGGCCGCTTCTGGTCTCGGTTGTGGCGCGGACGCTCGGCTGGGCGCTGCTGCTGGGCTCGACCGGGCTCGTCAACCAGGGCCTGATCGCGCTCGGGCTGATCACGACCCCGCTCGAATTCATGTTCACCGAGACCGGCGTGGTCATCGTGCTGATCCATGTGCTGATCCCCTTCATGATCCTGGCCGTCTGGGCCTCGCTGCAGCGGCTCGATCCGCAGATCGAGAATGCGGCGCTATCGCTCGGTGCAAGCCGGCTCACGATCTGGCGGCGCGTGATCCTGCCGCAGATCGTGCCGGGCATCCTCTCGGGCTCGATCATCGTCTTCTCGCTGGCGGCCAGTGCCTTCGCCTCGCCCGCGATCATCGGCGGCCGCCGGCTCAAGGTCGCGGCGACGCTGGCCTATGACGAGTTCCTCAACACGCTGAACTGGCCGCTCGGCGCGGCCGTGGCGAGCCTGCTGCTGCTCGCGCTCGTGCTGATTACGGTCGGCTCCAATCGCCTGATCGAGCGCCGCTACGCACAGGTGTTCGAATGAGGCGCAAGACCACAAACCTCAAGCGCGCCGTCATCCCGGGCGGAGCGCAGCGCAGACCCGGGATCCATTCCGGAGCGTTTACCGCTGAGGTTCGGGAATGGATCCCGGGTCTCCCTTCGGTCGCCCGGGATGACGGCGCTTTTTCCGCTGAAGGCGGGAGGTGCTTCACATGAGGCGCAACAGCCCGCCCGCGCTGATCTTCCACGGCCTCTTCGTCGTCTTCATGCTGGCGCCGCTGCTGATCGTCTGCGTCGTCGCCTTCACGCCCGAGGGCTATCTCTCGCTGCCGACGCGCGGCCCGAGCCTGCGCTGGTTCAAGGCGATCTTCGACTATCCCGAGTTCATCCGTGCCTTCCGCGACTCGCTCTGGCTGGCGGCCTTGTCTTCCACCATCGCGATCATGCTGGCGGTGCCGGCCGCGCTTGCCATTGCGCGCTACCGCTTCCCCGGTCGGGAGGCGATGACGACCTTGTTCATGTCGCCGTTGATGGTGCCGCATGTCGTACTCGGCATCGCCTTCCTGCGCTTCTTCACCCAGATCGGCATCTCCGGCACCTTCGTTGGTCTCGTGCTGAGCCACATCATCGTGGTGATCCCGTTTGCGCTGCGGCTCGTGCTGGCGGCGTCCTACGGCATCGACCGCCGCATCGAGCATGCCGCGATCTCGCTCGGCGCCGGCACGAGCACGGTCTTCCGGCGGGTGACGCTGCCTTTGATCCTGCCCGGCGTCGTCTCGGGCTGGCTGCTGGCGGCGATCAACTCCTTCGACGAGGTCACGATGACGGTGTTCATCGCCTCGCCGGCGACGGTGACGCTGCCGGTGCGGATGTTCCTCTACATCCAGGACAATATCGACCCCCTCATCGCCGCGGTCTCCGCCTGCCTCATCGCCATGACCGCGGCGCTGCTCTTCGCGCTCGACCGGCTGTTCGGGCTCGACCGTCTCTTCGTCGGATCCGGAAAGGGCTGACAGGCCGTGACTGCGCAGAAATCCATATCGGAAGCCGATATCGTCGTGGTCGGCGGTGGCGTCGTCGGCGGAGCGATCGCGCTCGGCCTGGCGCGTAGCGGCGCCCGCGTCACCATCCTCGACGAGGGCGACGTCGCGTTTCGCGCCTCGCGCGGCAATTTCGCGCTGGTCTGGGTCCAGTCCAAGGGGCTGGGCATGCCGGAATACGCGATGTGGTCGCGCCGCTCGGCCGAGCAATGGCACCAGCTTTCGGGCGTGCTGAGCGAGGAGGCCGGCATCGACGTCGCCCACAGCCAGCCCGGCGGCTTCATGCTCTGCCTGTCGGAGGCCGAACTGGAACAGCGCCGGCAGGTGATGCAGCGCCTGCACAACCAGATGTCGCTGGCCGATTTCCCCTATGAAATCCTCGACCATGGCGAGACGAAACGCCGTCTGCCCGATATCGGGCCCGACGTGGTCGGCTCGGTCTACAGCCCGCTCGACGGCCATGTGAATTCGCTCAAGCTGTTCCGCGCGCTCCGCGACGCGACGCAACGGCGCGGCGTCGATTACCGGCCCAACTGCACGGTGGATACCATCACCCCGCGCGATGGCGGCTTTCTCCTGCGCGGGGCCTTCGGCGAGATCGCTGCCGGGAAGGTCGTGCTGGCGGCAGGGCTCGGCAATGCAAGGCTTGCTCCCATGGTCGGTCTCGACGCGCCGGTGAAGCCGAGCAAGGGCCAGATCATCGTCACCGAGAAGACCGCGCCCTTCCTGCACAACCCGATGGTCACGGTGCGCCAGACCGACGAGGGCGGTGTTATGATCGGCGACAGCCAGGAGGATCGCGACTTCGACACGGTCGTGCGCCAGCCGATCCTCTCCGTGATGGCCGAGCGCGCGGTCCGGATGTTCCCGCGCCTCGCCGGCCTCAACGTCGTGCGCACCTGGTCGGCTTTGCGCGTGATGAGCCCGGACGGCTTCCCGATCTACGACCAGTCGCTCAGCCATCCCGGCGCCTTCCTCGTCACCTGCCATTCCGGCGTCACGCTCGCCGCCAACCACGTCCTGACGCTGGCGCCTGCCATTCTCTCGGGTGGCTTGCCCGACACGCTCGATGCCTTTTCCGCACGGAGGTTCCATGTTCCGGCCCATGCATGAGCTGAAGGCGGCCGATGCGCTCGGCTTCACCCTCGACGGGCGTGCCATGACGGCGCGCGCCGGCGACACGGTCGCAGCCGCGCTGCTCGCCAACGGCGTCGAGGCCTGCCGCCAGACGCCGGTCTCGGGTGCGCCGCGTGGCCCGTACTGCATGATGGGAATCTGCTTCGAATGCCTCGTCGTCATCGACGGCGTCGGCAATCGGCAAGGCTGCCTGATCCCGCTGCAGCAGGGCATGCGGATCGAGACGCAGGCCGGGCGGCGCCAGCCTGACGCGGTGCGCGCATGAACACGCTTCGCGAGATCGGCCAGCTGGCCGAGCATTACGACATCGCCATCGTCGGCGCCGGTCCGGCCGGCCTCTCTGCCGCTGCGAGTGCGGCTGAACTCGGGCTCTCCGTGCTGCTGGCCGACGAGAACCCGGCGCCCGGCGGGCAGATCTACCGCGCCATCACCACGACCCCGGTCGCGGACAAATGCGTGCTCGGCGAGGATTACTGGAAGGGCGGGGCGCTCGTCACGAGGCTGGAGCGCACCGCCGCGGCCTATGCGCCGGGCTGCACGGTCTGGTCGGTCGCGCCCGACGAGACCGGCGGCTTCGAACTCGGCCTGTCGCTCGGCGGGCAGGCGCGGCTGGTTTCCGCCGGCCAGATCATCCTGGCGACGGGCGCGCAGGAGCGGCCCTTCCCGATCCCCGGCTGGACGTTGCCCGGCGTGATGACGGCCGGCGCCGCGCAGATCGCGCTGAAGAGCTCCGGCCTCGTGCCGAGCGGGCGCACCGTGATCGCCGGCTGCGGCCCCTTGCTCTATCTGCTGGCGGGACAGCTTGCGGCGGCGGGCGCGAACATCGTCGCGGTTTTGGACACGACGCCACGCCGCAACTGGCTGTTCGCGCTGGCTTCCCTGCCGGATTTCCTGCTCTCGCCCTATCTCGCCAAGGGTCTGAAACTGATGCTGCAGGCGCGCCGCAAGCTGCCGTTCAGGACCGGCGTCACGGCGCTGGCCGCCGAGGGGACAGACAAGGTCACCAGCATCAGCGTCACGCACGGCGGCCGAACCGAAACCATCGCTTGCGACGCGCTCCTGCTGCATCAGGGCGTCATCCCCGGCATCAACCTCTCGAATGCCGCCGGCTGCGCGCAGCATTTCGATGCGGTCCAGCATTGCTGGACGCCGACGGTGGACGACTGGTTCGCCTCCTCGATCCCGGGCATCGCGATTGCCGGCGACGGGGCGGGGATCGGCGGCGCCGAGAGCGCGGCGCTGCGCGGCGAGATCGCGGCGCTCGATGCGGCGTGTCGGCTCGGCCGGATCTCGGAAGCGCAGCGCAACGCGAAGGCCGCCCCCACGCAGGCCGAACTCGCGCGCAGCCTGCGCGGCCGTCGCTTCCTCGATCTGCTCTATCGCCCGGCTGAGACCTTCCTCGCCCCCCCAGTCGACGAGACCATCGTCTGCCGCTGCGAGGAGGTCACTGCCGGCCAGATCCGCGACACCGCCAGCCGCCTCGGCGTCACCGGCCCGAACCAGATGAAGGCCTTCCTGCGCTGCGGCATGGGTCCCTGCCAGGGCCGACTCTGCGGACCGACGGTGGTCGAACTGATCGCGCAGGCGCACAAGGTGTCACCTGCCGAGGTCGGCTACTACCGCCTGCGCCCACCCGTGAAGCCGATCACGCTGGGCGAGCTTGCCGCCCTGCCGCCCACGGAAGCGGCCGTCAAAGCGGTGGTGCGGTGAGCGCAAGCGACCGCAGCGCCGACGTCATTGTCATCGGCGGCGGCATCCATGGCTGCTCGACGGCGCTGCATTGCGCGATGCGCGGGCTCTCGGTCATCCTGATCGAGAAGGATCATGCCGGCCGGCACGCCTCGGGCGTCAATGCCGGCGGCGTGCGCCAGCTTGCGCGCCACGTCGCGGAGATTCCGCTCTCCAACACGTCGATGGCGCTCTGGCACCGCATCACGGACCTCGTCGACGACGATTGCGGCTTCACCTGCGACGGCCAGGTGCTGGTCGCGGAGGACGACGAGGATCTCGGCAATTGCCGCGCCCGCGTCGACGACCTGACCCTGCGTGGCTTCCATCACGAGGAGCTGATCGACGCTGCCGAATTGCGCCGCCTCGTCCCTGCCGTTTCGGACAGCTGCCCCGGCGGCGTCGTCTCTCGCCGCGACGGCGCCGCTATCCCCTTGCGTGCGACGCAGGCCTTCAAGCGCAAGGCGGTAGCGCTGGGCGCCGACATCCGCGAGGGGGTGCGTGTCACGCGCGTTGCCCGCGATGGCGCCAACTGGCGTGTCGAGACCGATCACGGCGCCTTCCTCAGCCCCCGTATCGTCAATGCCGCCGGAGCCTGGGCCGATCGCATCGCCGCCGATCTGGCTGAGCCGGTGCCGCTCGAGGTGATCGCGCCGATGCTGATGATCACGGCCCGGATGCCGGCCTTCATCAAGCCGGTGGTGATCCTGCGCAAACGCAAGCTCTCCTTCAAGCAGTTCGAGAACGGCACCGTGCTGATCGGCGGAGGCTATCTCGGGCGCGCCATCCGCGCCGAAAACCGCACCGTGCTCGACTGGGGCAAGCTCGCCACCAACGCCAAGACCGTCTGGGATCTGTTCCCGATCATGCGGGCTGCGCCGATCCTGCGCGCCTGGGCCGGCATCGAGGCGCGCATGCCCGACGATCTGCCCGTCTTCGGGAGGAGTGCCAAGCATGAGGGCGTCTACCACCAGTTCGGCTTCTCGGCCCATGGCTTCCAGCTCGGCCCCGGCGCCGGGGCCGTCATGGCCGAGATCATCGCCACCGGCTCGAGCAATGTCCCCATCGACGGGCTCGGCATTGCGCGGTTCGCGCCGTCGGCGCAGCCGTGATCGCCCCGTCCGCACCCCCCAGCCCTCATCCTTCGAGACGCAAGCCTGCAGGCTTGCTCCTCAGGATGAGGGCTCGCGGGCCCCACCGGATTTACCGTTCACCCAAGGAGAGAACACCATGACCATCAAGCGCAGCATCAAGACCCCGATCCAGAACCGCGTCGTCGAGGCCGGCAATCTCGTCTTCGTCGGCGGCTGCATCGCCGACGACATCACCCAGTCGATGGGCCCGCAGACGCAGAACATCCTGACCAAAATCGAGGGCTATCTCGGCGAGGTCGGGATGGACCGCAAGGCGATCGTCGCCGCGACGATCTTCGTCACCGATTTGCCCGCCAAGAAGGAAATGGATCCGGTCTGGACCGCGTTCTTCGGCGATGCGCTCCCGACGCGCGCGACGGTGGGCGTTGCCGATCTCGGCGGCGCGCTGATCGAGATCGTGGTCACCGCCAGCCGCGGCTGAGCCTTTGACGACACGGGATGGCGCTGACGTCAGCCAGAAGCGCGCCGTCATCCTGGACAAGCGGCGCAGCCGCGCAGCTCCGGGATCCATCATAGGGCGCCGTCCAGCCCTATGATGGATCCCGGGACGACCTGCGGTCGCCCAGGATGACGGCGTGTTACATCCCAACACGGCGGAGTCCGGCCAAATGCGCTTTCTCACACCGCCACGACATACCCATCCCGGCGCGGGTCTGCCGCGCCGGTCATCACGCCGGTCGCGGGATCGACCGCGACCGCCTGCATGCCGCCGCACTTCATCGTCCAGCCGACATCGAAGGCCGTGATGTCGTGGCCACGCTTGCGCAGCCCGGCGAGGGTCTCCGGCGCGATCCGGTTCTCCGCCTCGATCGCGCGCCCATCCCAGAGCCGCGACCGCGGCGCCTCGATCGCCTCCTGCAGCGGCAATCCGAAATCGAGATGCTGCACCATGGCCTGAACTTGCGTCTGCATGATGCCGTAGCTGCCGGGCGTGCCGAGCGCGAGCACGGGCTTGCCGGCACGCGTCGAGATGCTCGGCGACATGCACATCGGCAATTCGTCGCCGGGCTTCGAGCGGTTCGGGCTGCCGGGCTGGACGTCCGACCAGTACAGGAAGTTGTTGAGGCAAAGCCCCGTGCCCGGCACCACGACGCCGCTGCCGAAGGGGCTGCCGAGGCTGTTGGTGATGCAGACCAGATTGCCCTCGGCATCCGCCACCGAGAAGGAGGTGGTGTGCGCCGGGTCCTCGCCGACCTGCGGTGTCCATTGCTCTGTCGGCCCCGCGACCGGGACGCCGTCGCCCAGGCGTGCCCGAAGCTTTGCCAGCGAAGCCTCGGAGAAAATCGCGGCCAGCGTTTCGGGTGAGGGGTTGTTCGAGGCGATCCGCACGCCCGCCGCGAGCCTGATCGCGCGGTAGACCAGGTCGAGATGCTCCGGCCCGTCCTTCGGTAGCCCTGCGAGATCGAAGCCTTCGAGCAGCTTCAGGCTGAGCAGGAACTGGAAGGCCTCGCAGGCCGGCGGCGGCACATGGATGTCGAGCCCACGATAGGACACCGCTAGCGGCTCGCGCCAGCGCGGCGCCACGGCGGCCAGGTCCTCCATCGTCATCAACCCACCGAGCGACTGGAGATGGCTGACGACGCGCTGCCCGAGCTCGCCGCGATAGAGATGGTCCGGACCCTTGGCGGCGATCTCGCTGAAGGTCCGCGCCAGATCGGGCTGGCGCAGTACCTGGCCGATCTTCACCGGCCCGCCCTCGGGCAGATAGGTCGCGGCGAAGCTGGGATAAATCTCCGGCCAGGCCTCAAGCAGCGGCGCCTGCTCGTTGAACTCGGCGACGCCGAATTCGGAGAGCGCGAAGCCGTCCCGCGCCAGCGCGATCGCCGGCGCCAGGATCTCGGCTAGGGGCTTTCGGCCATAGCGCGAGGCCAGCTCGCACCAGCCGGCGAGGTTGCCGGGCGCTGCCACCGCATGCGCGCCGCGTTCGAGGTCGGAGCGTTGCGAGAAGCGGTCTGACGGGAAGCTCTTCGGGATCGGCGGAACGAAATCGAGCACGCGCACGCGGCGCTCAGTGGCAGACCACAAGGTCGCCGAGCCCATGCCCGACAGGCTCGACATGAACGGCTCGACCACGTTCAGCGCCGCGGCCGTCGCCGCGATGGCATCAAACGCGTTGCCGCCCTGGATCAGCAGCCGCGCCCCTGCCTGCGCGGCGAGCGGATGGGCGGCGGCGACCATGCCGTGGCGGGATTGGATCGTCGGGCGGCGGCCATGCATCGTCAGTCGTCCTTGCATTCGGGCGTCGTTAGGCTGGCGAGATCAGAGCACAATTCGCCGGCTGGGGAAGGCCGTCGTCGCGACATTTTTGGCGCGGCTGCTGGCGCCCCGCGCATGGCGGGCGCTGGGCGAGATCGATACCTTTGAGCACCTTGATATCGCCAAACCCCTCCGGACCTTTTGGTCCGGTAACGGCGGCGCGCCCGGTACATCGTCGTTTGGGAGGTGGTCGCCGCGCGACTCAGGTGCCGCAGAAGGTCGCGATCACCCGCTCATGCGGCTGCGGTGGGGCCTCATAATCGGACAATTCAGGCCGCTCCTCGAAGGGCCGTTCCAGCACCGCAAGAAGCGTCTCAAAGGGCGCGAAGTCGTCATGCTCCTGCGCCGCCGCGATCGCGGCCTCGATCCGGTGGTTGCGAGGAATATAGGCGGGATTGACCGCGAGCATCGCACCCGGCGCTATGCCGGCGCTGCGCTCTCGCCAGCGCGCCAGCCAGCCATCCAGCGCCGGATCGTTCTCAAGCGCCGCGCGCAGCGGTTCTTCGTCCGCAAGACCCGCGTGCAACCGGCTGAGATGGCGGAAACTCAGGGTGAAATCAGCCCGGTGCGCCGCGAGCAGGCCCAGGAATTCGGCGCCGAGAACCGTATCGGCCTCGCTGTTGCCGGGCAGGCCGAGCTTGCGCGCGATCCCGGCATCATAGGCGGCCTGGAAGCGCGGCGCGAAAGCCCCGAGCGCGTTCTGAGCGATTTTGACTGCCTGGTCGGTATCCGGCGCCAGCAGCGGCAACAGGGTCTCGGCCAGCCGCGTCAGGTTCCACAGCGCAATGCTCGGCTGGTTGCCATAGGCATAACGCCCGCCGCTGTCGATCGAGCTGAACACGGTCGAGGTGTCATAGGCGTCGAGGAAGGCGCAGGGGCCGTAATCGATCGTCTCGCCGGCGATCGAGACATTGTCGGTGTTCATCACGCCATGGATGAAGCCGACCAGGAGCCAGCGCGCGACCAGATCGGCCTGGGCTGCGATCACCGCATCGAGCAATGCCAGGTACGGGCTCGCCGCGCTGCCGGCCTGCGGATAATGCCTCGCGATCACATGGTCGGCCAGCAGCCGCAGCGCCTCGATATCCTGCCTTGCGGCGAAGAACTGGAAGGTGCCCACCCGGATATGGCTCGCTGCGACGCGCGTCAGCACCGCGCCCGGCAGCGGTTCCTCGCGCATCACCACGCCGCCGGTCAGGACGAAGGCGAGCGAGCGCGTGGTGGGAATGCCGAGTGCTGCCATCGCCTCGCTGACGATGTATTCGCGCATCACCGGCCCCAGCGCCGCGCGCCCGTCGCCGCCGCGCGAGAAGCGCGTCCGCCCGGCGCCCTTGAGCTGGATGTCTCGGCGCGTGCCGCTGCGATCGATCACCTCGCCCAGCAGGATGGCGCGCCCGTCGCCGAGCTGCGGCGTGAACTGCCCGAACTGATGCCCGGCATAGGCTGTCGCGATCGGCGTCGAACCCTCCGCCACCGCATTGCCCGCCAGCACCTCGACCCCCTCGGGGCTCGCCAGCCAGTCCGGATCGAGCCCGAGCTCTGCCGCCAAACCGAGGTTGAGCCGCACCAGACGTGGCTGCGGCACCACGGTCGGAATCGTCGGCGCATGGAAGCGCTCCGGCAGCCTTGCGTAGCTGTTGTCGAACGCGATGCTCATCGCGCGCTCCTCTTCGTCATGTCCGAGTGCGTCTAGTGTCGCTCGTGCCGGCATTGGCTGTGGTCCGCCAGCGCCTCGATGATCGCGCAATCGCAGGCCGCGACGCCGCCCGAGCAGGTCGCGGCAATGCGCTCCAGCTCTTTCTCCAGCGAGCGCAGCCGCGCGATCTTGTGCCGGACCTCGTCGAGATGGGCGACCGAGATCGCATGGGCCTCGTCGCAGGCCATGCCGGGATTGTCGGAGAGCCGGAGCAAGGTGCGGATGCCGTCGACCGGAAATCCGAGATCGCGCGCGTGCTTGATGAAGGCGAGCCGCTCGACATGAACGCGGCCATAGCGGCGCTGGTTGCCCTCGGAGCGTTCCGGCTGCGGCAAAAGCCCGACCTGCTCGTAATAGCGGATCGTCTCGACCTTGACGCCGGTCCGGTCCGACAGCGAGCCGATCGGCATGACGCGCTTGGCGATTTTCGCGTCCATCGTCATTTTACCTCTTGAACCTGAAGTGGCTAGAGGTCGTATCTAGGGTGTCTCGCAAGCCTTGCAAGCGGAGACGACCATGACGACGACCCCGGATTCGAGCGGCGAGACCGTGAACTCGCAGAGTTTGAGCTGGAAGATCGGCGGCATGGACTGCGCGAACTGCGCGGCGACGATCCGCGGCGCGGTCGAGCGCCTGCCCGGCGTCAGCGAGGTCAAGCTTTCCGTGATGAGCGAAACCATGACGCTGGCGCTCGACGAGAGCCGGACCGGCCGCGACGCCATCGAAAAGCGCGTCGCCAGCCTCGGCTACACCACCGCCGCGCTCACCCCGAAGGCGGTCCCGCAGCCGATTCCTGCGAAGGTGGCAGAGGATGGCTGCGGCTGCTGCGGGCATGACCACGGCTCTCACGATCACGACCACCACGATCATGGTCACCATAGACACGACCACGCGTATGACGGTCACGATCATGCGCCTGCCGCCAGCCCAAAGCAGGCAGCCGATGCCGGGCACGGCATACCTGGCCATGTCCATGAGGCGACGCCTGATGGCATGTCCTGGTCCCAGACCGGCAAGGGCCGGCTGGTGCTGGTCACCGGCGCTTGCCTCGCTGCGGCCTGGGCGGCGAGCCTCGCCTGGCCGGCGGCGGCGCACTGGGCCTTTGTCGCCGCCTGCCTGATCGGCATCGTCCCGGTTGCGCGCAAGGCCTTTGCGGCGGCCAGCGCCGGCATGCCCTTCACCATCGAGATGCTGATGACCATCGCCGCTACCGGCGCATTGTTCATCGGGGCGGCCGAGGAGGCGGCGCTGGTCGTCTTCCTGTTCGCGGTCGGCGAGGTTCTGGAGGGCGTCGCCGCCGATCGTGCCCGCGCCTCGATCCGGGCACTGGGCGATCTCGTGCCCAAGACCGCGATCATCGAGGAGAACGGCGAAACGCGCACCGTCGATGCGGCAGGCCTCGCGATCGGCCAGATCGTGCTGGTGCGCCCCGGCGACCGCATCCCCGCCGATGGCGAGATCACCGACGGCATCTCCGGCATCGACGAGAGCCCGGTCACCGGCGAATCCGTGCCCAAGACCAAGGGCGTCGGCGACCCGGTCTTTGCCGGCTCGGTCAACAGTGAGGCGGCGCTGCGCGTGCGCGTCACCAAGGCGGCGGAAGACAACACCATCTCGCGCATCATTCGGCTGGTCGAGGAGGCGCAGGAGGCGCGCGCCCCGACCGAGCGCTTCATCGACCGTTTCTCGCGCATCTACATGCCGGTCATCGTCGGTCTCGCCGTACTGGTCGCGATCGTGCCGCCTGTGCTGCTCGGTGGCGAGTGGCCGGTCTGGATTTACCGCGCGCTGACCCTGCTGCTGATCGGCTGTCCCTGCGCACTCGTGATCTCGGTGCCGGCCGCGATCGCCGCCTCGCTCTCGACCGGCGCGCGCCAGGGCCTGCTGATGAAGGGCGGCGTCGTCATCGAGGCCGCCGCCCGCACCGGCATCGTCGCCTTCGACAAGACGGGCACGCTGACGCAGGGCCTGCCACGGGTGACCGAAATCGTCGCATTGGGACGTTCGGAGCGCGAGGTCGTCGAACTGGCGGCCTCGGTCGAGACCGGGTCGAGTCACCCGCTGGCGCTGGCGATCATCGAGCGCGCCAGGGCCGACACGATCCCGCTGCGCAACGCGATCGAAGCAAAGGCCATCGCCGGCCAGGGCGTCACAGGCACGCTCGACGGCGTCGCTATCTTCGTCGGCGCGCCGCGCCGTGCGCTCTCTCGCGCGGCCTTCGACGACCAGGCCAACGTCGCCGTCGAGCAACTGGAAAGCGCCGGCAAGACCGTCGCCGCCGTGATCGCCGATGGCATTCTCGCCGGGCTGATCGCGATGCGCGACGAGCCGCGCGAGGATGCGGCGCAAGGCATCGCCGAGCTGAAGGCCTTGGGCGTTCGCTCGCTGATGCTGACTGGCGACAACGCGTGCACGGGTGCCGCCATCGCCGGCTCGCTGGGCATGGAGCACAAGGCCGAATTGATGCCGCAGGACAAGGTCACGGCGATCAAGGCGCTCTCCACCGGGGCCTCGGTCATGATGGTCGGTGACGGCATCAACGATGCGCCGGCGCTCGCCGCCGCCGGCATCGGCGTCGCGATGGGCTCGGGCACCGATGTCGCGCTGGAGACGGCGGATGCCGCGATCCTGAAGAGCCGTGTCCGCGATGTCGCCGCCATGATCCGGCTGGCGCGGGCGACGATGAGCAACATCCGCGTCAACATCGCGATCGCGCTCGGGCTCAAGGCGGTGTTCCTCGTGACCACGGTCTTCGGCTACACCGGGCTCTGGGTCGCAATCCTGGCCGATACCGGCGCAACGGTCATCGTCACGGCCAACGCGCTAAGATTGCTGCGCTTCAACGCTGGCCAGGCTGGCTAGAGGCGACGCTGTCGCTTGGCTTCACGTTCTAACGCCGAACGCAGCTATCTGGCCGATCTCGCGCCGAGGCCTCGCTCAGGACCCAGCTATAGATCGGGCGGTTCGGCGAAAGGTCGCGAGCGCGAAGCCCGCCAGGATCAGCGCGATGCCGATGAGGTGGAACGCTCGCACCGGCTCGCCGAGCACCAGGAAGGCGAGCGCGGCGGTGAAGAGCGCGACGAGATGGAACGAGGCGCCGGTGACGGTCGCGCCGAGCGTGGCGACGCAGCGGTTCCAGAGCACGAAGGCCGCGAGCGAGGCGAAGATGCCGATATAGAGCACGGCGGCGAGCGAGCCCGCGTCGCGCGGGATCACCGCACCATGGCCGATCTCCACGGCCCAGAAGGGTATCAGCACGAAAAGGCCGGCCACCATCGTCGCGGCTAGAAAGACGAGCGGGTCGAGCTCGGTGGGCTTGCGCCGAAGCAGCACTGAGTAGAGCGCGTAGTTGGCGACGGCGACGAGGACGAGAAGCTCGCCGCCGCCGAGCGAAAGCTGCCGCAGGCTGCCGACCTCGCCGCGCGACACGATCCAGGCGACGCCGACGAAGGACAGGATGATGCCGCAGAGCGTGCGCAGTGCGACCCGCTCGATACCGAGCGCGAAGGCTGCCAGCGGCACCATCAACGGCAGGGTCGAGTTCAGGAAGGCGACGCTCGCAGCCGGCACGGTCTGCAAGGCGAGATAGCCGAGTGCATTGTAGCCGGCGATGCCGAAGGCACCGCAGCCGAGGACGAGCCTGGCATGCCGGCGCAGCAGGTGCCGCTGCTCGTAGGCGCGGCGCGCCACGAAGGGTGCGAGCACGGCCAGCGCCACCAGCCAGCGCCCGACGGCGAGCGAGACCGGCGGAAAGCTCGGAGCGAGCGCACGGCCGAGCACGAGGTTGCCAGCCCAGAACAATGGCGGCAGCCAGAGCAGCAGAACGGGTCGCGCCCACAGCGCCAGGAGAAGCGGCTTCAGGAGAAGTGGCCTCATGCCATGCCTTCACGTGGGCTGCCTTCGAGGCCGAGGCGCAGGCGCCGGTTGTGGCGGCCCTTGTTGTCGATCTTGAGGATCCGCAGCGGACGCGAGGCGCCGGTCGAGGCGAGATGCGTCCCGCCGCAGGCCTGGCGATCGAGACCGACGATCTCGACGATCCGGACCAGCCCGTCGGGGGCGGGTGGCGGCGCGACCGATCGCGACCGGATCAGTCCAGGCTCGGCGCTGGCCTGCGCTTGCGACACGAGGCTGGCGCGGACCGCGAGATCCCGCCGAATGACGTCGTTGATCTCAGGCTCGAGCGCTCTCAGGCGATCATTGTCGGCCTCGGGCAGATCGAAATCGATCCGCGCGGTGCCATCCTCATTCATCTGGACGCCGGTGACGAGCGCGCCATCGCAGGATTGGTAGACCAGCGCGTTGACGATGTGCAGACCGGTATGAAGCTCGCGCATCAGCTGCCGGAAGACCGGATCGATCGCAGCCTCGACCGGCCCGGCGGGGAGTTCGATCGCGTCGGCCAACAGATGCCAGACGTCGCCGTCCTGCAGATCGAAGCCGATGATCGCGCTCTCGCCGCCCGCCCAGCGCAGCAGGCCGCGATCGGGCAGCTGTCCGCCGCCGCCGGGGTAGAACGGGCTCTCGCGCAGAAGCAGCCGGCCGGGCGCCGAGGCGGTGACGATGGTCGAAAGCGTCAGCGTGTCGGGGTTGTCGAGACAGTAATACCGGCCCATGCCAAAAATTATCCTGACGCCTGCGGGCGCTGACGGCCCCGTGTTCAGGAGAGAGTGGCAGAGTTGCGCCGGCCGTTATTGGCTGGAATTGCGCGACGCCTCAGCTCCGCGCGGCGCGCTGCCACTGCAGGGGCGTGATGCCGAAGCAGCGCTTGAAGTGCCGGTTCAGCGCGCTCTGGTCGCAGAACCCGGCGGCCAGGGCCGCCTCGACGATGGGTCTGCCCGCCCTCAACTCGCCCAGCGCCGCCCTCAACCGGACCTGCGTGAGATAGGCGTGAGGTGTCAGCCCTGTCGCCCGCCTGAATAGCCCGATGAGCTGGAACGGTGTCAGGCCAACAGCCGCGCCCATGCCGTCGAGGGTCAATGCCTCCGCATGGCGCTCGGTCATCAGTGCCTGCACCCGGCCTGCAAGGTCCCGGTCGCAGGGTGCGACCGGGATGCGTGTTCCGCCACTGCCATGACGAGCGAACAGCACGCCGAAACTGCTCACCAGAAGCTCGCTGTCCTCGAATGGGTCGCCTCCTGCGTCGAGAGCCCGATGCAGCGACAGGAAGGAGCCGACGAGGGCCTCGTCCCTGAAGACGTTGGCGGTGAAATAGGGCGTCGCCGCGATGCCCAGCATATGACTCACCGCATCGATGGCGGTCTGGCTGAGATAGAGGCCGCGATAGCGCCAGCGCTGGCTCCAGCCCATGCTCCCGGAATGCGGCTCTGCGGGGTTGAACACCAAAAGCCGGGACGTGCTGGCCTCCTCCGTCGAACCACGGCTCTTGAACTGCGAGCCGCCATCTTCGGTCACGGCAACGACGAGGGCATCGTGGCTGTGGGGCGCATAGTCATGGCTGGTGAAATCGGCGGCGAGACAGCTCAGGCCCCGGACATGGGGGTCCTCCCAGTAGCGTGAGCTGTTTCGGGTATCGATCCGGGCCACGCTGCGATCTCCCTCACGGCTTCATCATAGCAGACGGCCGCATCGGCCGCGATCGCTGCTTCCGCTGGCTGAGGATGTGGTTGGTGTGCTCCAGGAGGCGGTTCCGATCCGGCTCCAGGGCCACCTTCGGAAGCCGGTGGAAATTACAGAATGTTAAGATCGGCAGCGTTTGCTGATAGCCCCGCCAGCCATGAAGTGACGCCTTGCCTATTACTCGCAAACCCAGCGATGGCCGCATGATGCGCCCGGCCTACCTGCTGGCGGTTCTTGCAGGCGCCGCCCTTGTATGGGTTGCGGTAACGGTGGTGTTCCGGGCGGACTATCCCGCCGATCTGATGTCCTGTGCCGAGCAGCAGTCGGATCTGCTGCCGGCTGAACGCGTTGCGGCATGCCTGTGCCTGGTGGAAGAAAGCCAGGCGCTGAGATGGCGCCTCTGGCGACTGGTCGCGTCGCAGGCTGCCGAGAAGCTGGCCGAGCGTGCCGCTCGCAACACATGTCTTGCCACTGATCTTCGATCCCGATCGTGATCCCGACAAATCTCTCCCCGCTACCGGTGACCTGCGGCAATGGGGATTTGTGATCCGTTCAGAGGCGCAGGCCGTCCAGAACCTCCTGCAGCTTCGAAAATTGATAGGGCTTGTTGAGAATCGCTGTTCGGGGCCCGCCCTCAAAGCCGTCGACCTGAGTCTGGCCCGTGGCGAAGACGATGGCAACCTGCGGCTTGTGTGTGCGAACGCGAGCGGCCAGTTCGCCGCCGCTGATGTCGGGCAAGCCGACATCGGTGAACAGCACATCGATGTCCCGCGCGGTTGCGATCTTGAGCGCGTCCAGGCCGTTTTCCGCTTCGATTACGGTATGACCAAGCCCTTGAATCATGTCGGCGGTATCGAGCCGGATGAGCGGATCGTCCTCGCAAACGAGGACGATCAGTGAATTCCTAGGCTGCAGGACATTCTCCGGCTCGATCTCAGGTTCCGGGGGCGGGGCGTCATGCTTCGGCATCTTTCCGTCCCGGGCCAGGACCTGCCGGATCTTGCGTGCCAGCATATCGCGCGAATAGGGCTTGGAGAGCAGATTGACGCCCTCGTCGAGCCGTCCGCCATGGACGATCGAATTCTCGGTATAGCCGGAGGTGAACAGCACACTGAGCTGAGGGAGGAGCTCCTTGGCCTTCCGTGCCAGCTCCGCGCTTTTCAGCGGACCCGGCATGACCACATCGGTAAACAGCAGGTCGACCGTCACGCCGCTTTCGAAGACGACGAGTGCGCTTTGGGCGTCCGGAGCCTTCAGGACGCGATATCCCAATTCCTCCAGACTTGCGATGACGGTGTCGCGCACGGCATCGTCGTCTTCAACGACGAAAACTGTTTCCGTTCCACCAACGACGGGGCCTGTGTCCTCCACATGGGGTCCGTCTTCGGCATGGTTCGACCGCGGCAGGTAGAGTTTGACGGTCGTGCCCTGGCCGGGCTCGCTATAGACCTTGATATGGCCGCCGGACTGCTTGACGAAGCCGAAGACCATCGACAGGCCCAGACCGGTTCCCTTGCCCTGGGGCTTCGTCGAAAAGAACGGCTCGAAGGCCTTTGCCAGGATCTTGGGCTCCATGCCGGTGCCTGTATCGGTGACCGACACCTGCACATATTGCCCGGCCGCCACTTCGGCGTGCCGGTCGGCATAGGCGTCATCGAGAAAGGCGTTGCCGGCCTCGATCGTGAGATGGCCGTGGCCCTCCATCGCGTCGCGCGCGTTGATCGCGAGATTCAGGATGGCGTTCTCGAGGTTGGTCGGATCGACCAGGGTGTTCCACAGCCCCCCTCCCACGATGGTCTCGATCTGTACGCCTTCGCCGATCGTTCGGCGCAGCAGATCGTCCATGCCGCGGATCAGGCGGCCCACGCTGACGACTTTCGGCTCCAGCGGCTGCCTGCGCCCGAAAGACAGCAGTTGCGACGACAGATGTGCGCCTCTCGCGACGCCGGCCATGGCCTTTTCGACACGAGCCTGCGCCTTCTCGTTGCCACGGACCTCGCGTGACAGGAGTTGCAGATTCCCGCCGATGACCTGAAGCAGGTTATTGAAGTCGTGGGCGACGCCGCCCGTCAGATTGCCGATGGCCTCCATTTTTTGAGACTGGACCAGCATGGCCTCCAACCCGGTCCGGTGCTCGATTTCGGCGGTCAGCTTTGCATTGGATTCCTCGAGTTCCCGCGTCCGCGAGGCGACGCGCGTCTCCAACGCTTCGCTGTCCATCCTGAGATGGTGGGATACCGACGAGAGCGCGTCCCGCAAGGCAGCGAATTCGCGTAAGCCGGTCTTGAACACGATGGGCTGATCGGATTTGCCGAGATTCGCGCTGGCAGCCGTCAAGATGGCTAGGGGCCTCTCGATCATCCGCCACAGCCACAGGGCCGCAGCTGAGGCAAGGATCACAATCAGGGCTCCAAAGCCGGCGAGCGTCAGCAGCGCGGCTTGCAGGGGGCGTTCGATGAGCGCCTGCCGAATGTTTGCTGCGATCAGCCAGCGCGATACGTCTGATCGGACATAGCCGACCAGCACCTCCTCGCCGGTGGCGCTCATGCCGGCGAAGGTTCCGCTTTCGCCGATCGCCTTTCCCAGGAAGGCGGGGTTGCCCGGCTTGCCTCTGAAGGTTTCATCGTCATCTGAACGGATGACATAGGTCCCGGCCCGATCGCCGACACCGACAATCCAGTCGGATGGAACTGCGTCCCTCAGAACATCATGCAGGACCGTCGTCGCAACGCTGACGTGGAGAAGATATTTGACTTCGCCATCGATCGTGACGGGGACAATCACCGCCACGAGAGGGCGGTTTACGATGCCGCCGACGAACACGTCGGAGACGAACGGCCTGCCGGCAGAGACAGCCTCCGGATCTGCTGCGATGCGTGATGGCGGCAGCGGTTCGCCATGGCGCACTGTTGTGCTGAGCAGTTGCTCGCCGCTGAGCGTGCGAAGCCCGATGTCGCCGCCGATGAAGGATTTGACGAGGAGGGCCTGGCGATAGAACGCAGGCAGGTCGTCGGAGCGAAGATTGTCGGACGTCGCCAGCGTCTGCAGCGCAGTCCTCCAGCCGAGCAACTGGCGGTCCAGGATCGAAGTGGCGTTCCTGGCGACCTCAAGCGCGTCCTGTTCGTAGCGGGCGCGCTCTGCAGCGGAAAACCGCTTGATCACCACCAGCGCAAAGAGGACCGCCGGGACGAGTATGATCGCAACGAGCGCAAGAGCGATGAGCCGAGACGGTATTCCAGCTGTCGAACGCCAAACGATCTTTGATTTAGCCGTGGTCATCCGCGTGGCTCGTCTGCATGACTCATGCATCAAGGCAGTAGCACGCTTTCCGTCCATCTCCATCTCGCGGCGAGTTGCCGGCCGTGTTTCACAATGGCGATGAGGACCGCTGCGGGCATGGAGCACATTTGCGTCCAGGCGGTGATGCTGTCGTCAGGGGTATGCCATGCGCTCGGCCGCGATGACGATTGGAACGGCAATTTCCGGCGCCGCCGCGGAAGTCGAAAGCCGGTCGTACCGTGACGAAGCGGAGCGAAACGACAGCGGCCTGGCAAATACCGAGTGGCAATGGCCGTGCTTTGCACACTACTGGCTGATCGTTCTAGGCGATGACGGCACGACATCTGACAACGAGCGCGATAGTATGTGATTCGCGTCGGGGGGAATATTGATCTTAATCCGCGTCGAAGACGGAGCGGGACGATGCTCAAAATCCTGATTGCCGAAGATAACGAAATGCTGGGAGACCTCTTCGAGGACTACTTGAACGAGGTTGGGTTCAATGTCGTTGGCGTCGCACGAACTGTTGGGGATGCTGTCGATCTGGCGATCTCGCATCAACCTGATGTCGCTGTGGTTGATTATCGGATGGGCAGTGATTTGGGGACAGAGATCATCCGCCAGCTGCCCCGCACGTCGAGGCCGGCAATTCTTTATCTGTCCGGGGAGCCCCTGGCCCGGGTTCTGACGAAAGCCGATGGCGAGGGCTTTATTCAGAAGCCGGTCAGTCTCGATGCTCTTGCCAAAGCGCTGTCCGTGGCATGGGAACTCCGCTCCAACAGCTTCATAACGTCTCAACCGGTCCCGGCCGGTTTTTTCACGCTGAGTATGGAGCCGGCCTTAAATCAGCGCTCGGCGTAGGTCGTAAGAAGTACCAACTCCGGCGTCGGCGGGCTGGGTTTGCCGCAACGACACCCTTCCCGCGCGGGGGGGCGCGACAAGGGTGAAAACACCGCGATCGCCCGTGGCATCTTGCCTTATCACCCTTCCTGGGAACCGACTTTCACGCGCCTCCATCTCCAGGCGGCAATCGCATTGCCTTGAGGAACCATAGCCCGCCCTACGGCTTGAGTGGGGATGAAGAGGCGTCCCTCGCTCGAGTTCTGGATTTGGGTTGTCATCGCCGGCATCCTCATATGCCTCGCAACGCAATGCCTGGTCGGGCCGCCCCTCGATGCGGAGCCATCGCGGTCGCGCGCCAGCGAACACACCGGGGCTAAGCGATGATCGCGGGCCAATGCCGATGCGACGGGATGGGCGGCTGGACGAGTGAGGGGACGGCCTGCCGGGGCTCCCGGCGGGCAGGGCACTTACGCGGAAGGATCGAGCCACGCACAACACCCTTCTCGCAGAGAATGAAGGCAAGCGGGTTTTCGCGGTGGTTCTCGACGCCGGCGACAAGGCCTTCGCCTGCATCAGCCGCTTCGCCAATGATCATGCCATCTCGGCGGCCTCGGTCACCGCGATCGGCGCCTTCCAAACCGCGACGGCCGGCTTCTTCGATGTCGAGACGAAATCCTACGAGGAAATTTCCGTCGACGAACAATCGGAGGTTTTGAGCCTGATCGGCGACATCGCGGAGGGCGACGACGGCCGCGCCAGCCTTCATCTCCATGTGGTGCTCGGTCTTCGGGATGGAAGCACCAAAGGCGGGCATCTGCTCAAGGCCACGGTACGGCCGACGCTGGAGGTGATCGTCACGGAAATGCCCGGCCATCTGCGGCGGCGCAAGGTCGAGGCCCTCGGCATCGCCCTGCTCAAGCCGCGCTGAAGCGATGGATCATCGGCTCCCTTGCCGCTGCTTGCCTCGGATGGGGCTTACTCGACCGCCCACTGGCAGAGCTTGAAGTCGCGCGGCCGCTTGCGCATGTCGAGATGGAGATGATCCTTGTGGGAGCTGTCCGAGCCCGGACCCAGCACCGTGGTGAAGCGGGCACAGGCGCTCTTTTGCAGGGCTTCGCGTAACGTGTGCGTTGTCCCGTCGCGGTCGGTCAGACCGATGGTTCGGCCATCCTGCAGGCGCAACCCGCCGAGATCGAGCGCGTTCCCGCTCGCATGCTCGCTGATAGGGGCTCCCGCGACGCCGTTGCGCGGCCGGCAGGCATGCCCGCCGACCCCGACCAGCTTGGTGAGCTTGCCGTTCGCGCTGGTCATGATCCCCGGCAGATCATCGCGCACCCAGCCCAAGACCTCCAGCGCGAAGGCACAGCGGACCGTGATCGCGCTGTCGAATTCGACCTTGGAGCCATCGGGCATGGCGACGCTGCTGAACGTGACGGGGTCTTCGATGGCGCATGCGCCGCTGCTGCTTTCGGGCGAAGACGGAAGCGCGATGCCGCCGCGTTCCGCGAAGGTCGCGAGACACACCGAAGGCCCCGCCGGCTTCTCGGCTTCGGGGGCAGGGGTCGTCTGGCTGGCGGTTGCTGGGACTGGCGTCAGATCGGCTGGTCGCCGCGGTGGCAAAGGCGCCATGATGCTCGGACGCACCAACGGCTTCTTGCCGCCCGTAGGCTGGCGCGCCTCGGCGGCGGCTGGCGAGCAAAGCTGGAAGGCGCAAAGCCCAGCCGTGATCACGCAGGCGTATCGCCGCTGCGGGCGATTGCGCACGCCGATCAATCGACGAAACGCACCGGCACGCCAGGTTTGACGAGATCGGCGAGTTCCTCCGCGTCCCAGTTCGTCAGCCGGATGCAGCCATGCGAGTTGGTCTTGCTGACCTTGCCCGGCTCGGGCGTGCCATGGATGCCGAAGGTCGGCTTCGACAGCGCGATCCAGACGGTGCCGACCGGGCCGTTGGGGCCCGGCGGCAGGACGAGCGTCTCGGTGTTCTTGCCCTGCTGGAAGTTCTTCTCGGGATCGTAGGTGTAGTTCGGGTTCCGCGCGACGCGCTCGATCGTGTAATCGCCCGACGGCGACGGCATGTCTTCGCTGCCGATGGTGGCCGGATAGCTCGCCAGCACCTTGTCCTGCGCGCCGAAGACGATGACCATTCCCGTGCTCTTGACCGCGTCGATTCGCAGCGCGGCGCCCTTTTCAGGCGAGCGCCGCCCAGAGGCCACGAGCAGGCGCGCACCGGCTTCCGAGAATGCCTGTTTGGGATTGAGCGCGCCGAGCAGCGTCTCGCTCATATGGAAGCGCTCGCCCAGCATTTCCTCCGGGCTCGTGTAGGACAGTCGCTTCATCTTGGCCTGCTTGGCATAGTCGCGTGGGATGTTGTCGGCGAAGTCGTAGGCCGCGTCCTTCTCGGTCAGGGTATATTCGGCGATCACGTCATTGGCGGTGTCGCCGCCAAGGTTCAGCCAGGCTGCCTCGTCGATCTGGTCGCCCTCGGGAAGCTGCGCCTGTCGCCGGAACTGCGCCACCGCCTTGCGAAAATTCTCGCCGTCGACACCGTCGATCACCCCCGGCGAAATGCTGCGGCGGCTCAGCAGCACCTGCGCCTTGACCACGAACGGATTGGGGCCGGGCGCGGCCTGCTTCTTGCGGTCGATAAAGGTGGCTGCGTTCACCTCGTCGGCCGTGAGCGCGAAGGCGGGCGATGCCAGCGCCGCCAGCGCCGTTGCCAAAAGGACGATGCGGAGGCCGGTCTTGCGCGGGTTCACGGTGTTCATGGTGGTCTCCAGCGACCTGCGGCGGTCGCGGGAGCTATACCGCTGGATCGGGCAGATGTTCCGCAAGGACAGGGCGAGCCCTCAAGGAACGGATACGACGCTGGCTGGTTCGTCATGGCAGGAGGAACGAACCATGACGAACAATTCACATCACCTCACCGATGCACCCGGGGTTCTCAAGACCGCCAGACGCCCCGGTCAATCCGGGGAGGAGACCGAGCATCGCGCCGGCCCCAATCCGCGCTCGGCCAATCCGACCGGGCCTCACGCGCCCTACGAGGCCGATGACCCGAACGGGCTTGCTGCCGAGAAGCACATCCGCGAGCTTGCCCCTAGCCATGAGCCAAAAGCCGAGAAGGCGAGAGGGAATGGCATTGAGGTCGTCGATCTGAGCCATCACAAGACTTAGTCGATGCATCTCTCATCGAAATCTGCGGTCATGCGCGACATTCTGGCGGCCTGCGTGCTGGCGCCGGCGCTGCTCTTCGCGTCGTCCGCAGACGCCCAGTTTGGGGGTACTCCGGGCAATGGCCCGCTGACGCCCGGCGGCCCGAGGCAGGGCCTTGGCCCGCCCTCGATCACCGACAACGTGCCCGATCTGCGGCTGCGCTCGGATGGCGGCGGGATACCGGGGGCGGGGCCGCCTGTCGACTACGGCGTCGGACAGCGCGCTTATGGCCGCGCGCCGACCCCAGGCGAGGCCCGTCGTGGAACCTACGCGACGATAGGCTGGCACTGCCAGACACCTCGGCGGGTCTGCGTTCTCACCAATGCCGCGCCTCTCGAAGCGGGATGCTCCTGCCTTACGCCGGGCAAGATCCGAACGCGGGGCTACGTCGTCCCGTAAGGAAAATCCGACTGCCTTGCGGCACGATGCGTGATTGCGAACAAAACCGGAAACTGGTCGAATCCGGCTCATGCTCGCCATCGATTCGCCAGTCCTCGCCACGCCCTATCTCGACGCGCTGAATCCGGCGCAGCGCCGCGCCGTGACCCATGGTGTCGGTTGTGATCTCGCGTCGCCCCTGCTGGTTATCGCGGGCGCGGGCTCGGGCAAGACCAACACGCTGGCGCATCGCGTCGCGCATCTGATCGTCACCGGCGCCGATCCGCGCCGGATTCTGCTGATGACCTTCTCGCGGCGCGCCGCTGCCGAGATGACGAGGCGTGTCGAGCGCATCGCCCGCAAGGTCATGGGCGAGGGCGCGAGCGTGATGAACGACGCGCTAAGCTGGGCCGGCACCTTCCACGGTCTCGGCGCAAGGCTGCTTCGCGACCATGCCGACCAGATCGGCCTCGATCCCGCCTTCACCATCCATGACCGTGAGGACGCGGCCGATCTGATGAATCTGGTGCGGCACGAGCTCGGCTTCTCGAAGACCGAGACGCGCTTTCCCGCGAAAGGCACCTGCCTGGCGATCTACTCGCGCTGCGTCAACGCCGAGACGCCGATCGAGACCGTGCTGACCCGGTCCTATCCCTGGTGCGTCGCCTGGGCGGCCGAGTTGCGCGAGCTGTTCGCTGGTTATGTCGAGGCCAAGCAGCGCCAGAACGTGCTCGATTACGACGACCTGCTGCTCTACTGGGCGCAGACCATGTGCGACCCCGATCTCGCCGCCGATATCGGCGCGCGCTTCGATCACGTCATGGTCGACGAGTACCAGGACACCAACCGGCTGCAATCCTCGATCCTGTTGGCGCTGAAGCCTGATGGCCGCGGCCTCACCGTGGTCGGCGACGACGCGCAGTCGATCTACGCCTTCCGCGCCGCGACGATCCGCAACATCCTCGATTTTCCCGCAGCCTTCTCGCCGCCCGCAGAGATCATCACGCTCGACCAGAACTACCGCTCGACGCAGGCCATCCTCGGCGCCGCCAATGGCGTGATCGACCTCGCCAGCGAGCGCTTCACCAAGAACCTCTGGACCGACCGCGCCACCGGCGCGCTGCCGCAACTCGTCAACGTCCGCGACGAGGCCGACCAGGCCCGCTTCATCGCGGGGCGTGTGCTGGAAAACCGCGAGGCCGGCTCGAGCCTGAAGCAGCAGGCGGTGCTGTTTCGGGCGTCGCACCACAGCGGCCCGCTGGAGGTCGAATTGACCCGCCGCAACATCCCCTTCGTCAAGTTCGGCGGGCTGAAATTCCTCGATGCCGCGCATATCAAGGATGTGCTGGCGCTGCTGCGCTTCGTCGAGAACCCGCGCGACAAGGTCGCCGGCTTCCGGCTGATGCAGCTCCTGCCCGGGGTAGGCCCGACGACGGCGCAGCGCGTGCTCGAGCATATCGCGGCCGCAGCCGATTCGATGGAGGCGCTGGCCACCGCTCCCGCGCCGCCACGGGCCGGCGACGACTGGGTGGCGTTCCTGGGCGCCGTCGAGGAATTGCGCTCAGGCCGGTCCGGCTGGCCGGCCGAGATCGAGCGGGCGCGGCTCTGGTACGAGCCGCATCTGGAACGCATCCACGAGGACGCCGCGACGCGGCAGGCCGACCTCGTCCAACTCGAACAGATCGCCGGCGGCTATCCCTCGCGCGAGCGCTTCCTGACCGAGCTGACGCTGGACCCGCCCGACGCGACCAGCGACCAGGCCGGCGTGCCGCTGCTCGACGAGGATTACCTGATCCTCTCGACGATCCATTCGGCCAAGGGCCAGGAGTGGAAATCGGTCTTCGTCATGAACGTCGTCGATGGCTGCATTCCCTCCGATCTCGGCGTCGGCAGCAGCGACGAGATCGAGGAGGAGCGCCGCCTGCTCTATGTCGCGATGACGCGGGCGAAGGACGATCTGCACCTGATGGTGCCGCAGCGCTTCTTCACCCATGGCCAGAGCGCGACCGGCGATCGCCATGTCTACGCCGCGCGCACGCGCTTCATCCCCAATACGCTGCTCGGCCTGTTCGAGCGCACCGCCTGGCCGATCGCCGCCCCGGAGCCGGCACGGGCAGCAAGCCAGGGCCCAAGGATCGACATCCGCGCCCAGATGCGCGGGATGTGGCGCTGAATCCGTCTCTCGCGAGAAGTTTCATACGAGACCGGTTCCCCGCATGCAGCTTCAGCTCATCCGACCAGCCGCCTTGAGCGCTGCCAGGCCGCGGGCGTTTCTCCGACGATCCGTCGAAACACGCGGGTGAAATGGGCCTGGTCGGCGAAGCCGGATTCGACGGCGATGTCCGTCAGCGAATGCGCGCCGGCGGCCAGCATGGCCTGCCCCCGCCTGACGCGCTCCTGCAACTGGAACTGATGCGGCGGCAGGCCGGTCGCGGCCTTGAAGGCGTGGCTGAAATGGGATTGCGAGAGGTCCACCAGCGCGGCCAGATCCTGCAGCCGGATGTTGGCGCCGCTATGGGCGCAGATGTAGTCGGTGACGCGGCGCAATTGCCCGGCCGTCAGCGAGGACCGCTTGCGGGGCTGGCCGCGGCGAACCTGGAACAGGTCGATCAGCAGCGCCAGAGCGAGACTGTCGCCATAGAGATCGTGCCGGCCGTCTGATGCGGCGCATTCGGCCGCGATCATACGGGCCAGCGCCATGATGCGCTCATCCTCGAACATGATGCGCGGCTGGGCCAGCAGGGCGACGTCGAGGCGCTCCGACAGGCGCTCGGCGATTTCGTCGGGATTGAAATGCAGGTCGAGATGCCGGATCCGCATGCTCTCGCGCGTTCGGCCCCAGACGGGGACATCGGCCGGCAGATAGCTGATCGAGCCCTGCCGTGACGTCCTCATCCTGTCGTCGCGCTGCGGGTCGAGCCAGGTCTCGAAATCGCCCCCGGCCTTGTCCAGCACGATGAAGAGCCGCGGATAGGGCGAGATATACTCGCCGCGCGCCCCCGGTTCGCATTGCGCCCGCCAGAGATCGGCGATCACCCCGTTGAACGCCCGGCATTTGAGCGCGTCGACGACCGTCACGCCCTGCCGGACCGACTTCATCTGAGGCTGGAAAGACATCGCTTCATCCCGAACTGATGACGGCAAGCGGCCAAAATACAACTATTCCGCCTTATTGTAGATCGACGCCCATGATCGTTCAATGCACAACAGAAACGATCAATCCGCTTGGTGGTTTAGCTGTTACGGAGGATTAGCTTCAGGCGGGCGCTGTTTTGAACAATTCTAAATACGAATAGTTCGACGGAACCGAAATTAGACCGAATGGAATATGCAGATGAACTATCATAGATCTAAGAATATCAGATCTATTCTCGCTTCGGCCGTGTCGCTTGCGGCGCTGCTCTATGGCCCGGCGGCTTTCGCCCAATCGGCCGCCGCCCCTGGGCCGACGATCCAGCTCGACCCGGTCGTCGTCGAAGGCCAGACCGAGACGGTGAGCGGCCCGGTGCGCGGCTATGTCGCCCAGCGCTCGGCCACGGGGTCCAAGTCGAACACGCCAATCACCGCGATCCCGCAATCGGTCTCCGTCATCGGCCGCGAGGAGATCGAGGACCGCAACGCCCAGAAGGTCGACGAGGTGCTGCGCTACACCTCGGGCGTCACCGCGCAACCCTTCGGGCCCGATCCGGACACCGACTGGGTCTTCATCCGCGGCTTCCAGGCGACGCAGACCGGCGTCTTCCTCGATGGCCTGTCGAATTATTCCTATGGCTTCGGCGGTTTCCAGATCGATCCGTTCCAGCTCGAGCGCGTCGAGGTGCTCAAGGGGCCGGCCTCCGTGCTCTATGGCGGCGGCAATCCCGGCGGCATCGTCAATCTCGTCAGCAAGCGGCCCAACGGCCGGAATTTCGGCCTGGTCGAGGCCGGCATCAACAATTTCGGCAACGCCTATACCAACATCGACATCGGCGTCAGCGACAAGCAGGGCGTCTGGAGCACCCGCCTGACCGGGCGCCTCAGCGGCGGCGACCAGTACACGGATGTCTCAAAGGACTTCCGCGGCTTCATCCTGCCGCAGATCACCTATCAGCCGACCGGTGCGACCCGCATCACCGCCTATGCTTCCTACGCGGCGCTCGACCAGATCCATGTCGGCGGCGGCTTCCTGCCCTATGTCGGCACCGTGGTGAATGCGCCCTTCGGCCGGATCGCGCGCAAGGCCTTCCTCGGCGAGCCCGATATCGACAGCCAGAAGCGCACCCAGGCGATGGTCGGCTACGAGTTCCAGCATCAGTTCGACGGCTGGACCTTCAGCCAGAACGCGCGCTACGGCCGGATGAAGGGCTCGCAGCTCGGACCCTATGGCTTTGGCTATGCCGGCCCCGATGCGCCCTTCGGCGATCGCTTCCAGCCGCTGGCCCCGGATTACCGGCTCTACCGCATCGGCTTCCAGGAGCGCACCTCGGTCGACACCTTCCTGATCGACAACCGCCTCGAGCGCGGCCTCCGCACCGGCGCGCTCGATCATTCGCTGCTGCTCGGCGCCGACTACAAATACTTCAACATCGACCACACCCAGGCCTCGGGTGGCGCGACCACGATCAGCGTCACCAACCCGGTCTATGGCGCGCCGCAGGGCCCGACCGGCGTCTATCTCAACCAGGACCTCAGCCACCACCAGATGGGCCTCTATTTGCAGGACCAGATCCGCTTCGGCGATGGCTGGCTCGCCACGCTCAACGGGCGCTACGACTTCGTGAAGAAGAAGTCGGTCAGCGCGCCCGGCCTGCTGTTCTCGCCGAGCTACAGCAAGGAGGAGGCCGCCTTCTCGGGCCGCGCCGGGCTTGCCTATGAGTTCGCCAACGGCCTGACGCCCTATGTCAGCGCCGCGACCTTCTTCAACCCGGTCTTCGACGCGGTTCCCAATCTCGCGGGCGGGCCCGGCACACCGTTCAGGCCGGAAGAAGGTCACCAGTACGAGGCCGGCCTGAAATACAAGCCGGGCTTCATGGACGCGCTGTTCACGGCTTCCGCCTTCCGCCTCGTCAAGCAGAACGTCGTCAATCCGGCGCCGACCGTCATCAATCCCTTTGGCCAGCAGCAGCTCGGCGAGGTCACTTCGACCGGCGTCGAATTCGAGGCCAAGGCCAACCTGACCGAGAACCTCAAGGTCCTGGCGAGCTTCACCGCCTTCGACCTGAAGACGACCAAGGACACACGGCCCGCCTATGTGGGCAAGACGCCGCAGATCGTGCCGGAGGTGACGGCGTCGGGCTGGCTCGACTACACCTTCACGGACGGCGCGCTGAAGGGCGTCGGGCTGGGCGCCGGCCTGCGCTATGTCGGCAGCTCCTGGGTCGACAATGAGAACACGCTGAAGGTTCCGGCCGTGACGCTGGTCGATGCGGCGATCCGCTACAAGATCGGCAACTGGGGCGTGGCGCTCAACGTCACGAACCTGTTCGACAAGGTCTACGTCAAAAGCTGCCAGGGCTATTCGAGCTGCGGTTATGGCGATGCGCGCACCGTGACCGTCTCGGCCAATTACAAATGGTAGCAGGCCGGCCGTTCCGGCCCTATGCCGAGGCCACGGCGCAAGCCACGGCCTCTTCGTCTTGCGGGTTGCAGGATCTCATGACCAAGCGCCTCTCCAGCCGCCACGGCCTGCGTTCGTGACAAGGCTTGTCGCCCCGAACCTCGTTGCATCGAGGCCTGTCGCATTGACGCGGCGAGGCCTGCTCGCTTTGTCGGCGGCGATGGCCATGGCCGGCCCGGCCAGGAGCGCGGCAGGCCCGAGCGTCGCGACGGTGGACTGGGCCGTGCTGGAAACGCTGCTGGCGCTCGGAATCACGCCCGTCGCGGCGACGGAGCTGCTGCAGTTCCGCGAGGTCGCGGTCGAGCCGGCCGTGCCTGCCTCGGTCGCCGATCTCGGCCTGCGCGGCACGGTCAATTTCGAGATGCTGCGGCTGGTGCGACCGGAACTGATCTTCATCTCGAATTTCTACGCTTCGTCTGAGGCGCGCCTGCGATTGATTGCGCCGGTCGAGAGCTTCACGATCTATGCGCGCGGCGTCGAACCCTTCGCGGCCGCCGAACAGATGACGCTGGCGCTCGGCCGCCGGCTCGGCGCGGAAGAAGCGGCGCAGCGCTATCTCACCGAGACAAGCGCCGAGTTCGCGGCGCTGCGCGGCAGGCTCGGTGCGTTGGAGGGGCGCCCCGTCATCCCGATCAATCTCGGCGATGCCCGGCATTTCCGCGTCTTCGGCGCCGACAGCATGTTCGGCGAGGCGCTGGCCCGGCTCGGCATCGCCAATGCCTGGACGGAGAGCACGAGCTATTCCGCCATGGCGCCGATCGGGCTCGAAGCGCTCGCCCGCGTTCCCGAAGCCTGGATCGCGCTGATCCCGCCGACGCCTCCCGACGCGATGCGCATCCTGGGCCGCAGCGCCTTCTGGAACGCGCTGCCGAATATTGCGGCGCGGCGCGTCCTGACGCTGGATGCGATCAACCCCTATGGCGCCCTGCCGGCAGCCCGGCGCTTTGCCAGGCAGCTCGTTGCGGCGCTCGACCATCGCGGAGCCGCGTCGCGTGGCTAGGGGAAGGGTCCTCCAACGCCCTGCGCTGCGCTGGCTCTTGCCGGCGGCGCTTGCACTTGTGCTCATCGTCGCGGTGATCGCCAGCCGCGCGCCCTTGCCGGGCGACCCTGCGGTCAACGCCGCGCTCGAACGCATCCTGCTCTGGCACAGCCTGATGCCGCGCTTCGTCACCGCGCTGATCTCAGGCGCGGCCCTCGGCCTCTCGGGCCTGCTGTTCCAGCAGGTGCTGCGCAACCCGATCGCCGACGCCTCGACGCTCGGCATCGCGTCCGGCGCCCAACTCGCGCTGACCGTGGCGACGGTCTATGCGCCCGCTCTGATCGCCGCCTCGCGCGAGACGACAGCGCTGGCGGGCGGCCTCGTTGCGGTGGCGATCGTGCTGGCGCTGGCCTGGCGGCGAAAGCTCGACCCCGTGACGGTGGTGCTCTCGGGCATGGTGATCTCGCTGATCGCTGCGGCGCTCAGCGCCACGATCGTGCTCGCCAAGGGCGAGTATGTGCTCTCGCTGTTCATCTGGGGCGCCGGCTCGCTCAACCAGCAGAGCTGGGATGCGCCGCTGATGCTGGTGCCGCGCCTCGTTCTGGGTTGCGTCGCGGCAGCGCTGCTGCTGCGCCCGCTCACCTTGCTGGCGCTGGATGACGACAGCGCCCGCAGTCTCGGCCTCGCCCTTCATGGCGCGCGCATCCTCGTCCTGCTCGTCGCCGTCTGGCTGGCGGCGACCGTCACCGCCGAGGTCGGCGTGATCGGCTTCGTCGGGCTGGCCGCGCCCATGATCGCACGCGCCGCCGGCGCGCGACGTCTGCGCGACCTCCTCATCGCCGCACCTTTTGCCGGCGCGCTCCTGCTGTCCGTGACAGACAGTGCCGTGCAGCTCCTGGGCTCGGCCACCGCCGATCTCGCGCCGACCGGGGCGGCCACGGCCCTGATCGGCGGCCCGCTGCTGCTCTGGATGTCGCGGCGTATGGTCCAGACCGTCCCGCCCCAGTTGGATGGCACCCGGCAGGGAATGGCCCGGCTTCGCCGTCCATGGCTCGCAATCGCGACCATCGGCTGCGGCCTCGCGCTGCTGAGCGTGATCGCCCTGGTGCTCGGCCGCGGTCCCGGCGGCTGGAGCCTGGCGACCGGCGCGCTCTTCGCCGACCTGCTGCCCTTCCGCGCGCCGCGCATCATCGTCGCCGGGACAGCAGGAGCGATGCTCGCGGCGGCCGGCACGCTGATGCAGCGGCTGACGGGCAATCCGCTCGCCGGGCCCGAAGTGCTCGGCGTCAGCGCCGGCGGCGGTCTCGGCCTCGCCGTGATGCTGCTGCTCGTGCCGGCGATCGGCCCGCTGACGATGCTTGCGGGCGCCGCCGGCGGTTCCTTCGCTGTGCTGCTGGTCATGCTGCTGATCGCGGCGCGCCCCGGCTATGGCCCGACGCGGCTCCTGCTCGCCGGCATTGCCATGGGCGCGCTGTGCATGGCGATCGTCTCGACCGTGCTGGCGCAGGGCGACATGCGCTCTTATGCCCTGCTGCTCTGGCTCTCAGGCTCGACCAACCGCGTCGGCGCCTTCGAGGCCTGGACAGGCCTCGTCGCCTGCCTGCTGCTGGTCGCGCCGCTGTTCCTGTTCTCGCGCTGGCTCGACATCCTGCCGCTCGGGGACGGTGTCAGCCGCGCGATTGGTCTGCCGCGCATCGCCAGCCGGCTGTTGCCGGCAGCTTCCGCGGCGCTGCTGACCGGCATCGCCTCGCTGTTGATAGGCCCGCTCAGCCTGGTCGGGCTCGTCGGCCCGCATCTGGCGCGGCTGTCGGGCTTCGTCCAGGGCCGGCATCAACTCGCCGCCTCGGCGATGCTGGGCGCCGCCGTCATGGTGCTGGCGGACTGGCTGTCGCGGATCGTCGCCTTTCCCTATCAGGTCCCGGTCGGGCTCTTCGCCGCCCTGATCGGCGGCCCCTATCTGATCTGGCTCTTGAGCCGAGGAGCGGACCGCAATGGCTGAACCTGATAGGATCGTCGCCGCGACAACCGTCCCGCTCGCCGATCCCGCTGCGATGCTGGACAGGCTCTGCGAGCATTTCGCCGAGCATGGCAGACGGCCTATCGGACGAAGGCGAGCGGACGTGCCGTATCGGGATGGCGCATCACCCCCATGTTCACGCCGTAGATCCATTGGAGCCGCTCGGGCGTCAGGATCTCGTCGGGCGTCCCGCGGGCGATCATCCGGCCCGAATGCAACGCGATGATCTCATCGCAGAAGCGCGCTGCCATGTTGACGTCGTGCAGCACCACGACCACGCCGAGACCGCGCTCTTCGGCAAGGCGGCGGATCAGCGTCAGGACCTCGACCTGATGCGAGATGTCGAGCGCCGAGATCGGCTCGTCGAGCAGCAGACATTCGGCGTCCTGGGCGACCAGCATGGCGAGCCAGACGCGCTGGCGTTCGCCGCCCGACAATGTATCGACCAGACGGTCAGCGAACCCCGCGACATCGGTCAGTGCCATCGCCTCGGCGACCTTCTCGCGATCGCCCTGGCCGAAGCGGCCGAGTGCGCCGTGCCAGGGATAGCGGCCGAGCGCGACGAGTTCCCTGACCAGCATGCCGGCCGCAGGCGGCGTCTGCTGGGGCAGATAGGCGACCTTGCGGGCGAAGGGCCGGTCCCCCCAATCACCAAGCAGCTTGTCCTCGAACTGCACCGCGCCTGTGCTGGCGGGCTGCTGGCGGGCGAGGATATTCAGCAGGGTCGACTTGCCCGAGCCGTTATGGCCGATCAGGCCGACCACGCGCCGCGCCGGCAGCGTCAGCGTTAGCGGCTCCAGAAGGACTCGCGCTGGAATCGAAAAGGACACCGCTCGCAGGGCGAACAGGTCTTCGCGACCGGCGGCATCCGCCGCGAAAGCGGAGCGGTCCGGCGATGCGGTTTCGGCTTGGGAGAGGGTCTTGGACAGCGGCTTCATCGACGGGACCTGGTGCAAGGCTGAACGCGATCTTGAGGGCCTTCCGCGCTTTGCAGGGCGCTTGTGCGGTCTCGGACGCACTATGGCGCGACTGCACCCCACACTCCCTATACAAAGCAAAATTATCTCACAACACCAATGATTTAGAGCCGTTCCAGGAAAGGGTTCCGTGTGCCTCGCTTCCTGTGCTGGAATAGAGGGAATGTGGGCGGCTGCGGCATCGCACCGTGGCGATGCGCTGAAGCGGATGATCCCTCGGCCCGACTCGAACGGCCAAGCTCGTGCCCTCCCCAGCATGATGGCGGCCTCGGGGGCCTCAGGCTGCGAGCTTGAGCGCGCCGTCGCGGGTAATGCCGGCCTGATCGAGCGCCGTCTTGATCCGCGCGATCTCGGCGTCGCCGATCTTCATCAGCGGGGGGCGCACTACGGCCTTGTCGATCCGTCCGAGCAGCACCAGGGCCTCCTTCATGCGGTTGTGCATGTCGAGGAAGGGCGGCGCGTAGAAGGCCTGCGAGAGCGGATGGATGCGGTCGTTCACGGCCTGCGCCGCCTTGAGGTCACCCGCCTGCACGGCGCGAAACAGCGCGACCTGCAGATCGGCGATGACGCTGCCGGAGCCGGAGAGCAGGCCGTTGCAGCCCAGCGTCAGCGAGGCCATCAGCCAGGAGGAATGGGTCGTCAGCACGTTCACGGGCCGCGGCAGGTTCTGGAAGGTGCGGATATGCTTCTCATGCAGCATCGCATCGTTCGACCAGTCCTTGATCGCGGCGATGCTGGGAACCTTGTCGAACAGGGCAAGCAGGGTGTCGAAGGCGTAGCCGAGATGGCTCGCCATCGGATACTGGAACGCGATGATCGGCAGATCGGTCGCATCGGCGATGCGGCGGTAATGCGCGATTGCCATGTCCGGCCGCAGATGCCCGCCCATCGCCATGCTGTTGGGCGGGAAGACCAGCAGCGCCGAGGCCCCCTCCTTGTCAGCCATCGCAGCGAGACGGGCAGCCTCGATCGAGCCGTCGGCGTAGATGCCGTTGATCACCGGAACCCGATCGCCGACCTCGGCCATCGAGGCCGCCAGGATCTGCTGCTGCTCCGGAAAGCTGCAGGCGTGAACCTCCGAGGCGTGGCCGTTGACCGTGACCGCCGAGATGCCGTCGACCAGCGCGCAATCGCGCAGGTGCTTGCGCGTTTGGCGTTCGTCGATGCTCATATCCTCGTTCAGCGCCAGCAACGTCGCGGGAATGACCCCTGCGGGGCGGAAATCCTTGAAACGAGGCATGGGCATCTCCTTCCGGGGTTTGCCAACTGGGCGGGTCGGCACTCAGGCGTTCCGAAGCCCGCCCGCACAGCTCAGTTGCCGTACATGACCTTCGGCATCCACGTCGCCAGCCCTGGGAAGACGATCAGCAGCGCCAGCACCAGCAATTGGCAGCAGATGAACGGGATCACGCCCCAATACATGTCCTTGAGCTTCATGCTCGGCGGCGCGATCGCCCGCAGATAGAAGATCGAGGGCGCCATCGGCGGGGTGAGGTAGGCCGTCTGAAGCATCACCAGCAGCACGACCGCGAACCAGAGCGGATCGATGCCGAAGCTCTTCACCAGCGGGATCGCGATCGGGACGATGATCAGGATGATCGAGATCGAGTCGATCAGGAAGCCGAGGATGAAGGCGACGAACAGGATCACCGCGATCACCGACCAGGGCGAGAGCCCGAAGGCGTCGAGGACGGCCTTGGTCGCGGTCATGCCGCCCGATGCGAAGAACACGCCGGAGAACATGCCGCCGGCCAGGATGATCGCCAGGATCATCGCCGTCAGCGAGACGGTCTGCAGCGCGGCCTGGAACAGCAGGCTCCAGCTCATCCGCCGGTAGATGATCGCCAGGATCAGTACGCCGAGCGAGCCGCAGGCCGCCGCTTCCGTAGGCGTCGCCAGCCCCATGAACAGGGTGCCGAGCACGGTGAAGATCAGGAAGGCCGGCGGGATCAGGGCACTCAGCGTAAACCTGATCTTCTCGCCGAAGCTGCGCGGATCGGGCTCGGTTTCCGGCGGCGCCAGCGACGGTTTGATGGCGCAGACGATCAGGATGTAGACGATGAACAGGCTCGACATCAGCAAGCCGGGGATCAGGATGCCGGCGAGCAGGTCGCCGATCGACATCGCCGCGATCGGCGCCAGCACGACGACCGGGACCGAAGGCGGGATGATCGTACCGAGCGAGCCGCCGCCGCAGATCGTGCCTGCGATCAGCGAGTTGTTGTAGTTGCGCTTGAGCATGGCTGGGATGGCGAGCATGCCGACCAGCGTCTCGGTCGCGCCGACGACGCCGCTGGCCGCCGCGAAGATCGTGCACATCAGAAGCGCCGCCACCGCGAGCCCGCCGGGCAGCCGCCGCGTCCACATATAGAGCGCGTCGAACAGCTTCTCGGCGATGCCCGCGCGCTCGAGGATCGAGCCCATGAAGATGAAGAGCGGGATCGCGCCGAGCACGTAATTTGTCGAGAGATCGTCGACGCGCTGGGCGAACTGGTGGACGAGCGTGCCGCCGAAGCGCAGCAGCCCGAAACCGAGCGCTGCCAGCATCATCGAGAAGGCGACGGGGAAGCCGAGGAAGATCAGTCCCAGCAGAACCGGGAACATCCACATGACGGTCTGCGAGGTCATCGGGCCGGTCCTTCAGTCTCGCGGCCGAACAGGACCAGCAGGTTCTCGATCGCCTTGCCCAGGCATTGCAACGCGAACAGCCCGAAGCCGAGCGCATAGATGAAGCGATAAGGCCAGATCGGCGGGTTCCAGGCCGACAGGCCGGAGCCTTCGCCGCTGTGATAGACGCCGACGAAATTGCTGATCAGCACATTCGTCAGCCAGAACAACATGCCGGCCATCAGGATGTAACCGACGCTGTCGATCGCGGCGACGCCGCGCCTGGGCAGCGCCTGATGGATGAAGTCGACATTGACGTGCTGACCCTCCCGGAGCGCGTAGGAGAGGCCGAGCAGGAAGATCGTGCCCATCATCATATAGCTGAGCTCGAAGGCCCAGGAGGTCGGCGCCGAAAAGGCGTAGCGGCTGACAACCTCGAAGACCATGGCGAGGACGAGCGGGAGCACGACGACCGCTCCCAGCCGGCCCGACCAGAGCGAGACCAGGCCGATGAATCTGACGATGGGCATGAAGAACCTCGGATGGGGACGGCGCGAGCCGGCGTCTGCTTTTTAGATGCCGGCTCGCGGGAGATCAGCGGCTGCCGGTCGCGAAGCGGAATTCGGCCATCGGCTTCACGCTCGCCATGAAGGCCTTCTGGTTCTCATAGACTTTCTTGAACCAGGGATTCGTCGCCGACTGCTTCTCAGCCCACTCGCCCGAGGCCTTGACCACCGCGGCGGTCAGGCTCGGATCGACCTGGACGACTTCGAGGCCCGGCGTAGCCTTGATGATCTTGTAGGCGTCGAGGTCGCTCTTGGCGTAGCCGAGATAGGTGTCGAGCACCGTCAGGCGGCCGGCGAGTTCGAGCAACTGCTTGTCCTTGTCGCCGATCTTGGCCCAGGTCGCGTTGTTGAAGATGCAGTCATGCGCCCCGGACGGGGCGTGCAGGCCTGGCATGATGATGTATTTGGCAACCTTGTGGAAACCTTCCGACAGGTTGCTGCCGGGGCCGCCCCATTCGATCGCGTCGACGACCTTGCGCTCGAGCGCGCTGAACACTTCCGAGCCCGGCAGAACGACGGTGGAGGCGCCGAGCATCGGCGCGATCTCGGCCCAGGAGGATGAGGTCCGCAGCTTCAGGCCCTTCATGTCCTCGGCGGTGCGGATCGGCTTGTGCGAGTGCATGAAGAACTCGGTCTCGAGCACGCCGCAGGGGAAGGCGACGACGTCGAACTTCTCCTTGCGCCACTGCTTCCAGAGGTCCGCGCCGCCGCCATTGTAGAGCCACATCATCATCTCTTCCGGGTTCGGCCCCGCCGACCAGCCGGAGAAGATTGCGCCGGTGCGGTCGACCGCCCAGTCATAGCCCGGCCAGGAATGGCCCATATCGGCGACGCCCTTCTGCACGGTCTCCGTGACCTTCAGCGCCGGGCCGAGCGCGCCGGCCGGGAAGACGTTGATCTTGATGCGCCCCTCGGTCATCTTCTCGACGTTCTCGGCATATTTCTTGGCGCCGATGTCGAGCCAGTGCCCGCCCGCCCACGGCGTCGCCATGTTGAGTTCGAGCTTGTTCTGGGCAAGCGCACCCTGCGTCGTCAGGGCAAGGCCGCCGACGAAAGCGGCGGTCGTGATCAGGCTCTTGAGTTTGGTCATGGTTATTCCCCTTCCCTCTGTTTTGATTTCTGGCAGATGTCTCGTTGCGGTGCCCCGTCCGGCATCGCCTGATGCTCGGTCGGGAGGAGCCGCGAGAGCGGCATTGCGGGCGGGCCGGCTGGATGAGGCCAAAGCGAGGTCATGGGCGTGACGCCGGTGTTGCTCGCTGCCAGTCCAGGGCGCGATCGCACAGGGATGCGCTGGTACGGCAAAGCGAATGTCCGGTCCCCATGCCAGATTCCCGTTCACGACTTCGGCGCCCTCCGCCTCGACCATCATCTGTCCGCCGCTGGCACGCGAGGATTGTTGCTACCGATATCGAACAGTCTGCCTGCTCATATATCGGCGCCGGCCTTCCAACGCCGCGACGCCGAATTTGCCTGAGGCAAAGATCGCGCCAAGCTGAAATTGCCTGAATCCTCGTGGCTTTTTGGGTGAAGACGTAGCAATGCCGACACCTTGCAACGGGTGCCTTCATATATCAATTGGCGAATGGGCGCCTTGGATTGGATTGTGACGCCGCTTCTTAGCCAGGCTTTTTCGAGGCGCCAGATAAAGCCGCGTGCGAGGGGTGATGGCACGGAGACGTGGCTTGTTGTGCGGCGGCTCCGGCCGCGGGCCCGTGAGGGCGATGCCGAGGCAGATCATATCGCCGAGCCGGGATCCCGTCTCCGTCAGCCGCGCCGGACGCCCATGCCTGGCCGCGGCAGGGGCGCTCATCAGTCCGGCGCCGCCCCCGACAACGATCACGTCAAATACCGCCTCGCCCGAGCCGCAATCCCGACTGACATGCAGGTCAGTATGAAGTGTAGGGCACGGCAGTCAACGGCGATGCGTCGACTGGCACGCCGTGGAGGACCAGCGAGGCTGGCTGACAGGGCGCGTGTCGCTGCCTCGCTCCTTCGGCGGCGACACAAAGCCGTAATGATCAGGACTGTCCGGGCCTAGGGAGGGGTGGGTCCTCCCGCTGATGTCGCTCGCGATCGAGCCGTCCCTGAAGCGCGTCTTCGTAGAACGCCCGATAATTCAAGGCGACCTGCTGCCAGGAATAGGGGGCGAGGGCGTCGACGTCGGGCTTCAAGGCCCCGCGCGAAGCTTCCAAAGCCGCGAATGCCTCGACGATGATGTCTGCCGCGTCCGCGGGAGCGGCGAAATCGGCGAGACGGATCACGGGATAGGCCTCCGCCAAAGCGACGAAAGCGGCATTGGGCTGGACGACGGGGATCAGCCCCGCGCTCATCGCCTCGATCAGCGCAAGGCCAAATCCTTCGTAATCCGAGGCCGAGACGAAGAGCGAGGCGCGACGCATCAAGGCCCGGGCGCCTGCATCGTCCAGGCCGAGATGGATGTCGATCCGGTCCGCCAGGCCGGCCCGAGCGACGGCGTCGCGCAGCGCGGCTTCGGACCAGTCGGATTCGACGCCGATCATGTCGAGATGCCAGTCGGCGCCCGAGCGCAGCAATTCTATCATGGTCGCGATCAGGTTCTCGGGACGCTTGTTCTTGGAGAAGCGCCCGATGCTGACGAGACGTCGAACCGGTTCGGGGCTGGACGCGCCGCGGAATTTGTCGAGATCGACGCCGTTCTCGATCACGCGGACCTTTCCGGGCGCCACCGTCTCGAGCATCCGCGCATCATTGGCGCTGCAGCCCGCGATCCCGCGATAGGCCAGAGACGACAGCCGTGTCGGACCGTTCATCCAGATCGTCTTCAGGCCGGAAAAGTCGCGCGTGTGGAAGAAGCCGCCATGCGTCGTCGCGACCAGCGGCTTGCGATGAAACATCCAGCCCAGCGCGAGAGCATCGAAAAAGAAGTCGATGGCGTGGACATGGACGAGGTCGGCACGCGACAGATGCGCGAAGACCGACGGTGCGACGGGATAGCGCGAGGAGCCGAGATAGGGAATGCGCCGGACCGGGATGCCGTCGATGACCTCTTCCCGCTCCAGCCGCCGGCCCGGATCGGCAAACAGCCGGTCGAGTGTCACGACCGAGGGCTTGAGCCCCATACGCAGCTGCGCCCTGCAAAGGTTGGCGACAACATCTTCCAACCCCCCGCGATTCGGCAGAAACTGCCGGACCACATGGACGATCCGCATTCCTTCACGCACGCCCATGCCCTCACGCACGCCTGTGAGCGGCGCGTTCACGGACGTCCCGTCCGGCCACAGCTCGCGTTTTTGGCCGCCTTGGTTTTCAGTTGCTCGATGAGCGCCTTCATCTGCGGGCGCTCTCCCGCCACGGTGGGTTCGAGGTTGAAGACGTAGTCGGGCGGCCACCATGGCCCGGCTCCCCAGGCAGCCCAGCCGATCCATTGTTCCGGACGCGAATCCAGACGGGTGGTCATCTCCTTGAAGACCTTGACGCATTCGGGCCGGTCGGAGGCCGCGAATTCACCCAGGAAGCCTTGTCGGCCATGGGTCTCCAGCCAGGCGCTGACGTCGTCGATGGCCTTGAGCGCGCCCTGCGCTGCAGAGCACTCCGGCTGGCGGCCGGAATAGTCGGCATCGAGATATTGGTGGAAGTCGTAGGCGAACCGTTTCAACGGGTCTTCGATCGCCAGCAGGTCGCGGCCGTTGTTGCCCACCGGCAAATCCGCCGTCCAGCTATGGGCGCCGCCATAGGCCGTCCCGGTGACCAGGAGCATCTGCTTGGCTCCCGCCTTGCGGATCGCGGCGATGGCGACGTTCTGGATCTTCGCCCATTCGGCGCTGTGGATGTCGTAAGGCTCGTTCATGATCGAGAAGACCACGTTTGTCCGGTCGCGGTAATGCGTTGCCAGCCGCCGCCAGACATCGCCCAATGTCGAGGCTGGCAGTGCCGGGGAGCCGAGCTTCTTGCCGGCGTAATAGCCGAAATTGTGCAGGTCGAGGATCGCGACGAGGCCGGCGGCCTTGGCCGTGTCGATGCTCTGGTCGAGGCGGGTGAGCTCGGCCGCATCGAGCTCCCCGCCGAGCTTGGGCTGGATGCGCTCCCAGCGGAACGGCAGTCGGAAGGAGGTCATGCCCAGCCCCGCCAGCCGGCGGATCGCCGCCTCGGCAGGATAGGTATAATCGGTGTTCGGCCGCCCCGGCACCGTGCCGAACTCGGCGCCCGAGAGGTTGACCCCGCGCAGGCAGATTTCCGCGCCCGTTGCCGGCACAGCGACCCCCAACAGGCCGGTGACCGCCAGCAGCAGGCCCGCGCTCCGCCGCCTCGTCGCGATAGTCATGGCTTGACGGTCTCCAGCAGTCTGTCCCGCAGACGAAGCGCCGCGCCGAGATGGGTGAAATTGTGGTCGGCGCGGGGAATGGTGGAAAACGACACGTGGCGATAGGCCGAGATCCCGTCGCCGGTCTTGCCGAAATAAGTGTTGAACTCGGCCAGGCCGACATCCCCTTCGGCATAGATCAACGCGACATCGACCTTGCGGGTCGCGAGTACGCCGAAGCGCCGGTGGCATTCGCGACGCAGCCGGCCATGCTTGGTCAGGCGGCCCAGCCAAGGCGCGAGCCGGATCGACATCTGCTTCAGGAGGCGAAACAGGAGGTAGCGCCCGGCCGGACCGATGCGCAGCTGGCCCGTCAACAGCCGCCGCAGCCCGCCCTTGCGCTTCAGGGTCGCGCCGAAATCGCCGACGCTGCGATGGGCGTACCGGATCGCATCCTCGACGCTTTCGTCGGGGTCCCAGACGAAGCGCTCGTTGTTGACCATCACGAGCTGCCGGACCCGCTTATCCGCGACGGCGGCGTTGAAGGCGGCATAGGCGCCGCTGCAGCGCCCGATCAGGATCGGGTCCTGGTAGCCGCGCGTCTCCATCAGGTCGAGGGCGAGGCTGACGTCGGCGACCTGTTCGTCGGAGTAGAGCACCTCCTCGGGGCCGTTCTCGTCGGCCAGGCTGTCGCCGATACCGCTGGTATCGAAGCGCAGCGACGCGATGCCCCGCGCCGCGAAGGCGCGAGCCTGCGCGACGGTGACGCGGGCCCAGCCGATATGGTAGTCGCGCCCGGCATTGACGAAGACGATCGCCGAGCGGGAAGGGCGGTTTTCGGGCTCGCAGATGACGCCGAAGAGGCGTCCGCCGGGTCCGAACCGGACGGGGCTCTCGACGAAGTCCGGCCCGCGCAGGCTCGCGGCCTGCCCCTCATAGGGCCGGGCAGCCGCGAGCGCGAGAATGCTCCGTTCCGGCTCTCTCGCACGCAGCGCGACCCAGTCGACGATGGCCGCGATCGTCGGGAAAGGCGGCCTGGCGCCGGTCGGATCGGTCGTCAGGATCTCGTAGCCATCATAGGGCGCGCTCGTCACCACGGCGCCGCGCTCGGTCAGATGCGTCGCGAGCGCCGCATCGCCCGCATGGCCGGGTCGGGACAGCAACAGCACTTCGTCGCAAGGGCGGCTGTCGAGGTCGAGCAAGCCGAGCTTTCCGATGGCGGCGAGGCGTTCCGGCGGCAGCCGTAGGCCCGCCACGGCACAGCCGGTCTCATCGTCGGGATCCATGCCGATCCCGATGCGGTCGGCAACGATGCGCGTCCAGACGGATAGCTCGCGCAGATAGCGCTTGCCGTTGACGACCGGGGCCATGACGACGCAGCCGGAGACCGGAGCCAACGAATCCGCCAGACGCAAGGCGAGCGTTCCGCCAAGGCCCTGTCCCAGCAGGATCAGGCGTGAGCAGCCGCTGGCCTGCCTGAGCAGATCGGCGGCGGCGCGCACGGTCTCGTTCCAGTCGTCGAGACCGGATGGCTCGGCGACATCCAGTGCATCGCCGAGACCGGGATAGTCGAAGCGCAGGCAGGCCATGCCGGCGAGGGACAGCGCTTCTGCCAGGGTGCGCCAGGTGCTGCGCAGGCAGAGTTCCTCATAGCCGACGGGGCCCAGCATCAGAACCGCGACGGAGGCGGCTCCGGGATAAAGCATGCCGATGGTGCCCGAGAAGGCGACAGGCATTCCTTGGCTCGACAGCGCGGCCATCGGCGCCGCCGGAAGCTCGGGCGCCGTATCCTGCCGTTGCGCCATGACCGGTGTCCGTTCAGCCGCCGCTCCCATGTCTCTGCTCCGCATCGGCATCGTCAATGAACGGCTGTTTTTGCCGCGGCTTCGGCAGGATCGCCGCCGGGCACGGACCGTATCGGCTCTGGCGTTGTCGGGCCCTGGAAGAGGAAGGGCCTGAAGAACGCCGTCGCCATGTTGTCGATCGCATATTTACGCTTGATCCAGTGCCAGGCGGCCAGATTCGAGGCCAGCGACATGAAAAGCCCGGCGATCGCGATGCCCATCAGCCCACCGATCTGGGCCAGCCCGTACAGCAATCCCAGGTAGAAAACGAAGATCACCGCGCGCGCGATCAGGAAGAAGCGCTCGCCGCCGCCGATCATCAACAACCAGGAGCCGGGCCCGAAAAAGGCCTGCGAGACCGACAGCACGCACAAGGCGGTCAGGACATTGGCATGCTGTGCGAAATCCGCGTTGAAGATCGACAGGACGAAGGGCGCGATCATCGCCAAGACGAGCGCGCCCAGAAGCGAAATGCAGAAGCTGGCGAAGGACAGGCGGCCAATCAGGAGCTGCGCCCCGGCATTGTCCGATTTCTGGAAGCGGGCGGCGATCATGGGGATGCCGACGGTATCGATCGCCGCAACTGGCAGGGTCAGCAGCATCGCGATCCGCAGGGCCACGAAATAGAAGCCGGCCTTGTCCAGCCCCAGCACCGCGCCGATCAGGATCGTTTCCAGATAGGCCGACGACGAGTTCAGGATGTTGTTGGCGATGAAATACAGGCTTTCCCTGCGCCAGATTCCACGGGTCTCGGCAGGGACATCGTCGTGGGGGGCCAGCCAGCCCCAGCCTTCGCCGCGTGTGAACGCGACGGCCTGATACAAGGTCGTGGCCCCCAGCAGGACGGTGACGATGGCCATGACGACCTCGCCATCGGCGCGATAGCCGATGAGGCCGGCGGCGGCGATGCACAGGATCGACGCGCCGCGCCAGATGATCTCGCGGGGCACGAGCGACAGGTTGATCCGCCCGTGAATACGGAAATAGTTCTGCAGGTACTCGCTGACGGCAAAGACCGCCGCAAAGGCCAGGGCGACCCAGAGATGCCGATAGGGCTCCGGCAGCCTGTCCGCGAGGACGAAGAACAGGACGGCCGCAACGATCAGCAGCCCGCAGCCGAGCGCCAGCCAGCGCGCATTAACGCCGATCAACGCCTGATTCAGCCGATGGCCGGCGTCCTCATGGCGCTGATAACGCTTCACCACGAGAATCTGCTGACCCAGAACCGCGATCAGGCCCAGCGCGCTGCCGATCGAAAACAGGAAGACATAGAGGCCGTATTCCTGGGTGGACAGGAAATGGCTCGCCGTCAGCAGGACGAAGAAGCTCAGGAACGTGCTGCTGAATCGCGACGAGAATGCGGATGCGAACCGCCTGGCCTCCGTCCGCCTGGACAATCCCAGCAGGGTTTTCACGGCGTTGCGTCCTGTATCGCCGGCACGCGGCGCCGCTGCGCATTGCGCAGCAGCTCGGCGAAGACGGCCTCATAGGACGCTGCGATCCGTTCGGGCGCATAGCGCCGCGCCGCTTCGAGCGCCCCGGTGGACAGGCTGGCGATGCGCTCCGGGTTTTGGACCAGTTCCGTGATCTGCTGCGCCAGGGCGCCATCGTCTCCGGGCGCGAACAGCGCGCCGCTCACGCCGGGCTCGATCGTCTCGGGTATTCCACCCGAGCGCGCTCCGATCACCGGAACACCATGGACGAACGCCTCGATCACGACGCGGCCGAAGGGTTCCCGGAAGACGGAGGGCACCACGAGCACGTCGATCTGGGGAAAGAAGGCATCGGGCTGAACCCAGCCGAGGAAACGTGTGTTCTCACTCGGGAACCGCTCCGGCAGCGCGGCGGCGTAATCGCCTTTCCCGGTTCCGGCGATCAGGAATTCGACTGGCTGGCCTTTCAGGCGATGGGCGGCCGCAGCCAGCGTGTCGAGTCCCTTGATCGCATCATGGACACCGATGAAGCCCAACCGCAACGGCCGGCCGTCGCGCGGACCCTCGCGAGGCACGGCTGAACCGTGCGGCGCGATCGCGCCGGGAATGCGATGTGAGGTGGCGTGAGGGAAATAGCCCTCGTCGAGATGCCGCGCCACGATGAAATCGGTCTCGCCGATCACGGCATCGACGAAGCGCGACGTCAGCTTCTTGCCATAGGAGGTCGTCCGGCAGGAGCCGCAGGCGCGGGCGCAATTGTCGCCGTTGCGCCACATGCTGCCCTTCCAGCACAGGAGAAAGGTGCTCCGCAGGATATGGCAGACGGGCACGCCCTGGCTTCTGGCCGCTGCCCAGGTCGCCACGTTGACGTTCTCGATCGAGTCCGTGAGCACGATGTCGGGTCGGATGCGCCTGATCTCGCGGCGCATGGCGAAGAAGGCGCGGGGATTGAAATTCTCCAGCGCATGCCAGGCGAGCTTTTTCCACGCGGGGCGCGGCAGGCGGTAGTTCCAGTCGATATTGAGCGAACGCAGCCTGTGGACCGGCACGCCGTCGAATATCTCGTGCTTGTCCTCATCGGCGACGTTGATCACCTCGATATCGTGGCCTGCCGCCAGCAGCAGCTTCGCCACGATCATCGCCGAAATCGGCCCGCCGCCATCGATGAACGGAGGGAATGCCGCACAGGCCATCAGAATCCGCATGCCGCTCCCTTTCTCCGGGACGCTTCCATCATCGTCCCAGCGGTACGCACGGCTGCTCGCGTCGCCCGATCCTTGCTGAAGGAAAGGGTCATGATGCCTGAGGTTGCCGCAACGCCGTTACCGGGGATTCGGCGCGGCGTCCTGATCGAGGTCTGAAGCGGGTCGGCAATGCTGCGGCTCCACCCAGGACGCGTCTCCAGGACGGCGGCGTTGGTCTCTGTAAGTACGGACGATTTCTCTAAATATCTATTTATCACCAAGGCCAATGACAATAAACATCGAAGCTATCTCCGCATCAATCGTGGTTAAATCCGATTTTAGATAAATCTCTACAGATCAATAAAATTTTAGCTGTCTACTTAGGGGAATCTTAACCACGGATCGCCAGCATACCTGTTGGATTTCAGCGCCTTCGGCTATCTGCCCTTCGGGCCAGCAGAACCGGCCGGGGGCATCAGGCCGCGTTTCGGGAGGCTTCAGGTGGTTGCTGCGTTGGAGGTCGGCGGACGACGCGACGCGCCATCGCCGACCTCGGCATTCAGCTTGCCGGAGCTCCTGGGCCTGTTGAAGCGCAGGCGCCGGATGGTGGCGGCCAGCGCCGGTCTGACGCTGCTGCTCGCGCTCGCCTATCTCGCCGTCCAGACGCCGGTTTATCGCGCGACGGCCGAATTGCTGGTCGATCCGCAGGCGTTGCAGATCGTCGGCAAGGATATCGTGCGCGCCGACAGCTCGGCCTCGATCGACTTCGCCAATGTCGACAGCCAGTCGCTGGTAATGACCTCGTCGGGCGTGCTGCGCCAGGTGATCAGCGATCTCGACCTCGAGCAGGACGCTGCCTTCACGCCTCAGCCCGGGATTCTCGCGCGCCTTTTCGGCAAGCTTTTGATGCCGACCCCGCAACAGCGCGCAGCCCAGACGATGGATGCGCTGCGCCGTGCCATCGTCATCCAGCGCGTAGAGAACTCGCTGGTCTTCCGCATCATCGTGTCGCATCCCGAGGCGGAAAAATCGGCCGATATCGCGAACTCGCTCGCCAGGGCCTATTTTCGCCAGGGCAATGACGGGCGTCGCGGCGCGGTCGAGCGCGCCAACGAGTCTTTGATCAGCCAGATCGCCGGACTGCGGACGCAGCTCAACGATGCGGAAGCGGCCATCCAGGCCTTCCGGATCAAGAACAACCTCGTCAGCACCGGCGAGACCGGACTCGTCGTGACGCAGCAGCTGCGCGATCTCTATACCCAGATCGGCCAGGCCAACGCGGAACTTGCCCGCCAGACGGCGCGTCGCGACGGCATCGCCAACCTGCGCGACACTGCGCTGCTCTCCGATACCATTCCCGAGGCCCTGACCTCGACCAGCATCGTCTCGCTGCGCACGCAATACGCACAGACGGCGCGCGAGGCGGCGAGCCTGGCGCAAACGCTTATGCCCCAGCATCCGCGACTGCTCGAGATCCGGGCGGAATTGGCCGAGACGCGCAAACTGCTCGCCGCGGAACTCGGGCGCGTCCGCTCCTCGGTACAGCAGGCCTACCGCCAGGCAGAGTCGAACCTCGCTAACCTCCAAAAGCGCGCCGGTGAATTGACGAGGTCGCAGGAAAACAGCGGGGTCGCCCAGATCCGGCTCCGCCAGCTCGAGAGCGAGGCCGAGGCGATCCGGGCCGTCTACAATGCGTCGTTGACCCGTGCCCGCGAACTCGATCAGCAGAAGAAGATCGAGACGAGCAATTCTCGCCTGCTGTCCGAAGCCGTTCCGCCCGCGGTCGCATCCAAGCCGCCTGCGATCATCGTCCTGGCCGTCGCTTTGCTGTTTGGAGCCTGCGCCGGATTGGGCGTCGCCTATCTCATGGAGTTGCTGCCCCCACGGGTCGGCAAACTGCTGCCGCAGAGCGCATTGACGCCCAAGCAGGCCGGAGAAATTCTCGGCGTTGCCAGCGTGGCGCGGCTACCCAAGGACATCGCCGGGCGGCTGGCTGCGCTCGTCCCGGTCGCAAAACTGCTCCAGGCGCAGTTCGGGCGGCACCTGCCGGCTTCCGTCCTGATCGCCGGCCCGCTCGACGCTGCGGCGCAGGCCGATATCGCGCAGCATCTTGCCCAAGCCCTGGCTGAGATCGGCGAGAGCGTCCTGATCTATCGCGAGAGCGCGGGGCGCAACGACGTCAATATCCGGCGCTTCGACACGGGCACGGGCGCGTCGGGAGCTGCGTCGCGTCGCAGCAATTTCGTACTCGTCCTGCGGTCCGGTGCGGTCGCCAGCCCCCGCGCGGTCTCGCCCGATGCGGTCGTGCTGGCGGCGGATCTCTCGGGGATGGGGGCGCCCGACATCATCAAGGCGGCCGCGGAAGTCGATCCGACAGGCGAACTCGTCGTCGCGCTCGTGACCCCGGGCGAAGACGAGCGCCTGTTTGGAAGGTGGCCAAGGGCTGCTGCCTGATGGTCGCCGGGCATCATCTCGGGGATGCAGATGGCCCGCATCCGCCAGCGCCGTTGGTGCTCGCGCTGCTGGTGGGAGCGCTCACCTTCAACACTGCACTGTGCTTCCTCAACACGAATGTCATGGGCGTCAACGACACCATGGTCATGGGCTCCGAGGTCGTGCTCGTTGCCACCGCGCTTTATCTCGGCCTCGGCCGGAGCGCGGCGCCCTATGTCGTGCTGGCGGTCTTCCTCTCCTACGCCGCCATGCTGATGGCGATGCGCCCGTTGCTCGACCCGAAGGCGGTACGCGACTTTCTGATCCCGATCGCCTTCTACCTGCTCGGGCGGAGCTGCCGGGATCCGCGGCTGGCCGATCGTGCAGCCCTGACCTGCGGCCTGATCGTCGTCGTCTTCGGCCTTTTTGAATTCCTGGCGCTCGACGTCTACGTCAAATATTTCAACATCATCAAATACTACGTCGCGCGCGGCACGGTCGCGCCCTCCGACGTCAAGGCCGAGACCGGAGCGCTCTTTGCATCGGGCATACGGCCCGATGCGCGCACGCTGCTGCCCTTCCTGGGACCACACCGCGCCTCATCCGTCTTCCTGGAGCCGATCTCGACCGGAAATTTCGGCGCGATCATCTATATCTGGTGCCTGAACCGGAAAGAGATGAGCAAGCGTTGGCTGACGATGGCGACGGGCATCGGCGCGATCATCCTCAGCGACTCCCGGTTCGGCGCCAATGTCTGCATCGTCGCGACGATCGCCTGGTTCTTCGCGGCGCGCACGCCACGCTTCGTCTGGCTGGCCGCGCCCTTCTTCGCGCTGGCTGGGCTGGCCATATACGGCTTCACCAGTGCGGAGGTGAACTGGCAGAACAACTTCGGCGGCCGCCTCCTCTGGACGGCGCGGCTCATAACTTCGCTGTCGCCGTCGGCTGTATGGGGCCTTTCGCCGGACAAGCCCTTCCTCTCGGATTCGGGTTACGCCTATTCGCTCAACCAGATCGGCCTGATCGGCGTGATCGGCTTCTGGAGCCTTTTCATTTTCACACCGGAGCGCTCGCCCCGGGCCTGGCGATTCAAGGCCAGTGTCGCGGCGTATATCTGCCTGCTGATGCTCGTCAGCGATTCCGTCTACTCGATCAAGACCGCCGCGCTGCTGTGGTTCCTGATGGGCACGAGCGATGCCGCTCCCGATGCGGCCAAAGCGAGGTTGGCCGCTGAGCCTGCGGACCCGCGCCCGGGTTACCTGGCCGCCAGGACCGTCTGAGCCTGCGACAGCGCGGGTCAACTGGCGACCGAGAGCGGACTCGATCAATCAAGCGAGTTAGCATAACTGGTTGAGGGAAGAAATTATAGCTTTCCATCGCAGCTCGGCGGCAAGAGAGCTTTACGAAGTGCTATCGAACCCTCGGAAAGCGACGTTTCACCGAGCCCTGAATATTAATAATCGCTTGGTAATCGATCGACGTCGTTGGCTGAGGGTCTTGACTGTGCGCTCTTTAACTCAATCCGAATTTCGCGCTTCTATTGATCTTGAGAAGCGAAAATTCCATATGAATTCCTATTTCGAAAGCAGTTTCTACAGGCAGTATCGCTCAGCGAACATGGCTTTGAGCCGGCTTGCGCCGAGATCGCGTATCCTCTCATTAGGTGCCGGCGGCGCGTTTGTCGAAGAAGTCGTTCAAAAACAACTTGATGCAGCCGTTTATGTTGTCGATTTTGCTGAAACACTTGCTATAGAAAATGATACATATAAAAATTTTGCCGGAACGTTTCCGGGGGATATTTCCGATTCGGATTGGTTGTCTCCGCTAAACGAAATTGACGCTGTATTCTGGTTCGATAATATCGAGCACCTCCGGGCGGATCCGACAAACATATTTCGGAAATTGATATCCTCTCTCTCACCAACTGGACAAATTTTTATCACGACTGACAATTTTGCCAGATTGAGAAATATACTGAAATTGGCATTCAACAGGTCGATTGTTGCCTTGCCTCACGATCTATTCTCGAACGTCGACTTTGAGCACGAGTACGTGCATAGGCGCGAGTATACGAGACCAGAATTGGAGTCTTGCTTGAACAATGCGGGATTGAAGCTTGTTGAGTTTGAAATGCTTTGGCAGGCTCCAGCGGAACCGCTGAAAAAAATGCCTTTCCGAATGTTTGAGACCCTCTTCCCTCGTTTTCGCCCTCACATGTTGCTCCGGGCAGTGCGAGCCTAGCCCTCGGCCTGGCGAGAGAACCGACAAAGCCCGGCCTGATCGAACTTGCGACCGGCCGGAAGGCGGGCGCGCCGGATAACACCGCAAGGCGATTGCCGTTTACCAAAGATTGCAAGATGCCGCCGGCGGTATGTTCGAATGCAGGTTTCGACGAAATCTGCAACGCGCCATTAAATTTTCCGCGGTATGCCAGCTCCATAAGAAAACACCGCGTCGAACACTACAAATCAGGACTTCGCGAGAGATGAGACCCGCAGGAGCCTCGGCGGGCGCGTGATGCGCTCGTCGTGTCTTCGCACGCGACGTCATCTTCCCGAGGTTACCAGCGGACGAAATGGGCAGGGCCAAACGATGAAGAGCAGGATCAAGGACATTCTCAAGACGACGGCCCGGCTGCCGGTCGACGTCGCCACCCTCTCCGACGACGCCGATCTCTACAATGCCGGCCTGACCTCGTTCGGCACCGTCGAGCTGATGATGGCGCTGGAAGAAGCCTTCGAGGTCGAGTTCCCCGACAAGATGATGAACCGCCGCAACTTCGCTTCCGTCGCGGCGATCGAAAACGCGATCCAGAGCATCCAGAGCGAGCGCGTCTGATGTCGCCGGCCGCCAGCCGTCCGGCGACCGAACCGCAGCCGAAGGCGTCGATTGAAAGCAGGCAGCGCCCTGTCCTGGTCGATCTCGGTGCGCGCGCAGAGTCCGAAAAGGCCATGATCGCCAGGGCCCGTGCTGTCGCAAGGATCGCGGCCGAGCATGCCGCCGACGTCGATGCGAAGGCGCGCTTCCCGCAGGAGGCCTTCGAAGCGCTGCGGACGCAACGTCTTCTCGGCATCATGATCCCGGCAGCCCATGGCGGCGAGCAGGCGAGCCTCGCCACCATCGCCGAGATCGGGTCAATCCTGGCCCGGGGCTGCTCCTCGACCGGCATGATCTACGCAATGCACCAGATCAAGGTGTCGAGCCTCGTGGTCCATTGCGGCGCGGACACCTGGCATCGCGGCTTCATGGCACGGATCGCCGACGAGCAGCTCCTGCTCGCTTCGGCCACGACCGAAGGCGGCGGCGTCGGCGGTGACCTGCGCAGCAGCGTCTGCGGCGTCATGCGCGACGGCGAGGACTTCACCCTCGAAAAGGAGGGCTGCCTGATCTCCTATGGCGCGCAGGCCGATGCCATCCTGATCACGGCCCGCCGCACGCCCGAAGCGCCGCCCTCCGACCAGGTCATGGCGGTCGTGACCCGCGACCAGTATCGGCTGGAGCGCAGCGCCGTCTGGGACACGATGGGCATGCGCGGTACCTGTTCCGACAATTTCACCTTTGCCGGCCGCGCCCCCGCGCAACAGATCATTCCGACGCCCTTCGCCGAGATCGCGGCGCAATCCATGCTCGCCCATGCCCATCTGCTTTGGGCCGGCGTCTGGTACGGCATTGCCGCCGAGGCCGTCGCCCGTGCCGAGAGCTTCGTGCGCGGCGAGGCCCGCAAGCGCCCGGGCACGACACCGCCAAGTGCCCTGCGCCTGGCCGAGCTGCTCGCCCGTCTGCAGCAGTTCAAGGCGCTGGTCGTCGCGGGGCTCGACCGCTATGAGCGCGCCCGTGACGACGCCGACGAACTCTCCTCGATGGGCTTCGTCGTGGCGATGAACAGCATCAAGATCGCCGCCTCGCAGAGCGTCGGCGAGATCGTCAGCCAGGCCTTCCTGATCTGCGGCATCCAGGGCTATCGCAACGACAGCCCGTCGAGCCTGGCCCGCCTCATGCGGGACGCGCTCTCGGCGCCGATCATGATCAACAACGACCGAATCCTCGGAAATACTTCCAATTTGCTGGCCGTGTACAAGCACGATTCCAGCCTGTCCCGGTGATCTGAATGTGCCAGAATTGCGAACAGCAGCAGGGTTTCCTTGCTGAACTCATCGACAGTGGCCTGCTGATCGATACCGGCGTCGACGGTCTCTATGGCCGTAGCGGCCTGTTCGAGGAGGTCGTGGCCCGCTTCGATGACCTGATCACCCGCTATGGCGGCCAGGACGGGGCCGAGGTCGCGCGCTTTCCGCCGGCGATGAACCGCAAGCATTTCGAGAAGAGCGGCTACCTCAAGAGCTTCCCGCAGCTCGCGGGCACCGTGCACGCCTTCGAGGGTGACGAGCGGGCTCATGCCGAACTGCTTCACAACGTCACCGACGGTGTGGACTGGACGGTCGGCCAGAAGTCCACCGACATCGTGCTCACCCCGGCTGCCTGCTATGTGCTCTACCCCGTCGTCGCCAAGCGCGGCCCGGTCGGCAAGGGCGGCGCGCTGTTCGACCTGCAGTCGTACTGCTTCAGGCACGAGCCCTCCAAGGATCCGGCCCGCATGCAGCTCTTCCGGATGCGCGAGTATGTGCGCTTCGGAACACCCGACCAGGTCACCGAGTTCCGCGCGACCTGGCTGGAGCGTGGCCAGACGATGATGGCCTCGCTGGGGATGCCGCTGCATGTCGATGTCGCCAATGATCCGTTCTTTGGCCGCGCGGGGCGCATGCTCGCCAACAACCAGCGCGACCAGCGCCTGAAATTCGAACTCCTGATCCCGATCGAAAGCGTCGAGAAGCCGACCGCCTGCCTCTCGTTCAATTACCACCAGGACCATTTCGGCACGACCTGGGGCATCAAGACGGAAGACGGCGAGACCGCGCATACGGCCTGCGTCGGCTTCGGCATGGAGCGCGTCGCGCTGGCGCTGTTCAAGCATCATGGCTTCGACGTCCAGGCCTGGCCGACGGCTGTGCGCGCCGTTCTCTGGCCATAAGCACCATGACCGTCCACGCCACGATGGGCCGCCCCGTCGTCCCAGCGGGTCCGGAGCCGCTTCTGCCGGGCGATCCGCTGGCTTATCGCCGGCATGCGATGCATTCCGGCGATCGACACTGGCCGCAGACGAACTGCTATGCCGATCTCTGGATCGAAATCCTTCATGCGCTTGGCACCGAGCCTGCGGCCGCCTTCGGCTTCACCGTCGCGCAGGATTTCGAAGGCGACCAGTTCACATTCTTCAAGCCACCGCTCGACGATCTCGAAGCCCTCTACGGCCTGCGCGTCACGGAGCTTGCGCTTTATGACGACCTGATCGGCCATCTCGAGCAGCAGATCGCTCGGCGTCGCTTGGTACTGATCGAGCTTGATTCCTTCTACATGCCCGACACGCAGGGCGTCTCCTATCGCGCCAGCCACGGCAAGACCACGATCGCGGTCAACCGCCTCGACCGCGCAGGCCGCGCGCTCGACTACTTCCACAATGATGGGCTGCACCGCGCCCTGGGCGAGGATTTCGACGGGCTCCTGCGCCTGCTGCCGGGCCAGATCCGCGAGGACACGCTGTTTCCCTATGCGGAGATGGTGCGCCTGCCCGAGCATCCGCCTGGCGATGCGGACCTGCGAGCGACCGCGCTCGCGCTGCTGTCACGCCATGTCGCGAGGCGGCCGAAAGCCAACCCGGTTTCAGCCTTTCGCGCGGTCGCGACCGCGCAGGCACAGGCTCTCGCCGAGCGGCCGGGGGACGCCTTCCATCTCTATGCGTTCAATACGCTGCGCCAGCTCGGCGCCAATTTCGAGTTGCTGGCGACCCATCTCGAATGGCTGGGTGCCACGCTGGACGGGCTGGCCGATGCGAGAGAGGCGGCGCTTCGGATCGCCGAAGGCGCGAAGATCGCCCAGTTCCACCTGGCGCGGGCGGTGAAGCAGAAGCGCTTCGAGCGTTTCGATGCGAGCCTGGCGGCTCTCGCCTTGGAACATGACGTCGTCAGCGAGGCGCTTGCCCGCCGCTTCGCGGCCTGAACGCGGATGGCCCGCATCGTCGCGCGCCAGGCCGAGAGCGCCGAGGCGATCGGGAACTGGCGCTGGCTGGCAACGGCGGCCGATGCCGTTGCGGCTCCCCCCGATCTGCCGCGCGACGGTGACTGGCAGCCGGCGGTCGTCCCCGGCACGGTCGCCGGCACCTTGCGTGCGCTCGGGCGTCTGACGGATGCGACGGCGCGGGCTGTCGGCGGGCAGGACCATTGGTACCTGACCCGGCTCGACCGGGCGCTGAACGGCGAGCTGCGTTTCGACGGGTTGGCGAGCTGGACCGAGATCTGGATCGACGGCGCGCTCGCTGCCGAGAGTCGTTCCATGTTCCAGCCGCTGGTGCTGTCCGTCGAGGCGCCGGCAGGGACCGAGATCGCGCTTTGTTTCCGCGCGCTCGCGCCCAAGCTTGCCGCCGCACCGCGCCGCTCGCGCTGGCGGCCGGCGATGATCCAACCGAACGGACTGCGCTGGTTCCGCACGACGGCCTTGGGCTCGGTACCAGGCTGGTGCCCGCCGGGGCTGCCGACCGGTCCATTCCGGCCGGTGCAGCGGGTCGAGATCGACGGGGCGGCTGCAGTTGTCGCAGGCATCGATCTGCGCACGACCTATGACGGTGAGGCCGGAACGGTCGCACTCACGGTTCGCCTCGCGACACAGGCAGGCGACGTTCCGTCACGCGCGGTCATGCGATGCGCCGCAGGTGAGGCGACTCTGGACACGACTGCGCCAGACACGCTGTCGGGCACGCTCCGACTGCCCGGCATCGCGCCGTGGTTCCCGCGCACCCATGGCGAACCCGCCCTGCATGCGCTGACCCTCCATCTCGGTGATGAAACCATCGATCTCGGCCGCATCGGCTTCCGCTCTCTGGAGGTCGATCGCGGTGCGGATGGCGAGGGGTTCGGCCTCGTCGTCAACGGCGTGCCCGTCTTCTGCCGCGGCGCCTGCTGGAGCAGCGCCGATATCGTCACGCTCGCCGGTGGGCGCGAGGCCTATGAGCCCTGGCTGAGGCTCGCCCGCGACGCCGGCATGAACCTGATCCGCGTGCCCGGCGTCATGACCTATGAGGACGACGCCTTCTTCGCGCTCTGCGACGAGCTCGGCATCATGGTCTGGCAGGAGATGATGCTGGCCAATTTCGACTACCCTCAGGGCGACGTCGCTTTCCGCGACGCAATCCGCGCGGAAGCCGAAGCCCTGCTGGACCGGACGCAAGGCGCGCCGAGCCTCGTCGTTCTCTGCGGGGGCAGCGAGGTCTTCCAGCAGGCGGCGATGCTGGGCGCGCCGCCCGAAGCGTGGTCGGGCCCTGTCTTCGACGACATCCTTCCACAGGTCGTGTCGCGGTTGCGGCCCGACCTCGCCTATGCGCCGAATTCTCCGTCGGGCGGAGCCCTGCCATTCGTCGCCGACAAGGGTGTGACCCATTACTATGGCGTCGGCGCCTATCTGCGCGGGCTCGACGATGCGCGCCGGGCCCATGTCCGGTTCGCGGCCGAAAGCCTCGCCTTCGCCAATGTGCCCGAAGAGGTATCCCTGGCGTCGGGCCACCCGCCAGCGCTGACGCATCACCCGGACTGGAAGCGCGGCGTGCCGCGCGATCTCGGCGCATCCTGGGATTTCGAGGACGTGCGCAACCATTATCTCGGCGTGCTCTACGGGCTGGACCCGGAGCGGTTGCGGCGGGAGGACCCGGAACGCTATCTGACGCTCTCTCGCGCGACCTCCGCGGAGGTGATGGAGCAGACGTTCGCGGAATGGCGCCGGCCGGGTTCGCCGACATCAGGCGCGCTGGTCTGGCTGCTGCAGGATCTCGCGCCTGGCGCGGGCTGGGGCGTCATCGCCAGCGATGGCGAACCGAAGGCTGCGTGGCACGGGCTCGCGCGGGCCTTCCGTCCGGTCCAGGTCATGATGACCGACGAGGGCGTCAACGGGCTGGCGATTCATCTGATCAACGAGCGCCCGGTCCCGCTCTCGGCGCATCTCGAACTGACCTGCTGGCGCGACGGCCAGGTCGCGGTCGTGAAGGTGTCGCGCGCGGTCGCGCTCCAAGCGCATGGCAGCACGAGCCTGTCGGCCTTCGATCTCCTGGGCCGCTTCTTCGACATCTCCTATGCCTATCGCTTCGGCCCGCCCGGCCATGATGTGACGACCGCCATACTGCGCGATGAGGCCGGGGCCGTTCTGGCCGAAGCCTTCCATTTCCCGCTCGGCCGCGGCCATGAGCGCCACGAACTCGGTCTGCGTGCCGCGCTCGAACGAGATGGAGAGGGCTGGAGCCTTGCGATCTCCTGCCGGCGCCTGGCGCAGTCGGTCCATATCGTCGATGCCGACTGGCGGCCCGAAGAGAGCTGGTTCCACCTTGCGCCCGGCGCGACCAAACGCGTCCGCCTGAAGCCCCGTGGCGAGAACCCGCCGCGGCCGAACGGCGAGGTCCGGGCTGCAAATGCCGTTGAGCGGGTCCTCTATGCGCCTGTGGATGGCGGCTCCGAGTAGCATCCTCCCGGAAGACAGCAGAGCGTCACGGCTTCAGATACATCTCCCAGCATGGCGAGAGCGCGATACGCTGGCGCCCCTCCAGTGCCGGCGCAAAATGCGCCGCAACCATCGCCCGGATGACCGTAGGCGGGCATGTCGGCTTGAGGATCGCGTCCGTACCGTTCAGCGCAGCCAGCGCCTCTTTCGTCAGCGGCGGCGTCGTGCGCATCGGATCGATGCCGATCGCCACATCGCGCGGAGGCGCGCGGTCGAGAAGCCGGTTCAACGCATCGACGACATCCAGCGTGAAGACGCCATTCAGCCGGCGGCCGGCCGAGGCCTCCCAGGCGCGGATCGCGACCAGTCCCTGCTGGAGTTCAAGGAGCCAGGTCGCCTGGTGGTCGATCTGCGACGGCAGCAGATGCGAGGGCATTTGGCCGCGTGTCACGAGATCGCGGTAGCTGGCCTGTTGCGCGGCATAATGCTCCAGCATGATCGGTGCACGCTCGCTGATCTCGGCGTTGGCGCTGACCTGACCAAGGGGGCCGAGATCGCGGAGGTCAAGTTGGTCATAGACAGGGGCGGCCAGCGTGGCTCTGGCACTGCGCTGAATGAAGGCGCCCGTATTCGGCAGCACCACGGCCAAGCACAGCAGGAGCACGATGTGGCCGAGCATGTCACGCCGCGCCTGCCAATCGACCATGATCAGCAAAACCACCGGCCAGAGACCGATGAATTCGAGCGATCCGGTGTTCTGGGTCTCGAACACCGTGATCGCGACCAGAACGATTGCGAGCCAGCCGAGCCGCGAATCGGCGAAGGCTCGAATGCCCGATCCCGACAGGCGACTGGGCTCGCGCGATGCGGCATAGGCCAGGGCGCCCAAGAGCAGCATGCAGGGCGCGACCACGTCGAAATTGAGGGAGGCGACCGTCAGGAAACGTCTCGACAGCGAATCGCTGTTGAGCTGGAGCAGCGTCAGGATATCGTCGAGATAGGCTCGCACCATGCCGGTGGCCAGATCGAGCGCGACGAGCGGCACGAGCATTAGCGTTGCAGCCAGGATGGCATCGCGGAGACGCAGCCGACCCGCCAGTACGGCATAGCCGACCAGCAGCGCCCCGCTGACGGCCCCGGTGACCTTCACCAGAAACAGCGCCAGCATCAGCCACGCCACGAGACCGACGAGGAGCCGCCGGTCCCTCACGAAGATCAGCGTCGCGACGAGCACATAGAGCAGCAATGCGACATGGCGGTTGTAATGCCCGTAGCCGTCGAATCCCGAGATGGCGTAGATCGACTGAATGTTGATCGGCACCGACGCGAACAGCAGGAACGGCAGCAGCAGCGCGAGCGCCTGGTGGCGCGACCGGGACGCCACATGTTCGGTCAGCACGGCCATCGCCGGCAACAGCACGGGCAACAGGGCCCAGTTGACCAGAAGCATCGGTTGCGCCCGCGGGAACATGCTGTCCAGCCATGCGGCAAGGTAGTAGCCGAGCGGCCCCACCGGCGCGAAGAAGTCACTGCTCGGCGTCTGCCCCATCTGAATGCGGTGGATGGCGTCGTAATAGACCAGCGTGTCCCAGTTGTTGGGGCCGAGAGGCAAAACCAGCGGCAGGCTCAGCAGGGCGGCGGCGACGACTCCAAAGACGATGATCATGCCCGATGGGAAGCCCGACGCCGCACGCCGCTTTTCCGTCCTGCTCGCTTGATCAGTCGTCATCTTCGCCCGTCCTTCGAGCCAAGTTTAGCTGCAACCGCTTACCAAATTGTCCGGAATCGCGAGATGGCGACGACATCATCGCATGCGCGGATCGCGCCGAGGCGTCTTCAAACATGAATTTGGATCAGCGTCCGGCTGATCAAGCCGTGTCAGGCTATGTCTAGCACCGTCTTGTCATCCCGGTCAGCGCGCCTGGATACTGGCGAGACAGGACCGCAAGGCTCGCTCTGGCCCGTGCCAGGGAGTGCTCAGGCGGTCGGGGCCTTCGACCACTGAATCTGCTGTGTGCCGACGGGAAAGTTGACGTTTGCTGCCAAAGCGGCGACCCCGGCGCGGGCCGTGACCACGGCGCTGGCGATGTAGAAGAGCCAGGAGCCCGCCGAGCCGGTCCCGGTCAGGCGGCGCGCCGGGCGCGATGCGCCCTCTGATGAAGTCGCGTCTATTGATCTCGCCGTCTCGGGCCGTCATGGCTGGCATCCTCAATGGACAGGTGGGCCGGGCGGTCCGAAGACGACCTGCCACATCCAGACGAGGAAGCTATACCCGCCGACGACGCCAACCGCGATGATCGGCCAGATCAGGACCGCCAGGACGAGAAATGCCAGTCGTGCCGGCTATGTCCGTAGAACCGCTCCGCCAAGCGATCGCGCGGCCCAAACGTCCACTGATCTGAAAGCGTCGGCTGCAAAGGACGGGCCTCTGCGGGCGGCAAAGCCCGGATCAACGCCAAGCCCTGATGGCCGCACCCGATCAGTACATGATGCAGCGCCACGCGAATTTCACATGGCACTAGCGCAGACAGCAGCATGCAGGCGGCCCTAACGCCCCAGGCGCGGCTGGGTCAGGAGACGCCAATACGCCAGGGCGAATCCAAGGAACGCTGCCGCCCAGGCAAGGCCGGCGACATGCAGCAAACCCAGGCTCCACGCCGGATGGAGCGAGGCGCAGATGCGAGCCAGTGCCGAGAGGACGATCAAGGCATAGATCGCCTGGACCGGGCCGCTCGCGGCAAGGGGGCGCCCTGTATGTCCGAGGCTCGACCGGGACATGACCGCGAGCGTCATCGTGCCGATGGCGCCGCCTGTCCAGGCGTGGATGCCGGCGGCCGCAGGCAACAGACCAAGTGATGCCAGGCCGACCAGCAGGAAGCCGAGCGGCACGAACGCGTAGGCGACGTGGAGGATGAGAACCAGCCGCTTTCGCCAGGTCCGGTATCCAGCCCAGCGCGCCAGCCGCACGGCCTGAAGGACCCCCGAGGCGATCAGAGCCGCACCCGTTGCGGCCCCGTGCGGAACGCTGATCCACGCAAGGAGAGCAGCCCCAGCGCAAACCATCGAGGCGATGTCGAAATGGCTGGAGGATGCGGGCAGCCGCCCGGGGTTCTCCCGGACCAGCCAATTGCGCGTAAAGCTCGGCACGATGCGGCCGCCGATCAGCATCACCAGCAGGATGGTCGCCGCGATGCCGAGCCGGATGCCGTAGTCGGCGGCGCCGTGCATGTAGGCTTCGAGGTGGAACATCGCGTTGCCGCCGAAGAGCACCGCCACCACGATCAGCACCTTCAGGTTCCGCCAGTTCTTCCCGTAGACGATCTCGCGCCCGGCCGCCGCGGCAACGAGGAGCAGGAAGGACAGATCGATCACCGCCGCCGGAAGCCAGCCGATCCAGACGGATCCGGTCACGGCCAGGCGGCCGAGAATCCAGGCGACGACGAGGACGAGCAGCGGCTTGCCCTGCAGCGGCAACCGTCCCGTCCAGTTGGGGATCGCCGTCAGAAGGAAACCCGTCACGACGGCAGGAAGATAGCCGTAGAGCATCTCGTGGATATGCCAGTCGCGTGGCGAGAAGAGGGTCGAGACTTCAAGCTCTCCATGGAACATCGGCAGCCATGCCAGAACAGCCAGGCCGGCATAGATCGAGCCCAGGAGGAAGAACGGCCGGAAGCCATAGGAGAGGATCGCCGGTCCGACATAGTCGCGCAGGCGGGGAATCGGAGCCATCATCATCCTCCATAAGATGGAAAGAAGACTTCGGCGGCGCTCGCTGAGCGACCGTTTTCCGTCCTCTGGGCTGTGCCACAGCGTCACCGCGACGAGGTTGCGGACGAAGCTTGTTCCTCACCTGGCACAGGCGCGCTCCAGACGAAGCGCGCCGCCGCAACGGGGTGGTCGCGGCGGCGCAATGTGAGGTGCGAAGGTTACTTTGATGCAACGGACATCGTGGCGAGCTTGTCGAAGAGTGTCGCGAATGCCTGCTTCGCCTTGCCGGGGTGTGTCGCCGCCTTGGCTTGGTCGAGGTTTCCCGCGTCGCCGACGACGACCATGCCGACCATGCCCATTCCATAGTGCGGCTTGCACTTGTAGCCGTAGACGCCAGGCTTATCGAAGGCGATGACGACCTCTTCGTTGATCTTGCCGACGAACGCCTTTGCGCCTTCCGGCAGCATCGTCTCAACGGTCTCGACGTTATGCCCCTTGTCGGAGGCCACGAATTTCACGGTGTCGCCGGGGGCGATCTTCACGAGCGCTGGCTCGAACACCATGACGCCCGCGGTTCCCTTGTTGAGCATCTTGACCTCGACTTCGGCCGCCTGCGCCAGGCCGGCCATTCCAAGGGCCGCCACGAAGCCTCCAAGCATCATCATCTTGCGCATTGCTGTCTCCTGTTTCGATGCAAAATTGGCGAGCCGCATCGAAGCTCTCGGGGAGCGTGATACGCCCCGGGCTCGGTCAGCTGTTTGATTTTGCGCAAAGAGAGCCGGTTTTCCCGTCGCAGCGCCCGATCAGGCTCCGTTAGCATTGCGGCGAGCCGGGGCGGCGAGCGCGGGGCAGAGGCGCGTCATCCCATGGCCGACGGGAGCGGCCCTGCCGGGCCGACCCTCCCGCTCGGGCGCTTCGACCAGGTCGCCGCAGCCGCCCATTCGCAAATCGCAGCGCATTCGGCACTTCGAGCGTCCTCCTCTTTGTCAAAGCGCAAACAGCGCACCGTTCCGGCGCGATAGAGGAACCGCACGCTCCCTGCCCGTTGGGGACGTCGTCCCGGCGCTACCGGGCATTCAACGATCACTCGCGAAAACAGGATGAGCGCATGGCCGAGTGTCTGACCAAGACCGGAGCGCGTAACGTTTTCTATGGCGGCTCGATCTTCTTCTTTGCGATCTTCGTGGGGCTGACCGCCCACAGCCATTGGTTCATGCGGACGCAGTCCACCGGGGACTCGGCTCGTTCGGCGAAAGCGCTGCGATCCATGCCTGGTCGGTCGGAGCGGTCGGCCTGATGTGCCTTGCTGTCATGGCGAGCATGGTCCGCCGGCAAACGCGCCGCCCCTTCTCGGACGGCCGGACGCTGACAGCGGCACTGGCCTGCGGCGCCACGGCGGTTCCGGCGAGGCTCATGGCAGAGGTCGCAGGCCGCATCTGGCTGCTGCCGGCCGCGGCATGCGGGCTCGGCGCCTTCCTGCTCTTTCTCCTGGCTTTCCGGGCGGAGCTGCTATGGCCCTCGAGCCGACCGCGAAGCCCAGTGGACCGGCCCCGGGCGGACGCTAGACTGCCCGGCTGAATTGCCGGCCGGCTTGGTCGAGATGCGCATCGAAGGCGGAAGCGACCTTGCGGACGAACAGGCGCGCATTCTCCGGGAGCAGCACGCGGCTGCCATCGAAGCTGATCAGCCCGGCGCGCGAAAGGTCCTCGAGCTTGCCTAGAGACGAAGCGAGGACCCGCCGATCGACTGGATGCTGATCGCAGACGGCATCGATGTCGACCGCGAGATCGCACATCACCCGCTCGATCAGCTCTGCACGCAGGCGGTCCTCGGCCGTCAGGCGATAGCCCTTGCCCGTGGGTAGGCCACCATCGGCGACGCGCTCGGCATAGCGTCCGATCACCACGTCGTTCTGGACATAGCCTTGCGGCAGTCGCCCGATCGCCGAGGCGCCGAGCCCGATCAGCGCCTCGCAGCGATCGGTCGTGTAGCCCTGGAAATTGCGATGGAGCCGGCCCTGCGACAACGCCCTCGCCATCGCATCGGTGGGCCTGGCGAAATGGTCGAGCCCGACGCGGACGTAGCCAGCTGCGACGAGCTGCTGCGCCATCGTCTCCGCCTGCTCATGCCGCGCCTGGCCGTCCGGCAGGTCGGATGTCGCGATGCGGCGTTGATGCTTCTTGAACTCCGGTACATGGGCGTAGCCGAAGATCGAGAACCGGTCCGGGCGCATGGCAAGGCATTGCTCGATCGTTTCGCGGCAGGATTCGAGCGTCTGCTTCGGCAGCCCGTAGATCAGGTCGAAGCTGACCTCCGCGATGCCGGCGGCGCGCAGCCCCGAGACGACCGTCGCGGTCTGCTCGACGCCCTGGATGCGGTTGATCGCCTTCTGCACGACAGGGTCGAAGCTCTGCACGCCGAGGCTGGCGCGATTGACCCCGGCCTCAGCCAACGCGGCGGTCATGCCGGCTCCGAGCCGGCGCGGATCGATCTCGACCGCGATCTCCGCCTGCGGATGCACGGCAAGATGCTGCCGCAGCAACGCGACGAGCCCGATGAAGTCTGCCGGTTCGAGGATGGTCGGGGTGCCGCCGCCGAAATGGATATGGCGCACGTCGAGCGGCGCCGAAAGCTGCCCTGCCACTAACGCGATCTCGCTGCGCAGCACCGCCAGGTAATCAATGATTGGGCCGTCGCGCAGCGCGACCGTAGTGTGACAGCCGCAATACCAGCACATCGAGCGGCAGAAGGGCACATGCAGATAGAGCGATGCCGTCGTGCCGGCTGCCAGCGACCTCAGCCAGCCCGCATAGATCCCGGCGTCTACCCCGGCGTTGAAGTGCGGTGCCGTCGGATAGCTGGTGTAGCGTGGAAGCCGCTCATCCGCGTAAGGCGCGCTCTGCATCGATAGCTCCGAAAGCCGATTTTCCGGCGCACCTCGTACCCTGCATCGCAGCCCCGTTCTTTGATCGAGTGCAAACCGGAGGAATCGTTCTGTGCCTGGTCCGCGCGGTCAGGAGCCGTCGCATTCCGGCGTTGGGCGAAACCCCGGCGGGCCTCAGCCGGGAGCGCGAAGCCGGTAGCAGGGCAGAGCCAGACTCTCGTCATCCGGGCAGTCCTGCGAGGGGATTTTCCGCGATCTGCGCCGTGCTCCCGATATCGAACCGTGTGGAAGCTCGCATTGCGGCAACCCGGCATGATTCCTCATCCTGTTTGCGCGACGGCAAAGAGGGGAGGCGCAGACGGCGGCATGGTTCGAGTCCTCCGCGTGACCAGGATCAGCCATGAGCCGAGCAGCGAACCAACCCCTCGATCCGGATCTGCTTGAATGCCTTCTCGACGTGATGGATCCGGAGATCGGCCTCAGCGTGGTTGACCTCGGGCTCATTTACCGCGCGACCCGGGACGAGAGCGGGATCGATGTGGCTCTCACATTGACCACCCGGGCCTGCCCATTGGGCGAGATGATCATCGACGACGCGCGCGAGCGGCTGGCGGGCCGCTTCCGGGATGCTCCACGCATCGGGCTCGATCTGGTCTGGCAGCCGCCGTGGAACCCGGACCGGATTACCGACCGCGGCCGCGAATTACTGGGCCGCCAACCGAAGGAAGCCGCTTGATGAGCAACTGCAGTGCTTCCGAGACCTTCATCGACGTGCGCCGGATCCTGCCGCGCATGCATCGTCACCCGCTGATCTTCGCCGCCTTCGAGGGCCTGAAGCAGTCCGAGGCCCTCGTGCTGGTCAACGACCACGATCCCTGGCCGCTGCTTTACCAGTTCCACATCCGCCATCCTGGCGCGTTCGTATGGCACTATGAGGAGGAGGGGCCTGATGTCTGGCGCTTCCGCGTCACTCGTGCGGCGTGAGCCAGCGGCAGGAGTCACGCACGGGCGTCTCGCACTCCGCGTGCAGCTGCTCGCAGTGGCGGCTGTCGCTCTGCTGACGGGCCTCTGCGGAGGCTTGGGGCGGCTCGGGTGGAGCATTTGACAGCGCTTTCCCTGACATTGGGAGCGCGCGGGCGATGGCGTCATGGCGGCGCGGTCTGAACGGCACCACGGCTACGCCATTAATTTGGAACCCCTTTGCACGGCCAGCTGGCGAAGCCTATACGAGAGCCTTCGCGATTTGAGCCGGAGATATCTTTGAAGGTCCCATCCGGAAGCCTGTCGCTGCCGGGCGCTTACAAGGTGCCCGCCGACCTTCTGCTCGACGCAGTCGCGGACATCGCGCTCCTCGTGCTGGATGGCGAGGGGCAGATCATCGGTTGGAACCTCGGTGCGGAACATATCACAGGCTGGCGCCGGAACGAGATCCTGGGCCGCCATGTCGCCATCCTCTACCCCGCGGAGGACGTCGCGGCCGGCGGGCCCGACCGACACCTTGCCCAAGCCCTCGATGCCGGCCGCTACGAGGAGCAGGGTACCCGCCTCAGGAAGGACGGTTCGCGCTACACGGCGAATGTCGCCATCACGCCTTTGCGCGACGAGGATGGCAACTTCCAGGGCTTCGCCAAGGTCGTGCGGGACGTCACCGAGCGGCTTGCCGCGGAGGAGGCGCTCCGGGCCAGCGAGGCGCATCTGCGCTCGATCCTGGAAACTGTGCCGGAGGCGATGATCGTCATCGACGAAGAGGCCCGCATCCAGTCCTTCAGCGCGGCGGCGGTTCGCCAGTTCGGCTATACGCCCGAGGCGGTGATCGGGGAGAACATCAATATCCTGATGCCGGAGCCTTACCGGACGCAGCACGACGGCTACATGCAGCGCTACCTCACGACCGGAGAGCGCCGCATCATCGGCATCGGGCGCGTCGTGGTGGGACAGCGCAAGGACCGCTCGACCTTTCCGATGGAGCTCTCCGTGGGAGAGATGCGCTCCGGCGGCCAGCGCTATTTCACCGGGTTCATCCGTGATCTGACGGAGCGGCAGGAGACCGAGACCCGTCTGCAGGAGCTCCAGTCCGAGCTCGTCCACATGTCCCGGTTCACCGCGCTCGGAGAGATGGCCTCGACCCTGGCCCACGAGATCAACCAGCCGCTCACGGCCATCGCCAACTACCTCAAGGGCTGCCGGCGCATCCTGCAGCGGATGGAGGGGGATGAGGTCGCGGTGCTGCGGGAGGGCGTCAGCCAGGCCGCGGATCAGGCCCTCCGGGCCGGGGACATCATCCGGCACCTGCGGGATTTCGTCGCCCGCGGCGAGAGCGAGCGCCATATCGAGAACCTGCCGAAACTCATCGAGGAGGCGAGCGCGCTTGCCCTTGTGGGCGCAAAGGAGAAGGGCATCCGGGTCACCTTCCGGCTGGATCCGGATGCGCCGCTCGTCCTCGCCGACCGCATCCAGGTGCAGCAGGTCCTTCTTAATCTCATCCGTAACGCGATCGAGGCCATGCAGGACGGATCACGCCGGGAGTTGGTGGTGGCGACGCAGGCACGGCCGGAGGACGGCCTCGTCGCCATCAGCATAACCGATACCGGCACCGGCATCGCGCCGGAGATCGCCGAGCAGCTGTTCCAGCCATTCGTGACCACGAAGAAGCATGGAATGGGCGTCGGGCTGTCGATCTGCCGCACCATCGTCGAGTCGCATGGCGGAAAGATCTCGGTTCAATCGGAAACTGGCCGGGGGACCACGTTCATGTTCACCTTGCGGGCGGTGAACCAGGAGGAGTTATCGAATGCCGAGTGAAGCGGTTGTGCATGTCGTCGATGACGATGTCGCGGTCCGGCAGTCGCTGTCGTTCCTCCTCGCTTCCGACGGGCTCCCGGTGCGTCTGCACGAGTCCGCCTCCGCCTTTCTCGACAGCGTGCCGGGCCCCCCCGCCGGATGCATCGTCACCGATGTCCGCATGCCGGGCATCGACGGCATCGAGTTCCTCAGGCGCCTGAAGGCGCGCGGCTTCGCCGTGCCGGTGATCGTGATGACCGGACATGCCGACGTTGCGCTGGCCGTCCAGGCCATGAAGGAGGGAGCCGTCGATTTCGTCGAGAAGCCCTTCGACGACGACCTGTTCCTCGCTGCGATTAGGTCGGCGCTGGCCAAGCAGGCGCACAGCGCCGAGCAGAATGCCCAGACGTCGGAGATCAAGGCACGGATCGAGGCGCTCTCGGAGCGCGAGGCGCAGGTGCTGGTGGGACTCTTTGCCGGCAAGGCCAACAAGGTGATCGCCAACGATCTCGGGATAAGCCCGCGCACGGTCGAGATCTACCGCGCCAACGTGATGACGAAGATGCAGGCCCGCAGCCTGTCTGCGCTGGTGCGCATGGCTCTGCTGGCCGGTGCGCCCGATGGCTGACGCCGGCCCTAAGGGGAATCCCTGAATAGGTCTGGACTTGGGGTTTGAGGCAGATCAACCCGCCAAACCTTGGGGTGGAGTAGCTCTCGGAAACCCGGCAGCAGGACTCCGATATGCCCTTGAACCCAGGACAGGTCATCATTGTCGATGATGACGCCGCCGTCCGGAACGCGCTCCAGTTCGCCCTCGAGGTCGAGGGACTGACCGTTCGCGCCTATCAGGGCGGGGCAGAGCTGCTCGCCGCGACGGATCTGCCCGCCAAGGGCTGCCTGGTGGTCGACTACTACATGCCGGCCATGAACGGGATCGACCTGATCCGTCGCCTGCGCGCGCGCCGGGTCGACCTGCCCGCGATCCTGATCACGTCCAACGCCACCGAGGACATGCGCAGGAGCGCCGCTCACGCGGGGATTCACCGGATCCTGGAGAAGCCTCTCGAGGATTCCTCGCTGGTCGACAGCATCCGCGGGGCGTTGGATGCGGGCGCTTGAGATCGCGAACGACCCCCGGGACATCCCTTAGGAAAGCATCTGAATTTCGCGGCCTCCTCCGAAAAGCTAGCCTTGAGCTCACGTTGAACGCCCAACCCGACGAGAGTTCCGATGCAGATTGCGCTCACCACCGCTGGGAACGAGATCGCCTCCGCCGCCGCCCGGTTCGCCTATGGCCAGCCGGCCCGGTCCACGCGGGAATCGCCGGCCCTCGGTTCGACCAGGACCTTCGCCAAGGGGGCCGAGATTTACGCCGAGGGAGACCGGGCCGCGTTCATCCACAAGGTCGCCTCCGGGGCCGTCCGCACGTCGAAGCTCCTGAGCGACGGTCGCCGTCAGATCGACGCCTTCCACTTGCCGGGCGACGTTTTCGGCATCGAGGCAGGCGACGAGCACCGCTTCAGCGCCGAGGCCATCGGGGAGGCGACGGTGATCGCCTACCGCCGCTGCAGTCTTGAAACCCTCGCCGCGAATGACAGCGTCGTCGCGCGCCAGGTCGTGACGGCCATGATGCGCGCTCTGGAGCGGGCCCAGAACCATATACTCCTGCTTGGCCGCAAGAGCGCCATGGAGAAGATCGCCACCTTCCTGCTCGACCTCGCCGGCCGGATTTCGGAGAACGGCCAGGTCGACCTCCCGATGTCGCGCATCGACATCGCCGATCATCTCGGATTGACCATCGAGACGGTGTCCCGTTCGCTCACTCAGCTGGAGCGTCAGGGAGCCATCGAGGTTCCCGCCCATCGCCGCTCCATCGTGCTGCGCGACACGGCCGCCCTCCGGCGCCTGGACGACTGAGACCCGGCCAAACCGGACGCCGCTCCCTGGGCGGCAACCCCGACGGCGCGCGCCGGAAGGCACGCTCCCTGTCGGCATCCCCCTGCGCCGACCCCATTGGTACCATCGTCGCCATGGGAAGGCCCGCGGGCCTCGTCAGTGATGATCCAAAGAGACCCGCCGCAATCGCAGAGCATTCGCGATTACGCTCACCGAGGACAGAGCCATCGCGGCCGCCGCGATGATCGGCGAAAGCAACAGCCCGAAAATCGGATAGAGCGCACCGGCGGCGATGGGCACTCCGGCGGCATTGTAGATGAAGGCGAAGAACAGGTTCTGGCGGATGTTGCTCATCGTCGCGCGGCTGAGCTGGCGGGCCCGAACGATGTCCTGAAGGTCGCCTTTCAACAGCGTCACGCCAGCGCTCTCAATCGCGACATCGGTGCCGGTGCCCATCGCGATACCGACATCCGCAGCGGCGAGCGCCGGTGCATCGTTGACGCCGTCGCCCGCCATGGCGACGACCCGCCCCTCGCCGCGTAGCCGGCTGACGACCTTCGCTTTGTCCTCCGGCAGGATCTCCGCCTCCACCTCGGCAATCTCGAGCTTTCGCGCCACGGCTTCAGCCGTCGTCCTGTTGTCGCCGGTCAACATCACGACCCGCACACCATCGGCCGCCAAAGCCCTCACCGCAGCCGGCGTGGTTTTCTTGATCGGGTCGGCGATCGCGACGAGGCCTCCCGCCCGCCCGTCTATTGCGACGAAGATCACTGTCGCGCCTTCGCGACGCAGAACCTCGGCCTCGGCGGCGAGATCGACAAGGTCCACGCCTTCCTCGCTCATGATCGTATGGCTGCCGATGACCAGCCTCTTGCCATCGACCAGGCCGGTGACGCCCCTGCCGACCGGGCTGTCGAATTCGCGGGCTTCACCAAGCGGAACCCCGCGTTGGTTCGCGGCCTCGACAATGGCGGTCGCCAGAGGATGTTCGCTCGCTCTCTCCAGGCTGGCGGCAAGGCGCAACAACTCGGTTTCATCGAGCCCCGCGACGGCCTTGATGTTCGTCACCTTCGGTCGGCCTTCGGTCAAGGTCCCGGTCTTGTCGACGACGAGCGTGTCGATCTTCTCGAAGCGCTCCAGCGCCTCGGCATTCTTGATCAGCACGCCGAGCCTGGCGCCGCGGCCGACGCCGACCATGATCGACATCGGCGTCGCGAGCCCGAGCGCGCATGGGCAGGCAATGATCAGCACCGCAACGGCGGCAACGAGGCCGTGGGCGAAGCGCGGCTCTGGCCCCCACGTCATCCAGGCAGCAAAGGCCAGGAGCGCGACCACGATCACCACCGGCACGAACCAGCCCGATACCTCATCGGCAAGACGCTGGATCGGCGCGCGCGACCGCTGCGCATCGGCAACCATGCGCACGATCTGCGCCAGCATCGTGTCGCGGCCGACCTTGCCGGCGTGCATGATGAAGCCGCCGGTGCGGTTGAGCGTTCCGCCGATCAGCCTGGCGCCGGGCTCCTTGGTGACCGGCATGGACTCGCCGGTAATCATCGACTCATCGACCGAGCTGCGCCCTTCGATCAGCTCGCCATCGACCGGCACCTTTTCTCCGGGGCGGACGCGGAGTCGATCGCCGACGGTGACGGCATCAAGGGCCACGTCCTCGTCCGTGCCGTCGAGGCGGATACGGCGCCCGGTCTTGGGGGAGAGGTCCAGCAGCGCGCGGATGGCGCCGCCGGTCTGCTCGCGTGCCTGCAACTCGAGGACCTGGCCCAGCAGCACCAGCACCGTGATGACGGCGGCTGCCTCGAAATAGACTGCAACCGAGCCGTCGCCGCCGCGGAACGTGTCGGGGAACAGGCCTGGCGTGGCGGTGGCAATGAGGCTGTAGAGCCAGGCCACCCCCGTACCCATCGCGATCAGCGTGAACATGTTCAGATGACGCGTCACGAGCGACTGCCAGCCGCGCTCGAAGAACGGCCAGCCGGCCCATAAGACGACCGGCGTGGCCAGCGCGAGCTGGATCCAGTTCGACGTCTGCGCGCCGACGAGCATGTGCAGATCGATCAGGTGAGCGCCCATCTCCAGGATCACGACCGGCAGGGCGAGCGCGAGACCGACCCAGAAGCGCCGCGTCATGTCGGCGAGTTCGGGGCTCGGCCCGGTCTCGGCCGTCACCATCTCCGGTTCGAGCGCCATGCCGCAGATCGGGCAATTGCCGGGCCCGGCCTGCCTGACCTGAGGGTGCATCGGACAGGTATAGATCACGTCGCCAGCATGCGACGGAGCGGCTTTGGCGGCATGCGCTGCATCGCTCGCCGCGAACGCCCTGGGATCGTGCTCGAACTTCGTGCGGCATGCGTTCGAGCAGAAGGAGTAGGTCTTTCCATCATAATCGGAGCGGTACTTCGCCGAGGCGGGATCGACGAACATGCCACAGACCGGATCCTTGACCATGCGCTCGCCGGGCTGCTCATGAGCATCGCGGTGGCCGGAGTGGTCATGCCCGGCATGATCGTGCCCAAAATGCTGGTGGATATCGCGCGCAGCCATATTGTGCCCTCGCCAAGCGCGCAGCCGCCATCTCGGAGCGTGCTTTAGTCGGCGCGAAGGTAACGTCGGCAACTGCCGCGCGCTCCAGACCTATTGTTACACTTTGTAACGGCCGGTGCTGGCGCGGCACAATCGCCGCCGCGGCGCGTCCAAGCGGCTCTAGCGATGCTTCGAGCCATGGCCGCTCGGCGCGGCTGGCGGTGCAGTGCCGTAGCCGCGCAGCGCGTCGTATCGCGAAATCTGTTGTGGCGTGAGCAGACCTGCTGTCTCGATATGAGCCTCCAGATGCGCCGCCCGCAGCATGCCTTGCCTCGAGCCGATCTGCAGCGTGAGTTCGTTCAGCCGGGCCGGATCGATCGTCTTGTGGGTGAAGGCCGCATCGAGCTCACGCTCCAGAGCGAGAACCTCGGCTCCAAGCGCTTTCGCTCTGGCGCTCATGCGCGCTTCCGATGCCTGAACGCCCTTGCGCTGCTCGACCGAGAGTTGAAGCTCGCGCGCCAATTCGAGGACGTGGAGCGGGCCAGGATAGCGGTTGAGCTCCGCCGGTTTGGCCAGCCCCATGCCGCGGCCCTGAACGAGATCGTCGATCTCCTTCGGCGAGAGGGCCTTGATGTCGCGGGTCTCTTGGCCCGCGTAGGGATTTGTCGGCGGCCCGGAGGCGAAACCTGCCGATGCCAGCATGAGAAACCCGACCAGGCTGAAGGCGCTTGTCTTGATCATGGAATAATCTCCTCGACCATTCCGGTACACGCCTCATGCGCGCCGCAACATGATTGCAATCATGTCAGCGTGATGGTTCCGTCACCCCTGCGAATGATCCGCTCGGCCTCCAGCTGCGCCAGCGTCCGATAGAGGACCTCGGGCGTCAGGCCGACGGTAGCGGCGAGATCTTTCAGCAGTCCCTTGATGATGACGGTTCGCCCGTCGGCTCCCGCCTGCGCCACAAGATAGGCAAGTAAGCGCTCGCGCGCGGAGCGGATGTCGCGCAGGGCCAGAGCAGACCGGAGCGCCATGACCTGCCGCGCAAGATCGGCCGTCAGGTTCAGCCGCGCATCGGCATCGTTCTGAAGCAGGGCGAGCGCTTCCGTCTTGGCAAAGCATGCGACCGTGCTATCGGTCACGGCCTGCGCATCGCAGTGATAGGTTCCCGCAAAGAGCGAAGCCTCTGCGAAACGCTCTCCCCGCCTGGCGACAAAGAGAATTGTCGCGCGTCCGCTTGCGCCAAAGCGAACCAGACGAATCTGTCCCTTCCGGACCGCGAAGAAGCCCCGCGTCGCATCTCCCGTCGCAAACAGCGTCTCGCCTGCTGCGAGTTCTCGAATGGTCGGCTTCAACGCCGTGAAGATCGTTTCAGCCTGATACATGCGCCCATCGGCTTAAGCTCCCAAGCAGCGTCCAGGCGCGCTTGTAATCCATGCCCATGCTGCGGGCAGCGGCCGAGGTCGGTCCCCGTATGACGGACGTTCGCAAGCAGGGCGTTTGCCGGAGCCAATCCGCGGCCCGACTCGAAGATGATCGCCTCTCATTCCGGTTGATTTGAATCGTCCCGCTCTGTTGACGGGATGGCGACCGCGCAGCGGCTGCCGACGCAGACAATGCCCAGAATCTTATGTGACGAGCCCAAGCAGTTCGCCCGGTAAATGCTCGTCTTGTCCTTGCCAGGCAGCACCCCAATGTCAGCCTTCACGCAACCAGCCTCCAGAAGCGCTCGCTGCAAGTCGCGATCCGAGGCTTTCGCGCTGATCCCGAACGCAACGAGCAAACCCGTCATGCTCACGGTCATCAAAGCGGATCGAAACGGCATTTTGGAGCTGGACCGCAGTTTCGGACCGGGCCGGACAGGCGCGTCGCGCCTGTCCGGAAGACGATCGCTCACTTGGTCTTTTGCAGCTTGATGACGGTGATCTGGCCGTTGACCCGGTCGGCGTCGAACTTGATCTTGTCGCCAGATTTCAGGCCCTTCAGCATGGCCGGATCTGCGGCTTTGAACACCATCGTCATGTTCTCCATCTCGAGGTTCTTGATCGGGCCGTGGTTGATGGTGAGCTTGCTTTGGGCCTCATCGACCTTGGTGACGGTACCGTTGACCGACTGGGCCGCGGCCGGCAGCGCGAAGGCGACGAAAGCGATGGTCCCGAGAGTTTTCAGCATCGGATGCTCCCTTGGTTGAGTGAGGCGCTTACTTGACGATGATCTTGCCGGTCATGCCCGCCTCGCGATGGCCGGGGATCAGGCAGGAGAAGTCGAACTCCCCCGCCTTGGTAAACTGCCAGACGATTTCGCCGGTCTTCTTCGGCGCGAGGCGCTTGGCGTTCGGATCGTCGTGCTCCATGTCGGGGTTCTTCTGCATTTCGATCGCGTGCTTCAGGTTCTCCTCGAGCGTCGCCAGCACGAGTTCATGGTCGAGCTCGCCATTGTTGCGCAACGCGAACTTCACCTGCTCGCCACGGCGGATTTCGATCCGGTCCGGGATGAAGGCCATCTTGCCGTCCTTCTCGGCCATCACGATCGAGACGATCCGCGCCGGCTTCTTCGGGTCGCCAGGCTTGCCGTAGGCGGTGTCGTCGCCATGGCTGTGACCGGGAGCGCCGCCGGGTGCGGCCAAGGCAGCGCCGGTCGAAATCAGGACCGCCAGGGCTGCAAGTTTCAATCTCGACGTCTTCATCGTCATGGGATTGCTCCGGAGTTGATTGTTCGGGGTCAGTGATTGGAATGCGGGTTCTTGGCGGCAGGCCGCGGCTTGCCGTCCGGGCCGAGCCTGGGCTTGCGTGGGTCCTTGACGCGCCAATCGACGGACTGGGCTCCGCTGTCCGGTCCCTTTGTGCGCGGTGCCTCGCTGAGCCTCTCGCCCTTGTATTCGAAGGCGACTGTCCCTTCGGGGTTCTTGTAAGGACCCGGGTCCTTGTAGTCGGTCCTGGACAGCCCCTCGCGGACCTTCACCACCGAGAACATGCCGCCCATCTCGACCGGGCCGAACTGGGCGAACCCCGTCATCATCGGCAAGGTGTTGTCGGGCAGCGGCATCTCCATCGAGCCCATCTCGCCCATGCCGTTCGAGCCCATCGGCATGTAGCCGGGCGCGATCTTGGCGATCCGCTTGGCGAGGTCCTTCTTGCCGACGCCGATATAGGTCTTCACCGAATGGCCCATGGCGTTCATCGTATGGTGCGATTTGTGGCAATGGATCGCCCAGTCGCCCGGCTCGTCGGCGACGAAATCGAAGGCGCGCATCTGGCCGACGGCGCAGTCGACCGAGACCTCCGGCCAGGCGGCGGCGGGATCGACCCAGCCGCCATCGGTGCAGGAGACCTTGAACTCGTAGCCATGCATATGGATCGGGTGGTTGGTCATCGTCAGGTTGCCGAAGCGGATGCGAACCTTGTCGTTGAGCCCGACTACGAACGGGTCGATGCCCGGAAAGACCCGGCTGTTCCAGCACCAGAGGTTGAAATCGAGCATGGTGTTGACCTTCGGCACATAGGAGCCGGGTTCGATGTCGAACGCGTTGAGCAGGAAGACGAAATCGCGATCGACGCGGCGGAATGCCGGGTCCCTGGGATGGACAACGAAAAAGCCCATCATGCCCATCGCCATCTGCACCATCTCGTCGGAATGGGGATGGTACATGTAGGTGCCGGAGCGCCGGAGCTGGAATTCGTAGACGAAGGTCTTGCCGGGCGGGATATGCGGCTGCGTCAGTCCGCCGACGCCGTCCATACCGTTTGGCAAGCGCTGGCCGTGCCAGTGAATCGTGGTGTTCTCCGGCAGCTTGTTGGTGACGTAGATGCGGACCTTGTCGCCTTCGACCGCTTCGATCGTCGGTCCCGGCGACTGGCCGTTATAGCCCCAGAGATAGGCCTTCATCCCCGGCGCGAGCTCTCGCTCGACCGGTTCGGCGACGAGGTGGAACTCCTTCCAGTCGCCATTCATGCGCGAGGGCAAGGTCCAGCCGTTCAGCGTCGCGACCGGCTGGTAGTCGGGACCACTGGTCGGCACGAGCGGCGCCTGGGTCGATGCCTCGGTCATCGTCGGCGCTTCGGGTACGGCGGCGAAGGCGGTCCGGCCGGAGACGGTGGCAGCGCCCGCGAGCACCAGCCCCGACGAACCGATGAAACCCCTGCGCGAGAGGCTGGTCATGTCTTGATCCTTCCGGGAACGGGTCAATGCGCCGCCCCTCCACCTTGACTCGCGCTGGAGGCCGCGACGACGGCACCGCCGCCGCCCCAGCCACCGCCAATGAGCGCATGCTTGAAATCGGTATGGGCGATCCAGACATCGCGCCTGGCGTTGATCGCCGCGACATTCGAAAGGATGCGGCTGCGCGCATCGACGATGAGCTCCGTCACATCGGTCAGCATGCCGTTGTACTGCAGCAACGCCTCGTCCTGGATGATCTTGCGCAGCGGCAGGACGTTGTTCTGGTATTGGCGCGCGATATCGTAGCTGGCGCGATATCCGGTATAGGCCTCGCGTGCCTCGGAGCGGACATTCACCGCCTTCTCGGCCAGCCGGTTGGCCGCCTGCATATAGGTCTGCTCGGCCAGAGCGACCTTCGATTGACCGAAGTCGAAGATCGGGATTTCGATCTCGAGTTCGAGCGTCCGGCTGCGGCTCGTCTCTCGCTCGACACGGCCGTCCTCCGATAAGGTCCGCCCGCGGTCGTAGGTGCGTCGGCCGAGCAGATCGACATCGTCTACGAAACGGGTCGCCTGGGTCAGACCGAGCGATTTGGCGAGCGCATCAAGATCAGCTCGCGCGATCTGGACATCGATCCGCTTGCGCAGCGCCTCGGCCTCGATGGATTTGACGGTCTGAATGCGCGGCAGCGGCGGCAAGGTACCAGGCAGCTTGAACGTCAGGTCTTCGCCCCAAAGTCCGAGCTGCCGCACGAGCCGCTCGCGTTCCTGGCGCTGCTGCAGCCGTGCCTGCGCCAGCTGCGTGCCCAGCTCGGCATCGAAAGCGAACTCACGCGCCTGGTTCAGCTTGTTGATGCCGCCTGACTCGCCCAGCCGCTTGAACAGCTCGGACGCCGCGTCTGACGACGCCTTCGCCTGCTGATAGAAGGAGACCTGCGCATTGGCAGCGACGGCCCGGTAATATTGCCGGCGCGTATCAGCTGCGAGCTTGAGCACGGCCTCCGCCGCGCGCAATTGCGCCGTGCGAAAGCGGTCGCCAGCGATCTCGGCACGAGCCGGCAATGTCGCGAGTGCGAAAAGACTGCCGGCGACCTGTCGTTCGATCTCGATCTCGAACCGGCCCGAGAGCTTGGAGATGCCAAAACGCGGGTTCGGCGGCAGGCTGGCCGCGACCATCTGCGCTTCGGCGATGCCGAGCTCGTTGAAGGCCGCTTGCAGGCCGCGATTGTTGAGCAGAGCAATCTGGACAGCGGTGTCGGCCGTCAGCGGCCTCCTGAGCAACTGATCGACGCGCGCCTTGGCGCTGCCGGCCGTCGCATCGTCGCCAATCTTGACCACGTCCTTGTTGAGCTCGCTGTAGGAGATCGCCTGAACCGTGCCGATTCCCGCATCCGGCGAGAAGCTCGCGCAGCCCCCGAGCAAGGCAGCGACACCAGCCAGCAGCGCCAGGCGAGAGAAACGGCCGGCGCTCGGCGTTTCGGACGCCAACACAGCGCGCCCCGCGTCAGCGACAAGGCCATGCGCCGAACGCCGCTCGGTTGGCTGGTTGAAGCTGAGCGCCGAGATCATTGCTGCGGCCCGACGCGGCGGTTCAGTTCACGCCAGTCCTTGGGTTCGGCCGGGCGCAGCGAGGTCGTGCCGGCGCTGACGCTCTGATAGCGCTGCGCGGGAACACGGACATTGGGATCTGCTGGCCGGGCCAAATACGTGGGCACCTGCGTGGCGGAGCAAGCGCAGAGCGCAAGCGCGAGTGCTGACATGAGGAGTGGTCTTGGGAGCATCACGACTCGGCTGTTCCGGGGCCTCGATGCGCCTTGGGTAGCAACGGCGCGCGGCATGCGTCCGTTACAAATTGTTGCGAAGCCGGACGGGCGTGAAAGGACTTCCCGCGCTATCATGAGATCATTGAGAAAGGACGGTCGTGCCATTTCCCGTACTGGACCGCCTTGAATGCGGAGGAAGGACTCGCGTGATCCAAGCTCTCAGCGCGGCGACCGATGATCACGGTCATGTGCTCATCGTGGATGACGACCCGCAGATCAGACTGCTCGTCGCCCGCTTCCTGCAGCGGCAAGGCTATCAGGTGACGGGAGCCCCCGATGGTCGCGCGATGCTGGAGATTCTCGGCCATTCGCCGATCGATCTGGTCATCCTGGACCTAATGCTGCCCGGACGCTCCGGCATCGATCTGTGCGCCGACATGCGCGCCATCTCTCAGGTGCCGATCGTGATGCTCACGGCCCGAAGCGAGGAGAGCGATCGCATCATCGGCCTGGAAGTCGGCGCCGACGACTATGTCACGAAGCCGTTCAGCCCGCGTGAGCTGCTCGCGCGCGTGCGCGCGGTTCTGCGCCGCTATCGCGCGACCACGAACAGGTCCCGTGCGACCGAGATCGTCGGCTTCGACGGCTGGGCCATGGACCTGCGCCGTCGCGAACTGACCTCGCCGTCCGGCACGCTGATCGACCTCTCGACAGGTGAATTCGACTTGCTCGCCGCCTTCGTCGAACATGCCAACCGGATCCTCTCCCGCGAGGCCCTGATGCAGTTCGCCAAGACCCGCACCAGCGACGACCCTTTCGACAGAACGATCGACGTCCAGATCAGCCGCCTGCGCAGGAAGCTCGAAGCGGATGCGAATGGCAGCCAGTTGATCAAGACGGTCCGGGGCGCCGGCTACATGTTCTCGCCTGCCGTCCAGGCCAGAGCGAGCGAGCCGGCATGATGCAATTCCTTCGCCCGCGCTGGCCGGACACGGTGGCCGGCCGCGCCATCCTGATCCTGGTTGCGGCCTTGCTCGCTTTCCATTTCGCCGGCTACTGGGCCTATCGCGTCAGCGTCGAGAGCCTGGCCAATGTCCAGCGCTACAAGGCACTCGCCGAGCGCATCGTTTCGATCAAGCGCGCGATCGCGGGCAACGCCAATGACGCCGAACGCGACCGCGTCGCCCATGATCTGTCGAGCGCCAGCCTTGAGGTGCATTGGAGCAAGGTCAGTCTCGTGCTCGGCACGGTGCCAGCCACGGAGCGGACGAAGGAGATGGCAGCCAGGCTGAAGGAGCTCGCTCCGGAACTGGCATCGGAACCGTTTCGGCTGGGCTATGCCGATGACGGCGCGTCGGGCGCCGGTGACGCCGACGCCTCTCGCCATATGATGCTCGTCTCGGTGCGCCTGGACGACGGCTCCTGGGTGAATTTTTCCTCGACAGCCCTGGGCGCGAACCAGCACGGCGACTGGAACGTGCTCACGATCATGATCTGTTTCGGCGTCGCGATCGTCGTCATCGGCGTGTTGCTGCTGCGCTGGGCGACACGCCCTCTGCGCGAGCTGGCCATGGCGGCGGAGCGATTCAGCCTCGACCAGGCGCCGCAGCCGCTGCCCGAGAGCGGCCCTGCCGAAGTTCGGCACGCGGCGCGTGCCTTCAACACCATGGGCGAGCGGATCCAGCGTCTCGTCGCCGAGCGCATGCAGGCGCTTGCGGCGGTGTCACACGATCTGCGCACCCCGATCACGAGACTGCGGTTGCGCTCCGAGCTGCTGGAAGATGAGGCGACGCGCGATCTCATCGATGGCGATCTGTCCGAGATGGAGGGAATGATCGACTCCACCCTGGAGTTCCTGCGCGGCGGCGTCTCGAGCGAGGCCCATCGCCCGATCGACATCGTCTCGGTCATCGAGACGATCGTCGGTCAGCACGCCGACCAGGGCAGGCAGATTGCCCTGAGCGGAATCAGCCATGGCCGCGTGGCCGGAAAGCTCCTGGCTCTGAAGCGCGCATTCTGGAACGTCATCGGCAATGCGGTGAAATACGCCGATCAGGCGTGGGTGAAGGTTGAGGAGACGTCCTCCGGCCTTGTTGTTGTCGTTGAGGATAATGGTCCCGGCATTCCGGAGGCCGAGATGGAGCGCATGTTCCAGCCATTCGTTCGGCTTGAGGAATCGCGTGGCCGTCAGACCGGCGGATCGGGGCTGGGCTTGACGATCGCAAGAGCGGCCATCCGCTCGCACGGGGGCGAGATTTCGCTTTCAAATCGTCCTGAAGGCGGACTGAAGGTTCTAATATCCCTGCCCAAGTTGGACGCGTCCTGCCAACAGGCGGCCGGGCTACCGAGAGAGCCCGAGCACAGACCTAGAGGGGAGGCCAGGCAACCTGCCGGCATGGATGCTCAAGATCACACTCACGTGTAAAATCGAGCAGTCCTGCTCGACAGGGTCTGGTATTCTTGGGGGAGTATGCTCGCTCTCATTCAGGCGCACTGTTGTCGATCAGCAGATGCCGGCTCAGCTGCGGCCGGGAGACGGTCATCCCCGGCGATCCTGCTTTCCGACATCAGGCCGGTGCCAGCCTGCCTTCGGCAAGATCGCGCGCTTGCGCCTCGGAATCGCGTTCCGCGACCGGGCCGTAACCGCCGGCACCTGGCGTGACGATCTCGACGATCTGGCCGGGCTCGAGCGCGCCGTCGCCACGCACGAACGGCACGACCCCTTCGCTGAACGAGTAAGAGCCACCTTGCCCCGGCTCGCCGCCGGCGATGCCCCAGGGCCGCGACTTCAGGCGCGAATTGTCGACGTTGAGCCGGCAGGGCGCTTCGGCTCTGTAGACGCGACGCAAGCCCATCCCGCCGCGCTGGCGCCCACGTCCGCCTGAGCCGTCGACCAGCTCGTAGCGCAACAGCGTGAGCGGATACTCGACCTCCAGCGCCTCGACCGGCAGATTCGAGGTGTTGGTCATGTGGACATGGACGCCGTCGAGCCCGTCCTTGGTCGCGCGCGCGCCCGATCCGCCGCCGATCGTCTCGAGATAGACCCAGAGATCGCCGCTGCCAGGCATCGCCCCCATGAAGGTGGCGGCGGCGACCGCGCCCGAGCAGGCGGCGATGACGCGCTCCGGCACGGCCTGCGCGAGCGCACCATGGATCAGATCGACGACGCGCTGGCAGGGCGCGATCCGCCCGTTCACGGCCGCGGGATGGAGGCAGTTCAGAACGGTGCCCTCCGCTGCGATGACCGTCAGCGGCCGGGCGAGGCCGGCATTGGGCGGGATCGTCGGGTCGGCCACGGTCTTGACCGCGTAGTACACCGTCGAGAGCAGCGCGGTGTAGACCATGTTGAAGCCCGCGCGCGCCTGCGGCGGACTCTCGAAGGCGAGCTTCATTTCCTCGCCGGCGACCGTGATTTCGACCGAGAACGCCATCGGCTGCTCGATCTCGGGATTGTCGAAATAGTCCTCGAAGCGATAGACGCCGTCGGGGATCGAGGCGATGCCGGCGCGCATCTTGCGCTCGGCATAGTCCTGCAAGGCCTTGCCCGCAGAGAGCACGGTGGCGCGGCCATATTTGTCGCAGAGCGCGCGCACGCGTTCGACGCCGAGCCGGTTCGCGGCCATCTGGGCGCGCAGGTCCGAGAGGCGCTCGCGCGGAACCTGGCAGTTCAGCAGGATTAGCTCCTGCACGTCCTTCATCAGCGTGCCGCCGTCGTAGAGACGGATCGGCGGGATGCGCAGGCCTTCCTGATAGATATGGGCGTGGCCGCGATCGGCGAAATCGGAATGGTGGGCCGTATTGACGGCCCAGGCGACCATTTTTCCGTCGTGAAAGATCGGCTCGGCCAGGACGATGTCGGGAAGATGCGTGCCGCCGCCTTCATAGGCATCGTTGCCGATGAAGACGTCGCCGGGCTTCATTTCGGCGATCGCATGGCGCTTCAGGATATGCGGGATGATGCCGATGAAGGAGCCGAGATGCATCGGGATGTGCTCGGCCTGGCAGAGCGTGTTGCCCTCGATATCGAAAAGCGCCGTCGAGCAGTCGCGGCGCTCCTTGATGTTGGTCGAGTAGCTGGCCTTGACCAGCGCTTCGCCCATTTCCTCGGTGATCGAGGCGAAGGCGCTGCCGATGACCTCGACGGTGATCGGATCGACGGTGACCGGTGCGGGCGCGTTCATCACGGCGTCTCCAGGATCAGGTTGAGATAGGGCTCGACGCGGGCGGTCATGCCGGGCAGCAGCACCGTGGTCGCGTCCATCTGCTCGATGATCGCCGGCCCATCGATGAGGTTGCCGGACCTGAGCCCGTCGCGGTCATAGATCGGGCAATCGACGAAGCCGCCGGCTTCCGGGAACCAGACCTCGCGCCGGCCGATGATCGCCGGGGAGGCGTCCGGCCCGGCATCGGGCTCGGGCCGGAACTCGGCCTTGGGCACGAAGCCGATCGCCTCGACGCGATAGGTCACGAGCTGGATCGGTTCGCCGTCGGCTACGAAGCCATAAAGACGCCTGTGCGCCTCGGAGAACCCTTCCGCCAGCGCCTTGACGGTCTCAGTCGAGATCGGCCCGTCCGGCACGTCGATGGCGAGCTCGTAATTCTGGCCGTGGTAGCGCAGGTCCGCCGTGCGCTTGAGCTCGCGGTCGGCGGGGGCGACCTTCTCTTCAGTGAACCAGTTCTCAGCCTGAGCTTCGAGGCCCACGAAGATCTGGGCCATGTCGGGGGCGAGCCCTTCACCGAGCGTCGCCAGCCGCGTCGTCGCGAAATTGGCTCGCAGGTCGGTGAGCAGCAGGCCGAGCGCGCAGCCGATGCCGGGATTGCGAGGCACGATGATGCGCTTCATCTCCAGCTCGCGCGCCAGCCGGGCGGCATGAAGCGGCCCCGCGCCGCCGAAAGCGACGAGAGCGTAGTCGCGCGGATCGTGGCCGCGCTGGACGCTGATGACGCGGATGGCCTTGGCCATGTTGGCGGTGACGACCGAGATGATACCCTGCGCCGTCGCCATCGGCTCGAGGCCGAGCTCGTCGGCGATGCGGCCGATCGCCTGTTTCGACAGCGCCTGGTCGATCGGCATGCGCCCGCCGAGCAGATGCGTCGGGTTCAGGGTCTGCAACACGACATTGGCGTCGGTGACGGCAGGTTCCGTCGAGCCGCGGCCATAGCAGACCGGCCCGGGATCGGCGCCGGCGCTGCGCGGGCCGACCTTGAGCAGACCACCGGAATCGATCGCCGCGATCGAGCCGCCGCCGGCACCGACCGTGTGGATGTCGAGCATCGGTGCCTTGATCGGATAGCCATGGACAGTCGCCTCGCTGGCGAGCTTGGCCTCACCGTTGCGCAGCAGCGCGACGTCCGAGGAGGTGCCGCCCATGTCGAAGGTGATCAGGTTCTCGATACCGGTCATGCGGCCGATGGCCTGCGCCGCGACGACCCCTGTCGACGGGCCGGAGAGCACGGTGCGCACGGGCAGGCGCGCCGCCATGTCGAAGCCGATGACGCCGCCATTCGACTGCGTCAGATGCGGCGTCGTGGTGAGGCCGAGCTCCTTCAGCCGTTCGGCGAGACGCTGGATATAGCCCTGCATCACCGGGCCGAGATAAGCGTTCACCACCGCCGTCGAGATGCGTTCATACTCGCGGAACTCGGGCGCAACCTCGTGCGAGGTGCAGATGAAGGCGTCGGGAAACTCTTCGGCGACGATGCGCTTTGCCGTCGCCTCATGCTCGGGCCGGACGAAGCCGTAGAGGAAGCCGATGGCAACGGCCTTGACGCCCGCCTCCCTCAGCGCGCGGGCTGCCTGACGCACCCCCTCCTCGTCGAGCGGGATCTCGACCGAACCGTCATGGCGCAGGCGCTCGGTGACACCAAAACGCAGATCGCGGGTGACGAGAGGCGGCGCCTTGTCGACCTGCAGGTCGTAGAGATCGGGACGCTTCTGGCGGCCGATCTCGATCAGGTCGCGGAAGCCGTCAGTGGTGATCAGCCCGGTCTTGACGCCGCGATGCTGGATGAGGGCATTGGTGCCGACCGTCGTGCCATGGCCGAAATACACGACCTCGCTCGGCTTGGCGCCGACGCGCTCGGTGCCCTCCTGGGTGCCGCGCGCGATGGCGCGGGAGGGATCGTCCGGCGTCGATGGCACCTTCCAGACCGCCACCTGACCGCTCGCATCGTCGAAGAGACAGATATCCGTGAAAGTCCCGCCGGAATCGATCCCGATACGCCAGGCCATGATCTCAAATCCTCCGGTTCAACCGAGCGCCGTCTCCACGGCCTCGGACCATGGTGCGCCATGGCCGAAGCCGCCCTGATACCCGCAAACCGCCGCGGCATTGTCTGCACCGGCGGCCAGTGCCTCCGGAATGCCCTTGTCTTCCAGCACAGCCAGAAGAAACGCGGCGATGAGACCGTCCCCGGCGCCCAGCGTATCGACGATGTGTGCTTGGGTGATCCCGTGTCGGTGGAATACCCCGCCTGCCAGAGCCAATGAGCCGCGCTCGCCGCGCGTCACCACCACGAGCTCCGGCCCGGCTTCAGTGCAACGGCGTGCCAGATCGCGGCACTCCGCTTCGGAACCGGCGGGGAAGGACAGGAAGGCGATGTCCAGGAAGGGCAGCGTCGCCGCCAGATTGGTGTTGGTCCAGCGTTCGGAGAAGTCGTAGGAGAAGCGACGTATAGCGTGGCGAAGCGTCGCGAGTTCGGCATCGAGTTCGCTGTAGATGCTCGAATGCACCAGATCGAAGGTGGCGACATAGGCGAGATCCTCGGGCGAGAACCGGTCCCATTGGCCGCGTACACCGCGTTGCGAGCGCAGGAAGCGGCGGTCATTTCCGTCATGGCCGATGAAGGCGCGGGCATTGTCGCCGGCGAGCATGCGGCACCGGCTCGTATCCACGCCCTCAAGGAGCAGGGCATTGACGATCAGTCTGCCGGCCTCGTCCGAGCCGAGACAGCCGAGATAGCCCGCTTCGGCGCCGAGCCTGTGGGCCAGGACCGCGACATTGACCGCGTTGCCGCCCGGGAATTGCAGGCCGCGATCGACATAGGTGTCGACCGTGTTGTCGCCGAGCCCGAGCAGCCTGAGGGTCATGCGGCCTCTCCGCGCGAGGAATTCAGTACGCGACCTTCCACATGTAGCGGCGGGTCGAGAGCGGCTGATTGTGGAGCACGGAGAGATGCGCCGCCATGCGCTTCAGCGCCGACTGGAGGATATAGGGCGCGACGATCGGGCGAATCTCGGGCGCGATGCCCTTCATCGCGAAATCGCGCGAGTCGTATTTCATCACCCGCTCGGCATAGGTGTCGCAGAATGTCGAGACGCGCTCCATCAGCGGGCGGCTCGGGTCTTCGCCCGTGATCAGGATCAGCGGCGTGCTGCGGTCGATGATCTCGAAGGGACCATGAAAGAATTCGGCCGCCTCGATCGGATAGCTGTGCAGCCAGAGCATCTCCATGAGGATGCAGACGCCGAAGACATAGGCCGTGGTGAAGCCCGGCCCCGAGGCGACGTGATAGAAATTGCGGTCCTTGGCATAAAGGCGCGCGTCGGCCGCGGCGCGCTCCTCGTTCTGCTCCGCCGCGTCGCAGATCGCGCCGGGCAGCGCATCGAGCGAGGCGACGAGCTTGTCGCCGAGCGGCCAGCCGTCCTTCGCGCTCATGATGCCGCCGACCAGCGCCTGCATCAGCATGAACATGGCCACGAAGGACTCGCTGGTGTCGCCCACCACGAAATGTTCGGGCACGGCCAGCGCAAGCGGTTTGTCGGCATATTGGCTGAAGGCCACGAGCTTGCAGGGCTTGTCCTTCAGGAACGCAGCGGCGGCGACCGTCTCCGGTGTCGTGCCGGACTTGGAGGCGAGCAGGACCAGCGTGCGGCCGTCGAGCCGCGGAGGATCGATCGCCATGAATTCCGCCGGAAAATAGCGGCGGACCTCGATGCCGGGCGAATAGTGCTCGAGCCAATACTTGATGCCGAGCATGGCGCGGTTCGCCGAGCCGCAGGCAACGAGATAGATCCGGTCGATCTCCGGAGCGAGGCGGCACCCAAGCGCATAGGCCTGGGGCACGGCGGCGCGGGTCTGCGCGAGCCCCTCATGCACACGGGCGCGATCGAAGGCGATGGACATGGGCGAGTGTCACTTCCAGGCGGCGAAGAATTGGTATACACCAATCACCTATACCAATGCCTGTCAACCGTAGTCCAATTGACCGATGGATCCGCTCGATTGCGCTGCACTCGCGCGTATATGCTCCCCGGGATGTGGAGCCGACGCAATCCCGCTATATGCGGAAACGGGAAGCATCCGAGAGACGCCAGCCATGCGCGAACCCGTGAAGCGGGCCAAGCCGATTTATGTCGAGGTGCAGGATTACCTGCTCGACCTCATCAGCGGGCCAGACTATGGCCCAGGTGACCGCGTTCCCTCCGAACGCGCGCTCGCCGACACGCTCGGCATCAACCGCATGACCGTGCGCAAGGCGATCGACAAGCTCGTCGACCGCAACGTGCTGGAGCGTAACGGCACCAGCGGCACCCGCGTTCCGCTGGTCCAGGTGACGCGCCCGATCGAGGTGCATTCGACCCTCGGCATCACCCGTCTCATCCGCAATGCCGGCGGCGAGCCCGGCAACAAGCTGCTGCATTTCGGCGAGGAGAAGGCGAGCGAGAGCATCGCACGCCGACTCGACATCCCAGCTGGCGCCGATCTGATCATGTTCCGCCGGCTGCGTACGGTGAATGACGAGCCGTTCTGCATCGAGACGAGCTATCTGCCGGCGGCGCGCTTTGCCGGGCTCGTGGCGGAAGACCTCGTCGGCGGGCAGTCGCTCTATGAGTTGCTGAGAGCCCGCTACCACGTCGAGGCCAGCGCCCGCGACCGAGAGATCAGCGTCGGTATCGCGACGGACCTGGAGGCCCGCCTGCTCCTGCTCCAGCCAGGTTCGCCCACTCTGGTCCTGAGGCTGGTGGCGCGCGACGGCGACGGCGCGCCGATCGAATACATGAAATCGGTCAACCACCCGCATCACGTCGTCTTTCGCAACTCCACGCCGGCCCCACAGGACTGATCATGCCGCTGCCTGCCTTTCGCTTCCGGCCCAGGGCCGGGCTCTCGTCTCCGGTCCGGGAGCGCATGTGATGGGCATCACCATCGAGACGATCGATCCCGACGCAAGCCTGCCGAAGAGGAGCGACGTCATCGTCATCGGCGGCGGCATCATCGGCATCATGACCGGGCTCTTCCTGGCGAAGGAGGGCATCTCGGTCACGGTCTGCGAGAAAGGCGAGGTCGGCCACGAGCAGTCCGGCCGCAATTGGGGCTGGGTCCGGATCATGGGCCGCGATCCCAGCGAGATTCCGCTCGGGCTGGAAAGCATGCGGCTCTGGTCCGAGATGGACAAGCTGGTCGGGGGCGATACCGGCTTCACGCGCTCCGGCATCGTTTATGTCGCCGACACGCCGGCCAAGCTCGCCGAGCATGAGGCCTGGCTCGACCATGCCAGGCAGTACCAGCTTGATTCGCGGCTGCTGAACTCGCGCGAGATCGAAGGCGTGCTGCCTGGCTGCAAGCGCGCCTTCGCGGGAGCCCTGTTCACGCCGAGCGATGCGCGGGCGGAGCCGCAAAAGGCTGTGCCGGCGATGGCGCGTGCGCTGCGCCGGCACGGCGGCACCGTTCTGACGCGCTGCGCGGTGCGCGGCATCGAGACCACGGCCGGCCGGGTCAGCGCCGTGGTGACGGAACGCGGCACGATCGCCTGCTCGCAGGTCGTGCTGGCGGGTGGAGCCTGGTCGCGGCTGTTCCTCGGCAATCTCGGCATCGACTTTCCGCAGCTCAAGGTACTCGGCTCGGTCCTGCGCACCGAGCCGCTCGACGGCCCGCCGCCCTATGCCGTCGGCGGCTCGGACTTCGCCTTCCGCAAGCGCCAGGACGGCGGCTACACCATCGCCCATCGTGGCGCGAGCACCGCTGAGATCGTGCCCGACTCGTTCCGCCTGTTCGGTGATTTCCTGCCGTCGCTGGTGAAGCAGCGGCACGAGCTCAGGTTGCATCTCGGGGCGCGCTTCCTCGAGGAGGCGCGGACGCCGCGGCGCTGGGCTCTCGACGAGGTGACGCCTTTCGAGCGCATGCGCGTGCTCGATCCGGCGCCAGCCAGTAATATCCTGAACGAAGGTCAGGCCAATCTGATCAAAGCCTTCCCGGCTTTCGCGGGCCTGAAGATCGCGCAGGCCTGGGGCGGCTTCGTCGATGCGATGCCCGATGCGGTGCCCGTGATAGGCGAGGTGCCGCGCCTGCCGGGCTTCTTCATCGCCAGTGGCTTCTCGGGCCACGGCTTCGGTATCGGCCCGGGCGCCGCCAGGCTGATTGCTGACCTCGTCAGGGGCGCGAGGCCGCTGATCGACGCCAGGCCCTTTCGGCTCGAGCGCTTCGCCCGGCTGGAACGCACCACGCGCGCGGAATGACCATCATCCCAGGTCAAGCCAGCGAGGTTTCTTCCAGCGAATAGGCCGAGAAGAAATTCGTGCCACCCGGCAGAGCCTTGAAGCCCGTCACGCCCTTGACCATGCCATAGCCCTGGGAGCGCCAGGCGAGGCCGACGAGCGTCGCCTGCTCCAGAGCGAGCTTCTCGAGCTCGGCATAGATGGCCTTGCGCCTGGCGATGTCGAACTCGGCGCGCCCCTTGGCGAAGAGCGCGTGGAGCTCCGGCGTCGGCAGGCCAAAACTGCGCGAGATGTTCGGGGGCAACTCACCGTCAAGCAGCGGTGCGAGCCCGTCCGGATCGTTATTGTCGGCCGTCGTGCCCTGGACGCAGAATTCGTAGCGCCCCTTGCCGCCGAGATCGACGCGCGAGGCCCAGTCCGGCAGGTTGAGCTTCACGTCGATGCCGATCTCGCCGAGATGGGCCTGCACCACCTCGGCGGTCGATTTGTGCATGCCGTATTGCGCCGTCGACAGCAGCGTGCAGGAAAAACCCTTCGCCACGCCGGCTTCCGCCATCAGCTGCCTGGCCCTGTCGGGATCATAGCTCCAGAATTTCGCGCGTCCGGCATCGTAATAGGGGCTGGTATCGGGGATCGGGATGCCCTGGAGTGGCGTGCCGCGCCCGAAGAAGGCGGCCTGGACGATGTCCTCGCGCCGGATGGCGAAACCGACCGCCTGACGCAGGCGCGGATCCTTGAACGGCCCGCTGGTGCCATTGAAGTTCAGTCCCATGAACGGGCCGTTGGCGGCGTCGAGCTTGAGGCGCGGATCCTTCTCGATCGCAGCCATGGACTGCCAGGGCACATATTCGATCAGATCGACATCGCCGGCCTGGAGCGCGGCGACACGCAGGTTTTCATCGGCATAGGCGGTGAGCTTGATGCCGGCGAGCCTGGGCAGGCCGGGCTTGTAGTATTTGTCGAAGGCCGCAACCTCGATCGAGACGCCGCGCTCCTGATCCTTGACGGTGAAGGGGCCGGCGCCGACGCCGAGGCCGCGCCCTTCGATCGAGTCCTTGGCGATGATCGGCGCGTGCGGGCTGGCGAGCCAGATCGGCAGGGTCACGGTCGGCTGCTTCATGACGATGCGCACGGTGCGGGGATCGGGCGTCTCGATTTTTTCGATGCCGCCGAATTCGGCTTTCAGGAAGGCAGCGGAATTCGGCGCGGCGATCTGCTCCAGCGTCCATTTCACATCGTCGGCCGTCACCGACTTGCCGTTATGGAAGCTCGCCTGCCGCAGCTTGAAGACCCAGGCCGTCTCGCCGTCCTGCGTCCAGGATTCCGCGAGCTCGGGCCGAACCTCGCCCTTTTCGTCGAAGCCAGTAAGGCCGCGGAAGATCAGGAGCTTCACGGTGAGCGCGGCGGTGCCGGTATGGACCCAGGGCTGCAGGCTCGGCGGAAAACTCGACAGGCCGAAGCGCAGGACCTTTCTCGCGAGTGTCTGGGAGAAGGTGGAGGCCGTAACCAGGGGAAGGCTGGCTCCGGCAGCGACAAGGGCACGGCGCGAAATCATCGTCATCGGAGATCCCCTTTTAATCGGCCTGAGGCAGCATGGATTGGTGTATACCAAACGTCAATCGCGTCTTCACCTGGGATGGGGCGCGTCTTCTTGAGCGTGAGCGGCGTGTCGGGTCTTCCGCGGTTTCTACGCGCCCTTTCGGCGGCATCCTTGACAGCATTGATCGGCTTGAGTGGTATATACCAATCTTGCTGACGCCGAGTGGGCAAGCCGATCGCCGACGCGCGGCGAAAACTGCCGTGCTCCGCTGAACATGCCTGGAGGAGATGCCCGTGAGCGAGATCATCAAAGTCAAATCCGGGAGCAAGTACGAGGATCTGAACAGCTATTCGCGGCTGGTGGTCGCCGGCGACATGATTTTTGTCTCCAACACGGCCGGGCGCAACTACAAGACCCGCGCCATCGCCAGCGACGCCAGGGGCCAGGCCGAGCAGGCCTTCAGCAATATCGAGGGCGCGCTCGCCGCCGTCGATGCCTCGTTGAAGGACGTCGTCGCGATCAAGGTCTTCGTCCCGGACATCGCCGATATGGCGGCGGTCGGCGAGGTCGTCGGACGCAAGTTCCGCGGCATCGACCCCGCCAACACCACGACCTGCACGCCGCTCGGCCAGCCCGAGCTCAAAGTCGAGTTCGAGGTCACCGCGTATCGGCGTCGCCGGCCGGCCGAGGTCGAAAAGCGCATCAGCGTCGACCTGTCCTGAGCCTGTCGACATGCCGGACGTTATCATCGTCGGAGGCGGGATCAGTGGCGCGGCCGCAGCCTACGAGATCGCGCGCGCCGGGCATTCGGTGACATTGTTCGAGGCCCGCAGCCTGGCGGCGATGGCGTCCGGCTGGACATTGGGCGGTGTCAGGCAATCCGGGCGCGACCCGGCGGAGCTGCCGCTGGCGAAGGCGGCGGTCGAGCGCTGGGGCGGGTTGGACGAGGAGCTCGGCGCGACGACCGGCTATCGCCGGCGCGGCAATCTGCGCCTCGCGCGGACGGAAGCCGAGGTCGAGATCATCCGCGAGCTGGTTGTCCGGCAGCGAGAGCTCGGCCTCGCCATCGACTATCTGCCGGACAATGCGGCGATCAGGGCGATCGCGCCGGCCATCGGCCCGGCGATCCTCGCCGCCTCGTTCTGCCCGGGCGACGGCCATGCCGACCCTATCCCGACGGTGCGGGCCTTCGCTGCGGCCGCCGCGCGTTATGGCGCGACCATCCGTGAGGGCACCGGGGTGCGGGCGCTGACCCGAACTGGCGACACAGTCACGGGCATCGAGACATCAGATCGCGAGATCGTTTCCGCCGGGCGGGTCATCCTGGCGACAGGCATCCATGCGCCAGAACTGCTGCGGCCACTGGGGCTCGATCTGCCGCTGCGGGTCAAGCTCGTCTGCGTCATGCAGAGCGTGCCGCTGCCGCCGCTGTTCGAGCAGGTCTTCGGGGTCGCCAATGCCGACGCCGCCGGCCGGCAGGAAGTCGATGGCCGCCTGCGCGTCACCACCGGCATCGGCGACTGGCCGCATGAACCGGTCTCCTGGACAATGGACGCGCTGGCTCCGCGCGCGGCGGACATCGCCGTCTTGATCGAGCGGGTTACGCAGGTGCTGCCGGCTGCCGCCGATGCCGGGATCGCGCGCCTCTGGGGCGGGTTGATCGACCTCACGCCCGATGCGCTGCCGGCGATCGATGCCCATACCGGCCTCGACGGCCTGATCGTCGCGGCCGGGTTCTCGGGCCATGGCTTCGGCATCGGTCCGGTCACCGGCGAAATCCTCGCCGATCTTGCGCTGGCAAGGCAGCCGCGCTTCGATCTCACCCCGTTCAGGCTGGACCGCTTCTTACGCGAACCCGCGACGGACGTCGCACTGACGCTGCACGGCTAGGGGATATCGCTGATGCTTGCCCCAATAGGACGCGTGATCCTGATCTCGGGCGCCAATCGCGGCATCGGCCGCGCGGTTGCCGAGGCGCTGCACGGGGAGGGCTACTGCCTCAGCCTTGGCGGACGCGACCTCGACTCGCTCAGGACCATGAGCGCCGGCTGGGAGTCGGGTCGTGTCCATGTCGCGCGCTACGACGCGCAGGACTGGACGAGCCACCGCACCTGGACGGATGCGGCGATGGCGCGCTTCGGCCGGATCGACGGGCTCGTCAACAATGCCGGCATGCACAGCGCCATGACCTTGCGCAAGCCGGACGAGGCTGAGCTCGACGCGATCTGGGCGGTGAACTGCAAGGGCCCGCTCAACCTGATCCATTGCGCCCTGCCGCATCTGGAGGCGAGCGGCACGGGCCGCATCGTCAATGTCGCCTCGATGTCAGGCAAGCGCGTGCGCAACGACTATGTCGCCTACAATATGGCGAAACACGCGATGCTCGCCCTGAACCATGCCGCGCGGCGCATCGCCTGGGACAAGGGCGTGCGCGCGACCGCGCTCTGCCCCTCCTTCGTGCGGACCGACATGACCGCGGCGAGCACGGCGCTCACGCCGGGAGCGATGACGCAGCCGGAGGATCTGGCACGGCTGGTTGCCACGGTCCTCGCGCTGCCCAACAATGCTTCGGTCGCGGAATTGCTGGTCAATTGCAGGCTGGAGGATACGCTCTAGGCAGAGATTCAGAGATCACGGACAGGGTGGAATTCGCGATCCGGACGGGTCGCTGCCCTATCCAGCCGTCACCGGCGCAAAGCCGGGATCGCCGACACCCAAGAAAAACACAGGGGAACAGCAATGAAACGAACCGGATCAATCCTCGCAGCCATGCTGGCGGGCACGCTGCTGGCGACGCCCGCGCTCGCGCAAAAGACGGTGCTGACCGTCGGCATGCAAAGTTCGGATGCGGGCGTGCTCGATCCGCATCTGAATTCCGGCACGCCTGGCAAGGCGCTGCTGAACTGGATGTTCAACGGACTCGTGCGGATCAAGCCGGGTGAGCTCTCGCCCGAATTCATGGAACCCGATCTCGCCGAGAGCTGGACCTCCTCGCCCGACGGCAAGGAATGGACCTTCAAGCTGCGCCAGGGCGCGCAGTGCCATCACGGCTATGGCGAGTTCACCTCGGAGGACGCCGTTTATTCGCTCAGCCGCGCGGCGAGTAAGGAGAGCTCGGCCTTTTCCTCGGATTACACCGCCTTCGACAAGGTTGAGGCGCCCGACAAATACACCGTCAAGATTACGCTGAAGCAGGCGATCCCGAGCCTGCTCGGCATCGTGATGAACTATCACGGCGGCAACATGGTCTGTAAGAAGGCCGCCGAGGAGTTGGGCAAGGACGGCTTCGCGAAGAAGCCTGTCGGTACCGGCCCGTTCATGTTCTCCGAATACGTGCCGCAGCAATATGCCAAGCTCGTCGCGAACCCGAACTATTTCCGCGGCAAGCCGAAGCTGACGGAGATCCTCTACCGCTTCATCCCGTCCGATTCCTCGCGCGACCTCGCGTTCCAGGCGGGCGAGCTTGACATGATGCTCGGCCGGCAGGAGCAGGCCTGGGTCGACCGCATGAACGCCTTGCCCGGCGTCAAGGTCGTGGCCATGGGGCCGGCGGAGATGTCGGTGCTGCATCTCAACACGAGCCAGCCGCCGCTCGACAATCTCAAGGTCCGGCAGGCGATCGCGCATGCGATCGACCGCAACGCGATCTGGCAGTTCCGCGGCAAGAACATCTCGCGCCCAAGCGTATCAGTCGTACCGTCGGGCTATCTCGGCACGGACGAGAAGGCGCCGCTGCTGCCCTTCGATCTCGCCAAGTCCAAGGCGCTGCTGGCAGAGGCAGGCTTTCCCAACGGCGTGACGATCAAGACGATCAACACGACGCTGCCCTCGATGCTGAGCTTCACCGAGGCAACGCAGGCACTGCTCAAGCGGGCGGGCATCACGCTGGAGATCCAGCCGGTCGAGCACGCGACCTTCCACCAGCAGATCCGGCAGGATCTGTCGCAGGTCGTGCATTTCCAGGCGGCGCGCTTCCCCGTGGCTGATGTCTACCTGACGCAGTTCTTCCACTCGCGTTCGATCGTAAAAACGCCGACGGCGGTGACCAACTTCTCGCATTGCAAGGTCGCCGATGCGGAGATCGACGCCGCCCGCTCGGAGACCGACAAGGCCAAGCAGATCGAGCTCTGGAAGACCGCCCAGCAGAAGATCATCGCGCAGGTCTGTGCCATTCCCGTGAACGAGATGATGCAGCTCTGGGCCTACAAGGACAGCCTCGACCTCGGCTACGAGCTGAGGGCTTCGCTGAACCTCGGGCCACCGGTGCTGGAGACGACGCGCTTCACGAAGTGATTCCCTAGGAGCGGCCGCAACCGGCCGCTCCTTTTCTCCGACATTCGGCGGCATCATGGGCGCCTTCCTCGTCAAACGGCTCGGCTTCGCGGTCGTCACGCTCTGGGCCGTGCTGACTCTCGTCTTCGTCGTCGTGCGGATCGTGCCGGGCGACCCCGCGCAGGTCATCCTCGGCGATCAGGCCGACGCCAACGCGATCGCCGCGATGCGCACGCGGCTGGGCCTCGATGCCCCGCTGATCGAGCAGTACTGGACCTTCCTGACGGGCGCGATCCGGGGCGACTGGGGCGTCTCGCTCGTCACAGGGCGCCCGGTGATCCAGGAAATCCTCGTCGTCCTGCCCTGGACGCTGGAGCTGACGATCGTCTCGATGCTGATCGGCATCGCCATCGGCGTGCCGCTCGGCGTCTGGGCCGCGATCAACCGCAACCGTATGCCGGACTATGTGACGCGCATCGCCTCGCTGCTCGGGCTGTCCTTCCCGCCCTTCGTCTCGGCGATCATCCTGCTGATCCTGTTTGCGATCATGCTGCGCTGGTTCCCGGTGATCAGCGCGGGCTCGGGTTCGCTCTCGGCCTGGTTCCAGGCAATGGCGCTGCCGGCGCTCAACCTCGGGCTGATCATGGCAGCCTACATCACCCGCGTCGCCCGCTCGGCCATGCTGGAGGTGATGCAGGAGGATTATGTCCGCTCCGCCCGCGCCAAGGGCGTACCCTGGCGCGTGGTGGTCTGGCGGCATGCGCTGCGCAACGCGCTGATCCCGATCATCACCATCGTCGGGCTCTATCTCGGCATCCTGATCGGCAATTCCGTGCTGACGGAGATCGTCTTCAACCGGCCTGGCCTTGGCAAGCTCATCGTCGGGGCGCTCAACCAGCGCGACTACACCATGCTGCAGGGCATGATGGTGATCTACACGCTGATCGTCGTGCTGGTGAACATCGCGACCGACCTGACCTATGCCCTCGCGGACCCAAGGGTTAAGCTGTCATGAGCGCCTCCGTCCACGACGCCGGTCCGGCCTCCCCGCCGCGAATGCGCTGGCTCTCGGCCACGCTCGGCGCCTTCAACGCCAACAAGACCTCCTGGGTAGGCCTTGTGATCGTGGTCGCGGTGATCCTTGCCGCCGCCTTCGCGCCGCTGATCGCCCCGCATGATCCGCTCGAACAGGACATCCTGTCCCGGCTCCAACCGCCGCATGAGAACTACTATCTCGGCACCGACTATTTCGGCCGCGACATCCTCTCGCGGCTGCTCTACGGCGCGCGCATCTCACTCGTCATCGGCGTGGCCTCTACGGTGATCGCGCTGGTGATCGGCTCGCTGATCGGCGTTCTCGCCGGCTGGTATGGCGGAAGATTCGACGTCGTGGTGATGCAGGCGATGGACATCCTGCTCGCCTTCCCCTCGCTCATCCTTGGGCTGATCCTGGTCGCGATGCTCGGCCCCTCGATGGAGAACATCACCATCGCGATTGCGCTGACCTCGATCCCTTCCTTCGCCCGCATCGCCCGCGCGCCGACGATCACGGTCAAGGAACGCGACTTCATCGAGGCCGGCAGGGCGCTCGCCTTCTCGGATGCGCGCATCATGGCCCGCCACATCCTGCCCAACATCTTCCCCGAGATTTTGGTGATGGGTTCGCTCTGGCTCGCCGCAGCAATCCGCACCGAGGCTTCGCTCGCCTTCATCGGGCTCGGCGTGAAACCGCCGATCGCGACCTGGGGCGGCATGATCCGCGAGGGCTTCGAGAACATTCTCGACAGCTACTGGCTGGTCCTGGCGCCAAGCCTCGCCATCCTGATCATCGTCTTCGCTCTCAACATCCTCGGCGACGGCCTGCGCGACGCCATCGATCCCAAGCTGAAGGGCGAGCGATGAGCGCCCCCGTCCTCTCCGTCCAGAACCTCCAGACCGCCTTCCGCGTCGGAGGGCAGTGGCGCTGGGCGATCGAAGACCTGAGCTTTGACGTTGCGCCCGGCGAAACCGTCGCGATCGTCGGCGAATCCGGCTCGGGCAAATCAGTCACCGCGCTCTCGATCATGCGGCTGGTCTCGGAGACGAGCGGGCGCATCGAGGGCAGGATTGCGCTCGATGGCCGCGATCTCTTGGCGCTCTCCGAGGACGAGATGCGAAAGGTCCGCGGCAATGATGTCGCGATGATCTTTCAGGAACCGATGACGAGCCTGAATCCCGTGCTCACCGTCGGGTACCAGATCAGCGAGGCGCTGCGCTACCATCGCGGGCTCGACAAGGCGGCAGCCCAGGCCGAGGCGCTGCGCATGCTGGAAAAGGTGCGCATCCCCTCCGCCAAAACCCGCTTCGGCAATTATCCGCACCAGCTCTCCGGCGGCATGCGCCAGCGCGTGATGATCGCGACCGCGCTCGCCTGCAAGCCGAAGCTCTTGATCGCCGACGAGCCGACGACCGCGCTCGATGTGACGATCCAGGCCCAGATCCTCGAGCTGATCAAGACGCTGCAGGACGAGGAGGGCATGTCCGTCCTCTTCATCACCCACGACATGGGCGTCGTCGCCGAAATTGCCGACCGCGTCGTGGTGATGTGGAAGGGCCGCAAACTCGAGGACGCAGCCTCCGAACAGGTCTTCAACCGCCCGGTGCATGGCTACACCAAGGCGCTGCTCGCCGCCGTGCCGAAGCTCGGCGACATGGAGGGCCACGGCCGGCCGCTGCGCTTCCCGGCGATCGACGCCGCCAACGGCCAGGTCAAGGGCGTGCCGACACTGGCCGCCGACACGGTCAAGGCCGATGAGGCGCCGCTGCTGGAGGTTTCCGGACTGACGACGCGCTTCGGCATTCGTGGCGGCATCCTGGGCCGTTTGCGCGGCCGGGTCCACGCTGTCGAAAACCTCTCCTTCACGCTGCAACGCGGCGAGACGCTGGCGCTGGTCGGCGAATCCGGCTGCGGCAAATCGACGACGGGGCGCACGATCCTGCGCCTGATCGAGCCGACCGCCGGCACGGTGCGCTTCCAGGGTCGAGACGTCACGGGCTTAGGCAAGGGCGATCTGCTCGACGTCCGCCGCGACATGCAGATGATCTTTCAGGATCCGTTCGCGAGCCTGAATCCGCGCAAGAGCGTCGGCGCAGCGATCGCCGAGCCGATCGTGGTCCATGGCCTGGCCAAGGGAAGCGATGCGCGAGACCGCGTCGCCGAACTGATGCGCAAGGTCGGCCTTTCGCCCGATATGGGCGGGCGCTTCCCACATGAATTCTCCGGCGGCCAGCGCCAGCGCCTGGCGATCGCCCGCGCGCTGGCACTGTCGCCCAAGCTCGTTGTGGCCGACGAGGCGGTCTCGGCGCTCGACGTCTCGGTCAAGGCGCAGGTGCTGAACCTGATGCTCGATCTGCAGGCGGAGTTCGGCCTCGCCTATCTCTTCATCTCGCACGACATGGCCGTGGTCGAGCGTGTCAGTCATCGCGTCGCGGTGATGTATCTCGGCGAGATCGTCGAACTCGGCACGCGCGAAGCGGTCTTCGCCGATCCGCGCCATCCCTACACGCGAAAGCTGCTCTCGGCCGTGCCGGTACCTGATCCGGCCCGCCGCTCCCTGCGACGCGAACTGGCGGTCGACGAAATTCCGAGCCCGATTCGCGCGCTCGACTGGAAGGCCCCGGCGCAGGCGCTGGTCGAGGTCGCACCCGATCATTTCGTCAGGCAGGCTGTGTAAGGCGCGTCGCTACGGCAATTGTCGTGACGGATCGTTGATGGAGCCCGGAACATGCGAGGAGAGAAAAGGAGCAGACGCAGCAGGCCCGAGACCAGATGTTGCCGCGGCTCGACAACAACCGGGCCCGTGTCGCCGAACGCGTCGAGCTTTGGCTCAAGCGATTACAGCCGCATGCCACCGTCGACGGCGATTTCGGCACCGTTGAGATAAGCGCCGTCCGGCGTGCAGAGCAGCAGCGCCAGCCCCGCGCAGTCGCCGGGACTCCCGAGCCGCCCGAGTGGAATCCGCTCCCGTGCCAGCGCCTCACGGCCGGGCTGCTGCAGAATCGCCTGGTTGCGCTCCGTCCGGATGGCCCCGGGCTGTATAACGTTCAGAGTAATGTCGGGAGTCCGCAGGGTGCGTGCCAGCGTCAAGATCATGCTGGTCTGCGCTGCCTTGGTGGCGGCGTAGTAGAGACAGTCAGCATTGCCGCGGACCTCCTGCACCGAACCGATCGCGATCACCCGCCCGAACCCCCGGCCGACCATGACCGGAAGGAAGGCCTGCAGCAGCCGGGCGGTGGCGTGTAGATTGACCTCGCTCTGCACCCGAAGGGCGTCTTCGCTCAGAGCCTCCCAGGTCTCGCGGATTTCGGCGGATGCACAGAGCACGAGGATATCCGGCTCGCGCCCTGCCAGCCGTAACTCCGCCAGCATCGCCGACGGTGCGGACGGCACGGCGAGATCGTGGATCAGCGAGCTTGCCGACCAACCGGCCGCCGACAGGGAGCGAGCGATCGTCGCGGCTTGCGCATCGCGGTCGTGGATGATCGTCTCGGCGCCGGCTTCCGCGAGGCGTGTTGCGATCGCCAGCCCGATTCCGCGGGCCGCGCCGGTGACGAGCGCGACCCGTCCTGTCAGCTGGCCTGCCATCAGCTCAACAGGGGCTTCACGCGCTTGACCGCGTCGTCCATCGCTACCTGCGCCGGCTTGATGCCGAGCACGGCGGCCTGCGTTTCCTCGAGGAAGATGTCATGGGCGCGGGCCTGCTCGTCGAAGGCCGGCAGATGGATGCGCGAGGCTTTCAGCGCGGCGGCCTCGTCGGCGGCATAGGGCATCGCTGCCTTCAGCTTCTCGTCGGAATAGGTCGAGACCCGAGTCGGACCATTGCCGTTCAAGGCCATGGCCAGGGTCCCGGATTTCGACGAGAGCGCCTTGATCATCTCCCAGGCCAGCGGCTTCTGCTTCGTGTTCTTCGGGATCACCAGCGACCAGAATTCCGTCGTCGGCGCGAAGGCGACCTTGCCGACGAGGTCGGAGGCCATCGGCGGCAGCAGCGACTTGAAGCGTCCGGCATATTTGCCCTTGCTCGGGTCGTTATACGTCACCAGCCGTGCGAAGGGATTGACGGTGATCGCGGCTCGGCCTTGCTGCATCCAGGTCGTGATCTCCTCGTTGTTCACGGTGGCGAAGTTTCGCGGCAGCACGCCGGCCTTGTAAAAATCCGCCAGCAGCGTCAGCGCCTTGACCATGCCGGGCTCGTTGGCGACGAGCTTGCCGTCGCTGGTCATGTAGTCACCGCCAAAGCAGCGCGCGAGCGTCAGGAAATTCGAGGCGAAGGCGGCGGTGAAGGCGAGCCCGAACACCTGCGTGCCGTCGTCGCGCTTGAAGCTCAGCTTGCGGGCGATCTCGGCCAGTTCCTCGAAACTCCCTGGCAGCTTTGTGACGCCGCGCTCCTCAAGCAGCGCTTCGTTGTAGATCAGCGCGTTGGTGGCGTGGCGGACGGGGATGCCGTGCAGCGCGCCATCGAGCTTCAGGGGCGCGATCAGCCCCGGCGCGAAATCGTCGAAGGCTTCCAGCGGAGCCTCCTTCATCAGCGCGTCGAGCGACTCGAACAGCTTCAGATTGCGCGGTACGGCGCGCCCGTTCAGCAGATAGGCGACGTCGATCGTGGTCTCACCGAGCGTGACCTCGCGCAGCAGCCGCTCATGGATGGCGTTGACGTCGCCGAAGGTCACCCAATTCACGCTCGCGCCCGACGGCTTGCGCCAGGCTTCGGTGGCGTCGCCGCCCGGTCCGGTGGTGGCGGAGGTCTGGTGGACGCGGTGGCCGAGCGCGGTGACCGTCTTGGCCTGGGCGCGGGCCGCCTTGGGCAAGGCGAGCGCTGTGGCGGCGCTGCCCGCGAGCAGGCCGAAATGGCGGCGAGAGATCGATCTGGACATGGGCTTCCTCCGAAGTTTCGTCTCGCGTCGTGATCGCGCGTTGGGAGATCGTCGGCTTCAGGCCGGCAGCAGCGGCTGGACGCGCTTGACCAGAGAAGCCATCGCCTCCTCGGGCGTCTTCATGCCGAGCACGGCGGCCTCGGCCTCCTCCTTGAAGAAGTCGCCGGCGCGCGCCGCCTCGTCGAAGGCCGGCAGCGGCACGCGCGCGACCTTCAGCACCTTCAATTCCTCTGCGGCATAGGGCACCGTCTTGCTGAAAGCCTCGTCGGCATAGGTCGAGGCGCGCACCGGGCCGTTGCCGTTGAGCGCTGCCTTCAATGTCGCCTCCCTGGAGACCATCGTCTTGATGAAGCTCCATGCAAGGTCCTTGCGCTTGGCATTCTTCGGAATGACCAGACCCCAGAACTCGACCTTGGCGGGGGCAGCGTCATATTTGCCGGCCAGCGTCTTCGATGCCGGTACGGCGATCGTCTTGATCTTTCCGGGAAATTTCGACTTCTGCGGGTCGTTGTAAATGCGGTTGCGGCCCATGCTCTGCAGGCTCATAGCGGCCCGGCCGGTCTGCATCCAGACATTGACGTCCTCGGGCGAGAGCGTCGCGAAATTGCGCGGGAAGGCATTGGCCTGGAACAGCTCGCGCAGGATCTTGATCGCATTGAGCATTGGCGGCTGGTCGGCGACGCATTTGAAGTCCGGCGTGATGAAATCGCCGTCCCAGGCGCGGGCGAGGTCGATGACATTGGGATAAGTCACGCCCGGCATGCACAGGCCGGTCACCGCTGTGCCGTCGGCGCGGCGATAGGTGCAGGCCTTGGCGACCTCGATCATCTCCTCGATCGTCGCAGGCGGCTTCGAGAAGCCCTTCTCGGCCAGCAATTCCTCATTGTAGTGCAGGCCGGAGGAGGCATGGCGGAAGGGTACGGCAAGCTGGCGGCCAGCCACCTTCATGCCCTCGATCAGGCCCGGAAAGACATCCGCCGCATCCTCGATCGGATCGCGCTTGAGGTAGTCGTCGAGCGGCTCGAACAGGTTGGCGGCGCGCGGGATGACCTGCGTGTTGAGCACGAAGCCGACATCGACGGTCGATTCCGACAGGCTCGCCTCGCGAAACAGGCGCTCCTGCAAGGGGCCGGTGTCGAAGGTCGTCCACTGGATCGCGGTGCCGTTCTTCTGCGCCCAGTCCTTGGTGATGTCGCCGCCCTGCGCGCCGGTCGAGACCGTCTGCATGACGCGATGGGCAAAGACGTTCAGCGGGCCGGCCTGCGCGAAGGCTTGGCGCGGGTCGAACCCGGCAAGGCTCAGGCCGGCGATGCCGCCGAGAAGCTGCCTACGGTCCAGTCCTGTCGTTGTGGTCATGGTCACCCTCCCGGAGTGTCGCGAGTTCCGCGATGGCGGCTTCAGCCGCTTCGAAATGCTTGTTCATGGCGATCGTGGCGGCCTGGGCGTCGCCGGCGCGAATGGCATCGACCACCAGGACATGCCGCCGATAGGTTTTGGCCCAATCGGCGGACGTGCGCGCCTCGCGCGAATTGAAGATTTCCATCACCTCGCGAATGACCGGCCGCAGGCCCCTGATCTGGAAATCGAGCAGGCGGTTGCCCGAGGAGGCGGCGACGGCCTCGTGGAAATCGAGATCGGCCTCGATCCAGCGCGGCACGTCGCCGAGCGCCGCCTCCATGCGTGCGAGAATGAAGTCGAGCCGCTCGACATCGGCGGACGAGCGGCGCTCGGCGCTGTGGGCGGCGATCGGCGGCTCGAGGATGCGACGCAGCTCGACGGCTTCCGTCAGGCCGGTCTTGCGGCCGCGCACGGCGAAACGGAAGAAGCGGTCGAGCGGGCCGGCATCGAGCGCCTGGACGCGCGTGACCTTGCCCTGCTGGATATTGACCACGCCCATCGCCGCGAGCTGGCGGATGGCCTCGCGCGCGATCGGCTTGCTGACACCGAAGGAGGCGGCCAGCCGCGCCTCCGAGGGCAGCGCATCGCCGGGCTTCAACCGGCCGTCATGGATCGCCTGGGTGATGCGCGCGATCAGCGCGTCGCCGAGCCGCGTTGGCACGACATCGGCCCCGGTGAAGGGGTCGTTGTCGAGCGCGGCCAACGCCGCGGGCCGGTGCATCAGGGTTTCCATGGCTGATGATTGACAGATGCCGATCAGGTTTGCAACTGATCAACCTATCAGTTAGGTTGACTGCCAACCGGACCGCTCAAGAAACCGACCCAGATGACCGCACGTACCATCGCCAGCATCGAGGCCCATCCGCTGCGCGCGACCTTGCCCAAGGTCCAACGCACCTCGCAGGGCGAATTCCCGGCCATCGAGATCGTCGTTGTCGAGGTCACGACGAGTGATGGCATCGTCGGCGTCGGTGAGGCCTTGGCGCGCAGGGGTGCGGCCGGCTATGCGCGGCTGATCGACGAGGCGCTCAGCCCCAGGCTGATCGGCAAGGACCCCGCCGACAGGCGCGCGCATTGGAAGGCGATGCGAGCTGTGCTCTCCGGCCGGCCGGGCGGGCAATTGGTCGAGGCGATCTCCGCGATCGACATCGCGCTCTGGGACATCGCCGGAAAGGCTGCCGACGCACCAATCCATAAGCTGCTCGGCGGCATCGGCCGGACCGAGGTCGCGGCCTACGCCTCCTCGATCAACTGGCTCGACGATGCCACCGTCGAGGCGGAAGTCGCGAGCGCGCTCAAGGCGGGCTTCCGCGAGATCAAGGTCAAGCTCGGCCATCCCTTGAAGGATGCGATCGCCCGCGCGCGGCTCGTGCGCAAGCTCGCGGACGACGACATCGCGCTCTATGTCGATGCCAACTGGGCCTATGACGTCGACGACGCGATGATCGTCGGCAAGGCGCTCGCCGATCTCGGCTACGGCTTCTTCGAGGAACCGATCGCGCCGCATGACCGCGAGGGCTATCGCCGGCTGGCACAGCATCTGCCGATCCGTCTCGCCGCCGGCGAGAGCGACTATGTCGGTTCCGAAGCGCTGATGATGCTGCAGGATCGCTCGCTCGGGTTGATCCAGCCCGATGTGACGCGCTCGGGCGGCATCACAGAAACCTGGCGCATCGCCGAACTCGCGGCGAGCTTCCACACTGCCTATGCGCCCCATGTCGGCTGGTCGGGCGCGATCTGCGTTGCCGCCAGCCTGCAGCTCGCTGCCGCGGCCGAGAGCTTTCGCACCTTCGAGTGCATGGTCTACGCCAACCCGCTGCGCGACGCCTTCACCCGGCCGGTCGTCGGCGAGGGTTTCCAGCTCATCGACGGCAAGCTCGCGGTGCCCCAGGGACCGGGGCTGGGCATCGAGATCGACCGTGACATGCTCGCGCGCTTCCGGATCGCGTGATGACCGCCCGCACACCCCTCTCGGCGATCGCGCTCGTCGGTCCCGTCCAGCTGATGGTCGGCTGCGTCATTTTCCTGCCGGCGCTCTATGTGTTCTGGCTCAGCCTGAACCAGTCGAGCTTCGGCCAGGCGGCGACATTCGTCGGGCTGGCCAATTACGCGAAGGTGCTGGGCGACCCCTATTTCTGGCGGGCGCTGGTCAACACGGTGATCGTCGTTGCCATCGTCGTGCATGTCGAGCTGCTGATCGGCCTCGGCATGGCGCTGTTCTTCGCGTCCGGCGTGCCGTTCAGGCCGATCCTGCTCGCCGTCGTGCTCGCGCCTTATGCGGTCTCGGAAGTCTCGGCGGTGGTGATGTGGCGCTATCTGTTCGAGCCCGATGTCGGGATGATGAGCCAGCTTCTCGGCTTCATCGGCCTGCCGCCGATCGAATGGGCGGTGAACCCGAACCATGGCCTGGCTATGGTCAGCCTGCTCTCGATCTGGCTGCATCTGCCCTTCAGCTTCATCATCATCTATGCGGCGCGGCTTTCGATTCCCGACGACCTCTATGAGGCCGGCGCGATCGATGGCGCCACCGGCTGGGCCGCGTTCCGGCGCATCACCTTGCCGCTGCTGATGCCGGCGCTCCTGATCGCGGCGCTGTTTCGCTACATCTTCGCCTTCCGCCTGTTTTCGGAAGTCTGGCTGATGACCGGCGGCGGACCTGCCCGCACGACCGAGGTGATGGCGGTCTACCTCTATCTCGAAGCCTTCCGGTACAACGCCTTCGGCTCGGCGGCCGCCACCGGCTGGCTGCTCGTGCTCGCCTCGCTGCTGCTCGCGCTGGTCTATCTGCGCGGGCTCTACAGGGAGATGTTCCGCAAAAATGCGTAAGCCCTCCCTCCTGCTCCTGATCCTGAAGCTGCTCGGCGTGCTCGCTATCCTGGCCTGGTCGCTGCTGCCGATCGCACTGATCGTGATGTCGTCGTTCAAGTCGGACCGTGACATTTTCTCGCTGACCTCGCGCTTCAGCTTCCTGCCGACGCTCGCCAATTACGAACTGCTCTGGAGCCGCTGGGGCGACTTCTTCTTCGGTCTCTGGAACAGCTTTCTGGTCACGCTGGGCGCCACCGTTCTGGCCGTGGCCGTGTCGCTGCTCGCCGGCTTCGCCTATTCGCGCCATGCCTCGAAAGCGCTCCAGGGCTCAGCCTTCTTCCTGATCTTCATTCGCCTGATCCCGCCGATCGTGATCACGCTGCCGTTGTTTCCCGTGGTCAATTGGCTCGGCCTCAACGACACGCATCTCGTCCTGATCGTGCTCTACGCCACCTTCTTCGTCTCGCTCGGCACCATCGTGATGCGCACCTTCATCGACCAGATCCCGCGCGAACTCGACGAAGCGGCGATGATCGACGGCGCTTCGCAGTTTCAGATCATCCGGCGCGTAATCTTCCCGCTCGCGGCGCAGGGCATGCTGGCGGTCGCGGTCTTCGTCATCGTCTATGCTTGGAACGAGTTCCTCTTCGCCTTCATCTTCACCACGACCAAGGCCAAGACGGCGCCTCTGGTGGTCGCCGAGATGATCGGCGCGGTCGAGGGCGTCGAATGGGGCGTGCTCTTTGCCGCCTCCACCGTGCAGCTCCTGCCGGTGCTCGCCTTCGTCATCCTGATGCAGAAGCACCTTGTCGCCGGCTTGACCGCCGGCGCGGTCAAAGGTTAGCGACATGAATCCGCCAAATTCCCAGCTCGACGACATGCGACGCGCCATCCGAGAGGCCGACCCGCGGCTCAGCCGCTTCGATCCGCTGCCGCGCATCATCTGTCTCGACGATTTCGACCGCGGCATGTGCGGCTGGACCCAGCTCGTCGGCAATTACGAGCATTCGCTCGATGCGATGCTGCCCGGCTACGCCCAGCACAGCCATGCCATGCTCTCGACGTTGCCGAACTGGGATTTCGGCTCGCATGGCGGCGTCGATGGCTCCTATGCGCTGAAGATCGCGACGCGGCCGAAGAAGGGGGCTCAGAACGTCGCGATCAAGCGTCTGACCTTCCGAAAAGCCGGCCCGATCCGGATCGAGACCTATTTCACCTTCAAGCCGGAGGCGACCGAGCTCGAACTGTCGGAAACCGATATCCGCTCCTTCGGCTTCCTCTACGACCTCCAGGTCGGCGACAGCCACGGCACTGGGGGCGAGCGGGTGATGCCGCATCTGCGCTTTCTCAATGCCGAGAACGGCGTGCACCTGCAGAAATGGCAGTTCAAGCGCAAGACCACGCCGATCAAGCCGATCGGCACCGCCGGCAAGACGATCACGCATTATCATCTTTCGCCGGAGGACTGGGAGGACCTGCCCGGCGGCGCGCAGCGGCTCTGCTACAATGAGATTCCGACCAAGGTGAACTGGCACTATCTGCGCTTCGACTTCGATCTCGCCACGATGCAGGCCACGGGCTTCCAGGCGAACGACCGCGTCTTCGACATGGGAGCTTACGAGCCCATTCGCATGCCGGCGATGAGAAACCTCTGGTGCATGCTCAATATCGGCTTCTTCGCCGAGACCGACACCGACAAGCGCGCCTTCGCCTATCTCGATTCCGTCTGCCTGTCGGGAGACTTCTGATGCTGCCCGAAAACCTCACCGCTATCGTCGCCCGCAACGAGGTCTGGACCGGCGACAGCGCAACCGAGCCTTATGAATGCGGCTGGGCCAGGGAGGCGATCGTCTTCGTGCGGGCGCTGAAAGCCCCCAGGGGCGCGCTCCCGAAGGCGCGCATCGAGATTTCGGCGGACGGGATGCACTGGGCGGCGGAAGGGTCGCAGTTCGATCTCCCGGCTACCGAGAACGCGGTAACTTTCCAGCGGCTCGGCCATTTCGGCAACTTCGTCCGCGTGGCCGCGTCGCTGCCGGAAGGCTCCGAAATAACCCTGCTGGTTGCTTGGCATTTGAAGGCCTGAACAGCATGCCGGACGAATGCCGAGCAGGTTCATCGAGGTTCCGATGCGCCATAACCGGAGGTTGGGCGTCGCTCGCGTGTAACCGCTTGAGCGATCCAGGACGTTGATCTGGATCAAGGAAGCTTAGGCTGCAGGGATCGCAGGCGCGACATCAGATCTCAAGGCACATCGCCATCCAGCCAGCGGCATAGCGCGGCGCCCGCCGATCAAGAGCGAGGCTGCTCGTTTGGCTCTGCTTGAGAGCGCGGTCGGCAGGCTGCTGCACGCCTGCCGCTCCCCGAGCTTGGGACGAACAGGCCTGTGCCGACGCTGTCCGGCCCAACGACAGTTCGCGTTCGGATTCGCGGGGCGCTGAGCCCATATGCTTGCTCCTTCTCGGCTGCCCTCGCCGGATTTGCGCACGCTTGGTTGCGCAGGCGTCTTTTACATCGTCTGGCGCGATCCTGCATTCAGGAGTTGTCCTGAGTTGCGAGGCCGCACCGGCGATACTCACGAATTCGTCTGCCCGCGACCCCGCCCGATGTCTGCGAAGAACCGCGCATTGGGACAGAATCCCGGCCCGCGCTCGGCGGAGCGGTTCTGCTCGATCCATTTTCCACAATCGCGGTGGGCATCGCACCAGAGGCAGCGGCGGTTGGCGGCGTCATAGAGACGACCACGACTGGCCGCGGCCTCCGGCGTCACCCCGAGGCGCTCCATCATTGCGCCCATCAACCGCGCCTGTCGCACGAAACGCCTTGAAATCCAGCGAAACATGGCAGCTCCCTAGCTTGGATGCCTTGCGTTCGATCGCTCGAACGAAGCGCGCCAGCTCCGATGGCGCAACGAGTGATAATCAGCAGGTCCCAACGCTGCTTTGATCTGGAACAAGCGTCCGGCAGGCCCGGCCTGAATTCCGCCTTGGGACCGCCCCTGACCGAAGTTCATACCGGGGCATCGCGAGCCAGCGATGTTGAGCGGCCGCTTGCCGCCTCCGCGATTCGCCGTAATTGACTTTGTCGCGAGAGCCGTCGGAAATGGCTCTACCGCATCGCGACCGGCGGCCCGCTTGGCACATCCGGTTCCAGAGAACGCGGGTAAAGGGGGCGGAATCGGGCATGGGCAATGGGCGGAACAGGTAGGGCGCATCATCACGCCGATCGAGTCTATTCGACCCTGAGCGACCGCGCTGCTACCGCGCAGTCGGCCGTGGCGGCGTCTTGGTCGCGCTCGCTGATGAAATATGGCCTCGACCCCAACCATGCACGCCCGCCGCGCCGTCTGGATCAGCGCGAATTCGATGCTGCCTTCGAACGCCTGGATCCGTTGATCAGGCTGGCGCAGACCTCGCTGGATCGCCTCTTCCAGTCTGTCGGCGATGCCGGCTGCTGTGTGCTGCTGACCGATCGCGAGGGCATTCCGCTCGACCGGCGTGGCGTGGCCGGAGATGATCTCGACTTCCGCAATATGGGCCTCTGGATCGGCATGGTCTGGAGCGAGGCCAGCGAGGGCACAAACGGCGTCGGCACCTGCGTCGCCGAAGGGCGCCCGCTGACGATCCATCGCGACCAGCATTTCCTCACCCGCAATATCGGCCTGAGCTGCACCGTGGCCCCGATCTGGGATGCGCGTGGACGGTTGATCGCGACGCTGGATGTTTCGACTTGCCGCGCCGACCTGACGCCGGCCATGCTGAAGCTCGTCGCCGGCGCGACGGTCGAGGCGGCGCACCGGATCGAGGACCATCATTTCCGGATGGCCTTTCCGAAAGCGCGGATCGTGGTTGCACAGGACGGAGCCGGCGGAGGGGGCGGGCTTCTGGCTGTCGATAAAGGAGACCTCGTCATCGGCGCGAGCCGCGCCGCGCGACTGGCCTATGGCCTGACCGACGAACGGCTCGCGCAGCCCTTTCCGGCGGAAGACCTGTTGATGGGTCACGAAGCCAAGCCGGACGAGGAACTGAGCGCCGCCGAGCGCGGCGTCGTGCGGAGAGCGCTGGCCCGGGCCAATGGCAACGTCTCCGCAGCCGCCCGCGCGCTCGGCGTCAGCCGCGCAACCATGCACCGCAAGCTTGCGCGGCTGGGGTTTGAACGCGCCCGATAAGGCTAACTCAGCGATCTCTTCCGCAATCTGTCGCAAAGCTGAGACAGTCCTGCTGTCAAAAATGCGGATTCGATCCTGACAGCGGCGCTGGATAGGGCCGATCCTCCTTCTCAGGGCGCGGCCTCAAGGCGCCGACAAGGAGGACACCATGAACAAGCCAGAATTCATCCGCTCGTCCGCGACGCCGTTCAAGGCGCGCTACGGCAATTTCATCAACGGCAAATGGGCCGAGCCAATCTCGGGGCGCTATTTCGAGAACACCTCGCCGGTGAACGGCCGACTGCTCTGCGAGATCGCGCGTTCGGATGCCAAGGACATCGAGGCGGCGCTCGATGCCGCCCACGCCGCCAAGGACGCCTGGGGTCGCACCAGCGCCGCCGAACGGGCTTTGCTCCTCAACAAGATCGCGCAGGTGATGGAGGACAATCTCGATCTGCTCGCGCAAGCCGAGACCTGGGACAACGGCAAGCCGATCCGTGAAACGACCGCCGCCGACATGCCGCTGGCGATCGATCATTTCCGCTACTTTGCTGGCGCGATCCGCGCGCAGGAAAGTGGCCTTTCCGAGATCGACCACGACACCGTCGCCTATCACTTCCACGAGCCGCTCGGCGTCGTCGGACAGATCATTCCCTGGAACTTCTCGATCCTGATGGCGGTGTGGAAGCTCGCCCCGGCGCTCGCCGCCGGCAACTGCGTCGTGCTCAAGCCGGCCGAGCAGACGCCGGCTTCGATCCTCGTCTTCGCGGAGCTGATCGCCGACATCCTGCCGCCGGGCGTGTTCAACATCGTCAACGGCTTCGGCCTGGAAGCCGGCAAGCCGCTGGCTTCGTCCAGCCGCATCGCCAAGATCGCCTTCACCGGCGAGACCACGACCGGCCGGCTGATCATGCAGTATGCCAGCCAAAACCTGATTCCGGTGACGCTGGAGCTCGGCGGCAAGTCCCCCAATATCTTCTTCAAGGACGTCGCGGTCGAGGACGACGACTTTCTCGACAAGGCGATCGAGGGCTTCGTCATGTTCGCGCTCAATCAAGGCGAGGTCTGCACCTGCCCGAGCCGAGCGCTCATCCATGAGAGCATCTACGACCGCTTCATGGAAAAGGCTTTGAAGCGCGTCGAGGCGATCAAGCAGGGCGACCCGCTCGATTCCTCGACGATGATCGGCGCGCAGGCCTCGTCGGAACAGCTCGAGAAAATCCTGAGCTATTTCGACATCGGCCGGCAGGAGGGCGCGCAGGTGCTGATCGGTGGCGAGCGCAACGAACTGCCGGGCGATCTGGCGGGCGGCTACTACGTCAAGCCGACCGTCCTGAAGGGGCACAACAAGATGCGGGTCTTCCAAGAGGAGATATTCGGGCCGGTGGTTTCGGTGACGACCTTCAAGGACGACGAGGAGGCGCTATCGATCGCCAACGACACGCTCTACGGTCTCGGCGCCGGCGTATGGACCCGCGACGGCAATCGCGCCTACCGCTTCGGACGTGCCATTCAGGCCGGCCGCGTCTGGACCAACTGCTACCATGCTTACCCGGCCCATGCGGCCTTCGGTGGTTACAAGCAGTCGGGCATCGGGCGCGAGAACCACAAGATGATGCTCGACCACTATCAGCAGACCAAGAACATGCTGGTCAGTTATTCGCCCAAGAAGCTCGGCTTCTTCTGATATCTCCCCGAGGCCTGAAGCAGGGCCGACTTTCCGGCACGATCGAGGGCGCCCGTCGCCACCGCATCGTGCCGGGCTTTCGCGATCCGTCATGGGAAGATGATGCCGGCGGCGGCTCCAGATGCAGGAGGCTTCGACATGAGCGAGCATGCCATCGAGCAGGTTTCGGCCACGCCCGCCGCGCTCGACCTGATCGCGCGGCTGCAGGCGGAGAACGGCCCTGTCCTATTCCATCAATCGGGAGGCTGCTGCGACGGCTCCTCGCCGATGTGCTACCCGCAGAACGACTTCATCATCGGCGACCATGACGTGAAGCTCGGAGAGGTGGGCGGTGCTCCGGTCTATATCAGCGGATTGCAATTCGCAGTCTGGCGGCATACCCAATTGATCATCGATGTGGTGAAGGGGCGAGGCGGCATGTTCTCGCTCGAGAACGGCACGGAGCAGCGCTTCCTCACACGCTCGCGCGCCTTCTCCGGCGAGGAGATGTGCCGTCTGGATGCTAGGCGCCTTGAATCGGCTGCCGAACGCGCGCCGACGGCTTAAGCATCGATCGCCTCTTCCTCGGCTGACAGAACCGTCGAAGCCGGCTGCTGCGGGCCCGTCGGCAGATCAGCCACCGAGGCCCGCTTCTTCCACTTCGCGACGGTCTTCTGGTTGATGCCGTAGCGCTTTGCCACCCTCAGGCTCACTTGACTATGTTGTATCGCTCGATGGATCGCCTCCGTCGTTGTGGCGCTCCCGTGCAGAACCTGACCCATGGTGCCTCCTTCCATCCGATGGAAAAGATCGCACCATCAAAATCCGGGATCAAACACCGCACAAGACGCTCTACAACCGCTTCATCCGCTGGAGCCGGCTTGGCGTCTTCGATCGGATCTTCGCAGGCCTTGCCGGCGAAGGGCCCAGACCGGAGCGGATCATGATCGATACGACGCATCTGAAGGCGCATCGCACGGCGGCAAGTCTGCTCAAAAAGGGGCTCTTCCCCGTCGTATCGGGTGCACCAAGGGCGGGCTGAACTCCAAGCGCCACACCGTCTGCGACGGCGCAGGCCGCCCGATCATCCTGCTGCTTTCGGAAGGCCAGATGAACGACCACAAAGGCGCAAGCCTCGTGCTCGCTGCCCTGCCGCCGGCAAGACCCTGATCGCCGATCGCGGCTACGACAGCGCCGCGTTCCGCCAGGCGCTGGTCGACAAAGGCATCCAGCCCTGCATTCCCTGTCTTCCCGCTAATGGCACATCAAAAGCGGCATATGCCCGTTCTTCAGCAGGGACTGGGTCACGCCGCCGAGCAACCATTGCCGCAGGCGAGAGTGCCGGTAGGCACCCGAGACCAAAAGCCCGGCACGAAACTCCGCCGCCGCGTGCTGGATCGTGTCGACGACGTCGCCTTTCTCGAGAACGGGGATGGTCCTGACGCTGACGTTGACGCCATGCCGCGAAAGATGAGGAGCGAGATCGGCACCGGGAACCGATGTCGAGAGATCCTTTTCGCCGACGATCGAAAGAATTTCGACGGCCTCAGCCGCCCGCAAGAACGGCAATGCGTCCGCCGTAGCGCGGGTCGCCGAAGCACTTCCATCCCACGCAATCACGATGCGATTGGCTGAGAAGCTGGGACGGCCCGGGGGAACGATGATGACGGGCCGACCGCTCTCGAAAAGGGCTGACTCGATCAACCCTCGATCCATGTCGACAGTCGCGCGTTCGGCATCCAGGATCGAGAGGTCATGCACACGGGCATGGTCGAGGAAGCGGAGGGTAAGGTTGCTGTAGTCTAGCTGAGGGCTCTCGACGGCGCAGACGACGCCGGCGAGGTCGGCATCGACCTTCGCCTTGACGGCAAGCTCCTCGGCAAGCGCCGCTATGCGCCGGTTCTCCGTCGAAATGATCTGCTGGCCAAAATCGCCGACCATCGAATAGGGGATCGAGAAGCGGCTCGCCGCAGCCTGCACGGTCAGGTGTGCGTTCGCTTGCTGCGCCAGCGAGAGTGCGTAGCTCAGCGCGAATCCTTCTTCGTGACGGCCTTCCTCGGTGATGGCCACGAGAACGCTTTTGATACCGTTTAGCATGAGATCCTCCTTTGCTTTCGAGGATCATGCCGGAGGGTGGAATCGCGTCCTTGCGCCAGATCAATTGTACCGCCTGGCGGATGCGCTCGACGTTGCTCGCATCCAAACTTCACCCGAGAGAAGTATTTGTCGTCATGGTGCAGGCCATCACGCTACAACCCGGTCGAGCCTCCGTTTTCCGAGCGAACCGAGTGCGTTTCGCCTCGTTCGGCAGGTAAAGCCGGGCGCCGGGACGTGTTTTTCTGCCCGAGACACGAAACAGGTCCCACTGTAGATTTTGTCCCAAATCAATGTCTCGGACTTGGGATGGCGGATGATCTCCTTACGAAAACCACTCATTTCAGGGAGATTTCAATGAGCGCAGCTTCGAGCGCAAAGGATATTGCCTACGCCAGCATCATGGTGCCGCTCAATCTTGGCGTCGGTGCCGAGGATCGGGTCAAGCTGGCGGCGTCGCTGGCCGAGCGCTTCAAAAGCCGCCTGATCGGCATCGCTGCGGAGGAGTGCGTCGTGCCCTATATCAGCGAAGGAACGGAGAGCCTGGATGCGATCCTCATCGAGGATGCCAAACGCAGGGCTGCCGAGAATATCGCAAAAGCAGAAACGCTGTTTCGGCGACACGCTGGCAGTCTGAACGAGACCGATTGGCGCTGCACCATCGGCAGCCCCCGCCGCTTTGTTCTCGACCAGGCCCGCGCCGCAGATATCCTGGTCATGGCCCGCCAAGGACTGGATGATGCGAGCCAGGGTCGAATGGCGCTGTCTCCGGGCGATATTGTCATGGAACTGGGCCGGCCGCTGATCGTCGTCCCGCCTGGGATCGAGCACATTTCCGCCAAGCATGTTGTGGTCGCATGGAAGAGCACAAGAGAGGCGCGGCGCGCCGTTTGGGATGCTCTGCCGTTTCTCAAGGAAGCGGACACAGTCACTGTGCTGTCGGTTGGAGCTGGAGCCGAGGATCAGGAGCGCCAGACGTCAGCAAATATCTGGCCCTGCACGGCGTCATGAGCCGGGCGGTGACCCGGCCCGACACCGTCAGGTACGAGGCCGACGAGATCGCGATCTTCGCGAGCGAGCAGAATGCCGACCTCATCGTCTGCGGCGCCTATGGTCACAGTCGAATGCGGGAGTTGTTATTGGGTGGCACCACCAACGATCTCCTGGGGGCCTCCCCAATCTGCTGCCTGATGTCGCATTAGTCGAAATCTGCCCGCTTTGATGAAATCAGGGCAGGTTTTGTTACGTCTAGAGGGAATATCTTGTTCCGGCGCTGGGCTCGATCTGAGTCAAAACATGGTCGGGCTTATCTCGCGATGATGGATTTACGGCGGTGCTGCGCCGCCTCAACAGAAGGCAGCATGTCCATGCCGCCGGCGCCGTGTATGGGAGCGGCAGCCCGACCGGATCCGACGGCCAGTTGGTCGTCTCCGTAATAATCGACGGCAGCCTCGCTGGCCGTATTTTCCTGTCGGACACACTGCGCGCCGAGGCAGGCGACCTGTTGCGGACGTTGCGGGCCCAGGGCATTCGACGCATCGTGCTTGCGACCGGCGATAAAGAAGTCCATCGCGGACTCTGTCGCTGCCGGCTTGAACCTCGATCTGGTCAGTGCCGAACTGTCCGCGTTCGAGAAGGTGGCCGTGGTCTCGGCCGAAAAGCGCTTTGGACCGGTTATGATGGTGGGCGATGGCGTCAACGATGCGCCAGCGCTGGCTGCCGTCGATGTCGGCGTCGCGCTGGGGGCCCATGGCTCGGCGGCTTCCACCGAGACGGCGGATGTTGTCTTGCTCGTCGACCGACTGGATCGCGTGTCGCTGGCGCTATCCATCGCGGTTCAGGCGCGGCGTGTCGCGCTGCAGAGTGTGCTTGCGGGGATTGGGCTTTCGCTGGCTGCGATGGTCGTCGCTGCGGCAGGGTTCCTGACCCCGTGCAAGGGGCTCTGGTCCAGGAGGCGATCGACGTCGCCGTTATCCTCAATGCGCTGAGAGCGTTGAAGGACTTGCTCGAAAGCGAGCCACGACGTCTGTGAGGCGGTCACGGAGCCGCGCGGCAAGTACGGTTGCGGCATTACCGCGCCACACCGCTTCCGCTCTAACTGAACCTCTCCAGATATATGCGCAGCACATTGGTGGCCCCGCCGTTGCTGAAACAGCAAGCGCCGCCTGCCGTGCCCGTACTTGATCGAGGTCAAAGCCGCGCGCCCGCAGCACTGTAAGATTGCAAGATCGGTTGCCTTGGAGGCCTCGCCATGGAAGCTTGCAGCCAAGGTGAGATCCTAGGCTTTCTTGGGTCGAAATATGGCTCCGGCGACGCTTGGGATATTGCGAAGACAATACACACTCATATCTCGACAGTCCTGTTGATCGGGAATCGGGCCCTGAAGCTGAAGCGTCCGGTTCACCTTCCCTATCTTGATCTTTCGACGCCGGAGCGCAGGCTCCTCATGTGCGAACGCGAGCTTTGCCTCAACCGCCGGACGGCTCCACAGCTCTACCGAGCCGTTCATCGCATTTCCCGCGAGGCCAACGGGCAGCTTGCATTGAACGGCCCGGGAACCCTCATCGACGCCGTGCTTGAAATGGACCGCTTTGACGATGGGGCGACTTTCGATCACCTCGCGGCCGAGGGGAGGCTGGCTCCGGTGGATATGGGGAAGCTCGCCAGGAACATCGCCGCCTTGCACGAGGTGGCGGAGGTGGCTCCCGATCCCGCCGGCGCCGCTCGTATGCAGCGGGTGCTGGAGATCAACGAACGCGCCTTCGCCGCGACGGCGGTCTTCACCGGCCATGAAATCGATCAGGTCAATGATGCATGTCGAACGGCCCTGGCACGACATGCGACACTGCTCGACGAGCGTGCCCGGACAGGGCGTGTCCGGCGCTGCCACGGCGATCTGCATCTACGCAACATAGCCATGGTCGACGGTCAGCCTCTCCTGTTCGACTGCCTCGAGTTCGACGAAGACCTCGCGACGACCGACGTCCTGTATGACCTGGCCTTCGTGCTGATGGATCTGTGGCGGCACGGACTCCGGGAATTCGCCAACGTCGTGTTCAACCGCTATCTCGACGAAACCGGCGACGAGGCGGGGATCAGACTGCTGCCGTTCTTCATGGCCGTGCGGGCTGCCATTCGCGCCCATGTCACGGCTTCCGAGATCTCGGCAACGGATCTGGGCTCCGCCTGGAAGCGAGCGGAAGCGCGGGCCTATCTAGAGCTCTGCGGAGATTTGTTGCAGGTGCGTCCCGCGCTCCTGGCGGCCATTGGCGGTTTCTCCGGATCGGGCAAATCGACGGTCGCGGCGCTGCTCGCGCCGGGATTGGGGCCTGTTCCGGGGGCGCGCGTAATCGCGTCCGATCGCATCCGCAAACGGATGTTCGGCGTCTCCCCTGAGACGCGCCTGCTGGAAGATGCCTATGGAGACGAAGTCTCGGATCAAGTGTACCAGCGCCTGCGTGAAGCCGCCGGCACCACCCTTTCGCAAGGTTACGCCGCCGTCGCCGATGCCGTTTTCGATCGGGAAGGCGAGCGCGTCGCCATCGCAGCCACGGCAATGGCATGCGGAGTGCCGTTTCGGGGAATCTGGCTCGAGGCAGCATCGGATGTGCTTGTCGAGCGCGTGTCGGCCCGTCAGGGCGACGTGTCGGACGCGACTGCGGATGTGGTCACAGCTCAACTTGCCCGAGGGGGCACGCCCACTGACTGGCCGAAGGTTCGCGCCGATATGGCGCCCCTGGAGGTGGTAGACGCGGCCAGGTCGCTCATCGAACGAGGCAGTCGGATAGCCTCAGTGGCCCCCACCGAAGCCGGCTTTGCGGCTACGATGTAGGTAGGCCGCAAAGCAGATAATTCTTTTGACCTGAGTGCAGAGGTGTCGACCTCAGGGGACGATCACGCCGGCGCCCTGATATCGGCCGACTCTCAAGTCGGCGAGGGCTTGATTCGCGTCGCCGAGAGCATAGACACGCGTCGTAGTTTTCACGCCAGCCTGGGGCGCGACTGCGAGAAACTCCAACGCATCGGCGCGCGTGAGATTGGCGACCGAGAGCAACTGGCGCTCGCCCCAGAGCAGCCCGTAGCGGAATTGCGGGATGTCGCTCATATGGATGCCGCCACAGACGACGCGTCCTCCCTTGCGAACGGCGGGCAGAGCTTTCGGAACAAGCCCCCCAACCGGAGCAAAGATGATCGCGGCGTCGAGCTCGACCGGAGGCTTGTCATCTGAGCTCCCGGCCCAGCGCGCGTCCAAGGACAGCGCATGGGCCTGCGCTGGAGTGTCTCCCCGGCTGGTGAAGGCGTAGACGTCCCGGCCCTGCCAGCGGCAAACCTGGGCAAGAATATGGGCGGCAGCGCCAAGTCCATAGAGGCCGATCCGCTGGCCATCGCCCGCCATTCGCAGTGCGCGCCAGCCGATGAGGCCAGCGCACATCAGCGGCGCTGCGGCGACCGGGTCATCGAAACCGGAAAGAGGGTAGGCAAAATCGGCCTCCGCCAGCACATGCGTCGCGAAACCGCCGTCGCGTGTATAGCCTGTGAAAACCGGGGCATCGCAGAGGTTCTCAGCGTCGCCATCGCAGAAGTAGCACGTGCCGCAGGTATGGCCTAACCATGCGACGCCGACGCGCGCGCCCTCGACCAGCGCCGTCACGCCCGCCCCAACCGCATCGACGATCCCGACGATCTCATGGCCCGGCACCAGCGGAAGCTTCGGGCTGCTCAGGTCGCCGTCGACCACATGGAGGTCCGTCCGGCAGACCGCGCATGCTTCGACACGCAGCCTGACCTCGCCAGGGCCGGGGAGAGGATCTGGCCGATCTTCAGGTACAAGCGGCTGTCCGATGGCATGCAGCACCATGGCCTTCATGCGTCCAGCCTTTCCGCCATCGGCTCGGCCTGTCGCAGGCCGATAGAGCATTTCGCCCGCGAAGAAGTAGCGCCGAGTTTTCGCTACAGATGACGGCGAAATGCCTAAATCCGGCGGGCCAAGCGACGACCCGTTCCAGCCATCTTACTCGGCAGCGCGCCGCCTGAATTGATGCAGAGCAAAGTGACCGGGACAGATCAGGGTCAATGTCGTATGGCGATACAACACCGTGTCGCGCTCTGATCCGATCGCGGGGCATGACGATGCAACAGTTCATTTCCTTAGCAAGCAGCGCGCCAGCGGATGCTTCTCGAATCCGACCTGATCAGCGAGAAGTGGTCATCCGCGTGCGCGATCTCACCGTGGCCTTCGGCGACAAAGTCGTTCTCGACCACCTCGACCTTGACGTGTTTCGCGGCGAGATCCTGGGCGTGATCGGAGCGTCCGGATCGGGCAAATCGGTCCTGGCCCGGGCCATCATCGGCCTGCTGCCTCGCCAGACAGGTACAGTGGAAATCTTCAACGAGGATGTCGGCGCCCTGGCGCCTGACGCGCGTCGGCTAATCGAGCGACGCTGGGGCGTGATGTTTCAGCACGGTGCACTGTTCTCATCCCTGACGGTAAGGCAGAATATCCAATTTCCGATGCGAGAGCATCTGCAACTGTCTGAATCGCTTCTTGACGAGCTTGCGATGCTCAAGATTGCAATGGTCGGCTTGAAGCCTGATGCGGCGGAAAAATATCCGGCAGAATTATCGGGTGGAATGGTCAAGAGGGCCGCGCTCGCTCGTGCGCTCGCCTTGGATCCGGAACTTCTGTTTCTCGACGAGCCGACATCAGGTCTCGATCCAATATCTGCAGGCGAGTTTGATGAACTGGTTACCACCCTTCAGGAGACGCTTGATCTCACGGTTTTTATGATCACTCATGATCTCAACACATTGGACGCCGCCTGCGGAAGGATTGTCGCGCTCGCCCATGGCAAGCTTATTGCGACGGGTCCAGCCGCCGCCCTCATCGCGTCGAACGACCCTTGGCTACGGTCCTATTTCCAAGGTCCGCGCGGTCGCACGATCTTCTCAAGCGCAAACCAGGCGCATCGGCCTTCGACCGACAAGCTGGCCGGCTGATCAATCAGCTCATAGGTCTTCAAGGTCGGAGGCGATTCGTAAGGCTGCCGTCCGACGAGCTTGGCAGCGGTCGTCGTGCTGGGAGCCGCGGGCACGACCGGCTTAGTGAAACATGATCGCGACGACGCTGCCGCCAACGAGTAACCCGGCTGCGGTCGCTGCTGCCAATCGCCCGGAGTAAGCCAGCGGACCGGCCGCCATCGCGTAGACGGCCCGTGCCAGCGCGTTGACCGCCAGCGCAAGCAGGATCCCAAGCGCGGCGGTTCCAGTGTCGATCGAACCGCCGCCAAGCCGCGCCGCCGTCATGGTGGCCACATCGACGTCCACGAGACCGACGATCGCCGAGGTTACGAACATCCCCTGTGTCCCGACCTGCTTCATCAGCCATCCGCTGAGCACGACGATCAGCGCAAACGTGCCCGCAAAGACCAGAAGGGGTACGAGGTCGAATGGTTTTCTGCTCGACGAGTTCCGCAAACGCCGGCAGGAGGATACGCAGCAGGAAGCAATCTGACGCTGGCCGGCGGACAGACGCTGTGATCCTGGTTCGTCGGATTGCCATGCGGCCCGGTACCCGCCGTCACGAATGCGCCCGCAACGCGGTAGGAGCCATCATCCTGCGTGCCCTAGACATGCCGTAAGCCCGCCTCATGTCGAGCCGGATGAGGAAGGTTCCTGACGCAAGGGTTTCAGCCCGGGTCGAGAATACCGACTTCGGCCTGAGCGTCGCTGCCGGCAAGAGTGTTCGCCGACTGTGAATAAAGCCTTGAGAAATAGCCATGCTCGCACATCGCGGATGCTGAACATGGTCTCCACCGATACATGCTCAGGGGCTTGTTTCGATCGATATGCGCGTGGTCTCTTCGCCGACCTTGCAAACATCCGCCGTAAATCCAAGTTCGCGCGCCATCATGAGCATCACCCTGTTGCCGCGCAATACATCCCCGTACAGCCGTCTGAAGCCGCTGGCCTTGGCATGGGCCACGATCTTCGACATCAGGCGATAGCCGAGGCCGCGCCCCTTCATGTCGGAGCGCACGAGGACTGCGAATTCCGCGGTGTCGCGTTCGGGGTCGCCGATCAGCCTGACGACGCCGAAGATCGGCCCGCTGCCATAGGCGCTGTCGGGTTCGACGGCCACGAAGGCCATCTCGCGATCATAGTCGATCTGCGACAGACGGGCCGCCATCTCGTGCGGGAAGGTCTTGAGCGGTGCCAGGAAGCGTAGCCGCAGATCGTCCGGCGTGCATTGCGCGACCATCTCGGACAGCGCGACCTCGTCATCCGGCCTGATCGGCCGGATCTGGAAGCGGGCGCCGTCAGTCAGCGTCACGTCCTCTCCAAGCTCGTGCGGGTAGGGGCTGATGGCGAGGGCCGTGTGCGATGCAGAGGTCGCGCCAATCACGACGCGGGCATCGAGCACGATCACGCCGCTGGCATCGGCCAGCAGGGGATTGATGTCGAGTTCGATGACATCGGGCAGATGGATGACGAGTTCGGACAACCGGACCAGGACTTCGGCGACGGCGTCGAGCGGGACCGGCGGAACGTCGCGGTATCCGGCCAGAAGCCGGGAAACCCGCGTGCGCCCGATCATGTCCTTGGCCAACACCGAGTTGAGCGGCGGCAACCCGATCGCCCGGTCGCCGATCACCTCCGTCGCCGTGCCGCCGCGGCCGAACAGCAGGACGGGCCCGAAGGTCGCGTCCTGGGCGATGCCGACGATCAGCTCGCAGGCCTTCGGCCGCGAGATCATCGGCTGGACCGTGAAGGTCAGCTGCTTTGCCCCGGGCGCCGCCTGTTGGACGCGCGCGAGCATTTCAAGCGCGGCCGCCGTCACCTCGGCCTGAGAGCGCAGGTTCAACGCCACGCCGCCGACATCGGATTTATGGCTGATGTCGGGCGACAGGATCTTGAGCGCGACGGGAGCGCCGATCTGGCCGAAGAGCCGTCCCGCCTCCTCGGGCGTGGCCGCGATCAGGGTCTCGACGGCTGGGATGCCGAACAGGGCGAGCAGGCGCTTCGCTTCAGGCTCGCTCAGAACGGAGCGGCCGTCGCGACGCACGGTCTCGATGAGCTGCCGCGCCGCATCGACTTGCGCCGGCGCGATCGCGACGCCGGCGGACGGCGTCTCCAGCAGCAGGTCCTGATTGCGCCGGAATTCGACGAGATGGGTGAAGGCGCGTACCGCCTCTTCCGGACTGGTGAAGGTCGGAATTGTCTTGCCCGCGAGAAACGCGCGCGAGCGTTCGGCGGTGGTTCCGCCGAGCCAGCTCGTCAGGACGGGAACGGCGGGATGTCGCGCCACCGCCTGCGCCACCGCCTGCGCCACCGCGCTCGCGGCGTCCTGCCCGTCGGTGACGGCGGTCGGACAGTTGATGACCAGGATCGCATCGCTGTCCGGCTCCTCGAGCAAGACCTCGAGCGCCGCGGCATAGCGTTCCCCGGTCGCGTCGCCGAGGATGTCCACGGGGTTGGCGTGCGACCATGAGCCGGGCAGGGCCTTGTCCAGGCGATGCAGGGTGCCGGCGCCCAGCTCGGCAATGCGGCCGTCGCGTGCGGCCAGCGCATCGACGGCCATGACGCCGGCGCCGCCGCCATTGGTGAGGATGGTCATCCGGTCGCCGGAGACGCGCATCCCGGTGGCCAGGATGGCCGCTGCCGCGAACAGCTCCTCGAGTTCCGCGACACGCAGCAGCCCGGCCCGCTGGAAGGCGGCATCGTAGACCGCATCGGCTCCGGCAAGTGCGCCGGTATGCGAGAGCGCGGCTTTTGCGCCCGCAGCACTGCGGCCCGCCTTGACCACCAGGACGGGCTTCGTGCGCGCGGCTATGCGTGCTGCCGACATGAACTTGCGCGCATGGGTGACATTCTCGACATAGAGCAGGATCGAGCGGGTCGTGCGGTCCGAGCAGAGATAGTCGAGCGCATCGCCGAAATCGACGTCGCTCATGTCGCCGAGCGAGAGGATATGGGAGAAGCCGACGCCGCGCTGATCGGCCCAGTCCAGCATCGCCGCGACGATCGCGCCCGACTGGCTGACGAGCGCGATATTGCCCTGGCGAGGCGTTAGATGGGCGAAGCTGGCATTGATTCCCTTTGGCGTGGAGATGAAGCCCAGGCAGTTCGGGCCGACGATCCGCATCAGATGGGGCTTTGCTGCATCCAGCATGGCCTGGTGCAGGTCGCCGCCATCGCCCTGTGCGCCGAAGCCGGCGCTGATCACCACGGCCGCCCGGCAACCGCGGCGCCCGAGATCCCCGATGATGGCCGGGACGGTGGCAGCCGGCGTCGCCACGATGGCGAGGTCGGGCGTGGCCGGCAGTTCGCCGATCGAGCGATAGTTCAGTGTCGACCGGATGGCCGTCTCATGCGGATTGACGGTCATCACCGGCCCGGCGAAGCCGGCACCCAGGAGATTGTCCGCAAGCACCCGGCCGACCGACTTGGGCGCGTTGCTGGCACCGATGAGCGCGATAGCGGCAGGCTCGAACAGCGCGTCGAAGTTCCTGATGCTCATATCTGCCGCCCGTGGAATGAGAGGGCCGGCCATCGGTCCGGCGTCCGGTTCAACCTCGTGGCACACTGTAGCGGCCGGTCATTGCGCTGAATCAAGTCGCGCCGGCGAAGCTCGCGTCATGGTTGTCGCATCGGCCGATGGACGGCCGCAACCCGGAGGCCGAACGATGCTTCAGCGCATAACCCTTCATCTCGGACGCAACGCCGCCTATCCGGAGGGCAGCGCCAGCCACGGCTACGACATCACGGCGCCACTGGATGCGGACGGGCATATCGATCCGCTGGCCTGGCAGGATCTGCGCGAACTATGCCGGGTCAGGCGGTTCTGGGCCGGCGAGCCGGACCGGCACGGCTGGCTGATCCATCGGGCCGGTGGCAGCGGAGGTGCGACCTGGGTCATCGACTACGACGATGCCGCGTCGGCGGATGACGAGACCGGCTACAAGCTCGACAAGCATCGCTTCGCGATCGACGAGTACGTGTCGATCCGCCAGGACGACGGCGAGATGCTGCCCTTCAAGATCGTTGGCCTTCGCAAGCTCGGCAAGGTCTCGCAGGCAAGCGCCGAGGCCTGACGCTCGCGACGATTTTCGCCCGATCCTTGCGTTGAATCAACGCTCCGACATCCGGCTCCAGCCACGCTTCTCTGGTGAAACCCGTGCATTCAAAGGAGACGTTTCATGTCTGAGATCAAAGAGGCTCTTCAGCTTTCGACCTATGCCAGCATCATGGTGACGCTGAACCTCGGCGTGGATGCCGCCGACAGCGTCAAGCTCGCATCATCCCTCGCCAGCACGTTCTCGAGCCGGCTGATCGGCGTCGCCGCCGAGGAATTCGTTGTGCCCTATTACGGCGATGGTGCGATTGCGATCGATCCGGCGATCATCGAGCAGGCGAAGCGCGAGGCTGCGGAAAATCTGGCCAAGGCCGAGACCGTGTTCCGCCGCGCTGCCGGCACGATCAACGACATCGACTGGCGCTGCGCGCTCACGTATCCGAATTCTTTCGCCCTGGAGCAGGCTCGGGCAGCCGATCTCGTCGTGGTCGGTCGACAGGGTCCCGACGATGCCAGCCATGGCCGCATGGCGATCTCCCCCGGCGATCTCGTCATGGGGCTCGGGCGGCCGATCCTCGTCGTTCCACCACGCAAGGAGCATCTGTCGGGCAAGCACGTCGTCATTGCCTGGAAGGACACACGCGAGGCCAGGCGGGCGGTCTGGGATGCGCTGCCCCTGCTGAAGCGGGCCGAGCGGGTCTTCGTCCTGGCGATCGGTCCGGACGCCGGAGCACAGGGCGCGGCGGACGTCTCCGATCATCTGCAGCGTCACGGCGTGCCCAGCCGCGCGACCATACGCTCCGAACCGACCAGGTTCGTCGTCGATGAATTGACCGGTTTCGCCGAGCAGGAGGGCGCCGACCTCATCGTCTCCGGCGCCTATGGTCACAGCCGGATGCGGGAATGGCTGTTCGGCGGCGTGACGCAGGATCTCTTGGACTCGACGCCGATCCCCTGCCTCCTGTCTCACTGAGCGTTCTGCTTCGATCATCGAACCCCAGCCCCTCGCGTCACCGCGAGGGGCTGGTGAGCTTTTCCCACGCTACATCGGATCGTTACTGCGCAGGTACCGGCGCCCGGTGTCCTTCAGCGACTGAGGAGCAGGCAGACCGGGCTGGTTTCCAGCATCTCCCGCGTGACGCCGCCGAAGGCCCATTCCCCCAGCCGCGCATGGCCGTAAGCGCCCATTACGATCAGGCCCGCCTTCTCATCCCGCGCGAAGGCCATGATGCGCTGGGCGATGGACAGGCCGACAGCCGGAAGGACGGCAGCCTCGGCCGCGACGGCGTGGAGAGCCAGAAAAGCCACGATGTCGGCCGTGCCCGCGCCGGCATTCCCGATATCGTCGCTGCCGCAGACCTCCAGCACCGTGACCTGGGCGGCCGCCTGCAGGAAGGGCATCGCGTCGACGACCGCCCGCCTGGCCTCGCGGCTGTCTGTCCAGGCGATGACGACATGAGACATGACCGCCTCGGCCGGCACATCGGGCGGGGTGACGAGGACCGGCCGGCCGGCGCCCATCAGCGCATCGCCCGGGTCCATAGCGTAGGAGGGGGTGGTGGTGCCGGGCCGACTGCGTCCGATGACGATGAGATCCACAGCGCGCGCTTCAGCGGCGACGATCGTCGTCAGATTCGTCAATGTCGAGCGCCATTCGCTCAGGATATTGCGTGGGCCGATCAGGGCGCGGAAACGCATTTCTGCGCGTTGTAGCGAAGCTTCGGCCTTCTCCATCTCCGCAGCCACGAGTTCGCGTACCGCCGCCATCGTGGCGTTCGGCTCGATGAACGGCGCCTTGGGCCGGCGGGCGGCCACGCCGAGCAGGCTGCAGCCGAAATGCTCGGCAAGTTCGCAGGCGAACGCGATCCGTGCCGTGGATGTCTCGCTGTCGTCGACAGGGACCATCAGTGTCGCATACGGCATGGGAGACTTCTCCTGGGCTTGAGACACCCCAAGGAAAGCGTTGGGCGTCAGTGCGCCTTGCGGCAGATCAAGCTGTTCTCGCGTTTTGCCGCCGATCGCTCACAGGCACCGGCATCGGTCAGTTCTGGCCTATGGCAAAGAGGCATACAGGCCAGAATGGGTGCAAGCTCGTCTTGGCCGCGGCCCCATATCACCCTGTCGATCCACTCATTCCAGATCTGCCGCGCTCAATGCGTATACAAAGAATAGATAGACAAACTGCTTAGATGATGCGGACGACAACGTAGATTAATTTGCGTCCAAATTTGTTTGGAAAGCCGTTGTTGTTTTCGCGTTTTGCGCGATTCTGATAAATATTCCCTTTCGATAGCGTTCTGAACTGGCTTAACATTCGTTCGGCGAACAACAGATCTTGCAAAAAAGGAGGTTTTTCGTGACCACCAGCACAGTGAAATGGTTTAATTCCACCAAGGGCTTCGGCTTCATTCAGCCTGATGATGGCAGCCAGGATGTGTTCGTTCACATCTCCGCCGTCGAGCGCGCTGGAATGCGTGATCTGCAAGAAGGCCAGAAGCTCGGCTTCGAGGTCGCTCGCGACAGCCGTTCTGGCAAAATGGCTGCCGAGCAGCTTCAGGCGGCGTGATCAGACTACCTTCACACGTTCAAGCGTTCCGCGCCGGCGGCTGCCGTTTAAGGTCGTCGCTGACAAAAGAATGGCCGGAAACGTCGCGGGGACGCGTACGAGACGGGCATGCCTCTCTCTTGTTTGATTTCCATCAACGACGCTCGCACCGAACTCGGGAATTCTAGCCTCAGGTCAAGCATCCTGTGGCAGTCTCAGCGGGACCAATCGGCGGTTTCGACGTCGGACTGACTGCGAAGGCAGTCTCGACGATTCCGGGCACTGCCCCGGATCGACGTGCTTGAGACCGGTGCGTCGATGATGCCACTCATGCAACAGGGAGACACCATGGACGCCGTCGTTGACGAGGTCTCCCGCAATACGCTTATGTCCATCGCTGATGCTTGCGCCGCCGCGATCGCGTGCGCCAGGACGCTTTCGCGAGGCGAAACCGTAAGGCTGAACGAGTCCGCTGGACGGATCCTGGCCGAAACCTTCGTGGCGCACATTGCTTCACCCCCCTTCACCCAATCGGCCATGGACGGCTATGCCCTGGTCGCGGCGTCAGGCCTGTCTGAAGGCACGCGTCTCAAGATCGTGGATCGTGTGCCCGCCGGGCGTTGCGGCCAGCGCTTATCGGCCGGGAAGGCTGCCCGCATCTTCACGGGCGCTCCGATGCCGGAGGGCGCGGACGCCGTCGTGATGCAGGAGCATGTCAAACGCGAGGGTGCATCGATCGTTCTGGCGCGCCGCATGTCGCCCGGTGACAATATTCGTCATCAAGGAGAGGATATCGAGCCGCTCGAACCGCTCCTGAAGCCCGGCATCAAGTTAGATCCTCGCCATGTCGCCATGCTCGCCGCTCAGGGCGCGGAAACCGTTGCGGTCATGTCCAGGCTGCGCGTAGCCGTTCTTTCCACCGGCGATGAACTGCGGGATGCGGGCGCCATGCTGAGTGGCGCAGCGGTCTATGACTCCAACCGCCCCATGCTGCTGTCGCTGATTGGCCAAGCGGGGCACGATGCGATCGACGGCGGCCGGGCACCAGACTCGCGTGCGGAGATTGCAGAACGGCTGAGGATGCTTTCGGAGCGTTCTGATCTCGTGATCACCACCGGAGGGGCCTCGGTCGGCGAAGAGGACCATAGCCTTGCTGCCTTGAGACACGCAGGAGGGAGCGGTCGGATGCTGAAGATCGCCCTCAAGCCAGCCAAACCGGCGATCGTGGGCAGGATCGGCCCGGCGGCGTATCTCGGGCTCCCCGGCAATCCAGTTGCAAGCTTCGTGTCCTGGCTCATCCTGGGACAAGCCATGGTGGGGGCTCTGCAGGGACGGCCTCATCGTCCGCACATCGGCTATCCGTTGGCCATCACGGCGGGGTTTGCGCGGCGCCCGGGTCGTACGGAATTTGTCCCCGCGCGGATCGTATCCGACAAGGGCGAGGAGGCGAGGGCGGAGATCATCGGCAAGGGCGGCGCGGCACAGCTTCGCCCGCTCGCCCTCGCGGACGGGCTTGCCGAGATCGCCGCCGAATGCGGAGACCTCCATCCTGGCGATCTGATTCGGTTTCACCCGTTCTCTGGTGCTTTTCAGGGCTGAGGAATTGGCAAGCCATGCGCTTTGAACCAATCGCGCCCTTTTCGCGCGC